>CAWBSI010000007.1:0-187419 GCA_963791375.1 uncultured Alphaproteobacteria bacterium
GGACCTCGCGCGAGAGCGCGAGGAGCTCGGCGAGAACCCGAATTTAGCTTGAGGAGCTTGCCGAAATGTACGTCAAGCGCGGCGTGGATCAGGCTGTCGCGCGGCAGGTCGCCCAGCAGCTGATGGCGAAAGATGCCCTGAGCGCCCATGCGCGCGATGAGCTTCGGGATTTCCGAGATCACCGCCGCGCGTCCTGTGCAGGCCGCACTCACGTCGGCCGCATCGTTTTCCGTAGGTGCGGCCACGCCCCTGTTCATGGTTGTCGTATCGCCTGCCGGTGCACTCGTCGCCATAGTATCTGCCGCCTCTCTCGCCTTTCTCGCTCTTCTCGGTGCGATCGGAGCAAGAGCAGGCGGTGCAAACGTTCTGCGCGCCACCGCCCGAGTGACATTCTGGGGCGCGCTGGCGATGGCGCTGACTGCCGGCATCGGAAAAGTTTTCGGAACGGTCGTCTGATGGGACCGGGGAAACAAAATCCGTCGGCGAGTTGCGCGGATTTCCAGAGATGAGAAGGCCTCACCCATGAACAGGCTTGCGGACCCCGCTGTCGGTTTTGTCATCGTTCTGCTGATCGGCGTCCTGGCCGGATGCTTTGCACAGTGGGTAAGCGGAATTTCGTGGTTGTCGAGACAGATCACCGGAAAAGGGCGCGTCTATGTCACCAGCGCGCTGGTGGGCGTTGCGGGGTCGTTCATCGGATTTCACGTTGCGTCACTGCTCAAGCTGTCAGGCCCCGGATCAATCGTGCCATTCATCTGCGCGGCGGTGGGAGCCGCGGTGATTTTTTTGGGGATGATAAAGCTCTGAGGGCTCTGCCCTCGATGTCGGCGAGACTCCGTATTGGGCTTGCTTGATGCAAATCACCCGCAAAGGCGTCGCGCCATAGCGGATATGCCCACACCCAGTACGCCGCCCGTGCCAGTTCCTTATGTTGGCCACGGCGGGCGCCGTCAGGCGTCCTTGAGCCTTCCGATGGTCGAGGCCGAGAGGCCGCCGGCGTCCTTGCCGAGCAATGCCACGAGCGCTTCCTCGAAGTCACCGGTGGAAACGCCACGGTGACCGCGCTGATTTGGGAGCGATCCTTCTGGAACATCGAACGGATGCTGACGATCACTTCACTGGCTCGATGTCCGTCGCTGACGATCGTCGGCTCGAACGAGACGACTCCCGCACAAACGGCGACAAGCTTAGCACTGGTCTTTGCCGCCTCGACGGCCCCTGTAGTACCGCGCAATTCTCGCCGATGAGCATTGGCGCCGTCGGTGCCGTTCTTTGTCACCCCAGCGGAACTTTCAGTCGCCCATCAATGTTGTTCATAGTGCTGCGTCGCCATCAGCGTCGACCGGAAGGTGGCTGTGGCGTAGTGCAGCCGAGATGCGTTTGGATTGGAATCGAACCATGTTCTTTCATCGAAAGCCCATTGCCGCGCTTGCGACAGGCGCGGTTCTTTGCGCGTTGCTGGTCGCGCCAGCGATCATCACCGCATCGATCACGCCGGCGGCCGCGCAGACACGTGGCGCCGTGTCCGCCGATTTCCGTGTCTCGCTGGAGCCTTACGGGGCGTGGCACTCGCACAAGCGTTGGGGCGCGGTCTGGACCCCGGCGCGCATCGCGAGCGACTGGCGGCCCTACACGGTCGGACATTGGGTTTATTCCGACGACTACGGCTGGTACTGGGTCTCCGACAATGCCGAGGCTAATTGGGGCTGGGTAACGTACCATTATGGACGTTGGGTCGCCGACGATGAACTGGGCTGGGTCTGGATCCCTGGCGACGACTGGGCTCCTGCTTGGGTCGATTGGCGACAAGGCGACAACGAACGCGACGATTATGTCGGATGGGCGCCGCTGCCACCCGACGAATTGATCTTCGCATATGACGACAATCCAGCGTACTGGAGCTTCGTTAGGCCACGCGATCTAATCGCGCCGCGTCTCGCGGCCGTCTTCCTGCCGCTGGCACAGCGTGCGACCTTCATGCACCGGACAATCATGGTGAACCGGACCGTGGTGATGCGTGATCGCCACTTCGCCGTGAACCCCGGCATTTCGCCGACCCATATCGCCGAGGCCTCTGGCCGGCCTATCCGCTCTTACGATGTACGACCGCGCGTGCTCGCCAGCAAAACCCACATCCCGGCGCGATTCTGGTCCGGGCGGAGGATCTACGCCGCGGCGGGCGCGATCGGACGGCGCACGAGATCGTGACCGCGCACGGCCAGATTCAACCGGCGCGCAACGAGCGGCCACCGCAGGCGCTCGGCCGCAACGAGAACGGTCGGCTCGGCGACAATCCGCCACGAGCGGCGCTCGGTACGGTTCCAGGCACCACCGTTGCGGCCCCGATCCAAACGATTCCGCCTACAGCGCAAAAGAATCCACCCCTCGACCCGGCGGCTGGCCAGCAACGCCGGCAAGGCGCAGGTCCCGCGTCCGCAGCCGCGTTGCCATCAACCCAGCCGCCCCGCGCCCAACGGCCCGGTCAACCACCCGCGACGACTGGAGCTGCCCTACCTTCTCCACGAGATCTCAACCGCGGCGCCGAGCAACGGCGTGCCCCGGCCGGAAGGGAAAATCGCGGGACGCCACAAGCGACACCGCGCGAGCACGCAGCGCCTCCTGCGGCTGCGCGGAAACAAGCGCCGCCACCGATCGCTCGCCGAGCTCGGCCGCAAGCACCGGCCGCTCGGGCCCCGGCACCACAAACGCCGGCGGTGGCGCGTGCGCCTACACCGCCGCGTCAAGCGCCAGCCGCCCGGGCGCAGGTCCCGCAGGCGCGTGCAGCGCCGTCCACGATCGGAGCGGCGCCACGCGGCGGCGGTGGCCCACACGCGGAGCGAAAATAGCGATCGTGCACGCTTCATTCGCGAAACGGGGGGTGTTGCGCCTGTCATCGTCAGCTCGTCCGGCCTGACACGTGCCGCTGCGAGCAGATGGGAAAGCGTGTGATAACCGGCAGCGTCTACCAGCGGCCTGCGACCATCATGGTACAACGACACTAGTCGCATTTCACGGCGGATGGATCAATGAAACCCCCAGCAAAGAAGCAGACTGACGAGGCGACCAAATCTTTTAGCGCCGGAGTGAAGGCTATGGGGAAGCCCAAGCCAAAGGTCCCCAAGGAAGTGAGAAAACTCGCAAAATCTCTGGCGAAAGTGGATAAGGACGTTCCCCCAAAGATCAAGAAATGAGTTTTGTGACGGAACGAGCGTGTCGCGGGGCCGGTTGGCGCGTCGGGTCAGGAGGCGCCCGGCCTGAACGATCCTCGCGCTGGCTCCAGCCCCACATTTCCCCGGACCGAGGCCTTACTACGGAACATTTATCGGGGTGTGATGTTAGACCAACAGGCGAGCCGTCTAATTCGCCGCTTTACTCGAAGTAGCAATCCTTTATGGCCCCCGCGTTGATGGCTCTCCGCATGGGGCCGTTCCTTTGCTCGCTTAACTTCATCCCGCTTGGGGGCCTGCGACGACTCCACGGTGTCGGGACGATGGCGCATTTCTGGCTTTGCTACCGAGACTCCAAGCAGCGCTTCAACGTCGCCATCATCGAGGCGCGTTCGCTGATCCACGCCCGGTTTAAGGCTGTTGTTGCTAGTCAGAATGGAGGCATGATCTTCACCGAGGGACATATGCTTAACGCTGAGATGGCGCAGCTTGTCCAGCCTGGCCGCGTCCTTTCCGCCGACGAGGCCATGGGACTGCTCAGTCAGCTCGAACCCAAACCGGCGAACCGCTCCCGTGGAACCAAGAAGTGAGCCCGGCCGCCGCTTTCCGCTGCGCTGGACCATCGAACACGCCGAAATCCTACTGGGTACGGCGCATGGCCGGAAACCTCACATCGCCGGGCAGACTTGTTCCGTTGCATATTGGAGGATCACCATGAACATTCGCCGTCATACGCCGGCGCCCGCACGAAGTCGACCACCAGCGCGGAATTCAAACAGATTCGCGAGGGCAGGATCAGCCGGTCGATAAATCACGGGTCCAGCAGACTTCCGTCGGCGAGGAGTGCCCAGGGGAAAGAAACAGCACGATGCCGCCATCACCGGGCCGGCCGGTGTTGAGTAGCTCGCGCCGATCGGCCATCCGAGAGCGAACCCCATAGGATGCGGTCGTCGGTGCGGCCAAAGGGACCTTGTAGGCGATGCCGTAGGGCGTGCGCCTGGTGGCGAGGTGTCGTGCGCAGCGGCGACCAGTTAGTCTCGACAGTGGCGCATATCAGTTCGGCGGGTCGCCCGGTATTTCCGGCGGCGGGTCGCCTGCCGGATTCGGAGTTGGTTCGGTCACCGGCCGCGGCGGTTCATAGGTCGGATCGCCCGCAGGATCATGCATCGGCTTATTGGGCGGGTCATGTTCCGGGGGCGTTGGTTGATCGTGCAGCGGACCCGAAGCGGGCTTCCGACTAGTCTGTGGCACAGAAACATTCCCTTCAGATTGCTGACCGGGGAGAAGAGACACAGTACTTTACGTCTCCGCAGCTTATTGGCCGCTGCGCAGCGCAGCCAACCTCGCCAATCGGCCGCACCATTCGGCAAGGTCAAGCACGATGCGCTTTGAATGCGGATCACTTTCGAACCCGATCGGCGCCGGGTCGTCTCCCGCGTGCTCAGGGCTAACGCCCTCAGCTGTCGGCGGAATGGCGATTGCGTTTTGCATGAGACGACCTGTGCAAGTAAGTGCATTGCAGCAACGTGGGCGGCGCGGAAAAGTTCCGCCATTTTAGACTAGAAATCCGAGCTCACGTCGAATTCGATCGAGTTGTGCAAGATTGCTCACGAGCTCGCTCTTGATTGCGGCCGCCGGCGGCGGATACGCCCACGTGCTCGCCGGCGCTGAACGCTGAATGGACGCTCACGGAACATACACACCAAGTCTGCGTTGGTATGAAGGCAGCCAGCTGCGGCGCTGGATCATGCTTTCCCAAAAATGGAGCTGACAAATGAACAACAGTAAGTTGATGATTGCGGTCGCCGCCGCTGCCCTAATCGCAGGCACAAGTGGCGTTCTCGCACAGCAGCAGGGCGGTGCGCCTGGCAACGCGCCCTCCGGCCAGATGGCGCCGAAGTCTTCGGGCGGCGGCCAGGCGACAGGCCAGCCGGCCGTCCCTGGGGCGGTCCACAATGGCGCCGCCGAGACCAAAAGCGGCAAGAACGCCGCTGAGGAACGTGGTGAGCAGAGCAGGCCGAACCGGACGGGCGAGGCTCAGCCCAATCGAAATCGTGAAACGACCGGACAGGCGCCTCAGAACGAGCGCAGAGAAAGCCAGGGCAACGAGCAGGGCGAGAAGCGAACTGAGGGAAACAAGGCCACGAACGGAGCAACCGAAGAGAGGCGACTGGAACAAAACCGAGCGACCGAGGAGCGCCGCGACAACGACCGCAATCGTACTACTGGCCAGGGCGCAGCTCCGAACCGAGGAAATGTTTCGGTCAATGTTACGCCCGAAAAGCGAACCCAACTCCACCAGGTATTCATCAAGGAGCGGAGCGCACCTCGCGTCGACCGTGTCGATTTCAGCCTGTCGGTGGGCGCCGCTGTGCCCCGCTCAGTCCGTTTCATTCCGGTTCCGAGCACAATCTTAGAAATCGAGCCGAGCTGGCGCGGGTATGATTACTTCATGGTCGCCGATCAGATCGTGATTGTGGACCCCAGGTCCATGGAGATCGTTGCAATCATCGACGCGTAATCTGGGCGGTGGTTGTCTGGATGGGGCCGGGAAATCCCGGCCCCATCTTCACTGAGATCCAAACAGGTGGGGGCGATCACTCGATGATGATCATGCGGCCCGGTGGTGTCCGTCAACTGCGCAACTTTTGCAAAGATGCCCCGAAACGACCCATTCACCAAGCGGAGAGCCTGATAGAACGATTGTAGGCAGATGAGATAGGAGTTCCTCCACGGAATTCCCGGCTTTCCAGCAGAGTAGGGGATGCACCTGGCCGCTGCACCCCCAATATGCTGGAGCAGGACAACCGGGGCCGAGAAGTTCTATGATCCAGTCACCCATGCGCTTACCGAGGAGAAAAGTCCGCTCAGTATGGAAGTAATTTAAGACTGCAAAATGGCTGCTATACTATTTCCCAAACATCGCATCTGTGAATTGCTGATTCTGATACTGTTCAACGTTTCTTGTCAAAAATAGACCAAGATATAGTCCTATAATTATTATCAGAACCGAGATATGTGCGTCCCATGTTGTTGGTTTGGGAGGGCTCATGATATAGTCTCCTGTTCGGCTATCTACATTGCTTTTCTCCGGCAGTATTTCGTATCTCAATCGACGTTCAGCCCGGACACTGTGGTCAGGCATGCGCGTGTGCGTTGAGGATTCGCGGAACTGTGAGTCCCAGCTGATGTCTAGGGCTACGCCGCAGCCTGAAGCCGAGTTTGTGCAATATTGCACACATCGACATCAATTGTCGTCCCGCACCGCTATGATTGGCAAGCTCGAGTTGGAAATAGACACAAAAGATTCAGGAGGACGGCCGGATCAGGACGGGGCGGGCCGTCAGAGAATTGCAGGATCGGGAACTAAATCCAACTGGTGACGTTACGTCTGATGCACCCACGCTGGTCAAGCACAAGCCGTACATTCATCATTCGGAGCAAGACAATGAATATTTTCTACATCATCGGAGTAGTCGTAGTGATTGTTGTGGTCGCAGGCTTTTTCGGACTCCATCTCTGAGAAGCGTTTTCGCAGGGTTTGCTACCCGCTTCGCAGGGCTGATCTAGGGTCCAGACTCATTAAATCCACCATACGATGGCGGCAGCGAGACACACAGAGGCGAGGTAGTTACGCGCCAGCCTGTCGTAGCGGGTTGCGATGCGCCTGAAGTCCTTCAACCTATTGAAAGCGGCTTCGATGCGCCAGCGCAGCTTGTAGAGACGCTTGCTGAAGCTGAACGGGTGCTTCCTGTTGGAGCGGTTTGGAATGACCGATTTGGTTCCATGCTCATCCAGCTCCTCGCGCAATTCGGTGCTATCATATGCTTTGTCAGCGAGCATGCACTTGGATCGCTCCACGCGGCGGATTAGGCGCTCGGCGACCGGACAATCGTGTGCTTCGCCTCCGGTCAACAGGATGGCGATCAGGCGCCCTTTAGCATCTGCGAGTGCATGGATCTTCGTATTGCGCCCTCCACGCGAGCGGCCAACAGCCTGCCTTTGCTCCCCCCTTTTCCGCCGGCTGCTGACCGGTGGGCTTTCACGTGCGTGGAGTTCGATCATCTGTGTCTCTGTGGATCGCCCGTTCCCGGCAAATTCCCGAAAGAGGTTTTCCCAGATGCCGCGCCGCGCCCAGCGAACAAACCTGTTATAGATCGTCGTCGGCGGACCATATTCGGGTGGACAATCGCACCAGCGGCAACCGCTTTTCAACACATGCACAATGCCGCTGATTATACGCCGATCGTCCACTCGCTCGACACCTCGCACATCCGTTGGCAGATGGGGCTCGATGCGCTTCCACTGCTCATCGCTCAGCCAAAACAGGTTCCTCCGCATGATCCCGATCCCCCCAAAACGAATCAGGTCCGTATCGAATCAGAATTGCTTTGCCGCAGCAGCAAAATTAATGAGTTCTGACCCTAGTCTTGCTTGCCTGAATAGATTTTTCTGCATCGATAGGTGGAGTGCTTGACTTAACCAATATGATCTTAGGCGACCCGCCTCAAACCACCGGGTCGGGCACTAATCGCTTTGGCCAGTACGCTCGAAAGGTGGGCTCCCCACTTTTCAAGGGCATCCTTGCGCTCCGCAAGGAATTGGTGCCGCTGGTACACTGCCGCTACCCCGGAGATCGTTCCGGACTGGTGGTTGAGAATCTTATCGGCGACGTGGGGCGCAACGCCAAGACCAGCCATTCCAGACACGCAGGTGCGTCGCAGATCGTGAAGGCGCCACCCGGTGACACCGGATATTGCATCGAGCTCGCGCTTCGCGTTGCTGAAGTCTTGAAATGGATGCATCCCGGAAGCCGAAAATACGAATTTGCCCCGATTCTTTGCTTCACTCAGCACGGCGAGGGCCTGATCCGACAAATGCACGATGTGCGGCTTTGCGTTCTTTGTTCTCAAGTTGGGCAGAGTCCATATCCAGTTATGAAGGTCGATCTCCTCCCAAACGCAGCGCGCCGCCTCTTCCCGGCGCTGCCCCGTCAGCGCCAACAGTTCGACGATCCCGCCATATGGGCCACCGATCTGCCGGGCCGCGATGATCACCCGCGCGAGTTCGTCGTCGTTCAAGACCCGGTCTCGGGCGACCTCCCTCGTCGGCAGCGGGATGCCTTCCGCCGGCGACTGATCCAGCACCGCCCTGCCCACGCACCAGCGCAGGAAGGTCCTGACAGCCTTCAGTGTCTTGTTGGCGGCCACCGGCGCACCGCGTTGCTCGACCGCGGATACGATGTCCATGACATCCCGCTTGCTGATCTCGTGAATGCTTCGGCCACCCCATGCGCCCAATTCTCGGCGAAGCATTTGCGACGTCGCGCGAGCCGAGCGATTCTGTGAAACATGCTGCGTGATGTAGGCTTCGAGTAGGTCCTCGACGCGATCGGTCACCATCCTTTTTCGCGCGTCCCGCTTCTCGGTGGCGAGGTCACGTCCCTCAAGCTTGGCGGTGAAGACCTTCTGCGCTGATACCCGCGCTTGATGAAGGGTCACTCGACCGTAGGGGCCGATCGTGTATTTCCGCAGCCGGGAACCTGCGCCTCCCGTCCGAAACAGGACGACAAAGACTTTCCGGCCTGCCGGGGTGACCTTGACGCCAAAGCCCGGGCAGGCCGCATCCCAATAGACGATGTCCTTGGCAGGCGTCGGTAGGTCGTCGATTACGCCTTTGGTCAGCTTCACGCGCGGCATCTGACTTGTCCCCCTTCATGCTACCCCGACTCAAAATAGGTAGCACCACACGGGCTAGCTGAGGACAATCCCTGACCGTCCGTCCGCTTCGACGCAAGCAAAATCAATGTGCTATCTACTTCCAGCAACCAACTTCCATCCCAGGGAAACCAATCCCCGGGAACGGGGAGGGAGAAGTGAGGCGTCCCCTACCCCACCTTCGGCGGCAGCGGCTTGAGGCCGAATTCGCCCCAGCGCCGCGCCACTGCCGCGAGATCCGATTCCGACGGCCAGACCTTGGGCGGAAAGCGCGCGCCGCCGAGGTCGGGATCGGGGTCGTAGTCGAGGTTCATGGTGGCGTCGATCAGCACCCGGTTCCACTTGCCGGTGCCGAACAGCGCGGGGTTGCGGTCGCGCCGCCGCGTCGACGGATCGAGGCCGGCGCCGAAGGTGGACGGCATGATGATGATGTCGTCCTCGCCGGCATTGACCCGGTAGGCGATCGCCCAATCCACCGCGGCATAGTCGTGGATGTCGATGTCGTCGTCGACCACGGTGATGTGCTTGTAGCGCACATGCGCCGCCGACGAGCCCCAGATGGCGTTGGCGGCCTGCTTTGCCTGGCCGCGATAGCTCTGCTTCATCTGGATCAAGAGGTTGATGCCGGCATGGACCGGCGGGCACCACACGTCGGTGATGCCGGGGACGCCGGCGCGCTCCAGCACCGACCATGCCGTCGCCGCCCGCATGATCGAGGAGCAGATGGCGTTCTCCGAGAAGCTGCCCGGCAGCGATCCCTCGATCGAGCCGCGCAGGATCGGATCGTTGCGATGGGTGATGGCGGTGACACGAATGGTCGGCTTGGGCGATTTGTCGCCGGCGAGATATCCGGTGAATTCCGCGAACGGGCCTTCCATGGCGAACTTCGCGGGGTCGAGCTGGACATAGCCCTCGATCACGATCTCCGCCGTCGCGGGCACGTGGAGGTCCACGGTCTCGCATTTGACGAGTTCGACCGGGGCGCCGCGGATCGCCCCCATCACGTCGTATTCGCACACGCCCTTGGCGACCGGCGCGCCGCCGGTGAAGCCGAGCGAGGGCTCCCAGCCGATGGCGACCGCGATCGGCATCTCGTTCTTCCCGGCGCGCTCCCACGACGTGGCGTGCTGGCCAACATGCTGGGCCTTCCACATCAGGATCGGGATTTCGGTCTTGCTTGCCACCATGCCGCGATAGATGCCGACATTCATCACGCCGGTATCGTGGTCCTTGGTGACGCAGCCGCCATAGGTGAGGAGATAGCGACCACCATCGAGCCGATTCCACCACGGCGACGGCAGGTCGTAGAGGTCGATGTCATCGCCGGTGACGATGTTCTCCTTCACCGGGCCGGTGGCGACGATCTTGGGCGGGATGCCGTTGCCCAGAACGTTGCGGCCCATCTTCACGAGCTCGCGCGGATGGGTGTCCGGGGCGACGCCGAGCATCATCGCGACGCGCCGATAGCTCGAGAGCCCGCAGCCGAAGATGCGGCGGCACCGGGCATTGGCGCCGTAATCCTTGATGTTGTTGAACAGCAGCGCGGGGCCGTCGCCGGTGCCCTGGGCGAGCCGCATCACGGTGCCGATCTCGATGTTCCAGTCGATCTCGGCCTCGATCTCCTTGATCTCGCCGGCGGCATGCAGCGCCTTGATCCAGCCGCGGAGATCGCCATAGGCGACCGGCTTGCGTTCGATGTTCATTGCCTGTTCCAGTTCGTCGTGCGCCCTGAAGTCGGGCCGGAGTTATGCCCGTGCTTGGCCGCCACTTCAACACGAGTGCCGCCGGCAACGGCCGAAGCCCCGGTATGGCAGGCTTGCGGCGGGGAAGCCTTTACTCGCGAGGGCCCTGCGTTTAGCTAGAGCGGCTTTCGATGAGATCGACGCAACGGCGTAGGGTGGGCAAAGCGAAGCGTGCCCACGTCGCACTGTCCGCGTGGGCACGGCGCTAAGAGCGCGCCTTTGCCCACCCTACGTATTGCGGTGTGATCACGCGGAGAAGACGTTTTCGACGGTGCTTTGGTGTCTCAGCTCGGTTTGCCGCTGGTTCGCAAGGAAGATCCCGCACTGCTGTCGGGGCGCGGCCGCTATGGCGACGATCTGCCGGTGCCGCACGGCACCCTGCACGCCCATGTGATCCGCTCGCCCCACGCCCACGCGAAGATCCTGCGCATCGACGCCGCCGCCGCGCAGGCGCTGCCCGGCGTGTTCGCGGTGATCACCGGCGAGGACGTCCGCAAGCTTACCGATCCCTTCCTGATCGCGCTTGAAGCAGCCGGTGCACCAATGGTCGCTCGCGGTCGACCTGGTGCGCTATGTCGGCGAGGCGGTGGCGCTGGTGGTCGCCGAGAGCCGGTATGTCGCCGAGGACGCCGCCGAGTTGGTGCGTGGTCGACTACGAGCCCCTCGCCGCCGTGATCGATCCGATCGCCGCCTGCGACAAATCCGCGCCGCTGCTGCACCCGGAGTGCAAGACCAACGAGATATCGGTCCGCAAGTTCGCCTATGGCGACACCGCCGCGCGCCTTCGCCGAGCGCCGATGCCCGGATCGCGCTCACGGTCGATTTTCCCCGGCTCTCCTTCACGCCGATGGAATGCTACGTCGTCGTCGCCGAGTATCGCCCGCACGACAAGAGCTACGACGTGCTGGCGAACTTCCAGGGCCCGTTCTCCACCCATCCGGTGATGGCGAAGGCCTTGCGGGTCCCCGGCACCAAGATGCGGCTGCGCATCCCGCCCGACAGCGGCGGCAGCTTCGGCATCAAGCTCTCGGTGTTTCCCTATGTCGTGCTCACCGCGATCGCGGCGAAGATCACCGGGCGGCCGGTGAAATGGGTCGAGGACCGGGTCGAGCACCTGGTCGCCGCCAGCTCCGGGCCGAACCGCATCACCGAGATCGAAGCCGCGGTGACCAAGGAGGGCCGCATCCTGGCGCTGCGGCTCGACCAGCGCGAGGACTACGGCGCATTCCTGCGCGCGCCGATGCCGGGGCCGCTCTACCGCATGCACGGCGCGGTCACCGGGCGCCTACGACATCCCCAATGTGGACGTGACCAACCGCATCGTGCTCACCAACAAGATGCCGGCGAGCCTGATCCGCGGCTTCGGCGGCCCGCAGCTCTATCTCGCGATCGAGCGGCTGGTGCAGCGCATCGCGGTCGAGCTCGGGCTCGACCATCTCGACGTCATCCGGCGCAACCTCATTCCGGCGGACAAATTCCCCTATCGCACTGCGGCGGGCGCGCTCTACGATTCCGGCGACTATCAGAGCGCGGTCGCCACCACGGTCGGCGACGGCCGGCTCGACGACGCTAAAGCGCAGGCGCGATGCCGCGCGCGCCGCCGGCAAGCTCTACGGCATCGGCTTTGCCGCCGTGGTCGAGCCCGGCATGTCGAACATGGGCTATCTCTCGACGCTGCTCTCCGCCGACGCCCGCGAGCGCGCCGGACCCAAGAACGGCGCGGTGTCCATGGTCACCGTCAATGTCGATCCGCTCGGCGCGGTGTCGATGACCGCCGACGTCACCGTGCAGGGCCAGGGCCACGAGACCGTGCTGTCGCAGATCGTCGCCGATCGGCTCGGGCTCGCCCCCGACGACATCGAGGTCTCGCTCGCGCTCGACACCGGCAAGGACCCGTGGTCGATCGCCGCCGGCACCTATTCGTGCCGGTTCTCGCCGGGCACCGCGGTCGCCGCCCATGTCGCCGCGATCCAGATGCGCGACAAGCTCGCCGGCATCGCGGCAAAGCAGCTCAACATCCTGCCCGCCGACATCGAGTTCGCCGACGGCAAGATCCGCAGCCGTTCCAATCCCGACAACGCGCTGCCGTTCGGGCGGGTCGCCGGCACCGCGCACTGGTCGCCGGTGATGCTGCCGGACGGCATGGCGCCGGGCCTGTCGGAAACCGGCGTGTGGTCGCCGCCGGAGCTCGAGCCGCCGACCCGCGACGACCGCATCAACACCTCGCTCACCTATGGCTTCGTGTTCGACATGTGCGGGGTCGAGGTCGATCCCGTCACCTTCCAGGTCCGCATCGACAGCTACGTCTCCATGCATGACGCGGGCACGCTGCTCAACCCGCTGATCGCCGACGGCCAGGTGCACGGCGCCTTCGTCCAGGGCGTGGCGGCGGCGCTCTACGAGGAATTCGTCTATGACGAGGCCGGCAGCTTCCTGTCCGGCAGCTTCGCCGACTATCTCGTGCCGACGGTGAGCGAAATTCCGAAGCTCGAAATCCTGCACCAGGAGACCCCGTCGCCGTTCACCCCGCTCGGCGCCAAGGGCATGGCGGAAGGCAATTGCATGAGCACGCCGGCCTGCATCGCCAATGCGGTCGCCGACGCGCTCGGCGTCAAGGATATCTCGCTGCCGCTGACGCCGCGCCGCCTGCACGGCCTGATGGCGGGCGCCGAGCCGCCGCGGCCTGCGGGCGCCGGCGTCGCCAAGGTCGAACTCCCCGCGGAGACCTCGCGGGAAGGCCGCACCATGCGCGGCGAAGGCTCGTTCGAGGTGGCGGCGCCGCCTGCCGTGGTGTGGCGCGCGCTGCTCGATCCCGACAGCCTCAAGGCGGTCATTCCCGGCTGCCATGACCTGCGCAAGACCGGAGAGAACGACTTCGTCGCCGAGGTTTCGCTCGGCGTCGGCCCGGTGCGCGGACGCTTCACGGCGACGGTCAGGCTCTCCGAGCTGGTGACGGAAACATCCGGCCGGATCGGCGGCGCGCTCGCCGGTCCGCTCGGCAGTGCGTCGGGTTCGGGCCTGCTGCGGCTCTCGCCGTCGGCGGCGGGAACGCGGATCGATTACGACTATGCGGTCGCCATCGGCGGCAAGGTGGCGGCGGTCGGCGGCCGGCTGCTCGACGGCGCGACCCAGGTCATCATCAAGCAGTTCTTCGAGCGGCTCGGACGCCGCCTCGCTGCGCCGGCGGCGGGGGCCCTGGCCAAGCCCTCCCTGTGGCGCCGTCTGTTCGGCGGATCGGAGGCGCGATGAAACCGCGCCGCTTCGACTATGCGCGCCCGGACAGCGTGGCGGAGGCGCTCGCGCTGCTCGCCGAGCATGGCGAGGAGGCCAAGGTGCTGGCCGGCGGCCAGTCGCTGATGGCGATGCTCAATCTGCGCCTTCTGGAGCCCGCGGTGCTCATCGACATCGCGCGGATCAAGGAACTGGACACCATCAAGATGGTCGGCGACAAGGTCGAGGTCGGCGCCGCCGTGATCCAGAACCGGCTCAAGGACTGGCCGGAGCTGGCCGCGAAGCTGCCGCTGCTCGCCCGGGCTCTGCCGTTTGTCGGCCACTTCCAGACCCGCAACAAGGGCACGGTGTGCGGCTCGGTCGCCCATGCCGATCCCAGTTCCGAGATCCCGCTGACGCTGGCGACGCTCGGCGGCGAAGTCGTGCTGCGGTCCCGCCGTGGCACCCGCACCGTGGCCGCCGCGGACTTCCAGCGCGGCATGCTGACCACTGCCCGCGAGCCCGACGAGCTGATCACGGCGGTGCGCTTTCCGGTCCAGTCGGAGAAGCGCGTCGCGTTCCGCGAGGTCGCGCGCCGGCACGGCGATTTCGCCATCATCGCGGTCGCGGCGAGCGTCGAGACGGCGGTCGCGACCGCCAAGGGCGCCCAAGTCGTTCGCATCGGCATCGGCGGCGTCGCTGACCGGCCTGCCGTGCGGCGGATCGTCATCGACGGCGACAGCGCTGCGAAATCGGCCTTCGAGGCGCTGGCCTGGGAGCTCGAAGGCTATGACGACATCCATGCCTCGGCCCGCCTGCGGCGCGATCTCCTGCGCCGGGTCGGGCCGGCGGTGGTGGAGGAGGCCCTGCAATGCGCCGCGTGAACAGGGACGAGCGGGCGCGCATCGCCTTCACCCTCAACGGCCGCGCGATCGCGGGGGACGCCGAGCCGCGGATGCTGCTGACCGATTTCCTGCGCCATGTGATCGGCGCCACCGGCACCCATGTCGGCTGCGAGCACGGCGTGTGCGGATGCTGCACGGTGCTGATCGACGGCGCGGCCGTGCGCAGCTGCCTCACGCTTGCCGTGCAGGCGGAAGGGCGCAGCGTCACCACGGTCGAGGCGCTGGCAGCGGCGGACGGCACGCTCAATGCGCTGCAGAAAGCGTTCCAGCAGCACCACGCCCTGCAATGCGGATTCTGCACGCCGGGCATACTGATGTCGTTCACCGACTACCTTGCGAGAAACCCGCATCCGACCGAAGATGAAATCCGCGAGGTCCTCAGCGGGCATCTGTGCCGGTGCACGGGCTATGCCGGCATCATCGCCGCGGTGCTCGCCGCATCGGGCGGCACACCCACCAGCCAAGATAGCAGCAACCAGGAAAGCCGGAGCCAGCCATGAAACCTCCCTACCGCGAATTGGTGACCATCAACGGCAAGAACGTCGTGCTCTCCCATAACGAACCGCCGGTCATCAATGCCGGCGTCCTGGAGAATGCCGACATCTTCCGGATGATCAATATTTTCGCCGACAAATTCTCGCCCTCCAACATCGACAAGGCGGACGGCACGCCGCTGCGGCTCTACACCTCCGACCGCGTCAAGATCGACGTCTCCAAGCGGCGCAAGCACGACATGGGCTTCTGGCATCGCAACATCGACGCCCACGAGATCATCTTCTGCGTCAAGGGCGCGCTGAAGTGGGAGACCGAGATGGGCGTCAAGATCATGCATCCCGGCGACATGCTGATCATCCCCAAGGGCATCGGCCACCGCTCCATGCTGTGCGAAGATTCCACCGACGAGAACGTGCTCATCGAGCTCAAGATCGCCGACGAACTCACCTATGTCGGGGAGAATAAGTGAACCTGCGTCTCGACATCTATGAGGCCGTCATACGCGGGCTTGTCCCGCGTATCCCGATGGGGAGGGCACTGTGCCCCATGATCGGGATGGCCGGGACAAGCCCGGCCATGACGGTTGAGGTTGAGACGTCGACCTAAGTCCGAAGCCGTCAGGAGAACCCGTGCAGTCCGTTGATCTCGTCATCGCCGACATTCCCTGGCTGATCACCATGGATGCGAGCCGCCGCGTCATCCGCGATGCGGCGATCGTGGTGGATGCGCGGCAAGGTCGTCGCGGTCGGCAAGTCGGCCGACATCGCGCAGGATTATTCCGGCAAGCGCAGCGTCGACGGCCGCGCGACGGTGGCGACGCCGGGCTTCGTCGACTGCCATCTGCATTCCTCGTTCCAGCTCTCGCGCGGGCTCGCCGACGAATCGAACGCCCAGTCGTTCCTGTTCGACCGCATGTATCCCTATGAGGCTGCGCTCGAGGGCGAGGACGTGCGGGTGTCGGCGACGCTCGCCGCCGCCGAGCTGCTGCGCCACGGCGTCACCTGCTTCATCGATCCCGGCAATTATCATCCCGAGGCGTCCGTCGAAGGCGTGATGGCGACCGGCATCCGGGCGATCGTGTCGCGCTCCTCGTTCGATCTCACCAAATCGGTGCTCGGCATCCTGCCGGAGCGCATGATCGAGACGCACCGAAGTCGCGATGGAGCGTGCCGCGACGGTGCTCGCGCGCTACGCCAACTCTGGAAATCCTCGGCTCGGCGCCAGTGCCTCGTTCCGCGGCCTCAACAACGCTTCCGATGAACTGATCACCGGCCTCAAGGGCCTCGCCGACAGCTACGGCACGCTGCTGCAGACCCACGCCTGCTTCAGCTACTCCACCCACGACTCCAGCGTCGCCCGTACCGGCCTGGCCGAGATCGAGCGCCTGGAATCCCTCGGCGTGATCGACGAGCGCATGCTGATCGTCCATTCCGGCTGGCTGGAGCCGCAGGAGGTCGCGATCCTCGCGCGCCGCAAGCCGTCGCTCGTGTGCGCGCCGAGCTCCAGCCTGCACAACGGCTACGGCAACTTCGTGCAGGGCAAGCTGCCGGAATTGATGGCGCTCGGTGTCAATGTCGCCGTCGGCTCCGACCATGCGAGCTCCGGCATCGTCGACATGGCGCAGGAAATCCGCCTCGCCTGCTGCTGCTACAAGGAGACCCGGATCAATCCGCGCGTCATGCCGCCGGAGACCGGCCTCGAAATGGCGACCATCAACGGCGCCAAGGCCGCGCTGATGAGCGACCGCATCGGCAGCATCGAAGTCGGCAAGGAGGCCGACATCGTGCTGTTCGACACCAACCGGCCGGAATGGCAGCCGCTGATCAATCCGGTGTCGAACCTCGTCTACAGCGCCACCGGCGACTCAGTGCGCGACGTGTTCGTGATGGGCGAGCAGGTGGTGGCCGGCGGCCATCTCACCAAGATCGACGAGGGAAAGCTGTTCGCCGAGGTGCCGGTGGCGGTCGGGCGCTTCAAGAAGCACCTCAAGTTCGAGAACATGGTGCAGTTGAAATGGCCGGTGTCGTGACAGGCGGCGCTCCCCTCACCATCGTCATTCCGGGGCGCGCGCCTTCGCGCGAACCCGGAATCCAGGCGGCGGTGCAAACGGTGAGATCGTCTGGATTCCGGGTTCGGCGCGGAGCCTGTCATCGGGCCGGCCGTAGGCCGGACCCGTTGGCACCGCCCCGGAATGACGAAATCTCCTCTGTCCCCTCCCCCGCTTGCTTTTCTGTCCCCTCTCCCGCTTGCGGGGGAGGGTTAGGGAGGGGGCCCTTTGACGTCCCAATTGCCGCAGCCTTTGTCGAAACACGCGGGACTCGCTCTCACTTACCGGCAGAGTCCGGCGCAAGCGGCAAGCACCCCCTCCCCACCCCTCCCCCGCGAGCGGGAGAGGGAGCCGGCCTGCGGCGCGGGACCGACCGTGCGCCCAAAAAGGAACGGCGGCGATGAGCGTATTCGGCGATCATCAGCTCGGCATCCCCTATCGCCCCATTGCGGAGCTGTTTGCGCACTATCGCGACCGCGATCCCAGCAAGACCGCGATCGTCGATCTGGAACTCGGGAACCGAGATCACTTTCGGTGCCCTCGATCAGGTCACCACCGACATCGCCGCCTTCCTCAAAAGCCGCGGCGTCGCCAAGGGCAGCCGCGTGCTGCTGCTCTCCGACGAGAACCTGGAGAAGCTGCTGCTGTGGTTCGGCATCTGGCGGCTCGGCGCCGTGGTGTGCCCGCTCAACATCGAAATCAACGAGAAGGTGCTGGCGGACCTCGCGCCTGTCGTGAACCCCGCGCTGATCCTCCATCACAAGGACATCGATTGCGACGCGCTGGTGGGGGACTGCAAGGCGCCGCGCGTGAAATTCGGTTCGTGGTCCGCCGACGGCGCCGCCGATCCGCAGGACGAATGCTTCGCGGTGATGACGAAGGGCCACCGCGCCGAAGAGCTGCCGGAGCGCAATGCGCCCGAGGACATCGCCTGCATCTTCTGCACCTCCGGCACCACCAGCCGGCCCAAGATCGTGATCTACGACCACTGCGCCTATTGGCTCAACGGCCTCTCCACGCTCGAATTCCTCGGCCTCACCGCGGACGACCGCACGCTGGAATACCGCTCGTTCGGCTGGAACTCGGCGCAGGTGCTGAGCCTGATGCCCTTCCTGGAGAAGGGCCTGACCATGCATATCGCCAAGCGCTTCTCCCACAGCCGCTTCTTCGAATGGATCCGCGACCGCGGCATCACCTTTTCCGCCGGAGTGCCGACCGTGCTCAACATGCTGCTGCACAAGCCGCTCGGCTACACTGCGAAGGACGTGCCGACGCTGCGCCTGATGAGCTGCTCGACGGCGCCGCTCACCGCCCAGCAATGGCTGCAGTTCGAGGAGATGTACGGCGTCAAGCTGCTGCAGATGTACGGCATGTCGGAGGCCGGCTGGGTGTGCGGCAACCGTACCTACAAGAACCGCATCGGCACCGTCGGCGTGCCGGCGCTGCACCAGGAATTCGCCATCGTGGACGCCGACGGCAAGCCCTGCCCGGTCGGCGTCGAAGGCGAGGTGACCGCGGGCGGCCCGCACACCGCCATCGGCTATCTTCTCGACGACGGCACCATCGAGCGGATTCGCCCCAACCGCATCAAGACCGGCGACCTCGCCACCATGGACGAGGACGGCTTCGTGCGCGTCACCGGCCGCACCAAGGACCTGATCATCCGCGGCGGCATGAACATCGCGCCGGCCGAGATCGACGAGGTGCTGCTGCGCCATCCCGACATTCTGGAAGCGGCCGCGGTCGGCGTGCCGGACAATATCTACGGCGAGGAGGTCGTGTGCTATATCGTCGCCAAGCCCGGCAGCGCACTCATCGAAGCGGCGGTGCGCAAGCATTGCGAGGCCTTCCTGCCGCCGCCCAAGATGCCCAAGCAGATGTTCTTCGTCGCCGAGCTGCCGAAGAGCGACCGCGGCAAGGTGTTGCGGGAAAAGCTGCGGGAAGACTACGCACGAATGAAGGTTTCGGCATGAAGCATAAGCTCTCGTCGATCATTGCCGCGTATCTGGATTCCCTCCCCCTGAAAGGGGGAGGGTTAGGGAGGGGGTCTGCGGACTCGCCACACGCTCCAAGCATGCGGCTCGCGACCCCCACCCCGACCCTCCCCCTTTCAGGGGGAGGGAGAAGGGCTCACGAAGGTTTCGGCATGAAGAGGATGGCAGAATGGACGCGGTGACCAAGCCGAAACGCAAACCGGCGGCCAAGACCGCGACAACTTCCGCGGCGAAACCCGCGACTTCGGCAGCTCCGGCGCGCAGCTATCCGGACCTGCACGATCACCTGCGCGCGCTCGACAAGGCGGGCCTGCTGGTCACCGTCGACCGTCCCATCAACAAGGACACCGAGATGCACCCGCTGGTGCGCTGGCAGTTCCGCGGCGGCATCGAGGAGAAGGACCGCAAGGCCTTCCTGTTCACCAATGTGGTCGACAGCAAGAAGCGCAAATACGACATCCCCGTCGCCGTCGGCGTGCTCGCGGCGAACCGCGAGATCTACCGCATCGGCATCGGCTGCAAGCTCGACGAGATCGATGCCCGTTGGGTCAACGCGGCGCGCAATCCGATCCCGCCGCGCGTCGTCGAGAACGCGCCGTGCCACGAGATCGTGATCCAGGGCAAGGCGCTCGACAAGCCCGGCAACGGCCTCGACGGCATTCCCCTGCCGATCTCGACGCCGGGCTGGGACGTCGCGCCCTATGCGACGCTGTCGCAATACATCACCAAGGACCCCGACACCGGCATCCAGAACATGGGCAATTACCGCGGCCAGGTGAAGGCGCCCAGGCGGCTCGGCATGAACCCGTCGCTGGAGCTGCGGCCCGGCATCTACAATCACTGGGAGAAGCTGCGCGCGCGAGGCTTCAAGAAGCTTCCCTGCGCGGTGGTGCTCGGCGCCCCGCCCTGCATCACCTTCGCGTCGGTGCAGAAGCTGCCGGAGAGCGTCGACGAGCTCGATGTCGCGGGCGGCCTCGTCGGCTCGCCCATCAACGTCGTCAGGGCGAAGACGGTCGATCTCCTGGTTCCGGCGGAAGCCGAGATCGTGATCGAGGGCTTCATCGACACCGAATATCTCGAGCCCGAGGCGCCGTTCGGGGAGTCCCACGGCCACGTCAACCTGCAGGAGTTCAACGCCTTCATGGACGTGACCTGCATCACGCGCCGGCGCGACGCGATCCTCACCTCGATCATCTCCCAGGTGACGCCGAGCGAATCGAGCCTGATCAAGCGCATCGGCATGGAGCCGCTGTTCCTCAACTTCCTGCGCGACACGCTGGGCATCAAGGGCGTCAAGCGCGTCTCCATGCACGAGCCGCTGACCAATATCCGCAAGGTGATCGCGCTGGTGGTCGAGCGCGACATGCCGACGACCGAGATCTGGCGCGCGCTCTACGGCGCCGCGGTGCTGCACCGCGCCGCCGGCAAGTACGTCATCGCGCTCAACGACGACATCGATCCCGAGAATGCCGACGCCATCCTGTGGGCGATGTCGTACCGCGCCAACGCCGCCCTCGACATGCACGTCCTGCCCCATCGCGACCAGGGCCACGGCCCGCGCAGCAAGCGCAACGGCGGCGAGGACGCCTCGGTGCTGATCGACGCCACGCTGAAAGAGAATTTCCCGCCGATCTCGCTGCCCAAGCGCGAATACATGGAGAACGCCCGCAAGATCTGGGAAGAGCTCGGCCTGCCCAAGCTCAAGCCGGAGGCGCCGTGGTTCGGCTATTCGCTCGGCGAATGGTCGGACGACCTCGACGCCGCCGCCCTTGCCGCCACCCGCGGCGACTATTTCGCCGCCGGCAAGAAACTGGTCAAGCGCCGCCGCAAGGACGTGCGCATGAACACCGAGGTGCGTAACGTGAAGGAGTGACGGGACCGGCTCCCTCTCCCGCTTGCGGGGGAGGGTTGGGGAGGGGGCCCGTTGACGTCCCAACCGCCGCAGCAATCGTGTGTACGGACCTGTTCTTCGTTACGTCGAGAAGTCTGCGCGAAGGGCAAGCGCGCCCCCTCCCCGACCCTCCCCCGCAAGCGGGAGAGGGAGAAGAGCGCTCTACGGCGCGACCATCGCTTCGGGCTTGCCGCGCTGGCGCTTCACCATCAACTTGTTGAGCGCGCCGAGATAGGCCTTGGCCGAGGCGACCAGGGTGTCGGGGTCGGCGCCCTTGGCGGTCACCGACTTGCCGTTCTCGGACAGGCGCACCGAGACTTCCGCCTGGGCGTCGGTGCCTTCGGTCACCGCGTGCACCTGATAGAGCTCCAGCATCGCGTCGTGGGGGATCAGCCCCTTGATGCAGTTGAAGGTCGCATCGACCGGGCCGTTGCCCTCGCATTCCTCGATCGCAGTCCTGCCGTCGATGTCGAGCTTCATGGTGGCGCGCTGCGGCCCGTGGGTGCCGGCGATGACCGTGAGCGAGATGAGCTTGATGCGGTCCTGCGCGGTCGCGATCTCCTCGTCGACCAGCGCCTCGATGTCCTCGTCGTAGACGTGCTTCTTGCGGTCGGCCAATGCCTTGAATCGCACGAAGGCGTCTTCGAGCTGATTGCCGGCCAGCTCGTAGCCGAGGTCCTTGAGCTTGTGGACGAAGGCATGGCGGCCGGAATGCTTGCCCATCACCAGCGAGGTCTGCTTCACCCCGACGCTCTCCGGGGTCATGATCTCGTAGGTCTGGGTGTGCTTGAGCATGCCGTCCTGGTGGATGCCGAACTCGTGGGCAAACGCGTTGCGGCCGACGATCGCCTTGTTGTACTGCACCGGGAACGAGGTCGCGGCCGACACCAGCTTGGAGACGCGGGTCAGCATCGACGCGTCGATGCCGGTCCAGAACGGCAGCACGTCGTTGCGCACCTTCATCGCCATCACGAGTTCTTCGAGGGCGGCATTGCCGGCACGCTCGCCGATGCCGTTGACCGTGCACTCGATCTGGCGGGCGCCGGCGCGGACCGCTGCGAGCGAGTTCGCCACCGCCATGCCGAGATCGTCATGGCAATGGGCGGAGAAGCGCGCCTTGTCGGAATTGGGCACGCGCTCGCGCACCATCTTGAACAGGGCGTAGTACTCCTCCGGCACGGTGTAGCCGACGGTGTCGGGAATGTTGATGGTCGTGGCGCCGGCCTTGATGGCCGCCTCCACGCAGCGGCACAGGAAGTCGTGCTCGGTGCGGGTGCCGTCCTCGCTCGACCACTCGACGTCGTCGGTGTAGTTGCGGGCGCGGGTGACGGAGGAGACGACGAGCCCGTAGACCTGCTCGGGCTCCATCTGCAGCTTCCACTTCATGTGCACGGGCGAGGTGGAGATGAAGGTGTGGATGCGCCCGCGCCGCGCCGGCTTGATCGCCTCGCCGCAGCGGTCGATGTCCTTCTGGCCGGCACGGGAGAGGCCGCAAACCACCGCGTTCCTGGTGCGGTGGGCGATCTCGTTGACGGCGGCAAAGTCGCCCTCGGACGCGATCGGGAAGCCGGCCTCGATGATGTCGACGCCCATGGTGTCGAGCACCTCGGCGACCTCGAGCTTCTCCTCATGGGTCATGGTGGCGCCGGGTGACTGCTCGCCGTCCCGCAAGGTGGTGTCGAATATGACGACGCGGTCCTTCTCGGACGGGGTTTGCGCGGTCATGAGAATGTTTCCTTCTGCAGCAATCGCGCCGCTGGGGCGCCCTCGGGTTGCGTCCTCGATCCCCTGAGCGCCCAGGCGCGAACGCCCAGCCGGCCCTCAGGGGCGCCTAAGGAGCAGGGTCCGAAGCATGAGGGCAGCATCCGGCCGGGCCGTTGCAGCCCTCCGTCCGATCGCGCTGATATGGCGCCGCATCGACATGCCGTTACCCTCGTTGCCGGTGTTCCAGGGAGGCAACCTCTGCAAATGGCACACAAACCTGGAGGCCAGTGGCTCTTCCTACCGGAAACCGGGCCCGCTGGGCAAGCTGTTTGAGACCGCGCGATGCTTAAGTGGGGGGCTGAACGACAGCGGGATCACCGGCGGCCTCCCGGGCCCAGACATGGGACAGGTATGCTGTCACAAATTCCGGCATGGCGGGGTCGAAATCGGCGGGCGAGCGCACGATCCGGACGTCCGCCAACTCCGGCCGCGCCTCGCTGGCGAGATGGCCCAGCACCGCCTGCCGCAGTTCCTCCGCGGGACGCCTCGCCTCGATCGCCTTCATAAGGGCAAGCCGCGGCCCGGCGACGATCGCCGTCCAATCGGGCGCGAGGGAAAAATCCCGGGTCTTGAGGCCGGTCTCTTCTTCGAGTTCGCGCAGCACGCTGCCGGGGAGGTCCACGGTGTCGCCGCTGACGTCGCTCGGGTCGGGCGTGCCGGCCGGAAAATAGATGCGGCCGGCATTGGCGGTGAACCGGCTCATCACGCCGAGCAGATAGGCGCCGTCGCTGGCGCGCAGCGCTCCCATGGCAAAGCAGTTGACGACGGACCGGTCGGGAAAGCCCCAGTCGCGCCACGCCATGAAGTCGGCGAAGCCGGTTTCGAAGAAGGTCCCGCGCAGCACGCCGCCGGCGACCGCGACGCCCTTCATGAGCAGCACGCGCCCGTTCCAGAGGTCCGGCACCGTCTGGCGCAGGGTGGCGAAATGGGCGTCGATTTCGCCGCGCCGCGTGTGCGCGAACGGCCAGGGATAGTGCTCGACCCCGAGCTCGAGGCGGTTGATCGCGACTGGCGTCGGCATCGCCATCACCGGCCGATCCGCTGCGGCACGAACAATTCGGTCGGCGCGACGAGTTCGTCCTGGGCGGCAATGAGCGCGAGTTCCGTCGCGCCGGAGGCGAGCGTACGTCGCAGCAGGCCGAACACGCTGGAGGTCGCGAGCGCGAGCGCCTCGGCTACCGAGCCGCTGCGCAGATAGTGACAGAGGAACAGCGCGGCGATGACGTCGCCGGCGCCGTTTCCCACGGTGGCGAGCCTCGGTGTACGCACCAGATATTGCGCCGTGCCGTCGGAAGCGACGACATCGATATGGCCGGCGGGCATCTCGCTCACCTCGACGGAAGTGACGAGGATCGCGCGCGGACCGCGGACGTGGAGCGCGTCGATCGCCGCGGTCACCTGCGCCATGGCGGCGGTGTCGCGGCCGACGAGGCGATCGAGCTCGAAGTGGTTCGGCGTGACGATCTGGGCTGCCGGCACCGCGCGGTCGCGGAAGAACTCGGATATGCCGGGGCGCACGAACACCCCGCGGGTACGATTACCGATCACGGGATCGCAGCAATAGACGGCGTCGGCGTTGGCGGCCTTGACCTTGCCGACGGCGCCGAGAATCGCTGCCCCGGTTTCGAGCGAACCGACATAGCCGGAAAGCACGCCGTCGCAGCTTGCAAGCACGCCGCGCTCGGCGATGCCGGCAACCACGTCGTCGATCATGGCGGCGGAAAACACCTCGCCGTTCCAGGCGCCATAACCGGTGTGGTTGGAGAACTGCACGGTATGCACCGGCCAGACCTCGCAGCCGAGCCGCTGCAGCGCGAACACCGCCGCGGAATTGCCGACATGGCCGTAGGCGACGTGGGACTGGATCGAGAGGATGTTCACGTCGATGTCCGTGACCCCGGACTCATCCGCGCGGCTGCCGCTTGCGGACGACAAGACGATGGATCGTCTTTGCCGATGACGCGCTTACGACCTCTTCATCGAGCAGCATCGCCGCATCGGCAAGCTGGCCGCGCACCATGTCCGCGTCGAATGCACCGTACAGCCGGCCGTGCGCGTCACGCTGGTCGATGCCCGCGGTGACGCGCCAGCTCAGATAGAGCGTGCCGCCCGGCGCGAGGATCGCCATCAGCCGGCACACCGACGGTGCAACGGCGTCGTGCGGTAGATGCATGATCACGGTTTCGCAGAGCACGTTGGCGAAGCTCGCGTCGGCGATACCTTCGAGCGCCGGCAAGCGCCGCGGCATGGAATTGCAGCCGCGGATATCGCGCGCGCGCCTGCGCCAGCAGCCCCGCGGACGGGTCGTATCCGACCGCGGGAAAGCCGTTGGCGTCGAGCCACGCGACTTCGCGGCCGCTGCCGCAGCCGATGTCCGCCGTCAGGCCCGGGCCGAAGAACCGCCGCACGATCTCGTGGAGATCGGCCGGCGGCGGCTGCTCGTGCCAGTCCTGGGCGAACGCCGCCGCATGGGAATCGTAGGCCTGCAGGGTCTTGGTATCCATTCGCAACGCGATCCGGGCCGCGGGCCTACCGCATGCCCGTCTTCTGGGTGGACTGCTCGACGAAGCGGTTGGTGTACGTCTTGGACAGGTCGATCTTCGCCTTGGCGACATCGGGCGAGGACTGGCTGAACACCGCGAGCACGGCCTGCGCGCCCTTCGGGTCCATGAGGCCGGTGGTGGAGTACATCGGAATCGAGTTCTTGAGCGCGGCGAGATAGAGCGCCTTGTCGGGCCCGACGAGCTCATCCGGCATCTTCGCCATGATCTCCTCGGGCGTGTGGGAATGGATCCATTTCAGCGTCGCGAGAATGGCGTTGGTGAGCCCCTGGGTTTCCTTGTCGTGCTTGGCGATCCAGTCGCCGCGCGAATAGAGTGCGCCGCCGGGATATTCGCCGCCGAACACAGCCAGCGTATCCTCCTGGGTCCGCACATCGCTCAGGATCTTCAGCGCAGGATACTTGCCCTTGAGCAGCGTCGGCGTCGGGTCGAGCATCACCGCGGCGTCGACAGTGCCCTGCTCCATTGCCGCCACCGCCGTGGCGTCGAGCCCGATGCCGATCACCGCCACCGAATTGGGATCGACGCCGTTCTTGGCGAGCAGAAATTTCAGGAAGAAGTCGGTGGACGAGCCCGGCGCGCTCACGCCGACCTTCTTGCCGGCGAGGTCCTTCACAGAAGAGATTTCGTTGGTGTGGCGAGGCGAGACGCCGAGCACGAGGCCGGGATAGCGGTCATAGATGACGAAAGCGGTGAGCTGCTGGTTCTTGGCGGCGAGATTGACGCAGTGGTCGTAATATCCCGATACCACGTCGGCGCTGCCGCCGATGACCGCGGTGAGCGCCTGGGAGCCGCCCTTGAAATTGACGAGCTCGATGTCCAGGCCCTGTTTCTTGTACTCGCCCAATTGTTCCGCGAGCACGGTCGGCAGATAGCACAGGCAGCCCGCCCCGCCGACGGCAATCGTAAGCTTCGCGGCGGCGGCGCCGGACACCAGCGCGAACAAGCCGAACGCGGCGAAGACGCTTGTGGCGAGCTTTGAGCGCATGGGTTTTCTCCGGTCCTTTCGATGTCCCCGCAAGATAGAGCAAGCGCCGGCATGTGCATAGGGCGCGGGGCCGAGGCTCCGACCAGGGCCGTCAGCGGCCGGTCGTCGCCGCGAGTCAGCGAGCGTGCTCAAATCGGAGAGGCCCCTCACCCCGCCTCTCCCCGCACGCGGGGAGAGGGGAGAAGTTCTCGCGATTGTGAACGTGCTGCGCCATTTGGCCTCGTCTTACCAACAATTCATGTCGGGGACAGGTGCGCGTAACGTTGCGCGATTATTCGTTCATTTACTGCACAGCGACGGTCACATCCCGTCACAAAAGTTCGCGACGGGGCCCGTGCCCTAGCTTGGACCAGTAACTTGGAGATCAACTGATGACACACAATGCCAACAAGCTTTCGGCTCGGCGCGTCACCCTGATGGCGTCCGTCGCCGGCGTCGGTCTCGCGGTCCTGCTCGCGGGCCCCGGCGTTTTCCGCTCCACCAACACGCCCGGCTGGACCGGCTCGGCGATCGCCGCCGAGAACATGCTGCAGCCGTCCGGCTTTGCCGACATCGTCGCCAAGGTGAAGCCGGCGGTGATCTCGGTGCGCGTCCGCATGGACGCCGAGAAGACCGCGAGCCTCGAGGAGAATGACGGCCAGACGCAGCCCGGCGCTCCGTTCGACCGCTTCTTCCGTCAGTTCGGCTTCCGTCAATTCGGGATGCCGGACGGCATGCCCAACGGCGCCGAGCCGCGCAATCGTCGCGGCGCCGCCGCGGAAGGCTCGGGCTTCTTCATCTCCGCCGACGGCTATGCCGTGACCAACAACCACGTGGTCGATCATGCCAAGACCGTCCAGGTGATCACCGACGACGGCAGGACGCTCTCGGCCAAGGTGATCGGCACCGATCCCAAGACCGACCTCGCGCTCATCAAGGTGGACGGCAACGACTTCCCGTTCGTCAAGTTCGCGGATCGTGATCCGCGGATCGGCGACTGGGTGATCGCGGTCGGCAATCCGTTCGGTCTCGGCGGCACCGTGACTGCCGGCGTCGTCTCGGCCCGCGGCCGCGACATCGGCTCCGGCCCCTATGACGACTACATCCAGATCGACGCTCCGGTGAACAAGGGCAATTCCGGCGGCCCGACCTTCGACGTCAACGGCAATGTGATCGGGGTCAACACCGCGATCTTCTCGCCGTCCGGCGGCTCGGTCGGCATCGGGTTCGACATCCCCGCCGACACCGTCAAGACGGTCGTGGCCCAGCTCAAGGACACCGGCCACGTGACCCGCGGCTGGATGGGCGTCCAGATCCAGGCCGTCACCGCCGACATCGCCGACAGCCTCGGCCTCAAGAAGGCGGAAGGCGCGCTCGTCAGCGAGCCGCAAGAACGACAGCCCGGCCGCGAAGGCAGGGATCATGGCCGGCGATGTCATCACCACGATCGACGGCAACGCGGTGAAGGATTCCCGGACGCTGGCGCGCAAGATCGGCTCGATGGCACCCGGCACCTCGGTCAAGCTCGGCGTCCTGCACAATGGCAGCGAGAAGACCGTGACGCTCACCCTCGGCACCCTGCCCGATGAGCGCCAGGCCAACGCCGCCCCGCAGGGGTCGGAAAAGGGAACGCCGCGTCTCGGCCTGACCCTTGCACCGGCCAGTGCGATCGGCGCCGGCAACCAGGGCGTCGCGGTCACCGCGGTCGATCCCAACGGTCCTGCCGCGGAGCGCGGCATGCAAAGCGGCGACATCATTCTCGATGTGGCCGGCAAGACGGTCTCCAACCCGTCCGACGTCACCAAGGAGATCGCGGACCTGCACAAGGCCGGCAAGCGCACCGTGCTGATGCGGGTAAAGTCGGGCAATGCGACCAAGTTCGTCGCAATTCCGTTCGGCAACGCGTAACGAGTTGCCGAAGGGGAGAGCTTGCTGGCCGTACTTAGTCGAGGGGGTGCGTGCAGCCCCGCCGGCGAGCCTGCCCCGGGGGACGGGTTTCGACCCGTCCCTTTTTTGCGTCCGCGCGCCGGCGCCGGAACCGCGACAAAGCTTCCCGGCCAGGACAAGCCCCGACACGACGGTGCATGTTGGCCTGAAGGCGGCTCTAAAACCCTGACGGGGAATGCCTAAATAGAGGCTTGAAGCAACCCAGGGATTGCCAGCCGTGTTTCCGTTCATCGATACCGCCCCGCGCACGTCGCGCCCGGTGGTGGTGCTCGGCCTGATCGCCGCCAATGTCTTCGTGTTCTTGTGGATGCAGAGCCTGCCGCCGCGCATGCTCGAGGCAACGATCGTCCATTATGCCCTGATCCCGGTCCGCTACACCGATCCGCAGCTTGCCCTCTCGGTCGGCCTCGACCCGTCAAATTGGATGCCGGTGCTGACCGACATGTTCCTGCATGGCGGCTGGATGCATCTCATCTTCAACATGTGGTTCCTGTGGATCTTCGGCCCGGCCATGGAGGCCCGGTTCGGACGGCTGGGCTTCCTCGCGCTTTATGTGATGGGCGGGATCACCGCCAACATCGTGCATGTCGCCACCCACCTGGAATCGACCGAACCCGTGATCGGCGCCTCCGGCGCGGTCGCGGCAGTGATTGCGGCCTACGCCGTGAGCTATCCCTGGGCACGGGTGCTGACCATCGTGCCGATCGGGTTCATTCCGCTTTTCATTCCGGTGCCGGCCGTCCTGTTCGCCTTCGTTTGGTTCGGCCTGCAGGTGCTGCAGGGAAGCTCCGAGCTGGCCTCGCCCGGAATGGCCGCCTCGGTGGCGTGGTGGGCCCATATCGGCGGCTTCATGTTCGGCGCGCTGGTGGCTTTGCTTGCGCATCAGGCGCCGCCCCCTGTGCCGGTGCCGGCGCCGACCAGGGTGTGGCGGCATCCCAGTGGCTGGCGGGTGCCGGATGTGAGGCAGCACTTCCCCCGCGACTGATGGGCACAGGCGGCGAATTTGACCCCTGTTCCGGGCTCTACTATTGGAATGAATGCCGCGTCAGCCGGCACTGAGGGAGACGAGCCCATGGTCAAGGTCACGGTCGCAGGGGCGCCGTCACGACGCCGCGTCATCAAGCAAGCCGCCGCATTGACGATCGGCGTCGTTGCCCCGAGCGTGCTGCGGGTGAGTTCAGCGCTTGCGGCCTATCCCGAACGCGCGATCAAGATCGTGGTGCCCAACACGCCGGGCGGCCCGTCCGACATCATCGCCCGCATCCTCGCGGCGTCGCTGCAGGGCGCGATCGGCGGCTCGGTGGTGGTCGAGAACAAGGGCGGCGGCGGCAGCAATATCGGCATGGGCTATGTGGCGCGCGCCGACGGCGACGGCTACACGCTGCTGCTGGCGACGAGCGCCTATTCGGTCAATCCCGGCCTCTACGATTCGCTGCCCTACGATCCGTTCAAGGACTTCGCAGCCATCGCCGAGCTCGCCACCTCACCCAATGTGTTCGCGGTGAAGCCCGAGCTCGGCGTCACCACCATGAAGGACTTCATCGCGCTCGCCAAGAAGGATCCCGCCAAGTTCAACGTCTCGACGCCGCCGGTCGGCACCACGCCGCAATTGGAGGCCGAGGTGCTCAAGGCGCGCGAGGGCCTCCAGAAGATGGCGACGGTCGTGTTCGCCGGCGGCGGCGAGGCGCTCCAGGCACTGCTCAGCAATACCGTTCAGCTCTCATCCGGCGTGCTCGCGCCGGCCCATCCGCAGATCAAGGGCGGCAACGTCCGGGGCCTCGCGGTGACCGGCGAAACCCGCTGGCACGACCTGCCGGACATTCCGACCATGGCGGAGGCGGGCTTTCCCGACTTCGTGTTCGAGACCTATACCGCGCTGCTCGCGCCGGCAAAGACGCCGCCCGACATCGTGGCACGGCTGGAGAAGGAGACGCTCGCGATCCTCGCCCGGCCGGAGATGCGCCAACGCCTCACCGAGTCCGGTTTCCAGGTCCAGGCCAAGGACGGCAAGGGCCACATGGCGCGCGTCGCCCGCGAGGTGCCGATGTATCGCAACGTCATCGCCCAGGCGAAGATCGAGAAGCTGCATTAGGGCAGCCGAAGACCCCATCTGAGAGCATCTGAGTTTTTTGGGACCTCATCCTGACAGCGTGTGAAGCTATTCTCATTCTGACCTCATCCTGAGGAGCGTGCTCTTGCGCGCGTCTCGAAGGATGGCCACAGGCCGCTGCGAGTGTGGCGATCCTTCGAGACGCCGTGCTGCGCACGGCTCCTCAGGATGAGGTCGTAGAAAAGATTCACACGCCCAGAGAGGTTGCAAAGCAACCGGCGGCGCTAGTTCGTCTTGTCCTGCGAAAAGTCCATGATCATACGCGTGAGCAGGTAAAGGCGCGGCTCGATCGAATCGATGTCGACATATTCGGCATCGTTAGAATGCGCGCCGAAGCCGCGCAGGCCGAAGCGCTCGATGACCGGTGCCTTGGTCTTGAGCGCCGCGAAAGCGGCGTCGGTGCCTCCGCCTTCGGCAACCTCGCCAATGACCAGATCGCGGCCGATCTCGGCGTAGACGCGCTGGGCATGCTTGGCCAGCGCCTGCGACGCCGGCGTCATCTCGAGCGGAGGCCGGCGACGTTCGAACGTCATCTCCACGGTGGTCTCGGCGATCAGCTTGTTCTCGATGCGCTCGCGCACCTTGCGTTCGATGCCGTCATAGTCGGCGACGCGCAGCACGCGCACGTCCGCCGTCGCCGACGCAATGGCCGGGATGACATTGCGGTTGGTGCCTGCGCTCGCAACCGTCCAGTTCATTTTCAGGCCGACCTCAGGCTGGGAAAGGTCGCGCGTCTGCAGGATTTGATGGGCGAGTTCGTAGAGCGCGTTGCGGCCGCGCTCCGGCGCGTTGCCGGCGTGCGACGCCCTGCCCTTCACGTTCAGAACGACCGCCCCGATGCCGGAGGTCGTCAGCGCCAGCCGGTCGGATTCGATCCGCGACAACTCGCAGGAAAACACCGCATCATGCTCGCCGCCGCGCTTCGTCAGCGTCGCGCGGGCGCCCGGCGAACTCACCTCCTCGTCGCCGTTGATCAGCACGGTGATGAGACCGTAGTCGCGGAAATTCATCGCCTTCAGGATCGCCAGGGTGTGGAGGATCACGGCGACGCCGTGCTTGTCGTCGGCGATGCCGAGCCCATAGGCGCGGTTGCCGTCGATGCGGAACGGCTGCTGCGCCAGCATGCCGCGCAGATAGACCGTATCCATATGGGCGATCAGGAGGATCTTCCTGGTGCCGGTGCCGTTGAAGCGCGCCTCGACCATCTTGCCGATCTGCTTCGGCGTATCGACCATGTGATAGATGTCGGCCGGATCGGGCTCGATGGTCGAGACCGCGCCGCCGAGCGCGCGAAGCCGGTTCGCGATCAGGTCGGCGATCTTGTCGAGCCCCTCGCGGTCGCCGCTGCCCGAACTCGATCGAAACCAGGTCCTTGAGGGTTTCGAGGAGCGGCGCCTTTTCTTGCGCGGCGAGGGACTGCACCGGTTCAAGCGGTGCGGCGGCGGCCGCACCGACAGCGAGGCACCAACCAATTGCTGCGGGGGCGAGGCGGCTCGATAATGCCGAGAGCTTCAGGGGGGTCATGGGTCGCTCCGAATCGCTGTCTCAACTCACTCTTCAACTGCACGCAGGGGCGCGGGCTGCCCGCGCCCGGCTTCGCTCACTTGAGCTGATCGGCCACCTTGGCGACGCCCGCCTTGGCGCAGGCCTCGTCGCCGGTCTGGCTCGAGCCGCTGACGCCGACCGCGCCGATGGTGTCGTTGCCCGACATTGATGGGCACGCCGCCGCCGAGCGGTATGACGTCGGCGAGCTGGCGCTGGCCGGCGAGATCGGAGCCCTCCTTGGTCTGCTGCGCCCATTCGCAGCGACGGCCGGCGGAAGGTGCGGGCGGTATAGGCCTTGCGGCGCGCCAGCTCGAAATTGTGCGGCGACGGGTTGTCGGACGCGATGAAGACGCGCACCCGGCCGGCGCGGTCGACCACTGCGACGGTGATCCCGACATTGGTCTTCGCGCATTCCTCGATGGCGCCCTCGGCGATGGCCAGGCCCAATTTCCAGGTGATGTCGCGCTGCGTCTGCACCTGGGCATTGGATGCGCCGGTCATTGCGCCGAGCGCGAGCGCGCCGGCAGCCAAAGCAAATTTCATCGACATCGAAGAATCCTCCCGTGACGTTTGATTATTGACGACATTGATTTGCGCGACCGCCGTCGGCGGCCGCAGGGATCATCGCATCCCTCGCCGGCTTATCAAGCGGCTTTGTGCGTGGGCGCACAAGAGTTGCCAGGCTCGACGCCCCGAATCGAAACGCGCTCACGCCACTTTCTGATAGGCGTCGACGATCTCGCTGCCGGTGGCGAACCAGACGCCCTGGTGCTCCTTCATGTGGGCGATGGCGCGCTGGAGATATTTGATGCGCAAGGGCTGGCCCGAGATCATCGGGTGCAGCGGCACGCCCATGACCCGCGGCTGCTTGCGGCTGTCGGCATAGAGCGCGTCGAACTGATCGATGACGGATCGCAGATACTGCTCGCCGGTGTAGCCCTTGCGGATGTAGAGCGGGATGTCGTTGATCTCGTTGCAGTAGGGGATGCCGAACATCTTGCCGGACTTGACCTTCATGGGAACGGGCTGGTCGTCATTGTTCCAGTCGCCGCAATAGATCACGCCCTCTTCGGCGAGAATGTCGAGGGTGTTGTAGGTCTCGATCAGTCCGGCGCCGAGCCAGCCGCGCGGCCGTTTCCCGGTCGCCTGCTCGATCGTCTTCAGGATGCTTCGGATGGTGTCGCGCTCGACCTCCGGATTGAGGCCGGCGAGCGTGTTGGAGTTGGTGGTGCCGTGACCCATGAATTCCCAGCCGCGCTTTTTCATCTCCTCGATGGCCCTGGGATAGACGTCGCACACCTGCGAGTTCAACGCGACGGTCGCCTTCACGCCGGCTTCGTCGAACACATCGGCGAGGCGCCACAGGCCGACGCGCATCCCGTATTCCCGCCAGGCGTAGTTGAAAACATCCGGCACGTAATTGCGTGGGATTGGGCGTGATGCCGACCCCGAAGGCGGAGTCGTACTGCCAGACCTCCACATTGGGCGCGAACCAGACCGCGAGCGTGTTGTCGCCCGGCCACTTGAACGGCTTGCGCTCGGTGATGAAGCTGTCGTCGTAGCGCTCCGACCGGCGGATCGGCCGCGGCGCCGTCTGGGCGACGGCCGCGCCGGGGTGGAGGCCGGAAGCCGCGAGGCCCGCCGCGCCGGCAAGAAGAAGGCTCTTTGCGAGAAAATCCCTGCGGTGATTGATCATGGCTCCCTCCATTCGAAAAACGGGTAGGCCGGTACTCGATTCTACACCTGATCGGGTCGGCCAGATTGTGGCCTCCAGAATTTTCCGATTGGGAATGATATCACGCGATTGCGCTTGCTGTTATGCTCCTGCTGGGTCAACCAGCGGTCGCGAAAGACAAGTGACGCCATGAGTGGAACCGCGCATCTGCGCATCGTAGTTGCAGTTTTTGTCGTCGGCGGAATTGCTGCGCTCGTGCCGTATGGGCTTGCGCTTTTCTCGGATGACATAAGCCTCTTTCCGTTCGGCTGGGCGGGCGGCATCGGCAGCATTGCCCTCGCCGTCTGGCTCTCTCAAGGATCGAACATCGCGCGCATTTTGCTGGTCGTCGTTTCAGTCTTTGGTGTCCTGATCTACGGGTACTTGTTTGCCATAAGCCTGAGACACAGTTGGGCGGCGGCTGTCGTCCTGGGCGTTATCGTCATTTTGTCCGGCTACTGCCTGTGGGCTCTGGCATTCTCCCAGGGGGTGCGCGCTGAACTCGCCCGCAGGGACGCCAGCAAGGGAAGCTGACGAACGCCCAAAGTTCAGTGAAGAGTTCGGCAAAAAGCCTCAATGACGTCCGCGGTCCCTACCCCCGCCCTTCCGCCGCCACCGGCCGCCACACCAGGAGCCGCTTCTCGACGGCGGTCACCGCGGTATCGATCACGATGACGAAGGCGGCGAGGATGAACATGCCGGCGAACACGCCGGCGACATCGAATATGCCTTCGGCCTGCTGGATGAGATAGCCGAGACCGGCGGCGGAGCCGAGATACTCGCCGACCACGGCGCCGACCACGGCGAAGCCGACCGCGGTGTGGAGCGAGGAGAACATCCAGGACAGCGCCGAGGGCCAGTAGACGTGGCGCATCAGGGCGCGCTCGCTCATGCCGAGCATGCGCGCATTGGCGAGCACGGTCGGGCTCACCTCCTTGACGCCCTGGTAGACGTTGAAGAACACGATGAAGAACACCAGCGTGACGCCGAGCGCGACCTTGGACCAGATGCCGAGGCCGAACCACAGCGTGAAGATCGGCGCCAGCACCACGCGGGGCAGCGCATTGATCATCTTCACATAGGGATCGAACACGGCGGCGATGGCCGGCTTGCGCGCGAACCAGAAGCCGACCAGTACGCCCGCAATCGAGCCGATCGCGAAGGCGAGCATCGATTCCGACAGCGTGACCCACAGGTGCTTCCAGATGGTGCCGCCCACGAACAGGCGCACGATCCGCTCCGCCACATCCACCGGCGTCGAGAAGAAGAACGGCGGCAGCACCATGACGCCGAAGATCTCGTAGGTCGTGAGCACGTACCACAGCCCAATGGTAACGGCGGCGACGACGACTTGCAGCAGGAGCAGCTTGGCGCGGGACATCGGCAAATCTTCTCCTGAAGCTGGCCCAGTGTTCAAGCGCAATCCGCGGGCGGTTGTCTCCCTCCCCCTTCTTCAGGGGGAGGGTCGGGGTGGGGGGCCGCTGACGCGGCCACAAGCGCCACCGCGCGGCCCGCGATCCCCTCCCCAACTCCCCTTTTCAAGGGGAGGCAGGAGGAAGCGCGGCTTCGGTCTGCGCATAGCCCTTGAGCACTTCCTCCTTGAGGACGGCCCAGATCTCGCGGTGCAAATCCTGGAACGCCTTTTCGAGCTTGACCTCGGCGATGTCGCGCGGCCGCGGCAGCGGCACCTTCCAGTCGCCGATGATGCGGGCCGCGGGCCCCGCCGACATGATGACCACGCGGTCCGACAGCGCGATCGCCTCTTCGAGGTCGTGGGTGACGAACAGCACCGCCTTGCGGTCGGCGCTCCAGAGGTCGAGCAGCAGATTGCCCATGATCTGCCGCGTCTGCGCGTCGAGCGGGCCGAACGGCTCGTCCATCAGGAGGATGCGAGGGTCGCGGATCAGCACCTGGGCGAGGCCGACGCGCTTCTTCTGGCCGCCGGAGAGCATGTGCGGATAGCGCGCGCCGAAGCCGGCGAGCCCGACCCGCCCCATCCATTGCTGCGCGCGTGCCCGCGCCTCGGCGGCGGGCGTGCCCGCGATCTCGAGACCGATGGCGACGTTCTCGATCGCGGTCTTCCACGGAAACAGCGCGTCGGACTGGAAGAGATAGCCGGCATCGCGGTTGAGCCCCGCGAGCGGCGCGCCGAATACCTCGACCCGCCCCGCCGCCGGCGCCAGCAGCCCGGCCGCGACGTTGAGCAGGGTGGATTTGCCGCACCCGGTCGGCCCGACGATGGCGACGAACTCGGCCTCGCCGACCGCGAGCGAGGCATCTTTCACCGCGGTATAGGTCGCGCCGCCGGCAAGCCGGAATGCGATGGTGACGCCGACGAGCGACACCGAAGGCGCACCGACGCGCGATACGCAGGCAGCGCCGTCCAATCCGGCCATGGCCGTCACTGCTTGGTCGCGAGCTTCGCAGCGAGGGCGGTATCGCAGAACTGGACGAACGAAACGGCACGGCCGTCCTTGGCCTCGATGAAATCGGCGAGTTCCATGTCCACGGTCGCGCCGGTGATCGCGGACGTAATATTGGCCTTGGCGCGGACGGCGGCGCGCGATCCCTCCACCACCAGCGTGACGATGTCGTAGCTGTTGAATGTGAACCCCTGGACGAGCTGCGCCAGTTGTGTGCGCAGCCGGTCGCTGCCGTGCAGCCGCCCCGCCACCGGGCTCGCCATGGGGTCGCCGGCCAGCGCGAAATCGACGTCGGGAGCCATCAAACGCACGATCGACTCGACATCTCCGGCGACGCGCGCCGCGTAAAGCTTGCGGACGAGTTGTTCCATCTCTGCCCTGGTCATGACGTTTCCCCGCGCGGTTTCTTGGTGCCGATGTCGCCGCCATCTTGCCGGACTTGGGCGCAAACAAAAAGAGGTGAAGCGTCATTCCGGGGCGCGCATTCTCGCGCGAACCCGGAATCCAGGCTGCGGTGCCGGCGGCAAGAACATCTGGATTCCGGGTTCGCGCAAGAGCGCGCCCCGGAACGACCCGGCGTCCTAAAACGCCGCCGCCATGTCCCTGGCGCCTTGCAGCTGCACCTCGTGGTCCATCTTGGCATCGGTCGCCGCGATCAGTTTCGCCACGACGTTGTTGCGGCTGGCGACGGGATTGCGGCCGTAGCCGCCCTGCTGGAAGAAATTCGAGGTCGGCACCTTGTCGCGCATCGACGCCGGCATCGTGACCATGTCGAGGCCGTTGCCGTCGCCGGTCAGGTTCATCATCTCGAGCTCCGCCGCGGTCAGCGGCGCGGTGTGGCCCTTGCTGCGGGCGAAGTGGACGGAGTCGATGAGCTTCTGGGTCTGCAGCAGCGGACCGACGTCGATATCGAGATTCAGGGAATGGACGGCGAAGCCGCGCGGCGTGTTGGCGAGCTTGTCGTGCTCGTTCCAATCGTCCGGCACGGTCCGGCTGAACGCGATCATGCGCCGGACGACGTCGATCTTGCGCTCGAGCGCCGCCTTCGCTTCGCCGGTCAGGCCAGCCGCCCTGGCTTTCAGGACATCGACGAAGCGGTCGCCCTTTTCCGCCAGAAGCTCGACGCTGTTGGTGTTGAGAAGCTGGTTGTAGCCGAGCGCGGAATTGATCGCGCGCGCGTTCGGCGAGGCATATTCCAGGCCGGCCTGCACGTCGTAGCCGCCATTGCCGCCGGATTCGAAGGCGTAAATCCGCACGATCTGCGACTTGGTGAGCCCGGCCGCCAATGCGGCCTTCGCGTAGGCGCGCTTGTACTCCATCTCGCCGCGCGGCCGCTGCGGCATGAAATTGAAATGCTCCGCCGCATAGTTTCAGGAAATCGGCGACGACGGGCACATATTCCCGGGGCGGCCGCGGCGGCGGACCCGGCGCCGACGGATCGACCGGTTGCGGCGGGCCCGCATAGACCGGCGGCTGGGTCAGCACGTAGTCCTCGAGCACGATCTCCTGACCGGCGCGACGCTTGGCGTTGCGCTGGCGCCGCTTGTCCGCGATCGACTTCCAGTAGACGCTCGCCTCGTCGTCGAATTTCGCCCGGGCACGGCTGTATTCGTCGAGCTTGCGGCGATACTCGACCATGGCGGGCGACGAAGCCGGGGCGGTCGCAACCGGGGTGCCGGGGCCGCCGGGTCCAGCGGCCAGGCACGGCGATATCAGCAGCGCCGCAGCGAGACAGGAGCCGAGAATGCCGATCGAACGGCCGGCGCGGCGAAGGACCACGGCGAACGGTTGGTGCGCCATCTCTATGATCTCGACCTCGTATAGCTTTTTTCGTCTGGGTCACACAGCTCCACTGTCATCGCCCGGCTTGACCGGGCGATCCAGTAACACGGACTGGGAGTACTGGATTGCCCGGTCAAGCCGGGCAATGACACCATAGGGTCAGCGTAATTCTGCGACTTCGACGCGGCGAGGGCCCATTGTCAACACCCCTCGCGGCGGGTAATCGCTGGGGGAACAGGGAGACGACCATGGACACCAATTCTCGCGTGCTGGCTTGGACCAATCGTGCACTGACGGCCGGCATAGGTTGTGCTGCGCTCGCCATCGGCGGCTCCGCCACCCAGGCGGCCGACGTGACCTATCAGCGCCTGGTCAATCCCGAGCCGCAGAACTGGCTGATGAACCATCACGACTTTGGCGCCCACCGCTTCTCCGCGCTCGATGCCATCAACAAGTCGAATGTCGGGAAACTCCATCTCGCCTTCGCGGTGGCGCTCGGCGGCACCACCGGCAACGAGAACCTCACCGCGACCCCGCTGGTGGACGACGGCTTCATGTACGTGCCGGACGCCTGGGGCGTGGTCTACAAGATCGACGTGCGGTCCGGCAAAAGCGGCGACGTCGTGTGGAAGATGGACCCCGGCCAGGAAAAGATGGACCGCAATCGCGGCGTCGCCCTGTGGGGCAATCTCGTCATCTCGGTGACGAGCTTCGACGGCCGGGTGATCGCCACCGACCGCGATACCGGCAAGATGGTGTGGGAGCGCAATCTGCGCGACCAGCCGGACCTCACCATCAACGCGGCGCCGCTCGCGCTCGCGGATTCCATCATCGTCGGCGCCTCCGGGGGCGATGGCGGCAGCCGCTGCTGGGTGGTCGCGCTCGACCCCAGGACCGGCAATGTCCTCTGGAAGACCTATTCGGTGCCGGCCCCCGGCGAGCCCGGCAGCGAGACCTGGAAGGACAAGAACAACGCCTGGCAGACCGGGGGCGGCGCCTTCTACGTCACCGGCTCCTACGACCCCGCGACCAACGTCACCTATTGGGGCGCCGGCAACCCGTCACCGAAATACGACTCGTCCTACCGCCCCGGCGACAACCTCTTCACCAACAGCGCGCTGGCGATCGATGCGGCGAACGGGAAGATCAAGTGGTTCCACCAGTACACGCCCAACGACACGATGGATTATGACGAGACCGGCACCCACATCCTGCGTCGACGCCAAGGTCAACGGCGAGGACCGCAAGATCCTCTCCCATGCCGGCCGCAATGGCTTCTTCTATTCGTTCGACCGGCTCAACGGCCAGTTCCTCAAGGCGACCCAATACGTGCCGACGGTGACCTGGACCAAGGGCATCGATCCCAAGACCGGCAAGCCGCTCGACTACGATGCCGCCAAGGACCTGCAGACCTATGCCGATCCGGTCGCGAAGATCCTCACGGGCGCAAAGAGCAGCGGCGTCTGCCCCGGCGTGCCCGGCGGCAGCAACTTCTGGTCGGCGGCCTACAGCGAGAAAACCAGGCTCATCTACATTCCCGAGCTCGAGGGCTGCACCAACATCACCCGCGACCAGACCCGCCACGTGCGCGGCAAGTTCGACGGCGGCGACTTCGGCTATGACGGGCGCCTGAGCAGCGGCATCGTGATGGTCGATCCCTCGACCGGCGAGGTCGTCAAACGCAAGCCGATGCCTTATGCGAACACCAGCGGGGCGCTCGCGACCGCGGGCGGGATCATCGTCACCGCGCTGCTCGACGGCACCGTGATTGCCCTCGACGATCAGACTCTGGAAGAGCTGTGGAGCTTCAACGTCGGCACCGGAATCAATGCGCCGCCCATGACCTATGCGGTCGACGGCAAGCAATACATCGCGATCGCGACCGGCCTCACCCGCAATTCGATGGGCCGGCTCGCAACCACGCCGGAAAAACGAAATCTCGGCAAGAGCGCGACGATGATCTTCGTGTTCGCGCTGTAATCAGCGCCGCCTGCGCGGCTCACGCCTTCGGCGTGCGCTGAGCGACGGAGGCCCGCCCGGAGCGCTCGATATCGACCTGCGATTGGCGGCCCTGCGCGTCGCGAAGCGAGCCGTCCATCACCAGGATGACGGCGAGCCACGACACGGCGAAGTTCGCGAAGAACATCGAAAGGAATACGATCAGGCTCAGCGCGGAGGAGAACTGCCGCTCCACATAATAGCCGACCGTCGCGGAAATCGCAGCGCCGATGCACACGAACACGACGTAAAGGATCAGTGCCTTCATGGCATCCCTTTCAGATTATGGGTCGCGGGCCATGGTCGGCCAATCCATGACCATTTGCAAAGAAATTCGGCAACTTGCAAGGAAAAACAACGGCCGCTGCGCCCCTCGCAGACCGGGAATCTTCGATGAGAAACCGGCCGGCGCGGCGGCGCGGACGGTCCCACGGGCCTGTTCACCACAACTGCCGGGATGCGAGCGCCGCGCCTTCAGCGAGTGATTTCAGCTTCATCCAGACGATCTTGGTGTCTACCTGCACACGGCCCGCGAAGGTGCCGAAGCCGCAGTCGACACCGGCGATGACGTTCTGCGGCCCAGTGACGCGCGCATATTGAACGATACGGTCGGCGACGAGCTCGGGATGCTCGACCACGTTCGAAGTGGAATCGATCACCCCGGGGATGATGATCTTGCCGGCCGGAAGCGTCACGTCCCGCCACACTTTCCACTCGTGCCCGTGACGTGGATTGGCGCCCGGGAACGACACTGCCTGGGGCTTTGCCGTGAGCACGATGTCGATGATGTCGCGCAGGGGGATATCGTTGTGGTGCGGGTCGATGGTCGAGCCCCAGCACACATGCATGCGCATGCGGTCCGCCGGGATGTCGGCGACTGCGCGATTGAGCGCCGCGACATTGGCGGCGATCACCTTGCGGTAGTCGGCCAGGCTGATGGCGGGATAGACGGTGTGGCGCGACATCGCGAGGTCCGGACAATCGAGCTGGAGCACAAAGCCGGCAGCGACGATGGCGCGGTATTCCCGCTTCATGGTGTCCGCGAGGGCGTTGAGATAGGCCTCGTCGTCGGGATAGTAGGCGTTCTTGAGGTAACGGGCGATCTGGCCCGGCGACGGCGAGGTCATGAAGACCTCCCGCGCACCGGCGTCTGCGGTGGCCAGGGTCGCGCGCGTTATGTCGGCCTCCACCGCCGGCCAGTCCTTCCAGGCGATCGCACCCGAACAGGCCGGCCGGTGCTGAAACGGCGAAGCGAACTGTTTCAACAGCGCGGCAAGCTCGGGGAATTCCTCGTCGCCGGTCCCGCGCGGCGGCGCGCTCGGGCCGTCGAATCCGGCGAGGCGATCCTTGACGTGAACGGTGTAATCGGTGCGCCCCTGTTCGCCGTCATTGATGATGTCGAGGCCGCATTCGATCTGCTTTTGCACGACCCCCGCGACGGCGCTGCGCACCGCGGCCTCAAGCGCGGCCTTGTTCGATCCCGGCTTGTCCTGGTCCTCGAGCAGCAGCGGCACCAGGGCGGGGGGACGCGGCAGGCTGCCGGTATGGGTGGTGAGAATTCGGGTCGTGCTGCGTTGCATTAAAGCTCCTCGTGCCTGCTTTTCGTGTCTTTCCCGGGTCATTCGCATTCTACACGGAATCGCGGCAGCCGCCGGCATTCGCGGCACACGGAGCGCGATAACAGAATATTTACGGGCCCATCATGATCCGCATGACAAAAACTGCGTCACTGAATATGCCGATTGCGTGCGGGCATGATTCTCTTCGGGATCACCCGACGAGGACCGGAAAGGAGAGAGAGCGATGCGGAAGTTAATGTTCTCGCTGGCTGCTGCTGCGGCATTGATCGCGGGCGCGACCCTGGTCGGCCCGGCTTCGGCTGCGCCGTCGAACGGATTGGGCTCCATCAGCTCGGCCGCCGAAACGCTGGGCGATGTCGATCAGGTCAGGATCGTTTGCGGCCGGTGGCGCTGCTGGCGCACCTGGGGCTATTACCGCCCGTATGGCTTCTACCGTCCATGGCGCCGCTATTGGTGGTGAACCCGCGGCCAAGCTCGAGTGCCCCGTTCCGGAAATTGTCCGCGCTTTGATCTATTGGCTTCGCGGCTTTCGTCTTTCGGGATCATGCGCAGGCTTCCCGGGAGCACCGGGCATTCGAGGGATATGCCTGCATTCGATGCATGAGTGTATCCGGTCGGTCCCGCTGCAGACCTGCCGGATTTTTCATGGCACGCAGCGGCGCTTCGATCTTCAATAATTCATCGCCTCGCTCGGTTCGGCCGGCTTGCGCACGGCCCTCCCACGGGCATGCCCGCGGCAGCAGGGGGTCGGCGCAAGGATTGCGGCAATCCGACGCCTCCCTCGCCATTCGGCGGTTGGTACCGGCGTCGCCAATCTGTAACCTGCCGTCATCGTCAGCCCTCAGGGCGAGCCGTTTCGAACGAGGATACTCGATGTTTTCAAGCACCTGGGACCAACGCTTCATGATGCTGGCCCACCAGATCGCCCATTGGAGCAAGGAAAGCGGGAGGCGTGTCGGCGCCGTGATCGTCGGGCCGGACAAGGAGATCAGGTCGACCGGTTTCAACGGCTTCCCGCGCGGCGTCCGCGACGACATCCCCGAACGCCATTCGCGCGAGACCGGTGCGAAGTATCTCTGGAGCTCCCATGCGGAGCGCAATGCCATCTACAATGCAGCGCGTATCGGGGTCTCGGTGAAGGGCTGCGTGATGTATGTCCCGTGGTACCCCTGCGTCGAGTGCGCCAAGGCGATCATCCAATCCGGAATTTGCGAAGTGGTCGCCTATGCGCCCGATCTCTCCGAACGCAAATGGGGCCCGGAATTCTCGCTGTCGGCCGAAATGTTCAAGGAGGCCGGCGTCAGCGTACGCCAGATCCCGAGGCTGCAGGACCTGCCGGTCGGCGAATGAATCCGACTGGTTCGTACCCATCCGACCGACCGGGACGCGCGGCGCCCCACGCGTCGAATGGACCGCCTCGCACGGGGCGTGCCGGGAGGCCGCTAGTCCTTCTTGCCGAAGGGATTGTGGCCGGGCTTCACCGGGGCCTGCCCCGCCGTTGCCACGCCGCCCTTCTTCTTCTTGTTCCACTCGGCTTTCGGCTTCTTCTTTTCCTTGTTGCTTTTCATCTGACCTTTCGCCATGGCGTTCTTCCCTGCGTTGGCTCTTGCTGCGAAGAACTGAGCATAGCACGATTTCGATGTACACTGCCGGGATGGGGCGCGGACTCATGAAAATCGCAATACTCGACGACTATCACGACACGATACGCACGCTCGCCTGCTTCGGCCAACTTGCCGGCGACGAAGTGACGATCTGGACCGATCATGTCCAGGATGACGACGTCCTCGCCTCCCGGCTGAAGGATACCGAAGCACTGGTGCTGATCCGCGAGCGCACCAAAATCCGCGAGCCCCTGCTGGTGCGGCTGCCCAATCTCAAGCTGATCAGCCAGCGCAGCGTCTATCCGCACATCGACATCGCAGCCTGCACCCGGCTCGGCATCGTGGTGTCGTCGAGCCAGCATCCCGGCACGCCCTCCTGGGCCGCTGCCGAATTGACCTGGGGCCTGGTGCTGGCGGCGATGCGCCAGATTCCGCAACAGATGGCCGCACTCAAGGCCGGCAAATGGCAGATCGGCGTCGGCCATTCGCTCCACCACAAGACGCTGGGCATCTACGGCTATGGCCGGATCGGCCGGGTCGTTGCCGGTTATGGCCGCGCCTTCGGCATGAAGGTGGTGGTGTGGGCGCGCGAGGCGGCGCTCGCCCAGGCGCGCGCCGAGGGCTATGCCACCGCGCCCAGCAAGGCGGCGTTCTTCACCGACTGCGACGTGATCTCGCTGCACATGCGCCTGGTCGAAGCGACGCGCGGCATCGTCACCGCCGCCGACCTCGCCCGCATGAAGCCCACCGCACTTCTCGTCAATACCAGCCGCGCGCCGCTGATCGAGCCGGGCGCACTGGTCGAAGCGCTGCGGGCCGGACGGCCGGGAATGGCTGCGGTCGACGTCTATGAGGACGAGCCGGTGCGCGACACCGCCCATCCCCTGCTGACCATGGACAACGTGGTCTGCACCCCGCATATCGGCTACGTCTCCCGCGACGAATTCGAAGTCCAGTTCGTGGAGATTTTCGAGCAGATCGCGGCGTTCGCGGCGGGAACGCCGATCAACGTCGTCAATCCGGACGTGCTGGCGGCACCGCGCCGCGGCGCCGTATCGCGCCCTTAGAGGGCGGTCTTTGAAAATTGCAAGCTTTTCGGGCGGGACGATCAGAATAAAATGACTTTAGAACGCAGCCCGATTCTGCCTGAAACGATGGCGTTTTCGCAGTTATAATCGCAAAGCTGCAAGATTTCAGACAAGGTCATGTGCAAAATCAGAGAAATCAGAAAAATCAGAGTCGTTTTAAATTGAATCGATAAAGCGGCAAAGTCTTTGAGTTGATTTGCGCGTGACGTTGCATGGAAGTTGTAACTTCTTTCGGATCAACCTCTAAACTAAGCCTTAATCATTTAAATTAAGACCGCTTTTCTGAATTTGGGGCAGAACAGAGCCGGCGCCCTCAAATGTTTCGACCGTCATCGCAGCCATGGCATTCAACCAATCGGCTCCTTCACGGGCGCGTTTCGCGGCCAAGCTGACAGCCCTGCTGCGCGCGATCACCCGCACGCTGTCGAGCCATCCGAAAGGCAGCATCGCCGCCTTCGGTATTTTCTTCGCCGTGGTGATCGTAGCCGTCTTCCTTGCCGATCTGCGCGCCCGCTATCGCGCCGAGGTCAACCTCGCCGCACACTCCGCCCACAACTATGCCGAGGTCCTGGCGGAGCATACCGCACTGACCTTCGAGGCGGTCGATCGTTCGCTGCGCCAGGCCCAGCTCATTCGTGCCGACCTCCTCGGGGCGCTCGCCGCGCCGGGGGCGGACGCGGCGTCACTGCGACGCCAGGCAAACGAAGCCTTGAACCATCTGCAGCAAACCTCCCAGGTGCTGGTGGCGATCGTCTGGACCAACAAGAACGGCGACATCGAAGCCTATTCCCAGGAGCGCGGCCCGACGCTGACCAATATCGCCGACGTCTCGCATTTCACCACCCACCGCGATACCCAGGACGACCGGCTCTACATCTCCAGACCCTTTCACGGCTTCGCAACGAACCGATGGCTCATCGCGGTTTCGCGACGCCTCGCCAATCCCGACGGCAGTTTTGCCGGTGTCGTGGTGGCGCTGCTCGATCAGGCCTATTTCCTCGGCATCTATCGCTCGATCGATGTCGGCCCCCACGGCGCCGTGGCGATGCTGGATCGTGACGGATTCATCTTCGCCCGCCAGCCGCCGGTCGAACCCAGCAACCCCGCAGGGCGCCGCTGGCCGAACGTCAGACATCTTCTGACCGCCAAAGCGGGCTCCTATGAAACCGTAAGCCCTCTCGATCAAACGCCCCGCATCGTCGGATACAAGGCCGTGTCGGTGCCGCCCGTCATCGTCCTGGTCAGCTACCACCGCGACGACCGCCTGGAGGCTTGGTACCAGCACCTCTACACGTTCGGACCCGGCGCCCTCGCCGTCGTCGCGCTCATCCTCCTGGGCTCCGGGGTGCTGATGTGGCAGACCGGCAAGCTCGCAAAAAAAAATCGCATCCTGGAGGTCACGCTGGAAAACATGGCCCATGGCCTGTGCATGTTCGACGGCGAGCAGAGACTCATCGTCTGCAACGAGCGCTACGCCAAAATGTACGGGCTGAGTGCCGACCAGATGCGTCCGGGAACGACGCTGCGCGCGATTCTCGAGGCGCGGGTGGCTGCCGGCAATTCCCCGGAGGCGGCGCAGGAATATATCGATACCCGTATCGCCGAGGCCAGCCGCAACGAGCCCTATTGCGCCGTGGATGAATTTCGCAACGGGCGCGTGATCGCGATCACCCACCAGCCGATCGAAAGCGGCGGCTGGGTCGCCATCCACCAGGACATCACGGACAGCCGGCGCGGCGAGGAGAGAGTCGCGTACATGGCGCACCACGATCTGCTGACCGGCCTCGCCAACCGCACCAACTTCATGGAGAAGCTCGAGGAGGCCGGAACGCGTCTGCGCCGGGGGCAGGAGACGTTCACGGTCTTCATGCTGGATCTCGACCGCTTCAAGAACGTCAATGATTCGCTCGGCCACCCCGCCGGCGACGCGTTGCTCAAGCAGACCGCCGATCGCCTGAAGATGGCGCTGCGGGAGACCGACGTGGTGGCGCGTCTCGGCGGCGACGAATTCGCGATCATTCAGGCTGGCGAGACAGACCAGCGTGGCGCCGCGATCGATCTCGCAAAACGCATCATCGCCCTCATCACCACGCCCTACGACGTCAACGGCAACGCCGTGAGCATCGGCACCAGCATCGGCATCGCGATGGCGTCGGCCGAAAGCGTCGACCCGGACACGCTGATGAAGCAGGCCGACCTCGCGCTCTACCGGGCCAAGTCGGACGGCCGCAACGGCTACTGCTTCTTCGACGCGCAGATGACCGCGGACGCCGAAGCGCGCCGCCAACTCGAATGCGACCTGCGCGAGGCGATTTCACGCGGCGAGATCGACGTCCACTACCAGCCGATTCTCCATGTCAAGACGCGCAAGCTGTTCGGGCTGGAGGCGCTGGCGCGCTGGCGCCATCCGGTGAAGGGCTTCGTCCCGCCGATCGAATTCATCACGCTCGCCGAGGAAACCGGCCTCATCGTTCCCCTCGGCGAGTCGGTATTGCGCACGGCCTGCGCGGCGGCCAAGCTGTGGCCGGCGGAAGTGAAGGTCGCGGTGAACATCTCGGCGGTGCAGTTCGCGAAATCCGATCTGCTCGACGTCGTGACACGGACGCTCGCGGAAACCGGCCTCCCCGCGGAACGGCTGGAACTGGAGATCACCGAGACTGCGCTCCTGGAAAACGAGGCCGCAGCGCTCGCGACCCTGCAGCAGCTCAAGCGTCTCGGCGTCGCCATCAGCCTCGACGACTTCGGCACCGGCTATTCCTCGCTGCATTACCTGACTACCTTCCCGATCGACAAGATCAAGATCGACAAGTCGTTCACCCAGAACATCACCCACCGCGCCGATTGCGCAGCGGTGGTGGCCTCCGTGCTCGCGCTTGGATCTGGCCTCGACTTGGCGACGGTCGCCGAGGGCGTAGAGACAAAACAGCAATTCGAGATTTTGCGCGCCTCGGGCGTGAAATACGTCCAGGGCTATCTGTTCGGCGCGCCGTGCCCGGCCGACGAGCTCGATTTCAAGCAATTCGACGGGACCCGCCGGTTCGACAACGTCGCCTGAGCCGTCACTTCTTCGTTTGCTTGAAATACTTCAGGTCCGGCGGCGCCTGGTCCTTCTTGGCCGGCATCAGATAACCGTCGACGCTTATGAAATAATCCTCTTTGCCGATCTGGACATGACGGTTGTCTTCCGAGCAGTGGTTCTGGAACCAGACCGGATTGTGGTCGCGCACGAAGCTCTTCATGACCGTCCATGGACGGGTCAGGGAATGATCGAAGCTCGTGATCTCGTCGTGCAGGATGTCGGGATTGGTCTTGTCGACGAAGATCCGCTCCTTCAGCACGGTCTCGTTGTCCTCGTGGAAAGGAAGTCCGCTCGCTTCATAGGAGCGCGGCCCCTTCAGCCCGCGGGTTTCGATTTCGAGCACGTCGTAGCGGCCGTCGCCGTTTTCGTCGGCCCATTTGCCGATGGAGTAGCCGTTGAAGCTCGGTTCGATCTCCTTGGGGAATTCGCGGCCGTCGGTGAAGATGCGACGCGGCATCGTGTATTCGGACAGGAGGTGGGTGGTCTTCGGCGTGATGACGATCTCCATCGGGAAAATGGTGCTCATCATCCGCGGCATGCCGTAGGGGACGCAGCGCGACGGGGCGTCGTTGCCCTGCCCGCCCGCGGCCTGGTCGGCCATGCTCGCCTCCCACACCGCCTGGTATTCCGGAGTCAGCGGCGGCTGCTGGTCGCGGCCGAACTTCCTGGCCGGATCCCATTGAATGCCGATGCCGGGCGGTCGCCGCCATTGGCCGCTGAAGTCGGGATATTTGGAGTCGTCGAAGGCAAGGGCGGCGGTGGCCAAGGCCAGCACGCCCGCGAGCGTGATCGCACCGATCGAGCTTCGGTAAAGCATATCCGTCCTCCCGTCGCAGTTCCGTCAGCGGCTCGGCCGCCGCATGATTCGAAACCGGAATTGGCCACACGCTCCAGCGGGCGGGTGTGAGACTTCGGTCGCGCTTCGCCAGACAGAGCCGGTGCTCCTCCAACGCGAAGGACGGACGACTTCTGGCGCCGGAGAGTTCAGCAATCCACGTAATTCAGAAGCGCGCCGCGCCGGGGGAAACCCAAGCTTGCGCGGACGCGCTCCGAATTCCCAGTCAATCCCAGTGAGCGCGCATCACTGCGCCGCTCACGGGATCACCGTCGACTAGTGGGTGACGACGATCGGGTCGCCATTCTTGTACTTGATCTTGTTGACGTTCCACGCCCCACCGGGCGCGCCGCTGCGCAGCGGGTCAATGGTCATCAGTAGCTCGTCGCCCGGCTTCAGGGTCTTGCTCGACCACCCGTCGCGGATCAATCCGCTCGGCGCGCCGCCTTCAAGATTCCAAAGCTGGCTGGTGCCGTCTTTTTCTTTGACGTCCAGAATGATGAAGGTGTGCGGGCTGGTGTAACGATATTCCTTCACCGTGCCGGTCAGTTGCATCGGATGTTCCTGGTCGAACATGGCGAAGGAGTGATGCGCCAGCACAGCACCGCTGGTCGCAACAACAGAACCGCCGACGAGTAACGCTGCAAGGAAGACTTTCATGCATTTCCCCCGTGTTGACGTCTTGTTTGATTGATACAGGGCCCGAGCCTCGGCGCCACGTGGCGCAATAGGCCAAGGAGGTTGCTCCCGCCAAAAAAGGCTGCGGCGGGAAAAAGGCGATGCCTGCCGAAGGCGCTTTCTGCCGTTTTTTTGGGGGCGGGACTCTCGGCACATCCCGCTTCATTGGCAGCTTTAGGCATACATATATCACTTTGCCGTGATTGAGAAGGGGCTGCGGTTCCGCAAGCGGCGCAATGCTGTCCCCGTACATTCACGTTTCTTCGCATTCCCGGTCTCCCCCTGGAATCCGCACGATCGCACCAGCGCTGCCGGCTTTCCCTGCAAAAATCTTTCTCAGAATCAAAGATTTGAGGGCGAAATCCGATTTCGGCGCGAAACCACTTCGCTTCGGGGACGAGGCTCGTCAAAGCACGCGACACTGCCCCTTCGCGGAGGAAGGCATGTACGGGCCGGCCTGCATCGACGCCGTGGCGTGGGGAGCCTCCGGCCCGCGGCGCCTTTCGAATCTGAGCGCGACTTAGATCGAACTCTGGGCAGTCCGCATGCGATATGCGCATCTGCGTCATCAGAGCCGCAACGGCTGGTACATCATAGTCATTGAGTTTGAGCCTGATGTCGTCGGAAAAGTCTGCAACTTCCCGGGATCATGCTCTAGCTTCACCCCATGGCCGAACCCCTGCCGATACCGCTCGTCGCGACGCGACTGACCGCCCGTGCCCTGCTGCTCGGCGAGCGCATCGACACGGCCGGGCTCGAGCGAAGCGACCTGATCTCGACGACACCGCTGGCGTTCCGCGTCGGCAGCACCGGCTTTGCGGTGCTGTTCCGCTACGGCGTCGTCGTCCTGATCGGTCTCTCGCCCATCGAGGAGGACGAGGTGGTGCGCGGCATCGCCGCCCGCGTCACCGGCGCCTACGGCAAGATCGAGGACGAGACGGCGACGGTCGAGATCGCGCCCGAACGCGACGACCAGGTCGTCACCGGCGGCTCGATCTCGCTCAAGGACCTGTCGCCGCCGCGCGTGCTGGTGATCGCCGACGTGCTGGCGAAAAACGTCGGCGCTGGTGCGCGACGAACGCGAGGTCAACAAGGTGCTCGAGCTGATCGAGCCGTTCGCAAGCCGCCTCGCCACCACCGGCCGCGGTCCCTACAACCGGCGCCAGATGCTGCGGCTGATCGGCCAGGCGCTCCTGGTCCAGCACCGCATCTCCGGGCGCATCGCGGTCGCGGAAAAGCCGGACGTGCTGTGGGATCGCAGCGATCTCGAACGACTTTATGCACGCCTGGAGGACGAATACGAGCTCAAGGAACGCGCGAACGCCCTGCAGCACAAGCTCGGGGTCATCGAGGGCACCTCGCGCGCGCTGATCGATATCATCGACACCGAGCGATCGAGCCGGCTGGAAGCGACCATCGTGCTGCTGATCGTCGTCGAGGTCCTGATCGCCTTCTGGGACCTGTTCTTCCGGATTCCAAAGTAGTCGCGGCGGAACATGCGGATGGCACGGCTTCGCGCATCCTCCCGGTGGCCGCCGGAAAAGGTGGCGGCAGCGGCGCTCGCCATGGCGCCGGCCGTCTGGCTCGCACTCCTCGCCTATGACGGCGGCCTCGGAGCCCGCCCGGTCACCGAGGCGATCCGGTTCTCCGGCGACTGGGCGCTGCGTCTGTTGTGGCTCGTCCTCCTGATCGGCCCGGCCCGCCGCATCCTCGGGGCGCCGCGGCTGATCCGCACCCGTCGCATTCTCGGCGTCGGGGTATTCGGCCTGAGCGCCCTGCATTTCGGCCTCTATGCCCTCGACCAGGGTTTCGACTGGATCCAGGTCGCGCGCGAAACCGTGCTGCGAATCTATCTCACCGTCGGCGCGACCGCGCTGATCGGGCTCGCCGCGCTGGCGGCGACCTCGAGCGACCGCGCGGTCGCCCGGCTCGGCGGCGCGCGGTGGAACCTGCTGCACCGGGCGATCTACCTTTTCGCGGCACTCTCGGCGGTGCATTTCCTGCTGCAATCCAAGACCGACACGTTCGAGCCCATGCTGATGCTCGGCCTCCTCGCCTGGCTCATGGGATACCGCCTGCTCCACAGGCTCACCGGCGACGTCACGCCGCGCGCGCTTCTCGGCCTCGCCGTGGCCTGCGGCGCGCTGACGGCGGTGGCGGAAGTGACGTGGCACGCGGCCGCGACCGGCGTCGATCCCGTGCGGATTCTCGCCGCCCATCTCGACGTCGCCTACGGGCTGCGGCCCGCCTGGTGGGTGCTGATCGCGGGCCTTGTGGCCGCGGCGGCCGGATGGCGCTTTCGGCTCGTCCCTCAGCGGCCGGCGGCGCGCATGACCTCGTCGAAGGCGGCGTGAGAATCGATCCGGGGCCAGTCGCCGAGCTGATGGCGGAACCAGGTGAACTGGCGCTTGGCGTAGTGGCGGGTGTCGCGCTTGCCCTCGTCCGCGGCGGCGGCAAGCGACATCTCCCCCTCGAGATGGCGGATCAGCCACGGCACGCCATGGGCCTTCATGGCCGGCAGCAGCGGATCGAGGCGCCTGGCGTGCAGCGCGCGCACCTCTTCGAGCGCGCCGGCGGCCAGCATGGCATCGAAACGCGCATCGATCCGGCGATAGAGCTCCGCACGCTCCGGCGCGAGAAACACTTTGACGACCTGGGCAGGATCGAGCAGCGGCGGCAGGCCGTCTCGGTGCCAGTCCGAGATCGCACGGCCGGTCGCCTCGAACACTTCGAGCGCGCGGGCGATGCGGGTGCGATCCGCCGGATTGAGCCGCGCGGCGGTCGCGGGATCGCGGCGCGCAAGCTCCGCATGAAGCGCCGCGACGCCGCCGGATTCGAGCCTGGCGCGGACGCCCGCGCGAATCTCCGCGGCGACCGGCGGTATGGCCGCGAGCCCGCGGGTCAGCGCCTTGAAGTAGAGCCCGCTCCCGCCGGTAAAGATCGCGACCCGCGACTGCGCGCGCGCCTGCGTCAGCGCCGCCCGGGCGTCCCCGACGAAACGCCCGACCGAATAATTCTCCGCGGCGTCCACGTGGCCATAGAGCAGGTGCGCGGCGCGCGTCGCCTCGGCGGCGCCGGGACGCGCCGTGATGATGGCGAGATCGCGGTAGACCTGCATCGAATTGGTATTGATGACGACGCCGCCGAGGCGTTCGGCGACGGCGAGAGCGAGCGCCGACTTGCCGCTCGCCGTCGGTCCTGCGATAAGCACCGCCCGCACCCGATCGTCCGTATCGTCCATGCCAATTCCCGTGTCAGCACATCCAGAATCGCCGGTTTTCACGCCGTCATGTCCCACGTCGCCACCCTGATCGCCGGCCGGCCCCTGCCGGGCCTCGAAGCGCTCGCGCGGCAGGCCGCCCGCGCGCTCGGCGCCGGCGGCGAGGTGCACTGGCTGTCGCCAGGGATCGCCGTCGACATCCCCTTTACCCCGGCCAGCGAAAACGACAACCGCGTCGCAGCGGACCGCCTGCGCGAGGCCATCGGCGACGCACCGGTCGACGCCGTGGTGCAGCCCTCCGCCGGGCGGCGCAAGCGGCTCTTTCTCGCCGACATGGATTCCACCATGATCGGGCAGGAATGCCTCGACGAGCTTGCGGACTTCGTCGGCCAGAAGGCCCGCGTCGCCGCCATCACCGAGCGCGCCATGCGCGGCGAGATCGCGTTCGAGCCGGCGCTGGTGGAGCGGGTAGCATTGCTGGCGGGGCTTTCGGCCCGCGTCGTCGATGAAGTCATCGCCAAGCGCATCACCCTGACGCCTGGCGGCCGCGCGCTCGTTCACACCATGCGCGCCCATGGCGCGCACACCTGCCTCGTCTCCGGCGGATTCACCCTGTTCACGGAGCCGATCGCGGCGCTGATCGGGTTCGCGGAGAACCGCGGCAACCGGCTCGAGATCGATCGCGGCGGCCGCTTCACCGGACGCGTCGCTCCGCCGATCCTGGGCCGCGACGCCAAGCTTGCGACGCTGGTGGAATTGCGGGAGCGGCTCAATCTCGCCGAGGGCGAAACGCTGGTCGCGGGCGACGGCGCCAACGACCTCCTGATGATTTCACGAGCCGGGCTGGGCGTCGCCTATCACGCCAAGCCCCTGGTCGCCGCTGCCGCCGGCGCGCGCATCGACCATTGCGACCTCACGGCGCTGCTCTACGCGCAGGGATATCAGAGGTCAGAGATCAGGGATCAGTAATCAGAAGGTGGGCATCAGTGATCAGATGGAAGGACTTTCCATTCTGACCACTGATTACTGATAACTGATCACTGCAATGTCAGCGCCACGAAGCGCAGTTCGCCTTCGGCGTTGGCGACCAGAAGAAGCGCCGACTTGCGGCCTTCCTTCTTGAGCTGGTCGACCCGCTTCTGCAGGTCGGCGGTCGAGGCGACCTGCTCCTGGGAGACTTCGACGATCACATCGCCGGCATTGAGGCGCTTGTCGGCGGCGGGCGACTGGGCGTCGACCCCGGTGATCACCACGCCCTTGACGCTGTCCTTGATCTTGTAGCGGCTGCGCAGGTCGTCGGTCATGTTGGAGAGATTGAGACCGAGCGTCTTCTGCACCACCGTCTTCTCTTCTGGCGCGGCGTCCTTGTTCGGCGTCAGCGCCGCCTGCTTCTTCTCGCCGTCCTCGAGACGGCCGAGCTTGACGACGCGGTTTTCTTCCTTGCCCTTGCGCACGATCACCACGTCGACGTCCTTGCCGACCGGGGTGTCGGCGACGACGCGCGGCAGGTCGCGCATTTCGTGGATGTCCTTGCCGTCGAACTTGACGATGACGTCACCCGCTTCGATGCCGGCCGGCTTGGCGGGGCCCTTTTCGTCGACGCCTGCGACCAGCGCGCCATGCGGGGGCTTGATGTTCAGGCTTTCGGCGATGTCGTCGGTCACCTGCTGGATGCGTACGCCGAGCCAGCCGCGGCGGGTTTCGCCGAACTGGCGAAGCTGATCGATGACCGCGACCGCGGTCTTGGAGGGCACCGCGAAGCCGATGCCGATCGAGCCGCCCGACGGCGAGATGATCGCCGTATTGATGCCGATGACCTCGCCCTCGAGGTTGAACAGCGGGCCGCCGGAATTGCCGCGATTGATGGCGGCGTCGGTCTGGATGTAGTTGTCATACGGTCCGGAATTGATGTCGCGATTGCGCGCCGACACGATGCCGGCGGTGACCGTGCCGCCGAGGCTGAACGGATTGCCGATTGCAACCACCCATTCGCCGAGCCTCAGCCGGTCGGAATCGCCGAACGAGACCGCGGTGAGCGGCTTGTCCGGCTTCACCCGCAACAGCGCGAGGTCGACCTTGGTGTCGCGTCCGAGGATCTCGGCTTTCAGGCGGCTGCCGTCATTGAGGATGACGGTCACCTCGTCGGCGTCGGCGATGACGTGGTTGTTGGTGACCACGATTCCCGAGGCGTCGATGATGAAACCCGAGCCCAGCGAATTGACCCGGCGCGGCGTGTTCGGCCGGTTCTGATTGTCGCCCTGCTGATTGTTGCGGCGGTTCTTGAAGAATTCGTCGAAGAACTCCTCGAAAGGCGAACCGGGCGGCAGCTGCGGCATCGCATTGTTGCGATTGTCGACGGTCTGCGAGGTCGAGATGTTGACCACCGCGTTGATGACTTTCTCGGCAACGTCGGCGATGTTGTCGGGACCGCGCGCCGCCGCCGGAGCGGCAAGCAGCGGGATCGCCACCACCGCCGCGGCAATCGCAAGGGCAGTGGAGCGGCAGGACTGGCGGACATAGAGCGGAAGGCCAACCATGGGCGATAATTCTCCTGGGGAAAAGCTTCTGCAGACTGCGCCCGTCACGGGCGCGACGCAAGAGCGCCAGCGGCTATCCACCCAAATAGGGTTGGATTCAGGCGGAATGGCGACTTTCGGCGCGCCTACCCACGTACCAACCAGACCACGGCGAGGCCGAGGAAGGCACTGACGATCCCGATCGTTCGCAACGTCTGATCCGGCGTATTCAGTACAGTCGCGACCGCCCTCCGCGCCGCATCGGGGAATGCCGCGAACAGCAGCCCCTCGATGACGAAGACAAGCCCCAGCGCGGCCAGAAAGTCGTTCATCGGCGTGCCGTCCGGGGCCGCCGGCCTATTTCGCCGCCGCCTCGGGCGTCCCCTGCGACACGGCCGGCGGCGGCGGCGCAGACGCCCCCTTGCCGCTCGGGTCGCCGAAGTACTTGAAGAAGTCGGAATCCGGCCGCAGCACCAAGCGGGTGTCGTTGGCGCGCAAGCCGTTCTCGTAGGCCTGCATCGAGCGATAGAAGGCGAAGAAGTCGGGATCCTTGCCATAAGCGTCGGCGAAGATGCGATTGCGCTCGGCGTCGCCGTCGCCGCGGGTCTGCTCGGCGCGCGAGGTCGCCTCGGCGACCAGCACGGTGACGTCGCGATCGGCACGGGCGCGAATCTCCTGGCTCTTCTGGCTGCCCTGGGCGCGGAACTCCGCGGCCTCGCGCTGACGTTCGGTCTGCATGCGCTGATACACCGCCTGGCTGTTCTGCTCGGGCAGGTCGGCGCGGCGAATGCGCACGTCGACGACCTCGATGCCGAACGCCTGGGCCTCGCGATTGAGCTGTTCCTTCACCTTCAACATCAGGGCGGCGCGATCGTCGCGCACCACATGGGTGAGCGTCGCTTCGCCGAGCACACGGCGCAACGCCGCGTTGAGCAGGGTCGACAGCCGCGAATTGGCGCCCTCGATGGTGCTCACCGTCTGGTAGAACAGCAGCGGATCCTTGATGCGATAGCGGGCGAAGGCGTCGACGACGAGCCGCTTCTGGTCGGAGCAGATCACCTCCTGAGAGGAATTCTCGAGGTCGAGGATGCGGTTGTCCACATAGATGACGGTGTCGATCAGCGGCCATTTGGCGTGCAGACCGGGCTCCGTGATGGTCCTGACGGGATCGCCGAGCCGAACCACCAGCGCCTGCCGGGTCTGAGGGACCGTGAACAGCGAGAGGTAGGTGACGAACAGCACGACGACGGCAAGGACGGCCAGAACGCCGCCGGTAATATTGTTCCTCATCGCGCGCCTCCGGAAGGCGGCGTCTGGGTCGGCGCGGTAGCCGGTCGGGTCCGCAGTTCAGGGAGCGGCAGGTAGGGCACGACGCCCTGGGAACCCTGCCCCGATTCCAGGATCACCTTGTCGGTGCCGCCCAGCACCCGTTCCATCGTCTCCAGGTAGAGCCGCTGGCGGGTGACGTCGGGCGCCTTCTTGTACTCGTCGTAGATCTTGTTGAATCGGCCGGTCTGGCCCTTGGCCTCGGCGACGGTCTGTTCGCGATAGGCCTCGGCCGACTGGATGACCTGCGCAGCTTTACCGCGGGCTTCGGGCACCACGCGATTGGCGTAGGTCTGGGCTTCGTTCTGCGCCCGTTCGAGATCGGCGCGGGCGGCCTGCACGTCGCGGAAGGAATCGATGACCTGAGCCGGCGGGTCGACCTTTTGCATCTGCACCTGGGTGATTTGGATGCCCGAGTTGTAGCTGTCGAGCGTCTTCTGCATGAGCTCGGTCACCGCGGTCTCGATGTTCTGCCGTGCGCCGGTGAGGATCGGCTGGATTTCCGAGTGCCCCACCACTTCGCGCATGGCGCTCTCGGCGACCGCCTTAACCGTGCCTTCTGGATTCTGGATGTTGAAGCGATAAGCGCCGGCGCCGCCTTGCGGCTTGACCACCCAGAACACCGCAAAATCCACATCGACGATGTTCTCGTCGCCGGTGAGCATCAGGCTCTCTTCCGGCACGTCGCGCATCTGGGTGCCGCGGCGCACGTCCTCGACAAGCCGCATGCCGATGTCGATGCGGTTGACCCGGGTAACCTTCACCAGTTCCACCGACTCGACGGGGTACGGGATGTGATAGTTCAGGCCGGGCTTGGCATCGCGGTCGTATTTGCCGAACCGCATCACCAAGCCCAGTTCATCGGGCTCGACCCGAAAGAAGCCGGAAAAGCCCCACAGCGCCACCAAGGCGAGCGCGATCAACGCGATGCCGCGGCCGCTCAGATTGCCACCCGGCAACACGGTGCGCAGCTTGTCCTGGCCACGCCGCAGCAACTCCTCGAGGTCCGGCGGGCTCGAACCCGACGGTGGGGAACCGCCGCCCCACGGCCCCTTCGGACCCGAACCCCAGGGGCCGCCGCCTTGATTACTCCACGGCATCGCTGCACTCCGCGTTGGCCGGTCCTGCGGGCCGGCCAGGAAACTTCATATCTTTCCATCGCTTAATCGATAACGATGGCTTTATGACGGTTGTCTTGAGATCGCTGTCTCGATATGGCTATCTTGGGCCACGGGTTATAGGGGACCACTCAACCCCTTTCAACGCGCGCTGATGCCGCGTTGGGCCGGCGCGAGCTTTCCGGCCGCAACCCTTCGCCCCACTTACTTAATCATCGATTGAGAAAGCGCACCAGCTTTACCCCGATTGGCGCTCATAAATAAGAGTGGTGAACGCCGCATCATCGTCAGGGCCGGCGGAATGCTCGCATCGCTGCATTTCGCGCCAGCGCGCCCGGTCGATCGGTGGAAAGACGCTGTCGCCGTGCGGACGGGCATGGACGAGGGTGATTTCGAGCCGCGTGGCACGGTCGATGGTCTGGCGATAAAGGTCGGCGCCGCCGACGATCATGATTTCAGAAACGCCGCGCCGCAGGGCATCGCCGCGCGCCACGTCGAGCGCGGCAGCGAGGCCGGGCGCGGTCACCGCACCGTCCGCGGCGAACGCGGGGTCGCGGGTGATCACGATGTTGGTGCGGCCGGGGAGCGGCTTGCCGATGGCATCGTAGGTCTTGCGTCCCATCACCACGGGATGGCCGAGGGTAAGGGCGCGGAAGTGCTTGAGGTCCGATCGCAGTCGCCACGGCAGCTTGCCGTCCCGACCGATGACGCCGTTTTCGGCCACCGCGGCGACCACAACGAGGCCCAAGCCAACGTCCCCGCTGCTGCCGGTCACACCGCGACCTTTGCCCGGATATGGGGATGCGGGTCGTAGCCCTCGACGGCGAAATCCTCGTAGCGGAAGGCGAACAGGTCGGTCACCGCCGGATTGAGGCGCAGCTCCGGAAGCTTGCGGGGCAGCCGCGTGAGTTGCAGGCGCGCCTGGTCGAGATGGTCGAGATAGAGATGGGTGTCGCCGAAGCTGTGGATGAATTCGCCGGCGACCAGCCCGGTGACCTGCGCCACCATCATCGTGAGCAGGGCATAGGAAGCGATGTTGAAGGGTACGCCGAGGAAGACGTCGGCCGAGCGCTGATAGAGCTGGCAGGAGAGCCTTCCCCTGGCCACGTAGAATTGGAACAGGCAGTGGCACGGCGGCAGCGCCATCCGGTCCACGTCCGCCGGGTTCCAGGCGGTCACGATGAGGCGGCGCGAATCCGGATTGCGGCGGATCGCCTCCACCACATTGGCGATCTGGTCGATGGCGCCGCCGTCCCGCGCCGGCCAGGAACGCCATTGCCGGCCATAGACCGGGCCGAGATCGCCGCGCTCGTCCGCCCATGCGTCCCAGATGGTGACGCCGTGATCCCTGAGGTATTTGACGTTGGTATCGCCGGCCAGGAACCACAACAGCTCATGGATGATCGACTTGAGGTGCAGCTTCTTGGTGGTGACGAGCGGAAAGCCTTGCGCGAGATCGAACCGCATCTGATGGCCGAATACCGACAGCGTGCCGGTGCCGGTGCGGTCGTGCTTCTCCACGCCGTCCGCGAGAACGCGTTCCATCAGGTCGAGATATTGGCGCATCGGGCCCGGGCAAACCAGAATCAAGTCTATGCCGTTAGTGTAAGCAGTCGGCCGGACATCGCCAAGGGCGCACCCGAGCGCCGCCGGCAGTGGGCGCATCCGCCGCCGGGGCAAAAAAACCGGCGGGCCAAAGCCCGCCGGATCGATCGCGGAACGACAGGCCGCGTTATTCTTCGACGAACACCTCTTCGCGCTTGGCGCGGATCATCGGCAGCACGCCCACGATCAGCAGCAGCGCCGCGACGGCCATCAAGCCGCCGGAGATCGGGCGGGTGATGAAGGTCGAGGGATCGCCGCGCGCGATCAGCATGGCGCGGCGGAAGATTCTCTTCCATCAGCGGTCCGAGCACGAAGCCGAGCAGCATCGGCGCCGGCTCGAAATCGTGCTTGACCAGCCAGTAGCCGAGCATGCCGAACACGGCGGTCAGCACCACGTCGAACGGCGCATTGTTGATGGAGTACACGCCGATCGAGCAGAAGATCAGGATCGCCGGGAACAGCAGGCGGTACGGCACCTGCAGAAGCTTCACCCACACGCCCACCAGCGGCAGGTTGATCACGACCAGCATCAGGTTGCCGAGCCACATCGACGCGATCATGCCCCAGAACAGGTCCGGCTGCTTGGTCATCACCTGCGGGCCGGGGACGATGCCGTGGATGGTCATGGCGCCGACCATGAGCGCCATCACCGCATTGGGCGGAATTCCGAGCGTCAGCAGTGGGATGAACGAGGTCTGCGCGGCGGCATTGTTGGCGCTTTCCGGCGCCGCCACGCCTTCGATCGCACCGCGGCCGAAGCGCGAGGGATCCTTCGACATTTTCTTCTCGAAGGTATAGGCCGCAAATGCCGCGATGACCGCGCCGCCGCCCGGCAGGATGCCGAGGATGGCGCCGAGCACGGTGCCGCGGCCGATCGCGCCGGCGGCCGCCTTGAGGTCGGGCCAGGTCGGCATCAGACCCGTCAGCTTGGCCTTGAGCACGTCGCGGGAATCGCCCTGCTCGAGGTTGCGCATGATCTCGGCAAATCCGAACACGCCCATGGCGACCACGACGAAACCGATGCCGTCGGACAATTCGGGGATATCGAAGGCCATGCGCGACTGGCCGGTTTCGATGTCCGAGCCGACCATCGACATCAAGAGCCCCAGCATCACCATGGCCAGAGCCTTGGGGATCGAGCCCCTGGCCAGCACCACGGCGAAGCACAGGCCGAGCACCATCAGCGAGAAATATTCCGCCGGCCCGAACAGCAGCGCGATCGAGGTGAGCGGGGCGCCCAGCGCCGCCACCAGCACGGTGGAGACGCAACCGGCGAAGAACGATCCGATCGCGGCGATGGAAAGCGCAGGGCCGGCGCGGCCCTGGCGCGCCATCTGGTGGCCGTCCAGCGTCGTCACCACCGAGGATGCTTCACCGGGAATGTTGATGAGGATCGACGTGGTCGATCCGCCATATTGGGCGCCGTAATAAATACCTGCGAGCATGATCAGCGCGCCGACCGGCGGCAGGCCGAAGGTGATCGGCAGCAGCATGGCGATGGTCGCGAGCGGACCGACGCCCGGCAACACACCAATCAGGGTGCCGACCAATGCCCCGATGAGGCAAAGGAACAGGTTCATCGGCGACAGGGCAACGCCGAAGCCGAGGGCAAGATTATGCAGAAGATCTATCATGACGATTTACACGCGCTGTTGATGCGGACCGCAGCCCGCATGCGTTTCATCGAAAACTGAGAAGCGAGTTGAAGATGGCGGTCGGTTCCCAACTGTTCGGCCACAGCTGCAACGGCAGATTGAGGGCGACCGGAAACAACAGGCAACAGAATGCGGTCAGCACCGCGCCCCAAACGACCGTCTCGACGATACGGGCTTGAGGCGTTGCCCCGGCAGCCGCCATGATGCTCAGGAAGCTCGCAATGACGAGACCGAGGGGCCGCACCATCCAGGCGAACAGCACCACCGACAGCGAAATGAAGAACGGACCACGGAAATAGAAACGATCGATCCCGGGCCCCTTGGTCACCAATCCACCGACGGCCACCAGGAGCCCAAGCACGCCAAGCACGATGGCGAACATCCGCGGGGCGGTGCCCGGCCCGAAAGCAAAACCACGCATGCCGGGAAGGTCGCGCGACGCCCACAGCGCGAAAGCCGCGAACGCGACCAATGCGAGGCCGCCCCAGAAATCTCGTGGGCCGCGGATGAAGGACCCACGCTCCGACGAGCCGCCGGCACTATCCGACATTTACACACCCTCCCTACGCGAATTCGACCCACGTGTCTCGGCACGCTTATGCCCTGAGGCTATCCCTAGCACAAGGCGCGGCGAGGCCAAAAGCGTTCGTTGGGGCGCCGCCGCCCAAATCGCAGTCATTAGACAAAGCCCGCAAGGCCGAGCAACGCGGCGCCCGCGAGCGCGATCAGCGGCGAGATCCGGGTCCAGGTGGCGAGCGCAAAAGTCGCGGCGGTGACCACGACGGCGCGCCAGTCGTGATCGGAGGCGCGTGCGATAATCAACGCGCTGGCCGCGATTAATCCGATCGTGACCGGCACCAGGCCGGTCTGGATGGCGACCGTCAGGCGCGCTGCGCGGAAGCGTTCGAACACCCGCGACGCGCCATAGGCGAGAAAGCAGGTCGGCCCGCACATTGCCACGGTCGTAGCGATCGCCCCGGGCACGCCCGCGATAAAATGTCCCAGCAGCGCGACGAACATAACGTTCGGGCCCGGAGCCGCCTGCGCGATGGCGTACAGCTCGCCGAACTGGCGGTCGGTGAGCCAGCCCCGGATCTCGACCATCTGGCGTTGCATTTCCGGCACGACGGTACTGGCGCCGCCGATGGCGAACAGCGACAGCACGACAAATTGCAGGAACAGCGCGACCAGCGTTCCGGATTCAGTTTTCATCGTTGGCTCTCATTGGCGGCTCTCACTGGGGACGTCTCCACGCAAAGGCGATGCTGAGCGGAACCAGGACAAGGATGACCAGCGGGAGATTGAAGCGGAGGATTCCAATGGCGATGAAGCCGGCCACGGCCACGGCATGGGCCGGACCCGGCCGTTTGCGCAGCAGCGGCTCGGCCATTTGACCCGCCGTGCTCATGATCAGCCCCGCCGCCGCGGCGGCGAGCCCGGTGAGCACGCCCTGCAGTTCCGGCAGGGCCCCATAAGCGCGGTAAAGCGTGCCGGCCCCGATCATCAGGGCCACCGAAGGCCCGAGCAGGCCGAACAGGCAGGCCAGCACACCCGGAAAGCCGCGCACCCGCGATCCCCAGACCGCACAGACATTGACTATGTTCGGCCCGGGCAGGAACTGGCACAGCGCAAGAAGGTCGTTGAACTCCTCCGGCGTCATCCAGCGCTTCTCGACCACCAGCATCCGGCGCGCCCACGGGAGAACGCCGCCGAAGCTCTTGAGCGAGACGCCGGCGAAGGCGAGGAAGATCTCGGCCAGCGAGCCGGGCGCAACGGGTCCGGCAGGGGGGACAGACCGGTCGGCGAATGGGTCGGCCAAGGCACGGACTCCGGGGATTGACGGTCGCTGCCGGTCGCAGGGCCGACTGCAGTCGAGGAAGGGCACAGGGCAGGCTTATTCGCTGCGGGCTCTTTTGCCGTCAAGCGTTCGCGCCTATATTGAGTGAGCCGGCTTGCCGGCTATGGCGATAAATGGCCGTCGTAATAAACCTTTCGGACCCGGGGGCAGTACCCGGCGCCTCCACCAATTCCAGGGATCGGAGGTCGGGGATCAGGGATCAGAACCAAGCTTTCTGATTACTGACCTCTGATCACCGATCCCTGATACGGGGGCGAAACAGGATCGACGAGGGCGTAAAGGGCGTGCTTTTGCTCGGTATGGTTCCGCCGTTATCGGGCCACTGCAATAGTTGCAAACGACAACTATGCTCCGGTTGCTCAGGCCGCGTAAGCGGTTTGAAATACCGATCTGAAGCCCTGGTGTCTTAGCAGCATCAGGCGGGGTTCGGGGGCACCTGGCAACAGAAGCCCCCACTTGCTTCCTGGTGGCGCTACCCAACACAGACGGTTCCCGTCGGTTTGGACCGGTGGTTCCACTGCTTCGATAAGTTGGTGGGCGGGTCCCGGACGAATCGTGTAACCATCATCGGGCATCATCCGTTGCGAGACGAAGCCATGCCGGTCGACAATATCCGTTATGACCTCCTGACCCAGGACGCCTTGCGCGGCGTGATTCGCAGCGTGCTCGCCACTGCCGCCGCAAAGGGGCTGCCGGGCGACCATCATTTTTTCATCACCTTCGACACCCGCGCCGAAGGCGTGCGCATGTCGACCCGGCTCAAGGCGAGCTATCCGGAGGAGATGACCATCGTCCTCCAGCACCAGTTCTGGGACCTGACGGTCGCCGAGGAAGACTTCGAAGTCGGCCTCGCCTTCAACGGCATTCCCGAGCGGCTGCACATCCCGCTCAAGGCCGTGAAGGCGTTCCTGGACCCGTCCGTCCAGTTCGGGCTCCAATTCACGGTCGAGCCCGAAGCCGGCGCGGTAAAGGCGGAAGCACCCGCCGCGGCTCCGGCGGCGGCGCCCGAACGCAAGAAGCCCAAGCCGGAACTCAAACAGGAGCTCAAGCCGCCTCGGGAGATCAAGCCGCCGCAGGAAGCTCCTGCGCCGGCCAAGGGGAAAAAGGGCGATGCGGCCCCCGCTGCGCCGTCGGGCGAAGTCGTGCGACTCGACCGCTTCCGCAAGAAGTAGCCGGGCTGGCGGCGTTATAGCCGTTTCCCTGTCAACCTGCGCCCGCGAGCTTCACCGCCCCGCCACGCCGGCAGCGATCGCGCCTCTCACTTCTGCGAACTATCGAAATGCCTGAGATCCGGTGGCGGCTGGCCCTTCCGGGTCGGCATCAGCAGGCCATCCGCGCTCAGCATGTAGTTCTCGTTGCCGATGTGCCGATGATTGTTGGCCTCGGCACAGACGTATTCGATCCAGACCGGCTTCGAGCTCGGCTGCCGGCGGTAGCTCTTGAGCACCGTCCAGGGCCGTGTCAGCGCGTGGTCGAGCACCGTGACCTCGTCATGGAAGATGACGGGATCGGCCTTGTCGACGAAGAACCTTTCCCTGACGATGGTCTGGTTGTCCCTGTGCAGAGGAATGCCGCTGGCGTCGAAGGCGCGCGGACCTTTGAAACCGCGGGTTTCGACATCGAGCTCGTCATAGCGGCCGTCGCCATCCACATCGATCCATCTGCCGATGGAATAGCCCAGCAGGGACGGCTCGATGTGTTCGGGCCAGGGACGGCCGTCGGTGAAAATCCGCCGGGAATCGTAGATGTTCTCGACCAGGATATGGGTGGTCGCCGGCGTGACCACGAATTCGGTGGGACCGTAGCCGTTGACGACCCGCGGCATCCCAGGCGAGAGGCACGTATAGGTGACGCCGACGCCCTGTCCGCCGGAAGCCTGACTCGCCAGGTTGGCCTCGAAGATGGCCTGGTATTCCGGCGTCAGCGGCGCCTCCTGGCCGGGCCCCCAGGGCTTGGACGGGTCAAACCGGAACGTGCCGGTCTCGACGCGGCGCCATTGCCCCTTGAGATCGGGGTATTTCGCCTCATCAAAGGCCTGCGCGACAACAGTCATCGCCAGCGTCGTGATGGCCAGCGTCGTGAGCGCCTGCACCGCCGTGAGCGCGGTCGCACGGACCGCGGTTCGCAAAGGCATGGCCGTCCTCCCTTGCGCGGCTCCCGCTTTATCGCACATGCGCTTTGCGCACCTGTGCGAGAGTGGGGGGCTCGCGAATTGGCAAGGACGATAGCCAGTTTATCGACGGCCAGGAAGCCGGACCCGAGGCGTGGGCCGCGTCCGGTGACCCCGGCATCCCCGCCGATACGCGCCTATATTCATGTCCGGACCTCATCAGCCATCGGAGCCGACCATGGCCAATACCCGCGTCGAGACCGACACCTTCGGCCCCATCGAGGTGCCGGCGGACCGCTATTGGGGCGCGCAGACCGAGCGCTCGCGGCGCAATTTCCGCATCGGCGAGGAATTGATGCCACTGCCGATCATCAATGCGCTCGCCCTCATCAAGCGGGTCGCTGCGGAAGTGAACTGCGAGCTCGGCCTGCTCGACGAACGGCGCAAAACCGCGATCGTCGCCGCCGCCGATGAGATCCTGGCAGGCAAGCTCGCCGGCAACTTTCCGCTCGTCCCCTGGCAGACCGGGTCCGGCACCCAGACGAACATGAACGTCAACGAAGTGATCGCCAACCGCGGCAACGAGCTCATGGGCAGCACCAGGGGCGCCAATGCGCCGCTGCATCCCAACGACCACGTCAACATGAGCCAGTCGTCCAACGACTGCTTTCCGACCGCGATCCGCATCGCCGCGGTGAGCGAGATCAACGATCTCCTGGTCCCGGCACTGGTGCATCTGCGCGACGCGCTCGCGGACCGGCGGGCGGCGTTCGATCCGATCATAAAGATCGGCCGCACCCATCTGCAGGACGCGGTGCCGCTTACGCTCGGCCAGGAATTCTCAGGCTATCTGGCACAGGTGGAGCACGCGCTCGTCCGCATCCGGGAAGCCGTGACGCATCTCTATCCCGTGGCTCAGGGCGGCACCGCGGTTGGCACCGGGCTCAATGCGCCGCCGCGGTTCGCCGAACTATTCGCAGGCCGGCTCGCGGCCTCGACCGGCCTTCCCTTCGTCAGCGCGGCCAACAAGTTCGAGGCGCTGGCGGCCCATGATGCGGAGGTCTTCGTCCACGGCGCGCTCACCGCCGCCGCCACCGGCCTGTTCAAGATCGCGGACGACATCCGCCTGCTCGGCTCGGGCCCGCGCTGCGGCCTGGGCGAACTCTCGCTGCCCGAGAACGAGCCGGGCTCCTCGATCATGCCCGGCAAGGTCAATCCGACCCAATGCGAGGCGATGACCATGGTGTGCTGCGCGGTGTTCGGCAATCAGGCGACCATCACCATGGCGGCGAGCCAGGGCCACCTTGAGCTCAATGTGTTCAAGCCGGTCATCGCGGTCGCGCTGCTGCAGTCGATCCGGCTGCTGGCCGACGCGGCGCGCTCCTTTACCGACCATTGCGTCGCCGGCATCCGCGCCAACACCCTTCGCATCGAGGAACTGGTGGAGAAATCCCTGATGCTGGTCACCGCGCTGGCGCCGCGGCTGGGCTACGACAACGCCGCCAAGATCGCCAAGGCCGCCCATGCCAATGGCACCACCCTGCGCGAGGAGGCGATCCGGCTCCAATTGCTCCAGGAGGAGGAATTCGATGCCCTGGTGCGGCCGGAGAAGATGGTGGGCACGCCAGAAGGCTGATGAAGGAACCTGAGGACCGACGGTAAATTATGCACACTAAGGATTGTGTTGGAGCGGCGACTCATATCCATATGTAAGCGTATATGTTGGCGTGGCTGTCATGGCCGGTTGAAACGGTAGTTGGGTATACCTACATAACCACTGTGCATGAGGGGCGCTCAGGTGGTTATGGAAGCGTCGGCTGCGATGGCTGAGATTGTGAATTTACGAACGGCCCGCAAGCGCGCGAAGCGGCAACTTGACGCGGAACACGCCGGACAAGGCGCGTGTTTCCCACGGAATGTCAAAGGCTGAACGCGCGCTGGCCCGGTCGGAACAATCGAAGATCCGCCGCGAGCTCGACGAACACCGTATCGAGACAGGAGAATCCGATGAAGTCGCCGGTCGTTAAGCGCTCCATTGTCATCGCCGGGCACAAGACGAGCGTGAGCCTGGAAGATGCCTTCTGGACCGGGCTGAAGGAAATCGCCGCCGAACGTCACATCACCTTGTCCGATATGGTCGCGGTGATCGATCAGGACCGCCGGCACGGCAATCTTTCCTCAGCCATACGCCTGTTCGTGCTCGACCATTACCGCACCCAGCGCGATACCGGGGGCACCGAAGCGAAGGCTCCGGTTGCCGCAGCCGGCCGCGGGGAAGCAGTGCTGCGCGTCGATTAGACCGGGCACCCGCATTGCGGGTGAGGCCTGCTGAGAACGCAGCGCTTCGCGGTCGAACCCGCGGCGGAAATTGCCGCTCCTTCCCGAGTGATGCAAAGGGCGGGACAGCTGCCGATGGGCAGCTGTCGGCGGGGACGTGTGCGAATCCCGATCATTGCAACGGCGTCACCGGTGTTGTTCGCCGCGCGTCCACCGGGTTCGCTATCCGCCGCCTCACCGCGGGGCGCGGTTTATCCGAGCGGACCAGACGGCGGGCGTGGGGACTCGAGTTTTTTGAAAAACAACCCCATGCAAAGTAGAATTCTTTCCACCGACGCTCGCATAGTCGGTACATAGATACCCGCAGCGAGCGAGCGCAGACCCTCGTCTGACGCCGTCGTGAGGGAGGAAACAGAATGAAACTTCCGCGCCGGAAATTCCTCCGTCTGGTCGCGGGTGCTGCCGCGCTCCCGGCCGTGCCGCGGATCGCATGGGCGCAAGCTTATCCGACGCGGCCGATCACCATGAACGTGCCCTATGCGGCGGGCGGACCGCTGGACGTCATGGCGCGCGTCATCGCGGAGGGCCTGCGGGGAGCACTCGGCCAGACCATCGTGGTCGAAAATGTCGCCGGCGCAGGGGGCAGTATCGGCGTCGCACGCGCGGCGCGTGCCGCGCCTGACGGCTATACGATCAGCGCCGGCAACTGGAGTTCGCACGTCGCGAACGGCGCCATCTACACGCTTCCCTTCGATCTCATCAAGGACCTCGAGCCGGTTTCGATGCTTCCTTCGGAGGCCAACGTGATCATCGCCAGGAAGAACTTTCCGGCGAACACGCTTGCCGAATTGGTCGCGTGGCTGAAGCAAAATCCCGACAAGGCGTCGGCCGGCACCAGCGGCATCGGCGGCCCCTCCTACATGGCCGCTGCCTTCCTCCAGATGAAAACCGGCACGCGATTTCAACTCGTGCCCTATCGCGGCGCGGGTCCGGCATTGCTCGACCTGGTGGCCGGCCAATTGGACATCATGCTCACCGCCCCCGCGATCGCGTTGCCGCACGTGCGTGACGGCAGCGTCAAGGTCTACGCCGTCGCGGCCAAGGAGCACATCGCGTCGGCGCCGGAAATCCCGACCACCGACGAAGCAGGGTTGGCCGGGTTCTACTTCTCGGTATGGTCCGGGCTGTGGGTTCCGAGGGGAACTCCGAACGCAATCATCGCCAGGCTGAGCCTTGCGGTGCAGGAGGCGCTGGCGGATCCGGTCGTGCGGCAACGCCTTGCCGCGCTTGCCTACCAGGTTCCTCCGCGCGAGATGCTCGGGCCGGAACCGCTGGCGCGATTGCACAAGGCCGAGATCGAAAAGTGGTGGCCGATCATCAAGGCGGCCGGGATCAAAGGAGAATGATGACGGCCAGGTCGAAACCGACATCCGTTGTCGGAATCGCGGTTGCAAAGCGACGCACGACGGGTGAGTCTGCTCTGCAACTTTTCGCGATCATGCTCGAGAGGGCAACACGATGAAACGTCCACGCCGGGAATTCCTCCGACTGGCAGCGGGTTCGGCAGCGTTCGCGGCCGCGTCGCGCATCGCAACCGCGCAGGCGTATCCGACGCGGCCGGTGACCATCGTCGTTCCGTTCGCCGCGGGGGGCGGCTCGGACCTGCTCGCACGCCTGGTGGCGCAGCGGCTCGAGGGCAAACTCGGCAGGCCGTTCCTGATCGAGAACAAGCCGGGCGCCGCCACCATATTGGCCGCCATGTCGGTCGTGCGCGCGAACCCGGACGGCTACACGCTGCTGCAGGCGACGAGCTCGACCATGGCCATCAATGTCTCGATGGCCAAGCACCTTCCTTACCAGCCGTTGAAAGATCTTATTCCGGTGGCTCTCTTGGCGGCATCCCCGTTCATTCTCGTGGTCGGCAAGGACTCCTCGGTGAAGTCCGTCGCAGAACTGGTCGCGCTCGCCAAGGCGAAGCCGAATGAACTCAATTACGGGTCGAGCGGACCGGGCTCGATGCATCACCTGAGCACCGAGCTTTTCATGAGCCTGACCGGCACGCAGATGACCCATGTCCCCTACAAGGCGACGCCGCAGGCGATGAACGATCTCATTGCCGGACATATCCAGGTGCTGTTCGGCGATTCGACGTCGACGGTGCCGCTGATCCAGCAGGGCCAGGTGCGGGCGCTGGCGGTCTCCACGTCGTACCGCTCGGAAGCGACCCCGGAGATTCCGACGGTCGCGGAGGCGGGCGTCGTCGGCTTCGAGACCGCGTCATGGCAGATGATCGTGGCGCCCGCGAACACCCCGCCCGATATCGTCATGCTGCTGAACCGGGAGGTCCACGCGATCTTCAGCGATCCTGATGTGCGGCAGGAACTGACGCGACGCGGCATGGGACCTCGGGTCACCGGGTCTCCCGAGGAATTGAAAGAGTTCGTCAGCGCCGAGATCAAGCGCTGGGCCCCGATCGTCCAGCGCGCCGGGGTGGCTGCGAGCGAATGACAGCGCGACGCGGCGCGGGCGAGACCACCAAATCGCCTTTCGTTCAGGTCGACACACATTTCGCGGTCATCGCCCGGCTCGACCGGGCGATCCAGTAAACGCCGACGGTGAGTACTGGATTGCCCGGTCGAGCCGGGCAATGACACCAACATGGTCAACGTAATCGAAAGCTGCGTCTAGGGATGAACATCCTGGGTGAACCAGTCGGTCGGCAGTTCATGGCCGAGGCCGCTCTCCCTCGCCTTGCGGTAGACCACCGCCCCGGCGGCAGCGAATTGATAGCCCAGTCCCAAATTGTTGATGAAGCAGGTTACCTCCTGGTCCGAGCCGCGACCCGCGGCCTTGCCGGCGATCACGTCCGCGAGGGTTGGCGTACCGCTGAAGTCGATCCCCTCGCCCAGCCCCCAGCCCTGGTTTTCGGCTATTTCCGGAACCGCGAGGTTCCTTGCGGTAACGTGCAGCGGCTTTGCATCGTGGGTATGGATCACGAGCCGATCGGCCCGCTTGATTGCCGCGAGCTCGATTTCGGGCACCTTGATGGAGCTCACATGCACACCGGGCCTCATCCAGCGCGCAAAGAATATGTTGTCGATGGAATTGCTGGCACACATTGCGATGTCGACGGCGCCGATGGCGTCTTCCGGTTGACGGACGGGCTCGACCTCGACGCCGAGCGTGGCGCTCATCTCCCGTGCAAACGTCTCGCAATGGCCGGTATCCGGACTGAAACAGCGGATCGTCTCGATCTCGCGCACCGCGCAGGCCGCCATGAGCTGGGCGCCGGCATGCCAGCCGGAGCCGAGAATTCCGACGGATGTCGCATCCTTGCGCGCGAGGTATTTGACGCCAAGTCCGTTGGTCGCGCCGACGCGGATGCGCTGCATGACGCCGTCAGGCAGTATCGCCAATGGTTCGCCGGTCTCGGACGAGAACAACAGCACCAATCCGACATACCGGGCGTTCGGGGCGGCCGGCACCTTGACCCGGCGCATGTTGTTGCCCTGCCTCGGCCAGGTCACGATGTCGGAATCGATGCGGACGGCGCCGACGCCCAGTTTCGGAATGACGCCGTCCATTGATTTCAGGCTGTAGAGCGCGCCGTCGCGCGTCGACGGGACCAGGCAGTCCGAGCGGCGGCGGTTTACGCCACGACCTTCGCTCAGTTCGACATAGACCTCTTCGAGCACGTCGATGCAGTCGCGCACCGTCAAAAGCGTCTCGACGTCCTGGTTGGATAGGATCAAGGTCATGAGGGGGCGGCAATCTGAATTTGTGCGGAGTGTTGAGGCGACGGCTGGTTGGACGATATCACAAAATTGGGCGTCTGCGGCTGCGCCGGCGATGAAGGCCGTGCGCGCCAAGCCGGTGCGACGCGGCGGACGTAACTTTACCGCCGGCCCATTCAAGCCTACCTTGCTCACGCGGACGCCGAGCGAATTGGCGCCGAACAGAAAATGCCGGATCGCTCTCGAGCGAGCCAGGGAGGAAACGATGGGATTGAGTGCGTGGAGCCTCGCGCTGCGCGTGGCGATTTGCGTGGGGCTCGCGATCGCCTTTGCGGCCACCCCATTGCGGCGCGCCGATGCGCAGCAGGCAGCACCCTCCACCTATGACGAACAGCTCCGCGCGCTGAAATATTATCGCTACAAGCGCGTCGCCGACAGCGGCGCGGAGCGCGGGCGCGAGCTCTATTATTTCAAATGCTGGCAGTGCCACAATGAATTCCAGACCACGGCGCCCCAGCTCAAGGGCCTCTACCAGTTAGGCACGCTGATTTCAGGCGATCCCGTGAACGACGAGACGCTGGCGGCGCGGATCAGGAATGGCGGCCCGGGAATGCCTTCGTTCCGCTACGAATTGAACGACGCCGACATCGCCGATCTCGTCAGCTTCGTGCGCGACAAGTGCTGCTGGGACCCGGAAAACCCGCCGCACAATCCGCAATACGTGGAAGCACCCACGCCGACCGTGCTGCCGGACAAGGGCAACCTGCGCGGCGGCCCCTGGGGCTACGTGCGCAGCGCCGGCGCGACGGGACGGACGGTTCGCGGCGGCCCGCCCGCCAAGACCGAAGCGACTCCGCTCGAAGGCATCATGGTGCAGCTCCATGGCGACAACTCCAACATCACCACCACGGTCTACTCCGACGACACCGGCCGGTTCGAATTCCCCAAGCTCGCCGCCGGCTCCTACGAGCTGCGGATCGCACGCGCGCTCGAGTTCCGTCCCTATCTGCGGCGCGCGGTGGCGATCGCGGCGGCGGACAAGCTCGACGACATCATTCTCGAACCGGTGACGCAGCGGCGAGTTCGTGCCGCCTAATTGGGATATCGCCGCCCAGCTCGCCGGTGCGGAAATCGTCTGGAACGTCGACGGCACCGCCCAGGAGAAACGCACCTTCAGCTACGCCTGCGGCTCCGGCTGCCACACCTATGGACAGATCCTGCGCAACCGCTTCGACGAGCGCAGCTGGCGCCTCATCGTCACCAAGATGACCCACAACACCGGATCGCTGCTGCTCCAGGAGGCGCGGCCGAACCGCGTTCCGCCGGAGGAACAGGATCTCATCGTCAAATGGCTCACGAAAGTGCGCGGGCCCGATTCCAAGGACATGGGCTATCAGCTGTTTCCGGCGCCGCACGGTCCCGCCACCAAGGCAATCATCACCGAATACGAATTGCCGCGCCTCCTCACCGCGCCGCACGATCCGGTCGGCAATTCCCGGGGCAATGTCTGGTTCAACAGCCACCGCACGTCTTGGATCTCCAAGCTCGATCCGCGCACCGGCGTGGTCGAGGAATACAAGGTGCCCTCGACCCGCGGCGCCAATCCGGGCCAACACTGGCTCACCATCGACGCCTTCGACACCGTGTGGTTCTCGGAGAACTGGTCGCACAAGCTCGGCCGCCTCGATCCCAAGACCGGAGAGATCGTGCATGTGCAGCTTCCCCATTTCCGGCGGCCGCTCAATGCGCCGGCGGCGGGAAACCTCGCGCTCGCACCCGACCGCGGCATCTGGGAGGCGCGCGACGGCGCCATTCACAAGATCGATCCGGACACCGGGCAGGTCGCCCAGGAATTCAAGCTGCAAAAAGCGCGCGGCGCCTATGGCAACGAGCTCTCCGCCGACGGCAACTACTTCGCCGGCGGCGGCTGGCCGCAGGATTGGGTGATCTTCCAGGACATCCGCAAAGGCGAGATTTTCGAACTGGAGACCCGCACGCCCCGCGCCGGCCCCAAGCGCGGCGGCTTCGACCCCGACGGCAACGCCTGGTTCGGCGGCACCGGCGGCATCCTGGTGAAGTTCGACGCCAAGACCCACCAATTGTCGGAATACCGCCCGCCGACCCCGGGCGTGACGTTCTACGAATGCCTCCCCGACAAGAACGGCGAGATCTGGGCCGGCGAGCTCTATGCCGGCCGCTTCGTGCGCTACAATCCCAAGACCGACCGCTGGACCGAGTACGTCCTGCCCGCGCCGGTCTCCCACGACCGCCGCACCTGGATCGACAATTCCACCGACCCGGTTACGGTGTGGTACGTCGACCACGACGGGATCATGGTGCGGATACAGCCGCTGGAGTAGCGGGCGCATGGTTTCGCAAATTGCCGGATGCTCTGCTTTCGTAAATCGCTACGAACACGCCGTCGCACGGTTCCCGGGCGTCGACTGGCCATCCGGGAGCGACCCTCCATTTTGATGCGCGCGAACGTGGCCCTTCCGGCGGCCTCGGTGATTTTGTATGATTCCACGGCCTGATTTGGTCAATCGGCGCGCAAATGCGATGGTCTCGAATCGGCAATTGAAATCAAGGGAGGGCACGCTCATGAACGCCAGGAAACCGCACGTCAGGAATTCGGGTGCCGCGAAATTGAATGGCGGGGCATTGCGTATTGCGGCGCTGTCCGTGGCGGTGCTCGCTTTTGCCAACGGGGCGGCGGCGCAGGAAGCACGGAAAATGTTCATCGAGGGCGACATCGTGCGCGGCAATACGCCGAGCGGCATCACCGGCCCGGTATGCGTGCTCGCCAACCAGTTCAAGCGCAAGGAGAACGTGATCTTCCGGATCCGCGTACGCAATATCGCGGGGCAGCCGATGGACGACAAGAACATCAAGAGCATCATGGTCGAGCTGTCGGACGGCAAGAAATATCCGGCGGACTATCGAGCCCGCCCGCCGGTCGCCGTGCGCACCCGACTCGGCCTCACGGGACCCATCGATTATTTCTGGTCGGCGGCCTGGCTGATCCCGCAAGACTACCCGACCGGATCTTTGAGCTACCGGGTGGTCGCGACCGACATGGAGGGAAACACGCAGGATTGGACGCCGATGAAGGACCTGAGGTCTCTGCCCGTGGTGATTCCCGGCGATGTGGAATACACCAAATGAGAGCAGGGGCCCGGGCGTCTTCCTGCATGTTCATCGCGAACTGACGATCGCCACCGACCTGCAACAATGGCACAAAACAGCATTTGCGCCTTCGGTTGGAAGGCGCGCGACTTCGCCCTCAAGGGCATCGACGGTAAGTCGTACGCGCTCGCCGACGTGCGCGGGCCGAAGGGCACGCTCGTCGTTTTCATCTGCAATCACTGTCCCTATGTGAAGGCGAGCATCGGCCGGATCGTGCAGGAGGCCGAGGCGCTGAGGGAACTGGGCATCGGCACCATCGCCATCATGCCGAACGACACCGCGAGCTACCGCGAGGACTCCTTCGACAACATGAAGGCGTTTGCCGCCAGGCATCTTTTCACCTTCCCATACGTGATCGACGAAACTCAGGAGGTGGCGCGCAACTACGACGCCCAGTGCACGCCCGATTTCTTCGGCTTCAACGCCCGCGACGAGTTGCAGTATCGCGGCAGGCTCGACGCGTCCCGCACGACGCCGGTCCCCGACGCACGTCGCGATCTTTTCGAGGCGATGAAGCAGGTCGCGGAAACGGGCCGCGGACCAGCGGACCAGATTCCTTCGATGGGTTGTTCGATCAAGTGGAAGCATTGACGGACCCCCGACGTCCTTTGTTCGGCTGATCGGTTTGAACCGTCTGTATCGGCGCGCTCACTACATGCTGGGGCGTCGGACCGTGCGCCCACGCGAATCGGTGCCGCTCGCCTCCCGGTGATTAAGAGTCTCTTAATCTGCACCACCTTAAATCGCGCTTGAGTGCAGGAGAGGATTAACCATGCAGCACGCTCGCGATGCCATTCGCGTCGAAATGCGGGATCGGCTCGGCCGGATCACGGCCGTCTTGGACGAGATCGTCGGACCGGAGTCCGAGACCGACTACCAGCGGCTTGCGAAGCGCACCTTCTTGAATTTCCAGGCGCCGCAGGGCGTGCCGCACTACAGCTGCCATGTCCTGGCCGGAGACCGCGAGATCGGCAGCTACTCGCGCCGACACCTGATCCTGGAAACCTAGCGCGCGTTCCGCTCACACGAAATCGTCATGGCCGGGCTCGTCCGGACAAGATCCCATGCAGGCACGGCCCGGCGATGACATCCGTGTGGTGCGTCGATTGCATCGGGACATGCCCGCGGCCCAGGATGGGGTTCGCGACAGGTTCACCCCCAGCGCGTGCTCAGTGATTGCCCTGCTGGAACCATTCGAACGGCCTGGGCGCAAATCGCGGCGGCGCCGGTGCCGGCGGCGCTGCAGGCGGCACACGGCGGACGGACGGCGGCTTGATCTCGATCGGCGCCGGTAGCTCGGGAGCCCGGCCCATCGTTGCGGCCAAGGCGGATTCCGGTGCGGGCGGCGCCGCGGTGGCGGCGTCCTGGCGACGCCGCGGCTCCAGCGGTTCCATGCGTTTGCGCTCCCGCTCGGCATCATCGAGGCGCTTGGTCTCCTGTTCGACGGCGCGCGAGGTCAGCCATCCCACCAGCGAAGTCACGTCGGCGGCGCGGTGGGCGGCGTTGAGCGGACCCTTCACCGCCACGGCCAAGCTCGGCCGCGGGCCGGCGGGCGCACCGCTGCGCTGAGGCCCGGTCAAGGCGATCCGCATGTCGACCTGATTGTCGGCGAGCGTCAGCGCCACCGATCCCGTGACATCGGCGCTCTGGGCGGGAGCGGCGAGATCGGCCAGTTGCGCGCGCCCGTCCGCAATGACGATCGGCGCGGCGGCAAACGGCAGCCGCAGTCTGCCGTTGTCGAGGCCGGCATTGACGATCTCCACGAGCCGCGCGGAATTGATGGCGAGCCCGCGGTCCACCGCGGTGATCGCCGCATCCATCGCGGTCGGATCGAGGCCGCCGATTTCGACATTCTCCACCGTGGCAAGGCCGCTGCCACGCAGGCCTCCGACCAGGGAGGCCGGGCTCATGCCCTGGCCCTGCATCTCGGCATCGATCGAAATGCGCCCGGTCACCGGTACGTGCGCCACGCCCGCGAGCAGGGCCGCGAGATCCGCGTTCACCAGCTTGATGTGGGATCGCAGGCTCATCCCGTCGGTGGAGCGCTGGAACTGGCCGGTGAGATCGAGCCGGCCGTCGCCGAGCTTTCCGGTCGCGCCCTCGAGTGAAAATCCGGATTCAGCTGACACGACGATGCCCTGCAGGTCGCGCGCCGCAATCCCCGGCACCCATTGCACGGTGCCGGCGCGGAATTCGATCCGGCCCGCGAACGCCGGCATCGCCGGCGCGACGAACGGCTCTGCCGGCCATGCCGCAGGCGCGCCCTTGGCGGGGCGCGGCGCTCCGGCAAGGATCGCGAGCAACTCCGCGCCATCGACCTGGTCTGCCTCGATGCGGCCATCGACCCGCGGCGCCGCGCCGAGGCCGACCGAAAGGCGGCCCTTCACCGCCGCGCCGGACACGCGTCCTGCGAGATCGGTGAGCTTGAGCGCGCCCCGGTCGATGGCGAGCTTGCCGCGCAGGTCGACCGGGACCGTCGCCGGCGCGCGGTGCGGCAGCCTGGCATCCGCGGCGCGCAGCGCGACGTCGAGCGTGCCGTCGCCGCCCACTTTCATGGTGCCCACCGCACTCGCGCTGATGTCGCCGGCGGCGAACTTGCCGTCGACCCGGAACGAACGCTCGGCGGCGCCATCGGCCACGATGGTGAGCCGGGCCGGGCGACGCTCCATGTTGACGAGTTGATCGAGCCCGGAAAACGCGCCGAGGGTGCGGCCGTCCTCCGCGTCGAAGCGGCCGTCGATCCGCAGCCCGGCTGCGCCGGGATTGGAGAACGTGCCGGTGCCGCTGGCGTCGAGATTGGTGTCGATTCCGGCGATCTTGCCGGTCAGCTTGAACTTGGCCACGCTTGCCGCGGCGCCGCCCTTGCCCGGCTCGACATCGAGCCTCGCCTTGATGTCGAGGGGGCCGAGGCGGCTTTCAAATTTGCGCAGGGGCTCGGCGGCCTGCGGCATCAGCTTCGTCGCCAGGGCGGAGAGGCCCTCGATGCGACCGCCGATGAGGGAAAGTGCGATCGAGCCACGCCCGGCCGATCCCAGATTGTCGATGCGGCCGCTGGCTTCCACCTTCGCGCCGGCGATGTCGGCAATCGACAGCCGCTGGATCTTGAGGCCGGTGTCGTCCAAGCCGAGCACGGCGTGAGTGCTGGTCGCCTCGACGCCGGCATAGGTAGTCCGGCCGATGTCGAGGGCCAGCGCGATCTCCTTAGGACGCTCGAACGAGGTCGACGCGGACACCGCTTCGGCGATGGCGAGAACGCGGTCGAGATCGAGCTCGACCGCCGTCAAGCTCGCATCGAGGCGCGCCGGCACCGCGGCGGTCGCGAAGCGGTAGGCCGCCCGTCCGGCAAGCGCCTTGTGATCGAATTCGGCGCTCAGGTCCTCGACCGCGATGCGTTCGCTGGCGAGCGTGAGCACGCCGCCGCCGCTCAGCGGGCTGACCGACGGCCGGCCTGCCGCGGCGCGGCCTTCGATCCATGCGAAGAACAGGCCCGGATCGGTGGAATCGATCTTGACCGGCCCGGTGAAACCGACCTTGCCGTTGGCTACCTCCAGCTTGCCGCCGACCCGCATCTGGGTCGCGCCCGGGGCGCGCCATTCGAAGGCATCGATGGCCCAGCCGTCGGCGCGGCTTTCGGCCTCGCCGCGCAGCAGGCTGATCGAGGCGCCGGCCATGGTCAGATTGTCGACATTGAGTGTGACCCGCACCGGCAGCGGCGGCGACGGCCCGGACGCGAGGCTTTCCGCCATGGCCTTGACCACATCGAACGGCAGGCGCCGGTCGGCCCCGGTGAAGGTACGATCGAGGTCGATCTGGCGGGCGCCGAGCGTGGCGGTCGCCCGCGGACGCGCGCCGAACTCGATTTTCGCGGAGCCGGTCAGGCGCGCCGGACGCGCCTCCGGCCCATACTGGAATTCGAGATCATCGAGCGCGGCCCCGGCGGAGGTCGCCTTGACCTTGGCTGTCGCCTTCCATGGCGCGTTGAGGGAGGTGGTGCCGTCCGGCAGCGCCGCGCCGACCACGCGGGCCACGGTCATGGCACCTTCGAAGCGCGGCGCATTTGCCTCGACCCACAGCGTGCCTTCGGTGTCGATGGACACCGCCGAGCCGGACGCATCGACGAACAGGCGAACCTTCACGCCGCCGTCGTCGCCGCGGCGGCCTCCCCCTAAGCGAAACGCATAGGGCCCGTCATGGACGGTGAAGCCGCCCTCCCCCCGAAACGGACCCAGCAGCGAACGGACCTCGCCGTTGAAATTGAAATCCTCCAGCGCAAGACGACCGCCGCCGGCGGCGTCGGCCAGAACGATGCGGCCATTCGAGACCGCAAGCCGGTCGATGCCGAGGCGGTCGGGATCAAAGCCGAGGCCGGCGAACGGCGCCTCGATCCGGCCGGCCCGGTCGAGGCGCAGCGTCGCGTCGAGGCCGTCGACGGTCAATTCGTTCGCTCGGAATTCGCCCTTCAACAGGCCGCTGAGTCCGACTTCCATCGCCAGCTTGCCGGCGGTAATCGGGGATGCTCCGGCCGGACCGATTTCGACCCCGTCAAGGTGCAGCGACGGCGTCGGCAACAGGCGCACCGAAATGGGGCCGGACACCCGCACCGGCGCCCCGACGAACCGGGTCGCCTGCGCCTCGATGGCCGTGCGATGGCTGGTCCAGTCGACGAAATACGGCCCGATCAGGGCCGTCCCCAGGGCCAGGATGATGGCGATGCCGATACCGAGTAGCGTCGTCTGCACCTAAACGGGCTCCGAACGGGGGTTGGTCACTCTTGGAGACGACCCGCCCGCGCTTCTACGCCGCAAAAAACGGGCCCGGCCATTTCCAACTGTCTGCGGCCGGTTGACGGCGAATATATGTCGGGGGACTGATTCACCCAAGACCTGATGCAACGAAGCGCGCGGACGCAACGAAGACGAATCATCCGAGCGTGACGATCTTACCGGGGTTCATAATGTTCTGCGGGTCGAGCGCCTGCTTGACCGCGCGCATGGCGCCGAGCGCCACCTCCCCGTGCTCGGCTGCGAGGTATTTCATCTTGCCCTGGCCCACCCCATGCTCGCCGGTGCAGGTGCCGTCCATGGCGAGCGCCCGCTCCACCAGCCGTTCCAGCAGCCCCTCGGCGCGCGAGACCTCGTCGGCATCGTCCATGTCGACGAGGAGCGAGAGGTGGAAATTTCCGTCGCCGACATGGCCGACGATGGGGGCGATGAGGCGGCATGCCGCAATGTCCTCCTGCGTCGCCACGACGCATTCGGCGAGCCGGGAGATCGGCACGCAGACATCGCTCGCGATCGCCTTGGCGCCGGGCCGCAGCCCGAGCGCCGACCAATAGGCATCGTGGCGGGCCTGCCACAGGCGCGAGCGGTCCTCCGCCCGGGTCGCCCATTCGAACGGGCCGCCGCCGCATTCGGCGGCGATGGCGCCGAACCGTTCGGACTGCTCGGCGACGCCGGCGTCGCTGCCGTGGAACTCGACGCACAGCATCGGCTGCTCCGGCAGCGCAAGCTTCGAATAGGCGTTCACGGCCTTGACCTGCAGGGCGTCGAGCAATTCGATGCGGGCCACCGGTATCCCGGTCTGGATGGTGGCGATGGTCGCCTGGCAGGCCGCCTCCACCGAGGGAAACGGACAGATGCCGCCGGACACCGCTTCGGGGATGCCGAAGAGCCGCAGGGTGATCTCCGTGATGACGGCGAGCGTCCCTTCCGAGCCCACCAGCAGCCGCGTCAGGTCGTAGCCTGACGCCGACTTGCGGGCCCGGCGCGCGGTCACGAGCACCTCGCCATTGCCGAGCACGGCTTTGAGCGCCAGCACGTTGTCCTTCATGGTGCCGTAGCGCACCGCATTGGTACCGGAGGCCCGCGTCGCCGTCATGCCGCCGATGGTGGCGTCGGCGCCGGGATCGATCGGGAAGAATACGCCCTGGTCGCGCAGGTATTCGTTGAGCTGCTTGCGGGTGACGCCCGGTTCGACCACGCAGTCGAGGTCTTCCGGGTGAACCGCCAGCACCCGGTTCATGTCGCGGAAATCGATGGAAACGCCACCGAACGGCGCGTTGACCTGGCCCTCGAGCGAGGTGCCCACACCGAACGGGATCACCGGCACTCCATGGGAGGCGCAGATGCGCACGATCGCCTGCACCTCCGCCGTCGAGCGCGGAAACACCACGGCGTCGGGTGGCTGTCCCGCCACCCAGGTGGTGGTGTTGCAGTGCTGCTCGCGCATCGCCAGTCCGGCAGAGAAGCGCGCCCCGAACATTTCGCCGAGCGCCGCCAGCGCCGCCGCGGCCGCAGGCGGCCGGAGCGGCTTCGTCTCGCGCGCCGGGGATGTCATCGCGGCGTCCATGCCGCGCGGGCAACGGCGCCGGTCCGCGCCGGCAAAAACCGCGCTGCGCGGCCGACGCGGATGTCGATTTGGCGAGACAGGCCCGAATTTCTTGGCATAATGCGACGGAGCCGGGTGAGTTGCGATGCTAGAGCGTTTCGATTGCGTGCCGTTGTTCTTTGCGCCGTTCGTATCCTCGGTGATGCGAATCGAGCCGCAATGGATCGACTATAACGGCCATCTCAACATGGCCTACTATAACGTATTGTTCGATCGCGCGGTCGACGAGACCTACGAGCTGATCGGGGTCGGCGCCGATTATGTCGCCCAACGCGGCCATTCCGTCTACACCGCCGAAGTCCATGTGCGCTACCTGCGGGAGCTGCATGCGGGCGACCCCGTGCGGGTGACCTTCCAGTTGCTCGACTACGACGCCAAGCGCCTGCACTACTTCGAGCAATTGTTCCATGCCGAGGAGGGCTGGGTGTCCGCCACCTCGGAGAACCTGTCGCTCCATGTGGACACGAAGGCCAAGAAGACGGCGGCATTCCCGAAGCAGGTCGCCACCCGCCTTGCTGAGATGAAGGCGTCCCATTCCCGCCTTCCGGTCCCTGAAGCCGCCGGCCGCCGCATTACCATGCCGGCACGGGGGTAGGGCGTTCTTCTCCCTCCCCTTGAAAAGGGGAGGGTCGGGGTGGGGATCGCGGGCCGCAAGCGTCGGCGATTGTGGCAGGTCAGCGGACCCCCTCCCCAACCCTCCCCCTGAAAAAGGGGGAGGGAGTCCAATCCCCAGCCGCCCTCGCAAAATGCTCTGGCAGATGCCATTTTCTGACCAAGAGAATCAGCTCTTGTGACGATCATGGACAGGCCCGCGATTGGCTGACCCGCTCAAACATAAGGTCGATCCGCTCATGCCGCCGGCGCCCGCGCCGGGCGGGATTGCGGCCCGCGCCCGTGCGGCCGCCGGCGCGCCTTATCTCGAAGGGCTCAATCCCGAGCAGCGCGAGGCGGTGGTGACGCTCGACGGCCCGGTGCTGGTGCTGGCCGGGGCCGGAACCGGCAAGACCCGCGTGCTCACCACGAGAATCGTCCACATCCTCAGCCTCGGCCGCGCGCGGCCGTCGGAAATCCTTTCGGTGACCTTCACCAACAAGGCGGCGCGGGAGATGAAGCTCCGCGTCGGCCAGATGGTCGGCGAGGCGGTCGAGGGCATGCCGTGGCTCGGCACCTTCCACTCGATCGGGGTGAAGATCCTGCGCCGCCATGCGGAGCTGGTCGGCCTCAAGCCCAACTTCACCATTCTCGACGTCGACGACCAGATCCGGCTGCTCAAGCAACTCCTCCAGGCCGAGAACATCGACGAGAAGCGCTGGCCGGCCCGCGTCCTCGCCGGCATGATCGACGGCTGGAAGAACCGCGGGCTCACCCCGGCGCAAGTGGCGCCCGGCGAAGGCGCCGCCTTCGCCAATGGGCAGGGGCAGAAGCTCTATGCCGCCTATCAGGAGCGCCTCAAGACCCTCAATGCGGTCGATTTCGGCGACCTGCTGCTGGAGAACATAAGGCTGTTCCGCGAGCATGCGGAGGTGCTGCGGCAGTACCAGATGCGCTTCAAGTTCATCCTGGTCGACGAATATCAGGACACCAACGTCTGCCAGTATCTGTGGCTGCGCCTGCTCGGCCAGAGCGGCAGTGCGCCGCTGCTGCTGGAAAATGCCGCCGATGCGTCCGGCGCGGCGCCGCCGCGCATGCCCAAGAACATCTGCTGCGTCGGCGACGACGACCAGTCGATCTATGGTTGGCGCGGCGCCGAGGTCGACAATATCCTGCGCTTCGAGAAGGACTTTCCCGGCGCCAAGGTTATCCGGCTCGAGCGCAATTACCGCTCTACCGGCCACATCCTCGCCGCTGCCTCCCACCTCATCACCCACAATGAAGGCCGGCTCGGCAAGACGCTGCGCTCGGAGGGCGAGCTGGGCGAGAAGGTGCTGGTCACCGCCGCCTGGGATTCCGAGGAGGAAGCCCGCGTCATCGGCGAGGAGATCGAGGCGCTGCAGCGCCGCGGCCATTCCCTCGACGAGATCGCGATCCTGGTGCGCGCGTCGTTCCAGATGCGCGAATTCGAGGACCGTTTCGTCACCCTCGGCCTGCACTATCGGGTCATCGGCGGCCCGCGCTTCTACGAGCGCGCCGAGATCCGCGACGCGCTGGCCTATCTGCGCTGCATCAATTCGGAGGCCGACGACCTCGCCTTCGAGCGCATCGTCAATGTGCCCAAGCGCGGGCTCGGCGACGCCACCATCAAGCTGCTGCACGATCACGCCCGCGCGCGCCGCGAGCCGCTGATGGCCGCGACCCGCGCCGTGATCGCGACCGATGAATTGAAAGCCAAGCCCCGCCAGGCGCTGCGCGACCTGCTCGCCGCCTTCGACCGCTGGCGGCTGCAGCGCGACGCGCTGCCCCACACCGAGCTCGCCGAGATCGTGCTCGACGAATCCGGCTACACCGAGATGTGGCAGAAGGACCGCTCCGCCGACGCCGCGGGCCGGCTGGAAAACCTCAAGGAGCTGGTCCGCTCCATGGAGGAGTTCGAGAACCTGCAGGGCTTTCTCGAGCACATCTCCCTGGTGATGGACACCGACCGCGGCGGCGACACCGACGCGGTCTCGATCATGACCCTGCACTCGGCCAAGGGCCTCGAATTCGACACCGTGTTCCTGCCCGGCTGGGAGGAAGGCCTGCTGCCGCACCAGCGCTCGCTCGACGAGGAAGGCCGCGCCGGGCTCGAGGAGGAGCGCCGCCTCGCCCATGTCGGCATGACGCGCGCGAGGAAGCGCGCGAAAATCTATTTCGTGTCGAACCGCCGCATGCGCGGCACCTGGACCTCGACCATTCCGTCGCGCTTCGTCGATGAATTGCCTGAGCCCCATATCGAGGTCGCGGAGGCCAAGGGTTTCGGCGGCTTCACCGGCTACGGCAATGTCGGCGGCTCGCGATTCGACCAGACCGAGACGTTCGGCTCGAGCTACGGCACGCCCGGCTGGCAGCGCGCCCGCAGCCGCGGCAATTTTGGGTCCGGTGGCGATTCCGGGACCGGCGGCACTTCCGGCGGCTTCCGCGACACCGGCGCCCCCTATGGGGCAAAGCCTGCGCCCGGCGCCGGTCCCGCCGCGCGCAGTCGCGGACCGATCACCATCGAAGGCGAGCTGGTGGCGAAGTCGACCGGCGCCGTCTCGACGTTCAGGGCTGGCGACCGCGTCTTCCACCAGAAGTTCGGCAACGGCTACGTGCGCCACGTGGAGGGCAACAAGCTCACCATCGACTTCGACCGCGCCGGCGAGAAGAAGGTGGTCGACAGCTTCGTCGCGCGGGTGTGAGGCGCATCTCAACGCCGCATTCACCACGCGGCGCGGCTCCCCCGCACTGGGGGATCGAAATCGCGCCGCAGACGTGTATTATCATTCGGGGGTGTGTGGGTGGCCGCGTTACGGAGCCCGCAGCATGCGTACCACCAGATTCATTCTGTTTGCCCTCGCCGTCCTGGTATCGGCGACATCGGCGAAGGCGGCGATCCTCGTCACCGTCGACAAATCGACCCAGCAGATGACCGTGGATGTGGACGGCGTCCGGCGCTGGACCTGGCCGGTCTCGACCGGCCTGCCCGGCCATGACACGCCGAGCGGCAACTACACCGCGTTCCGCATGGAGGCCGATCACTACTCCAAGGAGTGGGACGACGCGCCGATGCCGCACTCGATCTTCTTCACCTACAAGGGCCATGCCATTCACGGCTCGTTTGCCGGCCACATCGGCAACCCCGCCTCCCACGGCTGCGTGCGCCTCGCGCCGGAGAATGCGGCGAAGCTCTATGCACTGGTGGAGAAGGAGGGCCTGCCCAACACCAAGGTGGTGCTCACCGGCGACGTGCAGGTCGCGATGGCGCATCGTGGCGGCGCGGCGAAAGAACGCGCTGCCGCCGCCCGGCCGGCCGGCCAATATGCGCAGCGTCCCCGCAACGCCCCGAACGCCTATTATCCGGGGGCGCAGCAGCAGGGCTATTATCCCGGAGCGTACCAGCAGGGCTACGCGTACCAACCCTACCGTTACGGCTATTGAGCAACGGCGGAGCGGTGCAGGACGTTCGCCGCCTGCAACTCCTGGGGCTGATACAAATCCGTACAAATGTCGTAGTATGAGATGTCGTCGTCCGACGGCAAAGAGGAACGGGGCCTGCCGAAAGTGTAGGCGGCTCGAACCTCGAAATCCTGATGCAAATCCGGATGAATGATCTAGTGTGACACTTAGGCCGCGCGTCAAGGCGGCCACCAACTTGGGAGGTTCCTCATGTCCAACATCGTTTATCGTGCGGCCGGCGTTACGCTCGTGTCTGCGCTCGCTTTCGGCCTCGCGCCCGCAAATGCCCAGCTCGTCAACCACAAGGATCTGTCGCTCGCCATGGCGACCACGATCGCGCTGACCGCGATCGAGACCTGCAAGGCGAACGGCTACAACGTGTCCGCCCATGTGCTCGGCCGCGAAGGCCAGGTGATCGTCGGCATGCGCAACGAAGGCGCCGGCCTCGCGACGTGGGAAAATTCCATGAAGAAGGCCTATACGGCCCGCACCTTCAGGAGATCGTCGGGAGAATTTGCGAACGGCGTCAAGGGCAATCCCAACGCCGGCGCGCTGTGGCTCACCAACATCGTCGCGGCGCAGGGCGCGCTGCCGATCAAGGTCGGCGAGGACGTGATCGGCGCGGTCGGCATTTCCGGCGCACCGGGCGGAGAAAAGGACGAGGTTTGCGCCAAGGCCGGCATCGACAAGGTCGCCGCAGATCTGAAGTAAGCCTTCGTCGTCAAGCGGCGCGCCGTCGAAGTGGCGCCGCAGCCGTACCATTCCCTCAAAGCCGCATAGAGGCGGCATCCATCTGGGAGAACCAACAATGTCCAAGACTGTCATTCGTATTGCCGGACTTTCGCTCGCTTCGGCGCTCGCCTGTGGCCTCGCCACCTCGGCGAACGCCCAGCTCGTCACCCACAAGGACCTGTCGCTCGCCATGGCTGTCACGATGGCGCAGACCGCGATCGCGACCTGCAAGGCCAACGGCTACAACGTGTCCGCCAATGTGGTGGGACGCGGGGGCGAAGTGATCGTCGCCATGCGCGGCGACGCCACTGGCCCGCACACGCTGGAAAACTCGATGAAGAAGGCCTACACGGCCAAGGCGCAGCGCCGGTCGTCCGGTGAATTCGCCGAGGCGGTGAAGACCAATTTCACCGCGGGCGCGCTCCGTCTCACCAACATCGTGCCGGCACAGGGCGCGCTGCCGATCAAGGTGGGCGAAGACACAATCGGCGCCATCGGCGTGTCCGGCGCGCCGGGCGGCGAGAAGGACGAGGCCTGCGCCAAGGCGGGCATCGAGAAGGTCGCCGATCAGTTGAAGTAAGCGAACGATCGTCACTGAGTGAGCGGCGCAGCATGGCTGTGCCGCTTTTTCATTGGCGAAGACATATTCGAGCTTCATACACCCAATGGCGCCAGCGATTTCAACCAATCCCAGCGCCCCGCTCCATCGCGCACCAGCCGGAACCCGAGGTTCGCCGGCGGCGTGCCGACCGCGCAGCCGCCGGCGCGGGCATCGCGGATAAAATCCGTGACATAGGTGCGGTGCTGTCCCTCGACGACGCGGACGCCGCAATTCGCCATGCCGGCGCTTGCCTCGCCGGTGGTGGCGTCCAGCGTAAAGCGGCGAAAGCACGTATCGGTCCACTCCCAGACGTTGCCGGACACGTCGGCCAGACCATTCTCGTTGACGCCGTAACTTCCGATCGGACGCAGCGCCTTCGGCACCGACCGGCCCGACTCCGCTTCATAACGCGCGAGCCACCGCTGTGCCGGATCGCCGGTTCCCGGATCGTTGGTTGCAAGGTCCGGCCAGCCTTCGTCGTGGAACCGGCTTCCAGCCGCATAGGCCCATTCCTCGTCGGTGGGCAGGCGGAACCGCATGCCGGTCTTGCCCGACAGCCAGTCCGCATAGGCGACGGCATCACGCCAGCTGATGTTCACGGCCGCCCGGTCGGAGGCCGCCTCATCATCCCGGTCATCCCCTTGGGCGGTGCAGGCGCTGTCGGCGACGCAGCGCCGATACTCCGCCGCAGTCACCTGCCGCGTCATGATGGACACGGAACGGTCGATCCGCACAGTCACGATGGGGGCGTTGGCCGGCTTGCCGCTGCGGCTGAAGTCGCCGGCGAGACGATGCGCGAACGCGCCCGGCGCGATCTCGACCAGTTCCGGCACAGAGATGCCGCCTTGCGTGCTGCCCGGAAGCTGCGGGGTCACGGTCGAAAACGCGAGCGGACCCGCGAGCGCTGCGGCCGCCAAGGCGAGCTTGAGTTTCAAAGCGAAGATCATGAGGAGCACTCCCGCTGAGGCGGCCCGCCGGGGCAGGCCGCCGCGAGCAATGTCAGTGCCGATTGGCGAGTTTCACCGGCGACTCCAGCGCCCCCTGTACGGGTGCGGGGATCGGCTCCGGCGGGCGCACTTGCTTCATCAGGTCGTCGTTCCAGGTACCTTCGACCTTGAAGTGGGCGGTCGCGCCGAGCTCCACCGCCTCGATGAGATTGTGCGTCACATAGGCGTAGATGCCGGGCTGCCGGAAGGTGTAGAGCGCGGCGCCCGCCGATCCTCCGCGGATGAACCAGGTCTCAAGGCCGGTCTGTGGCGGGTTTGCGAACTTGCCGGTTTCCCACACATAGTCGCCGTGCCCGCCGATGAGGTGCGGGCGGGTGTCGCGATTGGCCTGAGAATGAACGATCAGGACGGTCTCGCCGACCTTGGAGGTCATCGCGTTCTTGCCGGTGAGCGCGCCGACCTTGCCGTTGAACACCACATGGGTCGGGATCAGCTTGCGCATGACTTCGACCATGTCGGTGTAACCCTCGCCGGGGGAGTCGTAGGACTTGAACTTGCCTTTGGCGTCACGCGGCACGTAGAAGTCGTTCTCGCCGATATAATAGACGCGGTCGTACTGAAGCGGCGCGCCCGCACGATCCTTCAAGCCATCGCGCGGCAGCACCATGATGGCGCCGCTCATGCCAGAGACGACATGCCACGGGATCATCTCGCCGCCGGGGGCGCAGTGATAGACGAAGACGCCGGTGCGGGTCGCCTTGAAGCGCAGCACCGTCTGCTCGCCCGGATTGATCAGCGTGAACTCCCCGCCGCCGAGGCCGCCGGTCGCCGCGTGGAAGTCGATGTTGTGCGGCATCGTGTTGGTCTCGGGGTTGACCAGCGTGAGTTCCACATAGTCGCCTTCGTGAACCACCATGAGCGGGCCCGGGACCGAGCCATTGAATGTCATGGCCTGGAACTTGGTGCCCTTCGCATCGAGCACGATCTCCTTTTCCTCGATGACCATCCTGAATTCGATGATCTTCGGCGTCTGCCGGGTCGCCTGCTCGTGAGCGTGCACGAACGGAGGCGCCACGAGTTCCACCTTCTCGCGGGGCAGGTTCAATTCGTCGGCCAATGCCGGCATTGCGGCGACGAGGGCCGCCACTGCAGCTCCGATCATCGCGGTTCTTCGGGTCAACATGTTCGCTCTCCAGTCCTTGTGTACGGCGAACACATGGCATCGCGGCCACTCGGCTTCTTTGCGCTGCCGCAAATTCGCGTTGCGATGCGGAATACTACGTAGTGGACTGACATCGCATCACTGGTCGGGGCATTTCGGCCGCTTGTTTGCGCTGGCTCAAAGATCGTTTGGATGCGGAGTTTAGACTACGCAGAGAGGAACGCCTCCATACGCAAGTTGATCCGCGTGCGGCCCGCATCATTTGCGAGGCGGACATCAATGCGGCGCGATGCGGGGATTCTCTGAACTTTTGTAACCCTGTAACCAGAGGGCGGTTGTCTCGATGAACTTCGATGACCCAGCATTTTGGCGCGCCGGCGCGATCAGCACCGTCGCAGTCATGTCGGTCGTGCTCGTCATGTTGACGGTCGATAGCCTCGCGGTCATTAGCCCAGGCGGATCCAACGTCCCCCTGTACACGGTGATCAACCAGCACATCGATTACAAATTCGATGCGAAGCGCGGCAACGACGTGCCTGTGATCGGAGGGCCCGAGCCCCTGTTCGGCAAGCCTATGGATGCGGCGGCAGCAGAAGCGCTGATCGACAAAGGCAAGATGGTGATTCAAAGCCGCGCCTGCATGGACTGCCACACCTTCTTCGGCAACGGCGCCTATTACGGCCCCGATCTCACCAAGGCTTGGCTCGATCCTGCCTGGGAGACGTGGCAGGCGATGACCGGTGCCGCAACGCGAGAAGAGGCGATGGTGAAGTTCCTCATGGATCCGGAGACGTATCGCACCTGGACGCGCACGATGCCGAACCTCGGAATTACCCAGGAGGAGGCCGAAGCCACCGTCAGCTATCTCAAATGGATGGCTGCTGTGGATACGAACGGCTTCCCGCCGAATTTCGGCCACATGCAGTCGAAGCGGTAGGAGGTCGCGATGTATCGCTCACAGCGCCTCGCGGTGAAATATCTGACGGCGGCCGTCGGACTGTTCGGGGTCATGACATTCGCGGGCCTGATGTCGGCCTACTACTACATCAACCCCGATTTCCTTTTTGGTGTCCTCCATTTCAATATCGCCAAGATCCTTCACATCGACACGATGATCATTTGGCTCCTGATGGGATTCATGGGAGCGATCTACTGGTTCTTGCCCGACGAGTTCGGCAGCGAACTTGCGGGAATCGTCGCGGCAGAGATTTTATTCTACGTGTTCTGCGCGGCAGTTGCCGTCGTTGCGGTTGTATTTATCGTTGTTCAGTACGGCAGCAGTGACGCGACCGCTCTGTGGCTCATCAACCAAGGGCGAAAATACGTCGAGGCACCGCGTTGGGCTGCGATCGGCGTCGTCGCGGTCATGCTGGTGTTTGCGTACAACGTCATTGGAACCGCCTATGCCACGCGCAGGATTACCGGCATCACGGCGGTGCTGATGATCGACCTGGTGCCGCTCGTCATCCTTTACCTGGACGCATTTTCTGCCATCAGCAACATGTCGGCAGACTTGTTCTGGTGGTGGTGGCTCGTCCATCTCTGGGTCGAGGCGACCTGGGAGGTCCTCATTGGATGCATAATGGCCTGGACGCTCATGCACCTTCTCGGGACTTCGCGACGGATCGTTGAAACCTGGCTCTACATTGAAGTGGCGCTGGTCCTCGGCACGGGCATCCTGGGGCTGGGGCACCACTATTTCTGGATCGGCACGCCGAACTACTGGCTGAGCATCGGGGGCTTCTTCTCTGCGCTCGAACCGCTACCGCTTTTGGGAATGGTCATTCACGCGGTCTACGACGCCGGCACTCATCACATGAAGACGACCAACCGGCCGTCCTTCTACTGGATGATGGCGGAGGCGTTCGGTAATTTCCTCGGCGGCGGCGTTTGGGGCTTCATGATCACGCTGCCCCAGGTCAATCTTTATGCGCACGGAACACAGTGGACCGTATCACACGGACATTTTGCGTTCTGGGGTGCTTACGCCTGCGGTGTGCTGTCGGTCATCTATCTGGTCGTCCAGAAGACCCGCGGCCTCGACCGGCTCGAGGGCTCGCTTTGGAAGTGGTCGTTCGCCGCGCTGAACATCGGCCTCGTCGGCATGGTGGGCGCCCTGTTGGTGTCCGGCTTTGCGCAAGCGTTCGTCGAACGTGCGATCGGCGGATCGACCCACGACGCCTTCGTTGCCGGCCAGGAGAACCGATGGTTCATCGAGGGGATGATCACCCGCCTCGTGTTCGGGCTCATATTCGCAGCCGGCTATGTGGCGCTGGTGTGGGACCTGCTCACAATCGGCAGACGGGTACCTGCTTTGGCTGCCGCCGGGGCTGCCGAATGAACCAGATAAACCTGCTTCAGACGGCGTTGCTCCTGGGCCTCTACGTGGCGCTCGCCGGAAGCTATGGGCTCGTTTACGCAATTGCGCGCCTTCAGAATACACCAATCCTCCACCGTATGTCCTTCATTGTATACGGACTGCATGCTTTTACCGCGATCGCAATCGTCGCGTGGACGCCCCTGCAGATCGGCTGGAAAGGCCTGATCCTCGCGAGCAGCGTAGTATTTCTTGCGATTCCGCCGGTCACTTGGCGCTTTCTCCAGCGCACTCACGAAACCGAGGTGCAACAATGATTGCAAATCTCGCGACGATTTTGGTCGGCCTGTGGCTCGCCTACCGCGCCATCTTTTCAATTCCGGCCAACAATATGAGCCAGATCGAACTGGCGGCCGCCGGGGTCGCTGTGATCTTGCTCGCACTGTGGGCGCGGCGGACCGATTCCATGACTTGGCAGAGCGGAACAACCATCGTGCTGGGCGTGATCGTTCTGCTGCTGGCTGCCGCGCACCGAACGGTCGGAGCGGACCCCCTGCTGTCGTTCTGGATGATCCTGCTCATCGGCATCACCGCGGCCATTGTAGCGATGTGGTCGATCTTGTATCGACCCGAAATGCTTCAAGCGGCAGGCTCTGCCCCCGCCGCCGGCCGAAACGAAAGCAGATAGGCGTTCCCATGAATCGAACCCCTTCGCATGGAGCCAAGTCGTCGAATTACAAGGTGAAGCACATCGAGCCGGTTGCAATCGGAAGCGACGTCCAGGCACGGATTTTCACACTCGCGCCGCGAGAAACCATTCCCTGGCACTTCCATAGACAATCCACCGATCACTATTTTGTTCTTGAAGGTGCTCTGACCATCGCCACGCGCGAACCGGAGGAGAAAGTGAGGATGGTGAGCATCGGAGGCACCTACAAGATTACGCCTGGGACTGAGCACTTGATCGCCAACCGGTCCACAGCAGATTGCCGCTTCCTGCTCGTCCAGGGGGTCGGCGCCTATGACTGGGAAAAGGCGAACGACTGACAACGGCTGCACGACCGAGTTCTGAGGCGACCCGCGTTCTTTCCGATGGGCGCGGCCGCCGAGATCGGCGGGTTGATCAGCTTCGGACCGAGCCTGACCGATGGCGTCATGTGTGGACCTCCGAATCCATCACCAAGTGAGGGCCGCTGTCGTCGCGGTTCTACGGATCAATACTTGTTTGCGCCGGAGCAAAGATGATTGGGCCGCTTCCTTTAGGGTGATTGGATGCGGAGGAATGCTTCCATGCGCGTCACCGAGCACGATACCGTCGAAGACGTCATGCATGACGATCCTGCGACCATCCGCGCCTTCCTGGATTTCGGGTTTGCCTGCGTCGGTTGTCCGCTCGCCTCGTTTCACAGCGTCGCCTATGCGTGCCGCGAGCACGGGGCGGATGTGGAGACGTTCCTGTCGGCGCTTCGCGCGGCGAGCAAAGCACGCTCGCCGCTGGCCGCAAGCGCCTGATCCGGAAAAAGTGGCGGACGTTTCGGACTCACGAAGCCACGAACCCAGGCCGGCGGGGTCGCGCGGCCAACGACGGCAACCCCTGCCTTTGTGTGGCTATTTTGTCGTCCGAGCCGCGATTGCCGCCCGCCCCGACTTCTCGATATCCAACTGCTCTTGCGCGCCCTGCGCATTCTTGAGCGATCCATCCATTGCGAGGATCACCGCCAGCCAGGACACCACGAAGTTCGAGAAAAACAGGGCAAGGAATACGACGAGACTGGCCGCCGACGAGAACTCTTTCTCGACGTAGTAACCGATGCCGACCGAGGCCAAGCCTCCAATGGTGACGAATACGACATAGAGGATCAGTGCTTTCATAGTGTTCTCTTTTGTTCAGCCCCTCCTTCGACTGTGCGCATTTTCGCCGGTTCCGAAAACTGCGATTAATCGCACTGGTTCCGTCCTCTGGAACCGCGCAGCGAGAGCATGTTTCACGGCTTGGCGGCGCGGCCCTCGGCCAGCAGGAACAGCTTGTGCGCATCGCGAATGACGATCCGCTGGCGGCCGCTTTCGACGAGGCCGCTTTGCTCCCAGCCACTCAAGGTGCGGCTGACGGTATGCAGCGTCGTGCCGGTCATTTCGGCGACGTCCTGCCGGCTGATCGGGAACTCGATTTCGACGCCGCCGTCGACCTTGCGGCCGGCCTGCTTGGCGAGCCGCAGCAGGGCGTGGGCGATGCGCTGTTCCACCTGCTCGGTCGACATCTCGATCACGCGGGTGTGGGCGTCCTGCAGGCGGCTACCCACGGTCTGCAACGCGTTCATGGCGAGCGCCGGATAGCGCGCGACGAGATCGGGCCAGGCGGAGGCGGGCCAGACCAGGACCACGCTGTCGGCGACCGCCGTTGCGGTCGCCGGATACCGATCGATCCCAATCGCCATGGCGACGCCGAACACCTCGCCCGGCGCGACGTAGCGGACCGCGATCTGCTGCCCGTCCGGGGTCGACTTGGTGGCGCGCACATGCCCGTGCAACAGCACGAAAAACGAATGTGCCTCCCCGCCCTCCTCGAACACGGGCGTGTTCTTGGGATAACGCGCCGATCGCGCACTCCCGAGCATCGCATCGAGTTCTTCGGGCGCGAGGCCGGCGAACAGCGGCAGCTCCGCCACGAGGGATCGGTCAACGGTCATGTCGCCTTGTCTGGCACGGACCGCTTGTGGGAGCAATTGCGGCGCATGCGCCGCGACGAAGGGAGCAATTCAGCAAGTGGCAAGTCGCCCGCATGAGCGAAGCAACATGCGGGAGCTCAGGCAGCGATCACATCGATCGAGCCGCTGCTCCCGGATTTCGCTTCGCTCATCCGGGCTGCCGGCTGGCAGCCGGCGCTCGCTGCCTCGGTTCTCGTTTCGCCGTCACGCCGCCTTGCGATGCATGACGTTGGCGCCCTTGTATTCGCCCTGGATCGCCTTCACCGAACGCTCGATCGAGCTGAACAGGCGGGCGATCTCGGATGCCGCCTGGGATTCCGCGTCGAACTCCCGCGCACCCTCGCCGCCGGCCAGCGCCAGCGAATAGGTGGTGCGGTGGGTGATCTGGCCGAACCACACCGGCGCGCGCAGCGCCTCCAGGCTCTCGCGCGCCGCCGTGCACAGTGGCGACTCCACGCCTTCGCGCTTGGCCGGCGCGCCGTTGAGCACGACCGCATAGGGTTTGCGGCGCTCGCGGGCATAGGCGATGGTTTCCTTGACCGCGGCGAGATCGAACACCGAGGGACGTGCCGGAATGACGACCAGCGTCGCGGCGCGGATGGCGTCATTGACGATGCCGGACATCTGCGGCGGCGTGTCGATGAAGACCCATTCGAAGCCGGCCTGCTTGGCGGCGCCTACGAGGTTTTCGACGCCGCGCGCGGCCGTGCGCAGCGGCGGCTCGCCGCTCTTGCGCAGGTCGTGCCACAGGCTGAGCGAGCCCTGCGGATCGGCGTCGATGAGGAGGCAGCGGCGCGACGCCCGGTCGGCGAAAGCGGCCAGGTTGGCGGTCAATGTGCTTTTGCCCGACCCGCCCTTGCGGGATGCGACGGTGATGACGACCATGGTTACACGGCTCCCTGATTGAATCGGTCGCGCCCGTGCGAACGCCGGGCAAAACATCGACAATTGCGAACTGTGACGGCAGACGCCCTGAAGGCTGCGTCATGGTGCTTCGGCCGTTGTGTAACGTTGAATCCATCCAGGGTTGATTCGCAAGCACAGTGAATTGGCGCTGATTCGTTTGTTGTGGAGGCCGTTACCAAAACGACACAATCGGGAAGCGAACGGCCCTGCCGGAGGTTTACCTGCACACGCCGCAGTCACCGCCGCAATTGGAAGGCGCACAGCGCGGCGATCATGACGGCGCCGCCGACCACCTGAAGCGGGGTCATCCGGTCGCCGAGGACGACGGCGCTGAGCACCGCGGTCATCAGCGGCTCCAGGTTCATGTAGAGCGCGGTGCGGAACGGGCCGATCCGCTGGGTCGAGACGTAGAGCGTGAGGATCGCCGCAGTGGTGGTAAAGCTGATGCCCACGAATGCCACCCAGCCGAGGGCGGTGTGAGGCGGCTGCCAGTTCCAGGTCACGAGCGACAGGCCGACGAACACCAGCATCGAGGACCACAGGGTGTACCAGGTGACGAGCCGTGCGTCGGCGCCGGCGAGCGCCGCGCGGGTGATCAGCAGCATGCCGACCCGGCACAGCGCGCCGCCGACTGCGGCGAGGAGGCCGAGCACCGCCAGTTGCGCGGGATTGGCGCCGATGATCAGCCCCAAGCCCAAGAAGGCGACGACGGCGGTGACGGCGCCCCGCCAGGTCACCCGGTCGATCCCGGTCAGGGCGCCGATCAGCCCGGTCAGCAGCGGATAGATGAAATAGGTGAGGATCGCGATCGATACCGGAACCAGTTCGATCGCCTTGAACACGCCGAACAGATTGAGGGTAAGCAGCAGCCCGAGGCCGAGCGAGATCCATTTCAGGCGCGGCGGCATCTTCACCCGCGCCGCGCCCAGCCGCATCCAGATGAAGATGAGGCCGATGCCGACGACGCTGCGGAAAGCGAGCAAGCTCAGCACGTCGCTGCCGGCTTCGAGCGAAATCTTGGCGAACACGTCCGAGACGCTGAACATCGTCGCCGCGGTCAGCACCGGGCCAAGCTGGTGGATGAGGCCGCGAATACCGGCCGGCGGATCGCTCACGTCGCCTCGCAGGAAGGGCCGGCGCGCGCCGGTTTCGGGGGCGCTTCCTTAGCACGGGCCACGGCCGCCGTCAGGCGGCGCAGCGCCGCAAACAGGGGTGGAAAACCGCGGGAAAACGCATGGCTCGCGCTGTGGAAAAACGGTGGAGAAGCCGGCGCCATAGATCGCGCATACGAATCCGGTTAGCGAGAAGCGCCCCAGCGCGCCAGACAAAGCGGACGGGGCGGCGCATCCAAATAACTCCTGTGCTTTTCGCCGCTTGCACGCCACGCCCGAGCGCTGCCGCCGCATTGATTGTGGACAATCCTGTGAGAATCGCCTGGACAGGCGGTGCATGAACAGTGGAAAGGGAGGCATGAACGATGTGTCCCTCGCTTCGACTGTGGTCGCCCGGGTAACCGCGGACGGTAAAACCGCGCGGCGTCTCGCCGACGGGCTCGCGGAAACACTCGACCCCGGCGAAACCGCCATCGCCGCCTTCGAGGCGCGCGACGGAAGCTGGACCGTGGAAATCTATTTCGAACACGCCCCCGACGAGGCCGCGCTGCGGCACCTGGTCGGCGATCTCGCGGGCGACGCCGCGCGCGAACAGCTCGCATTCGAGACCATCGCGGCGCGGGACTGGGTCGCCACCAGCCTTGAAGGGCTGCAGCCGGTCGAGGCCGGCCGCTTTTTCCTCCACGGCGCACACCACCGCGATCGCGTGCGTGCGAACCGCATCGGCATCGAGATCGAGGCCGCGCTCGCCTTCGGCACCGGGCACCACGGGACGACGCGCGGATGTCTGCTGGCGCTGGACCGGATCGTGAAGGCGCGGCGCCCTTCTCCCTCGCCCCGCGTGCGGGGGGAGGGTCGGGGTGAGGGGGCCTATCCACGCGCTCAAACTCGCGGAAAGGCCCCCTCACCCTCCCTCGCTTCGCTCGGTCGACCTCTCCCCGCACGCGGGGAGAGGTGTTCGCCGCGTACCCTCGATGTCGGCACCGGGACCGGGGTGCTGGCGGTCGCGGCAGCGCGCACCCTGCGCGGTGCGGTGTTCGCCAGCGACATCGACCCCATGAGCGTGCGGCTGGCCCGCGAGAATGCGCGCCTCAACCGCGCCGCCGGGCTCACCATCATCCATGCCCGTGGCCTCGGTGACCGCCGCTTTCGCGACAGCGCGCCCTATGACCTCGTGTTCGCGAACATCCTGCTGGGGCCGCTCAAAGGGCTGGCGAAGCCGATCGGCGCCTTGGCGGCGCCCGGCGGCTTCGTCGTGCTGTCCGGCCTGCTCCCGGAGCAGGCCAATGCGGCGCTCGCCGCCTATCGCGCCCACGGCCTCGTGCTGGTGCGGCGCATCCGGCTCGACGGCTGGGCGACTCTCGTTTTGAGGCGGCCCGCGAAATAACTCGCTGCTCCTCGAACCGCGACCTCAACGCTTAAGTGCGTTCCGGGTCTCCCTTCCCCTGAAAGGGGGAGGGTCGGGGTGGGGGTCCGCTGACTCACAGCAAGCACCGCGCCCGCGGCGCGGGATCCCTTCCCCAACCCTCCCCTTTTCAAGGGGAGGGGGAAGATTGGGAGTCGCCCCCGGATCAAAACCAAGTCTTGTCGGAACCAAGTGTTCAAGTGTCGGAGTCATTGCATTAGATTAGCCCCATGAACGAAACCAACGTCCGACCGTTTCACGCCAAGTTCCAGACCTTCGACGATCCGCCGGAGGCGGGAGAGGCGGCGCCGCGCGTCGCGGCCTTGCGAGCGGAGCTGGCACGGCGCGGGCTCGACGGTTTCGTGGTGCCCCATTCGGACCGATATCAGAACGAGTACCTCGCCCCCAGCGAGGAGCGCCTCGCCTGGCTCACCGGCTTCACCGGATCGGCCGGCGCCGCGATCGTGCTCACCGACCGCGCCGCGCTGTTCGTCGACGGCCGCTACACCACCCAGGCGCGCGACCAGGTCGACGGCGCCCTGTTTTCCATCGTGCACCTCGTCGACACGCCGCCGAGTACGTGGATCGAGGCGAACCTCGGCGCCGGCCAGAAGCTCGGCTACGACGCCTGGCTGCACAGCGCCGAGAGCGCCGAGCGCCTCGCCAAGGCATGTGCGAGCGTCGGCGCCATCCTGGTCGCGACCGAGCCCAACCCGATCGATGCGATCTGGCGCGACCGCCCGGCGCCGCCCCACGGCGCGGTGGTGCCACACGACCTGCAATTTTCCGGCGAAGCGGCCGCCCACAAGCTCGAGCGGGTGCGCGCCGAGATGAAGAAGCTCAAGGCCGACGCCCTCGTCGTCTCCGATCCCCATGCGGTGGCCTGGACCTTCAATATTCGCGGCTCCGACGTCGCTCACACGCCGGTGGCGCTGGCGTTCGCGCTGGTTCCTGCCGAAGGCGAAGCGCGCCTCTATGTCGACGAGCAAAAGCTGACGGCGGGCACGAAAGCCACGCTTGCCGGCCTCGTCGAGATCAGATCGCCTGCGGCCTTCGTGGACGACATCGCCACCCTCGGCGCCGAGCACCGCACCGTGCAACTCGACCAGTCCAGCGCGGCCCACGCCATCACCCAGGCCATCACCGGGCATGGCGGCAAGGCGCCGCGCGGGACCGATCCGGTCGCGGCCATGAAGGCCATCAAGAACGACACCGAGATCGCCGGCAGCCGCGCCGCTCACCGCCGCGACGGCGCCGCGGTCACGACTTTCCTCGCCTGGTTCGACCGCACGGCGCCGTCAGGACGGCTCACCGAAATCGACGCGGTCGAGGCGCTCGAAACATTCCGCCGCGACAACGGGCTTCTCAAGGAAGTCTCGTTCCCGACCATCTCGGGGTCGGGCCCGAACGCGGCAATCGTGCATTACCGCGTCACCCGCAAGACCAACCGCAAGATCTCGCCGGGTGAAATCTTCCTCATCGATTCCGGCGCGCAATACCAGGACGGCACCACCGACATCACCCGCACCGTGATCGTGGGGGAACCGACGGCGGAGATGCGCGACCGCTTCACCCGCGTGCTCAAGGGCCACATCGCGATTGCCTGCGCGGTATTTCCCGAGGGCACCACCGGCGCGCAGCTCGACAGCTTCGCCCGCGCGTCGCTATGGGCGGCCGGGCTCGATTTCGACCACGGCACCGGCCACGGCGTCGGCAGCTATCTCTCCGTGCATGAAGGGCCGGCGCGCATCTCCAAGCTCGGCACCACGCCGCTCAAGCGCGGCATGATCCTGTCCAACGAGCCCGGCTACTACAAGGTCGGCGCCTACGGCATCCGCATCGAGAACCTGGTGCTGGTCACCGCGGCGCCTGCGGTCGCCGGCGCGGAAAAGCCGCTCAATGGATTCGAGACCTTGACGCTTGCGCCGATCGACCGCCGCCTGATCGAACGCGCGTCTCCTCGACGAAGGGGAAATCGCCTGGCTCGACGCCTACCACGCCGAGGTCCGCACGGCGCTCACGCCGCTCGTCGATGAGGCGACGCGCGCGTGGCTCGCGGCGGCGACAGCGCCGCTGAACCCGTAGGGTGGGCAAAGGCGCGCTCTTCGCGCCGTGCCCACGCGTGAGGCCGCACGTGGGCACGCTTCGCTTTGCCCACCCTGCTGTTTCCGCGCCGTTCCAGATCGCCTCGTAGCGCACCCTGCGTTCGGCCATGCTGGCCGCCCAGTCGGGGCCGGAGAGGTAGGCGAGCGCGAGTTCGTCGCGGCTGGTGCCGCGCAGGAAATCGGGATCGTCGACCGCAAGGCGAATCGCCTCTGCGAGCCGCCGCGCGATTTCGGGCGGCAGGCCGCGCGGCGCCGCAAAGCCGCGTTCCGACGAGATCACGATGTCGAAGCCGAGCTCCCGCGCGGTCGGCACCTCGGGCAGGGCCGGAAAACGCACGGGATTGAGCTGGGCGAGGCCCTTGAACAGGCCGACCGCTTCCCGGTCCATGACGAATTCGGACACGCTCATGCCGACGATGTCGACATGGCCGCCGAGCAGCGCGGTGCGCGATTTCGACGTGCCCTTGAACGGGATGTCGTTGAGCTTGGCGCCGGCGACGCGCTCGATCGCGAGCGCGGCGAGGTTGCCGTTGGTGCCCGGGCCGTTGTGGCCCATGGAGATCGTGCCGGGATTGGCCTTCACCCGCGCCACCAACTCCTTGAGGTCCCTCACCGGGCTGCGCCGCCCGCCACCACCAGAGTCGGATCGTCACCACCCACGCCAGCGGAACGAGCGCAGGGCGGGATCGTATTCTCCCTTCGCCCGACGGAAACCGGCGCAATGCGCCGCGCCATCGTCGGGCCACGCCGCCATCGCGGATGATGCCGCCGCACTGCGCAAGCCAGCCCAAGGCCGAGAAATCCTGCCGGAAATGAACGCATCATGCGGCGCCTCCTTCTTTTCGCAGCTTTGCGATGGCCTCGGCATCAAAGCCGGCCTCGGCGAGAACCGCATCGGTGTGCTCGCCGAGCCGCGGCGCGGGGCGCCGCAACACCCCCGGCGTCCGCGACAGCCGCGGCACGATGTTGTGCATTGCGACACCGCCGAGCTCGGGATCGTCGACCTCGACGATGATTTCGCGTTCGCGGAAATGCGCGTCCGCCATCGCGTCAGCGATGGTATAGACGGGACCAACCGTGACGTGCGCCGCGCGCATCAGCCGCAGCGCCTCGTCGCGGCTCTTGCCGGCAAACCAGGCGCCGACCGCTTCATCGACCAGCGCACGGTTCTCGATCCGCGCGCTGTTGGTGCGGAAACGCTCGTCCTCGTTCATGTCCGGGCGGCCGATCACCTCGAACACCCGCCGCGCCATCGCGCCGGTCGAGCCCGACAGCGCGACGTAATCGCCGTCGGCGCAGCGATAGACATTGCGCGGCGCCGAGGTGTTGGAGCCGCTGCCGATGCGCTCCTTCACCACGCCGGTGACCTCATAGATCGCGGCTTCCGGCCCGAGCACGGAGAACATCGATTCCAGCAGCGAGAGGTCGATGACCTGTCCGCCGCCACCTTCCCGGTCGCGGGCGCGCAGCGCCGTCACCACGGCGAAGGCGCCGTAGAGACCGGCGATCATGTCGGCGAGCGCCAGCGGCGGCAGCACCGGTTCGCGGTCGGCAAAGCCGGTGCGGGCGGCAAAGCCGCTCATCGCCTCGACCAGTGTTCCGAATCCGGGCAGCGGCGCGTAGGGGCCGGTCTGGCCGAAGCCCGACACCCGCACGATGACGAGGCTCGGATTTGCGGCATGCAGAACGTCCGGTCCGAGCCCCATCTCCTCCAGCGTGCCCGGGCGGAAATTCTCGATCAGGACATCGGCCGTCGCGACCATTCGCTTGAGCACGTCCTTTGCCGCGCCGTGGCGGAAGTTGAGCACGATGGAGCGCTTGTTGCGCGCATAGGTCTTCCAATGCAGCTCCTTGCCGCCGTCGCGCCAGTCGCGCAACGGGTCGCCCGCAGGCGGCTCGACCTTGATGACGTCGGCGCCGAAATCGGCGAGTTGGAGCGAAAGCATGTTGCCGGCCACCAGCCGCGACAAATCGAGCACCCGCACGCCGGCCAGCGGCCCGGTGGCGGCGGGCTGGAACGGGATCGCGTGGGGCTTGGCGTGTTGCATCGGCATGGGCTCAAGCTGACATTAGCGCGGTCGCGACGCGCTGCCCATGCCCGTGCAACGCGCCTCACGCCCTCGGCCGGCGACGAAAAAGCGGGTCCTGTGTGAACAGCTTCACGAGAGAAACCATCGATGGCGACTAGGGTGATCGGATCGATCCCTGGGCGCCTCGGTTACCAAGGCGCAATGCGAAAAGCAGCGAGGGATAACGATGATCAATTCGTTCGAGGCTTTTGTTCTGATCCTTCAGATGCAGCTGACCGCCGCCGAAAAGGCGAGCAGCGTCGCCTACGCCGTCGAAACGCCGGTGGCGGCGGGAACGCAACTCCGGTTTCCCGGGACCGTGATCGACGTGCCGGCCGAGGCATATGTGGCCTTCATCGATCGCCAGCCGACCGCGAATTGGGGGCACCCGGCGCGCTACGTGGTGGTCAGCCGCGACAGCGGCGAGGTCCGGTCGATCGAGGCCCGGCTGCCGCCGTTTCAACAGACTGTGGGGGGGCGTTGGCGCGTGATTTATCAGGCGCCTTCGGTACCAGACGCCGCCGTGGCGGTCCCACGGTAACCCCGGTCGCGTCGCGGACGGCGCGGCCACGACACTCGCGGAGCTTGTGATGGCCACCCGACCAGACGATTCAGTGTTTCAACGCGTGCGCGCCCACGCCTTCGGCACTCTCTCGTTCGAGAGGCGCCAGACCACCAACCTTCATCTCGACGAGCACATCTACGACAGAGGCGAGGCGATCGGTCCGAAGTTCCAAAAAATCGTCGCCCAAAGGCAGAGTATCCTGGTCTTTGCAGACGACAGCCCGCGCGCCAATTTCGGGCACGACTGCCGATACCTGCTGTACGATGCCGCTACCGGCGCCTTCGAGCGCCAAGCGCCCGCCCGCTTCCCGCCCATCGCCGATGCGAAGCAGCCCAAGACCCTGCGGGTGTTTCATGAGCCCGTGCGATTCGACCCCAACCCGATCCTGTTCCGCCCGTTCCCCCCGATCTGGCGGTGCCCGATCATCATCCCGGAGGGAACGCGATACGCGATCCTCTATTCCGGCATGTCGAACGCACGGCATCTCAACGACATGGAGTTCCTCTACCGAACCCTGGTCGACATCTATGCCTTCAACCCCGCTCACATCCAGGTGCTGAGCTATGACGGCACCCTGAACACGCAGGATGGCGTCCAGGTCACCTGGCCGGGCGACGGCACGGCATACCGCATCAAGGTCAACGCGCAGGGCAACCGCGCCGCCTTCGAGGCCGCGGTCGATCATCTCAAGACCCGGATCCACGCGCTCGATACCCTGCTGATCCACTGCAACAATCATGGCGACTACGACGGAACGCCGGGCACCTCCTTCCTGTGCACCTATCCGAACTGGGATGCGTACTACAACGCCGACTTCTCGGCGAAGCTCGCGGAACTGCCCAAGTTCCGGCAGCTGATCGTCATGCTGGAGCAGTGCAATTCCGGCGGGTTCAACGGCTCGATCATCGCGAAAAGCCCTGCGGCCGCGACCAGCGTCGCCTCGGCAGCGATCGAATCTCAGAGCTCCTGGGCGTCGTCCGACGGCAACTGGGACTCGTTCGCGCGCGATTGGACGGCGGCCCAGGCCGGTCACGATCCCTATGGGGCCGCGCTCGCCTTCAATCCCGACACCGACGCCGACGGCAGGATCGAGGCCGAGGAAGCTTACGAATACGCCAACGCGGTCAAGAACCCGAGCGATTCACCGAACTTCAGTGAGAGCTCCGAGGCTGGCGGCGATATCGCACTTGGCCAGGACTACATCGTGTGGTGGTGGTGGTGCTGGATCCTCCGCGAAGTCCTGGAACCGTATCGGTCAAGCTGCCGCCGCACGAGTACTACCAGCGCCTGCATCGCCTGCAGTCGGAATTCACCAAACTGACCGCCGAGATCGACAAGACTTCGGACGGTTTGCGCAAGGAGATGACGGCGAAGGTGTCCGCCCTCGTGGCCTCGGCGTTCGGGAAATAACGCATCTCCGATTGCGCCGACCCTATTGATGTCATTGCCCGGCTTGACCGGGCAATCCAGTACTCACGGTCGGTGTTTACTGGATCGCCCGGTCAAGCCGGGCGATGACAGCGCCTGAACGGAAAACGCGCGCCGCGCCGATCAGTGAAAGCCCGGACCCGCTGGCGCGTTCAGCGGGTCCCCCTCACGCCCAAAGCTCCCCGTAATTGTGGAAGTTCGGCAGGATCGGATCGGAGCGCGTCGGCTCCAGCAGCGGCAGCAGCTTTCCGAACAGCGCGTTGACCGGGCCCGAGGTGTGCCGGACATAGAGATCGATGGGATAGAGCGACTGGCGAAGGTGCCACTTCGGGTCGTAGTTCAGGCTGCCGCTGTAGAAGCGCTTGTAGCCGTTGGCGATGGCCCATTCGATGATGTCGCGGAACACGACGTAATAGAGGTTCAGCTCGAAGGCGACGGAATAATCGAAGCCGACATATTCGTGGCAGATGGTGTCGCCCTGCACCGTGCACAGGCCGAACGCGATGATCTTCTCATTCTGTCGCCAGACGAAGAAGCGGGCCTTGTCGGGCATCCGTTTGGCGATCTCGCACAGGAATTCCTTGGAGAGCTTCTCGAACTGCAGCGGCGATCGCTCGTAGACGCCGAGATAGAGCGGATAGATTTCGTCGATGATCGCGGCGACGTCGTCCACCATGCTCATGGTGACCGCCGGCTTGGCGCGCTCGGCGGCGCGCAGCTTGCGCCGCACCTTGCCGCGCGTGCGCGGGCTCAGCGTCTTGTCGACATACTCTTCGAAATCCTTGAAGTCGATGCCCAGCGTGGTCATGGGCATGCTGGGCACGCGGGTGAACCCGGCATCCTGCAGGCGCTGCAGCGGAGCCCGGTACTTGGCCGGGAATTCCTTGAGCACGACCATGACGCAATTCAATTCCCGCGCCACGCGGCGCAGCGAGCCCGCCAGCAGCTCGGCCGTTGCGGACTGCACCATTTCGCTGCCGTCCAGGTGCCCCTCGCCCGCCGCGCATCCCACCATCAGCGTGCGCGCGCGCATGAAGCGCGGCCACAGCCGCCTGATGCCGGCGATGATGCTCTTGGCGTGCCCGTTGGTGCCGGCGGTGAGGTCCTGGTCGACGATGAAGTAGGGCTGGATCGAGCTGATGTCCTCGCCGCTGCCGGCGACGAGATAGCCGTAGTCGAATCCTTCCACCGTGTCTTCGAGGAGCTCGTAGAAACGATGGTCCTTGCGCTCGCCGGCAAATGCGGTCTGCCAGCGCGGCAAGGAAGCAATCTCGTTGCGCGTCGCTACTCTGATCGTTCCGCCGGAAATGGCGGACGAGGACAGCTTTAAGCGGCCAATGCCCCCATGCATCGCGGCAACCCCCGTATATGACGGCCCGAAGGGAATTATAGCACAATCCGGCCCGGCCGATACCAGGAGCCAATCTGCACGCCGGGTATGCGGGCATCACCTGTAAGCAAAGCGCAACACGTTGCCCGCCCGGCCTGGCAGGGAGAGCGCATTGATTTCTCTCGCGAAAATGCGCTCGTCACGCGTGCGTCTGGTCTAGTGTCCGGGCTGCAACGCTCTTATTCCATTATTTGTCCTCGCCCGGCCCTCAACGGGGGGAACCAGCAACCACCGGTACTTCGGTGCGGCACAGCATGGGCCCGGTGAACCTTCCCATCGGGCTCACTCTCAGCGCCAAACCAACGGCTGGGACATCAGCCTCCGGCGCAGTAGCTGCAGCCGGCATCCTGCGCGCGGTTCACGCCCCAGGTTCCCGACGGAATGACGGTCACGCCCGGGATGATGTTGGCGGCCCATTCCTTTGCCGCCTCTTCCGCGCTCACGCCGGCATTGTGGGCAAGCATCTTGCTCTGGACGGTCAGCGCGACGTTGCAGGCGCCGACAACCGTGCCCTTCGCAACCAGCCGATCGAGCGCCATGTCGTCTATCGGCAGGACGCCGGACTTCGGCTTGTAGAAGGGATTCTTCACCGCCGGCGCCTTGGTCTCGGGGTCGTTGATCTTGAACGACTCCCCGATCTTGTACCTCTGCCACATGGCGTCGTTGAGTGCGATCGGGAACGCGCCGTGGCGCAGGACCAGCACCGCCGACGTATTCGACGGGTCGTTCGGCGCCAGGAAGGTATGGACGAACGCGAGCGGGAATCCGGAGTTGGCCTCATAAGCATCCACCACCTGGCGATAACGTCCCTTGAGCGCCCCCGGCCAATCCGGTCCGCTCGACGGCGCCGCGGTCTGCGCGCGCAGCGGCGGCGCCGCGAAGCCCGCGAGCCCCACGGCCATCGCGCCGGCCACGCGGGCGAAGAAACCCCGGCGCGGCGTCACGTCAGCCGCGTCGTGCCTGAGATCGGTCATGTGATCCTCCATCAATCGATGTTTCGCCAATGGTGCGGTGCTGCTCCGGCGCCCGTGAGAAATTCCACCTCGGCAACAGCACCGCCGGATCCGGCGGGGAGACCGGGCCGGATCCGTGCGGCAGGATGAGCCATTTGGACACGGCCGGCAAGGCGGCGGGCAACTGAGAAACGTGCTCTGCTCGCGGCAACGTCGCCGCGAACTCGAATGGATTTGGCGCAGCCCCATCCGCATGCACCCCCATTCACCACTGATGCGAAGTGGCGTAGCTTCCTCACGCGCCGGAGGTGGACGCACCGGATCCGCCCGAATGATCCGTCCGAACGCCCACACCGAGCGCAGAATGAGGAAACGATGATGTCCCAACCGATCAGATCCCGCGCGATCCCACGCCGAAACGTCGTTGCCGGCATGGCGGCGCTCGGCTTGTGCGGCCTCGCGCGCGGCTCGGCAGGGGCGCAGGGCGCGGCGTCGCAGGAAGCGGCCGGCCGGCCGCTCGCCGAGCGGCTCGCCGCCTATGCCGACGCCTTGCGGTATGAGCATCTCGACGCCGCGACCATCGAGGCCGTCAAGATCCATTTCATCGATACGATCGGCTGCGGGATCGCGGCGTTCGACGAGCGGCCGGTCCGCGTCTGCCGCGACATCGCGCTCACGACGCAGGGCGGTCGCCTCCACAGTGATCGGCACCAGCCGGCGCACCTCGCCCGATCTCGCATCCTTCGCCAACGGCGTGGCCTTCCGCTATTACGACCTCAACGACATCTATGTGAAGCGCCAGGGCTGTCATCCGAGCGATCACATCTCGGCATGCCTCGCGATCGCCGAGGCCGAACACGCCACCGCCGCCGAACTCATCACCGCGATCGTGCTCGCCTACGAGATCAACTGCCGGCTGATCGAAGCGATCGACCTCTCGACCCGCGGCTGGGACCCGCCGGTGTTCAGCCTGCCGGCCGTGGCGCTCGCCGCCGGCAAGCTGATGAAGCTCGGCCCCGACCGGCTGACGCAGGCGGTCAACCTCGCCATCAACGACCACATCCCGATGAACCAGACCCGGGTGCAGACGCTGTCCGACTGGAAGGGGCTGGCCGACGCCGAAGCCGGGCGCAATGCGGTGTTCGCGGCGCTGCTGGCGCGCGCCGGCCTCACCGGCCCGGCGCCGATCTTCGAAGGCAATGCCGGTTTCTTCAAGCTGGTGTCCGGGCCGGTCCACGTCGATGTCGACACCTTCGGCCGGCCGGGCGTCCCGTTCCGGATCACCAGGACGCGGCATGAAGGCCTACCCTGCCGTGGTCTACGCCCAGACCGCGATCGCGGCGGGGATCGAGGTCGCCAAGGAGGTGCGCTCGCTCGATCGCATCGCGCAAGATCGAAGTCGCCACCACCCTCCGCGGCTACCAGGCCGCCGGCAGCCGAACCCGAGAAGTGGACGCCGAAGACGCGGGACACTGCCGACCACAGCCTGCCCTACATCATCGCGCGCGCGATGTTCGACGGCGACATCACCAACGACAGCTACGCACCGGAAAAGCTCTCCGACCCCGCGCATCCTCGCCTTCATGGGCAAGATCACGGTCAACGAGGATCCGGTTCTCACCAAGCGCGCTCGGCGCCGCCATACCGACGCGCGTCACCGCGATCCTCGCCGACGGTCAGCGCGTCACGCGCGAGGTCGACGACGTGCCGGGTTTCGTGGGACGACCGATGGGGCGGGCCGACGTGGAGCGCAAGTTCCGCGGCAATATCGGCAAACGCTGGCCGCAGCAGCGCACCGACTCGATCCTGCAGGCGCTGTGGGCGCTCGACCGCGCCGACGACGTCGCCGCCCTGCTCGGCAGGTTTTCGCCGCAGGCGTAGGGCACAGCGGAGCCGACCAACATTTCTGGCATCGAAACCGGACCACAGGGAGAGATGGACATGACGATGCAGCCACACGACACCGAAGACTCCGACAACTCCGGCTTGTCGCGCCGCTTGTTCGTGACCGCCGCCGCGGTCGGCGGCCTCGCATTCGCGCAGACACCGACTCGCGCCGCCATCGTGCGCACCGACTTTTCGAACCTGCCGCCTTACGGCAACGGAACGCTTCCTCCGGGCGTGCGGTCCCGCGCCATCAGCAACGTCAACGGCCTCACGGTGCACATACTGGAGGCGGGCTACGAGACGCCGGGCCGGCCCGCGGTGCTGCTGCTGCACGGCTTTCCCGAGCTCGCCTATAGCTGGCGCAAGGTGATGCCGGTGCTGGCGGCGGCCGGATATCACGTGATCGCCCCGGATCAGCGCGGCTATGGTCGCACCATCGGCTGGGACGATTCCTTCAATGACGATCCCGATCAATTCCGCATTCTCAACATGGTGCGGGACGCCATCGGGCTCGTCTATGCGCTCGGCTACCGCTCGGTGGCCGCCATCGTCGGGCACGACGCCGGCGCGCCGGTCGCGTCCTGGAGCGCGCTGATCCGGCCCGACATTTTCCAGTCGGTGGCGCTGATGAGCTCGCCGTTCGGCGGCCCGCCCGCGCTGCCGTTCAACACCGCCAACGGCGCCGCGCCGCCGCGCCCGGCGCCCACCGACGACGAGCTCGACGCCGAGCTGGCGAAGCTCAACCCGCCGCGCAAGTACTATCAGAACTATCAGCGCAAGCCCGGCGCCAACGAAGACATGCTGCATGCCCCGCAGGGCCTGCACAATTTCTTCCGCGCCTACTACCACTACAAGAGCGCCGACTGGAAAGGGAACAAGCCGTTCCCGCTCAAGGCACGCACCGCCGAGGAGATGGCGAAGATTCCGACCTATTACGTGATGGAGCTCGACAAGGGGATGGCGGCGACGGCTGCCTCGGCGATGCCGTCCGCGGCCGAGATCGCAGCGTGCAAGTGGCTGACCGAAGCCGAGGTCGAGGTCTATGCCACCGAATACGGCCGCACCGGATTCAACGGCGCGCTCCAGGGCTACCGGGTCCGACGCGGCTCCGACCCCAAGAGCATCGCCGAGATGCGGACGTTCTCCGGCCGCACCATCGACGTACCGTCGTGCTTCATCGCCGGCAAGAGCGACTGGGGCGTCTACCAGACGCCGGGGCTCGTCGACACCATGCGCACCAAGGCCTGCACGCATATGGTGAGCTTCAACCTGATCGACGGCGCCGGCCACTGGGTGCAGCAGGAGCAGCCGGAGCACGTGAGCAAGCTGCTGCTGGAGTTTTTGCAGAGCCAGCCCGCCCGTAAGGGGTGAGAGCGAGAAGAATTGTGCCGCGGCCTCACAAATTCCCTCCCCGTCTTCGGGGAGGGGAAGGGTGGGGTTCTCACTTCAGACAAGCGCGGTGCCGTGGAGCAGACCCCACCCCGACCCTCCCCGAAGTCGGGGAGGGAGAAGGTCACCGCACCTGGAACACCAGCTTGCCGCGCAGGTGGCGCGCTTCGCTCACGCGGTGGGCGGCGACGGCATCGGACAGGCGATACGTCGTGATCTCCGGCGCGCGGACCGCGCCCGACCGCACCAGCGCGACGATGCGCTCGAGATGCTCGCGGTCGCGTCCGACATTCGGCCGCAGCGAGCGCACGTCGGGGCGCGGCGATGCCGGCGCCTGCGGGCCCGATCCGATGAAGGCCGCGCGGCCGCCCGGCTTGACCACCGCAAAGGATTTCTCCGCCACGGCGCCGCCGACGGTATCGAAGACGGCATCGCAGTTGGTCACGACCTTGGTGAAGTCGGTCTTGGCATAGTCGATGATCTCATCGGCGCCGATCGAGCGGAGATAATCGTGGTTCTCCGCCCGCGCCGTGGTGATGACGCGGGCGCCGATGTGCTTCGCCAGTTGCACGGCGAAGCTCGCGACGCCGCCGGCGCCGCCCTGGATCAGGATCGTCTCGCCGCGCTTCAGCTTGAGCGTATCCTCGACGGAGACCAGCGCCGTGAGCCCCGCGAGCGCAAGAGCCGCCGCCTCGGCGTGAGACATGCTGTCCGGCTTCTTCGCGACGATGGCGGCCTTGATCGCGATCTTCTCGGCATAAGCGCCCTCCTGGCCGACATCGCAGACGCCGAACACGGCATCGCCGACCTTGAGGTCGTGGACGCCCTCCCCGACCGCGCTGACCACGCCGGAAAAATCCCGCCCCAGGACGTATGGAAAGTGCGAGGCACGGTAGGAGCTGCCGGAGCGCACCTTCCAATCGGCGCCGTTGACGCTCGCCGCGAAGATATCGACGACGACCTCGCCCGGCTTGGCGACGGGATCCGGCACGTCGCCGTAGGTCAGGACTTCGGGGCCGCCATGCTTGTCGATGTAAACCGCTTTCATCGTGTTGTTTCCTGCGGAAGTTGGAGCCGGATGTGTGAAACGTGTGAAACGCACATGCGCTTCTACACGCGAGGCCACGCTTTGGCGATCATGCTACGCCAGTATCTCCACGGTCAGCGGCTTGAGCCGGAAGTTGTTGCAGGCGTTGAACAGGATCGGGCAATTGGAGATGGCGACGATCTGCGGCATCAGCGCGCGCAGCGTCATGTAGTCGCCGGGCTTGCCCTTGGGCGGGCGGATTTCCCACTTGCCGTCGGCGTCATAGGCGACCGTCATAAAGACGTTGAAGCAGGCATCGATGTTGAAGCTCCAGCGGTCCATGCCGTAGCCGCGGACCGCGGCCTCGAGGTTGGACTGGCAGTTCGGAGCGCCGACGCCGGCGGCGCCGTAGCGCGCGACATTGAGGTGCTCGCTGCAATAGCCGCCGCCGCAATAGTTCTCAGCCGGTGAGGTCGTCCTCGATCTTCCACATCTCGCGGGTGCGGTTGGAGTAGAGCACGTCGGGCGCGGTCAGCTTCCAGTTCAGGTTGACGGCGCGGCTCGAATGCATCGACAGGAGTTCGCGGACATCGTCGCGATTGAACGACACGAAATCCGCGACCTGCTCGCCCTCGGGCTGGGTCAGCCGCACCCGCTGGCCCTCCTCGATCTCGAAGCTGATGTTGCCGGCGGGTGCGATGGTGACGGGCACGCCGGGCTGCAGAACGGCACTTGCGCGAACTCATGCGGAATCTGGCCTTGTTTGATATCGTGGATGACCATTAGAGCGCTATCGTTTCATGCTGAATCGGATAGCGCTCTAAAGTCGTTGATTTTGAGCATGATCTTGTCCGAAAAGTCTGCAACTTTTCGGGATCATGCTCTAGCTTATTAGAGTATTGGGGCGACTTATCCAAACGGCGACAGGGCGGCGAGAGAGGCAAGGTTTTCATGAGCCACCATCACGACCATGATGGGCATGGTCACGCCCACGGCCATGCCCATGATCATGACCACGATCACGGCGGCCACGACCACGACGATCATGATCACGATCATGGCCACCATCACGGGCACTCGCGGATGGGGCACGTTCATGCGCCCGCCAACTTCGGCGAGGCCTTCGCGATCGGCATCATCCTCAACATCTCCTATGTGATCATCGAGGCCGCCTACGGCTTCATCAGCAACTCGGTCGCGCTCCTCGCGGACGCCGGCCACAATCTCGGCGACGTTCTCGGGTTGCTGGTCGCCTGGATCGCCGCGGTGCTGGTCAAGCGCGCGCCATCCGCCCGGTTCACCTACGGATTGCGCGGGTCCTCGATCCTAGCCGCGCTGTTCAACGCTGTCTTTCTGCTGCTGACCGTGGGCGCGATTTCATGGGAGGCGATTCAGCGATTCAGCAATCCGGAGCCGGTGTCCGGCGCGACGGTGATGGTCGTCGCCGCCGTCGGCATCGTCATCAACGGCATCACCGCCTGGCTGTTCGCCTCCGGCCGCAAGGACGATCTCAACATTCGCGGCGCCTTCCTGCACATGGCCGCCGATGCACTGGTCTCGGTCGGGGTGGTGCTCGCCGGCCTCGTGATCATGCTCACGGGCTGGCTCTGGCTCGACCCGCTGGTGAGCCTTGCGATCAACGCGGTGATCGTGTGGGGCACCTGGGGCCTGCTGCGGGATTCCGTGGGAATGTCGATGGCCGCCGTCCCGACGCACATCGATCCTGCCGAAGTGCGCAGCGTTCTCGAGAAACACGCCGACGTGGCCAGCCTGCACGATCTGCACATCTGGCCGATGAGCACCACCGAGATCGCATTGACGTGCCATCTGGTGATGCCGGGAGGGCATCCCGGCGACGCCTTCATTCATGGCCTGGCAGAGGAACTCGCCATCCGGTTCAAGATCAACCACGCGACCCTGCAGATCGAGGTCGACCAGCATCTCGCCTGCGCGCTCGCCCCCGACGACGTGGTGTAGACCTCCCTCCCCTTCTTCAGGGGGAGGGTTGGGGTGGGGGTCCGCTGGGGTTGCCGCAGGCACCGCCCATGTGGCCCGCGAGGTGGCCGGGACAAGGCGCTCTGGTTCGGACGCTCGAGTTACTAGGCGCCCGACGCGATCGAGCGCACCATGACGTTGTCGTTGACGGCCTTCACTCCCGGGGTGACCTCGACCGCCACGCGCAGCGCCTGTTTCTCCACGCTCAATTCGACGATGCCCCACAGATCGACGGTGCCGTCGGTCACGGTCACGTTGACCAGATTCGGCCGCACCCAGGGCTCGGAATTGAGCCGCGCGACGACCTTCTCGCGCAACTCGGCGTCGGCGACCGATTGCGGCGCAATTACTTTCTTGCGGAACGTCGCGAGCGCCTGAACGAGGTTGGCGCGGCTGACGATGCCGACGACCTTGCCGTTGCGGACAATGGGCACACGTTTGATCCGATGACGCTCCAGCAGCGACGCGATATCGGCAACGGGAGTATCGGGATCCGCCGAGACGACGCTGCGGGTCATCACGTCCGCGACCTTGCGGGCGTGCTCCTTCACATATTCGGCGGCGAGATTTTCCCGGCTCATCAGCAGCTTCAGCCACCAGGCGCGGTCGTGCCCGGTGCCCGCTTCGTTGCGGCGGAGCAGATCGCCTTCGCTGACGATGCCGACGAGCGCTCCGGCGTCATCGACGACCGGCAGCGCACTGATGCGATTGGCGAGCATGAGCCCGGCGACATCTTGCACCTGGCTGTCGGGCTTCACCGTGATCACGTCGGTGACCATGATATCAGCGGCCTTCATGACGGTTCCTCCTGATCGGAAGGCACCATTCTATGAAGGCCGCGGGGCCGATCATTGATCTTGCTCAAGTCGGCGCGGGCCGGACGGCGAATGATGATGGCGTCCCTGGACCCGCCCTGCATCGCGCTCCCCGGGGCGCTCCTGCCGAGCGCCCCGCTCGTCCCGCGCGGAATCAGGGCCGTCGAAATCAGGGCCGCGCCAGCGTCGTCGCGGTCGCCAACTCCTCGGGCGGCGGCAGGCCCAGCAGTTTCGCCGGATTGATCTTGTACATGAGATCGATCTCGCGCTGGGTCACGCCGTGCGCGCGCAATCCGCGCGCCGTCAGCACCAGGCAGTCGGTGGGGTAGACGTTGCCGGTCTGGCCGCAATCGGTGGACACGATGATGTGCTCGGCGCCGACCTTCTTGACGAAGGCGGCCGCCGCGGTGCGCTGTGCCTCGGTCTTGTAGACGTTCGAAGCCGTCAACTCGGCGAAGGCCCCGAGCTGGCCCGCTTCCGCCAGTTGCGGGATGTCGCCGGGATGGGTCAGCAGGACCTGGAGCCCCTGCTTGCGGCCTTCGCGGGCGAGCAGCAGATGCTCCTCCGGCGTCGCATGGCCGGTCGCCAGCACCATGCGGCCGTTGCTGTCCACCGTCCTGATCTTGGCGAGCACGGCGATGAGATGCTTCACCTCGGGCAATAGCTCGCCATTCTTGGAAACGGCGATGTAGGACGGGGTCCCCTCCGGCATCATCAGCATCCACGGCCGGGCCTTCGCCAGGTTCGCCGGGTCCATGCTGCCCGGTCGGGTCGTCGCGGTGATGGAGTCGCGGGTCGGCATCTCGAAGATGCGGCCCCACCCGCCCTTGATCTGCGAGTAGTGCTCGAGCGCGGCGACGTTGATGCCGCCGGTCGCGTAGTTGGAGGCCATGCGGCCGAAAATCTCGAAGGTCGGCGCGTAGTGCTTGCGCATGAGATAGGCGGCGCCCGCCGACCCCGCATCCTGATGGGTCTTGAACACGAAGCCGCGCATGCCGCGCGCTTTCGCGATGGCGACGGCATCGACCACGTCGATGGCGCGGATCACGCCGCCGCTCCCCGGCGCATCGGGATCGACATGCAAATGAACGTCGATGGCGCCGATGAGCGAAGGATCGGTCAGGCCGAGATCGACCGGTCCCCGCATCGGGTCGACCTTCCACTCGTCGGTCGCCGCGGCGTCCTGGCCGCGGCTGGCGCCCGTCGTGAGCGCAAGCGCCGCGCCCGCCAGGAACATGCACGCCAGCAGCCCCGGCACGGCGAATGCGCGCGATATCTGCGAATTCCTCATCACGATGTTCCCTCCGTTTTCCCCGGCGTAACCGTCCGAGGTTTTCCTGCAGCGCCGAGTATACACCGTTTGCATCGCTCAGCATGTAGGGCGGAACAGCGGAGCGTATTCCGCCGGCCGCACGTCGCAGCAGCGCAATACGCTGCGCTATTGCGCCCTACATCTTGCCGCACAACCCGCCCGGTCTGGACAACGGCCCCGGCAAAGGAGCACCATGGGCGGCATGAGGATCACAAGGGTGCATATGGCACCGATCCACATCGCGGGAGGACATCATGAGTCATTCCAAACGCCGAGGGCGTGCACCCTCGCTCGACCCCGTCGCCGGCAACGGCCTGATCAATCGCCGCGCCCTGCTCGGGCAAGGCATCGCGGTCGCGGGCGCGATGACCGCCGGCGCCGCGGGAACCGTGACCGGGGCCGCCGCCGAGCCGCTCAAGGACGAAGCATGGAGCCTCGAATTCGGCTCGATCATGCCGGCGGTGCAGACGCCGTCGCGGTTCGAGAAGGACGTCGTGCGCTCGCTGAGCAATCCCAAGGGCGAGTTCCGCAATTCGCACGCCCGCACGCCGCATCAACTGCTGAGCGGCACCATCACGCCGAACAGCCTGCACTTTTCCATCAATCATTGCGGCGTGCCCGACATCGACCCCGCCAAGCACAAGCTGGTGATCCACGGCATGGTGCGCCAGCCGCTCGAGTTCACGCTGGAGTCGCTGTCGCGCTACCCGCTGGTCACGCGCATGGCGTTCGTGGAATGCGCCGGCAATTCGGCGCCGATGTTCTCCAACGAGCCGCTGCAGGTGACGGCCGGAGCGATCCACGGCCTCGTCTCCAACTCCGAATGGGCCGGCGTGCAGCTGTCGACGCTGCTCGACGAAGCCGGCATCGACCGCAACGCCAAATGGCTCGTCGCCGAGGGCGCGGATGCGCAGTTCCTCGATCGCAGCATTCCCGTCAAGAAGGCCTATGACGACGCGCTCGTCGCGATCTATCAGAACGGCGAGCGCCTGATGCCCGGCAACGGCTATCCGATGCGCCTCCTGGTGCCCGGCTATCAGGGCAACATGAACGTCAAGTTCCTGCGCCGCATCAAGGCGGTCGACCAGCCGGCGATGACGTTCTTCGAGACCAAGAACTATTCGCAGATCCTGCCGGGCGGCAAGACGTGGCGGTTCCACTTCCTGATGGAGGTGAAGAGCTTCATCACCCATCCCTCGTTCGGCCATCAGCCTCAAGGAGCCCGGCTATCTACGCGATCTCCGGCGTCGCCTATTCCGGCACCGGGCGCATCGCCAAGGTCATGGTGTCGGCCGACGGCGGCAAGAGCTGGGGCGAAGCCGCCCTGCAGGGCCCGGTCCACGACAAGGCGTTCACCCGTTTCACCATGCCGTGGCGCTGGGACGGCCAGCCCGCGGTCCTGCAAAGCCGCGCCTGGGACGAGGCCGGCAACGTGCAGCCGCTGCGGGCGGAATTCGTCGCCGCGCGCGGCCAGACCAGCAAGCCGCTGGCGACGCCGCTGGCGTTCCCCAACCAGCATTACAACAGCATCACCAGCTGGGGCGTCGACAGCAAAGGGGAGATCAAACATGTCTATGCGTAAGCCGCTCCTCGCCATCGCCCACACGCTCGCGCTCGGCATGCTGACGTTCGGCGCCGGCGCGGCGCTCGCCCAAAGCCCGGGCGCCAGTCCCGGACTCGGCAAGCCGATCTCGGAGGCCGACATCAAGGCCTGGGACATCGCGGTCCTGCCCGACGGCACCAACCTGCCGGCCGGCAGCGGCACCCCGGCGCAAGGCGCCAAGATCTACGCGGAGAAATGCGTGGCCTGCCACGCCGAGGGCGGCAAAGGCGGCGCCGGCGCCGGGCGCCGGCCCGCTGGTCGGCGGCGCGCCGCTCACCAACGGCATCGACACGCCGAAGACGATCGCCAACTACTACGCCTACGCCACCACGGTGTTCGACTACATCCGCCGCGCCATGCCCTACAATGCGCCGCGCTCGCTCGCCGACGACGAGGTCTACGCGCTCACCGCCTACATTCTCGCCCTCAACAAGCTGATCGGCGAGAACGACGTGATGGACGCCAAGACCTTGCCGCAGGTGAAGATGCCGAACCGCGACAACTTCATCATGCCGTATCCGGATCGGATTTAACCACCTGCTGTCATCGCCCGGCTTGACCGGGCGATCCAGTAAACACCGACCGGGCGTACTGGATTGCCCGGTCAAGCCGGGCAATGACATCCATTAGCGGCGAGCGAGGGAGCAGAACGCCCTCACCGCTCGCCGATGAGTTCGAACCACTCGTCCTCGGTGAGCACGGAAACGCCGGCCTCGCGGGCCTTGTCGAGCTTGGAGCCGGCACCGGGTCCGGCCACCACGTAGTCGGTCTTCTTCGACACCGAGCCCGCGACCTTGGCGCCGAGGCGTTCGGCCATCGCCTTGGCCTCGTCGCGCGTCATCTGTTCCAGCGAACCCGTGAACACCACGGTCTTGCCCGCGACCGGTGAATCGCGCCGCGTCTCCTCCATCGGCGCGACCGCGACCTCTTCGAGCAGGCGGTCGAGCGCCTCGCGGTTGTGCCGTTCCCTGAAGAATTCCACGATCGCGTCGGCCACCACGTCGCCGATCCCTTCGACGGCATTGAGTTCCTGATAGGCCTCGGATTCGTGCCCGGCGGCCGCCGCGGCGACGCCGCTGCGCAGCGCCTCGATCGATCCGTAATGGCGCGCCAGGAGCTTCGCATTGGTCTCGCCCACATGGCGGATGCCGAGCGCGAAGATGAGCCGGTTCAGCGGCACGCTGCGCCGCGCCTCGATGGCGGCGAACAGGTTGCGCACCGACAATTCGCCGAAACCCTCCTCCTCCTCCAGCTTGATGCTGCGGTTGCGCTTCGCCAGCGTGAAGATGTCGGCCGGCTCCTTGATCCAGCCGCGCTCGAAGAACAGCTCGATCTGCTTGTCGCCGAGACCCTCGATGTCGAAGGCGAGCCGCGAGGCGAAGTGCTTGAGGCGCTCCACCACCTGCGCCCGGCAGATCAGGCCACCGGTGCAGCGCCGCACCACGTCCTCCTTGCCGCTGCGCGGATTGACCTCGCGCACCGCGTGGCTGCCGCAGACGGGGCAGACCTTGGGGAACACATAGGGCTTGGAGTGCGCGGGCCGCTTCTCCAGCACGACGCCGAGCACCTGCGGGATGACATCGCCGGCGCGCTGGATGTGCACGGTGTCGCCGATCCGCACATCCTTGCGGGCGATCTCGTCCTCGTTGTGCAGCGTCGCGTTGGTGACGACGACCCCACCGACGGTGACCGGTTCCAGCCGCGCGACGGGGGTCAACGACCCGGTGCGGCCAACCTGGATGTCGATGCCGTGCAGGATGGTGGTCGCCTGCTCGGCCGGAAACTTATGCGCGGTCGCCCAGCGCGGGCTGCGCGACACGAAGCCGAGCCGCTCCTGCAGGTCGAGGCGGTCGACCTTGTAGACCACACCATCGATGTCGTAGCCGAGCGTCGCGCGGCGCATCTCGATGTCGCGGTAGACGGCGAGCATCTCCTCGATCGAGCGGGTAAGGTTCATCAGCTTGTTGATGGCGAAGCCCTTGGCGCCGAGCCATCGCACCATGCCGAATTGGGTGTCTTCCGGCATCTCGCTCATCTCGCCCCAGGCATAGGCGAAGAATTTGAGCGGCCGTTCCGCCGTCATGGCGGGGTCGAGCTGGCGCAGCGAGCCCGCGGCGGAGTTGCGCGGATTGGCGAACACCGGCTCGCCGGCAGCGGCCCGGCGCTCGTTGAGAGCGAAGAAGTCGGCATGGCTCATATAGACTTCGCCGCGGACCTCGCACACGTCGGGGACGCCGCGCCCGTGCAGCTTTTCGGGAACCTCCGCGATGGTGCGAACATTGGCGGTGACGTCCTCGCCTTCGAAGCCGTCACCGCGGGTCGCCGCATTGACCAGGAGCCCGCCCTCGTAGCGCAGCGAGCAGGACAGCCCGTCGATCTTCGGCTCGGCGGTGAAGGCGAGCGGCTCATCGCCGGCAAGGCCCAGGAACCGCCTGATGCGGTTGGCGAAATCCACCACTTCCTCGTCCTCGAACACGTTGCCGAGCGAGAGCATCGGCACCGCGTGGCGAACCTTGGCGAATTTGACGGCCGGGGCCGCGCCGACCCGGCGGCTCGGAGAATCCGTCCGGATCAAATCCGGAAAGCGCGCCTCGATGGCGGCATTGCGCTGCCGCAGCGCATCGTAGGCGGCGTCCGACACCGTCGGTGCGTCTTCCTGGTAATAGCGCTTGTCATGGGCGGCGATCTCGGCGGCCAGCCGCTTGAGCTCGGCCTTGGCCTGCGCCGGGGTCAGCGCATCGGGAGCAATGCTTTGGTCTTTGGGGGCCATCGGATGCGTCGTTCGAACACGGCTGTCGCAGCCGGAATGACACTTCGCTCCTACCTTGTCTAGCTCCCGCCATACGCGTAACCTGTCGCCGCTTTTCACGCATCCAAGGAGCGCGGGTCCAATGAAGGCCTTTCCCTATTTGAAGCATCTGTGCCTTGCAGTGGCATTGGTGCCGCTGCCGGTGTCGGCTGAGACGGTTCGCATCTACATCACCAACAGCGCGGGCGACAGCATCCATGTCATCGACCCCGCGACCCAGAAGGTCGTGCAGGAGATCAAGGGCATCGAAGGCGCCCATGGCGTCAACTTCTCGCCGGACGGCACGCGGGTCTATGTCAGCGACGAAGAGAACAAGGCCCTCGACGTATTCGATCGCAAGACCGGCAAGCTGATCAAGAAGGTGGCGCTGAGCGACCGCCCCAACAACATCGCGGTGACCAAGAACGGCGACCGCATCGCCGTAGCCATCGCCCGCGGCAAGGGCGGCCTCGACATCGTCGACGCCGCGACGCTCACGCTCAAGAAGACCATCTCGACCAATGGCGGGCGTCTGCACAACGTCTACATCACGCCGGACAGCAAATACGTCGTCGGCGGCTCGATCCCGGCCAAGAAGCTCTATGTGTTCGATATGGGGAACGAAGAGCTCGCCTGGGACCTGCAGATGGATCTCGGCGTGCGCCCGATGGCGATCGAAGCCAATCCGGACGGCTCGACCAAGCGCGTCTTCATCCAGATGTCCAATCTGAACGGCTTCTCGGTGGTCGACTTCGCCGAGCGCAAGGAAGTGACCAAGGTGCCGCTGCCCGAACCCCCGCAGCAGTTCGATCACGGCGGCTATCGCACCAACGAGCCGTCCCACGGCATCAGCGTCTCGCCGGACAACAAGACCCTATGGGTCACCAGCATCCCGAACAACGCCGTCTACGCCTATTCGCTCGCCGACCTCAAGAATATCGGCAGCGTCGAGCTTCCCAGCATCAAGGTGGCCGGGAACAACATGCCGCTCTCGGCGGTGGCGAACTGGACGACGTTCACGCCCGACGGCAAGTACCTTTACATCTCCAATGCCGGACAGCGTTCGGTGTCGGTGATCGACACTGCCAAAATGAAGCTCGTCAAGGCCATCCCGGTCGGCGAGGTTCCCAAGCGCATCAACACCATGGTGATCCCGGACGGCGGCCACGCCGATTCCACGGCTCCCGGCAAGCGCGCTGCCTTGCACTGACGAACCGGCGGCGCGGCTGCTCCGGCAGACCGCGCCGCTTACCCTTTCGGGCGACGCTGCTGCTTCCCAAGGGAGCGAGCGTCGCTTTTTTATTGGCTGTGGGAATATCCCTCCCCGTCTTCGGGGAGGGAAAAGCGTTATTTCTTCCCTTGCGCCAGCGTCGCACCCTTGGCCCAGGCGGCGATGGTCTTCCAATTCGGGTCGTTCTTGTTGGCGAACTGCCGCCCGCCGGAGTGGAACGCGTCGCCGCCGGCTTCCGGCGCCAGCGGATGCATCAGGATCTTGCTCATCAGGGGATCGTCGGCGGCCTGCACGAGCTTCGACCACGGTGTCGTAATTCTTGCGGGACTGCTCGTCGGTCCAGGTCGCCTGCCCCTCCGGAAGCCGCTCCAGCCGGAACGCGTTGTTGGCGTCCGCATGGCACATCACGCAGCGCGCATGTCCCGCGCGCTTGGTGAGGAAGATCGGCTGCACCTTGGCCTTGAAGTAATCGAAATCGAGCGTCGTCGCGGCGTGCGACACGAACGACGCGGTCCCGAGCAGGAGCGCCGCCGCGGTGACGGCGGCAGCGGCGATGGTGGCGATACGTGCCGGCATGTCTTCCTCCCTGAATTTCCAGTTCTTATTTCTTGCTTGGAGCGAGCGTCGCGCCCTTGGCCCAGGCGGCAATGATCTTCCAGTTCGGGTCGTTCTTGTTGGCGAACTGGCGGCCGCCATTGTGGAAAGCGTCGCCGCCGGCTTCCGGCGCCAGCGGATGAATCAGGAGCTTGCTCTTGAGCGGATCGTCGGCGGACTGCACGATCTTGGACACCGTCTCGAAATTCTTGCGGGTCTGCTCCTCGGTCCAGGTCGTCTGGCCCGCCGGGAGTTCCTGCAGCTTGAGCATGTTGTTCGCTCCGGCGTGGCACATCACGCAGCGCGCATGGGTGGGCCGCTTGGTGAGGAAGATCGGCTGCACCTTGGCCTTGAAGTAATCGTAATCGAGCGTCGTCTCGGCGCGCGACACGAACGACGCGGTCGCGAGCAGGAGCGCTGCCGCGGTGACGGTTGCGGTGATGGTAGCGATACGAGCCGGCATGTGTTTCCTCCCAAAATTATGGACAGCTTTTTAGCAGAAGCCGCGGCACGACGCGATGGGGTTTGAGGCCGGGTCGTGTATCAGCTTGAATCTTCGCCGCGGCCGCTTCGATCAACGGCCTCCATGAATGGACCGCGCGGCCTCGAATGAACTCTGAAGCTTCCGTCAGGCCTCGACATCGGTCTAGGTGATCTTGACTCTGGGTCGCTCCTGGCCCGGATGGACGGCCCTGTCGTTGGCCGCGTTCGTCTCGGGCGCAAGTCGGATAGCGGCCACGCGGGAGGCCGCCGCCTCGCGGCGCTCGGCCGAGGCCAGAAAAGCATGCAGCGCCGCCACCACCTGCGCGCCCTCGCCCACCGCCGCGGCGACGCGCTTGACCGAACCGGAACGCACGTCGCCGATGGCGAACACGCCGCGGCGGCTGGTTTCCAGCGGGTGGCGATCGGCGCCCGCGTCCGCGCCGGTCAGCACGAAGCCCTTGGCGTCCAGTGCCACGCCGGAGCCGGCGAGCCAATCCGTGTTCGGGTCCGCTCCGATAAAGAGGAACAGGTGGCGAATCGGTCGCCGCACCTCCTCTCCCGACGCGCCGCGACGCCAGCGCACCGCCTCCAGCATGCCGCTGTGGCCTTCCAGGCCGGTGACCCGCGCTTGCGTCACCACCTCCACATTGGCAAGTCCGGCGATGCGTTCGACGAGATAGCTCGACATGCTCGACGCGAGGTCCGCCCCGCGCACGAGGACCCAGACCTTGGCCGCCTTGCCGGCCAGGTAAACCACCGCCTGGCCGGCCGAGTTGCCGGCGCCCACCAGCACCACCTCCTGCCCGGCGCACAGCCTCGCTTCCAGGGGCGAAGCCCAGTAATGCACGCTCGTCGCCTCGAATGCGTCGAGGTTCTCGACCTCGAGCCGCCGATAAAGGGCACCGCTGGCGACCACCACCGAGCGGGCAGTGACGCGCTCGTCGCCGGCGAGCTTCAGAACGACGTGGCCTTCGTCCTGATCGCCCGAGGTCTCGAGGCCCTTCACCTCGGCCGGTATCGCCGTTTCGACTCCGAACTTGTGAGCCTGGCTGTACGCGCGCGCCATCAGGGCCATGCCGGTGATCCCGGTCGGAAAGCCGAGGTAGTTCTCGATCCGGGCCGAGGCGCCGGCCTGGCCGCCGAACGCACGGCAGTCGAGCACCAGCACGGAAAGCCCTTCGGACGCCGCATAGACCGTGGTGGCGAGGCCCGCCGGCCCGGCACCGACGACGGCGACGTCATAGACGCGATCCGGGTCGATCGGCCCGAGCAGCCCGATGTGGCGGGCGAGTTCGGTCTCGCCGGGATTGTGCAGCAGTTCTCCGCCCGGGCACAGCACGACGGGCAACTGACCGGGATCGACGTGGAAGCGATCGATCAGCGCCTTCGCCTCCGGATCGGTCTCGGGGTTCAGCCATTCGTAGGGATGGCCGTTGCGCGAGAGAAAGCGCTTGAGCCGAAGCACGTCGCCGTTCTCCGCGCGGCCCACGATGATCGGGCCGCCGGTCCCCTTCTCGATCATGCCGACGCGGCGCAGGATGAGCGCGCGCATGATCCGCTCGCCGAGTTCCGCCTCCCCCACCAGCAGCGCCCGGAGCCGGTCGGGCGGGATAAGCAAAGCCTCCACCGGTCCCTGCGCGTAGCCGTCCAGCAGGGCCGGCCTGCCCGCGAGTTGGGCCATTTCCCCGATGACCCCGCCGGGGCCGGTGGTGAGGAACCGCCGGCGGCCGCCGGTTTCGTCGTGCCGGGCGAGGTCGACCTGGCCGGACAGGATCACGAACAGGCCGTGACCCGCTTCGCCGATCTTGAACAGCGCCTCGCCCGCGCCATAGCGGCGGACCTCGCCGAATCGGCGCACCCGCTCGATCTCCGCCGGCTCCAGCGCGAGGAAGAGCTGCGGCAGGGCCACATCGGCGAGGTGCTCGTTCATCTTTCGCAATCGATCGCACAAGATCGCGACGATGTGGGGCCACGCACCGGGGTGGCGCTCCAGGAAAGCCAGAATCTCGCTTCGATCGAGTGTCGCCAGGCTGCATTCGATCACGGCGGTTGCGTCGGCATTGCGTTCCTTGCCGTCGAGCAATGCGATTTCGCCGAAGACCTCGCCGGGGACCAGAATCGCGAGCACCAGCGCCTTTCCGTCGGCGGAAGCGACGCTGATCCGGACAGTGCCGCTCAATACCGCCATTATCTGGTTGCCCGGCGACCCCTTCAGAAAGATGGTCTCGCCCGCCGCGAAGTTGCGAATACGAACGTGGACGCTGTCGAAAAGAGCTTTCTTCTCGTCAGGTCCGAGGCCGCGAAAAAGCACGCATTCACCCAGCAGCCGGCGGGCGTCCTCAATCAATCTGCGATCGGTCTCAAGTTCCAATGTCACATCCCGTCAGTCGTTGTTCTCTTCGGCGCTCCCGGCGCCGCCGTTCGCGGCCGGCCAGACCCGTTGTTCCGGCCTTGAGACCGGGTTCGCCGGCTCGAGCTCAGATGCGCACGAACAACCGTTCGGCCAAGCCGCAAGAAATCATACATTAGTCGATATTTCGCGCGCCGTCGCGAAGCCGCCCTCACCCTGTCGCGGCACGGATCAGCCGCTCCGCCGCTGCGCGGGCCTCGGCGGTGATCTCGGCGCCGGCCAGCATGCGGGCGATCTCCTCGCGGCGGCGTTCGGGCTCGAGCTCGGCCACCCGTGTCGCGATCCGCTTGCCTTTGGCGAGGGCGTCCTTGGTGATGAGGTAGTGGTGGCCCGCGCGCGCCGCGACCTGGGGCGCGTGGGTGACGGCGAGCACCTGGACGCGCCGCGCCAGGCGCGCAAGGCGCACGCCGATGGCATCGGCCACGGCGCCGCCGACCCCGGTATCGATCTCGTCGAACACGAGGCTCGGCGCCGAGCCGCGGTCCGCGATGACGACCTTGAGCGCCAGCATGAAGCGGGCGAGCTCGCCGCCCGAGGCGACCTTCATCAGCGGCCCTTCCGGCGTGCCGGGATTGGTGCGGACCCAGAACTCGACGCGATCGATGCCTTCGGCGGCGGGCGAATCGGGCGCGGTGGCGATCGCGGTCGAGAACCGCGCCTGGTCGAGCTTGAGCGGCTTGAGCTCGGCGTTCACCGCCTTGTCGAGGGTCTCGGCCACCTGGCGGCGCCGCTCGGAGAGCTGGGCCGCCGCCGCGGCGTAGCGCTGTGCAGCCGCGGCCGCTTCGCTTTCCAGCACGGCCAGGCGCGGCGGCGCCAGCGTCGATCAGGGCGAGATCGGCGGCGTAGCGTTTGCTCAACGCGGCAAGCTCGTCCACCGGCGCCATGTATTTGCGGCCGGCGGCCCGCAGCGCGAACAGGCGCTCCTCGATGCGCTCGAGCTCATGGGGATCGTAGGCCGCGGCGGCCAGCGCCTGCTCGATGTGGCCGCGCGCCTCGTCGAGCGCGGTGAGCGCCGCATCGAGCGCCTTCACCGCCGGCTCTATATAGAGAGGCGCCTGGGCGTGGCGGCGCTCCAGCCGCCGCACCGCCGCCGCCAGCATTGGGACCGGCGACTGCGAGCCCGCCACCACCGATTCGGCCTCGCGCAGATCCTCGGCGACCTTTTCCGCCTGCATCATGCCGGTGCGGCGGCCGGCGAGCGCGGTCTCCTCGCCCGGCTCCGGCGCGAGCTCCGCCAGTTCCTGCGAGGCATGGCGCAGCCAGTCTGCTTCGCGCCGGGCCCGTTCGACCTCGGCGCGGTGGGTAGCCACCTCCTGCTCCGCGGCGCGGCGCAGCGACCACAGCCGCGCCACCTCGACGGCCTGGGGCTCGAGGCCGCCATAGGCGTCGAGCAGCCGGCGGTGAGTCGCGGTCTCGACCAGCGCGCGGTCGTCGTGCTGGCCATGGATTTCGACCAGCGCGGTGCCGACGGCGCGCAGCACCTGCACCGCCACCGGCTGGTCATTGAGGAAGGCGCGGGTGCGGCCGTCGGCCAGCTGGACACGGCGCAGGATCAATTCGTCCTCCGCCGGAATGTCGTTGGCGGCCAGGATCGCGCGGGCCGGATGATCCATCGGCACGTCGAAGGCCGCCGTCACCTGCCCCTGCTCGGCACCCTGGCGGACCAGGCTGGCATCGCCGCGGGCGCCCAGCGCCAGCGCGAAGGAATCGAGCAGGATCGACTTGCCGGCGCCGGTCTCGCCGGTCAGCACCGACAGACCCGCCGCGAAATCGATATCGAGGCGGTCGATCAGGACGATGTCTCGGATCGAAAGCCGGGTCAGCATCAAGGTCCCCGTTGCCGGCGCGTCCCCACGCCCGCACATGTGTTCGCATCGGGCGGCGAAACATTCAATACGAGTGCGGCGAGCCTGGGGATCGATTGCAGGTTCCGGGTGCCCCCTCCCCCCGCATCAACGATCCGTGATCGGCGGGCCGAAAGAATTCTTCAAGCCACATGCCGATACCTCAGCAAGCGGGCCAAAGCGGATTAGATTTCTTTCAGGCCATTGAAAATATGCAGATATTTAGTCCTGGCCGGTGCGATCAAGAAAAAGTTAGCGGCGCGTTAACGCGGTTTGAACCATTGGACGCGCCGGAATGACTAAATAGGAGGGAACAGGGAAAACATCCCATGAATAATTCTTCGCTCTATACCGCCGACCGAACCACGCACCTCAAGATCGTGGCGTTGTCGCTGGTTGCGTCCATCGTGGTCCTGATCGTCGGGATCACCGCCCACACGACTTCGTTCGACACCCCCCGTATCCAGGCCTCCGGCCCCGCTGTAAAGGCCGGCAAGCCGATCGCCATCACCAGCGGCGATACCACCGCAATTCGTTGAGTTTGCCCCCGCCTACCCCCCAAGTACCCTACCCCCAAGTACCCCCCAAAACGCGCCCCCCCAGGGCGCGTTTTTTTCTTGAGCGGCTGATTGAGCGCGCACTCAATCTAATGCGCCTCGGGCTGACCGGCCGGAGGCGGGGTCGATTCGACGGGCTTGCCGAGAAACATCACGTTGGAAGGTGCGCCGGTAGGGGAGCCGCCCTCGGGCTCGAGGGAAACCGCGAAGGTCGCGTCGCCGATCGTTGCGGGATCGTAGACGGCGAGATCGCTCGACTGGGTGAAGTCGCCCGGGCCGACGAGACCGAGCGAGCGCGGCGCCGGAAACTTGCTGGATATGAGCCACAATTCGTAATTCTTGCCCGGCTCCCGCGGCGCGCTGACGCGACGCATGGTCAAGATGCGCTTGGCGACGTCGACCGTCAGGATGAACGCCGGCGCGGTGGCCTCGCGCTGCAATACGGCCACCAGGCGCGACGGCGCCGCCGTCTCGGCACCCGCAGTGGGGGCGGCCGTTTCGAACCTCGGACGCAGCCGGCCCGGCAGCAGCCCCGGCGCCACCACCGAAGTCACGACGAATGCGACCAGCGTCGCGGCAAGCGATCCCATGAAAAGAGACACGTTGCGCCAGCGGTCCAGCCGCGCGCGGAGCTCGACGACGTTGCCGGACGGGGCCGTGGCCGCGGGGGCTGCTCCTGGCTCCACTTCGGGCAGCCGCATCGCTGCACTCGGCGCAACGCCTGGAAGCTTCGCCTTGATGGCATCCCAGACCGACCCGGGCGGCTCGGCATCTCCGGTCAGCACATGGAGCTCGCCCAGCCGGCGCTCCCAATTCTGCACCAGGGCGGCGAAGGAGAAATCGGACGCGATTCGCACCCGCGCATCTTCGCGCTCCGTCGGATCGAGGGTCCCGAGCACATATTCGGCGGCCAGCATGTCCTCCGACAGGGTCAGAGACAGATCGTCGGGCGGGGGGGTGCCTTTGGGCTCGTCAGGATTCATGGCCCCAGGCACTCCCGGATATCGAACAGCGCCCGCCGCAGCCAGGTCTTGATGGTGTTGACGGGCTTGTCGAACTCGGCGGCGAGCTGTTCCCGGCTCCAGCCGCTGTAATAAGCGAGCAATACCAGCCGCCGGCGCTCCTCTTCGAGGCGGCCCATGCAGGCCAGCAGGCGCTTGAGCTGCTCGCTCATCTCCCGCTTGGCGAGCGGATCCGGGGTGTCGGCGGCGATCTGCATGACCTCCGGTTCCTCCTCGATGGACATCTCCGACCGCCGGCGAACCAGATCGATCGCGCGGTTGCGGGCGATCGCGAGCATCCAGGTGATCGGCGAGGCCAAAGCCGGATTGAACTGTCCGGCGGAGCTCCAGACCTTGAGATAGGTCTCCTGCATCACCTCGTCGGCGAGGTCCGCCCTACGCAAGATACGCAGCACCACCCCGTAGAGTTTCGCCCGGGTGGCCTGATACAGGCGTTCGAACGCGACCTCGTCCCCCTTGGCGACGGCAGCGAGGAGCCAGACCAGTTCCAGCGAGGTCAGCATTCCCTAAAACGCCCATCCCCCGCGCGTCGTGCGGGACCACCACCAATTATCGCTGGGCGGACGGGTTCCCGTCGAGATGGAAAACGCCGGGATGGCGCGGGGATGCCATTCGCATCCCCATACACGACGCATTTTCGCCAGCGAATCGCGACGATCCGCCGGTAAAACTCAGGCCACCGCTCCCCGAGCCCGCAGTGCGCCGAGCGAATCAATGTCGCGCGTATCTTCAGGAGGGCGGTCGCGACTCTGGTCGCGCTCGTCGAGTTGCTCCACCTTCTTGAGATCGTCGAAACACTCATGCAGGGCGATTTTTGCCTCTTCGAGCTGGACCGCCAGTTCTCCGGCGGAGCGCTTGAGGTTTTCGCGCCTGGTCATGGCCGCCTTGGCGTAGGTCGGATAGGCGAAATGACCGGGATCATGGATGCCGGCGCGTTCCTGCTCGGCCGCGATTTCGCGGTCGAGGTCAGCCCCCATGCGCTGGAAGTCAGCGATCATCGCCTCGATCTGGGCGACCTTGCGCCGCTTCTCTTCAACCTGAAATTTCTTCAGACGAATGAGCGTGTTACGCGACTTCATCGACTCCAACTCCCACACAGTCGGCGGCGGCAAAGCCGGCCCAGCCGGCGCAACCTTCAAAGCCGCAATAGCGGGCAGGTTGGCACGATAATGTTAGTTTTCGGTTTCCACCGCCCCCCTGATTTCGTGAATGGGGAGTTGGCCTTATGCCGGGCCGGCCGCGCCGGGCTCGACAGCCGCCGACGTCGCGGGGACGCCCCGAGAGCGTTTTTCATGAATTCGGGCCGGCTTCTACGCGAAGCTATTAACGTCGTGTTTACCCGCATCGTTAATGATTACTCCACCGTTCATGGGACCACTGCGAGTTGCTCAATCACGGGCAGGTCGTGCGAACCAGTTAACCCTGGTTCTTAAAGTCAGACTCGAGCCGAGAGATGTTGCCAGAATCCTTCAATTCCAATGTTTTGGACCGATTTGATAAAATTTCGCTACGCGGTCCTTGCGCTGAGGAATTAGGTTTTGTTAACCATAGCTCGTTAACGTTTCGAATCAGTTGTCCCAAAGCGTTTTTCAATGGCCGCCCCGAGCGGCAGGCCGACCTGAGCCCAAAGCGGCGCGGAAGGGGACTGGCATGCGCGTTCTACTGATCGAAGACGATAGCGCGACCGCGCAATCGATCGAGTTGATGCTCAAATCGGAGAGCTTCAACGTCTATACGACCGACCTCGGCGAAGAGGGCGTCGATCTGGGCAAACTCTACGATTACGATATTATCCTGCTCGACCTCAACTTGCCGGATATGTCGGGTTTCGAGGTGCTGCGGTCGCTGCGGGTTTCCAAGGTCAAGACGCCGATCCTTATCCTGTCCGGGCTCGCCGGTATCGAGGACAAGGTCAAGGGTCTCGGCTTCGGCGCCGACGATTACATGACCAAGCCGTTCCACAAGGACGAGCTGGTCGCGCGCATCCACGCCATCGTGCGCCGCTCCAAGGGCCACGCCCAGTCGGTCATCCAGACCGGGGAACTCGTGGTCAATCTCGACACCAAGACCGTCGAGGTCCAGACCCAGCGGGTCCACCTCACCGGCAAGGAGTACCAGATGCTGGAACTCCTCTCGCTCCGCAAAGGCACGACGCTGACCAAGGAGATGTTCCTCAATCATCTCTATGGAGGCATGGACGAGCCCGAGCTCAAGATCATCGACGTCTTCATCTGCAAGCTGCGCAAGAAGCTCGCCAACGCCTCCAGCGGCAAGAATTTCATCGAGACGGTGTGGGGCCGCGGCTATGTGCTGCGCGAACCGACCGAGGATGACGCGCGCATCCCGGCGTAAGGCGCCCGATCGGAGCGGCTCAAGAATAGCCCCGGATCTTCGCCCCGCCGCAAGGCGGGGTATTTTTTTGCCCGGTAACTGGCCTCGGCGCGAACATCAAGCCCACACAATTTCCGGCCGTTCGCGCGAACGCGATGGCGGCACCGAGGCGGCATAGCCGAGCGTAAAGGCAGCGAAGGGCTCGAAAACTTCGGCGATGCCGAGTTCCTTCCGCGTCTCCGGGCGGCGCAGCCACAGCATCGGCGCACCGACCCAGCAGCTGCCGAGCCCACGAGCGTGTGCCGAAAGCATGAGGTTCTGTCCCGCGCGGTTGCAGTCCTGGATCGATTGGGAATTGTCGGCGTGGCCCGAGATTACGATCACCACCGGCGCGTCTAGAAAAACCTTGAAGTCCGATTCTTCGACCCAGGAGTAGCCGACTGCATCGGGGCGATGCTCGCGGGCGCATTGCTTGGCGCGCTCGCCAAAGTCCGCGATACGCGCCACCCCCTCGATCACGTGGAACAGGAACGGACCGCTCACCGGCGTCGTCGGCGCCTGTGCCGCATCCCAGAGAATGTCGGCGATGATCTCCCGCGGGACGGCCCGCTTTTCATAAGCGCGGATCGACCGGCGCGTGTGTATCGCGGTGACAGTGTCCATCGATACCTCCACAATTCCGAGCCGGCGTCCACGAACTGGTCCGTCACCTCTGGCCCGTCGTGGCGCGCGGTTGCAGAATCCAATCTGCGGCGTCATCGCGTCAGCCTGACGCCGGACGCCTCGACCACGGGCGTCCAGAATTGGAACTGCTGCTCGAGATACGCAGCCATTTCGGTGGGGCTCGATCCGATGGTATCGAGCGCGAACTCCGTCAGGCGTGCACGCAACTCCGGCAACTGAAGAATTTTGACCGTCGATCGGTAGATACGCTGTGTAATGTCGCCGGGAACGCCACGCGGGGCATAGAGCGCGTACCAATTCGGCAGCTCGAAGTCCGGCAATCCCGCCTCGGCGGCGGTGGGCACGTCCGGCAACAACGCGAGACGCTTGCTGCCGTTGACGCATAATGCACGGAGCTTGCCGGCACGGATGAAAGGCAGGAACGCGCTGGCAACTCCCGTTTCCATCTGTGTTTCGCCGGCGACGAGGTCCTTGATCGCATCGCCTTCGCCGCGATAGGGCACGTGCACCATGTCCAGCCCCTCTCGGTGGCGAAGAGCTGGCCACCGAGATGGACGCTGCTGCCGACACCGGTCGAAGCGAATTTATATTGGCCGGGGTTCCGCCTCACCAATTCGACGAATTGCTGCAGCGTCGTCGCCGGCACCTGGGCGTTGATGACGATCAGCGTCTGCGACGCGGCGATCTCGGTGATGGGCACGAGATCCTTGCGCGCATCGAACGGCAGATTGGTATAGGTCAGCGCGTTGATCACGGCCGACGAGACCGTATGAAGAAGCAAGGTGTAGCCGTCGGGCGCAGCCCTGGCGACGATGTCGGTGCCGATCGATCCGCCGGCGCCGCTTTTGTTTTCGACATAGACCTGCTGACCCAATTGGTCGCTCAGATAGTGCGCGGTCAGGCGGCCGACGATGTCGACGGCGCCGCCGGGTGCGAATGGAACGACGAGCCTGATCGGCCGCGTCGGATAGGCATCGGCGGCATGCGCGATGCGGCTGCGCGGGAGGGCGGCGAGCGTCATGCCGGCCGCCACCGCCAGGAGCGCCCGGCGCGACAGGCCTACGGTCCGCAGTGTCGTTCATGACCTTGTTCCTCCCTGACGTGGCGCCGGTGCGAGCCAGCGCACTTCCTTCGGTCGCATTATTGCGGGGTCAAGAGCGGCCACAGCGCGGGCAAAGCAAGCGTGTCCAGCTGCTTGATGGCGCCGCCGAGTTTTTCGATCTGTCCGGCGGACAGGACGGATTGCGCCAGAGCGGAAAACTTCTCCTGCAGCTGCGCCTCCGTCATGGGATTGGCCGGGACTTCCCGGCCGGTTCCACGTTTCACGCTTGAACGTCCGACCCGACTTCGTGACAACCATGACCCGCGCGGCGTGCCGCGTCTCGTCGCCGCCTTTGCTGTATTCCTCCGCGGGCTCGACGACGATGCGATCCAGCATCGTCAGCACCTTCGGATCTGCGAGCCGCTCCTCGCGGAATTGCGCGCCCATCGCCGCACGATCGACCGCCATCATGGCGAGCGCAAAGGGCATGTTCATCTGCGCCGCGGTGACGCCCGCCGGCCGGTAGGGCCATGCGCAGTGACGATGCGCCATCGCGCTGCAATGCACGACGATCCGCTCGATATCGCCGGCCGCGAGATCGTTCTCGCGCATCAGGGCGTCGAGCAGGCCGAGCGGCGAATGGATGCTCGCCGCGGTCGCGTAGGGCTTGAACCCGACCTTGCGAATTTCCCAGGCCTCGCCGAGCCCCCTGGTCAGCCAGGTCAGGTCCGGCTCGCCGCTCAGCGTGCTGAGAAAGCCGCCATAGGGGGCCTCGAGAATGTCGGGAATGCCGGTGAAGCCGCGCTTGGCCAGCATCGCGCCGGTGACGCCCATCTGCGCGGCGTGCCCGGCGTGCAGCCGCTTCGACCATGGCGCCCTCCTGCGCCGACATCAGGCCCTCCGCGAGCGAGCCGGCGATGCCGAAAGCGTGCCTCGCCTCGACGATCGGGCAGGCGCATCATGTTGACCGCCGAGGCAACGGCGACGAAGACGCCGCAGGTCGCCTGGAAATGATGTCCGCGCATGAAGAGCGCGCCGGTCGCGGCGAGGCCGACACGCAGTCCGACTTCGTAGCCGGCAATCATCGCCTCGATGATGATTGCGGCCCGAGCACGCGAGGGAGCGAGTTCCGCGAGCGCGAGCGCCACCGGAACGGCAAGCGAGCCGGCGTGCAGATGCGCCGCGCCATGGATGTCGTCGAGTTCGAAACCGTGGCCGGCCGTTGCACCGATGCAGACGGCCTGACCGACGCTGGTGCGCAGCTTGCTGCCGATGACACAAGCGCGCGGATTGCCGCCCTCCTCGATCGCCTGGTCGATCAGCATCCGGGTCCAGGGCTGCGTCACGCCGAACAGACAGCAGGCGAGCGCATCGCGAAAGCAGATCTTCGCCTTTTCGACCACGTCCGCAGGCAGGTCTTCGAAACGCAACCGCGCCGCGAAGGAAGCGAGCTCCGCCGTCTGGCTTGCCGTGTCATCGCGAATCTCGCTCAAGGCGGCCTTCATGATTCCTCCAGTTACGATGCGGGCGCGCCGTAGTGCGCCGGAACCTCGGTGGCAATGGACGCTCCACGCGGCGCAGCCGTCGATGCGTGATTTTTCCGGCAACGGCCCATCTAATCGTTTACCGCGTTGCAGCTCAGGTCAAGCAGACGCGTCGTGGATGCCAACTCTCCGCCGCTGATGACTCGTCGTGTCGTCCGCCGCAGCGGACCAACTCGGCGTGGTTTCATGTTGTGCCCTACCAGCGCGCAATCCAGTACAACCAAGTGCAAGATCGTTTTCGGGATGTTCGCCGACCATCTGGCACGCCAGAGGTGCCTACACACGGTCGGTATCAATTACTCAGAAGGTGGTTTTGTCCGGCGGCGGTTGCGGGGCCTTGCCCTGGGCAAGCGGCTCGGGGGTGAGAACGATGGTCACCGAGCGGGGCCGCTGGTAAGTCTCTGCGGCACCGTCCGCAACCGGCCCGACCGCGGGCCCGCGAACGATGCTGTAGAGGATCGGACGGTAGAGTCGCTCCCCGACCCGGCTCTTGCCGCCGGAGCGCATGAGGCCCTTGATGGGCCAAAAGAGCTCCTCTTTCAGGGCGAGGAGGAAGTGCCTGTCGAGCTCCTTACGCCAATCCGCATTGGTCCCTTGCACGGCTTGCAACAGATCGCCCCATGTCCGCTTGCCGGTGCCGCTGCCCAGGTTGAACAACGACAGCGTGTAGTCCGAGGTGTCGTTTGGCCCTTCCAACACCCGCGCGCTCTCGGGGATCCCATTTTCGATTATGTCGGATTCAGACAACGACAACACCACGCGATGGCAGGGGAAGTGCGTCGAGGTCGAGCCCGAAAGGCGGAATGCCCTCTCGATGGCGCGAGCCGCGTCGTCCACTTGCTTGGGATCGATGTCGGGCGCTAGCGCCCCTTGGCGCCAGTCGTCGGAAATTTTCCACGTCTGGTGGCAGAGCACGTTAAGGAAGGCGCGGACCTTGTCGGTCTCGGCGGGCACGCCCTGCAGGTCTGCGAGCGGGCTCGGCGAGGCTTGACCGGGGCTGAACAGGCACACGACCGAGCTGACCTCGTTTTTCTCGGCCTTTTCGAAGCGACAGTACAGACCGGTCTCGTAAAGGCACCAGTCCCAATTCCTCGACGGTGCGGTGAAGAGCAGAACGAGGAGGTGGCTCTTGGCGAGGCGGGTGCGGATCTCGCGCCTCCAGTCCATGCCCGCCGTGATGTCGATGCCGGATACGAAGCAGTCGATTAGCTTCGGGCCGGCGAGGCCTTCCAAGGCCTTCTTCACCTCGACCGCGAGTGCGTGATCGTCCTGCTTGTGGCTGATGAACACCATGAATGTGTCGTCAGTTTTGGCCACCGCTTCTCTCCTCCCTTGCAGGATGCCGGTCAGATTTAGCAAGCGACCGGCGCCAATATCTCGAGATGGCCGCCGGCGCGCTCCAGACCTGCAATGAACTCATCTCAGCCGCGTAAATCTACGCCGGTCGCTCGACTTCGCAGCAGACGAGGCGCCGCCGCCGGTGCGTGACTTTTCCGGCAACGGCTCGTCTGGTCGTTTGCCGCGGTGCGGCAGCAAAAGCGGCAATCTGAGGTCAAGCAGACGCGCCGTGGATACCGATTATGCGCCGCTCGTCTACGGTAGCCAGCAGCGCTTCCGGGATCGTAAACAGATATCGAATAATCAATGACAAAGACTTTGGCTGTCCACCTCGGTGGCAACGGTCTCTCCATGAGGCGCAGCCGTCTTTTCGCAGAAACGACCATCGGCCACGATTTGCCGGGTGCCATCAGGTGATGCCGCATCTTCCGAATTTGCATAGCGCACGGAAGGATCATTGGTCCAGTCTCCCTCAATGACCCGGCGCGCGGCATCGGCTGATCTGCCGCCGCCGCGCCTGACCCGCTATGTAACGGCCTTGCGAGTTCAGGCGAGCGGCGCTCAGTCATGCAAAGCGATAGCACGGTTTCGAACGCAACCTTTTCGGCGCGCCATTCCGACGATGCTGCGCGAGATTTGGCACGACGATTCACGGAGGCATAGCCATGACCCACCTGGACATGACGGTCGGCTCAGACGCGAGCCAAGCCCTTCCAATGGTCCGGAAGATCGGGATGAGGGATCTCAAGGATGCGCTGGCCAAGGGTATCGAGGACTTCCGGACGATCCCAACCCATGTGATCTTTCTCAGCCTCATCTATCCAGTCGGCGCTCTTGTGGTGGCCCAATTGACGCTGAGCGACCTCGTCCACCTGTTCTTTCCGCTCGCCGCCGGCTTCGCGCTGATCGGCCCCGTTGCCGCGCTCGGACTTTATGAATTGAGCCGGCGGCGGGAGCTGGGTCTCGACCTCTGGTGGACGCACGCCTTCGGCGTGCGGCATTCCCGGTCGCTCGGCGGCATCCTTGCGCTCGGCGCGTTGCTGGTCGTCATCTTCCTTCTTTGGATTGCCGTCGCCCAGGCAATTTACGTCGCGACGTTCGGCAATGCGCCTCCGGGGTCAATTCCGGATTTCCTCCGTCAAGTCTTCACGACGCCTGAGGGTTGGACGCTGATCGTCGTTGGCAACGGCATCGGCTTTCTGTTCGCCGTCGTGGTGTTCATGATCAGCGTTGTGTCATTCCCGCTGCTTCTCGACCGCAACGTAGGTGCGGGAGTTGCAATCCTGACATCCGTGAGGGTGGTGCTCAGGAATCCTGTGACAATGGCGATGTGGGGATTGATCATCGCCGGACTTTTGGTGATTGGCTCGCTGCCCCTGTTCATCGGACTTGCGGTTGTGATGCCCGTGCTCGGGCATTCGAGCTGGCACTTGTATCGCAAGGTGGTGGAGCCTGACCCGACCGCTCAAAAGGAAGAGCCCGTTGAGCCGAAACCGCGGCGCCGACGCTACGCGGCACAGTTTCCGGCTTCTCTCTTCGCTGGCGAGGACGAGCCGCGGGTCACGGAGGCAGTTGATCGACCGTTCAACCGCAGCGAACATTCAAGCTGAACTCGATCAACCCTGTGCGGTTTGACGCCCGGTGCGGTTTGGCCCACCATCCCTGCGGAAAATCAGGATGGAAACACGATGCGGGTTGGGGTTCGTGGCGTTCGCCATGTCGAAATCGAAATGAGCGATCCTGCCTCCGCGGCAGCGTTCTATGCCGGGGTCTGGAACCTGGCGCCAGTCGAGAGCGCAGGCGGATCGCATTATCTGCGCGGCACCGGCGCCTATCACCACATCCTGGAAATCCATCCCGCGCGCCAGCGACCGGCACTGCGCCGCATCGTGTTCGACGCCGCCGGCCGCGACATGGTGGATGCAGCTCCATCGCGCCGTCAGTCGCGGCCGCGGCCCAATGCGAGGAGCCCCATCGGGTGGACCGGCCGGGCGGCGGCTACGGGTTCGGCTTCACCGATCCGGAGGGGCGCAACCTCGCGGTGATCTGCGATGTCGCCGATCATCGCGATCAGGCCGACCGAGCCGACCGGCCGCGCAAGATCGCCCATGTCAACGTCAACGCCGCCGACCTCGCGGCGACCACGCGGTTTCTCGTCGACGTGCTCGGCTTCCGGCTGATCGACGAGACCGGGGCGCTGTCGTTCTTTCACTGCGACAACACCGACCACAATTCGATGGTCGTCGGCCGCCACCGCCGGCCGACCCTCAACCACGTCGCCTTTGAGCTGCCGGACCTCGATTCGGTGATGCGCGGCGCCGGCCGCATGCGCGACCATGGCTACCCAATAGAATGGGGCGTCGGCCGCCACGGCGCCGGCAACAATGTGTTCGCCTATTTCGCCGGACCGGAGGAGTTCCCCATCGAATACACCGGCGAGGTGCTGCAGATCGACGACAGCTATGTCCCGCATGGGCCGGACCACTGGCGCTGGCCGCCCGGCCGCCTCGACCAGTGGGGCGTCACCGACCCGCACACTCCGCGCTGGAAGCGAATCCAGGACCTCTACGACTTCACGCCCGGGGATTTCAGGCTGTAGCGCGCGATCCCGAAAAAGCGGCAGGCGTTTCGGACGGGATCATGCGCAAAATCAAGAAGATCGCAGGGGCGTCGTCCTGGCACGACGATTGCTCTGCCGCACATGGCAGACGAAAAGCCTCGCCAACCAAGGACGCCAGGGAGCCTCTCATGAACCGCGCCGATCTCACCGAAAAAATCCTCGACATCAAACGCGAGAAGGGCTGGACGTGGAAATACATTTGCGAGCAGATCGGCGGCATGTCGCCGATGCTGGTCACAGGTGCGCTGCTCGGCCAGATGAAGCTGACCAGGCCCCTCGCCGCCAAGGCCGCTGAATTGTTCGGCCTCGGCAAGGCCGAGCAGGCCATGCTCAACGAGGTGCCCAATCGCGGCACGCCGATGCCGCCGACCGATCCGCTGATCTACCGCTTTTACGAACTCGTAATGGTGAACGGTCCGGCCTGGAAGGCCTTGATCGAGGAGGAGTTCGGGGACGGCATCATGTCGGCGATCGATTTCGACCTGCAGATGGAACGCCAGCCCGATCCCCGCGGCGACCGCGTCAAGATCACGATGTCGGGCAAGTTCCTGCCGTACAAATATTACGGCGCGACCGGCAACGCGCCGCAGTACGGATACAAGGAGGAGTGAACGTCATGTTCAAATCAAGATCTGCGTCCCCTGTCACATCCTTGCCCAGGAGTGATATATTGTCTTCATGACGGCAAACACGGACGGCAAGGCCAAGCAACATCGCACTACCATGGTGCCGGTGACCACCATGGAGGAAATCCCGATTCTTTCTGAGGAGGAGCGGGAGGAACTGCTTGTATCGCTCAAGCAGGCTGAGGCGCGCGTCGACGCCGGCCAGGCGGTCGACTATGACCGCAGATCCTTTCGGGAACGCCTGATTGCCATTTACCGGGGTTCGAAACGGTAGAATCATGGCGTTTCGCGTGCGAATCGATCCGGTCGCACTGCACGAGATGGAAGTATTCGCTGCTTACCTCGGCGATTACAGCGAAGACCTTGCAATCGAGCAATTTGAGCGCCTGGACCGAATTCTGTCGACTACCCTTCGTGAATTGCCTCTCACTTGGGGATACTTCGCGCTCACGGGAGCGCCTTATCGTGCCTATTTATTTCGGGTCGGGCGCCGAACCCAATACTGGATCGTCTACAAGGTAGATGAAGACGCGCGCACGGTCGACATTCTCAAGTTCTGGAACGCCAGCCGGGACCCGAAGGCCTTCGAGCTATAGTGAGGTCCCGCCAGCTCAGATCAGCCCGGCTCGATGGAATTTCGCCTCGACGATTTCCTTGTCGAACGGCTTGACGATGTATTCATCTGCGCCGGCGTCGAGCGCGCGGCTGATGTTGCGGGCATCGTGCTCGGTGGTGCAGAACACCACCTTGGGGCGCAGCCCGCCCGGCAGATTGCGCATTTCCTTCAGGAAGGTCATGCCGTCCATGCGCGGCATGTTGAGGTCGAGAAGCACCACGTCGGGGAGGCCGCTCCGGCACATGTCGAGAGCTTGCTCGCCGTCTTCCGCTTCGGAAATCTCGAATTGCATCCCTTCCAGGATGCGGCGCGCCACTTTGCGGATGACGCTGGAGTCATCGACCACGAGACAGGTTTTCATCGCCACCTCCGCTCCCTATTGCGTAGCACGCGCGGCGCCTGCTCTCCGGAGGACCCCCGCGGTCTTCCGCGGCCCTGGTCGAACCTGAAAGCGGTGGCCCGACCCCGGCGAAGGTGAATATCGTGAAAGGCCATCGCGGGGCCGTTGATCGGCGAAGAAACCGATCGAGATACGTCGGCATGACCCCGATCGACGACGCTACGGTGCAACGCGCGCCGCGAGGGGAACGCCAGCACCATCCACGAGAAAGGTTTAGGTTTGGTTGCGGCAGCCACAGAGTGTGGCGAATAAATATATCCCGCTGGGAAGCGCCCACCTGCCGGGGCGATCCAAGACCAAACGCCGGGGCTGAACGCGTCCGGCCTCAGCGTGCAGCGACGACGATGGCGTCGTCCACCGCTTCGATCGTCACCACGAGCCCGCAATGCCGCCCGAGCAGCCCCGTATAGAACGGCTGGATCGCATGGGCATCTACCGTCCCGCCGGCCGGGCTGCCGGCAAGCAGGTCGGGCACCGCCTGGGCGATGCGGGCATTGAGCCCCTTCGCAGTGATCTTGAAGGTCATGGCGTCGTCGGCGCCGCTCGATTCGACGGTGAGGATCCCGCCGCGGGGTATCGCCCCCGCTGCGACCACGACCATGTTCAACGCCAGCTTGACCCGGTTCTTCGGCAGCAGGACACGGGGCACGTTCCAGGTGAGCTTGACCTTGTCGTCCTCGATGAACCCGCGGGCGACGCTTTCGGCGTCCCCCGTGTCGATCTGGGCGCCGGCCGAACCTGCCGCCCCGAACGCCAGCCGGCAGAACTGCAGGCGTGCCGAAGCAGTGCGCGCGCTCTTCTTGATGAGATCGAGGGCGAAGGTCTTGGTTTCCTCGTCCTTGGATTCCTCCAGAACCTCGAGGCCATTGACGATCGCCCCGGCAGGGCTGATCAAGTCGTGGCAGACCCGCGAGCACAACAGGGCGGCGAGGTCGAGAGCTTCGAGGGTGGTGGCGGCGGACATCTATTTCTCCGCAGGTGTATTTGCGGGGCGCGACTCACGGGAGTGCCCGCAAAGGTCGCGTCTGATACACCGCGCCGGACCAACCGCCAAGGCGAGAATGAGGTCGACGATGAGGAGCGGTGGCCACCATGCTTGATCGTGCCCTGGTGGAGGGCCTGACCGAGGCAGTTGCCGCGGCGTCGGTCGCCATCCTCGAGATCTCGCGCGCTACGCTCGACATTCGCACCAAAGCCAATGCGACGCCGGTCACGGCCGCCGACGAGCGCGCCCAGGCCCTCCTGCTGGAAGCGGCCTCGCGGCTGATGCCGGGCGTGGACATGGTCGCGGAAGAAATGGAGAGCCTCCCCGCCCGTCCCGGCGATCCCTTCGTACTGATCGATCCGCTCGACGGCACCAAGGAATACGTCGCCGGAACCGCCGAATACACCGTGAATCTCGCTGTGGTGCAGGCCGGCCGACCGGTGGCGGGCTTCATTGCCGTGCCGGCGGCCGGACTTCTCTATCGCGGCATTGCCGGGATTGGGGCGGAGCGCCTTCACATCCGGCCCGATGGCGCCGTCGCCGACCCGGTGCCGATCCGGACCCGGCCGGCACCGCGCAACGACCTCGTCGGCACCGTCAGCCGCTCCCATCTCGACCCGGCGACCGTCGCGCTGCTCGACCGCCTGGGCGTGAAGACACGGCTGCCTTGCGGTTCGGCGCTCAAATTCTGCCGGATCGCCGAAGGCGCCGCCGACCTCTACCCCCGGCTTGCGACCACCTGCGAGTGGGACGTGGCGGCCGGCCATGCGCTGATCGAGGCCGCCGGTGGCGCGGTCACCTCGCCCGGCGGCGCACCCCTGCGATACGGCAATGGCGACAGTGATTTCCGAATTCCCGCCTTCATTGCCTGGGGCGACCGCTCACTGGTGCCTCCAGCCGACTGACCGACGGGTCGCTTCATGTGGTCTGCTCCCAACATTGGGTTCCCTCATGTTGGGACGGAGTGGGCCCACTAACTTATTGAAGACGTAGGGCAACTCATCAAAATCGATGGAACTAAACTTGTTTGGATCGCACCACAGGCCGCTTCCCTCGCCGCCGTGCTGCGGTCATAGTTTTGCCGGACGGTCATCCGATTCGTCGGGCCTCGATCCGGCGAGCAGTCCTGTTGGGGTAACGGGGCCTGGGAGCCTTAGCAGCATACCGTCCGGCCCCTCGATCGCCTTCATGGAGGACGCCATGCGTGCCGCCTTGCGAGTGTTTGCTTTGGTTGCCGTGTTCATCCTGGCGTCATGGCCGCCCCTGGCGTCGGCCCAACCGGCTCAGCCTGGTCCGCCTCCTGACCAGCAGCCAGCGGGCTTTACCCCGGGCGAACTGGTCAACGCCGGGCACCGGTTCTTCGGTACCGTCTCCCGTGGCCTCGCCAGCGTGATCGAAAACGCGGTGAGCAAATGGGGCCTGCCCAATGGATATGTGCTGGGCGAGGAGGCTGGGGGCGCCTTTTTCGGCGGTCTGCGCTATGGGGAAGGCATGCTCTACACGAAGAATGCCGGCGATCTCAAGGTGTTCTGGCAGGGGCCGACGGTCGGATGGGATTTCGGCGGCGACGGCGCGCGAACCATGATGCTGGTCTACAGCCTGCCCGCGACCCAGGCGATCTACCAGCGATTTGCCGGCATTGACGGATCTGCCTATTTTATCGGCGGCTTCGGGATGACAGCATTGACGGCAAATAATATTGTGCTGGTGCCGATCCGGTCGGGTCTCGGGTTGCGATTGGGGGCCAATGTCGGCTATTTGAAATTCACGCCGCAGTCGACCTGGAATCCGTTCTGACCGTGGCCGTCCGCCGCGCCACCGGATGGGGCCGGGCCGATAGCGCGAGCCGGCACCACGCCGGCTCGGGCTTGGGCAGTGCAGCGTCGTCGTGGAAACTGGCGTATCTGTGAGAGGCTGGGGCGGTTTCAGATGCCTCTGAAACCGCTGTTGAATTTGGGCGGAAGGCAGGAGTTGCGTTCATGATCGAACAGATCATGTATTTCGGCGGGGGGTTCCTGGTCGCGAGTTTGTTGGCGATCATACTTATTTCCTTCGTCCATAATCGCGCGGTCCGCCTCACCCAGCGCCGGCTGGCTGACGCTATCCCGGTATCAATGGCCGAGATTCAGGCCGACAAGGACCATTTGCGGGCCGAATTCGCGCTGTCCGCCCGCCGGCTCGAAATGACCGTCGAGCAGCTCAAGGCCAAGGCGACGGCCCACCTCAGCGAGATCGCGCGTAAGACCGAGGCGATCAATCTGCTCAAGGCCGAATTGGTGGAAAAGACGGCGGTGACCGACGAGCTCGCGGCCAAGGCCAAGGTCCTCGGCGGCAAGCTCACCCAGACCGAACAGGAAAGCCTGGAAAAGGTGATGGCGCTGGACGCGACCGCGCAGGCCCTCGCCGCCAAGGATGCCGAGATTGCGAACGCGGCAAACATCATCAACAACCTCAACCATGCAGCCGATACGCAGCGGGTCGAAGTCGCGGTGCTCAAGACCCAGATCGAGGACCTCAAGTCCCAGATCCACGATATTCAGCACGCCACCGAGAGCACGGTGCAGCGGCTGGAGAGCGAACAATCGACCGCCGCGGGGGTCCACAAGGACCTCTACCAGGCGCGCCAGACCATCGAAATGCTCCATCCGCAGGTCGCCCGGCTCGAGCACGAGCTCGCGGCCCATGCCAACGAGCTCGAGAACCGCGCCGCCCATATCGGCGAGCTCGACGCCCGCATCGCCGAGCACAACCAGCTGCTGCGCCAGCGCGAAGCCGAGGCACAGGGCCTGCACCAGGAGCTCGCGACCTCCAGGGAAGAGGCGGCCGCCGCCGCAGAGCGCCTGCGATCGGCGAAAACCGCCGTCGAAACCCAACTTCAAACCGCCAACGACATGCTGTCCGAACGGGTCGGCCAGATCAGGGACCTGGAGCGGCGCATCACTGAGTTCGACCGGCTGGTGCACCAGCGCGACGCCGAGGCGCAAGCTCTGAACCAGGAAATCGCGACGCTCAAGGACGAGGCGAGTGCGGCTCGCACCCAGTGGGCGAGCGAGAAACAGGCTTACGAGGCGCGTGTTGCTTCCGACGACCAGACTCTCGCCGAGCGCGCCGGCCGCATCGCGGACTTCGAGCGGCAGGTGGCGGATTTCGAGCGGCTGCTTGCCCAGCGCGACGCCGACGTCAAATCGCTTCAGCAGGAAATCGCGGTCCTGCGGGAAGAGGCGGCCGCCGCCACGGCGCTGTGGCACGGACAGAAAACCTCGCTCGATGGACAGCTCGCCGCGGCCCACAACACCTTGACCGAGCGTGCCGGACGCATCGAAGCGTTCGAGCAGCAGGTGGCGGAATTCGAGCGGCTGGTGAGCCAGCGTCACGCCGAGGCCCAGGCGCTTCACCACGAGATTGCGGCCCTCAAGGACGAGGCCGCCGTTGCTGCGGAACTGTGGCTTGCCGACAAGGCCTCGCTCGACGCCCATGTCGCGAACCTCACCGGCACATCGACCGAGCAGTCCTTCCGCATCGAAGGCTTCGAGCAGCAGGTCGCCGATTTCGAGCAGCTCGTCGCTAAACACGAAGCGCAGGCTAAAGCCCTGCAGCAGGAGATCGTTTCACTCGAGGAGCAGGCGAGCGCCGCCGAGACCCGCTGGTTCGCCGAGAAGACGTCCTGGGAGGAGCGGCACGAGACCGCGAGCACCACGGTGACCGCGCGCACTCAGCGGATCGAGGAGCTCGAAACGCACGTGCAAGAACTCGAGCGGCTGGTGAGCCAGCGCGAAGCCGAGGCGCAAGCCCTCAACCAGGAGATCGCGGCGCTCAAGGAAGAGGCCAACGCCGCCGCCGAACGCTGGATCGGCGGCAAGGCCGCATTCGAGGCGCAGCTCGCCAACGCCGGCGCCGACCTCGAGACGCGCGCCAGCCGGATCGGCGATCTGGAGACCTGGATCGCCGAGCGGCAGCTTCTGCTGCAACAGCGCGAAACCGAGCTGGCGAGCCTGACGCAGGAGATAGCTTCCCTCCGGGAGCGGACGGCCGCGACCGAAGGGCTGCTGCTCGATTCCAATGCCGCACTCAAGAACGAGCTTGCGGCTGCCACCGACAAGTTTACGCAGGCCCAGGCCGAGTTGGCCGCGATCAACCGCGAAGCGGACGCCACCTGGAGAGCGGAGCGGAACGAAAACACCGTGCTGCGCGAGCGTATCAGCGACGTCGCCGCTCAAATCGCGCACATGACGATGACGCTGGAAAAATCGGGCTCGCCGATCGCCGCCATCCTCGCCGATTCCGCCAATGGAATCGACGGCGGCGAAGTCACGGCGGCGCGTCCCGGCAATCTGACCGACCGCATCCGCGCCCTGCAGCCCGGCGCCTCGCGGGTTTCGACCGCGTCGTAGAGCAACCGCGTTAACGCCTCCAACGCCCACACACCGTCATTAAACCCCACACACCGTCTTTGCCGGGCCTGTCCCGGCAATCTCGATGCGGAGGGCGCAGCGTTTCAGTGGACGCCGGGAATAGCGTTGTGCCCAGCCATCGAGATCGCCGGGACAAGCCCTGCGATGATAGCCTTGGAGTTTGGGCAGGTGAGTCAGTGCTGCATGCCCCAGCGCTGCACCGTCCTCGCTTCGACGACGCGAAAGATCAGGTTCTCGACGATGAGCCCGATCAGGATCACGGTGAGCAATCCCGCGAACACGTTCGGTATTTCGATCTGGTTCTTGTTCTCGTAGATGTACCAGCCGAGCCCGCCGGAGCCGGAGGTGGTTCCGAATACCAGCTCCGCCGCGATCAGCGTGCGCCACGCGAACGCCCATCCGATCTTGAGGCCGGCGAGGATGCTCGGAAACGCCGCCGGCAGCAGGATCTTCCACACCAGCGCGATGCCGGCGAGCCCGTAATTGCGTCCGACCATGCGGGTCGTCTCCGGCACCGCCTTGAAGCCCGCATGGGCGTTGAGCGCGACCGCCCACAGCACCGAATGGATCAGCACGAAGATGAGGCTGCCGATGCCGAGCCCGAACCACAGGAGCGCCAACGGCAGGAGTGCAATCGCCGGCAGCGGATTGAACATCGCCGTCAGCGTTTCCAGAAAGTCATTGCCGAGCCGCGAGGTGATGGCGACGACCGCGAAGGTGAAGGCGAGCACCACCCCTGCCCCGTAGCCGATCAGCAGCACGCTGAGCGACACCCAGCTCCGCTCCACCAGCTCACCGGTGACGAGGCCGTTCCAGAATGCCGCGAGCGTCGCCCCGAGGGTCGGGAACAGCAGCGGATTGTCGAGCCAGAGCGCGTAGGCCTCCCAAACGGCCGCGAGCACCACGAGGATGAAGACCTTCCGCGCCACCGGGGAAGCGGCGAGCCGCTCCCACAGGGAGAGCGGAATCTCGACCACCGGCGCCTTGGTGGATGCCAGCGTTTCGTGGATGAAGTCCTTGCGGAGCTCCAGAATCCTGAACCTGGGACATCGATGGTTTCCTCGTTCGGGACAGCCTCCGCGAACAGCAGTCGATGGATCGAGTCCGACAGCCGCGCGCCCGTCAGCGGATGCACGTCGTCGCGGCCGGTCGAGCCGAGCTCGGCCTTGACCTGCCCGGGATGCGGGGACAGCAGCAGGATGCGGCTGGCGACGCGGATCGCCTCGTCGATGGAATGGGTGACGAACAGCACCGTGAAGCGCGTCTCGTCCCACAGAAGCAGCAACTCGTCCTGCATCTTGCGGCGGGTCAGAGCATCGAGCGCCGCGAACGGCTCGTCCATCAGGAGGATGGCGGGCTCCATTGCCATGCCGCGGGCGATGGCGACGCGGGCCTTCATGCCGCCCGAAAGCATGTGCGGATAGACGTCGGCGAAGCCACCGAGCCCGACCTTGTCGATGTAGTGGAGCGCCTTCTCCTCCGCTTCCCGGGCAGCGAGCCTCGCGCCGGTGCGCAGCGCAAACACGACGTTCTGCTTGACGGTTTTCCAAGCCAGCAGCTGGTCGAATTCCTGGAACACCATCACCCGGTCCGGCCCCGGCCGCACGATCTCGCGGCCGTCCAGCGTGATGCGCCCCTCGGTCGGCCTGATGTAGCCGCCGACCGCCTTGAGCAGGGTCGACTTGCCGCAACCGGACGGCCCGAGCACGACATAGCGGTCGGAACGAAACACCGAGAAATCGACGCGATAGGTGGCGGTGACGAGGGTGTGGGGCGTCTTGTATTGCAGGGTCACGCCGTCGACCTGCAAAAGAGGCGCCGAGGCTTTCGGGTCCGGGCCGCCGCCATCCTCCCGCGGCTCCGGGGCCAAAATGCGAATCGGAACCTCCTGGATATTGCTTTTCTCGCATGTTAGGAGCGACCGCCGCGATGGTCAATCGCGCGCCCCCGCCGCCGAAACCTGAGGAGACCCCGACGTGCGCGCCACCACACGACTGAAGAACCTGGTGAGCGCGAACCGGATCGTGGTCGCGCCCGGGGCGTTCGATGGCCTCTCCGCGCGTCTCGTCGAGCAGGCCGGCTTCCCCGCGGTCTACGCGAGCGGCGGCGCCATCGCGCGCAGCACCGGGGTGCCCGACATCGGCCTGATCTCGCCTGACGAGATCGTCCAACGGCTGGCCGACATGGTCGAGGTGGTGGGCGTCCCCGTCATCGCCGACGCCGACACCGGATACGGCAATGCGCTCTCCGCCCAGCGCGCGGCCCGCGCGTTCGAGCGCGCCGGCGTTGCCGCCTTCCACCTGGAAGACCAGACCTTCCCCAAGAAGTGCGGCCATTACGATGATAAGGGCCTGGTGCCGACCACCGAGATGGTGCAGAAGCTCCACGCGGTGCGCGACGCCCTGCATGATCCCGATTTCATCGTCATCGCCCGCACCGACGCCATCGCGGTCGAAGGCTACGAGCCCGCCCTCGCGCGCGCCGCGCGCCTATCTCGAAGCCGGCGCCGACATGGTGTTCGTGGAGGCGCCGACCACCGAGCAGGAGATCGCCGACATCGCGCGGCGGCTGCCCGGCTACAAGCTCATCAACATGTTCCACGGCGGCAAGACGCCGCTGCTTCCGGTCTCGCGCCTGCAGGAATTCGGCTATCACGTGGTGATCATTCCGAGCGACACCCAGCGCGCCGCCATCAAGGCGATGCAGCGGGTGCTGGCGACCATCGCGCGCGACGGCAGCGCCGCGGCGATGATCGACGATATGGCTTCGTTCAAGGAGCGCGAGGTGGTGATCGACACCGCGAGCTTCCTCGCCCTCGACCGAAAGTATTCGTCATGAGCCACGGACCTGGAGGCGACAATCCGCAGACGCGCGGCATCGCGGAATTCGTCGCCGGGCTCACCTATGAGCAGATTCCGCCCGAGGTGATCGCGCGGATCAAGCTGCTGATCCTCGATTCGCTCGGCTGCGCCATGTTCGGCACCGGCCTGCCGTGGAGCCAGATCCTGCTGACGACGCTCGCCGGGCTCGACACCACCACGGCCTGCGCGGTGTGGGGCACCGGCAAGCGGCTGTCCGCGCCGCATGCGGCACTCGTCAACGGCACGCTGGTGCAGAGCTTCGAGCTCGACGACGTGCATCGCGCCGGCGTGCTGCATGTCGGCGCGGTGACCTTGCCGGCGCTGTTCGCGGTCGCGGAGCTGCGGCCCGGCATGAGCGGCCGCGATTTCCTGCGCGCCGCCGTCGCCGGCTACGAGATCGGGCCGCGGGTCGGCCTGTGCATGGGGCCGGAGCATATCGGCCAGGGCTGGCACTCCGGTGCGACCGTGGGCGTGTTCTCGGCCGCAGCGGGCGCCGCCGCGGCGCTGCGGCTGTCGCCCGATGCACGCCGTGCATGCGCTCGGCATCGCCGGCACCCAGGCGTCCGGCCTGATGGCGGCGCAGTACGGCGCCATGGTCAAGCGCATGCATGCGGGGCGGGCGTCGCAGAGCGGCCTCTACGGCGCGCTGCTCGCGGAGGCCGGGTTCACCGGCATCGTCGACGTGTTCGAGAGCGAATATGGCGGCTTCTGCACCACCTTCTCGCGCTCGCACGACCGCTTCAAGCTCGCCGAGCTCACCTCGGGCCTGGGCGAGCGGTTCGAGACCATGGGCATCGCGCTGAAATTCTATTCCTGCGTCGGCAGCAACCACACCACCCTCGACGCCATCCGCACCATCGCCGCACGCCGTCCGTTCAAGCCCGAGGAGATCGCCAAGATCGTCGTCCATGGCTCGCAGGCGACCGTCGATCATGTCGGCTGGCCGTACCGGCCGCAGGGCCTGACCTCGGCGCAGATGAACCTGCCGTTCTGCGTCGCGACGCTCTTGGCCGAAGGCGACGTGTTCGTCGACCAGTTCTCCGACGCCGTCGTCACCGATCCCCGCCGCATGGCGCTCGCCGCCAAGGTCGAGGTGGTCCACGACCCCGCGATCACCGCGCGCGGCGCCAAGCTGCGTCACATGGTGCGGGTCGAGGTCCATTTCACCGACGGCACCAGCGAAGCCGAGACCGTCGAGGCGCCGCGCGGCAGCGAGCAAAAATTCGCCAGCGAGCATGACGTGGTCGACAAGTTCCGCAAGCTCACCCGCGCGCGTCCGCACCGATGCCGATGTGGAACGCATCGCCGAGCTGGTGCTCGGCTGCGAAAAGGTCCCCGACATCGGGGTGCTTGCCGCGACCCTCGCCAAGCCGTAGCGCTCGTAGGGTGGGCAAAGGCGGCCCCGACGCCGGCATTGATGCACGGCGCCGGCCCGCCGTGCCCACGCGGCCGGGCACGAGGCCAGAGCGAACGCGTTGGCACGGCGGAACGGCATCGTGCCACATCACCAACGCATCGGCCGCCTTTGCCCACCCTACGGCCGTCATATAGGATACCGCCACATCACAGCCGCAGGCGCGTATGCGCGCGGTCACGGGAGGTTGCCACCATGAAGGGGCATCGGATTGTTGCGCTGTGTGCGCTTGCTGCGGTGCTGGCGGTGGCGTCCGGCCGGCAGGCCTTCGCCGAGGCCAGCGAGCTTCGCGTTTCCCGTGGGTACGGTATCCATTACATGCCGCTCTACGTCATGGAAAAATTCAAACTGGTGGAGAAGCACGCGGCGGCCGCCGGGCTCGGTAACGTCAAGGTCACCTACAACGCCATAGACGGCGGCAACGTCATCAACGATGCCATGCTGGCTGGCGCCCTCGACATCGCCTCGCTCGGCGTGCCCGGATTTCTGACCCTGTGGGACAAGGCGCGCACCATCCCGCAATACGAGGTCAAGGGCCTCGTCGGCATCGGCGCCGGCTCGGTGTGGCTGGTGACGCGCAATCCGAACGTCAAGACGCTCGCCGATTTCACCGCCAAGGACAAGATCGCCGTTCCCGGCATCAAGACCTCGTTCGTCGCGGTCGTGCTGGAGATGGCGGTGGCGCAGACGATGGGCAAGGAGAACTACGCCAAGCTCGATCCCCTGACCGTGAGCCTGCCGCATCCCGATGCGCTCACCGCCATGCTGTCGCGCAAGTCGGAGATCAACGCGCATTTCTCCTCGCCGCCGTTCTCCTACATCGAGAACGACCAGCCGGATTTCCATCGCGTGGTCAATTCGGTCGATGTCCTCGGTCCGCAGACCATCATCATGGCCTATGCGCGGCGCTCCTTCTATGACGCGAACCCCAAGCTGGCCGCGGCCTTCGTCGCCGCCGCCAAGGAAGCCGCAGGCATGATCGCCGCCGACAAGCGGGAGGCGGCGCGCGCCTATCTCTCGCTCGCCAAGCTCAAGACCAGCGAAGACGAGTTGATGCGGATGCTCAACGATCCCGAGACCCACTATTCGGTGGCGCCCGAGGGGATCATGAAATATGCGGACTTCATGCACGACATCGGAACGCTCAAGGCACAGCCCAAGAGCTGGAAGGATCTGTTCTTCCCGCTGATCCACGACGCGCCGGGAAGCTGACCAGCCCGCCCAACGTTAGAGCGCGTTCCGCCCGATCCTATGGAATGCTCGTGGCCGGGCTTGTCCCGGCCGCCCCTGTCATGTGGCATGGCCGTGCTTCCCTGAGCGGGGTCGCCGGCGCAAGCACGGCGATACATCACAACTTTCGCAGAACGTGAGGTACCTCACACGGCCGTGGCGCCGGGGGAACTATGTTCCGGCATGGCCGCTTGCGCGGCCGGGCCAAAATGGTGTGACTGAAAATGTTGCACGAACATGACGATCACCTCATCGGCGGGCGCTCCACCGGATCGCAGATGCAATTCGTGTCGGAAGCCAGCCCGATGCAGAGTCTCGACGCTCCATTGACGCCGGATGATCAAAAGGTCGCACGCCAGATCACGCGCATGGTGCTGATCTTCTACTCCTCGACGGCGCTCATGCTGACGGCATGGATCATGGCGCATATTGCGATGAGGAATTCGACGACCGCAAAGGCCCCCGTCGAAGTCGTCGCCAAGCCCAAGTCCCCGGCCGGCGCTCTGTCGCGCCGGTGAGGCAGTCGCCGGACCGTCGCGCCCGTCGTGAAGCCGGGCAGGCGTGATCTCAGCCGCTACGACCTTCAGAAATCCGGCTTGTCGGCCGTCGGGACCTGAAACAGGTTCTGATGGAAATAATCGTGGTTGTTTTCGGCGCAGATGGTCTCCCTCATCGCGCCGTCCGCCTTGAACCAGCGCTGCTTCATGGTCAGCGGCGCGTTGAAGGTGTCGGGGTCTTCCACCGTCGCGATGGCGGTCAGGTTCTTGCCGCCCGGCTCCAGCGTGAAGCGCTCGACCACGTGCAGCTTCTCCGTGTGCGGCGTGCGGAAATTGTCGATGTAGCTGTTGCTCGGTGGAAAGACCGATGGTGTCGACCACCAGCGTGTCGCCGTTCTCGTAATGGCCGATCGACTCGCCGAACCAGGACGGCGTCACATGCTCGGAATGCTGGTCGGTGAGCTGGATGCGGCGCACCATGTGATCGCGCTGCCAGATCATCCAGATCTGCTTCGGAGTCTGGATGAAATAGACCGGCTCGAACGGAAACAGCAGCTGGCCGGGAACGCCGCCCGGATAGCACCGGGCCTGGGCAGCGAACGGAACCGCCCGCTCGCCCTTGAGCGCCTCGTCGTTGGAGGCCTGCATCTGCGCCGCGGCCCACGGCTTCAGGACCGGGTCCTTGGCATCGCCTATGCGATTGGTCGGCTGCGTGCCGGTTCTCGCCGCGTTGACGTTGCTGGTGAAGGGATGGGCAGGGTCGGGCTTGATCGGCCCATGACCGTGACCGGGCGGCGGCTCCTGCCAATCCGCGGTGTTCGTCTGCCAGCCATACTCGGAGGAAGACAGATTGGGGATCTTGTCGCTGGGTTCGGCCAGTGCCGCGGAGCCGAACGCGGCCGCGACCACAAATCCGGTGACGACGCCGCCCGCCAGGGCCAGCGGCCGCAGCGACGATGGCGTGTGTTTCGATTGCGAACCCGGACATCATGATCTCCTCATTCCCAGTAAACCCAGCGGCTCTTTCTGTGACGTTTGCCCGGACTGCGCAAGACGCACGAGCGTCGCAGCGAAGGCGCACGGCGATTTTTCGCAACCCTTACGAGACTTTCCGCTTCGCCAGGCCGAGCTCCGCGAAAATCTCCTCGTTGTGCTGGCCGATGGCGGGCGGCGGGGTGTCGACGCGCGGGCCGTCATGGGCGAAGGTGAAGGCCGCGACCGGCACGCCGAAGCCGCCTTCGATGCCGGGCGCGCCGGCGTGGCGGTGGATGACGCCGCGGCTCGCGGTCTGCGGATCGGCGACCGCCTCGCCCATGGTGCGCACCCGCGCCGCCGGGATGTGGCGGGCCTGGAAGAATTCCTCCCACTCGTCGGCGGTGCGGGTCTTGAGGATCTCGGTCAGCACGGCGGTTTCGCGGGCGTGGTCCTGCTCGCGCTCGTCATTGCTGCGCTTGATGAGGTCGGGGCGCTCCAGCACCGTCCACAGCCGGCGCTGCTGGCGCAGATTGCTGGCGCCGACCATCAGCACTCCGTCCTTGGTCTCGTAGGCGCCGTTGGTCGCATGGGCGTGGCGGTTGCCGTGGGGCTTGGGGTGGGTGCCGTTGCGCAGATAGCCGGCGAGATGGGAGCTCATCAGGATCATGGCGACGTCGAGCATCGCCATGTCGATGCGCTGGCCGCGACCGCTGCGCTCGCGCTGGAACAGCGCAGCGGAAAGCGCGAAGGCGCCGGTCGTGCCGGTGGCATAATCGATCGCCGGGGCCCCGAACATCACGGGATTGAAAGCCGGCGTCCCCGTCATCGCCATGATGCCGGAGGTCGCCTGGATCACGTGGTCATAGGCGGTGCGCTCGCGATGTGGGCCGGTGTCGCCGAACGCCGAGAAGGAGGCATAGATCAGGCGCGGATTGATGGCGCTCAGCGCCTCATACCCGAGGCCGAGCGCCTCGAGCGCGCCGGGGCGGTAATTCTCGACGAACACGTCCGCCGTCGCGACCAGCTTCTTGAGGATGTCGCGGTCGCCCGCCGACTTGAGATCGAGCGTGATGGCGCGCTTGTTGGATGCCTGCGCCAGAAACGAAGTGCCGAGCTGCGCCCGGTTGAGCGCCTTGTCGGTGCCGCCCGAGCGGCTCTGGTCGGGCTCGTCGGGATGCTCGACCTTGATGACATCGGCGCCCAGCACCGCCAGCTGATAGGTGGCAAAAGGTCCCGCCAGCACATGGGTGACGTCGATCACCCTGATGCCCTCGAACGGTCGCGCCATCGCGTTCTCCCCGGATACGGTTGGTCGCCGCGGTGCTCAGACGGCGTTGAAAAGCGGCACGTCAGGTTTTACCCGGGCTGCCGGCTTTGGCAACCGCGGACGTGGACGCACCAAGCCGGCACCGCTCTTTCAGTTCGGGCAAATATATCCCGGGCCGGTCGGTGACCGGAAGCAGCCGACCGATTCCGGCAGCATGTGCTTGGGCAGCCAGAGGACCACGCTCGGAAAGAAGATCGTGAATGCGATGGTGCCGAAGAAGATCACATAGATCGGCAGCGATGCCCGAAGCCCCTGCGAAAAACGGACGCCGACGAATTTCGATGCCATCAGAAGCGCGAGGCCGTAGGGCGGCGTGATCAGGCCGAATGCCAGCGTCGCGATGAGGACGACGCCCATGTGGACCGCATTGATGTCGGCCGTCATGGACAGCGAGGTGACGACCGGCATGAAGATGATGATGGCCGGGATCGGTTCGATGAAATCGCCGACGATGGTGAACACCAGAACCAGAAGAAACATGATCAGGCGCGGATCGTCGCCGGCCAAGTCGGTAATCCAGCCGGACACCACGATCGGCCCGCGCAGATAAGCGACCATCCAGCCGAACGCCGAGGCCGCCGCGATGGTGATCAGAGGCAGCGAATAGATGAGGCCGGCCTCGCAGAAGTCATAGGCGAGCGCGCCGAAATGCTTGCGATTGAGCAGCGGGATGACCACGAGCAATATCCATGCGATCGCCACGGCGCCGGCCTCGGTCGGCGTGAACCAGCCGGTCAGGATGCCGCCCAGAAGGATGACCGGGATCATCAGCGGCAGCGCCGCCGCCCGCGCCGCCCCGGCGATCTCCATGACGCTCGCGCGCGGGCGCTGGAATCCGACCGGCCCGAAGAAGTAGCAGAAGATCATCAGCCCGAAGCCAATCATCAGGCCGGGAACGATACCGGCCATGAACAGCCCGGCGATCGAAACATTGCCGATGGCGCCATAGACGACCGCCATGATGCTGGGCGGCACCAGGCAGGCGATGGTCGAGGCTGCGGCGATCAACGCGGCGATGAAGCCGGGCGCATAGCCTTCGTTGCGCATCGGCACCGCCATGGTGCGGCTGAGAACGGCGACGTCGGCCGACGTCGAGCCGGACATGCCGGAAAAAAACATGCTGAACACCGCGACGACCTGGCCCAGCCCGCCGCGGATATGGCCGACCAGCGCCTGCGACAGGTTGGCGATGCGGATCACCACATTGGCCGAGGTCATCAACTCTCCGACCAGGAGAAAGAACGGCACCGCCAGCAGCGCCTCGGAATCGATGCCGTCGAACATCTTCTGGATCAGCGCCGCCGGCGTCACGTCGGTGAACATCACGCCGATCAGCACCCCCGCCATCAGCGAGAACGCGACCGGCACGCCGAGATAGCCGAATGCGAGAAACAGCACCGTCATCAGCGTCAGGATGGCGGCCGCGCTCATGGCGTGCGCTCGCGCACGTCCGGCCCGCCCGGCGGCAGCGGTGCGAGCACCTCCGGCTCCCGATCGAAGCCGTGGCGCAGGCCGTTGACGAGTTGCTCGACGGTAAACAGCGCGATCAGCACTCCCGACAGCGGGATCGCCGCATAAAGCGAGGCGATCGGCGTCATCGACGGCATGCGGAAGCTGCCGAAGCCGCGCAGGAAATTGATGGTGCCGAAATAGACGAGGCACAGCGCCACGCCGAGCACCACCACCCGGATGGCGGTCTCGACGACGAGCCGCGGCGCGCCGTGCAGCGTTTCCGCGACGGCGGTGAGATGGAGATGGTCATTGCGCCGCGTCGCGACCGCCGCGCCCACGAATATGCCGTAGACGAAGAAGGTCGAGGTCACCTCCTGGAGCCACAGCCACGGGTGCCCGACGGTGCGCGTCGCGATGTCGAGCATGACCGAGGTGGTGAAGCCGGCGAGCGAGATGCCGCACAGCGCCATGAGAAGCTGCTCCAGGCGGTCCAACGCCCGCCATTTGAGATGACGCTGGTTTGCGGAGATCAGGACGTCGTTGCGTTTCATTTCGCTTGGCAATCAGCTCACCGTTCGTCATGCCGGCTTGACCGGGCATCCGACTCCGGCCGGTGGTTACTGGATCGCCGGTCAAGCCGGGCGATGACAGTGAGGCGTGTTGCCAGTCGAATTAGTTGATGGCCCCGATCAGCTGCCGGATCTTGATCGCGTGCGGGCCGAGCTGCTTCGACAGCGTTTCGAGATACGGCTGCGCAACCTCAAAAAACCCGGACTTGTCCACATCGGTCACGACCTTCACGCCCATCGTCTTGAGCCGCGTCGCCGATTGATGCTCGAGATCGAACGCCTTGCCCGGCTGCACCCTGTTGACCTCGTCGGCCGCAGCGCGCACCCACTGCTTTTGCTCGGCGCTCAGGCTCGACCACAGCTTGTCGCTGATCCACACCACGCTGTTGTTGGCCTCGTGCTCGCTGATGGAGAGCACCGGCGCCACCTCGTAGTGCTTGTTGGCCTGATAGATGTTGACGCCGTTCTCGGCGAAGTCCACCAGCCCGGTCTGCAGCGAGGTGTAGACGCTACCGAACGGCATATGCACGATCTGCGCGCCGTAGGCGGGGAACATCGTGTCCTCGGTCGGGGTCGCCTGGACCCGGACTTTCAGGCCCTTCAAATCCGCGATCTTGTGGACTTCCTTTTTGCCGTAGAGGCTGCGCAGGCCGAGCGTCGCCAACCCGACCACATGGGCGCCCTGGACGGTGTCGTCGATCATGTCACGAACCGCCTGCGCCACCTTCGGGTCCGCTATCGCCTTTTTCACGTGATCTTCGGAGCGGAACAGGAAATGCAGCGACATCACGCCGGCCTGGGGCGAGATGGTCGCCGTATTGGCCGTCGAGGTGATGGCGAAATCGATGTCGCCGGACTTGAGGAGCTGCAGCACCTGCGGCTCCTGTCCGAGCTGGGAGGCGGGAAACTGATCGATCAGCATGGTTCCGCGGCTCAATTCCTTGAGCTTGTCGGAAAAGATGTCGGCCGCGACCCCATAGCCGGTCGTGCGCGGCTGATCATACGCAAACCGGTAGTGGATGGCATTCTGCGCAGCGGCGCCGGTCACGCCGGCCATGGAAACGGCAAGCAACCCAATCGCGAGACCGACGGCGTTCCAACCTTTTGGCTCGAGCATTTCACCCCCTATGGCCGACGCGCTCATGCGCCCGCGCCGGCGCCGGATTGACGGCACAACGGCGGCGCCACGAGACGGCGTCACCAAACCGTTGCATCCAGGGAATGCTGCAAGCCCGCCGACGGCACGTCATTGGCCGCTCACCTGCGGACTTCGGCACGTCCGCTGGCGGCTTTCGTTCGAGGATACATGAAATCGGCCGGCACGCCTAGAGATGGGCCGTCGCCAAGGCCATCCAACGGCATCTTCACAAGCTCAGAACCGCCGCGCCTATTCGTAGAACGCCGGGGCGTATTTGCGCTTCGGCACTTCGCTCGTTTCGTGGCCGATCCAAAGCTCGCCGTTGTTTTCCTTCAGCACCGCGGCCATGCGGTCGAGCGCGGCCAGCGACTCCGGCACGTTGAAATTGCGCGCGGGCGCACGGTGGCCGTCCCAATTGGCCTTTGTGTGGACGCTGTCGCCGGACAACAGGATCGCGCCGGTCTTGGGCAGCCGGACCAGCAGGCATTGATGGCCCGGCGAATGGCCGTGGGTCGCGATCAGCACCAGGCTGCCATCGCCGAACAGGTCCTTGTCGCCGTCAGCAGTGATCGCCTTCAGCTGCGGACTGAAGCGCGGGCCGCCATTGTTGGGCAGCGGCCAGTCATACTCGGCCTTCTGCACCACCAGGGTGGCCTGCGGGAACAGGCCGAGATTGCCGACGTGGTCGCCGTGGGAATGCGACAGCACGACATAGCCGACATCGGACGGCTTGAGGCCGAGCTCGGCCAGCTGGCTCTGCAGCGTCTTCTTCGATGTCCACACGCCGGCCCCGCTCGGCTGCCCGTTGGGCATCGCCGCGATCGCATCGGGCAGGCCGGTATCGAACAGCACCCAGTCGCGGCCATGCTTGATGAGATAGCAGGTGACCGAGAGCGCGCCGGGGCCGCTGGCGCCGGGCGTGAAGCTCGACGCGTCAGTGAGCGCGATGTCCCCGCAATAGAGCGCGTAGAGCTTCTCGATGCCGCCAGGGCTGGGCGGCGTCTGCGAGAAACCCGGCTGCACCGCGGCGAGCCACGACAGGAGGGCGAGACCAAACAGCGAAATTTTCGTCATCGATGCTTCTCCCCGAGAGGCGGCGTAGGGTGGGCAAAGGCGCGCCTTCGCGCCGTGCCCACGCGGACGGCGTTGGTTTAGAAAGACGTGGGCACGCGGAGCCTGTCATCGGGCCGGCCGAAGGCCGGACCCGTTGGCTTTGCCCACCCTACGCGCTTGAGGCCGCGCTAATTCGTGCCCGGCTTGGTCGCGGCATAGGTCTTGGTGAAGCCGTTCCGCGCATTGGTGACGGTGAACGAGCCGTCCGGCTGCGCCGACACCTTGATCCAATAGGCCGGGCCGTTGTGCGCCGGCGGAGGCGGCGTGTTCGGGCCCGGGCGCCGGCGCCGCGATCGGCGCGACCGGCATCGCCGCCGACGGCTCGTCGAGCAGGTTGGCGATGAACATGCCCGGCACCGTGTATTCCTGGCCGCTCAGCTGCGAGAAATGGATCTGCCAGAGGTCTTCGAGGCCGGGCGAGGAGTGCAGCACCTTCATCGACGTCGGGCTGGCCGCCCTTGCGGGTGCCGTTGTTCACGATGACCACGCGCGGATGCAGGGCGTGCACGATGCACTTCCGAATTCGAGGTGTTGACGGCCGTGATGCGAGGCCAAGGAACAGCGTCGACGTGCGCCGATCGGTTGTTCGGGCACATCAGCTCGAATTCCTTGTTCTTGGTGAGGTCGCCGAGATGCATGGTGCGGAACTTTCCGAACGTGATGTAGGCTGCCGACCGACATCGGGTCTTCGGCGTTGTTGTCGCCGGGCTTGAAGCTGGCGCAGTAGGGATTGGGCGCGCCGGCGCCGGGCAACGCCGTCTTGAGCGTCTCGCCGGCCGACGTCACCACCGTCACGTCGAGACCCGCGACCGCGATCTTGTCGCCCGCCTTCGCCACCGTGTGCTTGGCGTTGGCGTAGAGCTTCGGATAGACGTCTCTGGAGGAAGTCGTCGACCGCGGGCGCGGGCTGAACGTTCGGGCCATGGTCGATGAAATTCGCGGATCGGGATGCGCTTGGCGAGTTCCGCCATGCCGCCGAAATGATCGCCGTGCCAGTGGGTGATGATGAGATGGTCGATCTGGGTGAGGCCGGCGTCCTTGGCGGCCGCCATGATGCGCTCGGCATCGCGCACCGAAGCCTCCGGGCGCGAAATTGCCGGTGTCGATCAGCAGCGATTGGCCCGACGGCGCCACGAACAGCGTGGCGTTGCCGCCCTCGACGTCGACCATGTAGATGTCGAGGGTGGTCCGGGTCTGCGCGATTGCGCCTTCCGAACCGGCGGCGACGAGCGCCAGGCACGCAACCGCAGTCATCAAGTGATGTGTCCGCATGGCATCCTCCCCGTCGGACTGCGCCGACTTTTTTGTCAGAGCGCTATCGTAGCAATCCCAGGCGCGTGCCGATAGCCCCGTGGGAGCGCTTCAGCGCGGCAGGAACAGTACGTTGCGGGCTTCGATGTCGGTGCCCCAGCTGGTGTTCTTGCCGAGCGCTGCGATCGCCGTGCCGCCATGGGGCATGAGCTCGGCGAGGATGGCGAGCTCCGGCTCGCCGGTACGGACCTCATAAGCGATGCGCCGGCGGTAGAACCACGCCGGCGGCACCAGCATCGTGAGCTTTTCGCGCAGCGGCAGCGGGATTTCCGATCAACCGCAGCGTCAAATGCCGCTACCAGCGGCACGACCGAGCGGCGCGTCGCGCCGCTGCTCGCTCAGCCCGGCCTGTGGTTGCCGCCGCCTCCACGCCCGCCACCGCCGCCGGGAGGCCGGCCGCCGCCACCGCCAGCCGGCATGCGCGGTGGCGCCGCCATCGCACGCGGAGGAGCCTGCGGGCGCGTCGCCACGTTGGCCGCCGGACGCTGGCCGCCGCCACGCGGTATGTTCGCGCCAGGGTTCCCGCCTCCAGGATTGACCTGCCTGAATTCGCGGTTCGGCGTATTACCGCCAGCGGGGCCGCCGGTGGCGAGCGTATTGGCAGGCCGGTTCGGCGCGATATTCGCATTGCCCGGACCTTTCGGCGCCCCGGTGTTGCCGAGTGCACCGGTGTTCCGGTTGGACAAGGCGTGTTGGAAGGCGTTGTTCGGAATGGCTCCCGGCCCATGGGCCAAGCCGCCTGCGCCTCCCGCCCCGGCTGCGCCCACCGCGCCATGCGCCCCGACGACGCCGGCACCGTGGAACTCGCCGGCCTTCGAGGTTGCGGCGATCGTCGGACTGCCGTGATTGACCGAGGCGAGATTCTCGCGCGTGGTGCTCGCGGTGTGTTCATGCTGGGTCTGCGTCGACGTGGCAGCAATGTGCTGCTCGCGCATGGCGGCTTCCTCTCGCGGCGTCGGCCGCGCATTGATTCCGCCGTTGCCGCCGTTGAAGCTGACCCTGCTCGCGTTCTTGTCGACGATCACGGTCTTGTTGTAGACGTTGGTGATGTTGACGTTGCCGAAATTGTTCACGGTCCTGTTGTAGCTGAACACGCCGCCGGCCCAGTAGCCGCCTGCATAGCCGACACCGGTGTAGCCGAAGCCGTAATTGACGCCGCCGTAGAATCCGATGGTCGGCCCCCAATAGCCGGCGTTCCAGGCATAGACTCCGCTATTCCATCCCCAATAGCCGGGCGTCCAGAGCACACCGACCGAGGGCGGCATCACCCAGGTGCCGGGGACCCAGAAGTAGCCGTCGGGACCGTAGGCCCAATAGCCCGGCGTCCAGATGTAGCCCGGCGCGGGAATCGCCGGCTGCACGTAGACCGGCAGCACGGGCGGTGCGATCGTGATGGAAACGAGCTGTGCGTAGGATGGCGCCGGCGACATCACCGCCAGAGCCGGAAGAAGCGAAAACAAGGCGTAATAGCGACGCATGCTGGTCTCCTTGCAGAGGCGGCGGGAATCGGGCTGCACTATAAGCGTCCGGTCAGCCTACACAAATCGCAAAATTCCGGCGCCAATGGGACGGAAAACGGCGAAACCAAGGCGAATGTGGATTGCGCAGTGCGGTGGCGACCTCGATGTATTTCCAGCGGCGTGCGAAACGTCAATCCAATCAGTTCCGTTTAAAACGTCCAATACGCCGAAAACCATATTTGAAGCGCGCGCTGAAAATATCGCCCGTCGAGCGCTAAAATCGGCAGAGCTTCGTGACGATCGTCCTGGTTTCCGCGGCCGGAATTCCGGTGCGTGGGCGTAACATTTCATGCCGGACACGGAGCCGCAGCCACGTTAGACTTGTTGCGGCGGGCTACGACAGGGAAGCAGAACATGCAGAACAAGCCGAAAGCCGAGCGCAGCGACGACCGCACGACGGAAGACGAGGACGCCCAGGCCGCCCTCGGCGGACCGCGCGGGGCTGCTGAACTCAAGCCGGCGAAGCTGACGGAGCAGCAACGCAAGACCGACATGCCGCTGGAGCGCAACGACGATCCCGGCCACACCGCGTGATCGAAGTTTGCACGGGTTCCGATGCGAACTGACCGGGGCTCCGTCGTCGCCCGGCTGCGCTACACCGTGTCGCCCGGTTCCTGCGGCTGGGCGAGCGGCAGGGTGAAACGAAACACGGCTCCGCCGTCCGGCCGGTTCTCCGCCCAGATTCTTCCGCCATAGGTCGTGACGATCGTGTGCGCGATGGAGAGGCCGAGACCGGTGCCCTGCGCCTTGGTCGTATAGAACGGCTCGAAGATACTTTTCAGCTCGTCTTCGGGGATGCCGGTGCCGGCGTCCGACACCGTCACCATGACCTCGGAATCCCCGGCCCGGGCGGTTCGAATTTCCATCATGCGGCCGTCCAGCGGGCCATTCTGCATGGCGTCCATTCCGTTGATCGCGAGATTCAAGACGACCTGTTGAAGGTGCACGGGATCGGCGCGCACCAGCAATACGCCGCTTGCCTGATCGGCGGTCAGGGCGACGCGCCTGCTGCGCGCCTCAGGCCCGATGATGCCGAGAGCGTCCCGAATGGAGTCGTTGAGATCGAATTCACGCGACACGATCTCGCTTCGCCGCAACAATCCGCGCATGCTTCTGATGATTTCCGCGGCACGCTGATCGTCCCGCCGAATGTCGGCGAGGATAGCCGCGAGTTCCACGCGATCCAATCGGTCCGACTTGAGGAGTTCCTCGGCCGCTTCCGCATTGCTCAGGATCGCCCCGAGGGGTTGATTGATTTCATGGGTGATGGAGGCCGACATCGCGCTCACGGTGGCGGCGCGGTTCAGATGCGCCACCTCCAACAGCCGCCGGTGCGATTCCGCCTCCGCAAGGCTGCGGCGGCGCCGCTCGAACAGCAAAATGCAGATCAACAGGCTCTGCAGCACCACGACGGCGGCCACGGTGATGATTTCGCCGCGATAGTAGTCCCACGGGTTCGGCCGGTCGAAGCCGGCGTCGGCGCCCATGCCGGGTGTCGCCGCAATCGACACAGCCGCCGCAACGGCAAGCCCCAGCCGTGCCACGCCGCGCCCGATCCGCTTTTGGTTCAGCAAGCGCCTGCCCCCGCGCACACGAACCGACCGCAAGCGCGGTCTACCCACCCGAGAGGCGTACCAAAGATCAGAATTTCAAGCTATGCCCGTCAGCAGAGGTAGCCGCAGCCCCACCCCATCGTCTTGTAGAACCCGAAAAACGGGCCGCCGCCGTAATAGCCGGCGAAATAGGGGGTGCCGTAATAGCCGCGATAAGCCGGACTTGCGTACGACGGATAGTCGCCGCCGTAGAACGCGTAGTTGCTGGCGGCCACTCCAAGCCCGGTCGCGCCCACGATCACGGGGCGGTTCACGCCGGCCGGGCGAGCTCCGGGGCCATAGGCCGGGACACCGCGCTCTGCCGCACCGACGGCGCCCGGCAGGCCTGCAAATGTTGCAGCGGCGAGCAGGCCCAGGACTGCAGCGCGTCTCGGCATGGGAGTTCTCCTTGCTGGCATTCGACTCGACATCGTCTGTTCAGGTCCGATTCGGACCATAGGCAGGCAATTAAGTCGACCAGAATCCGCCGAATTGTTGGCCGCCATGTCGCGTTTTCGCGGGGGAGTTGCCGTTTTCACTCACCCCTTGAGGCCGCTCGCCCTATCCGGTCGGGCGCAGCCGCGGCGACGTAGCGCCCCCTTCATGCCGGGTCCGCCGCGGAAAGGCGGCTCCCATGACCGGAGCCGGCTTGAGCGCCCCGGTCCGCAGCGCATAGGTCGTAAGGCCGGCATTGGTCCTGATGCCGAGCCGCTGCATCATCTTGTATTTGTGAAACGCCACGGTCCGGTACGTGATCCCGAGCTGGTAGGCGATAACCTTCATGGCGCATCCGTTGGCCAGCAGCTCCAACACCTCGCGTTCGCGGGAGGTCAATCCGTCCCGCGGCGAGGAGGCGGCGATCGCGGATGGCTCGCCCGGATCCGCCGAAGGGCACCGCGCCGTGGCGGCAAGACGCAACGCCTGCGAAAGCGTCCCTTGCGGCCCCACCCCCTCGAGCTCGTCGTCCTGCGAGAGCTCGCTGGGTTGCATGGTGGATGATCTTGGTGCGCGGCAGGCGCCGCATGATCTCCCCGGCGGCGCGGAATTCGTCGCGCAGCGACAGGGCCGCCTCGACCACCACCAGCTCGGGCTCGAGACGAAGCGCCTCGCTCAACAATGCGTCGGCGTCATAGACCACGCTGACCACATCGAATTCCAGCGTCAGCATCGCGTGCACCGCTGCCGGAACAGCGGCCCGGTCGGTCGCGACAACAACCTTGGTCTGCCCTGAGTGTTTCATGACGCCCCCACGCATTACGCTACGGTCCCCACAAAGTAACGAATGATTAACCTAATGGAGAGGCAACGACCGTCAATTGTCCTAACGGGCAATCAGCAGGAAACCCACGATAAGGTGGCGCACGGAGATATGCCGCCGGTTGCATGGCTGCACCGTAAACTCGGTTTTCGCAGCTTATCGGAATTGAAAGAGGGTTTATCGCTGCCGATTCAGGGGAAAGAATGCAGCGTCGTCCAAACTATTCCTCCCGCGCCACAGCGGTTTTGACGGCGTCGATCAGGGAGCGGCTCGGAAAGGGCTTGAGCAGATAGGCGATGCAACCGGTCTCGAGCGCTCTCGCGCGCGTGGCCTCGTCGTCGAGCGCCGTCATGAAGATGATCGGAACGGCGCGACCGCATGCAGGCCAGGCGACGCCGCAGCTCGATACCCGACATGCCGCTCGAGATCGACGTCGAGCAACAGGCAGTCGGCGTCGGTCTCCGCTCCGGGCGCAAGAAACGCCTCGGCCGAGGGAAACACCTTCGTCGCGTAGCCATAGGCATTGAGCAACCGCTCGACGCCGACCAGCATGCTGCTGTCGTCGTCCACGACGGCTACGGTTTTCGTGCAAGTTGACATCGCGTCCCGGGAAAAAGCGGCCAGACGAAGGTGACACTGGCCAAGCGCGCCGGTGAACCCTTCCTATAGCACTCCCGACCCGGTCCGTTCATTGCCCCAAGGTGCAATGCGGGCCGCCGCCGAACCGACAGGCTTCGAGATCAGCAGCCGTCCGCCGGCATCTTCGCGCGCGGCACGTATTTCTTCGTCGCGACGGTATCCGCCGGCATGATTCCCGTGCGCTCGGCGATCATGACGAGTTCCGCTACCGAGCGAACCCCGCACTTTTCCATGACCATGTGCCGATGCGCTTTGACGGTCCGCTCGGAGGTCCCCAATTCATGGGCGATCTGCTTGTTGAGCTTGCCGCGGACCACCAGGGCGAACACCTGCCTCTCGCGCGGCGTGAGGCTCTGGACGACCGCCAGCAGGGCGTCCGCCTGCTCGGTCTGCGCGCGCAATCGGTCGGCATGCTCCAGGGCGCGCTTGATGGTATCGAGCAGCCGTTCCTTGGTGACCGGCTTGGTCAGAAAGTCCTCGGCGCCGGCCTTGATGGTGCGCACGCTGGTGGGAATGTCGCCGTGCCCGGTGAGGAACACGATCGGCAGCCGGTTTCCGAGCTGCGACAGGCGGTCCTGGAGCTGCGGCCCCGACAGGCCGGACATCTGCACGTCGAGCAGGATGCAATCGGACATGCTGGTCGGCGGCTTCTCCAGCAATTGCTGCGAGGTCTCGTAGAGCGCCACCTCGTAGCCGGCCGCATTGAGCAGCCGGGCGATGGCGGACCGGAACGACGAATCGTCGTCGACGACATGAATGACGTGTGACGCTTCCTGCATCCGCCGCCTCCTCAAGGGGAAAGCCGCCGCGGCCGAATAGTTTTAGAACCACACCCCGGTTCCATACTATAGGGCATCAATAAGCGCGGAAGCGACCGTGCCATTTCGATACAGGCAGGACCCCAGTTACAAATAATATACCTCAATTTAAGATAATATTTGAAGATAAACCTTCGCGCAGAATGGCTCCCCGAGGCGCTGAGGGGCGTCATTCTTAAAAGAAGGTTAATACCAAGCCCAGTTCAAACCGGCCGTCGCCAGTCCTCAAGCGGCGTGCTGGATGGCGGCGTGCACGGCGTATTGCGAAGGCTCCATGGCTTCGATGGCGAACGGAGCCGGCCCATATCCGATCTGCGGCGCTCCCGGAACGTCGCGCTCCATCGCGCGTCGCAGCGTCGCCGACGGGCACTCGCCGAACGCGGAGCGATAGTCGACGGAGAACCGCCCAAGCTCGAGAAACCCGAACTGCATTGCGACCTCGGTCACGGTTCCATGCCTGGAGTCGGCCGACAGCAGCGCCTGCCTCGCCTGGGTCATGCGAAATCCGCGCAGATAGCGGTAGGGCGAGACGCCGTGAATTTTTCGGAATGCGTTGCGAAGGGTGCGTTCGCTCACCGCGGCGGCGCGGCAGAGGTCGTCCACATGCAGTTGCTCGCCGCGGTCGTTCTGAAGAAGCTCTTCGATCCGGCACACGATCTGCCGATACCGATGGCCGTGTTGCGACCCCATGACTAACCCCTGCCTGGACCTCACGTCGGCACCCCGGCGACAGCCGATGTCGGTGCGACGTTACCCTCCGACCTTACGGCACTGGGCGCGGAGCAAAATTGTCCTTAGGGGCAAGGCGGCCTCTCCGTAGGTATAATAGAGTGAGGTTCGACGCGACATCGTGCTGTCGCGATGCGTCATCGCGAGCTTGCATCAGTACGTGCTGCAGCGCAGTCGGGCGTCGGGCCGTCCCTGCGCGCATCGCTGCGACGCAACCTCGCGCGCGAGGATCGATGATCGACGGCGGCCCGCTTTCTCGACGGGCTGCTTGCAACCGGGTTTGATCTGTTTCGAGGATGCTCCGGCAACCGGCAATTGCAGCTACAGCCCGACCGGCCGCCGTCTGGGCGTGCGCAAGCCGTCAGGTTGCCGGGCCGAGGACGCTTCTCATGATCCCCGCGACATCGTAACCGGCGGCACCGGCGCGGCCGACGATGTCCGTCAGCGGCCGCTTGCCGGCTTCGGAGAGCGACCACAGGGTGGCGCAGCGGGTGCCGGACCGGCAATAGGCGAGCACCGGCTTCGGCAGTTCCGCCAGCAGGGCGCCGAATTCCTGGGCGTCCGCGAAGGTGACGCCGCCCGACCGCACCGGCTGGGAGCGCCAGACGAGCCCGTGCGCCTTCACCGCGGCCTCGATGTCGCTGCAGCAGGGCTGGTCGGACGATTCCCCGTCGGGACGATTGCAGATGACGGAGCGGTATCCCGCGGCGGCAATGGCCGGCACCTCCGCCGCCTGGATCTGCGGCGCGACCGACAATTCATCGGTTATCTTCCTGATGTCCATTCCTTGCTCTCCCCAGGCAGCCGCCCGGCGTCTTATCTCACTGGATGCCGGCGGCCTTGATCAGCTTGCCGTTGGCCACGATCTCGTCGGCGACGACGCTTGTCCATTTCCGCGGGCGTGAGCGGCATCGGATCGACCGCGAGCTGCTTGAGCTTTTCCCGCATCTGCGGCGTCGCAAGCAGCTTCATGCCGGCGGCATGGAACTTCTCGACGATCGGCGCGCGGCGTCTTCGCCGGCATGAACACGCCGTACCAGATGGTCGTGTCGGAATCCGGATAGCCTGCTTCGAGCGTGGTCGGCACGTCCGGCAGGTCGGACGCCCGGGTCGGCGTGCTCACCACCAGCGCCAGCACCCGGCCGTCGCGAATGAGCGGCAGCGCGGTCGAGATCGGGCAGAAATAGAAGTCGATGCGGCCCCCCAGCACGTCGGTCAGGGCCTCGGCGCCGCCCTTGTAGGGAATGTGCACGGCCTCGATGCCGGCGCTGAGCCGGAACCGCTCGGCGCTCATATGGGTCGCGGTGCCGACCCCGGCCGAGCCGTAATTGATGGTGCCGCGCTTGGCCTTGGCGAAGGCGACGAGGTCCTGGACAGTCTTCCAGCCCTTGGCGGGCGAGACGATCAGGACATTGGCGTTCTGGCCGATCATCAGCGCGCCCGACGAGGTCCTTCGCGGTGTCGTAGGGGATGTTGGGCACGATCCAGGGCGCGATGGTGTGGGCCGAGGAATTGGCGAGGATGGTGTAGCCGTCGGGCTCCGCCCGCACCACGGCGCCGACGCCGAGGGTGCCGCCGGCGCCGCCGCGATTCTCGATCACGATCGGCTGCCCAAGTTCCATGGCGAGGAGATCGAACACCGCGCGGGGCACCACATCGGTCGCGCTGCCGGCGCCGAACGGAATGAAGGCCTTGATCGGCTTGGTCGGCCAGGCGGGTGCGGCCTGGGCAGCCGCCGTCGCGACGGCACGAGGCTCATCGCCGCCGCGGCGACTGCAATCCGCAAGCCATGGATCATGACGCTGCTCCTACCTTGAGGCCGCGACCGCCGCGGCAGCCGCCGCCATGCAGCTTCCGTGCCTTGGCGGGCCGAACCGGCGGCGTACGATCTCACGCCGCGGCCGCCTTGCGCCGTCGGCTGCAGCACGAAGTCGTAGGCGATGGTGTAGAACTTGGTGTCGATCTTGTCGCCGTTGGGCGCCGTGCCCGGGGGATGCTCGACGAAATCGACGATCAGCGGCGCCTTCACCCCATAGACCACGTCGGTTTCGATGTAGGGGCAGCCGCGCTGGAACAGGTGGGTGACCACGCGGTGATAGCCCGGCGCCTCGATGCAGAAATGGATGTGGGCGGGGCGCATTTCCGAGACTTCGGTCTGCTTGACGAGGTCCCCGATCGGCCCGTCCATGGGGATCGAATAGCCGATCGGCGCCACGGTGCGGATCGAGTAGGTCCCGTCGGCCTTGCTGTGGAACAGGCCGCGCATCCACGGCTCGGTGACGTCGCGCTGGGCCTCGTAGAGCCCCTCCCCGTCGGTCTGCCACAGGTCGAGCGTTGGCATTGGCCACGGGACGGCCGTCGAGCCCACGCACGGTCCCGGTGATGAAGCAGGGAATGCCGGGGCATTTCTCCGCCATGTTGCCGCCGTCGGCGATTGCCGGCGCGTTGGGAACGTGGAACGGACCTTCGACCGTGGTCGGCGTCGCCCCGCTCTCCAGCCGGTTGTTCAGGGCATCGACCAGCATGCTGACGCCCATGACGTCGGAGAACAGGATGAACTCCTGCCGCTTGTCGTCGCACTTCTTGCCGATCCGGGTGAGGAAATCGATCGCCGTCGCCCACTCGGCCTGGGTGGGCTCGACGTCGCGCACGAAGGCATGCACGTGCTTGATGAAGGACTGCATCACCTGCGCGCAGCCGCGGGTCCGGCACCGCCTGCCAGCGCTCGCGGACGACGTCGGTCAGATTCTGTTCGGTCACATAGGGCATGGAATTCTCCGCAAACTGTTCCACAACGGTGATCTATCGCTGGACTTCCTGCCGCACGATGCGTGCGCCGTCCACCATGGCCTTCATCTTACCGTAAGCGACCGCGCGGGGCAGGTATTTCATGCCGCAGTCCGGCGCGACCACGAGCCGCTCCGGCGGCACATGGGGCAGCGCCGCGCGGATGCGGCCGGCCACGATCTCGGGCGTTTCGACGGTCATGTCGGCGAGGTCGATCACGCCCAGTATGATGGTCTTGGACGGGCAGCTTCCTCAAGATCGCGAGGTCGAGCTTGGGCTGGGCCGCTTCGATGGAGATCTGCTGGGCCGTCGGAATTCTCGAGCTCGGCGAGGAACGAATATCCGGTCGGCTTGTCGTGGACGACGGCGGCATAGCCGAAGCACAGATGCACCGCGACGGTGCCGCCGACGCCCGCGAGCGCGCGGTTGAGCGCATCGAGACCGAACGCGCGGGCCTGGTCGGGATATTGCTGCATCCAGGGCTCGTCGACCTGGACGATGTCGGCGCCCGCCGCGAACAGGTCCTTGATCTCGGCATTGACGGCGTCGGCGAAGTCCATGGCGACGGCGGCTTCGTCGCCGTAGTGGTCGTCCTGGCATTGGCGGCTCATGGTGAAGGGCCCCGGCACCGTCGCCTTGATCTTGTGGTCGGTGTTGGCGCGCAGCAGCGCGACGTCGCGCACCTCGACCGGGCCGCGCCGCCTGATCTTGCCGGCGATGCGCGGCACCTGGCATCGGCCGGCCCATGCGGCTCATGGCGAGGCCGGGATTGTCGGTGTCGACGCCTTCGAGCGCGGTGGCGAAGTGATTGGAATAGCTCTCGCGCCGCTGCTCGCCGTCGCTGACGATGTCGACGCCGGCGCGCTCCTGGTCGCGGATGGCGAGAAGCGTGGCGTCGTCCTGGGCCGCTTCCAGATGATCCGGGCCGATCAGCCAGAGGTCGCGGGCGCGCACCCGCGGCACCTGCTTCGACAGCTTCGCCCGGTCGATCAGCCATTCCGGCTGCGGATAGGAACCGACGAGACAGGTCGGGAGCATGGGAACCTCGGTTTCTAGCTCGATGGGTTGGCGGCGAGATCGGCGAACTGCGTCGCCACCACGCGCTCATAGGGCACGTCGCCCTTGAGGATGCCGAGGTCGCGGGCGAAGGCGTTCATGCCGGCGACGAATTCGCGGGTGATCCGGGCATCGTAATAGGGCAGGTCGCGGCGGATCAGCTCGGCGATCAGTTCGGCCTCCGCGGGCGGGAACAGCTTGCGCCCGATGCCGGTGGCGAGGCCCACGTCATCCTTGAGCGCCTCATGGGTCTTGACGATGGCGCGCACCGCGGCCGCGGCGGTTTCGGGCGAGCGCTCGATCAGCCGGTCGGTCGTCGCAATCGCCGCCATGGTGTAGTTGAAGCACGGCTTGGGGCCGTCGCCGCGGCGGACATCGAGCACGACGGTGCCGATGCCGCGCCGCACCGCCACCTCGGCCCCCATGCCGTTCGCCCAGAAGCCGTCGATCTTCCTCTCCTCCAGCGCCTTGGCCGCGGTGACGCCGAAATTCACCCCGGCGGCGAGCGCACCCGGCACCGGCGCGATCTTCACGCCGTCGCGTTCGAGATCGATGCCGGCTTCGATCGAGCAGGCGGCGCAGCCCCATCTCGACCCATGGCGCGGCGCCGATGCTGCGGCCCTTCACGGCGGCGATGTCGCCGCGCTCGACGCCGAGGTCGCTGCGCATCACCAGGAACCAGTACATGCCCTGGGCCTGGGCGCAGACGAGCTTGACGCCCTGCCATTCCGGAAACGCCGCCAGCGCCGAATGGGCGGAGCCGCCGACGAAATCGACCGCGCCGTCGCGCAGCGCCATGTAGGCCTTGTCGACCGGGAAGATCAGTTCGACGTCGATGTCGAGCCCCTCCTCCTTGAAGAATCCGAGCTCCGCCGCGGCGATCGCCGGGAAGTACGAATTCGAGATCATGTCGGGCACGGCGAGCTTCATGGCGATGCCTTGTCTGGACGGGAGCATTGGGCCTGCGCAGGTGGCAATACACGTGCGGTGCGCGAAATTGCCAGTGTTTTATGTGCCGGGAGCCATCTCGATGGGGACCCAAGGCAGCGGACTCACTTTGAATGCAGCCGCAGGCAAAGCCCGGCGCCGACCAGCGCGGAGAACCCCACCAGCACCAGGACGCCGCCGAATCCGGCAAAGCCGAAGACGATCGCGCCGCCGGTGACCCCGACGGTCCCGCCGAGAAAGCTCGAGGAGTTGAGTACGCCGGAGCCCTTTCCGGTCTGCGTCTGCAGCAGCGCCGCGAGGCCGATCCGCGGGGTGGACGCATAGGGCAGTGCAATGCCGGCCCCGGCCGCGAAAAGGCCGAGCATCAGCACGGCGAACCCGGCTCCTTCGAGGGACGCCCAGGCAATCGCGCAGCCCGCCGCCAGCAGCAGGGACCCACCCACCATCATGCTCACCATGCCGATCCTGGCCGCGAGCCAAGGCGCGACACGGGCGAAGCCGAAGATTGCGACCGAGAAAGGCATGAGCGAGAGGCCCGCCGCAATGGGAGTCATGGCGAGCCCGTCCGGCGCCTGCGCGAACAGGCTGTAGTAGAGAAGAAGATTCATGATGTCGAACATGAGAAGGAACACCAGCGCGCAGGCGAGCGCAAAGTTCCCGCTCCGAAACAGACCGAAGTCGAGCAGCGGCCGATGATGGCGCGTCTCCGCCCAAAGCAGCCCGGCGAAAGCGACCGCCGCCAGCACGAGGAGAACGATCACGTTCTTCGGATCGGCACCGGCGTCGGCCACGGCGTGCAGGCCGGAGACGAGCGTCACCATGAAAAAGGCAAGCAGGCCGAGCCCGAGCCAGTCGATGGCGCTCCTCTGTCTGTCCAGGTTTCCCGGATGCAGCCAGAGCGCCGTCGCCGCCGGGAGCATGAGGAGAACATTCAGCCAGAAAATGACGCGCCAGCCGGCGTAATGGGTGATGGCACCGCCCACCAGCGGCCCGATGCTGAAGCCAAGCATCAGGAAGCCCGTCCAGGCGCTGATCGCACGGGGGCGATCCGGCTCGGGGGCGGCCTCCGTCACTGCGGCGAGCGTGCCGGCAACCGTGAAGGCGGCGCCGAACCCCTGCAGGGCGCGAGCGCCGACGACCTCGGCTGCGTCGGTGGCAAAGGCGATGATCAGCGAGGCAACAGCAAACAGCGCAATGCCGACCGCCGAGGAGCGGCGGGGCCCGAACTGGTCGGCCGCTTCGCCGCCCAGGATGATGAACACGGCAGACGCAAGCAGGTAGGCGTTGACGACCCATTCTACCGTCGCGGGAGAAAAGCCGAGGCTGCTCGTCATCGCCGGCAGCGCCGCCATGATCGCCGTGCTGTTCTCGCCGACCGACAGCATCGCCAGGCAACAGGCGGCCAGAACCAGCCGGTATTCGCGTGACATCGTCCCTCCTGGCCCCTCCCGGGAAAGCTCCCTGGGGAGCCGGAACGGATCAGCCGCAAAAAATGTAGCCCATGCTTCGAACCGGCGGATAGGGTGCTGCGACTACCGAAGGACAGCTTCTTCACGGGGGGTTCAAATGTCCTTCAAAAAGTTCGCATTTCCGGTTTTCGCCCTTGCCGTTGCCGGCGTGCTCGTCGCGCTGATCCAGCCCGCCTACGTCGCCGAGCGCTGGAGCCCGGCCACCCTGCGGGCGCCCATCGCGGACCCGGCTCCGGTGCCGTGCGATAAGCAGGGCTGGTGGAACGCCGACCGTGTTTGCCTGTCTTGGACGGCGCCCCGCTGACGTTCCGGTTCCGATCCAATTCGACGGCGATGTATGCGCCGCGAAAGCGGGCATTTCAGTCTCCCGAACTTTCGAACAGGGACTCGGACCGCCCCGGTCAAAGCCGAGCGACCCGGGGGTGACCCCCAGGTTTCTCAAAAACAACCCCATGCAAAGTAGACTTGCCTAGTTGAGCTGGGCCAGCACACCACCCGCGCATGAAAACAGCGCGGCGTCGCGATCGGCAAATCCCATCAGCTGAAGCCCGAGCGGCAGGCCGCCATCGGCGAGCACCGGCAGCGAGATGGCGGGGATGCCGAGCATCGAGGCCGGAACCACGAAGACCGGGTTACCGGTGGAGTGCAGGCCGACCGGCGCGGCGCCGGTCGCCGCAAGGGTGATGCAGGCGTCGAACTCCGGCGCCAACATGTCATAGCACGTCGCGGCGCTTCTGCCGCGCGGTCAGCATCTTGCGGTAATCCTCGACGGTCATCGCCTCCGCCTGGACCAGGCGGTCGCGCATCGCCTGGCTGAGCTTGCCGGCGTCGCGCCGGCTGTAGGTGTTGATCGGCCACCGCGACTCCCAGGCATTGATGTCGAGGGATAGTTCGCGGGCGCCCTGGATGGCGGTTTCCGCCGCCGCGATGTCGGAATGGTCGTAACGCGTCGCGATGGCGATGCCGGCCTGCGTCAGGCGCCCCAGCGCTTCATCCAGCGCCTTCCTCGCGCCCGGCGTGGCGTCCGCCCAGCCGTCGGTCTCGAGCAAGGCGAGCTGGCGCGGCCGTGCCGGCGCCGGCGGGGTCGCCGGGCCGTAAAGGCCGGGAAAGCCAGGATCGCCGCCGGTGCGCTTGCACGATCTCGTAGGCGACCTGCCAGGCCTCCGGCAGGCTCGCGGCGATCATGCCGGTGGCGCTCTGGCTGCAGCCCGTCATAGCTGCCGCCGCGATTGAGCGCGCCGACCGTCGGCTTGAAGCCGTAGCAGCCGCAGAAGCTCGCCGGACGCAGCGTCGAGCCGATCACCTGGGTGCCGAGCCCGACCGGCATGACCCCGGCGCCGACCGCCGCCGCCGAGCCGCTGCTGGAGCCGCCGGGGGTGCGGGAGGGATCCCAGGGATTGCGGGTGCCGCGCGGCTCGGTCGCCGCGAATTCGGTGGTCACGGTCTTGCCGACGATCACCCCGCCGGCCTCGCGCAGCGCGGCGACGCTCGCGCGCATCGCGCTCGCTGCGAAAGCCTTCGAACAGCGGCGAGCCGTTCTGCGTCGGCATGTCGGCGGTCTCGATGATGTCCTTGATGCCGAGCGGCATGCCGTCGATGGGCGACAGCGGATTGCCGGCGCGCCACCGCGCGGTCGAGCGGTCCGCCGCGGCGCGGGCCTCCGCGAGATTGAGCGTGACGAAGGCGCCGATCCGCGGCTCCCAGACCTCGAGCGCGGCGAGACAGCGCTCCAGGAATTCGCGCGGGGAATCCTTGCCCGCAGCGAAATCCGCGGTGGCCGGAAGATAAGGGCGCAGCACCGGGACCGTCGCGTCGGAGGCATTCATGGCTCGACCTTCCGCTTGGGTAGCAATCGGATTGACACTCGCTTGCGAGTACCTCTCCCCGTCTTGCGGGGAGAGGTCGGATCGCGAAGCGATCCGGGTGAGGGGGCCTCGCCGCGAGTCTGAGCGTAATCCTGTAAGCTCGACATCTGAAGAAGCCCCTCACCCCGACCCTCTCCCCGAACGCGGGGAGAGGGAGCAGTGGCGCCGCGCCTTCGGGCAGGCGCCTACTTCTTGCTCTCGTCGTAGTAGTGCATTTCGAACAGCATGCATCCCGTTTCGGACTTGAACGGGCCCGTGATGAACGCCGGGCGGGCGGCACGCATAGGTCGGCGCCACGAACGGCTCGCCGCCTTTGCCCTGGGCATCATTGCCGACGATGAGGTCGCCCGACATCAGGTAGACCTCCTCCCAGTGGTCATGGACGAAGGGCGCGGTGGTGTAGACGCCGGGATCGAACTTCAAGAGGCGCGACCGGCTGCCCATCTTCTTGGTCTCGTCGAGATCGCTCGCCAGGATCTTCTGCTTGATCCCGGCGGGATAGCCGGCCGGCGTGTGCCAGCCCTCGTTCATGTCGACGGGATGGAATTCGAGATGCGGCTTGTTCATCGGCATGATGGGTCTCCGACGATGGCCCGTCACCCCAGACGGGCAGGATGCGGACCGAATAGGCATGGGCGATGCGGCGGCCGAGCACGGGGTCTTCGATCTCGTATTCGAACCGCGGCGTCGGCCGCACCCCGCCGCTGCGCCGCCAGCGTCCCGCAGATACATGATGGTGTTCTCGGGCAATCGGGCGCCGCTCCCGACGACAGCGGCCGATCAGGTCGAGCGGCGCCAGCATCGCGGTGACGCCGCCCTCCTGGTAGAGCTTGCGCTCGCCGTTCTCGATGACATGGGCGCGCAGCATGAGCCGGTCCCAGTGCGGGGCGACCTCGTCGAACGCCCAGAACACCGGCGCCACCGGCTTGTCGCACATCTGCTTGGACACGGTAACGCCATAGGTCTCGACCTCGCGGTCGGTGTGATCGGAGCCGGTGCCGACCCACATGCGTCCGTCATGCTGCAGCAGGACGAACTCGACTTCGCCGCCGGAATGCGGCCCCGACCACCTCGATCTCGTCGCCGGTGGTGAGCCGCGCCGCGCCGACCCGATAGAAGATCGGCGTCGAAGCCGGGCGCTTCACGCCCAAGCGCCTCCAATTCGCGGATGTGCTTTTCCACCGCGGCGGGATCGCGGCCGGTCCAGCCGGCGATGATGGCGTCGTCGATGGCGACTTCGGCCTGACGCGAAGTCGCGCCGCTCAGCAAGGTGAGGGAAAGGGTCTGACGGGCCACGGAAATCCAGGGTTGATCGACCGGACTCCGGCGGATCGATTCGCGGTCGATTCCGCGAAATCGACGGATGGGACGGTTCAAGATTCAAACCAGAGACCTCATCCTGAGGAGCCCGCGCAGCGGGCGTCTCGAAGGATAGACGCTGGCACGACCTCGCTTGTAGCCGTCCTTCGAGACGGCGCTACGCGCCTCCTCAGGACGAGGTTGATGGACTTCGGAAATGCCGTAACAGCGGTGGGTCTCACTCCACACGAGCGCTCCCCAGCAAGCCCGCCCTATTGATTGCCGGGCCCGCGTGGGGCATGTCTGCATCCCGATTGGAGGGGACCCCGCATGCGGACGCTTGCGCAATCGGCGCGCGATCTGGAAGCCGGAGCGTCGAGCCGTTCCCTGGTGGAGGAATGCCTCGCCCGGATCGCCGACCCCGCCGGCGAAGGCCATCGCGTTTTCCTCAAGGTCCATGCCGATACGGCGCGCGCCGCCGCCGACTACATCGACGCCCTGCGCCGCCGCAGCGCCGCGCCGTCGCGCTTCGCCGGCATTCCCGTCTCGATCAAGGACCTGTTCGATGTCGCGGGCGACGTCACCATGTCGGGCTCGGTGGCGTTGCGCGAAGCGCCGCCCGCCGCAGCGCGACGCTGTCGTGGTCGCGCGCCTGCGCGCCGCCGGCCTGATCCCGATCGGCCGCACCAACATGACGGAGTTCGCGTTCACCGGCCTCGGCATCAATCCGCATTACGACACCCCGCGCAATCCGTACGACCGCGCCACCGGCCGGCTTCCGGGCGGCTCGTCGTCGGGCGCCGCCGTGTCGGTGACGGACGGCATGGCGATGGGCGCGCTCGGCACCGACACCGGCGGCTCCTGCCGCATCCCGGCGGCGCTGTGCGGCATCGTCGGCTACAAGCCGACCGCGAAGCGCATGCCGCTCGGCGGCGTGCTGCCGCTGTCGTTCTCGCTCGATTCGGTGGGGCCGCTGGCGTCGACCGTCGCCTGCTGCGCCGCGCTCGACGCCGATCATGGCGGGCGAGGAGCCCGAGGACCTCGAGCCGTTTCCGCTGCGAGGGATTGCGGCTCGCGGCGCCGCAGGCCGTGGTGCTCGACGGCATGGACGAAACGGTGTCGCAGGAGCTACGCGGCGGCGCTGTCGCGCTGAGCAAGGCCGGCGCCAGGCATCGTCGACATCTGCGCTCGGCGAGCTCATCGGAGATCGCGACGCTCAAGCGGCGCGGCGGCTTTGCGGCGTCGGAGGCCTATGCCTGGCACCGCAAGCTGATCGAGGCCAAGGGCGCGCTCTACGATCCCCGCGTGCTGATGCGCATCATGCGCGGCAAGGACATGGACGCGGCCGACTACATCGAGTTGATCCGCGGCCGCGCCGACCTGATCCGCCGGGTCGCGGCGATCTCCAGCCGATACGACGCGCTGGTGATGCCGACCGTTCCGATCATCGCGCCGCCGCTCGCCGAGCTCGACGCCGAGGACCGCTACCGCACCGTCAACCTGCAGGTGCTGCGCAATCCGACCGTCGCCAACATGCTCGACCGCTGCGCCATCTCGATGCCGTGCCATCGCCACGGCGACGCGCCGGTCGGGCTGATGCTGATCGGCGAGCATGGCGCGGATCGCCGCCTGTTCGCGATCGCCGCCGGGATCGAGGCCATCGTGTCGCCGATCGTGAGACGCCCGTGATGGCCGATCTCCTGTTCAAGCTGGCGCGGCCGGTGCTCGCCGTGCTCGACCCCGAACGCGCCCACGGCTTGACCGTTGCGGCGCTCAAGCTCGGCCTCGGCCGGCGCGGCGCGCGAGGCCCGACGATCCGATCCTCGCGACCTCCGTGTGGGGCCTCGACTTTCCCAACCCGGTCGGCCTCGCCGCCGGCTTCGACAAGCATGCGGAGGTCTGCGACGCCATGCTGGCGCTCGGTTTCGGGTTCGTCGAGGCGGGCACGGTGACGCCGCGGCCGCAGCCCGGCAATTCCGGCCAGCGGCTGTTCCGGCTTGCCGAGGACGAGGCCGTCATCAACCGGTTCGGCTTCAACAGCTGCGGCATCGCGCCGTTCGCCGGGCGGCTGGCGAAACGCCGCGCGCAGGCGCCGCAGGCAACACGGGCGCCGCCGGCATCGTCGGCGCCAATGTCGGCAAGAACCGCGACACCGACGACGGCGCCGCCGATTACATCGCCTGCATCGAGGCGGTGGCCGATCTCGCGGATTATCTCGTCGTCAACATCTCCTCGCCGAACACGCCCGGGCTGCGGGCGCTGCAGGCGCGCGCCCAGATCGAGGAACTGCTCACCCGCGTGCGCGATGCGCGGCGCGCCAGCGCGGCCGCGCACCAGCCGCCGCTGCTGGTCAAGGTCGGCCCCGATCTCGACGAGGGCGAGGTGCGCGACATCGCCGAGGTCGCGCTCGCGACCGGCGTCGACGGCCTCATCATCGGCAACACCACGGTGGCGCGGCCGCCGACCCTGAAAAGCCCGCACCGCACCGCGCCGGGCGGCCTCTCCGGCAAGCCGCTGCTCGGCCCCTCCACCGCCTGCCTCGCCGCGATGTACCGGGTCGACCGGCGGCAAGATCCCGATCATCGGATGCGGCGGCATCGCGAGCGGCGCCGACGCCTACGCCAAGATCCGCGCCGGCGCCTCGCTGGTGCAGCTCTATTCCGCACTGGTGTTCCACGGGCCGGGGCTGATCGGCCGCATCAAGCGCGAGCTCGCGGCGAAGCTGCGCGCCGACGGGTTCGCCAGCGTGCGCGACGCGGTGGGGGTGGATCAGAGATAATTTACGCGGTCATTCGGGGCGGTGCGAAGCACCGAACCCGGATCAGACGGCTTGGCGATCTGCACCGCAGCCTGAATTCGGGTTCACCGCTGCGCGGTGCCCCGGATGAACCTCGTAAATTCGATTGACGCTGCAGCCGTCGCCTCACTTCACCGCAATGATCACCGCCTCAGTGAGGACGAAATCGACGTCGCCCTTGTTCTCCTGCGGCCGCGCGAAGGCGCGGAAGGCGGGGGAGCCGTCGAGCAGCATCGATTTGAGGTCGCTCTTGATCGCTTCGCCGACGTTCTGCTGGTCGGCCCAGGGGCCGAGCACCATGGGCTTGTCGAGCAGCTCGACGTGGCGCTCCTTCAGGCCGGCATCGGCGACGAGGCCGCGCCATTCGGAGAGCGTGAGGCAGCGCACGTGGCTGGGGTCGCGGAGCTTCTCAAAGGCGTTGTACTCGTCGGCGGCGGCGGCGAGCGCATCGGGGTCGTCGGCCATGATGCTGGGATCGGGGGAGACGTTCTCGACACAGGCCGAACAGGCCGCCGGGCCGCAGCACCCGCGCCACTTCGGTGACGAAGGCACGCACGTCGTCGAAGTGATGGGGCGCGATCCGGCAGGTCACGATGTCGAAGGTGCCGTCGGCGAACGGCAGCGCTTCGGCGCGCAGATCGGCGAAGGAGACGTTTACGATCTTGCGCTCGGGGCGAGGCCGCGCGCCACCGCCAGCATCTGCGGCGTCAGGTCGGAGGCGACCACATGGCCGGCGTTCGCCGCGAGCGCGAGCGCGACGTGGCCGGCGCCGGTGGCGATATCGAGCGCGGTCCAGGCCGGCTGCGGCGCCAGCAGCTCGACCAGCCGCGGCAGGCTGCCGCCCTTGGCATGGGAGCGGCTCGTCGCATAGGTCGCCGCGTAGGTGCCGAACCGTTCCTGGGCCAGCGATTTCGATTTCAGTTCCATCGGTATCTCTCCATGCATCAATCGTCTCAACTCGGCGGCACTCTTCTCCCTCTCCCTTCTTCAGGGGGAGCGTTGGGGTGGGGGTCCGCTGACTCTCCACAGGCGCCACGTGTACGGCTCGCGATCCCCTCCCCAACCCTCCCCTTTTCAAGGGGAGGGAGGAGACGCACGCTCGGCCCGGAATCGCAACCAGAGCCGGCGTTCATGGCGGCGGAATCTGGATGAGCGCGTCGAGCTGCCGCCTCGTCAGAGGCGCCGCCAGCATCTTGTAGGCGATCGCGTCGGCCATGCTGGCCTCGGTCCCGGAGACGCGATCCGGCGCCATCGCCTGCTTGGGCAGGAACGTGTCGCGGATTTGTCCCGCGAGCTTTTCCGAAACCTTGGACAGATCGGCGAAATAGACGAGCGCGACGGGATCGTCATAGAGAAACCGATAGGCCTCGCGATAGGCCTGCATGAAGCGATCGATCGCCTCGCGGCGGGTGGCGAGCACATTTGCGTTGGCGATGTGGACGCGCACGGTCTGCTCGGCGGTCGACGGCACGTCGCTGCCGCGCGCGATCAGCCTGATCCGGCCGGCATCCAGCGCGTCGAGCCCGAACGGCGGCGACGCCCAGCCGATATCGACCTGGGCGCTCATGGCCTGGGTGAAGGTGACCGCGCTCGCCCCGGTCGCGACCGGCCTCGCCTTCACGTCATAATGCTTGAGAAGCGCGAGCAGGGTGATGTGGGTGGAGGCGCCGTTGGTGGAATAGGCGACGGTCTTGCCGGCCGCGTCCCGCAGCGATTGAATCGGCGAGCCGGAGGGCACGTACCAGTAGAGATCGCTCGCCCCGGTCACCCCCGCCGCGATGATGCGCACCGGCGCGCCCTTGGCGAAGGCCCCCATCACCGCGCCGGTCCCAGCCGCGATCCCGATATCGACGCTGCCGGAAATAACGGCCTGCATGGTCTCGCCGCCGCCCTGGGTGTAGAGCAGCTCCAGCTCGACGCCATGCTTCGCGAAGATGCCGGCACGCTGGCCGATCGCGGGGATGCAGGTGTCCCAGTTGCCGGGGGCGCCGACCGCGAGCTTGAGCGTATCCAGCGCATGGCCCGCCCCGAGGGTCATCATCAGCGCCGCCGTCGCCGCGACGAGACGCAGACCGAATTGTGACGCTCTCAAACGTGCCGCCCCGAAGCGTGATCCCAGCACCGAACCTCCACGAAGCCGCCGAAATCGGACCTTCGCGAGGTTAACCAACCCGCGCTACGACGGCAATGCGGCACATCGGTTGCCTGTTCAATTCCGCGCTTTGCGCTTTATAATCGGGCCGAGAACCAAAGACGCCGGTGGCGCGACCTAAACGGATGGTTGCCGTCTGTTTTGGATGGATCGCCCATCTGGGAGGAACCTTGAACACGTTGCCGTCAGCATCCAACGATCACGACCCGATCATCCTGGTGGACGCCCATGATGTCCCGCAGGGCGTTGCGTCGAAGATCGAGGTCCATCGTCGCGGATTGAAGCATCGCGCCATTTCGGCGCTGGTGCGCAATCGCGCCGGCGAGATGCTGCTGCATCAGCGCAATGCCGGTGAAATATCACTCCGGCGGATTGTGGACCAATGCCTGCTGCAGCCATCCGCGTCCGGGAGAGCCCACCGACGACGCCGCGCGTCGCCGGCTTGCTGAAGAAATGGGCATCCGCTGCAACCTCAAGCCGCTGTTCCTGGCGCAGTATCGCGCCGCGGTCTCGAACGGCTATATCGAGGACGAGGTCGTGCACGTGTTCGGCGGAACCTATGAAGGCGCAGTGACGCCCGATCCCGACGAGGTCGCCGACTGGAAATGGATTTCGCTCGCCACCCTGATCGACGATCTCGAGCGCCATCCCGAGCACTACACCATCTGGTTTCGCCACTATCTGCGCGAGCACATCGCCGAAATCGTGCCGTGGATGGAAGCCGGCTGATCGTCATGAAGCTTCCGCGTCGTCGATTCCTGCATCTCGCCACAGGTGCTGCCGCCCTTCCGGCCGCGACACGGATCGCATGGGCGCAAACTTATCCGACGCGTTCGGTGCGCATCATCGTCGGCTTTCCGGCGGGCGCCGGGGCCGACATCGCCGCGCGGCTGCTGGGTCAGCGGTTGTCGGAGCGGCTCGGCCAGTCGTTCATCATCGAGAACCGTCCGGGCGCCGGCGGCAATCTCGGCGCTGAAACGGTCGCGCGCGCCCCCGCCGACGGCTATACGCTCCTCCTGGTCAATACGTCGAACGCCATCAACGCAACGCTCTACGACAAGCTCACATTCAATCTGATCGCCGACATTGCGCCCATCGCGGGGATTTTCCGCGGGCCCTTCGTCATGGTGGTCAATCCATCGTTTCCAACCAAGACCCTTGCCGAGTTCATCGCCTACGCCAAGGCCAATCCGGGCAAGATCAACATGGCGTCTGCCGGCAACGGGACCGCCCCCCATCTGGCCGGCGAACTGTTCAAGATGATGGCCGGCATCGACATGGTCCACGTGCCCTATCGCGGCGTTGCGCCTGCGCTCACCGATCTGCTCGGCGGACAGGTGCAGGTCATGTTCGCCTCCATGCCTTCGTCGATCGAATACATCAGAGACGGCAAGCTGCGCCCGCTGGCAGTGACGTCCACAGGGCGCTGGGCCGCATTGCCGGACGTACCGACCGTGGGCGATCTCCTGCCGGGCTTCGAAGCGAGTGCGTGGTTCGTCGTCGGCGCGCCCAGGAACACACCCGCCGAGATCATCGACAGGCTCAACAAGGAGATCAATGCGGGCCTCGCCGATCCCAAGATGAAGGCGCGGCTCCTCGACCTCGGCGGCGCGGTGCTCGCCGGCCCGCCCGCCGAATTCCGCACACTCATCGGCGATGAAACCGAGAAGTGGGGCAAGGTCGTCAAGGCGGCCGGCATCAAGGCGGAGTAGGAAGGAAATGTCAATCCAGTCGCGATCCGGTGTCGACTTTTATGCTCAACGTGACCACGAAGGGCTGCCCCCATCCCCCTGTGCCTCAGGGGGAGGGTGGGGTGGGGGTCCGCTGACATCTCGCAAGCGCCGCATGCGCGGCACGCGATCCCCTCCGCAACCCTCCCTTTTCAAGGGGAGGGGGGGTAGTTCGCCAGGATCGACCCGTTCCGCATTGATGGATCACAGAAACCAATGACGATTTTTCTCGATGAGAAGACGGTGATGCGGCTCGTGGGCATGAAGGATGCGCTCGAGGCCACCGAAGAGGTGTTCCGCGAAGCCGGCAAAGGCAACGTCACCAATGTTCCGCGGGTCCGCGTCCCGCTCAACGACGGCACGCTCCGGATCACGGCGGCCGTGCTGAACTATCGCGGCTATTACGGTGTCAAGGTCTCCAGCACCACGGTGTTCGGGCATAATGCCGGACGGGTGTTCTGTCTCTACAAGGAGGCGGGCGGCGAGCTCTGCGCCATCGTGCAGGTGTTCGCGATGGGCGCGTTACGAACCGGCGCGGCGAGCGGGGTGGCGACCCGCTATCTTTCCAATGAAAATTCAAGCGTGCTGGGCGTGATCGGATCCGGCCGCCAGGCCAGGACACAGGTCGAGGCGATCGCGAGCGTCCGCACGATCAAGGAGGTGCGGGCGTTCAGCCGAGGCCAGGAGAAGCGCGCGCAGTTCTGCCAGGACATCAAGTCCAATCTCGGGATCGAGGCGCGGCCGGTCGAAACGGCGCAGGACGCCGTCACAGGTTGCGACATCGTCGTCACGTCGACCACTTCGACCGCACCGGTCCTGCTCGGCCGATGGCTGTCGCCGGGAACCCACATCAACGCGATCGGGGCAAATTACGAGCACCGCCGCGAACTCGACTCCGAGGCTGTCGCGCGCGCCGACTTCATCGCCACCGACGACAAGGAGCAGGTGCAATACGAATCGACCGACCTCGTCGCTCCGGTGAAGGAAGGGCTTTTGGGTTGGGACAAGGTCATGCCCCTCGGTGACGTCGTCGCTGGCCTCGTGAAGGGGCGCTCGGCCAAAGACGACATCACCCTGTTCAAGTCGCTCGGCATCGCCATCGAGGACGTGGCGCTGGCCATTCGGGCGTATGAAAGGGCCATGGCCCAGGGCGTCGGCGAACGATTGCCCGATCTGTCCGGCTGAAACACGGCAACGAATGCCGCCCCCGGCCAGCGTTCGCCGTCCACGGCTCGGCACGCGTGGCTTTCGCCTGGAGACTTTTCACATCTCCCGCATGTTCATCGAGAGGCCGGACTCAAAACGTCGCGATGGGATTCGCCGGTGAGCCAGTGCCGCCGCGAATTGGAAGCGGAGCCACCGTCAGCAGGAAATCCCAGCGCTTCCGTTCGGCCGCTGCGTCCGCCAGCGCCTCCAGGTCGCAGTTGTCGAAGAGATGCACGCCCAGGTACAGCAGCGCGAAGTCGTGAACGGCCCCGCGAAGGGGCGACGGGGAGACGTATTGAGGATGATCGCTGCCGAGAATGGCGATGTCGCGTTGCTTGAGCCAGGGGATGACCGAAGGATCGAGCCCTGCCGACCTGCCGCCTTCGGCTCGGCCGCGAAGCCACGGTCCGACGGCCTTCCGGCGCGCCCACACGCCCGTGCGCACGAACAACGCGTCGCCGGCCGACACCTTGACACCCGCCTCCTTTTCCCATGCCTCCAAGTCCTCGACATAGATAGGCGTGCCGGGCTCCAGATACGGCACGCCTTTGAGCCGCGGAATGTCGATCAGGATGGCGCGAGTGAAAATCCCGTTCTTGACGTTGTGGATGGAATTTTTCGCGTGGCCTTGTTTCAGCACGGTGTCCGCATCGGGCTTGTAGCCGTTGTAGAACACGCCGTTGTCGTTGATGTGCGCGAGCGAATCCAGGTGCGTGTGGGTAATCCCGTGATAGGCGATCGAGATCCGGTCGCTGCCGATTCCGAGCATCTTGATTTCGTAAGGATTGGCGTTGTCGACCGCCTGGACGGTGTCGGCGTCACTTGCCAGCGACACCGAAAACCCCTCCTTCACGAGGGCTGCCGCCTGCTTTCTCTTCTCCGGCGTGATCAGGTTGAGGGCTCCGATCTGGTCGTCCTTGCCCCAGCGTCCCCAGTTGGAAAGGTCTTTCTTCCAACGTTCGTACTCCGCGGCGGTGACCTCGTGGTTTGGCGCCGTCTGGGACGACAACCTTCCTGCCGCGAGGCCGACCATCAGCAACACCAGCAGACTTAGCGCAAAGGCTCTCATGCTTTCCTCCTCGTGGTCCGGTTATGGCTCGAGGACCTCCCAGTCGACTTTCTGGGAGCCCTCGCTTTGTGCTCCGCCGTACGAGATCGTACTCCACACGCGAGGCCAACGGGAGGTCCAGCCCAAGAACAACTCGGCTGCGCATGTCAGCCAGACGTCGGGCTGAGATCAGCTTTGAATCTCGACCGGCGTTCTTTCGTTTGCCGAACGGCCTGATCGGGCGGTCTCGCCCCGGGGGACAATTCCGGTATCGGGCGGTGCTGCGGATGCGCGCCCACACGTCGAGATCTCCTCCCACCCGGATTTCGCTTTCGTCCAATTCGGACTACGGCTCGTGTCCGCGCGCCATCAACTCGACCAACCGCGCCGGCGTCACCGGGCATTGCGTGATGTGCACGCCGAACGGCGCCAGGGCGTCCTCGATGGCGGAGATCACTGCGGCAGCCGCCGGGATGGTGCCGACTTCGCCGGCGCCCTTGGCGCCGAGCGGATTGAGCGGCGACGGCGTCTCCATGTAGCGGGTCTCGATCATCGGAAAGGCTGGCGCCGTCGGCAGCAGGTATTCAGCGAAATTCGTCGTCACCGGCTGGCCGGCCTCGTCGTAGCCCATCCATTCCAGCAGCGCATTGCCGATGCCGTGGACGATGCCGCCATGGACCTGGCCGTCGACGATCATCGGATTGACGAGGGTGCCGGAGTCCTGCAGCGCGACGTAACGCAGGATGCGCACCTCGCCGGTCTCGCGGTCCACCTCGACTTCGGCGGCGTGGCAGGCATTGGCATAGGCGAGCGCGTCGGTGCGGAAATGCGCGGATTCCTGCAGCCCCGGCCCCATGCCGGGCGGAAACGCATATCCCGGCGCGCCCTGCAGGATGCGCGCGAGCTCGCCCAGGGGCACGCCGAGTTGCGGCGCGCCGGCGACGCGGAGCCGGCCGTCCGCGAGCTCGAGATCGTCCTCCGCGACCTCCAGCACATGGCTCGCGAGCTTTCGCGCCTTGTGCGCCACCGCCCGCGACGGCCAGCAGCACCGAGGAGCCGGCCGTCACCGTCTGGCGGCTGGCAAATCCGCCGAGCCCCACCGGCACCACCGCGGTGTCGCCGGAGATCACCTGCACGTCGGCCGGCGCAACGCCGAGCTCGCTCGCGCAAATCTGCGCCAGCGCGGTCTTGAGCCCCTGCCCCATGGCGGCGGCGCCGGTGAAGACCGAAATCCGCCCGGACGGCGAAATGCGCACCACCCCGGATTCGAACGGGCCGCGGCCGGTGCCCTTCATGGCATGGGCGAGCCCGATGCCGATCAACCGGCCCTCCGCGCGCGCCGCTGCCTGCCGCGCCGGAAAGGTCTCCCAGTCCACGGCGGCGAGCACCGCTTCCTGGGCCGCCGGATAGTCGCCGCTGTCGTATACGATGGTCGTGCCGGAGCGCGTCTTGAGCGGCTTGTTCGTAAGGCATCTTCCCAGGCGGGAATCAGGTTGCGCCGCCGCAGCGCGGCGCGGTCGAGGCCGAGTTCGCGCGCGAGGCGATGTCCATCAGGCGCTCCATCACGAACGAGGCCTGGGGATAGCCGGCGCCGCGCACCGACGACACCGGCACCTTGTTGGTCAGCGTCACCGCGACCTCCATGGCGAAGGCGGGCACGACGTAGGGACCGGTCAGGGTGGAGGCCGAATTGTAGGGCAGGTTCACGTCCTGCAGCGCATAGGCGCCGAGATCGTGCAGCAGCTTTCCGCGCAGCCCGAGGATGCGGCCGTCCGCATCGGCGGCGATCTCCATGGACCAGTGCTGGTCGCGTTCCTGCACGGCGTTGAGGAAATGTTCGCGGCGGTCCTCGATCCAGGTCACCGATTGCCGCAGCAGTTTCGCCGCGGCACGTTACCGCGACGTCCTCCGCATAGACGCAGAGCTTCGGACCGAAGCCGCCGCCGACATCCGGCGTCGCCACGCGCAACCGGTTGTCGTCGAGGCCGAGCAATGCGGTCAACGTGTTGAAGAGGTCGTGGGCCTTCTGGGTCGAGGCCCAGACGATCGAGCGCTCCATCGGACTTGCGGTATTCGACCAGGATGCCGCGGCCCTCGATGGAATGGGCCCCGCCGCGATGGATGAAGAAGCTGTCGCGAAACACATGGGGCGCGCCGCGGAAGGCAGCGTCGGTGTCGCCATAACCGAGCCGGTAGGACGAGATCACGTTCGCTGCGATCTCGCGCCGCACCGCCGGCGCACCGGCGCGCGCTGCCGCGCGGCACTCCGCGGCGGCAGGAAGCACCTCGTAGGTGACGTCGACCAGCGCCGCGGCGTCCTCGGCGACGTAGCGGTTCGTCGCGAGCACGAGGGCGACGGGCTCGCCCACATAGGACACCTCGCCGTCGGCGAGCGCGAACGCCCAGCAGCGATCGAGCGGCGTGCCCGAATTCGAGGTCCGCATCATGCGGCGCTTGGCCATCGCCGGCGCAATGTCGTCGAGGAAGAGCACGGCGAACACGCCCGGCAGCGCCCGTGCCGCCGCGGCGTCGACCGCGGTGATCAGCGCATGGGGATGCGGACTGCGCACGAACGCCGCATGCAGCGCATCGGGCGATCGTGATGTCGCCGACATAGCAGCCCGCGCCGGTGAGCAGCGCGCGGTCTTCCAGACGTGGCAGGCGGGACCCGATCGCGCGCATTTCATCAGCCCAAAATGCGTTGCTTCAGCGGGTTGTGCATGCGCGTTCCCCCTCCCCTTGAAAAGGGGAGGGTTGGGGAGGGGATCGCTGGCGGCACACGAGGCGTTTGTTGCGAGTCAGGAGACCCCCACCCCAACCCTCCCCCTTTCAGGGGGAGGGAGCGCCGCCGCGACGGGCACTGAAGGCGCCGGCTCAATTCGCGATCGCCTTCGCGGCCTTGGCGATGATGTCCTTGGGGGTGGCGTAGATTTCCGCCAGCAGCTTTTCGATCTCCGCCGCGGTGATCGGATTGATTTCCGCCTGCATCTTCTGCGCGTCGGCCAAAAATTCCGGGTCCTTCATGGTGGCGTCGAACGCGGCGATCAGCGCCTGCTTGCGGTCTTCGGGGATGCCGGGCGGCGCCGCGATAGGGGCGCGACATCGCCTGCCCCGCGAGGATGAGCCGCGCCATCTTGGTCTGCTCGTCGCCCTTGACGAGATCGATGACCGCGGGAACGTCGGGAATGTCGGCTTCCTTCTGCAGCCCGAACTGCACGGGCAGATTGACCTTCTTCGCCTTCACCCAATCCATGTGCCGGGCCTTGACCGTGCTCCAGGACATGCCGCACACGCCGTTGACCTCGCCGCGCTCCATGGCCAGCGTGGCGTCATTGGTGCCGGGATAGCCGCTCACCAGCTTGAGCTTGGCGCCGAACATGTTGCGCAGCATCAGCGCGAAGACGTCAGGATCGGCGCCGCCGCCGAGGCCGCCCATGGTGAAGGGCGTGGTGAGCATGTCGTTGAACGTCTTGATCGGGGAGGTGTACCACGTGATGCAGACGCTGACATCGGTGGAGATGCTGCCGAGCCAGGTGAACTTGCGGGCGTCGAACGGCGCGTTGTCGATCAGCGGCGCCACCGCCATGCTGCGCGAGAACGCGCCGAGGACGGTGCCGTCCTTCGGCGCGGCATTGTAGAGGTAGAGCGTCGCGCGCTGGCTGCCGGCGCCTTCGCGGTTCTGCGCGATGATGTTGGGCTGTCCGGGAATGTGCTTGCCGATATGGCGCGCCAGCAGCCGGGCGTAGAGATCATAGCCGCCACCGACGCTGAAGCCGATCGCGATGACGACATTCTTGCCGCGATAGAACTCCTCGACACTTTGCGCGGCGGCCGGGCGCATCGAGGCGAACAGGCACGCTGCGATCAGTATGTAGCGTGGGCAAAGGCCGCCGAGGCGCCTTCCCCCTCCCCCTTCTTCAGGGGGAGGGGGCAGAACGGCGCTCCGCGTCTTTGCCCGCCCTACGTGTCGCGTCGGTCTCATCGGGGCACCGCCTAGTGTCGCGGGAACAGCGCCGGGAACTTGGCGCGCAGCTTCGAGCGCAGGTCGCCGCTGACGTCGACCACCGTCGGGAACGTCTTGTTGAGCTTCTTCTCGTAGGGGATGCAGGCATCGATGAGGATGCGGTTGTTGAAATTGCCGGGCAGGAACAGCGGATCGCGCTTGGAGGCCCAGGCCTTCTGGATGAGGTCGATGTCGCTCACGGGATCGAACCGCGTGCACATCGCCCACAGCACCTGGTCGAGATCGCCGGCATCGACGTCCTCGTCCACCACCACGGTCCATTTGCCGGCATAGGCGCCGCCCTGGCAGTTCGACGCGATGTGCAGCGCATTGCGGGCGTGGCCGGGATAGCGCTGCCGGATCTGGATCGCGGTGAAGCGGGTCGCAGGGCCGGCCTCGTGATTCCACACGCCGAGCACGTCGGGAATGCCGCTCGCTTCGAGTGCGCGCCAGATCTGCGAGGCGCCGGCGATGCCCTTGAGCAGCCCGGTCTCGTCGACCGGCTTGTGCTGCGGCGCGCAGGTGAGGATCGGGTTGTTGCGGTAGAGGATCGACTTGATGGTGACGTAGGGCCGCGGCACCGTGTCGTCGGAATAATAGCCCATCCATTCGCCGAACGGCCCTTCCGGCCGCACCTGTCCCGGCACCGTCTCGCCTTCGAGCGCGATTTCGCAGTCGGCCGGAATCGGAAAGCCGGTATAGGGCCCGCGCACCACGTCGATCGGCTCGCCGCGCAGCCCGCCGGCGATGTCCATTTCGCCGATCTCGGGCAGCGGGCTCGAGGAGAGCATGAACAGCAGCGGGTCCTGCCCGCACAGGATCACCACCTTCATCGGCTCGCCGCGCTCGAAATACTTGTCGCGGTGGATGCGGCCGTGCTTGCCCTCGGTGATCTGGCAGCCGACGGTTTTGGCGTCGTAGACTTGGCTGCGATAGGCGCCGAGGTTGAACCAGCCCTGGTCGGGATCCTTCGTGATCACGCAGTCGGCGGTGCCGATGAAGCGGGCGGTGTCGAGCTCATGATGCCGCGGCACCGGGAATTTGAGCACGTCGATGGCGTCGCCTGTGAGCACGTTCTCGAGGATCGGGCCGTCCTTGACCTCGCGCGGAGGCAGCGGCTTGAGCTCGCTGCATGCGCTGGTGATAGCGCTGCACGATGTCGACCTTGCGGTCGTGTTCGAGCGGCAGCCCGAGCGTGAGCGCGATGCGGCGGATCGAGGAGAGCTGGCCGTAGAGCGTGCGAAAGCCCTTCGGCGTAGCCCGGGACCTTGTCGAACAGGATGGCCGGCGCATTGCCGCGGCTCTTTTCCGTCAGCATGTGGGTGATGGCGCCCATCTCGACGTCCCAATGGGCGCCGTCGACGTGCTGCAGCTCGCCCATCTTCTCGACCTGCTCCAGCCAGCCGCGCAGGCCGCGATATTGCATCCTGAATTCGGAGTTGGCGGCGGCGACATTCATGATCTCCTCTCCAAGCGCGGCGCTCAAGCACCAGAGCATTTTCCGATATCGTTACCCTATTGGTGTCATTGCCCGGCTTGACCGGGCAATCCAGTACTCACGGTCGGTGTTTACCGGATCGCCCGGTCAAGCCGGGCGATGGCAGTGAAGTATATGCCAACCTAGACGAAAAACGCGCTAGGTGGGACGGCAACGTGCGGCACGCGAACTTCTACTTCAGCCGCTTGGCGGCTTCTTCCACGAGGCTGAGGTCGGTGAATTTGCTGACGTCGATGCTCGACTTGATGAAGCCGATGTCGCGGGTGAGATCGACATTGCGCTGCAGCGCCACGAGGTCCGGCCGCATGTTCGGATCGCGATAATTGTCCTTGGTGGTGAAAACCCAGGCGAACCGCTCCGCCGGCTGCTTGATGAGCGCGCGCAGATTTCCATCGCTTCCTTGTGGTTGGCGGGGTCGAGGTACCAGTGCACGATGCGCAGCGTATCCTCCATGAAATCGATCATCGCGGCGCGGTTCTTGTCGATGAAGCCCTTGCGCGCCGTCCACATGGAGAACTGCGAGACCCCGATGGCGTCGCTGGTGGTGAACAACACCCGCGAGACTTTCTTGAACTCGGGATCGTTCACGAACGGCAGCACCGCCGCTACCAGGTCGACCTTCTTTTCCGCCAGCATCGCGCGCATCGTCGGGAACGGCGCCTCGATGATGGTGTAGTCGCGCTTGTCCTCGAGCCCGTGCTTGCGCAGCATCGCCCGCATGGCGATGTCGACGGCGCTGCCGGCCGCGTTCGACGCGATCACCTTGCCCTTGAGGTCCTCGACCTTCTTGATCGGGCCGTCGGCGAGCACCACGAACTGGTTGCTGAAATAGCCGGCATTGCCGTCCTGGAACTCGTCGGAGATGATCCGCAGGTCGCTCATGCCGGCGTTCTGGATGGCGATCGGGAAGGTCGGATAGGTAAGGTTGGCGATGTCGAGTTCGCCGGCCGCGAGCGCGGTGATCAGCGGCGGCGTGCCGGCGAAGCGGGTGATCTCGAGCTGGTAGGTCTTGCCGAGATTTCTCGCAAGATCCTTCTTCTCCATCAGCATCGACGCCCAGTTCGAGATCGGGACAATGTAGGACAGCCTGATCTTCACGGGATCGGCGGCGCCGGCGGGACCGAGGCCCGACCAGAGCACACCCACCGCGGCGAACACTGCCAATCCCAGCTTGGCAAGACGCATGATTTCCTCCCGGATTGCCGTTGTTTCAGCGCGCTGCCCGTCTTTGTCCCGCGAATGACGGACCTTGGCAAGCGG
>CAWBSI010000008.1:0-201751 GCA_963791375.1 uncultured Alphaproteobacteria bacterium
GCATTACCCATACGGGGCTATCACCCACTGAGGCGCGCCATTCCAAGCGCTTCTGGTTGTCTCTGAATCGTCACTGGCCTGGTCCGCGTTCGCTCGCCACTACTAGCGGAGTCTCGGTTGATGTCCTTTCCTCCGGGTACTGAGATGTTTCAGTTCCCCGGGTTCGCTTGAAACCCCCTATTTTATTCAGGGGCTCATACCTTCTTTGGATACCAGAGATCAGAAATCAGTGGCCCGACGGCCGGAAATCGCTTCCCGGTCGCCGATCACTGACCTCTGAACCCTGGTATCGAAGGTGGGTTTCCCCATTCGGAAATCCGCGGATCAAAGCTTCTTCGCAGCTCCCCACGGCTTATCGCAGCGTAGCACGTCCTTCATCGCCTCTCAGCGCCAAGGCATCCACCGAATGCCCTTAAGACACTTGATCGTTCTCATTATCAATGCCCATTCCCGCTCGGCGCGGTAGTCGGACGAACAAGCGTTCACCCGACAAGCATTGATCAGTTCATTCCAGGTTTATATCGGCGGTCCGCAATCGTTTCCGATCGCAGACAACCAACTCCTGATACCTGGAACTTAGAAAGACCAGCTTGCTTCGAGATCGTTCCAACGGCAGCGCGGTCAGGCGCTGGCCGACAAATCTGCACTGCGCGCGACCACGCCATCTTGCGACACCGCGCTTGCGCGCGGGTAACTGCGATGACGCACTCACGTGCGAGTACAGGGAGATTGTGCGCCGCTCTGGATTTTCATCCAGGGCAGAGCCCGGAGCGATCTCCTCTTCACGATGTCAGACAACACGCACCCGGTCAGGCGAACCCGACCGGGTGCGAAAACAATTGCTTCTGGACGAGCCGCGCGCTGCCCGAGGCAACCCGCATGAAACGGAAGAAAGCAGCAGAGCATGCAGCCTGAGAAAGCTGAGAAGCGCCACGACCGCCGATCTGGTGGAGCCAGACGGGATCGAACCGACGACCTCCTGCTTGCAAAGCAGGCGCTCTCCCAACTGAGCTATGGCCCCGTCAGGTATCAGTAATCAGGGATCAGTAATCAGAACCGAAATCCCTGATTACTGATTACTGACATCTGATCCCTGAAACTGGTGGGCCTGGGAAGATTTGAACTTCCGACCTCACGCTTATCAAGCGCGCGCTCTAACCAGCTGAGCTACAAGCCCATGCCAGGAGTCAGTCATCAGTGGTCAGTAATCAGTGATCACCGAACGTCGCAAATCATCACCGTCAGCGACGATCGCACGTTTGGTTGCTGATTACTGAATACTGATTCCCAATTCCTGTTCCGGGCTCGTCCAAGAAGAAAGAGAAACGTAGACGGCGGTGTCCCGCTTGTCAGGTGGCAGAGATCAGCCTTCAGTGATCAGCAGATCAATGAAGAAGACCTTCTGCACCCATGTATTCTAAGCGCCTGGAAGAGCGTAGCCGGTCAGCGATCACTCTGATCACTGATTACCGACCTCTGACCTCTGGTCCTGGCATCCTTAGAAAGGAGGTGATCCAGCCGCAGGTTCCCCTACGGCTACCTTGTTACGACTTCACCCCAGTCACTGACCCTACCGTGGCCGGCTGCCTCCTTGCGGTTAGCGCACCGTCTTCAGGTAAAGCCAACTCCCATGGTGTGACGGGCGGTGTGTACAAGGCCCGGGAACGTATTCACCGTGGCGTGCTGATCCACGATTACTAGCGATTCCAACTTCATGTGCTCGAGTTGCAGAGCACAATCCGAACTGAGACGGCTTTTTGAGATTTGCGCAGGATTGCTCCATTGCGTCCCACTGTCACCGCCATTGTAGCACGTGTGTAGCCCAGCCCGTAAGGGCCATGAGGACTTGACGTCATCCCCACCTTCCTCGCGGCTTATCACCGGCAGTCCCCTTAGAGAGCCCAACTGAATGATGGCAACTAAGGGCGAGGGTTGCGCTCGTTGCGGGACTTAACCCAACATCTCACGACACGAGCTGACGACAGCCATGCAGCACCTGTCTCCGGTCCAGCCGAACTGAAGGGATCCATCTCTGGTTCCCGCGACCGGGATGTCAAGGGCTGGTAAGGTTCTGCGCGTTGCTTCGAATTGAACCACATGCTCCACCGCTTGTGCGGGCCCCCGTCAATTCCTTTGAGTTTTAATCTTGCGACCGTACTCCCCAGGCGGGATGCTTAAAGCGTTAGCTGCGCCACTGACGAGTAAACCCGCCAACGGCTAGCATCCATCGTTTACGGCGTGGACTACCAGGGTATCTAATCCTGTTTGCTCCCCACGCTTTCGCACCTCAGCGTCAGTATCGGGCCAGTGAGCCGCCTTCGCCACTGGTGTTCTTGCGAATATCTACGAATTTCACCTCTACACTCGCAGTTCCACTCACCTCTCCCGAACTCGAGATCGCCAGTATCAAAGGCAGTTCTGGAGTTGAGCTCCAGGATTTCACCCCTGACTTAACGATCCGCCTACGTGCGCTTTACGCCCAGTGATTCCGAGCAACGCTAGCCCCCTTCGTATTACCGCGGCTGCTGGCACGAAGTTAGCCGGGGCTTCTTCTGCGGGTACCGTCATTATCTTCCCCGCCGAAAGGGCTTTACAACCCTAAGGCCTTCATCACCCACGCGGCATGGCTGGATCAGGCTTGCGCCCATTGTCCAATATTCCCCACTGCTGCCTCCCGTAGGAGTCTGGGCCGTGTCTCAGTCCCAGTGAGGCTGATCATCCTCTCAGACCAGCTACCGATCGTCGCCTTGGTGGGCCATTACCCCACCAACTAGCTAATCGGACGCGGGCCGATCCCTCGGCGATAAATCTTTCTCCTTACGGACGTATCCGGTATTAGCCCAAGTTTCCCTGGGTTATTCCGAACCGAAGGGTACGTTCCCACGTGTTACTCTCCCGTCTGCCGCTCCCGTATTGCTACGAGCGCTCGACTTGCATGTGTTAAGCCTGCCGCCAGCGTTCGCTCTGAGCCAGGATCAAACTCTCAAGTTGGATGAGAACTTGTTCCGGCTGATCACAACGTTTGACGAGGTCCCACCTCATCCATGCGCGCCTGAGCATGAGCCCGACTTGCGTCGTGCCCACACCCTCCGCTTCACGGAAATGGTGTTGACCTGAAACGTGTACCGCCGAAGTCTCGTCCGACCGCAACTGCGCCTGGATCAATCCTGGGATTGATCCCCCGCTGGAAGCGGCCCGCAAGGACTCCGCCGTCCACGTTTCTCTTTCTTCCGATTCACCTGTCAAACAGCCCGGGACCGCAAGGATCCCTTACTCTCCGAACGAGCCGGAAAGCCGTCGAAGCCACCGCCCCCGACTACAGATCGGAAGGCTGGTCACCGTTATCAGTGAGGAGCTTCGCAGGCGCGTCATCGCGCCGAGCGGCGGCGCGCCGTGTGGGGGCTATATAGGCGACGGCCCCGAACCTTGTCAACCATGCCCCTGCAGATTTTCTTACCGTTGCAAAATTGTTAATAGCACCCCGCAGATGCAACCGCAGATAGAGGCACGCGGGCGTCGACACCCCTCGGGCACACGTGCCAAAGTGGCAATATGTCGTACTGTAGCCACAATCTTCACCCCTCTTTAACCCACGGGGATATGCCGGACGCTCGGTCCGGATCTGTGGGGATTTTGACCCAAATGACTTGCCCGGGGCTGCCCTGGGCGGACGACTGATCGGTCCGGCCGGGTGCCGGAACGTCAAACGTATCGGCTTGGTACGGCCGAGGCGGGTGGGGGCGGCGGTTCACGCGTGAGCCGCACGGACGGGGGAACGGGCGTTTGGATCACGGTACGGGGCGCGATTCACAGGGACCCAAGCCCAGCGCCATCGAACTCGGCAACGAACCAGCGTTGTCCGTCGATGGTGGCCTGCGCAAAGATTTCGATCGGCGCCGCGTATCGGTACGTTGGCTCTCCGGAACGATTCTGACTGGCCTGTGCGGCGCCGCCCTGATGGGAGGCGCCGTTTTCGCAGCGCTCGACGGCGAAGCCCACTTCGCCGCCAACCCCGAGCGGGTCGAGCCCTTGCGCGGTGCGCCCGGCGGCCGCGCCACCGCGCGCAAGAGCGATCGCCTGCCGCCGATCGCCGAAACCAATTCCGCCCGCCATGTGATCCGCGTCACCACCATGACCAAGGTCGGCGAGCGCGAAGTGCCGCGGGTGCGGCCGTTCGTAAAGATCTCCAGCAACCTCGCGCTGTCGGCGACCGAGCTGTCGGCGAAGATTCCGCCGTTCAATCCGCAGCGGCTGCTCGCCAATATGGGCGACGATGAAACGCCGGCGGCCGAGGAAGGTGCCGGCGCGTCGGATGCGGAGGTCTCCTTCGTCACCCGCGACCTGCTGAGCTCGATGCCGCGCTTGAGGCTCGCGGCTCTGGTGCAACAGGACGATGTGCTGAGCAAGGTTCGCGACGCCGCCAATTACACCGGCGCGGTTCCGCCGAAATTCGCCCTGGCGAGCATCAACCCAGGCAAGCTCGCCTATGCTTCCCCGGAGGCGCCGGCCGATCCCTATGCCGGCTTCGAGGCGCGGATCGTGCCCGAGAACATCACCATGCTGGCAAAGACCGCGAGCCAGGTGACCGGCGGCAACAGCTGGAACGAGCGCAGCATCGTGATGAAGAAGGGCGAAACGCTCGGCGCGATCCTGCGCGATCTCGGCGCCACGCCCGATGAGATCAAGGCGATCGCCGCGGTGCTCGGCCCGCGCGGCCGCGACGGCAATCTCAAGGAGGGCCAGAAGATCCGCGTGCTGCTGTCGCCCGTCCGCGGCACCCAGCGGCTGCAGCCGGTGCGCGTCACGCTGGTCGGCGAGACCGCGATCGAGGCGGTCGTCGCGCTGTCCGATCTCGGCAAATATGTCGCCGTCGACGTCCAGAGCGCGGAGACCCAGGTCGCGGAGACCGACGACGACGATGAGGATGACGGCAACGGCGTGCGGCTCTATCAGAGCATCTATGAAACCGCGTTGCGCAACCAGGTGCCCAACAGCGTCATCGAGGAATTGATCCGGGTCTATTCCTACGACGTCGATTTCCAGCGCAAGGCCAAGCCCGGCGACTCCTTCGAAGTGCTCTACTCCGGAGACGAAGAAAACAACGACGGCAAAGCCGACGTGATGTTCGCGTCCCTCACCGTCGGCGGCGAAGCGAGAAAATTCTACCGCTTCATCACCACCGACGATGGCATCGCCGACTACTACGACGAGACCGGCAAGAGCGCGAAGAAATTCCTGGTCCGCAAGCCGGTGCCCACCGCCATCATGCGCTCCGGCTTCGGATCGCGGCGCCATCCGATCCTCGGCTACACCAAGATGCACACCGGCATCGATTGGGCGGCGCCGATGGGGACCCCCATCTATGCCTCCGGCAACGGAGCGATCGAGAAGGCCGGATGGGAATCCGGTTACGGCAAATACATTCGCATCAAGCACATGAACGGCTATGAAACCGCTTACGGCCACATGACCGCCTTTGCGCGCGGCATGGAGCCGGGCGCGCGGGTCCGCCAGGGCCAGGTGATCGGCTATGTCGGCTCGACCGGCCAATCGACCGGCGCCCATGTGCACTTCGAAATCCTGGTCAACAGCCGATTCGTGGATCCCATGCGCATCAAGCTGCCCCGCGGACGGGTGCTCGAAGGCTCGGTGCTCGCGGGCTTCGAGAAGGAGCGCGACCGCCTCGACGGCATGATGGCCCAGTCGCCATCCCGCGTTGCCCAATCCGGCAACCCCTCGCGCTAGCCCGGATGAGCACGACCGCCACCTCCACGGGCCCGACCCTGCACGTTCACTCGAGCCGGCTGTGGGCCATATGCAAGTTGCGCTTCACCGAATTCGTGTTCCCGGCCCGGCTTTCGGCGGACCGGCTCGGCATCACGCTGATCAAGGTAGGCTCATGGCTCACGCCGTGGACGCGGCAGGACGAGCATTTGCCGATGTCTCACCTGGCCGAGGTCACCCATGAACGCGGCCTGATCTGGGACTCCATCACCATCGAAAGCAGCGGCGGCCTCAATCCGCTCTTCGTTGGGGGGCTGCCGAAAAGGGCCGCGACAGCCTTCGTCGACCAGGTCCGCAGCTGGATGAACGTCTAAGCACGCGACGACCCAAGTCGCTGCCGGGCGGAGTTTCGCAGGGCGCAATGGTGCAGCGTATGGCGCCCTGCGAGTTCTGCCGCCTTACGCGGCCGCGGCCACCTTGCCGTTGAAGGTGAGGCCGAACTTGGTCGCGGAGATCGTGACCTTTTCACCGTCCTTCACCCGGCCCGACAGGATCATTTCCGCCAGCGGGTCCTGAACCGTCTTCTGAATCACCCGCTTGAGCGGTCGCGCCCCATAGGCGGGGTCGTAGCCCTTGTCGGCGAGCCACTCGCGTGCCGCCGCGTCGAGCTCGATGACGATCTTGCGGTCCGCCAGGAGCTTGTCGAGGGCCTTGATCTGGATGTCGACGATGCGCGCCATGTCCTCGCGCCGCAGCCGGTGGAACAGGATGATCTCGTCGACCCGGTTGAGGAATTCCGGCCGGAAATGCGCCCGCACCGCGCCCATCACGAGATCGCGGACGGCGTCGCTGTCCTGCCCTTCCGGCTGGTTGACGAGATACTCGGCGCCGAGATTCGAGGTCATCACGATCAGCGTGTTGCGGAAGTCGACGGTATGGCCCTGGCCATCGGTGAGGCGGCCGTCATCGAGGACCTGAAGCAGCACGTTGAAGACGTCGGGATGGGCCTTCTCGATCTCGTCGAACAGTATGACCTGATAGGGCCGCCGCCGCACCGCTTCGGTCAGCGCGCCGCCCTCCTCATAGCCGACATAGCCGGGCGGCGCCCCGATCAGCCGCGCCACCGAATGCTTCTCCATGTATTCGGACATGTCGAGGCGCACCATCGCGTTCTCGTCGTCGAACAGGAACTCGGCGAGCGCCTTGGTCAGCTCGGTCTTGCCGACGCCGGTCGGCCCCAGGAAGATGAATGAGCCGATGGGACGGTGGGGGTCCTGCAGCCCGGCACGGGCACGGCGCACCGCCGTCGACACCGCGCGCACCGCCTCGGCCTGGCCGATGACGCGGGCCGCGAGGCTTTTCTCCATATGCAGGAGCTTTTCCCTCTCGCCTTCGAGCATACGTTCGACCGGCACCCCGGTCCAGCGCGACACCACCTGGGCGATGTTGTCGGCGGTGACGGCCTCCTGAAGCATCGCGGCTTTGCCCTCGGTCAATTCGATCGCCTTGAGCTTCTTCTCCAGCTCGGGAATGCGGCCATAGGCGAGTTCGCCGGCGCGCTGATATTCGCCCTTCCGCTGCGCATTGGCGAGCTCGGTGCGCGCCTGCTCGAGCTCGAGCTTGAGCTTCTGGGCGTCCGACAGCTTCTCCTTTTCCGACTTCCATCGGCTGGTGAGGTCGGCCGAGCGCTTCTCCAGCTCCTTGAGTTCCTTTTCCAGCGTCTTGAGCCGGTCGCGCGAGGCGGCGTCGCGTTCCTTCTTGAGCGCCTCCTGCTCGATGCGCAGCCGCACGATGTCGCGATCGATGGTGTCGAGCGCCTCCGGCTTGGAATCGACCTGCATCTTCAGCCGCGCCGCCGCCTCGTCGATGAGGTCGATCGCCTTGTCGGGAAGGAAGCGGTCGGTGATGTAGCGGTTCGACAGCGTTGCCGCGGCGACGATGGCTGAGTCGGTGATGGTGACGCCGTGATGCTGCTCGTACTTGTCCTTGAGCCCGCGCAGGATCGACACCGTATCCTCGACGGTCGGCTCGGACACGAACACCGGCTGGAACCGTCGCGCCAGCGCCGCGTCCTTCTCGACGTGCTTTTTGTATTCGTCGAGCGTGGTGGCGCCGATGCAGTGCAACTCGCCGCGCGCCAAGGCCGGCTTGAGCAGATTCGAGGCGTCCATGGCGCCGTCGGCCTTGCCGGCGCCGACCAGCGTGTGCATCTCGTCAATGAACAGGATGATGTTGCCGTCCGACGACGTCACCTCCTGCAGCACCGCCTTGAGCCGTTCCTCGAACTCGCCGCGATATTTCGCGCCGGCGATCAGCGCGCCCATGTCGAGCGCGATGAGCTTCTTGTCATTGAGGCTCTCCGGCACGTCGCCATTGATGATGCGCAGCGCGAGGCCTTCCACGATGGCGGTCTTGCCGACGCCGGGCTCGCCGATCAGCACCGGATTGTTCTTGGTGCGGCGGGACAGCACCTGAATGGTGCGCCGGATCTCTTCGTCGCGGCCGATCACCGGATCGAGCTTGCCGTCGCGCGCCGCCTGGGTGAGATCGCGGCCGTATTTCTTGAGCGCGTCATAGGCGTTCTCGGCGGAGGCCGAATCGGCGGTGCGGCCCTTGCGCAGGGCCTCGATCGCGGCATTGAGGTTCTGCGGCGTCACTCCGGCCTTGGCCAGGATCTTGCCGGCCTCGGAATCCTTTTCCAGGGCGAGCGCGAGCAGCAGGCGCTCGACGGTCACGAAGCTGTCGCCGGCCTTCTCGGCAATCTTCTCGGCGGTCTCGAACACGCGCGCCAGCGCCGGCTCCATGTAGAGCTGGCCGGCGCCGCTGCCCTCGACCTTGGGACGCTTGGCGAGCGCCGCCTCGACAGCGGCCAGCGCCTCGCGCGAGCGGCCTCCGGACCGGTCGATGAGCCCGGCGGCCAGACCTTCGGGATCGTCGAGGAGCACCTTGAGCAGATGCTCGGTGCCGAACTGCTGGTGGCCTTCACGCAGCGCCAGCGATTGGGCGGATTGAACGAAGCCGCGGGCGCGGTCCGTGTACTTCTCGAAATTCATTGCGAAAAACTCCCCTTGTCCCGATCGCCCTGACGGCACGGCCGGGTACAGCGTGGTGAACCGGACCCCCTACCGAGGCATCCGCTGCAGCGTGATGTAGGCGGCGATGTTGCTTCGCGGTAGAGGTCACGGCCATCGAGTATCGCTACGAAATGGCCGGCGTCATTGATGAAGCGCATGGGGTTAAAAAAGGGTCGCACAAATTCCGCGCGCCGGCTTTTGCCTGTCCCTGTTGCGGAAGGGGCTTACGCTCGAAGGGGCGCGGAGGCTGGATTTTTATCGGTAATATACTACCATCAAAGGATCGAGCGGCTGGCCGCTCGCGCGCGCTCTCAGCGATCAGATCGAACAGCGATTCCATGTCCTCGCCTGCCTCGCCGCGCCCGTCTCCTCGATACGTCTCACAGCATCCGGTTCCTTTTGGATGTTCCATCGCGCCGGGAGCGATGCTCGATTAAATCGCCCTGCCGGGCCGAATAGCATGCACGCCACGCGACGCGTTTTTCACGAACGAGCGATAGGGAGTAGTTGGCCATGGCTGCGACGTACAAAATTCTGATCATGGGCGCCTCCTACGGGTCGCTGCTGGCCTCGAAGATCATGTTCGGCGGACATTCGGTTCATCTGGTGTGCCTGCCTGCCGAGGCCGACCTGATCAACGCCGAGGGATTCCGCGTGCGCCTGCCGGTCAAGGGCCGCAAGGACCCGATCGAGATCGATTCGCGCAAGCTGCCGGGCAAGGTGACGGCCGGCGGCGCGGCAAGTGTCAACCCCAAGGACTACGATCTGGTGGGGCTCGCCATGCAGGAGCCGCAGTACCGCTCGCCCGGAGTGCGCGAGCTGCTCGACGCGGTGGCGACCTCAAAGGTTCCCTGCATGTCGATCATGAACATGCCGCCGCTGCCCTATGTGAAGCGGATTCCCGGCCTCGACTACGACGCGCTCAAGCCGGCCTATACCGACCCGACCGTGTGGGACAATTTCGATCCCGCCCTGCTGACGCTGTGCAGCCCCGACCCGCAGGCGATCCGCCCGCCGGATGAAAAGGTCAACGTGCTGATGGTCACGCTGCCGACCAATTTCAAGGTCGCGAAATTCGACAACGACAAATACACCGGCATTCTGCGCCAGATCGAGAAGGACATCGACGCGGTGCGCTTCGATACCCCCGAGGGCAAGATCGAATTGCCGGTGAAGCTGCGCGTGCACGACTCGATCTTCGTGCCGCTCGCCAAGTGGTCGATGCTGCTCGCCGGCAACTACCGCTGCATCACCAAGGACGGCATGCGCACCGCCCAGGAAGCGGTGCACAGCAATCTCGAAGAGGCGCGCGCCGTCTACAATTTCGTGTTCGACCTGTGCGTCAAGCTCGGCGCTGCGCCGTCCGACCTGGTGCCGTTCGAGAAATACGCCGCCGCCGCGCAGAGCCTGTCGCGCCCGGCCTCGGCCGCGCGCGCGCTGCAAAACGGCGCGACCAACATCGAGCGCGCCGACAAGCTGGTGCAGTTGATCGCCCGGCAGAAGGGCCTGAGCCTTCCGGCGATCGACGCGCAGGTGGCGCTGGTCGATGCGCGGCTGGAAGCCAACCGCAAGAAGGCGGCGGCCTGACGCGCCTTGCCCTCACCTCTCCCGGACGGGAGAGGTGAAACGGCGAGGTGAAATCCGAAGAAGCGAAGGTAGCTCTCAAACAGACGGTCCCCGTCTGCTTGGATAAGTGCGTCTGGGCTGACTTCCCCGACATTTGGAAACCAAATGCCGGGGTCAGGGCTCTAAAGTCTTTGATTTTGAGTATGATCTTGTCCGAAAAGTCTGCAACTTTTCGGGATCATGCTCTACGTGCCGCTCGAACCGGACGACCCGTGGCCGCCGGTTCCGGAACCGGGCGTCGATGTGCCGCTCGGACCCGGCGCGGGCGCCGGCCGTGGCGGCATGTGGGGCGCCGGTTGCGGAGCGGTATGCGCGGGCGCTGCAGGCGGGACCACCGGCCGCGGCGGCGCGGCGGCGGGAGCCGGAGGAGCGGCAGGCCGGGGCGGCGGCGCGGGCATGGGCGATGCCGGCCGCGGGGCCATGTGTGAAGCGGCTGGCGGCGCAGAAGGCGGCATGGCCGGCCTTGGCGGCGCAGCGGTCATCGGCCGGGGCGGCGCTGCGGGCGCCATCGGCTTCGGCGCCGGCGGTGCGGCGGGCTTCGGCATCACAGGCTTGGGCGCGGCAGCCACCGGCGACGGTGCGGCCGGCTTCGCGACGGCGGGCTTTGGCGCCGGAGCGCTCATGACCGGCTTTTTCGCCGGAGCCTTCTTTGCGACGACCTTTTTCGCGGCCGGCTTTTTCGCGGCTGCCTTCTTAGCCGGCGCCTTGGCGGCCTTTTTCGCGGGCGCGCGTTTCGCAGCGGCCTTTTTGGCCGGCTTCTTCGCTGCCTTCTTGGCTGGCTTCTTCGCGGTGGCCTTCTTCGTGGACTTCTTCTTCGAAGCGGCCTTCATCGCAGCCATTTTCTTCGCTTTCTTTTCCTTCTTCGCCTTCTTTGCCTTCTTCGCCTTCTTCGCCATGATCGTCCTCCCGATCGTTGCGGCTGAACTTCCGATACACACCGGGATAATCAAAACTCGATTAGCGGCTGTGTGGAACTCTAAGTCGACGAACTCAGGCTGCCGATTACATCGGACGGCCCCTACTTTCGAGCGCCCTTGGCGCCGGCCCCCCGGTCGCCCAGTCGATTAATTCGATCGGATGAACAACCGGAATTCCAATGCCCGCTGCGATCTGGGTGATGCAGCCGATATTTCCGGCCGCAATCAAATCAGGCGCAATCTCTTGGATATGCGCGATTTTGCGATCACGCAACCGATTTGCCAATTCGGGCTGCAAAAGGTTGTACGTTCCGGCCGATCCACAACAGATGTGACCCTCGGGAATATCCTTGACGGCGAAGCCGGCCTTGGCCAGCAGCTCCTTCGGCAAAGTTGTGATGTTCTGGCCGTGCTGCAACGCGCAGGCGGAGTGGTAGGCGACCGCCAGAGGGGGCCGGACGACATATTTCAAAAACCTGATTTCGCCAATGAATTCAGATACGTCCCGGACCAGGCTGCTGACCTTTGCGGCATCGCCGGCGATGTCCTCCTCGGTGCGGAACATGAAGCCGTAGTCCTTCATGGTTGTGCCGCAACCCGACGCTGTAGTCAGAATGGCGTCCAATCCCTGGCCGTCGATTTCGGTTTTCCATGCGGCGATATTGCGTCGCGCAGCGGCATGCGCCTCGGTTTCACGACCCATATGGTGGGCGAGTGATCCACAACATCCTTCGCCGGCCGTGATCACAACGTCGAATCCATGGCGATTGAGAACGCGTATGGCAGCCGCGTTGATCTCCGGCGCCAGCGAATCGGCAACGCATCCCGACAGCAGCGCGACCCGGCCGCGCCGCGGCCACGGCGCTGGAAACGATTTCTGGGACCGCGAAGTCCGGCGCGGAAACCGAGCCGGCGCCAGGTTGAGCATCGCCACGATTCGCTTGAACCCGGCGAAGCGGAACAGCGGAACAAGCGGCTTCGCCAGCAGGCCGCCGAGCAGCGCCATCTGGAACAGCCTCGGATCCGGCAGCACCTTGAGCAGCACCGCCCGCAGCATACGGTCGAAAAAGGGCCGGCGGTAGGTCTTCTCCACATGGGCGCGGGCATGATCGACGAGATGCATGTAGTGGACGCCCGACGGGCAGGTCGTCATGCAGGACAGGCAGGACAGGCAGCGGTCGACATGCTTGACGACCTCGCGGCGCGCCGGCTCGCCTTTTTCCAGCATGTCCTTGATGAGATAGATGCGACCGCGCGGGGAATCGTCTTCGTCCCCGAGCAGCAGATAGGTCGGGCAGGTCGCGGTGCAAAACCCGCAATGCACGCATGCCCGCAGGATCTTGTCCGCCTCCGCAATGGCGGGATCAGCGAGCTGGGCAAGCGAGAATGACGTCTGCATGTCTATACGCCCGCCCACATCCGCCCGGGATTGAGCACGCCCTTGGGATCGAAGCTCTCCTTGATCCGCTTGGTCAGCGCCCCGAGCGCGCCCGCGACCGGCTCGAACACGTCGATCGAGGCCCTGGAGGCGGCCGGCCCCCTCACCAGGGCGGCGTGACCGCCCACTTCGGCCACCGCGCGGCGGATGCCGGCAGCGCCGCAGTCCGGCGCGGCCGGCGGCGCGACCCAGACGAGACCCCCGGCCCAGTCGAAGAACAGCTGCGACGCCGGAGAAATCCGCGCCATGATCTCGTAGCCATGGCTCGGCGCAGTCGAGATGCGCCACAGCGGGCGCGAGCCGACCTCGGACTTGGCGGACAATGGCTTGGCGTCGCGGATCGCGCGCCACAACATGCGCGAGGTGGGTTCGTCCAGCTTCGCCATCGCCGGGCCCGGCCGCAGCACGCGTTCGAGCCCTTCGATGCGGTGGAGCACCGAGGGTTTGACGCCTTCGATTCGGAGCAGCGTTACGGCCTCGGAGCGGCCGACGCCGTCCAGGCGTGCCGCCAGATAATCGGGCAGATGGGCGGCGCCGGACACGTCGAAGGACGTTGCCATCGCCTTGGTCATCGCCTCGCAGGCCTCCCGTTCGTTGAGGCCGAACAGGATCAGCGTCGCTTCCGTCTCCGGCTGCGGCAGCACCTTGAGGGTGACATCGGTCATGATTCCCAACGTGCCCCATGAGCCCGCCAGCAGCTTGCACAGATCGTATCCGGTGACGTTCTTGACCACCCGGCCGCCCGACTTGAACGTCTCGCCGCGCCCGGAAACGGCCGTCACCCCGAGAAAATGGTCGCGCACGGTGCCCACCTTGATGCGCCGGGGGCCCGAAAGGTTGGCCGCGATCACGCCGCCGATGGTGCTTTGGCCGTCCGGCTCCCCGAGCACGGGTCCGTAATCGATCGGCTCGAACGCAAGAGCCTGGCCCTGCGCGGCCAGCAGCGCATCGATCTCGGCGAGCGGGGTGCCGGCTTTCGCCGACAGCACCAGCTCCTGCGGCTCGTAGAGCGTCACGCCGGACAGCGCAGAAATGTCGAGGGTCGCGTCGTATTGCGCCGGGCGGCCGAGCGCGCGCTTGGAGCCGTGCCCGATGATCTCGAGCGATTTGCCGCCGCCGAGCGCCCATTGCACGGCAGCCTCGATGTCGTTGCGGTCGCGGGGCTTGATCGTATCTTCCATCGGATCAGGATCGCGGCATCAGAACCGTGGGATATCGGGGAACGGCACGCGTCCGCCGCTCACATGCATGCGGCCGAGCTCGGCGCAGCTATGGAGCGTCGGAAACACCTTGCCGGGATTGAGCAGGCCCTGTTCGTCGAATGCGCATTTGAGGCGCTGCTGGTGCGCGAGATCGACCTCGGAGAACATCACCGGCATCAGGTCCCGCTTCTCGACCCCGACGCCATGCTCGCCGGTGAGCACGCCGCCGACCTCGACGCACAGCTTGAGGATGTCGGCGCCGAACGCCTCCGCGCGCTCCAGCTCGCCCTGGCTGGTTGGCATCGTAAAGGATGAGCGGATGGAGATTGCCGTCGCCGGCATGAAACACGTTGGCGACCCGAAGGCCGTAGATGTGTGACATTTCGCGCATGCACTGCAGCACCTTGGGCAGCATGGCACGCGGAATGGTGCCGTCCATGCAGAAATAGTCGGGTGATATGCGGCCGACCGCCGGGAATGCCGCCTTGCGCCCCTCCCAGAACAGCAGCCGCTCGGCTTCCGAATTGGAGCTGCGCAGCGTGGTGGCGCGGCAGCCGAGGGCGAGCTCCGACACCTTCGCGACGAGGTGGTCGACCTCGGCCTGGGGACCGTCGAGCTCTACGATCAGGATCGCTTCCACATTGAGCGGATAGCCGGCATGGACGAACTCCTCCACCGCATGGATGGCCGGCCGGTCCATCATCTCGATGCCCGCGGGAATGATCCCGGCCCCGATGATGCGGCCGACGCAGACGCCGGCGTCCCCCGCATCGGGGAAGCCGATGAGGATGGCGCGCGCGCTTTCCGGCTTCTGCAGGATGCGCACCGTGACCTCGGTGACGACGCCGAGCAGCCCCTCGGAGCCGATGAAGACGCCCAGCAGGTCGTAGCCCCCGGCATCGAGATGCTTGCCGCCCAGCCGGATGATGTCGCCGTTCATCAGCACGATCTCGCAGCCGAGCACGTTGTTCGCGGTCATTCCGTATTTGAGGCAGTGCACGCCGCCGGAATTCTCCGCCACATTGCCGCCGATGGTGCAGGCGATCTGCGAGGACGGGTCGGGCGCGTAGTAGAAACCGCGATGCGCAACCGCCTGGGTGATCGCGAGATTGGTCACGCCCGGCTCCACCACCGCGACCCGATTGGCGAAATCGACCTCGCGGATGCGGTTGAACCGCGCCATGCCGAGCAGGACGCCGTCCCCGAGCGGCAGCGCGCCCCCGGAGAGCGAGGTGCCGGCCCCCCGTGGAACCACCTTGATCCCCTTGGAATGGCAGTAGCGGAGCACGCGCGGCGACCTCTTCGACGGTCCGGGGCAGCACCACCACCATGGGAAGCTGGCGATAGGCGGTCAGCCCGTCGGATTCGTAGGGCCGCATCTCGCGCTCGGCGGAAATGACCCCCTCGTTCGGCACGATGGCCCGCAGCGCCCGCACGATTTCGCTGCGGCGCTTGAGGACGGCTTCGTCGCGGGCGGGCATCTGCACCGGCATGCGAATCTCCTTAACCACATTCTTTTAGCGCGAGAAATCGGCCGGGATAAGCTCAATACGGCCGCGCCCGGCCGCCGCCATGCTCGATTCGCCGTTGACAGCGGCCATCAAGCACGCCATTCGAACCATCCTTGGGGGCTCGAGAGCCAAAAGAGGAGCGCCCACGAGCGCCATTGCGGACGCTCGTAGCCAGCGCAAGGAGACGTCAAGATGAGACAATTCGTGTTTGTTGCGGTCGGACTTATGGTGTCGACCGGGGCGGCACATCGCCCAGGACGTGGAAGCGGGCGAGAAGTCGTTCCGCAAATGCGCCCCGTGCCACAACATCGGCCCGGACGCCACCAACAAGGTCGGACCGGAGCTCAACGGCCTCAATGGCCGCAAGTCGGGCACCGTCGAAGGCTTCAACTACAGCGATGCGAACAAGGCTTCCGGGATCACCTGGAGCGAGGCCGTTTTCAAGGAATACATCAAGGATCCGCGCGCCAAGGTGCCGGGCACCAAGATGATCTTCGCCGGCATCAAGAACGAAAAGGAACTGGGCGACCTGTGGAGCTATGTCTCCCAGTTCGACAAGGACGGCAACGTCAAGAAGTAACTTGCACAGCGGGGCGGGCTCGCCCGCCCCGCGCCTGCTGTTGACGCGGATCAAGAGCGACGGCGGGGGATGATCTAAGCTGATCTTGCGCGGCGATGGGCGCAATCCGGGAGATCGGCCATGATCAAGGACCTCGTCGTGAACCTGACCCTGGAGGCCGCCCGCGATCCGGCCGCCGAATTCGCCATCTCGATCGCCGCCGCGTTCGAGGCCCACATCGCCGCCATCGCCTTTGCCTTCGATCCCGTGGTCACGCCGGCGGTCCTGGACGGCCTGTCGTCGACCTGGGTGGACGTCCAGCGCGACGAGTTCCGCGCCGCCGCCAAGGCCGCCATCGATCGTTTCGAGGCCGCCGCCAAGCGCGAGGGCCTGTCCGCCGAGCATCGCCTGTTCGAGACGAGCCTCGGCGACGCCATCGGCCTGTTCGGCCGGATCGCCCGGCGCTTCGATCTGTCGGTGGTCAAGCAGCAGGAACCCGACCGTCCCAACGGCGACGACCTCATCGTCGAAGCCTCCCTGTTCCAGTCCGGCCGGCCCGCGGTCGTCGTGCCCTATATCCAGAAGGCACCGCTGAAGCTCGATCGCGTGCTGGTCTCCTGGGACGGCAGCCACGGCGCGGCCCGCGCCATCGGCGATGCGATGCCGTTCCTGCGCCGGGCCAAGGCGATCGACATCGTCATGGTCGCCAACGGCCGCACCAAGAAGGACGAGGTCCCCGGTGTCGAGATCGGCAATCATCTCGCCCGCCATGGCCTCAAGGTCGAGGTCCGGCAGCTCGTCGCCGAGGACGTCGACGTCGCCAACACCATCTTGTCCTATGCGGCCGACAACGGCGTCGATTTCATGGTGATGGGCGGCTACGGCCATTCGCGGCTGCGCGAATTCGTGCTCGGCGGCACCACCCGGGCATCCTGCAGACCATGACGGTGCCGACCCTGATGGCGCATTGAAGCTCGGGTTTGCTCACCCCGCCTGGACCACCAGCCCGCGCGCCGGGCGTCGACGACGCCCATCGCCCTCAGAGCGAACAGCGTCAGTGCCTGCGCCGCGCTCACTGGATCACCTCGTCGGCGGTCGCGAGGAGCGTTTCCGGCACCTCGATGCCGAGCGCCCTCGCCGTTTGCAGGTTGATGACGAACTCGAACCTGGTCGACTGCACGACCGGCAGGTCGGCGGGCTTGGCGCCCTTGAGGATGTTGCCGGTATAGACGCCGACTTGACGATAACATGTCCGCGATATCGGTTCCGTAGCTCATCAGCCCGCCGGCTGCGACAATATCACGATCCGCATAAGCCGCCGGAATCCTGTCGCGCGCCGCCAAGGTGGCAAATTGCACGCGGCGGCTGTTGAAGAATGCGTCGCCAGCGACGAAGAGGGCATCGGGGCGCTCGCGCGCAAGGGTGGCAAAGGCCGCATCGATCTCGCGGCTCGTGCTGGCGTTGAGGACATGGATTTGCAGCCCGATAACGCGGGCGGCTTCCTGCACGCTCCCGCAATGTGGTCTCGGCGTTCGTAGCATTGGCCGGATTGACGAGCACGGCAACACGAACGGCCTTGGGCACCAGCTCATGCAGGAGTGCGAGCCGCTTGGCCACCACCTCCACGGCGAAAAAATTGATGCCGGTCGCGTTGCCGCCCGGCCGGGCGAGGCTGGCGACAAGACCAAGCTTGACCGGGTCTTCACCGACGCCGAACACGATCGGGATCGTCGCGGTCGCAGCTTTGGCCGCGATCGCAGCGGGCGTGCTGGCGGGCGTGGCGATCACGGCCACACGACGGCGGACCAGGTCAGCCATCAGCGCCGGCAGGCGATCGAATTGGCCCTCCAGCCAGTGGTACTCGACCGTCACGTTCCGGCCTTCGACGTAGCCGGTTTCACCGAGGCCCTTGCGGAACGCGCGCCGCATAGCGCGCTGAGGCATCGGCCGACCCGCGCGTTGACGAACCCGACCACCGGCATCGCCGGCTGCTGCGCACGCGCCGCGAGCGGCCACGCCACCGCGCCGCCAAGCCCCGCGATGAATTCCCGCCGTCGCATCATGAGCACCACCGGGTAGTCCGAGTACCAATCCTTTTAGGCAGTCTGCTTCATGGAAGGCAGCAATCACTTGATCTTGGTCAAGGCGCTCGGCGTGACGCCGCAGTGCACAGCACGCTCCCTTCAGGATTCCGTTTCCGGCAGCGCGAGTTGGTCGAACAAGCCCTGCGTTTTTTGCAGTGCATGGGTCCGAAGTTTGGCCCTTTGCTGCCCCTATGCGGCGCATTGTCCGGAGTTGGCGAAAGGGGACTCACCCTGCCTGGACCACCAGCCCGCGCGCCCGGGCGTCGACGACGCCCATGCGCCCGCAGGGCGAACAGCGTCAGCGCCTGCGCCGCGCTGTGCTGGGCCTCCACCGTCTCCGGCGCGCCGGAGAGCGTACCCACCAGCCCCTCCATCACGGCGCCGATCACCGCGGCGGCGGCGAAGGCTGCATCCTGCTCCGGCAAATGGCCGGCCGCGATGGCGGCGCGGATATGGGTCGCAAACTCCGCCGCCAGCTGGCGCCGGAACGCCAGGCGCTCGGCCGAGGCATCGGCTTCGGCTGCCCCCGCGAGCATGGCGAAGGCCAGCCGGCGCTCCCGCGAGGTGCGCGCCGCAAAGGCCATGATCGCGGCCGCAAGCGCCGACAGCGGCCCCGGCGCCGCCTCCGCGGCACGGCGGATGGCGGCGATCTCCTGCTCGGAAATGACCGCCACCAGCGCGGCGACGAGATCGTCCTTGGACGGGAAATAGCGGTAGACGGTGCCGGCGGCGATGCCGGCGCGTTCCGCCACCGGGACGATCTGCACCGCGCCCATCCCGCTTTCGCTCGCCAGCGCCCGCGCAGCCGCGACGATGGCCTCCTGGCGGGCGGCAAGGCGGGCGATCACCCGTTCCGTGCGGCGGTAGGCCATGGCGTGTCCCGGCTCTTTCCGCGGCGCGATGCCGTCCGCGCCAATTCCTGCGGTAGCCGCGCCGCGAGTCCCGTCCGTGCCTCCGGGGAGAGAAAGGTCAGTGCTGGCGCGCCACCGCCGCCTCGCGGATCTTGGTCAGCGTCGTCGCGGGCGTGATCGCTTCGGGGTCGACCTTGAGGTGAATGATGGCGGGAAGGCCGGACTGCTCGGCGGCGCGGAACGCCGCCACGAAGTCCGCGGTCTTCTCGACCTTCACCCCGAAGCCGCCGAACGCCTTCGCGTAGGCGGCGAAATCGGGATTTCGCAACTCGGTCGCGGAGATGCGGCCGGGATATTCGCGCTCCTGGTGCATGCGAATGGTGCCGTAAAGCCCGTTGTCGGCGATGATGGCGATGACCGGCGCGCCGAACTGGACGGCGGTCGCGAAGTCCTGCCCGGTCATCAGGAAATCGCCGTCGCCGCAGATGGCGACGCAGGTGCGGTGCGGAAACACCCGCTTCATGCCGATCGCGGCCGGCAGCCCGTATCCCATCGATCCCGCCGTCGGGGCGATCTGGGTGGCAAACTTGCGGAAGCGGTAGAAGCGGTGGATCCAGGCCGAGAAGTTGCCGGCGCCGTTGCACATGAAGGCGTCGTCGGGGAGGTTGTCGCGCAGCCACACCACGATTTCGCCGAGATTGACGCCGCCGGGCACCGCGGTCGGCTTATCCGAGAAGGCGAGATAATCGTCGTGGGCGACCTTGGTCTCGGCGCGCCAGCGCGGACTGCGGCGGCGGCGTCAAGCTCGGCCGCCGCGAGCGCGAAGGCGGCCGGGCTCGCATGGATCGCAAGATGCGGCCGGTAGACGCGGCCGAGTTCCTCGGCGCCGGGATGGATGTGCACGAAGGTCGTCTGCGGCGCGGGAATCGGAAACAGCGTGTAGCCCTGGGTCGGCATTTCCCCGAGCCGGCCGCCGACCAGCACGACGAGGTCGGCCGCCTTGACCCGCGCCAGCAGCTTCGGATTGGGTCCGATGCCGAGATCGCCGGCATAGCAGGGGTGCAGCGGATGAAACAGGTGGGCGCGGCGAAAGCTGGTTGCGATCGGCATCGAGAATTTCTCGGCGAAGCGGGTGATCGCCTCGCACCCGGCTTCCGACCACCGGCTGCCGCCGAGAATGAAGATCGGGCGCTCGGCCTTGGCGACGAGGTCCGCCAATTCGCGCATCTCGGCCGCCCCGGGCGAGGTCTCCACCGGCCGGAACGGCGGCGCATCCGCGACCGCGACCCGCTCGACCAGCATGTCCTCGGGAAGCGCGATCACCACCGGACCGGGACGGCCGCTGGTCGCCACATAGAAGGCGCGCGACACGATTTCCGGCACCCGCGCGGGATCGTCGATCTCGGTCGCCCATTTGGCCATGGTGCCGAACACGGCGCGGTAGTCGAGCTCCTGGAACGCCTCGCGCTCGCGCATCTCGCGCGCCACCTGGCCGACGAACACGATCATCGGCGAGGAGTCCTGCTGGGCGATGTGGATGCCCGCCGACGCATTGGTGGCGCCGGGGCCGCGGGTGACGAAGCAGATGCCGGGCCGCCCGGTCACCTTGCCGACCGCCTCCGCCATCATCGCCGCCCCGCTCTCGTGGCGGCACACGGTGACCGCGATGTCGCGGTCGTGAAACGCATCGAGCACGGCGAGATAGCTCTCGCCGGGCACGCAGAAGGCATGGCGGACACCGTTGACGATCAACTGGTCGACCAGCACCTCGGCGGCGGTGCGCAGATTGTCCTTGGCTTTCATGTGAAGTTTCCGGCATCGTTTCCCCGCATCGTTTCCCGTTTGGGCATCGGCGGAAATCGCGGGTTGAAGGATGACCTCTTATAGAGGCAAGACGCGGACTTGTCCCCGGTCCGCACCAGCTGATCGCAGGCCCGGGTCCAACCTTGACGCAGTCATTCCGGGGCGATGCGAAGCATCGAACCCGGAATCCAGTGGACTGCACCTCGGGCCTGGATTCCGGGTTCGCGCTTGTGCGCGCCCCGGAATGACGATTTTACTGCGTCACCGCTTGATCGGCGCAAACTTGGTCGGCAGCATCAGATTGTTCTGCTGCGACACCACGTATCCGGCTTCGTTGTTGAGGCGCAGATAATTCTGCCACTCGGGATCGGCGGCCATGGCGGCGCGCTTGTTGGCGCGGTCGGCGACATCGTCATAGAGCCACATGTGGACGAGCGTGTTCACTTCGCCCGATTCCGTGAACAGATAGGCGAACGGCTTGCCGAGATGTCGCGACTGGGCGGCGAAGCCGTGCTTTTCATAGATGTCGAGATGAGCAGGCACCATGCCCGGCTTGATCCGATAGTAGCGATGGTCGATGAGCACGAATTCCTCCATGGGTTCGGCGCGCCGATGAACCCGCGCGCCGGCGCCGAGATCATTCGGGGAGGCGTTGCACGGGTCAATAGCCTCTGCGAGTCCCGCATGACGGGGCGCAGCAGCGCGGCCGGCCCAGCCGCCATGCGGCCGCAGCACTGTAAAGTGGCGGCCCGCCGTGCCACAAACGAAAGCTGGATTCCCGCAGGATTTGTCCCGAGCCCATGGCCATCGACTTCCGGCGTTTCGCCATCGCAATCACGGGCTTCTGCACCTTCCTCAATCTCTACGCGCCGCAGGCATTGCTGCCGGAGCTGTCGCACGAGTTCGGCGTCGGCCCCGCCGAGATCAGCACCATGATCACCGCGGGCACGCTGGCGATTGCGCTCACGGCGCCGTTCACCGGCGCCATCGCCGACGTGCTCGGACGCAAGCGGCTGATCACAGCGGCGATGTTCGCCGCCGCGGTGCCGACCGTGATGGTGGCGCTTGCGGCCGACGTCCACAGCATCATCGTCTGGCGTTTCATCCAGGGCCTGATGCTGCCGCCCATCTTCACCGTCGCGCTCGCCTATGTCGGTGACGAATGGCCGCCGGCCCAGGTGGCGGGCGTCGCCGGCATCTACGTCGCCGGCTCCAGCATCGGCGGCTTCTGCGGCCGTCTCATTCCGGGCGTGCTGTCCGAGGTGATCGGCTGGCGCGAGGCGTTTCTGGTGCTCGCGGCGATTTCGCTGATCGGCGCCATCGTGGTCGTGCTGACGCTGCCGCGCGAGCGGCGGTTCCGGCGCTCCGAGGGGTTCGTCGCGTCGGGCATACAGATGCTGCGCCACCTCAGAAACCCGCAGCTGATCGCGATCTACGCGGTCGGGTTCGGCGTGCTGTTCAATTTCATCGCCATCTTCACCTATGTGAGCTTCCATCTCGCGGCGCCGCCCTACAACTTCACGCCGGCCAAGCTCGGGCTGCTGTTCGTCACCTATCTCGCCGGCACGCTCTGCGCGCCGATGACGGGATGGGCGGTGACGCGGTTCGGCCGGCGCGGCCTGATCCTCGGGGTCATGGTCATCTGGGCGGCGGGGCTTGCGCTTCTGCTCACGGCGCCGGTGTTCCTGATCGTGCTGGGCCTCGTGCTGTGCGCGACCTGCGGCATGATCTGCCAGGCGACCTCGACCGGCTACGTCACCGCGACCGCCCATGAGGGCCGCTCATCGGCGGTCGGGCTCTACGTGAGCAGCTTCTATATCGGCGGCAGCGTCGGCGGCTTCGTGCCGGGCCTCGTGTGGAGCTATCGCCGGCTGGCCGGGCGTGGTGGCGCTCGTCGCGGCGGTGCTCGCGATCATCACCGCCATCGTCGCGGTGGTGTGGCCGCGGCACGACATTACCGGAATGCCGCAAAAAACGACGCAGGACAGATGATCTCCGTCCTGCGTCGTCAGCTCAAAACAACGACCGGGCTTAAGCCTGCGGTTGCGGCTCCATGCCGCCGGTCTCGGGCCGCGGCCGCGGCTTGCCGGCATTGGGCACCGCGGACGAGCGCGGCGTCGACGGCTCGATCACCGATTCGCGGCGCGGCCGCTTGCCGTTGAGGAGGTCCTTGATCTCGTCGCCGGACAGCGTCTCGAATTCGAGCAGCCCGCGGGCCAGCAGGTCCAGCTCGTCGCGCTTGGCGGTGAGGATATCGTTGGCTTCCTGATAGCCCGCCTCGACCAGCCGCCGGATCTCCGAATCGATCTTCTGCGCCGTCGATTCCGAGACGTTCTGCTGGCGCGCCACCGAATAGCCGAGGAAGACTTCTTCCTGGTTCTCGCCATAGGCGACGGTGCCGAGCTCGTTGGACAGGCCCCAGCGCGTCACCATCATGCGGGCGAGCTTGGTCGCCTGCTCGATGTCCGAGGCGGCGCCCGAGGTCACCTTGTCGCGGCCGAACACGAGCTCTTCCGCGACCCGGCCGCCCATCATGATGGCGAGCCGCGACGTCATCTGCTCCAGGCTCATGGAGAGCTTGTCGCGTTCGGGAAGCTGCATGACCATGCCGAGCGCACGTCCGCGCGGAATGATGGTCGCCTTGTGGACCGGATCGGTCGCCTTGACGTTGAGGGCGACGATGGCATGGCCGCCTTCGTGATAGGCGGTGAGGAGCTTCTCCTCCTCGGTCATGACCAGCGACTTGCGCTCGGCGCCCATCATCACCTTGTCCTTGGCGTCCTCGAACTCGACCTGCGTCACCATCCGCTTGTTGCGGCGCGCCGCCATCAAGGCGGCCTCGTTGACGAGGTTCATGAGATCGGCGCCGGAGAATCCGGGCGTGCCACGCGCCACCGTCTTGAGATTGACGTCGGGCGCGAGCGGCACCTTGCGCACATGCACCTTGAGGATTTGCTCGCGTCCCACCACGTCGGGGTTGGGCACCACGACCTGGCGGTCGAAACGGCCCGGACGCAGCAGCGCCGGATCGAGCACGTCGGGCCGGTTGGTCGCGGCGATGAGGATGATGCCCTCGTTCGCCTCGAAGCCGTCCATCTCGACCAGCAATTGGTTCAGGGTCTGCTCGCGCTCGTCATTGCCGCCGCCGAGGCCGGCGCCGCGGTGACGGCCGACCGCGTCGATTTCATCGATGAAGATAATGCAAGGCGCGTTCTTCTTGGCCTGCTCGAACATGTCGCGCACGCGGCTCGCGCCGACGCCGACGAACATCTCGACGAAGTCGGAGCCGGAGATGGTGAAGAACGGAACGTTCGCTTCGCCGGCGATGGCACGCGCCAGCAGCGTCTTGCCGGTGCCGGGAGGCCCGACCAGGAGCACGCCGCGGGGAATCCGCCCGCCGAGCCGCTGGAATTTTCCGGGGTCGCGCAGGAACTCGACGATCTCCTGGAGGTCTTGCTTGGCCTCGTCGACGCCGGCGACATCCTCGAAGGTGACGCGGCCATGCGCCTCGGTCAGGAGCTTCGCCCGCGACTTGCCGAAGCCGAGCGCCTTGCCGCCAGCGCCCTGCATCTGGCGGGACAGGAATATCCACACCCCGATCAGCGCGATGAAAGGCAGCCAAGACACCAGCAGCCCGACGAACCACGGCACATTGTCCTGCAGCGGACGCGCCGTGATGGTCACGCCCTTGCCGTAGAGCCGCTGCACCAGCGTCGGATCATTGGGCGCATAGGTGTTGAAGCCGCGTCCGTCGGTATAGGTGCCGTGGATCTCCGGACCCTGGATGACGACGTCGCGGACCTTGCCCTGGTCGACATCGTTGAGCAGTTGCGAGAACGAGATATCCTGGGTCACCGACCGCTGGCCGGGATTCTGGAATACCGTGAACAGCGCAAGCAGCAATAAGACGATGATCACCCACAGGGCGAAATTGCGCAAATTGGCATTCATCCAACGTCCCTCTCGGTGCGAAGCTCCGGCGCTTTCAACGAAATTCTCCCCGGCCGCCCCGCCACCTGTCTGGCCCAATGTAGGTGTGCGTGCCGCCGCTGCCAAGCAGGCCGGGCCCATTTCGGCGAATATAGCGCCCCATTCGTGAACACCCTTTCCGCAGCCGCACCCGGTTGTGCGGCTAATGTTCACAAGGTTTCAACTCCGTGAACGATGCCGGCGCGGCGGGGCACGCTCCACAATCAAGCGATCCCTTTGCAGCGAGACCATGGCGCCTGCCAGCGTCCGCCGAAACCTCCCGGCCGGGCGATCCAAGGCATCGGCGAGTGATTCGCACAGGGATTCGAGCTTGCCGAGCTCGACCGGCCCCTCGTCGCCCACCTCGCCGGCCGCCCGCCCGATCAGCCGCAGCGCGATTTCCGCCGGCACCTCGCGCAGGCCCCTGGCATCGAATTCGATCGTCGAGGCCGCCGGGCGCGACCCGAGACGATCGAACGCGGCCGTCACCACCGCTTCGATGGCGGCTTCGTTGCGGCGCACGCGTCGCGCCAGCTGGACCAGCCGTTCCGCCGTGAGCCCTTCTGCGGCGAGCGCCGGCATGAGCTTGCGCCAGCGCACGCGGGCAAACCGCGGATCGGCGTTGCTGGGATCCTCCACATGGGCAATCCCGGCCGCGCGCAGGGTCGCGATCAGCCGTGCCTTGGCGACACCGAGCAGGGGGCGCACCAGCGCTGGGCTGCCCTTCGCGCCGCGCATGACGCCTGGATGCAAAACGCCCGCATGAAAGCCGGCGCTCGAGACCCGCGCCATGGCGCCAATTCCGGCAAGTCCGCTGCCGCGGGCGAGGCGGAACAACACGGTTTCGGCCTGGTCGTCGAGGGTATGCGCGGTGATGACGCAGCGCGCATGAGCCTTGCGAGCCGCCGCGAGCAGCAGACGGTATCGCTCGGCCCGCGCCTTCTCCTGCAGCCCGGTGGCGGGCTTTGCGCCGGCCCAGCGCATGGTGCGGTGGGCGACGCCCAATTTCGCGGCAATCCGCTTCACGCCGGCGGCTTCGCGGCGCGACTGGGGGCGCAGGCCGTGGTCGATGGTTACGGCGTGAAGCTTTGGCGACGGCTTGTGCCGCTTTTGCCAGCACGCGAGGAGATAAAGCAGGGCGGTGGAGTCCGCTCCGCCGGAAACGGCGAGGAGGAGCGCGGGTTCGTGGACGAGATCGGCAAACAGGTGGTCGGCCTCGTCGTCGCCGATCGGCTTTGCGTCCTCAGCAGCGGACACGCTTCTGTTCCCGCTCGACCACTTGCTTCACGGTGAGCGAGGCGCGGGGATATTTGCGAGTGACTTCGCCGAAGGTGGCGCAGGCGAGTTCCTTTTCGTTCAGCGCGGCGAGCGACTGGCCGAGGCGCAGCAGCGAATCGGGCGCCTTGGCGCTGTTCTCGTATTTTTTCGAGAGCGCCAGGAAGGCGTCGGCGGCGTCGCGATAATTCTGGCGCTGGAACATGCTTTCGCCGAGCCAGTATTGTGCTTCGGCGGCGAGCCGATCGCTCGGATAGCGCCTGAGGAAATCGCGGAACGTGTCTTCGGCCAGCGCATAATCCTTGTGCAGCAGATAGCCGTAGCCGAGGTCATAGGCATCGCGCGGCGACTGTGACGGCGGCGCGGTCGTCCCATATCCCGCCGCAGGGGCACGGGGCGGCAGCCCCAGGCTGCTGACGGCCGCCCCCGGTGCGCGCGAAACCGGCGTGGGCGGCTGGGCCGCAGCGGTCGACATGCTGCCGAGATCGAGCGGGGCGCCGGGGACGCGCCCGCCGGGCGGCGGCAGCGGCTCGGCCGGGATCGGCGTTTCTTCCGCCGCCATGATGGAGGGAACCGCACCGAGCGTCCGCGGGACGCCCGGCGCCGTGGGGCTTTGCGACGGATCGAACGCGTCGGAGCGCCGGCCCGGCGGCCCCGGCGGCGGAACCGGCTGGATCGCCGGCCGACCGGGCATCGCCTGCGCCGCGACGCGCGGAGCGCCGCCCCCGCGGGATTCGAGGTCCTCCTGCAACCGCTTGAGCGACGCCTCGAGCTGCTGGTTGCGATACTGCAACTGCTCCACCGCGCCGGTCAGCTGGCGCACCTGATTCTCGAGCTGATCCACCTTGACGTAGAGATCGCCAGCGGACGCCTGCGCGGCGGCTGGTGAAACCGCGAGCGCGCCATAAGCAAAAGCAAGGCCGGCAACGGTGAGTCGGATCATCATTGCTCGCTTCATCCGGCGTCAGGAAGGGACGCGGATCAGATTAGCCGAAGCTGCGTCGAAATTGTGACTTGGAGCGGTCGATCGGCCCGGGAATCATCATCGTAAAAACACGACCGGCGCCCCGTTGGGCGCCGGTCGGCCCCACCCCCGTAAAAGAAATCAGGAACTCGCGCTGAGCACGGTGACTGCGCGCCGATTCTGCGACCAGCACGAAATGTCGTTACAGACGGCGACCGGGCGTTCCTTGCCGTAGGAAATCGTGCGCATGCGGGACGCATCGATGCCGCGCGACGCGAGATAGTCGCGCACCGTCTGGGCGCGCCGCGCCCCGAGCGCGATGTTGTATTCGCGGGTGCCGCGCTCGTCGGCGTGGCCTTCGATGGTAAAGCTGTTGCGGTTATAGGTCTGCAGCCACTGCGCCTGCTTGTCGAGGGTCGCGCGTGACTGCGGCGTCAGGTCGGTCTGGTCGCTCTCGAAAAACACGCGGTCGCCTACATTGACGACGAAGTCCTGTTGGCTGCCCGGCGCCGCCGAGCCGGCCAGTCCCTGGCCCATATCGGGCTTGTTGGCGCAAGCCGACATGGCGAGCGCTGCGACGAGGACGGCGGCAACCCTTGCCCCACGGACCAGACGCATGACTTTCGGCATGCGGGTACTCCTTCTAGCTTGTGAACCTGGCCGGTTATCCCCCCAGCCTTGGCGTCCCCACGGTGTAGCAGGCCGTTCGTTAAGCGAAGGTTTTATCAACCTTGATGAGGCCTTGCCGCGCCCTGCCAAAACGCCAATTCCGCAGAAACCAATTCGAATGGTTAATGAGGCGTTAACGCGGCAACAACGGGGCGCCGGCCCTTGAATATCGAATTACGGTCTCCCGTTCCAGCTGGACCAGCGGCCTGGCCCGGAAATTTGCTTCCCCTTCTTGCCGGACCCCGTCATCCGACCAATTTATCGAAGCCGCAGCAGGACTTATCCAAATAGAACGGAACCCTCCGCCGGGATCGCGTACCGGCGATTGTTCATGACAGCAGCGGCGACCAGGCCGGATCGGAGGCAAAATTCGGCGTCGTGACCTGTTGCTCGTTGCGGCCGGTGAGATCGACGGTGAAGAGCGCGGGGCCGGAGCTGCCGCCGGGGTCGCGGAAGAACATCACCACCCGCCCGTTGGGCGCGAAGGTCGGGCCCTCGTTGTGATATCCCTCGGTGAGGATGCGCTCGCCCTGGCCGTCCGGACGCATGATGCCGATGGCGAATTTGCCCTGGCTCTGCTTGGTGAAGGCGATGGTGTCGCCGCGTGGCGACCACACCGGCGTCGAATAGGAGCCGTCGCTGAAGCTGATGCGCTGGGCCGGGCCGCCGCCGGCCGCCATCACGTAGACCTGCGGCTTGCCGCCGCGATCGGATTCGAAACAGATGCGGGTGCCGTCCGGCGAGTAGGACGGCGCGGTGTCGATCGCGGGCGTGTCGGTGAGCCGGGTCACCGCCTTGGAGCGCAGATCCATCACGAACAGGTTGGAATTGCCGCCCTGCTGCAGGCTCATGATGACCTTCTGGCCATCGGGCGTGAAGCGCGGCGAGAAGCTCATGCCGGGGAAGTTGCCGACGATCTCGCGCTGGCCGGTCTCGATGTTGAGCAGGTAGACCCGCGGCTCGCCCTGGCCGAACGACATGTAGGTGATTTCCTGGGTGGACGGGGAGAAGCGCGGCGTGAGTACGAGGTCGTCGCCGCGTGTGAGATAGCGCGGGTTGGCGCTGTCCTGATCCATCAGGACGAGGCGCTTGACCCGTCGCTCCTTGGCACCGGTCTCGTCCACGAACACGATGCGGCTGTCGAAATAGCCCTTTTCGCCGGTTAGCCGCTCGTAGATCGCGTCGGAGATGATGTGGGCGATGCGGCGGTAATTGTCCGGCGTGGTGAAATATTGCTGGCCGTTGAGCTGGGCGCCGCCGAGCACGTCCCACAGCCGGAATTCGGCTTTGAGGCGGCCGTCCGCTTGCCTGGTGATGCGGCCGGTCACCAGCGCCTGGGCGTTGATGGCGCGCCAGTCGGCAAACTTCGGCGGCACGTCGGTGTTGGTGATCTTCTCGATGAAAGCGGCCGGATCGATCGGCGCGAACAGTCCGCTGCGCCGGAGATTCCCGGTGATGATCTGGGAGGTCGTGTGGGCCGCCTCGGTGGCCGCCGGATTGCCGGCGAGGAAATCGGGCAGCGCGATCGGCACCGGCTGCACGTTGCCCTCGTTGACATCGACGCGAAGCACCGCCTGCGCGGGACGGCTCCCCAACGCGGCGGCGCCGACGCCGGCGGCGCCCAGCATCAATGCGTGGCGGCGGCTCAGGCCCGGGCTCGAAGCGAGGGGAGAGCGACGGAGATGTTCATGGTTCATGGCGGATCGTCCAATATCGCTCGGGATTTCAATCAGCCCCGGAACATTTCCTTGGGGTCAAATTTCACTTCGACATCACGCCACGCGTCGTACTTGGAAACCGGCAGCCGATAGGGCTGACAACGCAGAACCGCCCGGGTCGCGCTTTCCACGGCGACCTGGAACAGCGGGCTGCCGCCACGATTGGTCACGAACGGCTCGCCGGACACCGAGCCGTCCCGGTTGAGCCCGAATTGCAGGACCACGACAAGATCCTTGGCCTCCAATACGCCCACTGGCGGACTCCAGCACGCCTGGATTTGGGCGCGAGGAGGTCGATTTCATTCTGCGACAATTGCGGCGCATTGGCGGTCGAACTGCCCACCGAGGGCGTCGGATTGACGAGGGAACCCGTGACGTATTGGCGCTGCGGCGCCCGCTTGTCGAGCAGCGCGGTCTCGATCCGATTGACGTCGAACTTGTTCGCCTCTTCGCGTTTTCGGGCCTCTTCGCGCTTGCGGGCTTCCTCGCGCTTCTTGGCCTCCTCGCGTTTCTTGGCTTCCTCGCGCTTCTTCGCCTCTTCGCGCTTCTTGGCCTCTTCCTTTTGCTTCGCCTGTTCCAGCGCGAGGGCCTCGGCGATCGGGTCCGGCTCGGGCTTTTGCGCCGACGGGTCGCTCAGGGCCTGGGCCGGCGGCGGGGGCGCTTTCTGCTCAGGCGGGGGCGGTTCCGGCTTGGGCTCTGGCTTGGGCTCGGCGGCGGGCGGTGGCGTCATGGCCGCCATCTTGATGTCGGGCTTGTCGACGGGCTTTGCGGTGGGGTCTTCCGGCGGCGGCTTGGTATCGCCGAGCTTGTCCGCCATGGGCTTGGCGACTTTCTTCGCCACCTTCGAGCCGGCGGTCAGCTGGGACAGTTCACTGGCCGAAATGATGTCCACGGCCACCGAGTCGACCGATTGCTTCTCGAGCGGCTGGGCCGCAAACGAAACGAAGCCCACCCCCAGAACGAGGGCGTGCACGATAGCCGATATCGTCCAGTCGGTCTTCATCCCCCCATTCAAGGCCCTTGCTCGATCTCGGTGACCAAGGCCACCCTGCGGAACCCGGCCGACGACAGCCGCCCCATTACCCGCATCACCGTACCGTAGTCCACCTTGCGGTCGCCGCGCACATAAATGCGCTCGTCAAACCCGCCCCGCGCGCCCGTCACGGCGGTAAGCTTGGCAACCAGATCCCCGACCGGGATTTCGCTGTTCTGCAGGAACACCTTGCCGTCGACGCTGACGGAAATGGTCAGGGGCTGGCGGTCCTGATCGAGGCTCTTGGCCTGGGTCTGCGGCAGGTCGATCGGCACCCCCACGGTGAGCAGCGGGGCCGAGACCATGAAGATGATGAGGAGCACCAGCATGACGTCGACCATCGGCGTCACGTTGATCTCGCTCATGACGCGGCGGCGGCGATGGCGCCGCTTGCCGACCGCGCCTCCTCCCCCGGAGAGGCTCATTGCCATTCAGCTATCCCCTCACCCGCGCTCGTCGATCTGACGCGACAGAATGGCCGCGAACTCGTCGGCGAACCCCTCCAGCCGCTGGGCCTGCTTGTTCACCTCGGAACTGAATTTATTGTAGAAAATAGTCGCTGGTATGGCAGCCACAAGCCCGATTGCGGTGGCGAAAAGCGCCTCCGCGATGCCCGGCGCGACCACCGCCAGGGAGGTGTTTTTCGACGCCGCGATCGACTGGAAGCTCGTCATGATGCCCCAGACCGTGCCGAACAGGCCGATGAAGGGGCCGGCCGAACCGACCGTCGCCAGCACCAGGAGCCGGTTTTCGAGCCGTTCGACCTCCCGCGTGATGGTCACGTCCATCACCTTCTCGATGCGCATCTGCAACCCGGCGAACGACCGCGCCTGCCCCTCCAGGCTGCGCTTCCATTCGCGCATGGCGGCGACGAACAGTGCTGCCATGGAGTGGTTCGGCCGCGACGATATGCTGCGGTAGAGCTCCTCCAGCGATTGCCCCGACCAGAACGCCTGCTCGAACCGGTCCATCGCCCGGGAGGTGCGGGTAAACAGGATGATCTTGTCCACCGCGATCGCCCACACCCATACCGAGCACACCAGCAGCCCTACCATCACTCCCTTGACGATCCAGTGTGCCTGCCAGAACAGCGTCAGCAATGAAAGATCGGAAGAAGTCAGCGGCAGAGCCGACTGCGCGACCTCGGGCATGGAGCATCCTTTCGACCAGACACGCGGGAATACGCGCCGCAGGACTTCCGAACAGATCGCGCCGGACGCCATGCGTCCGCCGAGCTCTCAGGGCTTTGCGCGAAATCGTCCCACCGCTGCCGGCCCAGACGAGTTCAGCGCCAAACATGTCCAAACTTGGGCGATTGCCACCCAGGCCATAACGCGACATCTGTGGTTAACGTCGGGTTAGCGCATGAGCAAGAAAGCTGTGAGACGGGCGGCAGGCGGGATTTGAAGTGCCGCGGTCCAAGGTCGAATCAGGCGGCGCACCTTCATCTTTGATGATTCGGACCTTCATCACGGTCACCACTAACGCGAAAGCCGCCCGCGGTGGTCGCGGGCGGCCTCGAATTTCAAGCCTGTAAGGAGGCTCAGGCCTGCTGGGGGGGCTGTTCCGGCGGCCGGTTGCGCCGATCGGCCATGAATTGATCGAATTCCGCCTTGTCCTTGGCCTGGCGCAGGCGCTCCAGGAAATCGCGGAATTCGCGCTGCTCGTCTTCGAGGCGCCGCAGCGTCTCGGTCCGGTATTCGTCGAAGGCGCGGTTGCCGCTGGAGCGATGACCGCCCCACCAGTCGCCCCGGCCTTCCGTGTGCCCTTGCATGTGCCCGCGCATGCGATCCATCTTGTCCTGCAGGCGCTCCATTTTGCGTTGCCAGCGATCGCCGTGATACCCGCAGCCCATTCGTCCGCTCCCGATGATGAATGCGAGGACCATGAGGCCGACCGGCCACCACACCATGAAGCCCGCGATCATGAGAAGGATCCAGGCTGGCTTTCCTAACTCGTCGAGTTTTCCAACGATCGGCATGACGCCCTCACGAAGATTGTGAATGTTAATCACATTCACATAACTAGGCAAACCCGCCTTCGCTGTCAAGAGCCCGGCCGTCAGGTGGACCAACTGTCTGAATACACGTCACTTTCTCGGCCACTCTCAGCGCGAAGCGATCGCGCCTTCGGGAAATCCGAGGCCGCGGAGATAGACCAGCACGCCGGCTTCCAACAGGTCCTCCGGCGACATCGGCAGGCGCCGCCGGCCCGCATCGCCGCGGCCGAACAGCGAGGCGATGCCATGGGCGAGCGACCACACATGCAGCGCCACCATGAACGCCGGGGGCCGCTGCGCCGCAGGAATTTGCGCCACCAGCCGCTCGGCGGCCGACCTGATCACCGCGAAGGCACGCTCGCCGGCATCGCGCAGTTCCTGGCTCACCTCGATGGGAATGCCGGCCTCGAACATCGCGGAATAATAGGCGGGTTCGCTGCGGGCGAAATCGAGATAGGCCCGGCCCAGGCGCTCGAAGGCGGTAAATGGGTCGGGCACACCGTCCTTCCAGGCCGCCTTGAGCGCCGCCTCGAACAGCTCGAAGCCGCGGCGGGCGACATTGGCGATCAGCTCCTCGCGGTCGCGGAAATGCCGGTACGGCGCGGCCGGGCTGACGCCCGCCGATCGCGCCGCCTCGGCAAAGGTGAATCCGGACGGCCCCTTGGTCGCGATCAATTCGAGCGCCGCCCGAATCAGGGCCTCCTTGAGATTGCCGTGGTGATAGCCACGCGAGGCGTCGGGTTTCCAAATCATGTGAAGGGTTCTTACATGAATTCGGCCCCGGCGTCGAATGGGGTGCGCCGGGTCGCCACTGACCAGCGTCATTATCGGGAACATCGCCAACTGCTATCGTCTCCCGCGGTCGGATTCGGCTCACCGGAGGCGGCTCGATCGTGAAGGCGAAACGCCCGAAGTTGGTCGGCTGGAGGCGCCGCATCGAAACGCCCGCCATCCAGGGTAACCGGCGCGTCGCCGGCTCCCGAAGTCAGGCGAACGCAGTGGAATTCTCATGCCATCACTTGTATTCCTCGCGCCGGTTGTCTCGCTCGGCATCTGTCTGATGCCCGTGTTCCTTCTGCGGGGCAGAGCCTATGCGCGCGCGCAGGACTATTTCGTCTCGTCCGGCCACACGCCGCCCGGCGTGATCCAAAATTCTTCGATCGCCTACGCACTGAGGATCGCGGCGTTCGGACCTTTGTTCGCCTGGGGCGCGAGCGGCGATTTTTTGCCGGCCATCATCAGCGCGGTTTGTCTCGGACTGGGTCTGTATCTCATCTACGTCCTGCGGCGTCCGATGCTCGCGTTTCTCGGTGACGCACTCAGCCGTGACCGATCGATCACAATAAACGAGTTCATCGCGCAGCGGCACGGCGGAGATCCCAGGGTCCGGCTGCTTGCCGCGTGCCTCACGGTGTTCGCTCTCATCGGCCTCATCGTGTGCGAAACGATCGGGGTGGCGACCATACTGAACCCGATTTTGTCGGACAGCGCGTGGCTCACCTATCTGTCCCTCTGCGGTGTCTTGATCGTGATGGTTTTGTGCACGATTCCGGCCGGCAATTCGGGCGTGATGTACTCGGCTCAACTGCAGCTCGGCATGCTCTATCTCGGCCTGTTCGGATCGACGGCTTTCCTGCTGTATCTGCAAATTTCAGCACTCAAATCGATGCCCCCGCACGCCACGCTCGGGATCGTATTTGCGGCCGCCTTTTGCGCGCTCATTCCCGTCTACCGACACGCGCGATACGTCGACAGCAACGTCATCGTCGGGAATACCGCCGGCGCCGGCAACCCGCCGGGCGCCGGCGTGCTGCGGACATTTCAGCGAATTCTCAGTGTCGTCATAACCGTGTTTGCCGTCCTGGTGCTGGTCATCGCGCTGATGGAAGGTTCGGCCGAGGGATTTTCGGCCATGGCCCGCGACAGCGCCGCGGCATTGCTGGCGGGGACACGCGTACCCGGCATCGGACTGATGGCCCTGGTCCTGTTTCCGCTTTTCTACCAGGTCGTCGACATGGCGAATTGGCAAAGGATCGCGGCGTTCGAGAAGGACCGGGACCCGAGTTGCGACGAGCCGAGCCAATGGTCGACGGCCTTCAGGAAATTCTTCAGGATGTATGCCGCCGAGAGTCCGCTGGGGTGGCTGTTCATGTGCGCATTCGGCGCCATCGTGGTCGCGTCGGCGGCAACGCCGGACGGCGCCGACGTCATGCAGGCCTTCATTCGGCAGTTGATCTCACAACAAAATGCGATCGCCGAGACGGGCTTGTCGCTGTTCCTCATCGGCGTGCTTGCGATGGCCCTGTCGACCATGAGTTCGCTGTTCTCGGCAAGCCTCTGCGCTTTTCGCTTCGATATCCTGCCCGTTTTGTGCCCGGAGCCCGCTTCAAGCGAGGCGCGGGCTCTCGAGGAGGCGAAGGTGAGAAGACGCACCATGGCGGTGAGCGGCGGACTCTGCTTGGCAATCGTCGTGGCGTCCTACCTCATCGGCGAAGGACTTGGGATCACCTTCACGAGCAGCAGGTTTCTCGCCCTGGTGTTCGCATTCGGCTGCGCCCAGCTCTCGTTTGTGCCGCTCGTCTTAGGGCCCCTCGTCGGCCGAACAGGCGAGGGTTTTGGAACCGTGGGCCCAAAATGGGCACTCGGCATTCTCGGCTTGGGTGCTGCCACGGGAGTGGGCGCCGTCGTCATTTACCTCGTGACGGGATATGAGCCGTGGCTGTGGGCCGCGGTTCCAGCCTGTCTCGGAACAGGCGTATTGCTCTACGCCATTGCACGGCTGCAGCCCGCGAGGGCGGCGTAGAGCCGACGTCTTCCGACGACTGCCTTTTACTGCTTTGCCTGAGCCAGGGCCGTGATCTCGCGGACGAGATCCGCGTGAATCCTCGTGCTCTTGTCGATGGTGATGTGAAAAATGCTGGGGTCCCCCGCCAGATCGACGTTGGAGAGCTTGCCATGAAAGCCGCTGTCGCCGGACAGCGGCGCGCCCCAGCCGGGGGCCTGGTAGTAGTTGATCGCCCGAACGACATTGGCCGGAATGGGGTACTGCATGAACGGTGCGAGCGTCACCAGCAGGTCGACGGGAATCTTGTGCTCCTCGAGCGAGCGAGCCATGTCGATCACGTTGTTCGCGCCTTGCGAGTGGCCGATGAGGACAATCGGGCGGATCTTGCCGGCCGCCCGCTCCTTTAGGATTTCCGCAACCGCCGTGGACCAATACAGGTGCCCGGCGACCTCGGCGTTGATTCCCTTGCTCTTGAGCTCGTCGGCGAGGCTGTCCAGGCCGGTCGAAAACACGCCGAACCAGCCGCGCAGGAGGAGCACCCGGGGCTCGGCAGCGCGCGCGCCATCGCAGCAGAGCAGGGCGACGGCCAAGACGGCCCCGACCCACCACGCGCCAGTTCTCAAACCGATTTGGTCACGAGCGTCTTGCACACGCACCGCCTGGAATCTCCCACCGCTCTAAAGCATGATCCCGAAAAGTTGCAGACTTTTCGGACAAGATCATGCTCAAAATCAATGGCTTCAGAGCGCTATCCAATTCAACCTGAAACGATAGCGCTCTAGCCGCCTGGTCCGGATCGTGCCGCCATCCCCGCGCCCCCAGAGAATGATCCAAGTTGCAGCCCTTTCGGGCAAAATCATGCTCAAAATCGATGACCCCACCATGAACCTGAAACAGCGGCACCCCGGCCGCATGCCAGGGGCTGCAATTTACCCCCGCTCCCCTGTTGGCCGAGGCGGGTGCTGGTCGGTGGTAAATTCCAAGGCAGAGACGAGCCGGCGCATGCGGGTGCATGCTTGCGGCAATCGAATCCCCTATGTCATTCGCTCACGGCGGCGTCGCCGAGGCCCAGGATCACGATCTTCCCGGTTACAACTTCCGTCGTCCACAGGATCGACGTAAAGCCGGTCGCCACCGCAACTTTTTGCAAGCCGTTCGCGGTATAGGTGATCACCCCTCCGCCGATGGCACCGCCGATCTTGCGGCCCCACAGCCGCCGGCCGTTGGTGACATCCAACGCATAGAAGTTGCCGCCCACGTCGCCGAAGAACACGATCCCTCCCGCCGTCGGGGTCATGCCGCTCACGATCGGATAATTGGACTTCAGCCTCCACTTCCAGGCGCCGGTGTCGGCGTCGACGGCGTAGACCCATCCGGCCCACATATCGGGCGCGTCCAGATCGCCGAAGGTGCTGAAGGGGTTGAACGTCGCCATTCCGGACCACGTGGTTCCAAGTTTCACCTCGTGAATTTCCTTGTCGGTCTGCAACGTCACCGTGGCGCACCAATCGACTTCGCCGACGAGGACAAGGTTGGTCTGCGGATCGTAGGCAGGTCCGTTCCATTCCGCCCCGCCTACCGTGCCCGGGCAAAAATGGACCTCCGTGTCGGTCGAGAACGGCACGTCCGCATTCTCGATCCGCGTCACTGGCGTGCGGTAGAGCATGGCGTTGGTGGCGAGATCGAATCCGTAGAGATGTCCATCCTTGGGCGCGACCGAAAGCAGCCTCTTGCCGCCCTTCGTCCGGATCAGCGCGGGCGCGGCGGAGACGTCCCAGTCGTGCCAATCCCTCGGCACGAGCTTGAAGTGGTTTACATAAGCCCCGGTCCTGGCGTCGAGCACGACAACCGAGCCGGAATAGAGATTGTCGCCCTCGCGCGGGCCAATTGCAAAGTCGGGCGCCGGATTCCCGCCGGGGACATACAACAGCCCCGTGGCCGGATCCAACGTGTAGGAGGTCCAGGTCGCGCCACCGGTGATGGGCGTGCCCGAAGCGTTCTTCCATGTCGACACGTCCAGCGGCGTCGTGCCTTGCGGTCCGCGCGCCAGATCGCCCTCGGTTTTGGGCACCAGATAGAATTCCCAGACGATCGCACCGGTCTTTGCGTCGAGCGCATACATGCGCCCCTTCACGCCCTTGTTGTCTCCGCCGGCATTGCCGATGAACACGAGGCCGTTCCAGGCGATCGGGGCGGCAGGCGTCGACTCGCCGATTTTCGGGTCCGCGATCGCCGTTTCCCAAACCCGCTTGCCGGTCTTGAAATCGTAAGCCAGCACGCGCCCGTCTCCGGTGCCGCGAAACAGCAGGCCGTCCAGATACGCCGCGCCGCGATTGACCGCGAGAAGTCCGGCGGATTTGTAAGTCTCGCTGGTGCGCCAATTCTCTTGGCAATTGGCGGGATCGAGCGAGAAAATATCGTGTTCGGTGGTGCCGACCAGCGCGTCGTTCACCATGATCAGGCCGGTCTCGAAGCTCGAGTACTGCCTGGTGTCGTAAGTACACAAAACCTTCAGCTTGCCGACATTCTGCGTGTTGATCTGGCCCAGCTGCGAGTAACGCTCCGAAGTGAGTGTCTTGTTGTAGCTCGGCCAGTCTCCGGCGGTCGCCGTCGGCGGTGGCGCCGCGGAGGGAGGCGCGGGCGCATCGGTCCCCGCCTCCATGGATGCCGGCGCCAATTCCGTCATCGTCGCTCCCGATGGCGCAGACCAGGACCAAAAATAGTTGATCGCCATGCCCACAAGCGGGGCTGCCTCGTTCCAGTAAGCCTCCAGCGCTCCAAACGCCGCCGCGCCCGTCAGCATGAGCGCACCGGCGGTGACCAAGAGCCTGTCTTTCGCGGACAGCCTGCGCCCCACGATTTCTCCAATGCGTCAAGGTCCACCCTGCCGCCGACGACTGCGGCGACGAATGGCACATGAAGCATACTGCGTCCTCGGGATCGAGCCCGCCGGATCAATACCTGACAGGGTCACAGGGGATGTCGCGGCGATATCGCGAGGGCGGCGAGTTCCGCCATCACGGCCGGCGTGGGGCAAGTGCGCATTCCAAAGTGTCGGAGTCGTCGGCCTATTGGCCGATCGCGCTAAAAGTACCAGGCGATCACAGCCTTCAATTGGCCCGCGTGAATGAACGGCATCGCGAGCACCGCATTCATTCCCGCCGCGGCAGCGGAACGGCCGATCGGAGAAGGATCGTCGGCACAACACTCGAGGACGGCGGGAATGCCGGTGAGCCACACGCGCCCGATGATGCCGTCCTGTTTGCCGATCCTGGTGTTCTGGTGGTCGACGGCGAGCCCGGCGTTTTGGTCGCAGTCGCCCGAATGAAAAATCAGCGCATCATGTGCTTCGTTCGGAATCCAGATTTCCAGGCGACGCGCGATCGGCGTGTCGAGCGCGGACAGAAACGTCACGACCCAGGTATGACCCGAAGCGTGAAGGTAGGGTATGCCGAGCCCTCTGTTGATCCCTATCTCCACCGCCTGTTGCGATCGCAGAAAGGATTTGGAGTTGAGCAGATCCTTCGCGATCGACGGCATGTTGGCCTTCCAGGTCCGCCCCGGAAGCCCGTATCCGCGGGGAAATTTGGTGTGCTTCGCGTTGAATTCGAACGTGTCGGCCGCGCCGAAATAACCGTCGGCCAGCCTCAGATCGTAGGATTGGTCGAGATCGCTGTGCCACAGCTCGATTGCGCCGATATGGGCGTCACCGCCGCCGCAAAGGAGCACCACCACCGCCATGAGGAAATCGCCGGCAAAAATCGGCAAGGCGACGCCGCAGGTCAGACCCGCGGCCTTTGCCTCCGCACTGCGTTTGAAATGAGAATTCTCGAATTTGGTGATGATGACCGGATGACCGGCGGCCCACGCCCTGCCGGGGAGTCCCTCATCGAAACCGAAGCGCATCCCGCGGCTGGTCGCCCGAAATTCGCCGAGCGGCCCGTAGAGCCCGTCGCCGAATTCGAGTTGCGTGCGATCTCCGGTCGGAACCCATATTTCCGCAATCCGAATGAAGGTCTTCATCCCGGGTTCCAATCGGTTTGCATGTGTCCCGATCGAAAGAACGTCTTGCTGATCTTGGCTCACGTGGCTCCAACGCGTGCAAAACCTTTTCGATGAAATGACATCACGTGACGCCAAAAATGCAATCAGCTTCTATGATCTACTTTTTTGCAGCGTGATCGCGAAATAGGCGATGAACGCCCGCAAAAATGGCGTGAAACATTTCGGCCCTTCGCGCCTTGTGGAAATCGTCCGAAGCTCGGAGCCTCACGGCGTCTCATCCCCAACCCTCTCCCGATCCGCCCGCATCGCCAGGCGCAGGGGTTTCGGGATCGGCCGGGCGCGGCCGCCGCAGACGAAGGCGACGCGCACATGGGCCTCCAGCAGAAGGTCGTCGCCACGCGTCACCTTCTGCAGCATGGTCAGCGAGGCGCCTTTGACCACTTCCGGGTACGAAGTGATGACGAGCACGTCGTCCATGCGCGCGGGTTTTAGAAAATCGATCGTCATCGAGCGCACCACGAAGGCAAATCCCGGCGCCTCCTGCTCCGCCTGCTCGTACAGCGCGCGGTGGTCCGCGCCGATCAGGCGCAGGTAATTGGTCCGCCCCCGCTCCATGAAGCGCAGGTAATTGGCGTGATAGACGATGCCGGTGAAATCGGTGTCCTCGTAATAGACACGCACCGCCATGACATGGCGGCCGTCGCGGATTTCGCCGTCGAGGCCCGTCAATTCTCGTCCTCCTGGCCGAACATGCCGAACTGCGCGGGATCGCGGCGCGGCTCGGCGAGGCCGAGATGGCGGAATGCGTGGGGCGTCAAGAGACGGCCGCGCGGGGTGCGCTGGATGAAGCCCTGCTGGATCAGGAACGGCTCGATGATCTCCTCGATGGCGTCGCGCGGCTCCGACAGCGCCGCGGCGATGGTCTCGATGCCGACCGGGCCGCCGCCGTAATTCACCGCGACGGTCGTGAGGTAGCGCCGGTCCATGGCGTCGAGGCCGCAGGCGTCGACCTCGAGCGCGAGCAGCGCGCGGTCGGCGACCTTGCGGTCGATCGACGCCGCATTGTCGACCAGGGCGAAGTCGCGCAGCCGCCGCAGCAGCCGGCCGGCGATGCGCGGAGTGCCGCGGGACCGGGTCGCGATCTCGTTGGCGCCATCCGGGGTCATGCCGACGCCGAGCACGCGGGCGCCGCGGTTGACGATCAGCTCGAGCTCCGCGGCGGTGTAGAAATTGAGCCGGACCGGGATGCCGAAACGGTCGCGCAGCGGATTGGTCAACAGGCCCGCGCGCGTGGTCGCGCCGATGAGGGTGAACGGCGCGAGGTCGATCTTGACCGAGCGCGCCGCCGGCCCCTCGCCGATGATGAGGTCGAGCTGGAAATCCTCCATGGCGGGATAGAGGATCTCCTCCACCGCCGGATTGAGCCGATGGATCTCGTCGATGAAGAGCACGTCGCGCTCTTCGAGATTGGTGAGCAGCGCCGCGAGATCGCCGGCCTTGGCGATCACCGGGCCGGAGGTGGAGCGGAAATTCACGCCGAGCTCGCGGGCGACGATCTGCGCCAAAGTGGTCTTGCCGAGGCCGGGCGGACCCACCAGGAGCACATGATCGAGCGCCTCGCCGCGGCTCTTCGCCGCCGCGATGAAGACGCCGAGGTTCGCGCGCGCCTGCTCCTGGCCGATGAACTCGGCCAACCGCTGCGGACGCAGCGACGCCTCGACGGCGTCTTCCTCGCGGTGTTCCGCGCCGACGAGGCGGCGCGGGGGCTCCAGCGGGGGGATTTTCTTAGGGGCCTTCACTTGGCCAGCTCCTTGAGGCCGAGCCGGATCAACCGCGCCGCATCGGCGCCCTCACCGGCCTCACGCATGGCCCCGGCGATCGCCGCGGCCGCCTGGGGCTGGCCGTATCCGAGGTTGACCAGGGCGGAGACTGCGTCGAGCACCGGCTGCGGCGCGCGTCGCTCGTCCAGCGCACCTGCGAGCCGCGCCAGTGCCGGGTCGACCGCGGCAAAGGCCGGCGCCTTGTCCTTGAGCTCGGTCACGATGCGCTCGGCGACCTTGGGGCCGACCCCCGGCGTGCGGGTGATGGTGGCCTTGTCCCTTGTCGCGATCGCGGAAGCGAGATCGGCCGGCTTCAGGGTCGAGAGAATGGCGAGCGCGACCTTGGTGCCGACGCCCTGCACCGTCTGCAGCAGCCGGAACCACTCCCGCTCGACATTGGAGAGGAACCCGAACAGGCGGATCTGGTCCTCGCGAACATGGGTCTCGATGGCGAGATCGACCGCCTCGCCCGCCGCCGGCAGCGCCTGCAGGGTCCGCGCCGAGCAATGCACGAGATAGCCGACGCCATGGACGTCGAGGATGACGAAATCCTCGCCATAGCTGTCGATCACGCCCTTGAGCTTGCCGATCATCGTGGTCCTGGTCCGCGAATCATTGCTCCAATTCGCGTGATCGAACGGCTTTTCTTGCTCCCTCTCCCGCTTGCGGGGGAGGGTTGGGGAGGGGGCTCTCGCCGCGAGTCCGTGCCGTGGAATTGCCCCCTCCCTGACCCTCCCCCGCAGGCGGGGGAGGGGACCACCGCCCTGAGCACGGCGCTCTGCCGGTGATGGGCATGGGTGATGGCGATCGCCAGCGCATCGGCGGCGTCGTGGGTCTGCGGATCGGCCTTGGGCAGCAGCACGCCGAGCATCATGCGGATCTGGGCCTTGTCGCCGTGGCCGGCGCCGACGATGGTCTTCTTGATGAGGTTCGGCGCGTATTCGGCGATCAGCACACCGGCCTTGGCCGGCACCATCAGGGCGATGCCGCGCGCCTGGCCGAGCTTCAGGGTGGCGGCGGCGTTCTTGTTGACGAAGGTCGATTCGATCGCCGCCTCGTCCGGCCGGAACGCCTCGACCACCGCCACCAGCGCGTCGTGGAGCGTCACCAGCCGCAGCGCGAGCGCCGCGGTCTCGTCCGACTGGGCCGAGCCGCAGGCGACATAAATGAGCCGGTTGCCCTCGACCTCGATCACGCCCCAGCCGGTGCGGCGGAGCCCGGGATCGATGCCAAGAATGCGAATCGGTCGGCGCATGCCTTCCGTGATAACCCCGCCGGGCACGGCCGCCTAGTGTCGGTGTCTTTCCCTCCCCGACTTCGGGGAGGGTCGGGGTGGGGTTCTTTTTTCGGACGCAAGCGGGACGGGCAAGCAAGAGCCCCACCCCGGCCCTCCCCGAAGCCGGGGAGGGAGAAGAGCTTACGCGCTCATCTTGCCCATCAGGGCGTCCGACACTTCGAAGTTGGCGTAGACGTTCTGGACGTCGTCGTGCTCGTTGAGCATTTCCATCAGCTTGAACAGCTTCTCGCCCTTTTCGTCGTCGACCGCGATGGTGTTCTGCGGCTTCCAGACGAGGCCGGCCTTGCGCGGCTCGCCGAACTTCGCCTCCAGCACCTTCGCCACCTCGGCGAAATTCTCTTGCGACGCGTAAACCTCGTGGCCGCTCTCGCTCGACACCACGTCGTCGGCGCCGGCCTCGATGGCGGCATCCAGCATGGCCTCGGCGGAGGCGACCTTGGCGTCGAACTCGACGACGCCGACGTGGTCGAACATGAACGACACCGCCCCGGTCTCGGCGAGGTTGCCGCCGGTCTTGCTGAAGTAGGAGCGCACATCGGAGGCGGTGCGGTTGCGGTTGTCGGTCAGGACCTCGACGATGACTGCGACGCCGCCGGGGCCATAGCCCTCGTAGCGGATTTCATCATAGGCCTCGGCATCGCCGCCCAGCGCCTTCTTGATGGCGCGGTCGATCGAGTCCTTCGCCATGTTCTCCGCCCGCGCCGCGATGATCGCCGCGCGCAGCCGCGCATTCATGGCGGGGTCGGGCAGCCCCATCTTGGCGGCGACGGTGATTTCCCGCGCCAGCTTGCCGAACAGCTTGGACCTCACCGCGTCCTGCCGGCCCTTGCGGTGCATGATGTTCTTGAATTGTGAATGTCCGGCCATCGCCTTGCTTCCCGGTAATCCGTTGTTGGAGTGGGGAGCCGTCCCGGCCGGCATGCGGCGGCGGTGCACGCATGGCGGCAGAAGCGGTCGTTCCTTCAGATAAGGCCGCCTTATAGGCCGGCAAGATGCCGATTTCAAACCGCCAAGGGACGCGCCAAGGGACGCGCAAGGCGGCGCGAGTTGAACGATCGTCTGTGGACGGCTAAGCCTTCGGGACAATGATCGACGCGACCATCGACGCCATCTATCGCTATCCCGTGAAGGGCCTGTCGCCGGAACGCCTGCCTACGGCGGCGCTCGCCGTCGGCGCGACCCTTGCGGGCGACCGGCGCTTCGCCATCGAGAACGGGCCGAGCGGCTTTTCGACCGCAGCGCCCGCCTATTTTCCCAAGCAGCGCTTTCTCATGCTGATGAAAAACGAGCGGCTGGCCCGCCTCGACACCCGGTTCGACGATGCCGGGCACCTCCTCACCGTGCGCGAAAACGGCGCCGAGGCGGCAAGCGGCGACCTCGCCAGCGCCGCCGGCCGCGCGGCGATCGAAGCCTTTTTCGCGCGCTTCTGCGCCGATGAATTGCGCGGGCCGCCGAAAATCCTGGAAGCGCCGGGCCACAGCTTCTCCGACGTGGCGAAGAAGGTCGTCTCCATCATCAACTTGGCCTCGGTCGCCGCGCTCACGGACATGATCGGCCGCCCGGTCGATCCGCTGCGGTTTCGCGGCAACGTCTATGTGCGGGGCTGGCCGGCCTGGAGCGAACTCGACCTCGTCGACCGTGACATCGCCATCGGCGGCACCGCGCGGGCGAAGATCGTCAAGCGCATCGTGCGCTGCGCCGCCACCAATGTGGACCCCGGCACCGGCATCCGCGACATGAACATCCCGCAGACGCTGCTGCAACAGCTCGGCCATTCCGATTGCGGCGTCTATGCCGAGATCACCGCCGCCGGCGACATCGCGCCGGGCGACGCGGTCGCCATCGCCGCGGGCCGGTGACCCATGCAAGTGCTCGTCATCGGCGCCGGAGTGGTGGGGCTCGCGATCGGCCGGCAGGCCGCGCTCGCCGGCCATGACGTCATCATCGCCGAGGCGGAAGGCCATATCGGCAGCGGCACCTCCTCGCGCAACAGCGAGGTGATCCATGCCGGCATCTACTACCCGACGGGGTCGCTGCGCGAGCGCCACTGTGCCCGCTCGCGGCGGATGCTCTACGCCTATTGCGCCTCCCACGGCGTTCCCCACCGCAAGCTCGGCAAGCTGATCGTCGTGGGCAAGGACGCCGACCGGCCTTCGCTGGAGAAGCTCTATGCCCAGGCGACGCGCAACGGCGTCGAAGGGCTGAAGATGCTCGAGGGCGCTGAGGCCATGCGCATGGAGCCGGCGCTCGTCCTGCGTCGCCGCGTTCCATTCGCCGGAAACCGGCATCATCGACAGCCACCGCTACATGCTGGCGCTCCAGGGCGACCTGGAAGATCGCGGCGGGATGCTGGCGCTCAACACGCCGGTCGAGCGGCTCACGCCCGTGCCCGGCGGCTGGGAGGTGCGGTTCGGCGGCAAGGAGCCGGGGACGCTCACCGTCGACGCCGTCGTCAATTCCGCGGGGCATGGCGCCCAGGCGGTGGCGCGGGCGACCGAGGGCTATCCGCCGGAACGCGTGCCGCCGCTGGTGCTCGCCAAGGGCAACTACTTCGCCTATGCCGGAAAGCCGGCCTTCACCCGGCTGATCTATCCCGCGCCGGTGCCGGGCGGGCTCGGCGTTCACGTGACGCTCGACCTCGCCGGGCGCATGCGGTTCGGCCCCGATGTCGAGTGGATCGACCATTACGACTACGCCGTCGACCCCCGCCGCGGCGATACGTTCTACAAACCTATCCGCACCTACTGGCCGGGGCTGCCGGACAATTCGCTGGTGGCCGACTATGCCGGCATCCGCCCCAAGCTCACCGGACCGGGCGAGCCGGCCGCCGATTTCATCGTCGACACCCCCGCCGAGCACGGCCTCAAGCGGCTGGTGCACCTGTTCGGAATCGAATCGCCGGGCCTCACCGCCTCGCTGTCGCTCGCCGAGCAGGTGGTGGCGAGCCTTGATGGTTGAGCTCGGCATCGATGTCAGGCGTCACCGCGACGAGCTGCTCCGTTACCTCTCCCCGCACGCGGGGAGAGGGAGCAGAGGCGCCGAGCGCGGATGCAAGCACCGTCCCTCGTTGAGCTATCCTCGCCGCATGACGCGCTGCCGTCGCCATTCGCCAAGGAGCCCGCCATGCCGAAGCACAAATTTCTCAACCCGGACACGATCGCCAAGCCGGTCGGATACACCCATGTGGTCGAGCCGGCCGGACCGGGGCGGATCATCTTCATTTCCGGCCAGCTCGGCCTCGACCTCGACGGCAAGGTCGTCGGCGCGCCCGGTGATTTTCGCACCCAGGCGGAGCAGGTCTTCGTCAATCTCAAGAACGCGCTCGCCGCCGTCGGCGCCGGCTTCGAGCACGTGGTCAAGCTCAACAATTACTTCACCGACATCGCCCATATCGGCGTGTTCCGGGAGGTGCGCGACCGCTTCATCAACACCGCTGCCCCGCCCGCCAGCACGGCGGTGGCGATCTCCGCGCTGGCCCGGCCGGGCGCGCTGATCGAGGTCGAAGCGATCGCGGTGGTGCCGGCCAAGACCGCGGCGAAACCCGCGGCGGCGAGATCCACCAAGGCAAAAGGCACTGCACTCGGCGGCAAGCCAGCGGCAAAGTCTAAGGCCAGAGCCAAGGCCAGCGCATTACGTAAGAGAAAGTGAGCAGCGCGAACACCGGCAGCAGGATTGCGGCGGACCACACGATGTAGCCGAAGAAGCTCGGCATCTTCACGCCGCGCTCGGTGGCGATGGCGTAGATCATGAAGTTGGGCGCGTTGCCGATATAGGTGAGCGCGCCCATGTAGACCGCGCCCATGGAGATGGCGGCGAGCGTGCCGGCGAGTTCGCCCATCAGCTTCGCCGCATCGCCACCCGCCAGCTCGAAGAGCACGAGATAGGTCGGCGCATTGTCGAGCAGCGCCGACAATCCTCCGGTCAGCCAGAAGTAGACGACGTTGCGCGGCGTGCCGTCCTCCGCCGTCATCAAATCCAACAGCCAGGCGAACGGCCCGTCACGCCCGGCCTGCAGCGCAACCATCACCGGAACGATGCAGACGAAGATGGCGGCGAACAGCTTGGCGACCTCCAGGATCGGCTCCCAGGAGAAACCGTTGCGTTCGCGGTGCTCGTCCGGCGTCGCCACCAGCGACACGACCGCGATGGCGAGCAGGACAATGTCGCGAACGAGGTTCTGCAGCTCCAGCGGCGTGCCGTAAATGTCGAAGGAAACGCCGGGCTTCCAGAACGCCGACAGCAGGATGGCGCCGATGATGAACGCGATGAGCGGCAGGTTGACGAGGCCGCGCACCCCGATCGCCATCTCCGGCGCCGCCTCGCCGACCACGGCGACGCGGCGATCCTTGCGATGGAACCAGACGTCGACGACGATGAAGGCCGCGAGCACGAGGCCCGCGACCGTCGCGGTCGGCGCCCAGAGATGCGTCGTGGTCCAGAAGAATTCGACGCCGTGCAGGAAGCCGACGAACAGCGGCGGATCGCCCAACGGCGACAGGGCGCCGCCGATATTGGCGACCAGGATGATGAAGAACACCACCACATGCACGTTGTGGAGACGGCCGGCATTGGCGCGTAACAGCGGTCGCACCAGGATCATCGCCGCGCCTGTGGTGCCGACGATGCTCGCGATCGCGGTGCCGAAGGCGAGGATGGCGGTGTTGACCAGTGGCGTGCCGCGCAGCGTTCCGGTGACCAGGATCCCGCCCGCGACCACGTACAGCGCGACCAGCAGGATGATGAAGCTCATGTATTCCCCGACGAGGGCATGGGCGAGCGTGGCGAGCGCGGTCGGCAGGTCGTACAGCGCTGCGATCGGCACGATGGCCAACGCGCTCCACGCGAACGCGATCTTGCCGTAGTGGGCATGCCAGAGCTTCGGAAACAGCAGCGGGCCGGTCGCGATCGAGATCAGCAGCCCGGCAAAGGGCAGCGCCCAGGGCCACCGCAGCGCCGTGCCGTCGAGGCCGGCCGCATCGGCGGGGCTCGACAGGACGAACAGCATGCGCGGCGGCGGCCGCCGCGGTCACGGGAGAACGACGGCGGGCACCTTCGCCGAGGCATCAATGCGCCTCGTCCCAATTGTCGGCGGCGCGGGCATCGACCGCAAGCGGCACCGATGAGCGCGACCGCCGGCAGCGGCGCATCCTCCATCACCCGCTTGACCACGGCGAGCGTGGGCGCGACCTCCTCGTCCGGCACCTCGAAGATGAGTTCGTCATGCACCTGCAGCAGCATCTGCGCGGCGAGGCGCTCCTTCGCCAGCGCGTCCTCCATGCGGATCATGGCGCGGCGGATGATGTCGGCGGCGCTGCCCTGCAGGCGCGCATTGATGGCGGCGCGCTCGTTGAAGGCGCGGATCGAGGGATTGGAGGCGGTGATATCAGGGTAGTGGCATTTGCGCCCGAACACCGTCGTGACGTAGCCGTTCTTGCGGCAGAACTCCTTGGTCGCGTCCATGTAGGCGCGGATGCCCGGGAAGCGCTCGAAATATTTCTTGATGTAGGCGGCGGCCTCCTCGCGCGGAATGCCGAGCTGGTTGGCGAGGCCGAACGCGGAGATGCCGTAGATGATGCCGAAATTGATCGCCTTGGCGCGCCGGCGCACCTCGCCCGGCATGCCGGCGATCGGCACCCCGAACATTTCCGACGCCGTCATGGCGTGAATGTCGAGGCCGTCGCTGAACGCCTGCTTGAGCGCGGGGATGTCGGCGATCTCCGCCAGCAGCCGCAACTCGATCTGCGAATAGTCCGCCGAGACCAGCTTGTGGCCGGGCGAGGCGATGAAGGCGCGGCGGATCTTGCGGCCTTCTTCGGTGCGCACCGGGATGTTCTGCAGATTGGGATCAGAGGAGGACAGCCGTCCCGTGGTGGTGGCGCCGAGCGCGTAGCAGGTATGGACGCGGTGGGTCGTGGGGTTGACGAAGCCCGGCAGCGCGTCGGTGTAGGTCGAGCGCAGCTTCGCCACCTGGCGCCAGTCGAGGATCTTCTGCGGCAGCGCGTGGCCCAGCTCCGCGAGATCTTCCAGCACGGACGCCGAAGTCGACCAGGCGCCGGTCTTGGTTTTCTTGGCGCCCACCACGCTTGCCAGGCCCATCTTGCCGAACAGGATGTCGCCGAGTTGCTTGGGCGAACCCGGATTGAGCGGCTCGCCGGCGAGCGCCCTGATCTCCTCTTCGAGCCCCATGGCTTCCTGGGCGAATTCGCCCGACAGCCGCGCCAGCATCGCCCGATCGATCGAGATGCCGCGCCGCTCCATGCGCGCCAGCACCGGGATCAACGGCCGTTCCAGGGTCTCGTAGACGCTGGTCATGTGCTCGGCGACGAGGCGCGCCTTGAGCACCTGCCACAGCCGCAGCGTCACGTCGGCATCCTCGGCGGCGTATTCGGTCGCCTTGTCGATGGGCGCGTTCTCGAAGCGCTGCTTGGCCTTGCCGGTCCCGGCCACCTCGCCGAAACGAATGGTGCGGTGATTGAGCCAATGCTCGGCCATGGCGTCCATGCCGTGGGGCCGCCGCCCGGCGTCGAGCACATAGGACATCAGCATGGTGTCGTCGGAGGACGCGATTTCGATGCCGTGGCGCGCCAGCACCTGCCAGTCGAATTTCAGGTTCTGCCCGACCTTGAGGACGCCGCGGTCCTCCAGCAGCGGCTTGAGCACGGCGAGCGCGTCCGCCGCCGTCATCTGGTCAGGCACCACTTCGCCCGGGAACAGGCCGGTGCCGTCGCCGCCCTGGCGGTGGATCAGCGGCACGTAGCAGGCCTCGTTGACGCCGACTGCGAGAGAGAAGCCGCAGAGTTCCGCCTGCATGGGATCGAGGCCGGTGGTCTCGGTGTCGAACGCGACCACGCCGGCATCGACGGCGCGCGCAACCCATTCGCGCAAGCGATCCAGCGTGAGCACCGCCTCGTAGCGCGAGCGATCGAACTTCGCGGCCTTCGCCGCAGCAATGCGGGCTTCGGCCAGCGCCTGCGGCGTCGACCCGCCGGGCGCCGACTCTATCGCGGCGGCTTTCGCCGTAGAGCGGCCGGGCGGCGGGGCCGGCGGAGCAAACAGCTCGCCCTGGCCCCGCGCAGGGGCCGCAGGCGCCTCGCCGGGCTGCGCAGCCGGTGTCGCGCCGTTGGCCTTGAGCGCTTGATCCGGCTCGATCTCGGCGGGGTCGGCGCCGGAGAATTCGGCCACGCGGCGGGTGAGCGAGCTGAATTCCATCGCCTTGAGGAAGGCGATGAGGCGGCGCGCGTCGGGATCATGCACGGCGAGGTCGGCGAGCGGCACGTCGAGCGGAACATTCGTGTCGAGGGTCACCAGCGTCTTCGACAGCCGCGCCTTGTCTGCGTTCTCGATCAGGGTCTCGCGGCGCTTCTGCTGCTTGATCTCGCCGGCGCGGGCGAGCAGCGTTTCGAGGTCGCCGTATTCGCCGATGAGCTGGGCGGCGGTCTTGACGCCGATGCCGGGAACCCCCGGCACGTTGTCGGTGGAATCCCCGATCAGCGCCTGGACCTCGATCACCTTGTCGGGCGGGACGCCGAATTTTTCCACCACCTCGGCGGGCCCGATGCGGCGGTCCTTCATGGTGTCGTACATGACGACGCGATCGTTGACGAGCTGCATCAGGTCCTTGTCCGAGGACACGATGGTAGAGGTGGCGCCGAGTTCGCAGGCCTCGCGCACATAGGTCGCGATCAGGTCGTCGGCCTCGAAGCCGGCCTGCTCCAGGCACGGCAGGTCGAAGGCGCGCACGGCTTCGCGGATCAGCCCGAACTGGGGAATGAGGTCCGCGGGCGCGTCCGGCCGATGCGCTTTGTAGTCGGGATAGAGCTCGTTGCGGAAGGTATGTTCCGACTTGTCGAGCACCACGGCAAGATGGGTCGGCCGCTCCTCCGGCTTCATGTCGCGCAACAGCTTCCACAGCATGTTGCAGAACCCGTAGACCGCGTTGAGCTGCAGTCCGTCGGACTTGCGGGTCAGCGGCGGCAAGGCATGATAGGCCCGGAAGATGTAGGACGATCCGTCGACCAGGAAGACGTGATCGCCCTTGTGCGGCGTGCGCGAATTTGGCGGCATGCCCGCAATGTGGAGGGTTCAGGGACGAATGGCAACGGGGCTTCCGGGGCGGTTGAAACGCGGGGAAAATTTCCCGTCATTCCGGGGCGCGCTCTTGCGCGAACCCGGAATCCAGGCTGCGGTGCGGATGGCAAGGCCGTCTGGATTCCGGGTTCGCGCGAAGGAAGACGTGCGCCCCGGAATGACGGCTTGAACGCTACTCCGCCGGCTGCATGGCGACGCGCGGGCGGGGCGCGATGCGGAACCGGTCGGGCCGCTCGAACAGGAAGGTTGCGCCGGTCGCGCGCGCCGCCCACCACATGGCGAGCGCGCCGAGCACGCCGGCGGCGGTGACGAGGAGCGACATCGCCCCGACATCGGGCACGATGCCGGTCTTGAGCAGCACCGTGCGCGTCGCCGCCATGGGCAGGAAGAAGGCGAGATAGATGACGATCGAATGCTGCCCGCAATACCGCACCGGCGCGAACCAATGGGCCTTCGCCAACAGCGCCGAGAAGGCGATCACCGCCGCCGCCCCGGCGAGCCCGAGTGCGAGCGAGACGACCGGCCATTCGGCAAAGCCCGCATGGACGAGGGCGCCGTTGACGAGGGCCCAGGCCACAAGGCCCGCGGCGGCGCGGCCGGGGCGCGCCTGCACCGCTGCCGCGAAGGCGAAGATTTGCGGCGCGAACAGATAGCCGGTGTAGAAATAGACGAAGCGTCCCGCGAATTCGTCGATCGCGGTCCATCCGGTGTCGATCGCGGAGACCTGCAGCGCGGCCGCTGCGAACCAGATCACGGCAGGCGGCACGCGGCGCGCGGCCTTGGTCACCACGAAGAAGATCGGCAAGAGGTAGATGAACCACAGCGTGCCGAACGGCTCGATGAATGCGAGCGCGTATTGGGCGGCCACATAGTCCCAGCCATGGGCCGCCGCGAACATCGGCGCCTTCACCGCGAACTGGATCGTCACCCACAGCACGTAGAAATAGGCGAAATGCACGACCTTGCGGTCGAGATAGGTGCGCCAGTCGCGGTCGATGACGCGGGACAGGAACAGCCCGGAGATCATGAAGAAGTCCGGCATCCGGAACGGCTTGGCGAACGCCACCAGGGCATGCATGAAGCCTTCGCGGCCGGCCGCCTCCTCGACGCCGAGCGTGGAATGCATCATCACCACCATGATGATGCAGAAGCCCTTGGCATAATCCGCCCAGTCGACGCGTCGGGCGGGTGCGGGGAACGAATATGGGTTCATCAAAATTCCCGTTTTGGGACGGCGGGCTTGCGTTGTGTTTAACAATGCAAGAAACCGACGCAGCAATCTGTCCGTCCAACGCTACTTGCCGTTAGGATTAACGAGAGTGATGAACGCCTTTGGGGCGCCCCTGCCGATCGACGCCGCGCTGCCGGAACTCGCGGCCGCGCTGGCGCGGGGAACTGTCGCAGTGCTGGTGGCGCCGCCCGGCGCCGGCAAGACGACGCGGGTTCCGCTGGTGCTCGCCGGCGAGCCCTGGGCGGCGGACAAGAAGATCCTGGTGCTGGAGCCGCGCCGGCTGGCCGCCCGCGCCGCCGCCGAGCGCATGGCGAAGACGCTGGGCGAACGGGTCGGCGACACCGTCGGCTACCGCGTCCGCTTCGGCTCGAAGGTGTCGCGGCGGACCCGGATCGAAGTGGTCACCGAGGGCGTGTTCACGCGCCTCATTCTCGACGACCCCGCCCTCGACGGGGTCGCCGCCGTGCTGTTCGACGAATTCCACGAGCGCTCCCTCGATGCCGATCTCGGCCTCGCCTTGACCCGCGACGCCCAGCAGGGGCTGCGCGAGGACCTGCGCATGCTGGTGATGTCGGCGACCATCGACGGCGCGCGCATCGCCAAGGCGCTGGGCGACGCCCCGGTGATCGCGAGCGAAGGCAGGGCGTTTGCCGTGGAGACCCGCTATCTCGGCCGCGACCCCGCAAAGCCCATCGACGTGCAGGTCGCCGACGCCATCCTGCGGGCGCTGCGCGGCGACACCGGGTCGATCCTCGCCTTCCTGCCGGGCGCGGCGGAAATCCGGCGCACCGAGACGCGCCTGCGCGAGCAGGTCACCGACCCCGCGGTCGGCATCCACCCGCTCTACGGCGCGCTCGAAGCCGAGGTGCAGGACAGCGCCATCGCCCCGGCGCCGCCGGGCCGGCGCAAGGTCGTGCTCGCGACCTCGATCGCGGAAACCTCGCTCACCATCGACGGCGTGCGCGTGGTGATCGATTCAGGCCTGGCGCGCGTGCCCCGCTACGAGCCGGATGTCGGGCTCACGCGTCTCGAAACGGTGCGGGTGTCGCGCGCGGCAGCCGACCAGCGGCGCGGCCGCGCCGGCCGGGTCGAGCCGGGCGTGTGCTACCGGCTGTGGGAGGAGCCGCAGACGGCGGCGCTGGAACCCTATGGCCAGCCGGAAATCCTGGCCGCCGACCTGTCCTCGCTGGTGCTCGATCTCGCGCAATGGGGCGTCGCCGATCCCGGCCAGCTCGTGTTTCTCGACCCGCCGCCGGCCGCTGCGCTTACCGAAGCGCGCGCGCTCCTCGCAGACCTCGGCGCCATCGACGCCTCCGGCCACATCACCGCCGAAGGCAAGGCGCTCAACCGGCTGCCGCTGCCGCCGCGCCTCGCGCGCATGGTGCTGGATGCCGGCCGCGAAGGCGCCGGGCGTACCGCAGCCGAGATCGCCGCCGTGCTTTCCGAGCGCGGCCTCGGCGGCAATGACGTCGACCTGCGCCACCGGCTCGACGGGCTGCGCCGCGACCGCTCCGGCCGAGCCGACGAGGCCCGCCGCATGGCGAAGCGATGGGCGGAGAGCGCGCAGGCTGCCTCATCCGTTGCGGGCGCGCCGCAAGATCGCGGCCACGATATGGCGATCGGCACGATCGGCGCGATCCTCGCCCTCGCCTATCCCGAGCGCCTTGCAAAGAACCGCGGCGGCGCGGCGGGCGCGTTTCTCCTCGCCAACGGCCGCGGCGCCAATATCGATCCGGCCTCGCCGTTGGCGCGCGAGCCGTATCTTGCGGTGGCCGAGATCATCGGCAGCGCCGCGCAGGGCCGGATCACGCTGGCCGCCGCAATCGGTCTCGCCGACATCGAGGCGCGCTTTGCCGACCGGGTCGAGGCGCGCGAAGACGTGTCGGTCGATCCCGGCACGCTGGCGCTGCGCTGCCGGCGGTCGCGCCGGCTCGGCGCGATCACGCTGGGCGAGCAGCCGATGCCGGTGGTTCCCGATGGGACCACGGCGAAGCGTCTCGCCGCCGCCATCGCCACGGCCGGGCTCGATCGCCTGCCCTGGACCAAGGCGTTGCGGCAATGGCGCGACCGCGTCCTGTTCCTGCGTGGCGCCGAGGGCGATGAATGGCCCGATCTCTCCGACGCCGCGCTCGCCGCCAGCGCCGCGGAATGGCTGTCGCCGCTGCTCGCGGACAAGACTGCGCTTTCAGCACTCACGGCGCCGGAACTCGAATCCGCGCTCCAGAACATGCTGCCCTATGCCATGCGGCGGCGGCTCGAGACCGAGGCGCCCACCCATTTCGACGCGCCGTCGGGCTCCCGCGTGCCGATCGAATACGATCCCGACGGCCCCAAGCTCGCGATCCGGGTGCAGGAACTGTTCGGCCTCGATCGGCACCCCTCGATCGCCCGCGGCCGCGTGCCGCTGGTGATCGAATTGCTGTCGCCCGCCCACCGCCCGGTGCAGGTGACGCGCGACCTCCCCAATTTCTGGCGCGGCAGCTACGCCGCCGTGCGGGCGGATTTGCGCGGGCGCTACCCGCGCCATCCCTGGCCCGAGGACCCCCTGTCCGCCCCCGCGACCCGCCGCGCCAAGCCGCGCGGGCAGTGATTTTTTCCTTTCCCTCCCCGACTTCGGCTGTCGTATTCACACATCTCGGTTTGCCACCCTTGTCATGTGGCACGGCGCCTCTGCTCCCTCGCCCTGCGTGCGGGGAGAGGTGCTCGCGCACCGATACGGCAATGTGTGAATCCGATAGCTGAAAACGGGGAGGGAGAAGTCACATCCACGGCAGCAGCGATACGTGGATCACGTCCTTGGCGCCCTCGCCGCCGACCGACTTGATGGCGTAGTCGGCGTCCTTGAGGCCGAAGGTGTGGGTGGTCACCAGTTCCAGCGGGAACCGGTGGGAGGCGAGTTGCGCCAGCGCGAGCTCGCAGGCCTTGAAGCTGTGGCCGCGCGCGCTCTTGATGGTGATGTATTTCACCGTCACCCGGCCGATCGGGAAATTCGGGAAGTCCGCCATTTCGCCCTGGACGACGATGGTGCCGGCCTTGCGCTTGAGCGCCTCGACCCCGAGCAGTACCGGCAGCGTCCCGGCGCCGGCGGTGCAGTCGAGCACGACATCGACGCCCTTGCCGCCGGTGATCTCCATGATCCGGGCCAGCGGGTCTTCCTTCTGGACATCGATGACGTAGTCGGCGCCGAGCTTCTTGGCGACCTCCATCCGTGCCGCGTCCTTCGAGGTGCCGGTGACGATGATGAGGGAAGCCCCCGCCTGCTTGCAGATGACCGTCTGGGACAGGCCCTGCTGGCCGGGGCCCTGGATCAGCACCTTGGAATCGTAGCCGACGCCGCCCTCGAACAGCGACCACTCGATGCCGTTGGCCATCGGCGTGACGATGCCGGCGAGCTCGGGCGTCACGTTCTTCGGCACGTGGTGGAGCACGGCATTCCACGGCAGGTAGATGTACTGGCCGAAGCCGCCCCACAGATGCGGCGCCTTCTCGGCCGAGGTGTAGCCGTAGCGGATCGCATCGGGATTGTAGCGCCAGTCGGTGTTCTCGCAGTGGCGGTACTGGCCGAGATGGCACCACTCGCACTTGCCGCAGGCGACATAGTGCTCCACGAACACGAGGTCGCCCTCCTTGAAGCCCTTGCGCCGCGTGAACTCGCGCCCCGCCTTGGCGATGGTGCCGATGTTCTCGTGCCCCATGATGACCGGAGCGGCCGACGGCGGATGCTTGTAGAGCTTCACGTCGGTGCCGCAGATGCCGGCGACCTCGACCTTCATGAGCGCGCCGTCTTCGGGAATGTCCGGCATGGGATATTCGCGGATCTCGGTCTTGCTCGGCGCCACGCGTACGGCGGCAAGGACTTTTTCTACCAAGGCGATGTCCTCCAGGGATGTTCCAAGGATGTTCGTTGCGAGGTAGCTAGCATCCCGGACCGGCCGAGGGCAATTTGCGGCGCCCAGCGGGGCCGTCTCTGGTAGGCTTTTGGCCGGACAGTGGTGGAGCAGGCGACGCAGGCGAGATGGCCGACCGTACCATGAGCGAATACGAAAGCGCGCTGCGGTCGCGGGAAGGCGCGCGCGATGTGCCCGAAATCGGATTGCAAGAAGAGCCCCGGCCATCTGCAGGCGCTCGAGCGGGTGCGGACCTGGACGCGCGAGCGCTTCAAGCTCGCCGACGATGTGCCGGTCCTGGTGGCGGAAATCGCCTGCGGCCTGCCGGGCTGTCCGCCACTGGAAACGGTGGTCGCGTTCTGGACCGCGAACGACAAGCGGCATCAGTTCAAGCTGTTCAAGCCGGTGCAGGAGGTCGTCTACGACGATCTCCCCTATGCATGGCTGATCGATTCGCTCGCGGCATCCGCGGACCTCGACTGCTGCTGAGGCGATGGCCCGGCCTTGACAGTTGGTAAGTTATAACTTACGGTAAGTAATGGCTTACGGTAATGCATTGTCGGCCCTCGCCGACCCCACCCGCCGGCTCGTGTTCGAGCGGCTCAAATCCGGCCCGCAGGCAGTCGGCGCCATCGCGCGCGGCCTGCCGGTGAGCCGCCCTGCGGTGTCGCAACACCTCAAGATCTTGAAGGAGGCGGGTCTCGTGACCGACCGGCCCGAGGGAACGCGCCGCCTCTACTTCATCGACCCCCACGGGCTCGGCGCCTTGCGGGGTTGGCTCGACCAGTTCTGGGATCAGGCGCTGACGGCGTTCCAATCCGAAGCCGAACGCATAGCCAAGAAGGACGAAAGGGATCATTGATGACACGCACGATCACCATCGCGCCGGTGCGCAAGAGCATCCGCGTCAAGGCGAGCCAGGCTCACGCCTTCGAGGTATTCACCTCCGGGCTCGGGCGGTGGTGGCCGCGCACACATTCGATCGGAAGCGCGCCGGTGAAGACGGTGATGATGGAAACCCGGCTCGGCGGACGCTGGTACGAATTGGGAGAGGACGGCTCGGAAGCCAATGTGGGGAAGATCCTGCTGTGGGAGCCGCCGCACCGCTTCGTCGTCAGCTGGGACATCAACAGCCAGTGGAAGGCCGACTTGACGGTAAGCTCCGAGGTCGAAGTCAGGTTCCGCGCCGACGGTCCGGACGCGACGCTCGTCGAGCTGGAGCACCGCAAGTTCGAGCAGATGGGCGCCGAGCCCGGCGAGAAGATGCGCAGGGATGTCGACGGCGGCTGGCCCGGCATGCTCGAGCATTTCAGGAAGGAAGCGGAGGCGTGAGTATCGGCAGGCCTCCAACGTCAGCGAGTTTCGAAATCGAAGTCTGACATCCAAGTCTCACAATCCGATCACACAATCAGGTCGCAACCCAAAAGGAGCAGCCATGAGCATCGAACTCTTTGTTTTCCCGCCGAGCCCGCGCGCCATCAAGGTGATGGCGGTCGCAAACCATCTCGGCCTCGACTGGACCATGCGCGCGCTCGACCCGCGCAAGGGCGACCACATGGCGCCGGACTATGCCGCGCTCAATCCCAACTGCCGCATGCCGACCCTCAAGGACGGCGATTACGTGCTGTGGGAATCCAACGCCATCACTCAGTATCTGGCTTTGAGGAAGCCGCAGAGCGGCCTGCTGCCGACCGAAGAAAAAGCACGACTAGACGTCACGCGCTGGCAGTTCTGGGACCTCGCCCATTGGGATCCCGCCTGCGCCGTGTTCGTGTTCGAATACATCGTGAAGCCCGCCCTCCTCGGGATCAAGGAGCCGGACATGGCCGCGGTCGCCAAGGGAACCGAGGCGTTCCACCGCACGGCGAAGGTGCTCGATGGTCATCTCAAGGGCCGCAAATACGTCACCGGGGACACGCTGACGGTCGCGGATTTCTCCCTCGGTGCGGGAATGATCTACGCGGACGCCACCCATTTGCCGGTCGCGCCCTATGGCGAGATCAAGCGCTGGTACGGCACTCTGAGCGCACTGCCGTCATGGCAGAAAACGCTGGCCCAATGCGCGCTGCCGGTGGCGACGGCCGCGTGAAGGCCGCAAATGCGAGGGAGGCAGCGATTGCACGCTGCTTCCCTCTGGTTTGCGACGATCAAAGATCACTCAAAAAGTTCGGGGCGAAGGCTCTGCCGCACATGAATTAATGCCCGGATGAGCACATGGTCGGCTTCTTCCGAGTAAAAGATGCGGTAGCCAGCGACGAGTTCGTCCGAGTTGGTCCCAATACCGGGAAAATCCGCGATGAGACCGAAAGTTCGTTCCAGACCGGTATAATAGGCATCAGCCTGGTATTGGCCGAAATTCGCGTGCGAAGACGCGTAGATGTGGAGAAGATCAGCGCGGGTTCTGACCGAAAGACGGTATTCAGCCACGAGGCGAATCGGCGTGAGCATGCGCCTCAGTAAGAATCTCGTCCATCGACGCTGTAGTCACCGCCTTACAGTCAGGGTGGGTAAGCGCGGCGCGCAGCCGGCGCAGTTGCTCATCCCGAGGCAACGCCTGCCATATGCGAATCTCCTCTTCGGTCGGGGTTGCCGAAGGCATGACGTGAGCTGTGGATTCGATCGTATCTTTCATGCCGCAAATCTATCATTGGCAGCCCAAACTCGCTACCTCACCCCGCCACCCACACCATCGAGAAAATCCAGCATGCGCGCCGCCCCCCGCGGCCTGGTGGGCAAACCGGGACGTCCAAATACTGCGCCCGCGGCAGGCATGGCGAACCGGTCATGGGACGACGGCCGCCAAATCAATCGAGCCGGTAGACCGCCCGCGCATTGCCGGCGAACACCATGCGGCGCTGCGCGTCGTCGAGGCTCGGCGGGATCGCCATCACGGGATCGTCGAAATCCCAGTGCGGATAGTCGCTGGCGAACAGGATGCGGTCGAAGCCGATCCACCGCATGGCGTCGAGGACGTGGGCCGGATCCTCGGTCTCCTCCATCGGCTGGGTGGAGACGTAGAAGTGCTCGCGGATCACTTCCGACGGCGCGCGGGTGAGATGGGGCACCTCGTCGCGCATGCGCTTCCAGTGCTTGTCGAGCCGCCAGCCGAGCGCGGGCAGCCAGCCGAAGCCGCATTCGATCATCACGATCTTCAGGTCGCGGTAGCGCTCGAACAATCCCTCCATGATCATGCTGGAGACCACCGCCTGCGCCGAGGTCGCGTGCTCCGACACTTCCTCGATATAGAATGACGGCCAGCCGCCATTGGTCATCGCCCAGCCGCTGTAGCCGAAGGCATGGATGCCGACCGGCAGCCCGGCTTCGACCGCGGCCTCGTAGATCGGCCAGTAGCGCTTGCGCCCCAGCGCCTCGCTGGTGCGGCTGAGCATCATCACCTGGGCGAAGCTGCGGTTGCCGGCGCGGCGTCGGATCTCGAGACGCGAAGCCTCGGCGTCCTCATAGGGAACGATCACCGAGGCCTTGAGCCGCGGCTCGGGGCGGTTCCAGCGCTCGAGCTGGACTTCGTTGATGGCGAAGGCCATTGCCGCGCTCAACTCGCTGTTCATGTCGCCCTGGCCGGAGGGCTGCAGCGGATTCATGATGCCGTATGCGATGCCGTAATGATCGAGGTGCTGCTCGCGCATGAAGTCGAGGTCAGAACCGGGCGCGCCGCCGCCGGGCGGCCAGGCGTCGCGGCGCGCCGCGATCGGCGTCATCTTGGGGTACGGGTAGCCGGCGACATAGCCGTGGCGGGAGCGCCTTCCATAGGTCTGCAGGTAATCCCACCACCGGTTGCTCAGGAACGGCCGCAGGTCTTCGAGCGAGCTCTTCGGATGAATGTCGCAATCGACGATTCCCAGGCGGGTTTTTTGGGCGCCGATGGGACTTTTGACCTCGATGTTCATCGCACGGCCTCCTTGGCGGAATTATAGGCTCAAACGTGCTGCTCCGGTAGATGGCGCAGCTTTGCGCAGCCCTGCTCGCGCAATTCGCGACGCGAATTGTCGCCATGAGCGACGGACGAAGCGGTGCCACGCTACAGCCCCGGCGCTCAGTCGATCTCCAACCCCAGCGCTTGGACGATCGGCATCCAATGCGCAATGACGCCTTCGAGGGAGCGTCGGAATTTCTCCGGGTTCGAATCGAGATCGGGCTTGAAACCGGACTCGATCAACGTCTGTTGAAATGCCGGTTCCGCCAGGGCCGCGTGCGTGGCCCGCCTCCCGAATGCCGCCGACAATCCCGTCCTTATTCGACCCTGATGCCGGCGTCCTTGATGATCGGCCACCACCTCGCGATCTCGGCCTTTTGCAGCGTGCCGAGCGCCTCCGGCGTCTGCTGGTCGCGCGGAAAGACGTCCTGGCCGAGATCGGCGAGGCGGCGGCGCACCGTGGGATCGGCAAGCGCCGTTCTGACGGCCTCGTTGAGCTTGCCGACGACGTCCTTCGGCGTGCCCCTGGATGTCCAGAGCCCGTACCACAGCGAGGTGTAGAATCCCGGCAGTCCCGCCTCGTCCACCGTCGGAATATCGGGCGCAGCGGCGAGCCGGGCCTTGGCCGCGACCGCATAGACCTTGATCCGGCCGGCGCTCGCCTGCGGCAGGGAATTCGAGGCGGGGTCGATCAATATGTCGATCTGACCCGACACCAGATCCTGCATCGCCTGGCCGTTGCCCCGATAGGGCACCGCCTGAAATCGGGTGCCGGTCTGCTTCTGAAGGAAGACGCCGGCCACATGCATGGCGCCGCCGACGCCGGGAATCCCTTGCGACGCCTTGTCGGGATTGGCCTTGAGCCAGGCGATCAGCTCCGAAAGATTCTCCGCGGGCATCGATTTCCGCGCCACGATCAACAGCGGCTCGGACACCAGCGGCGAGATCGGCTCGAAATCCCTGAGCAGGTCGATTGGAAGCGTGTAGACGGCGCCGTTGAGGACGTGCGTGCTCACGGTGCCGATGCTGAGCGTGTAGCCGTCTCCCGCCGCGCGCGCGACCCGCCCGGTGGCGACATTGCCGCCGCCGCCGGGGACGTTTTCGATGATGACGGGCTGGCCGAGAAACGCCCGCATCGGCTCCGCGAGGATTCGGGCCACGATGTCGGTGGGGCCGCCGGCCGCGAACCCGACCACCATGGTGATCGGCTTCGTCGGAAAGGCTTGCGCCGATGCGATGCGCGGGGCGGCCGGAAGCGCAACGGCGCCTGCGGCCAGTTGCAGAAATCGGCGGCGCGGAACTTTCACTGTGATCCCTTTCCGATGCGGCGACGAAGCGGCTTCATTCCATTTTGATGTTCGACTCGCGAATGCCGCGGCCGTATTCGTCGTATTGCTTTCGAAGAAAAGCCACGAAATCCGCGCCGCACGTCCCGACCGGAAAGAGCCCCTGGACCGCAAGCTTCGACCTCGTCTCGGGAGCTTGCAGCGCCGCGATGAACGATCCCGCGAGTTCGGAGAGGGTTTCCTTCGGCGTCTTTGCGGGCGCGAACAGCCCGAACCAGACATCCAGCGCGAAATCCTTGTAGCCGGATTCGGCGACGGTGGGCACGTCCGGCAGCGCCTCGATCCGCGCCCTCGACGCTGCCGCCAGCGCGCGCAGCTTGCCCGCCTTGAGTTGCTCACCCACGTCCGTGTAGTTGCCGAAAAAAGACGTCACGTGATCACCCAACAGGGCGCTCACTGCGAGCGAGGTGCCGGAATACGGAACGAAGGTCATATCGACCTTGGCCGCGCGCTTGAGCGCCTCGAAGGCAATGTGCGTGGCGGATGCCGGACCAATGCTCGCCAGCGTCAAGTCGCCCGGCTTGGCGCGCGCGGCCTCGAGCAGATCGGCGAGCGTTCGAAATGCCGATCCGCTGTTGACGGCGATGACCGCCGGCGTGGTCGTGAGCTGACAGATCGGCTCGAAGCTCGTCAATGGATCGTAGCCGAGCTTGCGCAGATGCGGACTGATGACCTGGGGATTTCCGAAAATCACCAGCGTCTTGCCATCGGGCGCGGCGCGCGATGCCGTTTCGGTTCCGATGTCGCCGCTCGCGCCGGGACGATCCTCGATGATGATCGTCGTTCCTTGCATTCTGCCGATCTGATCCGCCAGCGAACGCGCGAGAATGTCGGCGACGCCCCCGGCCGGATAGGGGACGATGATCTTGATTGCCCTGCTCGTCTGAGCCGAGGCGCCATGGGCGGAAAGCGCAACCAGCATGGCGGAAGCGACGCAGAGAGCAGCAGCTTCCACGGCAGGTCGCAGAAATCGCCGACGCGAAAGTCTCATGACGTCCCTTCCTGCAATCATGCGGACAATGCCCGATCAGTCCGGCTTGGCGCCGGAGGCCTTGATGACCTTGCCCCACTTCTCGACCTCCTGCGCCACGTAGACGCCGAAGCCGTCCGGCGTGTAGAAGATCGGCGCGGCGGCCACAGCGGCGAGCCGGGCCCGGGTCGCGGGGTCGGCGAGGCCGGCATTGATCTCGGCGTTCAGCCTCGCGATGATCTCCGGCGGGGTGCCCCGGGGCACCCCGAGGCCGCACCAGGAATTGGCCTCGAATCCCGGCACGGAATCGCCGACGGTCGGGGCCTCCGGCACGAATTCGCTCCGCGATTTTGCCGTCACCGCCAGCAGGCGCAGCGCGCCCGAGCGGATGTGCGCGAGCGATCCCGTAAGGGTCGGGAACATCACCTGGACCTGGCCGGCGATCATGTCGGTCAGCGCCGGCGCTTCGCCGCGATAGGGCACGTGAACCATGCTGATGCCGGTCATCGTCTTGAACAGCTCGCCGGCCACGTGGGACGTCGAGCCGGTGCCGAACGAGGCCATGCTGATCCTGCCGGGGTTCGCCTTGGCATAGGCGATGAATTCCGGAACGGTCTTGGCCGGAACCGCCGGATTGACGACCATCACCAGGGAGAAATCGATGAGACCCGACACCGGCGCGATGTCGCGGACGAGATTGAACGGAAGGTTTTCGAACAGCGTGACGTTGACGGCCGCCGATGCCGCGATGAACACCACCGTATAGCCGTCGGGCGGCGAGCTGACGGCTGCCTGGAGCGAAATATTGGTGGTGGCGCCCGGCTTGTTCTCGACGACGACCGACTGTCCGAGCCGGTCGGAGAGCCACTGCGCCATGATGCGCGACACCGTGTCCGCCCCGCCGCCGGGCGGAAATCCGACGATCCAGCGCAGCGGCCGCGTCGGATAGTCGAGCGCCGATGCGCGGTGTGGAAGCGCAGGAACGGCAGCAGCAGCCCCTGCGAGCTGCAGAAAACGACGGCGCGGAAGTTTCATGGCGAACCCTCCTTCAAATGCTGGTGGCTTTGCCTCAGACCAACGGGCCTTGTTGTTGCGCCGCTTTGCTGCTCCCTCCCCTTGGAAAGGGGAAGGAGCCGGCCGAACATCGACGAGACATGTTGCGCCATAATTATAGGGTCAGACCACTTGTAGCGAAGCGGGTTCACTCTGCCTTGATGCTCGCATCCCGAATGATGCGGCCGTATTCGTCGAACTGCTTGCGAATGTAGGCGCCGAACTCCGCCCCGCAGGTTACGACCGGGGTGATCCCCTGCGCGACGAGCTTCGACCTGATGTCGGGCGACTGCGATGCCTTGGTGAACCAGCCTGCGAGCTGGGAAATCGTTTCCTTCGGGACCTTGGCCGAGGCGAACAGGCCGTACCAGAGCTCGACGTCGTAACCGGGATAGCCGAACTCGGCGACGGTCGGCACCTGCGCAAGCCACTCGATCCGCTTGGGTGAGCCGGTGGCAAGAGCGCGCAGCTTGCCGGCCTGCAGCTGCCCCGCCGCGGAGGGGTAATCGACCAGGGCCGACATCACGTGCCCGCCCAGCAGCGCGTTGATGGCGGGAGGCGTGCCGGGAAACGGAACGAACGTCATATGAACGCCGGCGGCGTGCTGGAGCATCTCGGATGCGACGTTCAAGACGGTTCCGGGAGCCGTCCCGATCGTCACGTCGCCGGGCTTGGCGCGGGCGGCGGCGAGGAGATCGCCGAGCGTGCGGTGAGGCGATTCGCCGTTGACGACGACGAGCGTCGGCGTGGTGGCGAGATTGCAGATCGGCGCGAAGCTCGTGAGCGGATCGTAGTCCAGCTTGCGAATATGGGGAACGACGACGAATGAATTGTTGACCATGAACACGGTGTTTCCGTCGGGCGGAGCGCGCAATACCGCATCCGCTGCGATCGCCGTGCCCGCCCCCGGACGGTTCTCGATCACCATCGACGGTCCCTGGTCGCGCCCGATCTGCTCCGCCATGATGCGGGCCACCGCATCGACGCCGCCGCCTGGAGGGAACGGAACGACGATCTTGATGGTTCTCCCCGACTGAGCCCATGCGGCACTGCCGGACAGCGCGACGGACAGACCCGCGACAGACAGACCGATGAGCACGGCGGCACAAGCCGCCAATTTCAGAAATCGAAGGTGAGGACGTGTCATGGCGTTCGCTTTCTGAAACGTCCCATTCGCGGAACGAGACCGGAATTTCCGGCCCTGCGACGGGTCACCTTACTCCGCCTTGATGTTCGCTGTGCGGATCACCTTTGCCCACTTCTCGGTTTCATCGGCGATGTGCTTGCCAAACTGCGCGGGCGAACCTGGAAACATGCTGCCGCCCAATTCGGCAAGCCGCGCCTTCGCCTCGGGATCGGCGAGAGCTGCGTTGATTTCGCTGTTGAGTTTCTCGACGATCTGGACCGGTGTGTTTCTGGGCGCACCGAGACCGGCCCAGTAGCTCGACTCGTAGCCCGGCAGCAACTCGCTCAACGCCGGAACGTCGGGCAATGCTTCCGAGCGCGTTGCGGTCGTCACCCCCAGCGCGCGCAGTTTGCCGGTCCTGATATGCTCGATCGTCGTCGGAATGCCGCCGAACAGGACCTGCACCTGCCCGCCCAGCAGGTCGGTGAGCGCCGGCCCCTGGCCGCGATATGGCACGTGGATCATGTTGACGCCGGCCAGCATCTTGAACATCTCGCCGGACAAATGCGGCCCGGAACCGATGCCCGCCGACGCCATGCTGATCTTGCCTGGATTGGCCTTGGCATAGGCGATGAAATCGGCAACCGTCTTGGCCGGAACCGACGGATGGACCTCCATGACGAACGGGGCGCGGATGATGCTCGCGATCGGCACGATGTCACGAATGAAATTGAAGTTGAGTTTCTCGTAAAGTGTTGCGTTGATCGTGCTAGGCGGAGAGCACAACAGGAGCGTATAGCCGTCCGGCGCCGCACGCACGACCGCTTCGGTACCGATGTTGGTGCCGGCGCCTGGCCGGTTCTCGACAACGAATTGCTGCCCGAGTTGCTCCGACAGCGATTGCGCAATGAGACGCGCGACGAAGTCGGTGTCGCCGCCGGGCGCAAACGGCACGATCACATGCACCGGTCGCGTCGGGTAGGCTTGCGCCCACGCGAGGGGCGCCGCGGCCGGGAGCGCGGCAGCGCCCGCGGCAAGTTGCAGAAATTGTCGGCGCGGAAGTTTCATGGCGTGCCCTCAATGCCTGGGTGACTTTGCGGACATTCGCGGATCAATCCGCCTTGGCGCCCGAGAATTTCACCACCTTGCCCCACTTCTCCGTCTCTTCGGCGATGAATTTGCCGAAGTCGGCGGCCGACGCCGGGGGCAGCATGATCGCGCCCAGGTCGGCCAGCCGCGCCTTGATGGTCGCATCGACCATGGCCGCGTTGATCGCCGCGTTGAGCGTTGCGATCACCGCGGGCGGGGTATCCTTCGGCACACCGAAGCCGATCCAGCCGGCCGCCTCATAGCCCGGCAGGAATTCGCCCACGGTCGGCATTTCCGGCAGCACGGCGAGGCGCTTTGCCGTGGTCACCGCCAGCGGACGCAACTTGCCGGCCCTGATCTGCGGGATGGCCGTGGGCGTCACGTCGAACATCACCTGCACCTGGCCGGCGATGAGATCGGTCACCGCGGGCGTCGAGCCGCGGTAGGGCACGTGAACCATGTCGACGCCAGCCATGAACTTGAACAGTTCGCCGGCAACGTGCTGCGGCCCGCCTGCGCCGGCCGACGCCATGTTGATCTTTCCCGGATTGGCCTTGGCGTAGGCGATGAACTCGGGAACGGTCTTCGCCGGAAACGAAGGATTGACCTCCATCACCAGCGGTGCCAGCTCAATGCCCGCCACCGGCGCGATGTCGCGGATGAAATTGAAGTTCAGCTTGTCGTAAAGCGTCGCGTTGATCGCGTTCTGCGAATTGACCAGCAGCATGGTGTAGCCGTCGGGCGGCGAGCGCACGGCCGCCTCGGTGCCGATATTGCCGCCGGCGCCCGGCCGATCGTCGATGATGAATTGCTGGCCGAGGCGCTCGGACAGGAATTGCCCGATGAGGCGCGCCGTGATGTCGGACGAGCTGCCGGCGGCCTGCGGGACGATCACGTGCACCGGCCGCGCCGGATAGCTTTGTTGCGCCCACGCCACGCGCGAGACGGCCGGAAGAGCGGCAGCACCGGCTGCCAGATGCAGAAATCGACGACGGGCAAGTTTCATGACGTTCCAGCTTTCGGTGGCGGGCAATGGCAACTGAGCATCGCGCAGAACCCGCGCAGGTGCACGAACCGCACGACAACCCCTATCGACTTGATCCCAAGGCTGCGCGCCCGCCGCCGGCATCACCGCTGCCGTTGACCGGCGGAACTACGGCACGTTCCGCTGGCAGCTCCCCGCGAGGCTACAACATCCGGCGGCGCGTGTGGAAGGTCGACCATCCGCGTCAATTCGCATCGTCTGGGCGGCTTTTCGGTTTGCGCCGCACCATCGGCAGCACGCGGCGGAGGACAATCACGTGGCCCCCGCCCGGCCATGACGATCCCTTGCGAGCGGAGCGCGCTCTAGCTTCTCGACTTGCCGGCCAACAGCAGGAGCAGGCGCCAGATAAGGAAGATGAGCACGGGAAATCCGGCCACCGTCGCCACGACGTAAGGCGCATCTTCTGCGACGCCGCGCGCTATCTGCACGAACCGCCGCACGCCATCCCAGAAATCGAAGGACCTGGTCACCGCGCGATAGAGAATGGAACCGACGATCGACGCGACATAGGCCCCGAGCAGGCCGTAACCGATGTCCCCGATGATCTGGCGATACCGGTAAATCATGGAGCGGGCGCTTCTCGCGGCCTCAGTTCCTGAAGAAGCAGAAGGTCTCTACATCCACTTCCCAATCGCGGTCGGGCCACGGCGCCCCGTCTCGTGCGAATAGAGCATAGGTCTCGGCGCGAACTTCCCATTCGGTGATCACGCAGATGTTGGACCCGGGAGGCACATCGATCTGCACCGACGTGCCCGCGGGGGAGACGCCGGTGTGCCGGCCGCCATTGGGAAACGATACGCATTGCGTCCATTTCGGACGCAGGCAGGTTTGCGCGCTCGCGTTCCATGCGACGAGCATGGCGAAGGCCGCCGTCACGAGAGCGATGGAAGCGCGCATGATGATCAGCCGCTCTGATTTGATCCGTCACGAGATGACGGATCAAATCATCAGTCTCAGGGCACTCAGGTGCCGCGCTTGGGCCACAGCGGGCCCTGGTCGCCGCCCGGCACCTTGCCGATGCCCTTGAAGACGAATTTCTGCACGCGCTTACCCTCGTAGGTCTCGGTCGTGTAGATATTGCCCTTGGAATCGACGGCGATGCTGTGCACGCCGTAGAATTCGCCGGGCTGGCGTCCGCCGCGGCCGAACGACGCCAATTCGGTGAGCGTGTCGCGCTGCACGATGCGCACGCGCTCGTTCTGCCCGTCGGTCAGGTAGATGAAGCGCTGCTGCGGGTCCTTGGAGAACGCGATCTCCCAGGTCGAGCCCGACGCCAGCGTGTTCTTGGCGAAGAAGTGCTCCTTCACGAAGGTGCCGTCGGGCTTGAACACCTGGACCCGGTCGTGCTGGCGGTCGCAGACATAGAGCAGGTCGTCATTCGCCAAGGCGACGCAGTGCACCGGGCTGCGGTACTGCTGCAATGCTGCTGCCGTGGGATTGTACGGACCCTGCGGTGCAGTCGTCGGGCTTGTTGCCGTAGGCGCCCCAGAAGCGCTTGATCTTGCCGGTGTCGCCGTCGAGCACCGCCACGCGCTTGTTGCGGTAGCCGTCGGCCACGAAGGCTTCGTTGGTCTTCGGATTGACGGTGATCTGGGCGACTCGGCCGAAATTCTCGGGATCGTTGCTGCCGGCGTTCTTGCCGTAATGACCGGACTGCATCAGGAACTTGCCGTCCTTGGTGAACTTGAGGACTTGCGAATCCTTGGCGCCATTGCCCCCGAGCCAGACATTGCCTTTGAAGTCGACGAAGACGCCGTGCATCGATTCCGGCCACTCGTAGCCCTCTCCCGGGCCGCCCCAGGCGTGCACCACGTCGCCGTTCTGATTGAATGCGATCACCGGCGGCGCCGACTTGCAGCAAGCCGAGACCGGCGGATTGAGCGTGGAGCCCTTTTCGTTGTTGCTGAGCGTCGAGGCGCCGCGATGGACGATCCAGACGTTGTCCTGGTCGTCGACCGACACGCCGATGGTCATCCCGAGCAGTGCCTCCTCGGGCAGCGGCTTCGGCCACAGCGGATCGACCTCGAAGATCGGGATCTCCACCATCGCCGGCTCCGCCGCCGTGCTGTGCAGCACCGACAGTCCGGCGCCGACGCCTCCGATGGCGAGCGCGAGCGCCGCCCCGTAGACAAACGTCCGCTGTTGCACGGGCTTGGTCATCATCACCTCCCTCAGGTTTTGTTATGAGCCGCAATCATGCCGGCGGGTCGACGGACGCGCGGGCCGTCGCCAGCTCTTTGATCAACTATACCAGCGGCGGCGGTTTGAGCAACGCGGTGGGAGCGCGTTCGCCCGCTCAAGCGGGTTCAGCTCTGGGGAATGAACACGTATTGCTTCAGCCGGTCGGTTTCCTGCTGGCCGACATACTTGCCGATCTCCTTGTCGAACTGCGCCCAGGTCTTCCACGGCCGGTATTCCGCGAATTCCTTCGTCATGCGCGACCCGACGCCGGGGATCAGAAGGAATTCCTCGGACGTGCCGGTGTTCAGGTTTATCGGCACGAAGGCCTTGCGGTAGAACTCCTTCGCCTGGTCCGCCGTGAGCTTGTGTTCCAGCAGGACCTTGTTCAGATCGACGACGCTCTTGAAGGGACGCCGCTCGATCAGCCCCTTCACGACGGCCGGCGTCATCTGCGGCATCTGGGCCAGTTCGCTCTCGGTGGCCATGTTGGGGTCGAGCAGTCCTGCCTTGCCCGCCTGGGCGCCGGCGGGAACCGCCAGCAGCGCCAGCACTGCGAGGGCGCCTGCGAGGGCGCTGATCGCCCGGTGCAATGTCGTCACATCTCACTCCTTCTCCGGCTTCGATCCGAACAGGCGCGCGATTCGCGACCGGTAGCGGACATCGGAATACACATAGGCGAGGCCGAGCAGCCCCATCTGCAGCATCATGCCGGGCGCGAGCAGCGGCGGCGCCTTGGCCCGCAGGATCTTTTCCACGAGCTCCCAATTGCTCATGGACGGATTGAGCTCGAGCTGAAATTCCGCCGAGCCATGAAAGTGCGCGACGACGCCGGCGAAGCCCGCCAGCACGAACAGCGCCATGACGATCTCCAGCGCGCGCAGGCTCGCCGCGGTGTCCCGCATCGCCTGCCAGGCGATGGCCGCGGCCGCCGCGACGATCAGAACCACGGGAACGAGCTGCAGGGGCTGCTCGTAGTGCTCCAGCAGCACGAGCTCCGTCACCGTTCCGGCAAGGCCGATCACGAGGACGCCGAGCACCCAGAGGCGCAGGAGCTCGACAGGGTCTGCGCCCACCCGGCGCGCTTCCATGTCGCTCTCCTACGGCTTGCTCCGGGCCTCTTTCATCACCTCGGCGAGGCTGGCGTTGTATTTGGCCATGACGTCGTTGACCAAGGCCGTGACCTTGGCGGCATCGGGCTTCTCGGGCATCAGCGCCTGCTCGATCTCGATCATGCCCTTCTCGATCGCCACGTAGTTGTCATCGGAACGCGCCTTGATGAGATCCTCGATGCTGTCCCAGGAGCTGTCGAACGCCGCGAAGGACTTGCGAGCCTTGGCGACGTCTCCGGCCTTCAAAGCCGGGGGCACTTCGCGCAGATGGGCACGAACGATGCGCAGCCGGGCGACGTCGTCGTAAAGTGGATTGAGCGGCGGCGCCTTTGAGACCAAGCCGATGGCTTCGTCATACTTGGCCAGCATGACCTGGGCGTCTGCGAGCAGCGCCGCCATGTCGGGGGTGGCCGCTTCGAGCGCCTTGGCGATCTTGCGCTGGTAGTTGATCTCGAGGAACTCGTACATCTCCTTGCTGCGGGTGTTGATGTAGACCTCGATGCCGTTCCAGGCGGAATCATAGGCCTCGAACGCCGCCTTGGCGCGCGCGACGTCGCGTTGCTGGAGGGCGGCGACGGTGGCCGCGAGGGGCGGACGCACCGCCTTGACGCTCGTGACCTCGAAGCGCTCGCCATCCGCGGCCTGGCCGGCCGTGCCGGCGATCGCGAGGGTTGCGACCACCCCGAAGCCGATGCGGCAAATCCGCTGCATCCATACGGCGGGGCGTGCAAGAATCGCTGCCGCATCAACCCGGTAGGACGTCGTTGTCTGGCGTGCCATGGTCTCCTCCCCGATGTACGGCTTCCGCTGAGAATGCGCGGAGCCTTGTTTAGATTCATTCTAAAGCGGAATCGACCAAAAGCAACTGCGCGCCAGCAAGCCAGCCATGCCGATGCCGCCGTCGCGCCACCACGCGCGTTCCAACAGGCCGCGAACGCCTTGATATATCTCATCATATACAGCGACGTCGTCGTGAACCGGCGGGATGTGGTTGCGGACGGTGAGCCCCCTCGATTGCCCGTCATCGCAAGGCTGGCCCGTGCGTTCCGACGCTTGACGCGGCCGACCGACGCGATATCGTCGGTTCGATATTCCCATACGGATATAACGATATTTCGAGGTTGGCGAATGAATTCGAGGTTGGCGCATGACAAGACGTTTTTGGATCGGTCTGCTGGTCGGAGCGGCCTTGGCGCCGATCGCGCTGGCGGGTCCTGCACGGGCACAGAGCAAGGATACCCTCGTCTTCGCCGCCGCGAGCCTGAAGAATGCGCTCGACGAGATTGCCGGGCAATGGCAGCGCCAGACCGGCAAGAAGGTCGCCATCTCCTACGCCGCCAGCAACAATCTCATCAAGCAGATCGAGCAGGGTGCGCCGGCCGACATATTCTTCTCCGCGGACCTCGATTGGATGGACTACGGGCAGCAGAAGAACCTGATCAAGCCGGACACCCGTTCGAACCTGCTCGGAAACAAGATCGTGCTGGTCGCGCCCAAGGATTCCACCGTGAGCCTGAATGTCGCGCCGGGCTTCGACCTCGCCGCGGCGCTCAAGGGCGGCCGCCTCGCCATGGGGAGCGTCGACGCCGTGCCGGCCGGAAAATACGGCAAGGCAGCACTGGAAAAGCTCGGCGCGTGGGACGGCGTCAAGGACAAGATCGCACAGGCGGAGAGTGTTCGCGCGGCGCTGCTGTTCGTCGCGCGCGGCGAGGCCCCACTCGGCATCGTCTATCAAACCGATGCGGCGTCCGAGCCGGCCGTCAAGATCGTCGGCACCTTCCCGGACGATTCACATCCGCCGATCATCTATCCGGTCGCCGCCACCAAGGACTCGACCAATCCGGATGCGCTGGCATTCCTGAACTTCATCAAGTCCCCCGCCGCTCGTCCGGCGTTCGAGAAGCAGGGGTTCACCGTGCTCGGCGCGGGCGGAAAGTCCTGAACGGGAGCCCGTAGTCCTTCAGCCTTGCAAGCGCCGCGCGAAGCGATGTATACGATCCGATATATCGAACTGAGGAACGCCCAGTGAGCTTCGACGCGCAATGCGATCTGGCGGCCGTCGTCTACGGGGCTGACGACGATCCGGACCGTCTGATTTCCGGCTTTGCCGGCGATCTCCGCCGTTCCGGGCGTCGCCCGGTGGGCGTCGTCCAGCTCGGCCGCAGCTGCCGGGCGGAAAATCCGCGGCTCGGCGTCGTCATGCTGCCGGACGGCGAAGTCGTCGGGCTGGCGTCGCATGACGAGGCGCACGCGAGCGGCTGCCGGCTCGACCCCGACCGGCTCGCCGGCCTCGCGATGCGGCTTGCGGCTGCCATCGAAGACGGCGCCGATCTCGTCATCATCAACCGCTTCGGCCGCTCGGAAGCCGAAGGCAAGGGCCTCATCGATCTCATTCCCCAGGCGCTCGAAGCCGATATTCCCGTGCTGATCGCGGTGCCGGAGCAGCGCTTCGCTGCCTGGATCCGGTTTTCCGAAGGCATGAATGTCCGGCTCGCCTGCCGGCGCGAAGCGCTCGATCAATGGTGGCTGACGGTCACCGGCCCGTCGCGACGGGGTGGCGGCGCCGACACCTTCTGCGAGTTCGCGAAATGAGACGCCAGCCGGCGCCGGAGGAGTTTGCGGCGGTTGCTGTCGATACACCGGTGACGAGCAATCCTCCGTTCGTCATCGACGTATTGGGCGAGGTCGCGCCCAACGGCGAAGCCGTGGGGCTGCGGATTCAGCGCAGCGCGCAGGGTCCGGTGGACCTGTGCCTGCGCATCCAGGACGTGCAACATCTGGTCGGCATTCTTCTGGCGCTGGGCTGCGAGGCCAAGCGTCTGCAGCCGCCGCCGGCATTCGACGTGCCGCCGAGCAGCGCGGTCCCGCTGCCGCTGAGCGCCATCAATGTCGGCCAGACCGACGACGACCAGACCTTCCTGATGCTCGAGGTCGGGGCCGCGTCGCTGATGTTCGCCCTGGCGCCGGCGACGCTGAGCGAGGTCGGGCAGACGCTGCTCGCCCTGAGCGCGCGCGTCACCGCCAAGCCATCCTGACGCATGATCCCCTCTTTTCAGGACTGCGAATATGTGCGACAACCGTTGTATCCTTTTGGATATAGCGAATAGCCAATGTCGTCCCGCGCCCCCGATATGTTGTCGAGCATCTTTTCGACCGGCCGTACGCCGGCCGTCGCGGCGTTTCCCCGCGGCATGATTCCCATGAAGGCGCGCGCGCCGGACGACGCGCCCGGTGAATTCACCCCGCCCGCCGCCAAGCGGCGCACGTCGATCTGGGACATGCATCACAGCGTGCATTGCTCCATCGTCGGCACCTGCCTTTCGAGCGCGGAATTGCGCCGGCTGATGATCAAGCTCGGCGTCCACGGCGCCGACACTGCCGACGACCACGATCTGCACAAGCAGGGCGTGACGATTGCCGGCCGGCCGCAAGGCGGCGGCAAGCTCATCCAGAAAGCACTCGACCGCCGCCACGAAGCGGCGATCAAGCAGTTCGCCAAGGCCAAGGACGAGGCCGCGCTGCGTGCGCTGTGGGATGACGCGGTAAAGCGCGGCGACATTCCCGGCGCCTACTGGGCCGTGCTGAGCCACCCGGCGGCGACCGACGCCGTGATGCGGCGGGTGTTCGGTGACGTGCACATGCTGTCCCACATGGTGGGCGCCGCCAACCGCGCCGATATCCGGCGGCTGCGCCAGCTCGAGGAGGACAACGCCGCATTGTCGGCCAAGCTCGAAGCGCAGCAACGCCAGCTGCGCGACGGCTTCACCGCGCGCGACGACAAGATCCGCCTCCTCAACGAGGCCCTGAGCCGGGCGCTGGCGCAGGCCCCGGCCCAGGCCGGGCACGACAGCGATGATCTCAGGGCCGCCAGCGACGCATTGATCGATGTGGATCGGCGGCTGAACCGCGAGGTCGCCCACCGCAAACGCCTCGAAAGCCGCATCGACGCGGCGACGCTTGCACAGTCGCAAGCCGAGCGCGTCCGGCAGGACGCCGCGCGGGAATGCGAGGCCCTGCGACGCGAGCTCGCGCTCGCCGAGGTGCAGATCAACGGCTGGCTCGGCGAAGACGCCTCCGCCGCGCCCGACCTCGGCGGTGCGCAGGTGCTTTACGTCGGCGGCCGGGCCAACCAGGTGCCGCAGCTCAAGGCCCTGGTGGAACGCACGGGCGGCGCGTTCCTGCACCACGACGGCGGCATCGAGCACAGCATGACGTTGCTGCCGGGCCTGATCAGCCGCGCCGATTTCACCGTGTTCCCGATCGATTGCATCAGCCACGACGCCATGGGCATGGTGAAACGGCAATGCCGGCTGGCGGCCAAGCCGTTCCTCCCGCTGCGCACGTCGAGCCTCGCCTGCCTGCTCGCCGGGCTCGCCGCGATTCGACCGGATGGTGGTTCCTATTTGACGCGTTTGTAGGTCACTTCTGCTGTCCCGCCGATCGAGGCAGCCAGGGAGTACTTCAGTTCGTCACCCGAAAGCGTGAGATTTCGCTTCTGTTCGGTCCCGGTCCAGTTCGGGTATGTGCTGCCCTCGATTTTGAGGGTGAGAACCTTTTCCGCCACCGAGTAGGTGCCGAAAAGGGCGATGCCTCCCTCCATGGCTGCTTTGTTTTCCGCGGGCGTTCCTTGCGCACGGTTGTTGGACGCGAATTTGGCAACGTCGGGATTTATGTTGACGATTGCAAAGCGGCCATTGCTCTCGAAAATCGCCATGCCTTTCCCGTTCGGGCCGAAGACGGCGGCCTTGCTGCCGTCCGCACGGATGTTGATGTTCGAAACGCTCATCCAGGTTCCGACAACGTCTTTGGCGGTTTGAGCGGCTGCCGGGTCCACGGAAAGGGTGGCTCCCAGGCACAGCAGTGCCGTCGCGCTCAAAGCAAGTGTGGTACGCCGATCCATGATTCTTCTCCCTCATTGAGTTTAGCCACGCACGTTCGGGACGCCGACGGCGCCCACAACGAGTGCTGCAATCTTCAGAATGTTTCGCCCGCCGCAGGCACGGCCGCTGCCTTTGCAATCACGGGACTTCGGCACGCCCCGCCGGCAGCTCTCAACTGAATTGCATGAATGATCTGGCCAGACACTCAGGTTATCGGATTACGGTCCGGCCGGATGTTACTTTTCGATCCAGTATTCGATTTCGTACTGCGTCTCGTTGAAGCCCGCCTTGGGATCGGCATTCCCCGACGATCGGATTATTCCTTTTATTCCGGCCAATTTTCCGGTTCCGCCCGTGATCGAAGAGGCCGACAGGAACGAGAGCTTGCCCCCGCCGGGGCTCTGCGCAACTGTGTCGCTCCGGACAAAAAACTTGTCGCCATTCTCCAGCACCCACACACCGTAAGTGGTGTTGTGTCCGTTGTTGTCGGTGTAATCGGATAGGCCCCGGGTCCAGGTTTCCTTGAGCTTCAGCCCGTTGACCTCGGGCGGATTGTTGGGAAAGCCGCGGTAGATCTCCAAAGCCCGCACCTGATGGCCGGGCACGTCGCCGACGTCGATGAAGAGCTGCTGCGTGAACTTGGAGTTTGCCGCATCGACCTTGAAGGAAACCCGCTGCTTCTGCTGAGCGGCCGCATCGCCTCCTGCAAGCGCAAATGCCAAGGATATAGCTGCCACCGCGGTAACCATAAGTGATACACGCCAATTCATGTTTGTTCTCCCTCTGCAATGTCATACGTGCCGACGGGGGGCGCCGGCGCCCCGCAATGAAGTGCTGCAAATTTTAGATTGTCTCACCCGCCGCGGGCATCAACGCCGCCGTTAATTGGCGGGGCTTCGGCACGTCCCGCTGGCCGGCTCCAGGACATGCTACACTATCTTACCGTGCGGCAGGAAGAGCCCTTTTGAGTACCTCGTCGGGCTCCAGACCCTACATTGCGCGCCGAGGCGCCGTCTCCAGAAAATCCTGCAGCTGCGCCTTCCAGAACCCGGCAAAACCGGTGGTGCTGTGACCGCGGGTATCTTCGCCGGCTGGAATGAGGAACAGGCGGCCATTCTTCACGCGCTTGAGTTCGCGATCCATGATCCCGGTTTCCGGAGGATTGCGTTCGTCGTCCGCAGAATTGATGGCAAGCAGAGCGGCCTGAATGCGTTCCAATCCCGGTGCGGGGTTGTAGTCGCGCGACGAATCCCACGCATACAGAACGTCATTGGCATCGGCCCCGAATGGCGCAGCCAGGCGGTCATTGAGCATCTTGTCGGCCGCCTCGCGCGTCGGCGCGAACTTCTGATAGGCCAGCGTGCCCCCGGCGGTGGCGATGCCGTAGAACACGCTGGCCACTCGCGCGGAACGTGGCTGGGCCGTGTAGTTGCCGTTGTTCCACTCGGGATCGCTGCGGATGCTGTCGGTGATCAGGCGTCGCATCATCCAGTTGCGGCTGGACATTTCGCTGGGCTGGGACGCCATCGGTACCAGCGTATCCATGAAGTCCGGATGTTTCACGCCCCAGATCCAGGTGTGCATGCCGCCCATCGAGTTGCCGAGCACCAGGCGCAGATGGCGCAGGCCCAGCCCTTCCGTCACCAGCCGGTATTGGGCATCGACCATGTCGTCGTAATTGTAGAGGGGAAACTTGGCGCGCAGGCCGTCCGAAGGCTTCGCCGATTTGCCGTGGCCGACGGCGTCGGGCAGGATGACGTAGTATTTGCTCGCATCCAGCGGCTGGCCGGGTCCGAACAACTCGCCTGCAAAACCCGGCGCCAGCATGCCGGCGCCCGAACCGGTGGTTCCGTGCAAGATCAGCACCGGCTGCCCCGTGGGCGCGCCGACGGTCGTGTAGTGCAGGCGCAGTTCGGGCACGACTTCGCCGGTGTGAAAGCGGAAATCCCGCGCGATCCAGTCGCCTTCCTTCGGCGCGGGATAGTCGGCCGCCGGGGCGGGAAGCGCGGCCAGGGACAATGTGGCGCAAATTGCTGCGCGGACGAGAACGCTCGTATTCATGATCCGTCTCCATGGAAAAAGCTGATCAAGCATGGCGATTAAGTTCTCATCCGCGCGGCGCGGCCTATTTGCGCTCGACGAAGACCGTCTGACAGTCCGCCGGACCGACGTTCTCGGCGGAATGCGACGCAGTCACAGGTACCGCCCCCGCCGTTCCGGCCTTGCCGGTAACGTCGTTGGTTTTGCCGTCTGCCGCATACAGTCGCGTTACGCAGTCGTTGATGTTGTAGATGACCGACGCAACCGGGTGCCCGTGAGTTCTTGTCGTGCACGCCCTTCTTCCGCGTGGACGCAATCACCCGAAAGTTCTGGTCCTCGAATATCACCTTATAGACGTCCGGGTCCGCCTGGTACGAGGGCGGCGCGCTCTGCGCGACCGCCGCGGAGGACGCCATATACAGGAGTGCCATGGTGCTGAGACCCAGTGCGATTCGATAATTCATTGCTGTCTCCTCTGAAAGTGCAGGGGCGAGCGCGGGGACGGCGCGCGCAACGATGCCGATTGGCCCGCAAACGAAGTGCTGCAATTTTGCTGGATTGTTTCGCCCGCCGTAGACACCCACTCTGCCTTCAAAATCAGGGGACTTCGGCACGTCCCGGTGGCAGCTCTTCGCAAATGCTACACTACCTTGCTGCGCACGGGGAAGAATACCCTTGGCGTTGCGGCGGCCGCCTTCCCGCCGAAGGCGTGTAATGTCGCGTGCCGCATGCGCCTTGCGCCGGCGGGGCGTTCCCCTCGACGCCGCCGCCCGTGTATGAAGCCCATTCGCAATCGAGGACCTTGCCATGCTCAAGGTGTGGGGACGCCGCAGCGCGTTCAACGTTCAGAAGGTGCTGTGGGTGGTCGGAGAGCTCGCGCTGCCCCACCGGCATATCGATGTCGGCGGTGCGTTCGGCGGATTGGACGATCCCGCCTTCCTCGCCATGAATCCCCATGGCCGCATTCCCGTCATCGACGATGACGGGCTCGTGGTGTGGGAATCACACGCTGTCATCCGCTATCTCGCCGCGCGCTACGGCAGCGGCACGCTGTGGCCCCCGGATGCCGCCGAACGCTCCTTCGCCGATCGGTGGATGGATTGGTCGGCGACGACGCTCCAGCGCGATTTCATGGATCTGTTCTGGGGCTACTACCGAACGCCGGACGAAAAGCGCAACTGGCCGCGCATCCGCGGATTGATCGAGAGCTGCGCGCGACACTACCGCCTGCTCGACGGTCAACTGGCGCAGCGGCCGTACCTCGCGGGGGACCGCTTCACCATGGCGGACATTCCCGCCGGCACCACGCTCTACCGGTATTTCGGGCTCGATCTCGAACGCCCGCGCATTCCCCACGAGGAAGCATGGCCCCACGTGGAAGCATGGTACGAGCGGCTCGCTACGCGGCCGGCCTATCGCGAGCACGTCATGGTGCCGTTCGCCGAGCTGCGCGGGCGGCTCGAGTTCTAGGGGCGGCAGTTCAAAATTGTTTTTAGTGTCGCCTCGGCAAACTCGCGATTCGCGGAACGGGAAATATGGAATGTGTCGGCCCGAGCCCGATCAGTCCGGCTTGGCGCCCGAGAACTTGACCACCTTGGCCCATTTTGCGGTTTCATCCGCCATGAATTGAGCGAACTCGGCCGGCGTGGCCGCGGCCACGATGCCGCCAAGGTCGACGAGCCGCGCCCTCAACTTCGGATCGGCGAGGCCCGCATTGATTTCACGGTTGAGCCTGTCGATGATCTCGCCGGGCGTTCCCTTCGGCGTGCCGATGCCGAACCAGGCGCTCGCCTCGTAGCCCGGCACGAATTCCGCGACGGTCGGGACATCCGGCAAAGCGGCGGAACGCATCGTCGTGGTCACCGCCAGCGCGCGCAGCCTGCCGGCCCGAATGTATTCGATCGAGCCTGGCAGGTTGTCGAAGACGACCTGCACCTGGCCGCCGATGAGATCCGCCACCGCGGGCGCCGCGCCGCGATACGGCACGTGCACCATCTGCACGCCCGTCATCATCTTGAACAGCTCGCCGGACACGTGGACGGAAGTCCCGCTGCCGCCCGACCCCATGTTGATCTTGCCCGGGTTGGCCTTGGCATACGCGACGAACTCCGGGACCGTGCCAACCGGCACCGCGGGATTTACCTCCATGACGTTGGGCACACGCATGATGAGGGCGACCGCAGCGATGTCGCGCAGGAAGTTGAAACTGAGCTTGTCGTAAAGCGTTGCGTTGATGGCGTTCGCAGGGTTCAGGAGGAGAAGCGTGTAGCCGTCCGGCGGTGCATTCGCCACCGCTTCGGTGGCGATATTGTTGGCGGCGCCCGTTCGGTTCTCGACGACGATGGGCTGGCCGAGCCGCTCCGACAGCCACTGACCCATCAGGCGCGCCACGATGTCGGTTGCGCCGCCCGGTGCATAGCCGACGAGGAGACGCACCGGCCGGGTCGGGTAAGCCTGCGCCCTTGCGATTCGCGGAATGGCCGGAAGCGCGGCGGCGCCCGCTGCCAGATGCAGAAACGTTCTGCGGGGAAGTTTCATGAGTTTGCTCACAGCACACGGATAATGCCCGACGAGGCCGCCACCGAGGCGGCCTCGCAGCACCATGATAATTCGGATCGATGGTTAGTTCGATGCAGCTTCGACGGAGTACCGCCGAATCGTCTTTGCTGCCTTTTCACGCTGTGGTGCGAGGTTCTTCCAGGCTGCCGAGTTGTAAAATGCCTCCGCCTGCGCCAGGCTGTCCCACTCGGTGATGGCTACACGCTTGGGAGCCGCCGCCCCCTCCATTGCAACAATCTTTCCGCCACCGGTGTTGAACGGATGACCACCGGCGGCTCTTTGCGCCGCCAGCACGGCAGGAACGTATGCGGCTTGGGCTGCAGCATCGAGCGTTTCGAGCTCGGCGACAGTGTAGGCTTTCGGCTTTGCTTGAGCGTGCAGCCCCTGAATGGCGACGGCGCCAATTGCGATGCCGGCGAGCATCGCCAATGTCACTGTGTAATGAGTTTTCATAACTGTGCTCCTTGCTAAGACATGGGCGCGCTCGAATGAGCGCGTAGACAGAGGCGCTGATCGCCCCTGCAAACGAGTGCTGCAATTTTTGGATATCGCCTGCCGGCGGCATGTTCGCTGCCGTTAATCGGCGGGCCTACGGCATGTCCCGCTGGCAGCTCGAGAAAGAAGCTACACTATTTTACCGGGCGCATGAAAGAGGCACGAAGGCTGCACGACGTCCCCGTGCATGTGCGAGAGGGGGCGGTGACTCCGGCTCCCCCGTCATCAACGATCTAGCGCGCGAAGATGTAGCGAAACCGGTCTCCATCGGCTTCGACCCGTCCGGCGGTCGGATGCGGAAAATGGACCGGCATCACGACCGTGCCGGTGCCTGCGACCTCGCCCAGGAACCGTCGGCGCGAACGCGCCGCCTGTTCGCGGTCCCAGTCGAACACGGTCGACCAGTCCGGCTCCCGGCACTGCAGCGCATGATGCATGAGGTCGCCGGTGACGACCGCGCGCTGTCCGCGCGAGCGGATGTTGACGCAGCAATGGCACGGGGAATGGCCCGGCGTCGGCGTCAGCGAGATCGTGTCGTCGAGCTGGAAGTCGTCGTCCACCAGCAGCGCCTGGCCGGCCGCCACCACCGGCTCGCAGTTGAACCGCCAGACGTTGCCGGGCGGCTGGGCGCCGCGCTTGGTCGCCTCCTCCCACGCGTCGTATTCGCGCTTGTGAAACACGTATTTTGCGTTGGGGAAGGTCGGGACCCAGCGCCCGTTGCGAAGCAACGTGTTCCAGCCGCAATGGTCGATGTGCAGATGGGTGCAGAACACGTAGTCGATGTCGTCGAAGCGCAGGCCGGCGGCATGGAACCCGTCGAGCCAGGGCTGCTTTGGAAAGTCCATCGGCGGCGGATAGCCCTTGTCCTCGCCGGTGCAGGTGTCGACCAGGATGGTGTGCTTCGGCGTGCGCACCACGAAGGTCTGATAGGTGATCACCAGGCGCCCCGACGGGGGATCGAAGACGAAGGGATCGAGCTTCGCGAGATGCCGCTTCCCGATTTCGGGGTCATAGGCCGGGAACATCTCCTCCGGCCGGCGCCACGGTCCGTCCCGCTCGACGATGCTGGTGATGGTGACGTCGCCGATCTCAAGCGTATGCATGCCCGCGCCTCTGTTTCACGTTGGTATCTCGCGATATGGGTGGCCTGTGCCGTCCGTCACGGCGCGCCACAGGAAGGTTGCTATCACTACCACGACGCCGCGCAATTGCAGTGCTGCCGCGCCCCGCGCCGGCAACGCCCGATTGGGAACTCTTGCCACCGCTCCGTCATTAATTCGCGCGATGTGTTGGCCTAGACTGGCGCCCCGCCGATCCCATCCAACTGGAGTAAACGCCATGGCTCACGGAAAATTCGTCTGGTACGAGTTGATGACGACCGACACCAAGGCTGCGGAGGCCTTCTACCGCGACGTGATCGGGTGGCGCGCGCAGGATTCCGGCATGCCGGGCATGTCCTACACCATATTGAGCGCGGGGGACGCCCCGATCGGCGGATTGATGGCAGTGCCTAAGGAGGCCCGCGATGCCGGCGCGCGGCCGGGTTGGATGGGCTATGTCGCGGTCGACGACGTCGACAAGAGCGCCGCCCAGGCGAAGAAGGACGGCGGCACCATCCACCGCGCCCCCGACGACATTCCAGGGGTCGGCCGGTTCGCGATCATCGCCGATCCGGGGGGCGCAATGCTCTGCCTGTTCAAGGAAATAGCCGAGCCGCAAGCGCCGCCGCCGGCCCCCGGCACGCCCGGAACCGCCGGCTGGCGCGAACTCTATGCGGCGGACTTGGAGGCAGCGTTTGCCTTCTATGCCAAGCTGTTCGGATGGACCAAGGCCGAGCACCACGACATGGGCCCGATGGGCGTCTACCAGATGTTTGCCACCGGCGGCGAGACCGTCGGCGGCATGATGGCCAAGCCGCCGCAGGTGCCAGCGCCATGCTGGCTGTACTATTTCAATGTCGACGGGATCGATGCCGCAGTGGCGCGCGCACAGGGCGGCGACGGTCAGATCCTCAGCGGCCCGATGGAGGTGCCCGGCGGACACTGGATCGCCCAGTGCCGCGATCCGCAGGGCGCCGTGTTCTGCCTGGTCGCGCCGCGCCGCTGACCGGCCTTCCGTAACCGGTGCGGCGTCGTGTAGCGTGCGCAGCGAGCCGACCGTACTCCCTCTCCCGCTTGCGGGGGAGGGTTGGGGAGGGGGCTCTCGCAGCGAGTTTGTGCCGTGGAGTTGCCCCCTCCCTGACCCTCCCCCGCAAGCGGGAGAGGGGAACAGAGGAGTTGCCGCATGACCATCGCCACCGAGCTTGCGGGGCGCATCCGCGCCTTCACCTATGACGGCCTGCCCAAGGCCGCGGTGGAATGGGCGAAGATGGGCATTCTCGACACCGTCGGGGTGACGCTGGCCGGATCGCGCGAGCCCTGCGCACAGATCGTCCTGCGCGTGTCCGACAGCACCGGCCCGGCGCTGGTGTTCGGCGCCGCGCAGCGCCTGTCGGTGACCAATGCGGCGCTGGTGAACGGCACCGCCTCCCATGCGCTCGACTTCGACGATTGCAGCAACACGCTGGGCGGCCATCCCTCGGCGCCGATCCTGCCGGGCCTGTTCGCGCTCGCCGACACGATGCCGGTCAGCGGGCGCGACTTCATCGCGGCCTATGTGGCGGGCTTCGAGACCGAGACGCGCATCGCCCGTGCCGTCAACTTCCACCATTACGACAAGGGCTGGCACCCGACCGCGACGCTGGGCGTGTTCGGCGCCGCCGCGGCGGCGTCGCGGCTGCTCGGGCTGACCGCGGCGCAGACGGCAACTGCGCTCGCCATCGCGGCCTCGTTCTCGTCCGGCCTCAAGGCCAATTTCGGCACCATGACCAAGCCGCTGCATGTCGGCCAATGCGCGCAGAACGGCGTGATGGCCGCGCTGCTGGCGCGCGAGGGCATGACCGCGAGCCACGACGCGTTCGAGCACCGGCAGGGCTTCTTCAACGTCTTCAACGGCGCCGGCAACTACGACGCCGGCGCGGTGCTGCGCGACTGGGCGGAGCCGCTCGACATCATCACCCCCGGCATCGCCATCAAGCGATATCCATGCTGCGGCAGCACCCATCCGGCCATCGACGCCATGCTCGACCTCGTGCACGCCCACGGCCTGACGCCGGACAATGTCGCCCATGTCGTGTCCTGGACCCATCCGCGGCGTCTCGCGCACACCAATCGCCCGACGCTGCGCAGCGCCCTCGATGCGAAGTTCAGCGTGCAATATTGCCTCGCCCGCGCGCTGGTCGACGGGCAAGTGGTGCTGTCGCATTTCGACGACGGCGCCTATGTCGATCCGCGGGTGGCCCAGGTGATGGCGCGCATCGAGGCGGCGCCGCATCCGCAGATGTCGCCGTCCAGCACCGCGCATTTCGGCGCCGAGGTGACGGTGACGACCACCGACGGACGGCGCCTGGCGAAGGCGGTGGACATCGCGCTCGGACGCACCTCCGAAAACCCGTTGCCCCCTTCGGTGCTGGAGGCGAAGTACCGCGATTGCGCCGGCCGCGCCCTGACCGCGGATGCGGTGGACCGGTCGCTCGATCTGCTGGCGAACCTGGAGAACGTCGACCGCGTTGCCGCGCTCAGCGACATCCTGGCCGCGGGATGCGCTGCGCGTCGCAGCCGGGCGAGCCGGCTGCCCTGGCGCGGGCAAGCTGACGCGGCCTACTCTGCCGCCATCCCGCGAAGACGGGCCGAGGCCAAAACCAAAGAGCGCTATCCGCTGATGGCGCTCTGAGCGAGGGAACGCCATGAAGCTGGGTCGCCGCCGGCTCCTCACGCTCGCCGGCGCCGCCATCGCGGCGCCGGCCGTATCGCGTCTGGCGCGGGCGCAAGCCTATCCGACGCGGCCGGTGCGCTGGATCGTGGGCTTTGCTCCCGGCGGCTCGACCGACATCCTCGCCCGCGTGATCGGCCAGTGGCTGTCGGAACGGCTCGGCCAGCCCTTCCTGATCGAGAACCGTCCGGGCGCCGGCAGCAATATCGCCACCGAGGCGGTCGTGAATGCGCCCGCCGGACGGCTATACGCTGCTGATGATCAGTCCCGGCCCATGCGGTCAACGCGACGCTCTACGACAAGCTCAGTTACGTGTTTCTCCGCGACATCGCCCCGGTCGCCGGCATCACCCGCGAAGCCAATGTCATGGTGGTGAATCCGTCGTTTCCCGCCAAGACGGTTCCCGAATTCATCGCCTATGCCAAGGCCAATCCGGGCAAGGTCAACATGGCATCGTCCGGCAACGGAACCTCCGTCCATGTGGCCGGCGAATTGTTCAACATGATGGCCGGCATCAAGATGACGCACGTGCCCTATCGCGGCGCCGGGCCCGCGATAACCGATCTGCTCGGCGGACAGGTGCAGGTGATGTTCGCCGCGATGCCCTCGGCGTTCGAATACGTCCAGGCCGGCCGGCTGCGCGCATTGGCGGTGACCACCGCGACGCGATCGCCGGCATTGCCGGACGTCCCCAGCGTCGGCGAATTCGTGCCGGGCTACGAGGCGAGCTCATGGTACGGCATCGGTGTGCCCAGGGCGACGCCCGCCGACATCATCGACACCCTCAACAAGGCGATCAACGCAGGGCTTGCCGATCCCAAGCTCAAGGCGCGGCTCGGCGATCTCGGCGGCACCATGCTGGCGGGCACGCCCGCCGCGTTCGGAAAGCTCATCGCGGAAGAAACCGAGAAGTGGGCCAAGGTCGTCAAGTTCTCCGGCGCCAGGCCGAATTGATCGCGGACGTTCAACACCAAAATCGATCGAGGGCACCGTCATGACCCATCCGCGCCGCCGATTTCTGCAGCTTGCTGCCGCAGCCGCGGCGGCATGCGTCGTCGCCTCGGCCGTCCCTTCTGCCGTTTGGGCCCAGGCCTATCCGACGCGGCCGGTGCACGTGATCGTCCCCACCACCGCGGGCGCCACCACCGACATCATCGCGCGCCTGATCGCGCAATCGCTCACCGAGCGGCTCGGCCAGCAATTCATCATCGAGAACCGGCCGGGCGGCGGCAACACCCTCGGCACCGAGGCGGTCGTGCGTGCGCCCGCGGACGGCTACACGCTGCTCCTGGTCAATGCGGTCAATGCCATCAACGTGACGCTGTTCGAAAAGCTCAACTACAATTTCAGCGCCGACATCGTGCCGGTCGCGGGCATCATCCGGGTGCCCCTGGTCATGCAGGTCAATCCGGCGTTTCCCGCCAAGACCGTTCCCGAGTTCATCGCCTATGCCAAGGCCAATCCCGGCAAGATCAACATGGCATCGGCAGGCACGGGATCGACGCCGCATGTGGCCGGCGAGCTGTTCAAGATGATGGCCGGCGTCGACCTGCAGCATGTGCCGTATCGCGGCGGGGCGGCGGCGATGACCGATCTCATCAGCGGGCAGGTCCAGGTCATGTTCGAGCCGGTGGCCGGGCCGCTCGAGCACCTGCGCGCCGGCCGGCTGCGCGCCGTTGGCGGTGACGACCACGACGCGCTCGGCGGCGCTGCCCGACATCCCGACCGTCGGCGAATTCGTGCCGGGCTACGAGGCGAGTTCCTGGTACGGCATCGGCGTTCCCAAGGGCACGCCCGCCGAGATCGTCGACACCCTCAACAAGGCGGTCAATGCCGGCCTCGCCGATCCCAGACTGAAGGCGCGGTTCGCCGACCTCGGCGCCACCGTGCTCGCAGGCACGCCCACCGATTTCGGCAAGCTCGTCGCCGACGAGACCGAGAAGTGGCGCAAGGTGGTGAAGTTTTCCGGCGCGCGGGCGGACTGACATTGCTATCGCTGTCAGCGGCCCCGCGGACGTCGTCGTGCCGAGGATGATTTATTTGGACTGAAGGGAGTCATTCCCCCTTGATCCCGGCGACGATCTTGATCTCCAGATGCGGATGGACGCGGCCGACCGTGCCGACGCGCCGCTCGACCGGCTCATCGCATGAAGTGTGGGTACTCACCGGGCTCGTCAATTGCTGTCGAAGTTCACCGCGTAGTACCCGACCGAGCCGGTTTTCGAGGTGTCCTTCCACTGGTGCGGGGTCTTTGCGGGGATCGTGATCACGTCGCCCTTGGTCAGATGATGACTCACGCCGCCTTCGATACCGGTCCCGCGCGTCTGGCCGGGGGCGGTTACCTTCGCGTCGACCATCTTGCCGCCGGTGACGAACTCCGCTTCGCCATCCATGATGATGAACACGTGGTTGGTGTTGTCATGCATCTCGGCGCCGCGCTGCACGCCGCGGTTGGCGATGACGATCAAACCTTCATCCTCGATGATGCGCCCGCCCTTGACGAAGGCGGCCGCAACCTTGTCGTGGTCTACGTAGTGGACGCGCGGCGGAAAACCGGCGGCAGTTCCCAGGGTTACCAGGGCGGCAGTCGAGAGTATCGCGGCGAGTGCGAGCAGGTATTTCATAAGCGGTCTCCCCTTTTGAGTGGATGTAATGCACGGTCAGCGTAGCCCGGATGCGCAGGGACGCAATGCCCCATCGTCATGGGTGGTAGCCGGCATTCAATTTGCGCGCACGGCTGATGTGGATACACTTCGCCCCGCAGATGCTCAGCGCTGCAGGACATATTTCCGAAGCTTATGGGCGCCGACATCGGCGGCATAGATGTTACCCATGGCATCAGCCGCGATCCCCGATGCCGAAGTGCCGCGGTCGACAGTGTTCAGATCAGTCGGATCGGGAATGAAGGCGCGCAGCGAACCGTCAATGGCGCTGCCGACCACGATGCCGCGCAGCTCGCCGGGCTGCGGTCGCGCCGACTCGTTGCGACGTGTCGACTCATCTCGGAACGCGGCGCCGACATAAAGCGTATCGTCCGGCCCGACAGAGATCGAGCTTGGCTGGCCAAATTGATGCCAGGCGGCGATGAAATTGCCGTCCTGATCGAAAATCTGGATGCGACTGTTGCGACGGTCGGCAACATAGACACGCCCAAGCGAGCCGCCGACGAAAATGTCGTGCGGATCATCGAAATCGCCGGGAGCCGATCCTTTATGGCCCCAGGTCTTGATGAACCGGCCGTCCCTGGAAAACTTAATGACACGGCCGTTATTTGACTTGTTCGGCGAATGGCCATCGGAGACAAAAATATCGCCATTGGGCGCCACCGCAACACCGGTCGGACGATCGAAAGTATCCGTGCTGCTGCCGCCGACGCCCATCTTGCCAAGCATCATCAGGACCCTGCCGTTCTGGTCGAGCTTGAGGACTTCCTGACCAAGCACGACGCCGGCGGCATTGCGCGCCGGCATGCCGAGCACGGTGTCGCGTGTCATTAACATCGCTGACCCACAGATTGCCGTCCCGGTCCACGGTAAAGCCGTGCGGATAGCCAAACATGCCGGCGCCGAAAGCCTTGAGCAGCTTGCCGGAGGGATCGAACTGCAAGATCGGTGGGTTGGCCTCGCCGCGACCGATGCAGGTGGCGCTGCCGGGCGGCACGGTGTTGAAACAGCGATGGAAAATCCAGATGTTGCCGTCGCTGTGGACATGCACGCGGATGATTTCGCCCCAGCGGCCGCCATTCATGCTTGGGGGCAAGGTCGGCCAGTCCTCCGCAAGGCGATAGGGATTGGGGAGGTCGGTTGGCTTGGGATATTGCGGCTGCTGGGCGCATGCAGCCGTTGCCAAGCCGGCCATGAGTATCCCGGCGAGAAAGACCATACCGGATTGCACTGCAGACGCCATCGCAAACCTCCCTGCAAGCTACGCAGCCGTTGTACCGCCATCGTAGAGCAAATTTTGCCGACATCGAGAAGGGCAATGGCTATCGCCGTGGACGCGGGCGCCGCGACCGGACTGAAGGCGCAGGCGACGCCGAAGGCTTACAGCACGGTCGCCCGCTGATGTTGAAGAGCGCAGCAGGAGCGTTTTACTGACGGAGTTTTTCTCCCTTTGCGACAGCGCGCGAACTCTCAACGAGACGCCGGCTCAAAACCCTGCGCCTTGAACAACTCGACCGCCAGCCGGCGATGTGAGCAAGGTCAAAAGGGTCCGCGCGGCATCGGCTTGTCTTGCCGCGGCGCCGATGCTGCCGGTGTAGACGATGTAGCTCTGCAATTCCGGCGGCAGCCAGCCGACGAGCTCGACACCGGGCGCGTCGAGGATCGGAGAGACGCCGATTACGACGAGATCCGCCTCGCCGCGCGCGACCGCCTCGACGGCACCGCCCGTGGGATAGGGCCGCAGCTTTTGTTTCATGGCCTCGGCAATCCCGAGCCGCGCCAGTACGCCATGGACAAGTATGCCGCTTGCTCCGCCGTTGGCGTAGGCGACCGTCGGTGCTGCGAGGAGCGCCCGCCGGAACGCATCAACCGTGCCGATCTGGGGTTTCGGCGCGCCCCTGCGCACGGCGACGCCCATGCCGGTGCGGCCGAGCTCGACGCGCGACCCGGCAGCGAGCTTGCCGCGCGCCACCAGGTCGTCTGCCATGTCCGGCGGGAGAACGGCGACATCGAACGGGTCGCCGGCCTCGATCCGACGCTTGAGATCGGCGGCAAATTCGTAGTTGATCGCAAGCCGGTGGCCGGTCGTGCGTTCGAAATCGGGTGCAAACGCTCTGAAAATCCCGCGCGGCGCCGCGCTGCTGAAAACCTTGATCTCGGCGGACTGCGCCGTGCCGCCTTGCTGCGTCAGAGTCGATACGGCAACGATTGCAGCGGTCGCCGCGGCCTGAATTGCGAGTTTCCCAATAGCGCCCATTGTGCTCACGGTGAGGTCGCTCATTTGGGAACCAAGTGTCGGGGTCAGGACACGAGCGCCCGCTCATTCTGGCCTGAGGTTGCCCTCGCGCACGATCCGCGAGCGCTGCGACCCCTAACAGACGGTTCCCGTCTGTTAGGATAAGTCGCCCTCGTGCTGACGCCGTCGTCTAAGCCGAAGCAGGCCGATGCGCCCGGAGGAAGGAACGTATCTGGCGCACCGCCAGGGGAATCCGCTCCTTGGGCTCCTTCCACGGGAACATGCTCACTTCGGCCTTCGGCGCGAGCATCGCGGCCTCCATGGCGACGGCGTACGGATGCGCCGGGATATCATCCGGCAGGATCAGTACGGGCGTCTGGCAATTGCGCACGAAATCGCGCGTCACGGTGAAGACGAAGTCGGGGTTGGTGCGGTACATCTTGGTCAGAAACTTGTCGACCATCTCCATCGTGATGTCGGGCCGGCGCTTGACCAGCTCCGGACCCCAGCCCTTCATGTTGCTTTCGTAGAAAAGGTCGCGCATCTCCGGACGCGACCCGCTGGGCTGCGCCAGCACGGCCGCGACAACACGATCGGGCGCCCGCCGCAGGAGGTTCCAGATCAAGGGGCCGCCAATGCAGAAGCCCATCACCATGAACTTGTCGATGCCCAGGTGATCCATCAGACCGAGATGGTCATCGGTGTATGAATCCCACGGCCGGTCGATCTCGAGCGGGCCGGAGGACTGGCCGCCATTGGCGTTGCGCAGGTCCGACGCGATGCAGCGGTACTCTCCCTTGAACTCCTCGATCGGGTTGAAGGGCGCGCCGCGTGGTGAAGCCGGAGATCGTCGAGTTCAATCCCCCGCCGGCGATGAGCAACAACGGGAAGCCGGAACCGGCCTCCTCATAGTGGATGCGAACGGGGCCTTTTTCGTAGAAGGACATGGCAGCTCCTCCTTGCCCAGTCTGCTGAGCAAACACGCGCGGCGCTGCGGCCATCGCCGTCGCCGCGGCGCCCGTTGCCAGTATGTTGCGTCTGATCGGATCCATCATCGGCGCCCTCCTTGATCATTGTCATGGCCAGTGCGTGCGGCCCGAAGCGCCAGAGCGCTGCAATGGCACAGTGAACCGAAGCCGCTGGTAGAATTTCAGGTATGATCCGTAGTGTGCAACCTTTGTAGCAGAGGTTCTCTTGGCGCTGAAGGGCCGAATGCCCGCCCGTGCCCGTCCCGGCCGCCACGGTTCATTCCGGCCTGAGGTTTCCCTCGCGCGCGATCTGCGCCCACTTGGCGGTTTCGGTGCGCATCCAGGCGTCGAGCGCCGACGGATTGTTGCCCCAGGCGTCGATGCCGAGGCTGCGGGTGCGCGCGGCGAACTGCGGCGAGTCGACCACGGCGCGGATGTCGCCGGAGAGCTTTTCCAGCACCGCCGGTGCGATACCGGCCGGCCCCACCGCCGCGTTGAACGCGACCACGTTGAAGCCTGGAAAAGTGGCGGCGATGGTCGCGGTGTTCTCGGCGCCGGGCAGCGGCTCGACACCCGCGCCAGCGATCAGCTTGAGGTCGCCGCTGTCGACATAGCGGCGCGCCGAATGCCAGATGTCGAAGATCAGCGGCACCCGCCCCGCGATCACGTCGGTCAGCGCCGGCGCGCTGCCATTGTAGGAGATGTGATTCATCATGAAGCCGGCGCGCTGCTGCAGCATTTCGCCGGCGAGGTGGCCGACCCCGCGTGGGCCGGGCGAGGTGTAGTTGAGTGCCTCAGGCGCCTGCTTGGCGTACGCGATCAGTTCCGCGAGCGTGTTGGCCGGAAACGATTTGGTGGCGACCAGCGCCACCGGCTGCGTCGCCACCATGCTGATCGGCACGAAGTCCTTCATGGTGTCGTAGGGCAGCTTCATGTTGAGCGCGGGATTGATCACGAACGAATTGGTGGCGAGCATAAAGGTGGTGCCGTCGGGCGGCGCCTTGGCGAGCGCGGCGGTCGCCACGATGGTGCCGGCGCCGGGCCTGTTCTCCACGATCACCGGGCGGCCGCTCCAGCGCATCGACAGCATGTCCGCGAGGATGCGCGCCACCACGTCGGTCGGCCCGCCCGGCGCGAACGGCACGTAGATGTGCACGGGCCCGCCCGCCTCCTCCGCCGCGGCGGGGCTCACCGCACCGGCAAGCGCACCAGGCAGGGTGCCGAGCAACGCGAGCGCGGCAAAGATCGAGATCGTCCGCTTCATCGCCTCGTCAGCGCTCCCTTCTCCCGCTGCATCTTATTTCCGGGGTGCGCGCGCAGCACGCGGACCCGCATTCCAGACTACCCGCGAGGAAATCTACCACGCCACCGTGAAATGTTGGACATTGGAGATCCTTCCCATTGCCCTGCCCGATCCATGGAGAGCCCTTCAATGCCCGACAGCCTCGCCCAGTTGCGAGAGGACGTAGCCCTCGCCAATCGCATCCTCGCCAATGAGGGCGTGTTCGACGCCTTCGGCCATGTCAGCCTGCGGCATCCGACCAATCCCGAACGGTTCCTGATCTCGCGCCATCGCGCGCCGGAACTGGTGCAGGCCGCCGACATCCTCGAATTGGACCTCGACGGCAAGCCGGCGGTGCCGACCCCGCACCGCCTCTATGGCGAAGTCACCATTCACGCCTCGATCTTCCAGGCGCGGCCCGACGTGATCGCGATCTGCCATCACCACGCCCCCGCGGTGATGCCCTACGCCATCGCCCGCGCCGACATGTACCCGGTCTATCACCTCGGGGCGTCCGATGGGCGCGAAGGTCCCGTTCTGGGACAGCCGCGACGAATTCGGCGATACCGCGCTGGTGGTGGTGGACCCGGCGGAAGGCAAGTCGCTCGCCAGGGCGCTCGGGCCGCATTGGATGGTGCTGATGGGCCGCCACGGCGCCACCGTGGTGGCGACCTCGCTGCGCGAACTGGTGTTCCGCACCATCTACACCACCCGCAACGCGGAACTGCAGACCCAGGCGAAGCTGCTGGGCGCCGTGAACCGCCTCAGCCCCGAAGAGATCAAGAAGGCCGCCGCCTACAATCTGCGCCCGGCCCCGATGGAGCGCGCCTGGGACCTGTGGGCGATGCATCTGGCGCAGAAGGAAGGCCGAGCCGCGCCGAAAGCGGCGACCGCCAAGCTGGCGCCGCAGAAGGCCAGGGCGAAGGCGAGGCCCGGCAAATCCCCAGCGCAAAAAACCGCCCCGAAGACCAAGCCAAAGCCAAAAAATCGCAGGGCGCGATAAGATCTCATCCCTCGGTCCGACTTCGGGGAGAGCAGGGTGCAGTTCTTTTCCTTTGCTCCGCCGTGCCTCGTCACCCGCGGAGCCTGCTTCGGGCCGGCCAAGGACCGGACCCGTTGCGCTCGGCCGCATCCCCGAAAACGGGGAGGGATAAGCGGCTCGACCCCCGCCCTGCTTCCGGATCCGGAACACCAGCACGTCGTCCTGCCGCACCGTGTCCTCCAGCGCATCGCCGGTCTCGCGCACGAGGTTGGGGATGTCGATCTCGGCGAGGGGATCGGTGCATTCGACCACCAGGATGCGCGCCGGGCGCGAGCCGCGACAGCGCCTTGCGGGTGCGCAGCGCCGGCAGCGGGCATTTGAGCCCGCGCAGGTCGATGACGGTGTCTCTTCCGGTTGCGGTCATCGGCGATATCCACTTGTTTCGTCAATCGAATCGGATTTCGTCAAGGATTTCTCCGCAAGTGCCGTCTTGACCGCAGCACCCGGCCCCCGCCACATACCGCGATGGTCGCGTTCCCCGGAAGATCGCCAACGCATCGAACGTCTGATGCGCGTCGCCGACGTGTTGGCACGTATGGCGAGACTCGTCGAGCCGGTATCTGCCGCGCCAGGTCCAGCCGGCGGTCGCGCTCGGCGCGACGCTGGCCGACGATATCGTGGTCGCGACCGAGCGGCCGGCGGCGCCGCTCGCCCTGATCGACGGCTGGGCGGTGCGTGCCGAGGTCACCACCGACGGCAGCTCCTATACCCCGGCCGCCCTGGCGGGCGCGCAGTCCATCGACGTCGGCGAGGCGATGCCGCCGGGGACCGATGCGGTGGTTCCGACCGATGCCGTCGTCCTGCGCGGCGGCGTCGCCGAAGCGCTGGCGCCGGTGGCGCCGGGCGACGGCGTGCTGACGGCCGGCGCCGATGCCGGCCACCGCGAGGTCCTGCGCCGCGCCGGCGAACGCCTGCGGGCGAGCGACCTCGCCGCCATGCGGGCGCTCGGCATCGGCAGCGCGCGGGTGCGCCGGCCGCGCCTCCTGATCGGCCGCGCCCGGACCCACCGCGACCCCATCACCGATGCCGTCGTCGCCTGGCTCAACCAGGCGGTCGCGTCCGACGGCGGCGAGCCGCTGACCGCGGTCGCCGGCGCCCACATGCCGACGCTGCTGTCCGGCGCCAATGCCGACGGTTTCGTGATCGTCGGCGGCACCGGAAGCGGCCGCGACGACAACGCGGTGACGACGCTGGCGCGGCTCGGCACCGTCGAGGTCCATGGCGTGGCGGTGTCGCCCGGGCGAGACCACGGCGTTCGGCATCGCCAATTCGCGGCCGGTGCTGCTGCTGCCGGGACGCCTCGATGCGGCGATCGCGGGATGGCTGATGGTCGGCCGCGGCATGCTGGCGCGGCTGCGCGGCGGCACCGACGACGACTACGGCACCACCGCGACGATGGCGCGCAAGGTGGCGTCCACCGTCGGCCTCACCGAAATGGTGCTGGTGCGCCGCACCGACGAAGGCGTCGAGCCGCTCGCCGCGAAATATCTGCCGATCGCCGCCTTCGGCAATGCCGACGGATGGATCCTGATCCCGGCCGCGAGCGAAGGCTATCCGGCCGGCGCGACGGTCGCGGTGAGGCCGCTGCCATGAGCGGCGAGCGCCCGCTTGCGACGGACGCCGCCATCGAGCTTCTGGCGGCGGTGCGCAATGCGGCGCGCCAGGATCAATTCCTCGAGGTGATTCCCGCCGCCGAGGCGCGCAGCCGGTTCGAAGCCGCGATCGATTTCACGCCGCTGCCCGCTCGAGACGGTCGACGCTCGCCGACGCGCTCGAGCGCGTGCTCGCGGCCGATCTCGAGGCGCCGACCGACGTGCCGGCGTTCGACCGTTCCGGCGTCGACGGCTTCGCGGTGCGCGCCGCCGACACCGCCGGCGCCGCCGACCGCGCGCCGCGGCGGCTCGCTGCTCAATGCCGAGGTGATCGCCTGCGGACACCCGCCCGCGCTCGAAGTGGGCCCCGGCACCGCGACCACGATCGCGACCGGCGGCGCCATCCCGCGCGGCGCCGACGCGGTGATGATGGTGGAGCACACCGAACTGATGGAAACCCAGGCAGGGGCCGGCGATCGAGTTCCGCCGCGCCGTCGGCCCCGGGCAGTTCGTGTCGTTTGCCGGCTCCGACATGGCCCGCGGCGAGACGGTGCTGCGGCGCGGCCAGCGCATCGGCTCGCGCGAGATCGGCATGCTCGCGGCCTGCGGCTTTCGCCGAAGTGCCGGTGCTGCGGCGGCCGCGGGTGGCGGTGCTCTCGACCGGCGACGAATTGGTCTCGCCCGGCGCGCCGCTGCCGCCGGGGCGGTCTATGACAGCAACGGCGCGATCGTCGCCGCCGCGGTCACCGAGGCCGGCGGCGAAGCCGTGCCCATGGGCGCCTTTCCCGACGACGAGAACGTGCTCGAAGCCGCGGTGCGCCACGCGCTCGCCTCGTGCGATGTGGTGGTGCTGTCCGGCGGCACCTCCAAGGGCGCGGGCGATCTGTCCTATCGCATCCTGTCGCGGCTGGGATCGCCGGGCGTGCTGGTCCATGGCGTGGCGCTCAAGCCCGGCAAGCCGCTGTGCCTCGCGGTCATCGACGGCAAGCCGATCGCGGTGCTGCCGGGATTCCCGACCTCGGCGATCTTCACCTTCCATGAATTCGTCGCGCCGGTGATCCGCGCCCGCGCCGGCCTTGCCGCCGCAGGCGACGAAGACGGTGAGCGCCACGGTGCCGATCCGGATCGCCTCGGAAATCGGGCGGCAGGAGTTCGTGCTGGTGGCGCTGGTGCCGGGCGAGCACGGGCCGGTCGCGTTTCCGATCGGCAAGGGCTCGGGCGCGGTGACCTCGTTCTCCCAGGCCGACGGCTTCATCGCCATCGACGCGCTCAGCGCCGGGCTCGATGTCGGCGCGCAGGCGCGAGGTCACCCTGATCGGCCGCGCCGCGCGCGCGCCGGACATCGTCATCATGGGCAGCCATTGCGTCGCCCTCGACGCCGTGATCGGCCATCTCGCCGCGCAGGGATTTGCCGCCCGCACCGTCGCGGTCGGCAGCATGGGCGGCGTCACCGCGGTCGGAGCGCGGCGAATGCGATCATCGCGCCGGTCCATCTGCTCGATCCCGCGACCGGGGTCTACAACCGCCACCTGATCCGGCCCGGCATCGGCGCTGGTGCCGGGCTGGCTGCGCATGCAGGGCTTCGTGTTCCGGCCCGGCGATGCGCGCTTTGCCGGCAAGACCGCGCAGGACGCGCTGGCGGCCGCGCTCGCCGATCCGTCATGCCTGATGGTCAGCCGCAATGCCGGCGCCGGCACCCGCATCCTCATCGACCGGCTGCTGGCAGGCCGCCGGCCGCCCGGCTACGCCAACCAGCCGAAGTCGCACAATGCGGTGGCGGCCGCGGTCGCGCAGGGCCGCGCCGACTGGGGCATCGCGATCGCCACGCGTGGCGAAGCTCTACGCGCCTGGACTTCCTGCCGATCGCGCCGGAGCATTATGATTTTCTCATCGTCGAGAGCCACCGCGACCGCCCGGCGGTGCAGGCCTTCCTCGCCGCCCTCGCGGACCCGCAGGTGCGCGAGCGCATCGAGGCGCTCGGCATGATGCCGGAGGACGCGGGGGGGTAGCCTCTTCTTCCTCCCCGACTCCGGGGAGGTCCGGGGTGGGGCCTGTTCTACGGCATTGCGCTTGATGAGGGAGACCCCACCCCTTCCCCTCCCCGAAGACGGGGAGGGAATTCTTCTCACCGTCCCGGCGGGGCGACCGCGGTGGTGGCGAAACCGGCGCTGTCAAAGGCGCGGCGCACGGTGCCGTTAGCCTTCGCCTCCTCGACGAAACGCGCGGCCCAGTCGCGGGTCGCCGCGCGATTCTTCGGCACCGTGACGACGACCCCGGTCGACTGCACGGCGCCGTCGAGCACGCGGCTGCCGGGCAGCTTCTTCGACAGGTCATCCAACGCATCGCGGCCCATCGCCAGCGCATCGAGCTTGCCCTCGCCCATCAGCGCCGCGGCCGCTTCGGGCTTGGCGAACGCGGTGAGAGAGGCGTTCTTGACCGTCTTCGCCACGGTGCGCGAGGTGGCGGTGCCCTCGATGACGCCGACGCGGATCCCGTCGCGGTCGATGTCCGCCATGGCGCGGATATCGGAGCCGGCGCGCACGAGATAGCTGCTCTCGTACACCACATAGGACGGGCCCTGGTCGACGAACTTCTCGCGCTCGGCGTCGGCCGGCATGAACGAGATGTCCCACGCGTCCTTCGCTGCCGCCGCGGCGATCCCGCCGGAATTTTGATACTCGACCAGCTTGAGCGGCACGTGCAGCTTTTCCGCCGCGGCCTTGGCGAGCTCCACCGTGACGCCGCGCGCCGCGCCCGAGCTCGGATCGCGTGTCGCCCAGAAGGTCGATGCCGCCGGGCCGACCGCGACCGCCACCCGCAGCGCACCGGTCGGCGCGATCTCGCGCACGGAATCCTCGAGCGCGAACACCGCGCCCGTAAGACCGATGAGCACCGCGAACCCGGCGGCGATTTTCTTGAGCGACATCATTCGTTCTCCCCCGGCCAGGGCCGGCCATTTACGTCTTTCCGGGGCCGGTCGCAGACCGGAACCCGGAATCCAGGCTTCTACGCTGTATCTGTATTCCGGGTTCGGTGCTTGCGCACCGCCCCGGAATGACGGACCGAGATTAAAGCGAATTCGGCAAAGTTTGAACCGATTACATGCGGGCTTGAGGCGTCCCGACTGTCGCGTCCATCCCTACACCTTCGTACCCGCGAGGATCAGCGCAGCGCCCTTCTCGGCGATCATCATCGTTGGCGAATTGGTGTTGCCGGAGGTGATGGCCGGCATGACCGAGGCATCGATCACCCGCAGGCCTTCGAGGCCGATGACCCGCAACGTCGCGTCGACCACCGCCATGGGATCGCTGTCGCGGCCCATCTTCGCGGTGCCTACGGGATGGAAGATGGTGGTGCCGACGTTGCCGGCCGCCTTGACCAACGACGCCTCGTCATCGCCCACCGCCGTGCCGGGCAGATATTCCTGCGGGCGGAACGGCGCCAGCGCCGGCTGCGCCACGATGCGCCGCACCGTGCGGATGGAATCGGCGGCGACGCGGCGGTCCTCGTCGGTCGCAAGATAGTTCGGCTTGATCGCCGGCGGCGTCGCCGGATCGGCCGAGCGCAGCCGCAGATGGCCGCGGCTCTCCGGCTGGACGTTGCACACGCTCGCGGTGAAGGCGGGGAACGTGTGCAGCGGCTCGCCGAAGCGGTCGAGCGACAGGGGCTGCACATGGAATTGGATGTTGGCGCGTTCGCGCGCCGGATCGGAGCGTGTGAACAGGCCGAGCTGCGACGGCGCCATGGTCAGGGGGCCGCGGCGCAGGAAGGCGTATTGCAGGACCATGCCGAGGCGGCCGGCGGCGGAATGATAGGTGGTGTTGAGCGTCTTCGCGCCGGTGACCTTGTAGATCGTGCGCAGCTGCAGGTGATCGTGCAGGTTCTCGCCGACACCCGCCCGGTCGAGCACGCTCGGGAATACCGTGTTCTCGCAACTGCGCCGCCGGCCCGACGCCGGACAGCAGCAGGAGATGCGGCGAGCCGATGGCGCCGGCGGCGAGGATGATCTCGCCGCGGCATCGCGCGCGCCGCGCCGTGCCGTCTTCTTGCCGCCTTGACGCCATCGCACCGCGACGGCGCGGCGCCCGTCGAATTCGAGGCCGGTGACCAGGCATCCGGTTTCCAGCCGCAGATTGGCGCGCGACAGCACCGGCTTGAGAAAGCCGCGCGCCGCCGACCACCGCCGTCCGCGCTTCTGGTTGACGTGGAAGTTGCAGGAGCCCTCATTGTCGCCGGTGTTGAAGTCGGGGATCGCCTTGATGCCGGCCTGGGCGGCGGCGTCGCGAAACGCCTCGAGCAGCGCCCAGCGCACCCGCGGCGGCTCGACCCGCCATTCGCCGCCGACGCCGTGGCTCGCACTGGGGCCGAGGAAGTGATCCTCGTGGCGCTTGAAATAGGGCAGCACGTCGTCCCAGCCCCAGCCGGCAAGGCCGAGCTGGCGCCAGTGATCGTAGTCGGCGGCCTGGCCGCGCATGTAGATCATGGCATTGATTGAGGACGAGCCGCCGATCACCTTGCCGCGCGGATAGTTCAGGCTGCGGCCGTTGAGGCCTTCCTCGGGCTCGGTCTTGAACATCCAGTCCGAGCGCGGATTGCCGATGGCGAAGAGATAGCCGACCGGGATGTGATACCAGATCCAGTTGTCGCGCCCGCCGGCTTCCAGCAGCAGCACGCGCGTGTTCGGCTCGGCCGAGAGCCGGTTCGCCAGCACGCAGCCGGCCGAGCCGGCGCCGACGATGATGTAGTCGTAATCGCCTTCGATGGTTTGTTCGTCCATGACGGCAATGTGCGCCGGCGGAATGGCGGGTGCAACAACGCGGCGCTCGACTCCCCTCCCCCTTCTTCAGGGGGAGAGAGAAGACAGGCGCTACAGCGCGCCGAGCCGCGCCAGCATCCGTTTGAAGAGCGCGACCAAACGGTCCACCGGCCCCTCGTGCGCAGATTCGTCCGGCACGTCGTCGGCGAGGTCGAGGCCGACCGTGGTCACGCGACCTTTGGTGACTGCGTCCACCACCAGGTGGATGGCGCCGAGCGCAAGCCGGTCGCCGACCTTCGCCTTGTGGTGGAGATGGGTGGCGAACCAGTCCGCCAGCGTCGTGTCCTCATCCTGCGGAGCGATGGTGAGGCCATAGATCTCGCCGAGCGTACCGAGGCTGACGTCGCCGGAGACGAAGAAATCGCCGAGCAGGCGCATGTCCGGCGCGGCCGGCGGCGGCATGTCGACGAAGAAGCGGTCGAGCGCCTGGGCCTTTTCCGGCGGCGCGAGGAAATAGGCGTAGTCGCCCTCCCGGATGCCGTCCGCCTCGGCGGCGGTGAGCACGTGCTCATCGCGCACCACCAGCATCAGTTTCGCCCATGACGGCGCGAGGCGCCGGCGCAGATAGGGATTGTTGTGGCCCACGGAATAGCCGACGAGCTCGTGCTCGAGCTGTCCGGGCAGGTCGAGCTCGACGCGGCGCGGCGCCGGATCGCTGCGCGGCAGGGCGATGTGCAGCTTCTGCGCCGCGAGCGCGATGGTCCAGCCCTGCACCAGGAGCGACACCAGCACCACCACGAAGCCGATGTCGAAGAACACCTGCGCGTTGGGCAGGTTGATCAGCAACGGGATCGACGCGAGGAAGATACCGACGGCGCCGCGCAGCCCGACCCAGGAGACGAACGCTTTCTCCCGCCAGGAAAAACGAAACGGCGTGAGACACAGGAACACCGCCAGCGGACGGGCGAAGAACATCAGCGTCGCCGCCACCGCCAGCGCCGGCACGGCGTGCGCGAGCAGACGGTCGGGCCAGGCGAGCAGGCCGAGCAGCACGAACATGACGATCTGCGCCAGCCAGGTGACGGCATCGAGGAAGACGATGACGGCATTGTGGGCGCGGGTCGGCCGGTTGCCGACGATCATCCCGGCGAGATAGACGGCGAGAAACCCCGACGCATGAAAGACCTGGGCGAGCGCGAACACGACGAGGGCGCCGGTGGCGACCAGCGGCGCGTGCAGGCCCTGCGGCAGGGTGAGGCGATTGAGCCCGGCCACGATCGCGCGCCCGCCGATGAAGCCGATCACCGCGCCGCCGATCGCTTCGATGGCGAGCTCGTCGAGCACGGAGACCCAGGACTCGCTGCCCCGCAGCCGGATTCCGACCAGCACGATGGTGAGGAAGATCGCGAAGGGATCGTTGGTCGCGGATTCGATTTCGAGCGTTGCGCCGACGCGCGGCCGCAAGCGCAGCCCGCGGGAATGAATGAGCAGAAACACCGCCGCGGCATCAGTCGAGGACACCACCGCGCCGACCAGGAGCGATTCCACCCAATCGAAGCCGAGCAGAAAATGCGCCGTCGGCGCAGTCAACGCGGCCGTGAGCAGCACGCCGATGGTCGCGAGCATAAGGGACGGCGCGATGACGCTGCGGAACGTGGCAAGCCGGGTGCGCAGGCCGCCGTCGAACAGGATCAGCGCCAGCGCCACCGAACCGACCAGATAGGTCGTGTTCACGTCGTCGAAGTGCACGCCGCCGGGGCCGGATTCGCCGGCCAGCATGCCGACCAGGAGGAAAACCAGCAGCAACGGCGCGCCGAACCGCAAGGCGACGAGGCTCGACAGGATGCCGGCCAGCACCAGCAGCGCACCGAACATGATGGTGAGGCTTACGGCGTCGAGCGCTGCCATCGGTCATTCCCGCGAGTGCGCCATGCGCCTCGCCATCCATTAAGCGTTTCGGTTCAGGTGGACACACAACACTAGCTGTCATCGCCCGGCTTGACCGGGCGATCCAGTAAACACCGACTGGGAGTACTGGATTGCCCGGTCAAGCCGGGCAATGACATCAACAGGGTCAGCGTAATCAGAAAACGCCCTAAAACGCGACCTTGTCGCCACCCTTCAGCGAGAGGATTTCGCGGGCTTCATCCGGCGTCGCGATCGAGAGGCCGAGGCCCTCGATGATCTGGCGGGCCTGCCTGACCTGCTGGGCGTTGGACTCGGCGAGCTTGCCGGGGCCGATCCACAGGGAATCCTCCAGGCCGACCCGCACATTGCCGCCCATGGCGGCCGCCATGGCGGCGATGGGCATCTGGGCGCGGCCGGCGCCGAGCACGGACCAGCGGTAGTTCTCGCGGCCGAGCAGGCGGTCGGCGGTGCGGCGCATGTGCGCGACGTCCTCGGGATGGGTGCCGATGCCGCCGAGGATGCCGAACACCGACTGCACGAACAGCGGCGGCTTGACCAGGCCGCGGTCGAGGAAGTGCGCGAGATTGTAGAGGTGGCCGATGTCGTAGCACTCGAATTCGAACCGCGTCTCGTTCGCCTGGCAGGTCTTGAGGACGAATTCGATGTCCTTGAAGGTGTTGCGGAAGATGAGATCGCGGGTGCCTTCGAGATAAGGCTGCTCCCAGTCGAACTTGAATTTCTTGAAGCGGTTGAGCATCGGGAACAGGGCGAAATTGATCGAGCCCATGTTGAGGCTCGCGACCTCCGGCTTGAACACCTCGGCGGGCTTCACCCGCTCCTCGACCCGCATGGTGGGCGAGCCGCCCGAGGTCAGGTTGATCACCGCATTACAGCGCTGCTTGATGATCGGCAGGAACGGCGCGAATGCCTCCGGCCGCTGGTCCGGCCGGCCGGTCTCGGGATCGCGGGCATGCAGGTGGACGATCGCCGCGCCCGCCTCCGCGGCCCCGATCGCCGCCTCCGCGATCTGCTGGGGCGTGATCGGCAGATGGGGCGACATGGACGGCGTGTGGATGGCGCCGGTGACCGCGCAGGTGATGATGACTTTGTTCGATGCCGCCATGTTCAAGAGTTCCCTCGGACCTGGTTTTTGCGACCCGCCGGGCGGCCGAACCGGCCCGGCACGAATCCACAAATATATGATTTTGCTGCGTTTTCGTTCCGCGCCCGCGATGGGCGCGAGGAAAAATGCGCCACCGCAAAGGCGCGGTCAACCTGAGGCTTCGAAAGCTTTGAACCTTTCTCCGGCCCGCCGCTACCAACCGATATCAGGGCCACACCGGCCTACCGGATTCGTGAAAGGGACCCGCCCATGAGCATCGCCTCCAAGATCGCCGCCGCTTCAGTTGCCGCCCTGACCATGGGCGCCGTGCTTTCCACCGGCAGTGAGGCGCAGGCGCGTCCTTGGGGCCTCGGCCTCGGCATTGGCCTCGCAGCAGGCGCCGTCGTCGGCGCGGCCGCGGCCTCCAGCTACCCCTATTATGGCGGCCCCGCCTATGTGGTCACCCCCGGATATCGGCCCTGTCACTGGGTTCGCCAGTTCGACGCCTACGGCAACTACGTCGGCAGAGCCTGCGTTTACTGATTTCCCCGTTTCCTAGACCGGTCGATGCTGCGCCCCCCCATCCACCCTGCATCGATCTGGTAGGCCCGCCCGGGTATTCCCTGCTCGGGCGGGCCGCTTTTTCCGGCAGTTGAGCCGGCCGCCACGATCGCGCAATGTGACGCCGCATTTTTCCCCGCGGGGGAAAGCGCGGCGTTTGTCGTTGTGGAGCCGGTGGATGGCAATGATGATCAAGGAGGTGCCGCTCGACATCTCCCTCAATCTCGCGACGGTGCGCCGGCAGTGGAAGCTGCCGGAGGCGACGGCCGCCGCGGTGCGCCATGGCTTTGCCGGCGTCGCGCCGTGGCGCGAGATGGTGCAGGAAACCGGCGTCAGCGAGTCGGCGCGCATCTTCGCGGGCAGCGGGCTGCGCGTCACCGGCTATTGCCGCGGCGGCCTGTTCGGGGCGGGCGGCGCCGACAAGTTCCAGGACGCCGTCGACGACAACAAGCGGATGATCGACGAGGCCGCCGCCATCGGCGCCGAATGCATCGTCGTCATCGGCGGCGGGCTGGCGCCGGGATCGCGCGACCTCCCCGCGGCGCGCGCGATGTTCGTCGAAGGCTTGGCCGCGGTGCTGCCGCATGCGCGCGGCGCCGGCGTGGCGCTCGCGCTCGAGCCGATGCATCCGATGTACGCCGCCGACCGCGGCTGCGTTACCACGCTCAGGGAGATGCTCGACATCGCCGACGCGCTCGGCAATGACGGCATGGGCATCGCCGTCGACACCTACCACGTCTGGTGGGATCCCGAGCTTGCGCCGCAGCTGGCGCGCGCCGGCAAGCGCATCATCGCCCACCACATCTGCGACTGGCTGGTGCCGACGAAGCACCTACTCAACGACCGCGGCATGATGGGCGACGGCGTCATCGACTTTCCCGCCATCCGCCGCATGATCGAGGCCGCCGGCTATCGCGGCATCCAGGAGGTCGAGATTTTTTCCGAGGACTGGTGGAGCCGTCCGGGCGACGAGGTGCTGGCGACGGCGGTCGAGCGGTTCAGGACGGTGTGCCGGGGTTGAGCTGTTGGGATTTGTCTCAAGATGATTTGCTTGCCGGGCGCAGCAACTGCCCGGCGCGCTCGAACAGGCCCCCGATCACCGGCCAGAACAGCAGGACCAGCGCCAGCGTCGTGATGGTGCCGACGAGGGGGTTCGACCAAAACACCGACAGTTTACCTTCGGCGCCGATCATCGACAGGCGGAAGGCGTCCTCGGTGCGGCTGCCGAGCACCAGCGCCAGCGTGAGCGGCGCCAGCGGGTAGTCGAGCTTCTTGAAGACATAGCCGAGCACGCCGAAGCCCAGCATCAGCCAGATGTCGAACATCGCGTTCTGGATCGCATAGGCGCCGATGGCGCAGGACACCACGATCATCGGGGCGATGGCGGCGAACGGCACCCGCAACACCGCCGCGAACAGCGGCACCGTTGAGAGCACCAGCACCAGCCCGACCACGTTGCCGAGATACATGGAGGCGATGGTGCCCCACACGAATTCCTTGTGCTCGACGAACAGCAGCGGGCCGGGATTGAGCCCCCACACCAGCAGGCCGCCGAGCAGGATCGCGGCGGTTCCGGAGCCGGGAATGCCAAGCGCCAGCATGGGCAGTAGCGCGGACGTCCCGGCGGCGTGGGCCGCCGTCTCCGGCGCCAGCACGCCGTCGATGCGGCCGGTGCCGAAGGTGTCCTTGTCGCGGGCGAAACGCTTGGCGAGATTGTAGCCCATGAACGACGCCGCGATGGCGCCGCCCGGCGTGATGCCGAGCCAGCAGCCGATGAAGGCCGACCGCGCGATCGTCGCCCAATAGCGCGGCAGGGTCTTCCAGGTTTCCCACACCACCCTGGGATTGATGTGTGCGATGTGGCCGCGCAGCGCGAGGCTCTCCTCCATGGTGATGAGGATTTCGCTGATGCCGAACAGGCCGATCACCGCGACCAGGAAGTTGACGCCGCGCAACAGATCGGTGAAGCCGAAGGTCATGCGCAGCTGGCCCGACACCGTGTCCATGCCGATGCCGGTCAGCAGCAGGCCCAGCGCCATGGAGATGACGATCTTGTGCTTTTCCTCGCGCCCGAGCCCGACGAAGGAGCAGAAGGTGAGGAGATAGACGGCGAAGAATTCCGGCGGCCCGAACCGCAGAGCGAAATCGGCGATGCGCGGCGCCAGGAACGTGATGAGGATCACCGCCACCAGCGAGCCGATGAACGACGACGTGAACGCGGCCGTGAGCGCCTGGGCGGCCTGGCCCTTCTGGGCCATGGGATAGCCGTCGAAGGTGGTGGCGACCGACCACGCTTCGCCAGGGATGTTGAACAGGATCGAGGTGATGGCGCCGCCGAACAGCGCGCCCCAGTAGAGGCACGACAGCATCACGATGGCGGAGGTCGGGTCCATCGAGAAGGTGAGCGGCAAGAGGATCGCGACCCCGTTGGGGCCGCCGAGGCCGGGCAGCACGCCGACGAACACGCCGAGGATGAGCCCGACCATCATCAGGGCGAGCTTCTGGAACGTCATCAGGGTCACGAAGCCCTGAAACAGCAGTTCGAACGCCTCCATCGGATTCCCCCGCCTGCCGTTTTTAGAATCCGAAGACCGCTTCCAGCGGACCTTTCGGCATGATCACGTTGAAGGCGATCTCGAAGGTGAGAAACATCGCCGCGGTGAACAGGAAGGCGGTGAGCAGCGACTTCCACAATGCAATGCGGCCGATCCACCACATGAACCCCGCGACCAGCAGGAAGCTCGCCACATAGAGCCCGAGAAAATCGGTGGCGATGACGAAGCCGAGCGTCGGCGCGAACACCTGCATCACCCGGATGAGCTGATGGCGGTTGATGAACCCTTCCGAGGATGCCCCGGAGGTTCCGAGATGCCGGACCAAGCCGTACAGGCAGGCGGCTCCCATCAGCACCGACAGGTAGAACGGGAAATAGCCGGCCTGCGGGCCGTCATCGCCCCAGGAATTGCCGACCCGCGCGCTGTCCCAGCCGAGCAGGCAGGCGAGCGCCAGCAGCAGGAGCAGGACGACGATGTCGACGGTGCGGGATTTTACGATCGGGCGATCGTCGTCCGACGCCGCCGGCGGGGAAGCTTGCTGCGAAGCCTGTTGCGACATGGGGGCTCAACCGATCGGGGGCTTAACCAAACGCGTGGTCATCCGGCGAAGGGGATACCACTTCGCCGGGAAAAGTCCGCTAAAATAATCGCGGGGCGCGCGCGACGGCAGAGAACTCAGTTCGTCGTGTTGACGAAGCCGGCTTCGGTCATGAGCTGCTTGTGCAGCGCTTCGTCCTTTTCGAGGAACTTCACCATGTCCGGACCGGTGAGGAAGCTCGGCTTCAAGGCCTGCTTCTCCATGTAGTCCTTGAACTCGGGGGTGGCGGAGATCTTGCGGAACAGATCCACGTAGAAGGCGGCGACGTCGGGGGCGACCTTGCCGGGCAGGAAGATGCCGCGCAGCATGGTGTACTGCACGTCGAGCCCCTGCTCCTTGCAGGTGGGAATGTCGTTCCACGACATGTCCGGCGTGACCTTCGCCTTGTATTCGATGCGCTCGTTGTCGAAGATGCACAGCGCCCGCACCTGCCCGGCACGCCAGACTTCGGCGTTCTCGGAAGGATTATTGACGTTGGCTTCGATGTGATTGCCGACCAGCTGGGTCGCGGCCTCGCCGCCGGACTTGTAGGGCAGATAGTTGAACTTCGCCCCGGTCCGCTTTTCGATGAAGGCGGTGAGGATCTGGTCTTCCCGCTTCGAGCCGGTGCCGCCCATCTTGAAGGTCGGCGCTGCCGTCTTGGAGGCGTCGGTGAAGTCCTTGACCGTCTTGAACGGCTTGGCGGAATTCACCCACAGCCCGAACTGATCGAAGGCGATGATCGAAACCGGCGTCAGCTCGCGCCAGTCGAACGGAATCTTCGCCGACAGCGGCAATGTGTAGATCAGCGAATAGGCGATGATGAAGCGGTTCGGATCGCCCTGGCCAGCCTTCATGTACATGAGGGCCTCGGCGCCGGACGCGCCGCCCTTGAGCGAGACGACCATCGGCTGCTTCATCAGGCCGTTCTTCTGGACCGCCACCTGCAGCATGCGCGCCATCTGGTCGGAGGCGCCGCCGGCGCCGGCCGCGACCACGATTTCGACCGGCTTGGTGGGCTCCCAGGCGAGCGCCGGCCCGCCCAGCACCAGGGCGGCGAACGCGGCCCCGCCGCACCAACGCAAACGATAGCTGATGTTCGCCATTTTCGTCTCCTTGGCGTTCCCCCTGGCGCCGCCTTGATGGCGGCGATCGTATTCGCGCGGCATCTTGCGCGTTTGCATGGCCCGTTCAAGCGCAAAACTGACGCGGCGGCCGGGTTTGGAACGGGCTCGCTAGCCCCCGATGCAGCGCTCCAGCAGCCGCGCCACGTGGATCGCTTCCCGTCCTGTGCCGTCCTTGATCTGGTGGCGGCAGGAGGTGCCGTCGGCGACGATGATGGCGTCGGCGGGCGCATTGCGCACCGCAGGCAGCAGCGACAGCTCGCCCATGGCGAGGGAGACGTCGATGGTCTCGGCGTGATAGCCGAAGCTGCCGGCCATGCCGCAGCAACTGGATTCGATGGTCTCCACGGCGAGGTCGGGAACCAGCTTGAGAACGCGCTCGACGGCGCCCATGGCATCGAACGATTTTTGATGGCAATGGCCATGGAGCAGCGCCCGGCCGGCGAGCGGCTCCAGTGGCAGCGCGAGCCGGCCGGCGCTCGCTTCGCGGGCCAGGAATTCCTCGAACAGCAGCGCCTGGCCGGCGACTTGAACGGCGACTTGGGCGGCACGGCCGTCCCTGACGATCGCTGGGATTTCGTCGCGGAACGAGTAGAGGCAACTCGGCTCCAGGCCGATGATCGGCACGCTGCGGGCGGCATAGGGTTCGAGCGCGGCAAGGCTGCGCTCGGCCTCGCGCCGCGCCTCGTCGACTCGGCCCACGGCCAGGAAGGTGCGACCGCAGCACAGCGGCCGCGAGGTTCCGTCGGCCGGCGTCGCGACATGGACCCGGTAGCCGCCGGCGCGCAGGACCGTCACGGCGGCGCGGAGGTTTTCCGGCTCGAAATAGCGGTTGAAGGTGTCGGCGAGGAGAACGACCTCGCGCGTTTCTTTCCCTTCCCAGCCTGCGGAGGAGGGCGCTTCCACAAGCGCAGTGCCGGTGGCGGCCCCCTCCCCGACCCTCCCCCGCAAGCGGGGGAGGGAGCTTTCGGAATCGCGGAACCAGTCGCTGCGCCAGCGCGGCAGGGTGCGGCGTGCGGAAAAGTCAGCGATGCTCTCCGATAAGGCCGCGGCGCCCGGAACCAGGTCGCGCAGGTTGAACAGCCAGGCGAGCCGCGCCGCCACCGGCGCGTAGCGCGGCAGCCAGCCGACCAGGCGGCTGTGCAGCGTCAGCCCGTGCTTTGCCGCGCGGGCCGCCAGTACCTCGATCTTCATGCGCGCCATGTCGACGCCGGTCGGGCATTCGCGCCGGCACGCCTTGCAGGAGACGCACAGCTTCATGGTCTCCGCCATCTCCTCGGAGACGAGTGCGCCGGGGCCGAGCTGTCCGGTGAGAGCGAGCCGGAGCGAATTGGCGCGGCCGCGGGTGACGTCCTTCTCGTCGCGGGTGGCGCGGTAGGACGGGCACATGACGCCGCCGGCGAGCGCGCGGCAGGCGCCGTTGTTGTTGCACATCTCGACAGCGCCCTGGAAACCGCCGCCGACGCCCGGATAGGCCGACCAGTCGAGCGCCGCCGTCATCGGCTCGCCGTGATAGCCGGGGCCGTAACGGAAATTCGTGCGGTCGTCGAACTTGGGCGCACGGACGATCTTGCCCGGATTGAACAGGCCGCCGGGATCGAAGCGATCCTTGACCTCCTCGAAGGCGTGCACGAGGCGCTCGCCGAACATCGGCGCATGGAATTCCGAACGCACCAGGCCGTCGCCGTGCTCGCCGGAATGCGAGCCCTTGTATTCGCGGACCATGGCGAAGGCGTCCTCGGCAATCGCGCGCATGGCCTCCTTGTCCTTGTCGAGGCGCAGGTTGAGAACCGGGCGCACATGCAGGCAGCCGACCGAGGCGTGCGCGTACCAGGTGCCGCGGGTGCCGTGCTTCGCAAACACCTCGGTCAGCCGCGAGGTGTATTCGGCGAGGTGCTCCAGCGGCACCGCGCAATCCTCGACGAAGGAGATCGGCTTACCCTCCTCCTTCATGGACATCATGATGTTGAGGCCGGCGGTGCGCACGTCGGTGATCGCCGCCTGCAGCTTGGGATCGAGCACCTCGGCGACGCCGCCCCATTTGTCGCCGGAATTGCCCCAGGCAAAGCCGAGATCGCCCATCAACGCCTCGAGCCGGCGCAGGCGACTGATATTCTCGTCCCAATCCTCCTCGGCGAATTCGACCAGCAGCACCGCGTCCGGCGAGCCGCGCACGAAGGCGTCGACGGTCGGGCGGAACATCTCGATGCCGCGGGCCAGCTCGATCATGGTGCGGTCGACCAGTTCCACCGCGATCGGCTTGAGCTTGACGATGTGCTGCGCCGCCGCCATCGCATCGTAGAAGCGGGCGAAGTGGCAGGCGCCGACCGCGCGCCGGCCCAGCAGCGGCCACAGCTTGAGCTCGATCCTGGTGGAGAAGCCGAGCGTGCCCTCGGAGCCCACCAGGATATGGGCGAGGTTATGGACCGGCGCGTTGGGCGCCAGCGCATCGAGATTGTAGCCGCCGACCCGGCGCTGCACCTTGGGAAAACGGGCGGCGATCTCGTCGGATTCGCGCAGGCCGATGGCGAGCAGGTCCTCCGCCAGCGGCCGCAATTTCGGGTCCGGCGCGGGATCGCGCAGGGCCGCACCCACCGGGCCGAAATGCGCCGCGCTGCCGTCCGCCAGCACCGCATCGATGGAGAGGACATTGTCGCGGGTGACGCCATAGCGCAGCGAGCGCGCCCCGCAGGAATTGTTGCCGGCCATGCCGCCGATGGTGGCGCGCGACGCGGTCGAAATGTCGACCGGGAACCACAGGCCGTGGCGCTTGAGCTGGCGGTTGAGGTCGTCGAGCACGATCCCCGGCTCGACCACGCAGCGCCGGCCGGCGACGTCGAGATCGAGGATGCGGTTGAGGTATTTGGAGCAGTCGACCACCAGCGAATGGTTGACGGTCTGCCCGCTCTGCGACGTTCCGCCGCCCCGCGGAAGCACAGTCACCTTTTCGGCCCGGGCGAGGGCGATAGCGCGCTCGGCCTCGGCGACGGAGCGCGGCGTGACGACGCCGAGCGGCATCATCTGATAATGCGATGCGTCGGTCGCATAGCGGCCACGCGTGAAGCGGTCGAACCGGACCTCGCCGGAAATCTCAGCCTTGAGCCGTCGTTCAAGCCCCGGCGCGAGCGTCACGGCCATGGTCGTTTCTCTCCACCCGCGTCTTGAGGCTGAGATTTGCCGCGGGAAAATGCCGTCATTACATAAGTGAGAGCGCGGCCGGACGCAAAACCGCAGGCCTGCCGAGCCCTCGCGCGGGGCCCAAACGGGCTTGACTGGCCCTTACATTCGTCCTTCATGGCGCCCAGTTGCGTCGCCCGCCCGGTTGCAAGGCTGGGGCGATAGCTATTTTTCCGCAGAGGTCGAAGAATCGCCATGTCCAAGAACTCCTCCCGCAATGCCGGCCGCCATTTCCTGCAGATTCCCGGCCCGACGCCGCTTCCGGACCGGGTCCTGCGTGCCATGGACACGCCGATCATCGACCATCGCGGACCCGAATTCGCCAAGCTCGCTAAGCGTGCGCTGGAAGGCATCAAGACCATCTTCAAGACCACGAACCCGGTCATCATCTACACCGCGACCGGCACCGGCGCCTGGGAAGCGGCGCTCGTCAATACCCTGTCGCCCGGCGACCGCGTGCTGATGGTCGAGACCGGCCAGTTCGCCACCTTATGGAAGAACATGGCGACCAAGCTCGGCCTGAAGCCGGAGTTCATTTCGACGGACTGGCGCACCGGCGCCGACCCGGCGGTGATCGAGGCGAAGCTTCGGGAGGACAAGGCCCACGAGATCAAGGCGGTGTGCGTGCTCCACAACGAGACAGCGACCGGCTGCCTGTCCCCCGTCGACCAGATCCGCCAGGCGATCGACCGCGCCGGCCACCCCGCCCTGTTCCTGGTCGACACCATCTCCTCGCTCGCCTCCACCGACTACCGCCATGACGAATGGGGTGTCGACGTCACCATCGGCGGCGCCCAGAAGGGGCTGATGCTGCCGCCGGGCATGTCGTTCAATGCCCTGAGCGACAAGGCGATCGCGGCCTCGAAGTCGTCCAAGATGACGAAGTCGTTCTGGTCGTGGGAAGACATGCTGAACATGAACAAGATCGGCTTCTTCCCCTACACGCCGGCGACCAACATGCTGCAAGGCCTCGTGGTCGCGGTCGACATGCTGCACGAGGAAGGGCTCGACAACGTGTTCGCGCGCCACGACCGCTTCGCCGAGGCGACCCGCCGCGCGGTGCGGACCTGGGGCCTCGAGATCCTGTGCCGCGACCCGAAATACTATTCGCCGACCGTCACTGCCGTGCTGCTGCCCGAGGGCCATGACGCCGACAAGCTGCGCGGCCTGGCGCTCGAGCATTTCGACATCTCCTACGGCATGAGCTTCGGCAAGTTCGCCGGCAGGTACTTCCGCATCGGCCATCTCGGCGACACCAACGACCTCACCATCCTGGGGGCGCTGGCCGGCACCGAAATGGCGCTTAGCCTTTCGGGCGTGCCGATCAAGAAGGGCGGCGTGCAGGCGGCGATGGACTACATCGCCTCCGTTCACGGCGGGGCGCAGCGCGCGGCCGCGGAGTAGCTTGACCTGTACCGAGACTGCGGCGCCGGCCATGGCTTTCACGCTGTACAACGCGCCGCAATCGACCTGCAGCCAGCGGGTCCGGTTCGTGCTCAATGCCAAGGGGCTCGCCTTCGAGGAGAAGAAGCTCGATCTCCTTGCCGGCGATCAGCTCAAGCCCGAATATCTCGCCCTCAACCCCAATGGGGTGGTGCCCACCCTCGTCCATGACGGCGAGGTCGTCATCAATTCCTCCGTCATCATCGAATATCTCGACGAGGTCGCGCCGGAGGGCGAGAGCTTCACGCCGAAGGCGCCGGCGGAGCGGGCGCGCATGCGCGCGCTGATGCGCTTCATCGACGAGATGCCGGCGGCGGCGGTGCGGGTGCCGACCTTCAACCTCGCCTTCCTGCCGCGCTTTGCCAGGATGAGCGAGGACGAGTTCCTGGCCTTTGCGGAATCCAAGCCGCTACGCAAGGAATTCATGCTGGCCATGGGCCGCAAGGGCTTTCCCGACAAGGACATGAATGCGGCGCTCGACCGCATGCAGCGCACCTATGAGCGGATGGAGGCCTCGATCACCGCCAGCGGCGGGCCGTTCCTCCAGGGCGGGCAACCGACGCTGGCCGATGTCGCTGTCATGCCGGCGATCGTGCGCATGGACGATCTCGGCCTCGCCGGCATGTGGGCGGACCGGCCGGCACTCGGCCGCTGGTACGATGCCATCCGCGCCCATCCGGCGTTCAAGCCGACCTACTATCCGGGCTCCCTGCTCACCGAGATTTTCCCCCATTTGCGGGAAAAACGAAGTGGGCGGACGCCGGTAAGCGGCTAGCGTCCTGTCTCCAACGCTTGAACCCCCTTGTTGTCATCGCCCGGCCGGCTTGACCTGGCGATCCAGTAACCGCGGGACTGAAACTTGGGCACAACATGAGTTCTACCGATGGCACAGGGGTTACTGGATGCCCCGCTTTCGCGGGGCATGACACTGGGACTGAATGAACCGTATCGTCGGCCCGACGACCGTGGACAATCCGCAAAGGGCCCATGACCGAACCGTGACTGTTTCCTGATTCGCGCTTATGCTGGCAGCAGCCGGTAGCTCTCGCGGAGGAGGCGGTCATGCGGAACGCACGGTGTGTTGCGGTCGCGCAAGCCTGGAAGACACTGATTGCAGCGGCGGCGCTGGCGGTCGCGCTAGGTGCGCCGGCCCAGGCGCAAGCTCCCTCCCTCGAGGAACTGCTGTCGGGCGTCGTCCGTATCAAGACCTTCATCAATCCGGACGGCTACACCCGCGAAAACCTCGGCCGTGAGCGCGAGGGTACCGGGATCGTGCTCGACGATGCTGGGCTGGTCCTCACGATCGGTTACCTCATGGTGGAAGCCCACGCCGCCGAGATCATGACCAACGCCGGCCACACGGTGCCCGCCAATGTGGTGGGCTATGACAACGAAACCGGCTTCGGCCTGCTGCAGGCGATCACTCCGCTCAAGGTCCGTCCGGTGAAAATGGGCAAGTCGTCCGAGGTGAAGACCGGCGATCGCGTGCTGATCGCGGCCTATGGCGGACCGGACGCCACGATCGCCGCCCATGTGGTCGCCAAGCGGGAATTCGCGGGCACTTGGGAGTACTTGCTCGACGAGGCGATCTTCACCGCGCCGGCGCATCCCGCCTGGAGCGGGGCGGCGCTGATCACCCATGACGGCAAGCTGGTCGGGGTCGGCTCCCTGATCGTCGGCGACGCCTCCGGCAAGGGCGACGGCGTGCGCGGCAACATGTTCGTGCCCATCGACCGGCTGCCGCCGATCCTCGGCGACCTCATCGCCGAAGGCCATCCCCTGCAGCCGGCCCATCCGTGGCTCGGCCTCAACACCGACGATGTCGACGGCCACTTGGTGGTGAGCAGGGTCTCCCCCGGCACGCCAGCGGAAAAGGCCGGAATGCGGCGCGGCGACGTCATTGTCGGGGTCGGCGCCGATGGCGAGAAGCCCAAGGACCTCCCCGACCTCTATCGCAAGATCTGGGCGCAGGGGGCGGCGGGCGCCACCGTCCCGCTCGACGTGCTCCAGGGCCATCAGCGCCGCCACTTCGACGTGCTGTCGATCAACCGGCTCGATCGGCTCAAGCTCAAGAGCACGTTCTAGAGATCAGGCGACCGGCACGGACCGTTAGCGCAAGAGCCGCCGATTACTCCCGCACCTCAGGGCCACGACGCTTCTTCTCAGACGCGCCAGTTCTCAGACGCGCCAGGCCACATAACTCGGCAATATGGACGCAAGCACAAGTCGCATCGCGGATTACGCCAGTTCTCTGGCCTATGCGGATCTGCCGGCCGAAGTGGTGCACGAATGCAAGCGCCGAATCATCGATACAGTGGGATGCGCGCTCGGGGCTTTCGACGACGAACCCTGCCGCATCGCGCGGGCGCTTGCTTTGCGCGTGCAGGTGCCGCGTGGGGCGCGCGTGCTCGGTACCGCACTGCGTGCCTTGCCGGAACTGGCGACGTTTGCCAACGGCGTGATGGCGCGCTACTTCGACGGCAACGACGTGTTTCCCGGCGGCGGTGGACATCCGAGCGACGTGATCCCTGCAGTGCTGGCTGCAGCCGATGTCGCCGGCGCAGATGGGCCCGCCGCGATCGCCGGCATCGTGCTCGCATACGAAATCTATGGCGGCCTGTTCCGCGCTGCCTGCATGCGCGATCACGGTCTCGATCATGTGTTCTATACCGCCGTCGGCAGCGCGGTCGGCGCGGCCCGGGTGCTGGGGCTCGACCGCGATCAGATCGCCCAGGCCGTCGCGCTGGCGGTGACGCCCAACATTGCGCTGCACGCCACGCGCCGCGGCGACCTGTCGATGTGGAAGGGCGTTGCCGCCGGCAACGCCGCCCGCAACGGCGTGTTCGCGGCATTGCTTGCCGCCGAGGGCATGACCGGGCCGGACAAGCCCATAGATGGATCCCATGGGGTGCGCGAGTTGCTCGGAAATTTCGAACTGGGCGAGTTTGGCGGCAATGGGCGGCCTTTCCAGTTGCCGCGCGCGGACCTCAAATATTTCCTCACCGAATTTCACTCGCAGTCGCCGATTACGGCAGCAATCGAGCTTCGGCAGCAGGTGGCGGTCGAGGACATCGAGAGAGTGACGGTGCATACCTACTGGTTCGCCTGGAGCGAGATCGGCAGCGAGCCGGAGAAATGGCGTCCGACCACGCGTGAGAGCGCCGATCACAGCCTCCCCTACATACTTGCCGCGGTGTTGATCGATGGGCGGTTCAGCGACGACATTTTTTCCGCTGCTCGCATAAACGACCGTCGCATTCACGAGTTAGCCGACCGCATCGCCGTGAAAGAGGATGGGGAATACTCTCGCCAGTTTCCCGGCAAGATTCCGTGCCGGATCGAGATTCGCACCAAGTCGGGAAAGGATTTGATGGCCTGTGTCGACTATCCGCGCGGGCACAGCGGCAATCCTATGACGGACGAGGAGGTGTCGGACAAGTTCCGCATGCTGGCGGGGCGCAAGCTCGACAAAGGGCAGGCCGAGCGGGCGCTCGAAGTGATGTGGGCATTCGACACGGCGATCAGCCTCGACCCTCTGTTCGAGTCGGTGCAGATCGGTCGCTGACGATCGAGTATATCAACCGCGTCGGCGCCTGCGCACCAGCCGGCACTCAGAAATCCAGCTTGTTCGCTACCGGGATCGGGAAGAACTGCTGGTTGTTCTCCGCGCAGATTTCCTCGTGCATCGGTTCCTGAATACGGTCGTAACGCTGCATCACGGACCACGGCGCGTTGAAAGCATCCGGATCGTCGAACGTGATGTTCACCTGCATCGCCTTGCCGCCGTCGACCAGTTTAATGCGCTCGACGACGTGCAGCTTCTCGGAATGCGGCGTGCGGAAATTGTCGACGAACGTCTTGTCATTCAACCCGATGGTATCGACCACCAGCGTGTCGCCCTCGTAGTGGCCGACCGACTCGCCGTACCAGGACGGTTTGAGATCGGCCGAGTGAGGCACGTCGAGATAGATGTGCCGAACCTGCTGGTCGTTTGAATATATCATTATGACTTGCTTCGGCGTTTGGACGAAGTAGAGCGGCTGGAAGCCGTACAGATGAAACCCGGGAGCGGGGTTGGCGAAGAGGGCTTGCACCCGTCCGCCGAGCAGATCGGTCAGCGCGGGTGCTACGCCGCGATAGGGCACGTGCACCATCTCGACGCCGGCCATCATCTTGAACAGTTCGGCCGTGATGTGCGTGATCCCGCCCACGCCGCCTGAACCGTATGAGAGCTTGCCCGGATTCGCTTTGGCATAGACGATGAACTCCGCAAGCGTCTTGGCCGGAACCGACGGGTGTACCACCAAGACTAGAGCACCGCGCATGAAGCTCGCGACGGGCGCGATGTCGCGGATGAAATCGAAATTAAGTCTATCATAGAGTGTCGCATTGATGGCGTTTGGCGAACCAACCAAGAGCAACGTGTAACCGTCGGGTGGCGCGTGTACCACCGCCTCGGTGGCGATGTTGCTGCCGGCGCCCAGCCGGTTCTCGATGACGAACGGGTGGCCGAGCCGCTTCGCCAGCCACTGACCGATCAGGCGCGCGAGGATGTCGTTGGGGCCGCCGGCAGCAAAGCCGACGATCACGCGCACTGGCTGCGACGGATAGGTTTCTGCCCAAGTCACGCGCGACACGGCCGGAAGCGCGACTGCACCCGCTGCTAAATGGAGGAATTGGCGGCGCAACAGGGTCATGGCATCGTCCTCTCGTCCGAGCTCTCGTGACGCACGCTCTTAGGGCCGCGGGTCAATCTGCCCGCGTAGAGCGAGGATACGGGATGCCGCTATGCGCGTATAATGCTAGGTTTTGATACGGCCATATCACTCTTGCAATGAGTTTGCGCCATGCACTTGAGCGATCGCGCCGGCCTCCGGTTGAAGCTGCACGACCTCCATGTCCTGATGACTGTCGTGCAGGCCGGCAGCATGAGCAAGGCAGCCACGCTCCTCAACACAACACAACCGGCGGTTTCCAGATCAATCGCGGTCTTGGAACGTACCATTGGCGTGCGGCTGCTTGAGCGTAACTCCCATGGCATCGAGCCGACCGCTTCCGGTCGCGCCTTGCTCAATGGCGGAGTGGCCGCATTCGATGACCTGCGTCAGGCGGTGAAGAACATCGAGTTTCTCGCCGACCCCACGGCTGGAGAAGTGCGGATCGGGTGCACCCCCTTACTGGCTGCGGGCTTCGTTTCGGCCGTTATCGATCGGCTCTCCCGGCGCTATCCGCGCATGGTGTTTCATCTCATGACGGGATATGTGGAGACGCTGCACGGTGAACTGAGCGGGCGTAATGTCGATCTTTTGATCGCACGGAGATTTGGCCCCATCGCAGAAGAGCGACTGGGCTTCGAATTTCTCTTTGATGACTCGTCTGTCGTCGCGGCGGGTGCGCAAAGTCCGTGGGCTCGGCGGCGCAGGATCGAGTTTGCCGAACTGTTGCAAGAATCGTGGGTGCTGCCGCCGCCCGGAAGCGAGATTGCGTCGATCGCAATGGAAGCCTTTCGCGCCAACGGAGTTGATTATCCTCGCACCACAGTGGTCACCGATTCCCCCCACGCGCGGATGAGTCTGCTGGCGACCGGGCGCTTTGTCACAATTCTCCCGGCTTCCGCATTGAAATTTCCCGCCATGCGCGCGGAGATCAAGGCCCTGCCCGTTCACCTGCCAAGGGCCCACGTGCCAAACGGAATCGTCACCCTGAAGACCCGCTGCACTGGCCCATGGTGGCACCTATCGGGCGCCTGCGCTCGCTGAAGCTGCCTAAAGGGGCTCGGCGAGGAAGAGAAGAGGAGGATGGGTAAGCGCGTTCACGAACTGCAAGGGTGATGAAGACAATGATGCGAAACGGTCGAGACCGTCGATCGGAAAACCCGTTCTGGGCCATCGCGAACAAAGAGCGCGTGGTTGTGCTTGGGACCGATCAGCGGATCACATCAGGGCCAGCAGCCAAACGGCTGCATTCAAAGGCCGGATACATGGCTGCACCCGAACGCTTCGCGATAGTCGGATTCCTCTTGCACCGCGGGCGCCGTCCATACATGGCCCACAGCGGCGGAGAACTCATGCGGGGCCCTGTCCGGACTTGGTGGAAGCGGACATGCGGGCACGAAAGCAGTGTGCCGGTTTCGACCCCTTCCGGACATTCAGCGATCTGGCCGGTTGGCTTGCAAAGTGCTTCGCGATCTGCCGTCGTGAAGGGTGGACCGCTGAAGCGAATTATGGCGTGGCCGAGGAGGAAACGATGCGCAAACCTTACGGGAAACGGCAGGTGCTCTCGCTGGGGCTGTTGGTAAGCCTCGCCGGGACGGCGGCAGGACAGCAGGCTATGACGGCGAGCGCGCCGCCCGTTTTCTCCCCCACCGCCCAGACGGCCTGGGTCGGTATCGGCATCGGCGCACTCCTCCCGGTTCCGGGCTCGCCAAGGCCGATCGGTCAGGACCCGGCCCATCGCTACATTTCGAATGACGAATCCGCGCGTCACCGGACAACAGCCGACCCAACGCATCGGCGACATCAGCAACCCCAATCTGAAGCAATGGGCGAAAGACGTGATGAAGAAGGACAACGACGAAGTGCTTGCGGGCAAGTTCGCCTTCACGGCGCGTTCCTCATGCAAGCCCGCCGGCGTTCCGGGCTTCGATGTGCTGCTCGGGGGTGCTCTGTTCATCCTGCAATCGCCTGCGGAAGTCACGATGATCTTCTCCGGGAACGCCGAAGTGCGGCATATCCGGCTGAATGCGTCTCATTCCGCCAATCCGAAACCCTCCTGGTACGGAGAATCGATCGGCCATTACGAGGGCGATACGCTCGTCGTCGATACGATCGGCCTCAACGACAAGACGTTCCTCGACAATTATCGCACGCCGCATACCGATAAGCTGCACGTCACGGAACGCTGGCGGCTGATCGAGGACGGCAAGAAGCTGGAAATCCTTATGACCATCGATGACCCGGACACGTTCAACCAGCCCTGGCAGGCGCTGCGGCAGTACAATCGTGTGAACCGGACCTTGTCGGAAGACATCTGCTCCGAGAACAATATTAACCCGTTCGGCCTCGACTACGGCACGCCGGTGGCGAAGAAGCCAGATTTTTGAGGCGTGCGCATGCGCCGGCTCGACCTCCTCGCTTGGCCGAACCCGCTGGTGGTCTCGGCCCAACCAGGCGGAACCCCACGCCTCAATACCTGTGGCTGATCGGCAAATCCTCCGCCGGGAACAGCGTAATGACCCTGCAGCCCTTGTCGGTGACCACCACTTCCTCCTCGATGCGCGCGGCGGAATAGCCGTCCTTGGCCGGGCAGTAGGTTTCCAGCGCGAACACCATGCCTTCCTTGATCTCGGTCGGGTGGGTCATGGAGATGACGCGGCTGATGATCGGGCGCTCGTGCAGGGCGAGGCCGAGGCCATGGCCGAATTGCAGGCCGAACGCGCTCATCTCGTCGGGGAAGCCGAAATCCTGCGCCTCCGGCCACACGCTGCAGACCTTGTCGGTGGAGACGCCGGGCTTGATCAGATCGATCGCGCAGTCGAGCCATTCGCGCGCCTTCTTGTAGGCATCGTGCTGCACCGGGGTGGCGCGGCCGACATTGAAGGTGCGGTAATAGCAGGTGCGGTAGCCCATGAAGGCCTGCAGGATGTCGAAGAAGGCCTGGTCGCCCGGCCGCAGCATGCGGTCGGTGAAATTGTGCGGATGCGGATTGCAGCGCTCGCCGGAAATGGCGTTGATCGCCTCCACGTCGTCGGAGCCGTGGGTGTAGAGGAACTTGTTGACCTCGGCGACGATGTCGTTCTCGCGCACGCCCGGCTTCAACTGCTCGAAGATGAGGTGATAGGCGCCGTCCACCATGGCGGCGGCGCGGTTCAAGAGCGCGATCTCGTCGGCCGACTTGATCTCGCGCGCCTCCAGCATGACCTGCTGGCCGTCATGGACCTTGAGGCCGGCCTTCTGTAATTCGAACATCATCGGCGGCTCGATGATGTCGACGCCGATCGGCATGTCGGCGACGCCGGCTTCGCGGATCAGCGCGGCGAGTTCCTCGGCATGGCGCTTCATCAGGCCGAATGCCGGATTGACGGTGCCGCGCAGGCCGATCAGCCCGGCCTTGCAGTTCTCCGGCGCGAGCCAGGGCGTATAGAGCTTGTGATGGACGGCGGCCGATCCGAAGTCCCACAGGATCGGCTCGCCGGTGCGCGTGAGCAGCGCCCAGCGCGAGAGCTTGTCGCGCTCCCATTCGCCGATCTTGGTCGAGGTGATGTAGCGGATGTTGTTGACGTCGAACACGAGCAGCGCGCCGAGCTCGGACTTCTCCAGCGCCTGCTTGACGCGGGAGAGGCGATAGCGGTGCAGGCGGCGATAGTCGACCCGCTCCTCGAAGTCGACGCCCATGGTGCCCAAGGCCGGCAACGCCCGCCCCCAGTTGAAGCGGGGGTTGATGTCCTCGGCGCGGATTTCACGCATCTTCTGGTCCATGCTGGTCTCCTCGCTCGTTGGTTACGTTTCGCTGCACGGCGGAGGCCCGTTCTCCCTCCCCTTGAAAAAGGGGAGGGTTGGGGAGGGGATCGCGGGCGGCAGGCACGGCGCTTATGGACCGGCCGCAGACCCCTCCCCAACCCTCCCCCTTTCAGGGGGAGGGAGTCCAGCGTCTCAGCTCTCCAGGCCGGTCGGCACCTTCTTGTTCTCGCTCGTCAGCTTCATTCCTCCGGCGAGCGCCATGGTCTCCATCAGCGCCGCGAAGTCTGCGGCGAGATATTTCTCTGGATCCTTCTGCAGGGTGGCGACGCCGAAATGGGCCTGCAGCATTTCCCGCGTCGCCGCCGTCACCGGCATCGGCAGGTCGATGTCGCGGGCAAGCTCGAGGCCGAGGTCGAGGTCCTTGCGCAGCAGCTCCGGCGTGAACGTCGTGGTCCAGTCGAGATTGACCAGCGCCGGCGACTTGTAGGCGGTGAACATCGAGCCCATGACGGAGTTGTTGAGGAAGGCGAGAAAGGCCTCGCGCGGCACGCCCAGCTTGTTGGTGAGCAGCGTGATCTCGATGAGATTCTCGATCACCACGCCGAGCATGACGTTGTGGGCGATCTTGCAGATGCGGGCGAGCTCGCCCTCGCCCACATAGGACACCCCGCGCGGGGCGAACACCTTCACCATCGGCTCGACGACGCGGAACGCCGCCTGCGGCCCGGAGGCCACCGCGGAGAGCTTGCCGGCATTGATGACCTTGGCATTGCCGCTGACCGGGCAGCACACGAAATCCGCGCCGCGCTCGGCGAGCCGGCTGCGGAGGGCGGCCGATTCCTCGACCGCGATGGTCGAGCAGTCGACGAAGATCGGCGGCACCTTGTTGGCGGTGCCGACGCCGTTGGCGCCGAAATAGACCTGTTCGAGATCCTTGCCGGTGGAGACGATGGAGAACAGCACGTCCACGTTGGCGAGGTCGCTCGGTTTGTCGACGACCTTGCCGCCGGCCTTGGCGAGCGGCTCGGCCTTCGCGCGCGTGCGGTTCCAGATCGACACGTCATAGCCGGCCTTGAGCAGCCGCTCGGCCATCGGATAGCCCATCCTGCCCATTCCGATCCAGCCGATCTTCTGTTTGTCCGGCATTACGACTTCTCCTGCAAATGCACAGCTTTGGCGGCACTGATGCCCTTTTTCGAGGCGGCTGCGGTAACACAGCTTACCCAGGCCAGCAACACCGGGCCACGACAGGGGAGGCGGCGCTCGCACCGCGGCGACGCAGCGCTTGTCCGACGATGCGACCGGGCATTATGTTCGCGCGGCATCAAACGAGGAGCGGCGAGTAACCGCCCGCTGCGGAGGAAATAATGGCGTGCGCGCCCGGCACAAGTCCGCCCCCTCTCCCTGAAGAAGGGGGAGGGAACAGGTCGAGCGCGCGCTCGCGTCGCAACACCGGTCCGGCGCTGCACCATGGCTGATATCGTCGCGACACCGGCCTTGGCGGCCGACCCTCGATCGGTTCGTAGCGAGAGCCGCTGGCGCGGCTATGCGCGGACCGCGTTTCCCTTCCTCGTGGTGGCGGCCATCTGGGAGGCGCTGGCCCATGCCGGACTGTTTCCGCCGCGCCTGTTTCCGCCGGTCGAGGTGATTGCGGCGGCCTTCATCCGTCTTACGGTGTCGGGAATCCTGCCCCACCATGCCCTCGACAGCGTGCTGCGCCTCTCGGGCGGCTTTGCGCTCGCAGCCGTTGCCGGCGTCACCGTCGGCATCGCCATGGGCCGGTCACAATTCGCCGAAGACGTGTTCCTGCCGCTGGTGAGCATCGGCGCGCCCATACCCGGCCTCGCCTATGCGCCGCTGTTCCTTTTGTGGTTCGGGCTCGGCAATTTCACCGCGGTGCTGCTGGTCGGCTTCGTGTCGGCGTTCCCGATCATCTTCAACACCTGGACGGGCGTGAAGGCGGTCAAGGAAATCTGGGTGCGGGCGGCGCAGGCGATGGGCGCCAATGACCGCGCGCTGTTTCGCCTCGTGATCCTGCCCGGCGCGCTGCCCTACATCCTCACCGGCCTGCGGCTCGGGCTCGCCCAGGCGTGGCGCATCCTGGTCGGGGTCGAGATGCTCGCTGCGGTCCAATGGGGGCTCGGCTGGCTGATCTTCGGGGCGCGCGAGTTCCTCAACACCGACATCATGCTGGCCGGCATCGTGGTGATCGCGCTGATCGGCCTCGCGCTCGAAAAGCTGGTGTTCCAGCGGATCGAACAGTTCACCCTGGTGCGATGGGGGATGCTGACGTGACCGCGCGGGTCGACCGATGGCGCCGGATGCGGCGGGCGACGGGGACGCTCATCGTGATGGCCGCCACCTACGAAATCGTGGCCCGCAGCGGATACTTCCCGGCGGTGCTGCTGCCCACGCTGCCGGGGGTCGCCCGCACATTGTTCGGCCTGCTCTCCGACGGCACGCTGCTGCTGCATGCCGGCTACACGCTGGGGCGGGTGCTGCTCGGCTTCGCGCTCGCGGTCGCGATCGGCCTGCCGCTCGGCATCCTGATGGCCCGCAGCCGCGCCGCGGAGAACTTCGTACTGCCGCTGGCGAGCGCGCTGATGCCGATCCCGTCGCTCGCCTGGGTGCCGGTGTTCATCCTGTGGTTCGGGCTCGGTGACGCCGTGACGGTTGCGATTGTGTTCTATGCCGCCATGTTTCCCATGCTGCTCAACACCTGGACCGGGGTGCGCGCCGTGAACCCGTTGTGGCTGCGTGCCGCCGAATCCATGGGCGCCGACGCGCACACGTTGTTCTGGAAGGTGATCATTCCCGGCGCGTCGCCGCTGATCATCACCGGACTGCGCCAGGCCTTCATCCGATCCTGGATCGCGGTGGTGGGCGCCGAAATGCTGGCGGCATCCGACTGGGGCCTCGGCTGGATCATCTTCGACGCCAAGGAGTTCCTCAACGCCGATGTGATGCTCGCCTCGTTGGCGGTCATCGGCGCCATCGGCTATGCCTTCGAGCGGCTGGTGTTCGGGTCGCTGGAGCGGTTCACCGTCCTGCGATGGGGCATGGTCCGGGCGGCGAAAGCATAAAGATCGGGCATAGGAAATCGGATGCTCCCCATCGAAGTCCGCGACGTATCGCTCGTGTACGACACGCCGAGCGGCCCGGTCAGCGCCGTCGAAGCCGCGAGCTTCCGTCTGCCGGCCTCGGAATTCCTGTGCATCGTTGGCCCGTCCGGCTGCGGCAAGTCGACGCTCCTCAACATCATCGCCGGCTTTCTCACGCCGACCGCGGGTGAGATCCGCATCGGCGGCAAGGCCGTGACCGGGCGGGGTATGGACCGCGGCGTGGTGTTCCAGGATTTCGCCCAGCTGTTTCCGTGGCGCACCGCGCTCGGCAACGTCACCTTTGGGCTCGAAATGAAGGGCGTTGCCAAGGCGGAGCGCGAGCGCATCGCACTTGAGCAGCTCGCCCTGGTCAAGCTCGAGAAATTCGCCCATTCCTATCCGCATCATCTCTCCGGCGGCATGCAGCAGCGGGTCGCCATCGCCCGGGCGCTGGCCTACAATCCCGCGGTGCTCCTGATGGACGAGCCGTTCGCGGCGCTCGACGCCATGACGCGGGACGCGATGCAACGGCTGCTCGCGGAGGTGTGGCGGGAGACCCGCAAGACCGTGGTCTACGTGACCCACAATGTCGCCGAGGCGGTCTATCTCGCCGACCGCGTCCTGGTGATGACGCCCCATCCCGGACGGGTGAAATGCGAACTTCCGATCATGCTCCCGCGCCCGCGCGACCCGCTCAGCATCGAATTCCTGGAATGCCAGAAGGACCTGCTGCGACATCTCGGCGGCCCGGTCGAGGACGACGGGCAGACGAACCCAGGCTAGAATATGGTCGTTCAGGTTACCCTTCACTGTCATCGCCCGGCTTGACCGGGCGATCCAGTAACCACCGAGCGTGAGTACTGGATTGCCCGGTCATGCCGGGCAATGACATCAAGAGGGTGAGCGCATGGAGGACGCAATGACTGCCCGCACCACCGGATTGACCCGCCGCCAATGCCTCGCCGCCGCCGGCGCCGGCGTGCTCGCCGCCGCGGCCGCGCGCCCGGCCTTTGCGCTCGAGACCATCCGTCAGGGCTACCAGACCAACATGTTGGGCATGCCGATCTATTACCTCATGCGCTCGGGCCTCCTGGAAAAGCACGGCATCAAGTTCGAGGAGTTTCCGGTCCCTGGCGGAAATCAGACCATGCAGCAAATGGTTGCCCGCCAGGTCGATGTCGGTACCTACGCCGCGCAATCCTTCATTCTTGGCCACGCCAAGGGTGGCTTGGTCGCCGTCGCCCAGATCGAATGGGTCGGCAAGACGGCGCGGGTGATGGCGCGCAAGGATTTGAACATCACGACGATCGGCCAGCTGAGGGGAAAAAAGATCGCCATCAATACAGGCTCGTCGATCGCCAACATCTTCGTCGACACCATCGCGCCCATGCACGGTCTCAAGAAGGGCGATTATCAGGAAGTCCGCATGGCGACGAACAATATGATCTCCGCCTTGGCGGCCAAGACGGTCGACGCCATGATCAATGTCGAACCCTACAACACGATTGCGGAAGCCGACGGCATCGCCGCCGAAATCATGGACTACTCATCGGTGGACAAGATGCCGGTGTTCATGGCCGCGACGCCCGACTTCGTGCAGAAGAGCCCCGATACCGTCGTCGCCTATCTCAAGGCCCTGTTCGACGCCGGTCGTGCCTTCAAGGACGATCCGCACAAGATCGCCGACATCATCTACCGTTTCTACACCGACAAGGGCTATGCGATGTCCCGCGACACCTTCGGAAAGGCGATCGCCCGCGTCGAGGTGAATCCCGGCTTTCCCGACGACCTCGAGCCCTACATGCAGGAGCAGGCGGAAATCCTATTGCGAGAGAGGAAGATTTCCGCGATTCCTGATTGGAGCGTGGCGTTACGGCCGGATTTTGCGGCGAAGGCGCGCTCCGGAATCTAACAGACCTGCGGTGCCGCAAGGCATCCGGCGGCCCCAAGGAGGAAGCCATGACCGTCCGCCCCATCGAGTTGACCCGCCGCCAATGCCTCGCCACCGCGGGCGCCGGTGTGCTCGCCGCGGCGGTCACCCGCCCGGCCTTTGCGCTCGCGACCATTCGCCAGGGCTACCAGACCAACATCTGGGGCATGCCGACCTACTACCTCATGCGCTCGGGCCTGCTCGAGAAGCGCGGCATCAAGTTCGAGGAGTTTCCGGTCGCGTCCGGCAACCTCACCATGCAGCAGATGGTGGCGCGCCAGGTCGACGTCGGCACCTATGCCGGGCAGTCGATGATCCTCGGCAGCGACAAGGGCGGCCTCGTCGCCATCGCCCAGATCGAATATGTCGGGCGCACCACCCGGCTGATGGCGCGCAAGGACCTCGCCATCACCACCGTCGAGCAACTGCGCGGCAAGAAGATCGCGAACCAGACCGGCTCCTCCATCGGCAACGTGTTCGTCGACACCATCGCGCCCATGCACGGCCTCAAGAAGGGCGACTACCAGGAAGTCCGCATGGACGTGAACAACATGGTGGCGGCGCTGGCCGCCAAGACCGTCGACGCCATGGTCAATGTCGAGCCCTACAACGCCATCGCGGAAGCCGATGGGATCGCGACCGAGATCATGGACTTCTCGCCGGTCGACAAGATGCCGCTGTTCATGGCCGCAACGCCGGATTTCGTGCAGAAGAACCCGGACGAGATCGTCGCCTATTGCAAGGCCTGGCTCGACGCCGGCCGCGACTTCAAGGAGAACCCCGCCAAAGTGACCGACGTGATCTACGGTTTCTACACCGAGAAGGGCTACACCATGTCGCGCGAGAGCTTCGCCAAGGCGCTCGCCCGCGTCGACGTGAACCCGGGCTTTCCCGAGAACCTCAAGGCGTACATGCAGGAGCAGGCCGAAATCCTGTTGCGGGAGCGCAAGATCTCCGCGATCCCGGACTGGAGCAAGGCGCTGCGGCCGGACTTCATGGCGAAGGCACGCGCCGGGGCGTGACCCCCAGAGCGTCTTTCGTTTAGGTTGACACAACATTTCGCTGTCATCGCCCGGCTCGACCGGGCGATCCAGTAAACACCGACCGTGAGTACTGGATTGCCCGGTCAAGCCGGGCAATGACACTTATAGGGTCGACGTCATCGGAAAATGCTCTAACTAACAGCAGTTGAATCAGGAGTACGTACGGAATGAACAGCCCTTTGAACAAGAGCGCGTCGGAGAGCGTGTGCTGGAATTTCAAGCTGCTCGCCCATCATGAGCTGGGCGGCTTCGGCGGCATGGGCGAGGGCATGGCGGTGCAGGTCGCCAAGGACGGCCGCCGCATCATCTGGCTCGCCCATGAAAGCGCGCCGAAGAATTTCACCGCCGTCGACGTGTCCGATCCGCGCAAGCCCAAGGTCGTGGTGCAGACCGACCTGCCGGAAAGCTTCATGCGCTCGAATTCGCTGGAGCTCTCGGGCGACATCATGGCGGTCGCCTACCAGACCCAGAAGGCCGGCCAGAAGCCGGCCGGCTTCGAGCTGTTCGACGTGTCGGTGCCGGAGAAGCCGAAATCGATCGCCTATGTGGACGCCTCCGGGCCGACCTCGCGCGGCGTCCACCAGCTGTGGTTCTGCGACGGCGAGTTCGTCCACATGGCCGCCGGCGCGCCCGACTTCAAGCCGACCCACCCCCAGGACGACCAGTGCTACCGCATCTTCGACGTGCGCAATCCGTCCAAGCCCGTCGAGGCCGGTCGCTGGTGGCTGCCCGGCACCCGCGAGGGCGACAACGCGCCGCCGCCGGCGCGCCATCAGGCGCCGCTGCTCGACCGCGGCTTCCGCGCCCACAACACCAACGTCTACCCGCAGCGGCCCGACCGCTGCTATCTCGCCTATCTCGACGCCGGCATGTTCGTGATGGACATCTCCGACAAGGCGAACCCGAAGCCGATCTGCCAGTGGGACAACTCGCCGCCCTATACCGGATTCACCCACACGGTGGTGCCGATGTTTACGCGCAAGCTCCTCATCGTCACCGACGAATTGACCACCGACGCCGCCACCGACTGGCCCAAGCTCATCTGGATCCTCGATGCCCGCGACGAGGCCCATCCGGTGCCGATCTCGACCTGCCCGATGCCGCCGGTCGACGCCTTCAAGAGCCGCGGCGGCCGCTTCGGCGCCCACAACATCCACGAGAACACGCCGTCGCCTTACGCTTGGCATTCCGAGGACATTGTCATCGGTACGTTCTTCAACGGCGGCATGCGCGCCTACGACATCACCAATCCGTACCAGCCCAAGGAAGTCGCGGCCTTCGTGCCGCCGGCGCCGGCGATGTCGCCGGTCGGCTCGATCCAGCTCAACGACTGCTTCGTCGACGAGCGCAAGGTGGTCTACACCGTCGACCGCTTCAGCGGCGGGCTCTACATCCTGGAGATGGATTTTTAGTGCGCTCCCCCCTCCCCTTGAAGAAGGGGGAGGGAGAGATGACCATGACCTTGAGTGGGTGAACGCTGAACCCCATGCTCGAACTCTTCCCCTCCTCTACCGCCGGGCCGTTCGGACGCCGGCTCAAGCGCGAGCGCGGCGCGCGGATTCCCGTCACCATCGTGACCGGATTTCTCGGCGCCGGGAAAACCACGCTGGTGCGGCATTTCCTGGGAACGCCGGAGGGGGCCGGCACCGCCGTCATCGTCAATGAGTTCGGCGAGACCGGCATCGACGACGCGCTGCTGCGCAATTCCAGCGACAACATCGCGCTGCTCGGCAATGGCTGCCTGTGCTGCAACGTGCGCTCGGACCTGCAGGTGACGCTGCACCGCCTCGTCGCCGACCGCGAGCGCGGCATCGTCCCGCATTTCCAGCGCATCGTCATCGAGACCAGCGGGCTCGCCGATCCCTCGCCGATCCTCACCACCTTCGCCACCGACCGCGCGCTCGGCGGCGAATTCCATGTCGAGGCGGTCATCACGGTGATCGCGGCGCAGAGCGGCGTCGAGACGATCGCGGCCTTCGCCGAGGCGCGTCGCCAGGTGATCCTCGCCGACCGCATCGTGATCTCGAAGGCCGACATCGCCGACGACGACGCGCCGGCCGTGCTCGCCGCGCGCCTGCGCGCCCTCAATGCCCGCGCCGACATCATCGAAGCCGTGCAGGGCGAGCTCGATCCGCAATGGATTCTCGCCGAGGGCCCCGCGCTCGCGGGCTTCGTCGCCGAGGAGATCGGCCACACCGACGATATCGCGAGCTTCACCATCGTCGACACCAAGCCGATCGCGTGGGACGCGTTCGCCTGCGCCATGGAGGCGCTGATCGCGCTGCGCGGCGCCGACCTGCTGCGGGTGAAAGGCTTCCTCGACGTCGCCGGCTGCCGCGGCCCGGTGGTGGTGCAGTTCGTGCAGCACCTCGCCCATCCGCCGGTCGAGCTCGATCGCTGGCCCGACGGCGAGCGCATGAGCCGCATCGTCTTCATCGCCCGAAATCTCAGCGAGAAGGCGGTGAAGGACTTGTTCGCCGCGATGCGCGCCGTGGCGGGCGGGACAAAGCCGGCCCCCTGAACGATCCGCTCGATGCCTGAACAGCCGACGCAGCTGTCATGAGAGCGTCGGATCATTCTTGCCCTTCACGACCTCATCCTGAGGAGCCGGCGCAGCCGGCGTCTCGAAGGATCGCCACACACGCTGCGGCCTGTTGCCATCCTTCGAGACGCGCGCAAGAGCGCGCTCCTCAGGATGAGGTCCTGTTGTGGTGTCGCGGCCCGGCTTCATCCAGCCCGAAGCTGCGCCGGCTCAGCGCCCGTGCATGAGCTGCAGCCGGATGTTCGGATCGGGGTCCGTTCCCCGATAGTAGCCGCGGCGCCAGACCGACTCGCAGTCGGTCGGCTCGCCGGCCCAGAAAGGTCCGGTGCCGGGGCCGCGCTCTCGCGGTGGCCCGTTGTCATAGCCGGAGTTTGCACACCAGGCGGGGATGTTCGTGGCTCGAGCGGGCGTCCACGGCGACGCTGCAATGGCGAATGTCGCGGTTGCCAAGATGACCAAGGTTCTCATGATCGGCTCCATAACGCCGGCCGCGCGAGGGGACGTGCGCGGGCGTGATGAGGGTTCACCAAATCGTGGTGAAGGCGCGCCGGCCGTTTACGATCGACGGCCGGCTGTGTGCAGCCTTTCTATTCGGTCTGCAGCCGCGCATGTATGAAGCCGGTCACGTTGTGCTGGGGGCCGCCTGCTGTGGTTTGCCCGATATTGCGCAATACGCGCGCGGCGCGCGCCGCCGGAGACGACGAGGCAGGCTTACCCGTTCCGCTCAGCCGGCTGCGTCACTTCGGCAGCAGCGCCAATGCCTGCTCGCGAACGCCCTTGTCGACCATCTTCTCGAGGTCGCCGGGGCGCGCCATGCTGCCGGTTTCGACCAGCTGCTTCTGCATGAAGTCGAGCCGGTCCATCGGGATCGGCATTTCGGTTGCGATCGACTTCGTCTTCACGGCCTCGTCGAACACATAGGCCGGGCGCGGATCGTCCGGCTTCATGCCGGTGATGTCCTTGGTGAGCTTGATGGTGTCGTCGCGGTGGTTCATCGCGAACCGCAGGCCTTCGATCTCGGCCGCAATGAAGCGGACGGCATCGTCGCGCCGCTGGGTGAGCGACTTGCCCGACATCTGCACACAGACGCGCAGGAATTCCGGCACCACTTCGCGCGCCGGCATGATGTCCCTGATGGCCTCCTTGCCGGCGAGCGGCACGAACTCGTTGGTGATGATGGCGGCGTCGACCACATGGGCCATCAGCGCCCGATAGCGGTCCGAGTCCCCGCCCATGGCGGCGAACTTCACTGTCGACACCGGCACGCCCGCCTTCTCGAAGGCCGTCCGCGCAAAGATTTCCGGGAAGCTGCCGGGGGCGGAGACCGCGATCGACTTGCCCTTGAGATCGGCCATCGAGGCGATGTCGCCGCGCACGTAGACGCCGTGGGGCGGCACCAGCCAGTTGCACCCTACGATCTTGACGTCGCCGCCGTGGCTCGCCGCGATGATCGCCCCGCCGGTGCCGCCTTCATAGCTGTCGAGATCGCCCGCCAGCAGCGCCTTGAGGGCGATGGCGTCGTTCTTGAGCTGGACGAAGTCGAGCTTGAGGCCGAGGCTCGCGGCAAAGTCGCGGCGGCTCGCCACGAAGAGAATGCCGGCGTCGCTCTTGGCCTCGATGATGCCGTGCCGCCAATTCCTGGGGGGCTGCGTTTTGAGGGGCTGGGTTTGGGCGAGGGCGCCGGCACTCGCGCCGACCACAATTGCCGCCGCCACGACGAGACGCAGGCCTGCAAAGCTCTTCATGACAGCAACCTCCCAGCAGCACCCCCGCACTCTAGCGGCGACGCACGATCCCGTATACGTGGCGCCTGCGACCGAATGCCTCGACAGCGCCGATCTGAGACGCGGTTGCCCGCCACGCCCAAGATTTCGTCATTGTAACCGTTCCAATCTGTTCCCGGCTGGATTAGTGTTCCGCCCGGACACGCTTTCAGGGTTCGCGCAACGGCGCCGGGCTCTCCACGAATGAGCGGTCCGGCGCCATCCCAGGAGGACACCGCACTCATGGCCCAGAAATTCACTCTCAACGTCAACGGCAGCGACCACACGGTCGAAGTCGATCCGGACATGCCGCTGCTCTACGCGCTGCGCAACGATATCGGGCTCAACAACCCGCATTTCGGCTGCGGCCTCGCCCAGTGCGGCGCCTGCACCGTGCATATCGACGGCCAGGCGGTCCGCTCCTGCGTGACGCCGGTCTCTGCCGTCGGGAAGGGCAAGGTGGTGACGCTCGCCGGCCTCGGCACGCCCGAGAAGCCGCATCCGCTGCAGACAGCCTATGTCGAAGAGCAGGTGCCGCAATGCGGCTACTGCATCAACGGCTGGATCATGACCGCAGCCGCCTTCCTGCGCGACAAGAAGAAGCCGACCGACGCCGAGATCAAGACGGCGCTGGAAGGCCTCAAGTGCCGTTGCGGCACGCATATGGGCATCATGCGTGCGGTCAAGCGCGCTTCCGAGATGATGGGTTGAGGGAGGCGAACATGACCAGAATGGAAAAGTCGTCCGCGTTTTCCCGCCGCGCGCTCCTCAAGACCGGCGGCGCGCTCGTCGTTTCGATCGGCATGCCGATCAGCCTCGACACCGTCCTCGCCATCAGCGAGGCCCACGCGCAGGCAGCCATCAAGCCGCCGCTGACGCCGGACCAGCTCTCGTCCTACATCGCCGTGAACGCCGACGGCACCGTTGCCGCCTTCTTCGGCAAGATGGACATGGGCCACGGCCTGTTCGTCGCCATCGGCCAGATGGTCGCCGAAGAGCTCGACGTGCCGTTCAAGGCCGTCAAGGTCTACATGGGCGACACCGCCAACAGCGTGCACCAGGGCGGCGCCTCCGGCTCGACCGGGATCCAGCTCGGCGGCAAGCAGATGCGAATGGCCGCGGCCGAAGCGCGCCGCGTGCTGGTCGAGATGGCGGCCCAGAAGCTCTCCGTGCCGGCCGACCAACTCACCGTGGTCGACGGCGTGATCCAGGCCAAGACCGACCCGGCGAAGAAGGCGTCCTATGCCGAGCTGATCGGCGGGCGCTACTTCAACGTCCCGCTCGAGTGGAACAAGCAGTACGGCAACACGCTCTATGCGCCCGGCAAGGCGCAGCCGAAGAAGCCGAGCGAGTACAAGATCGTCGGCAAGCCGATCAAGCGCGAGGACATCGCGCCGAAAGTGTTCGCGCAGGAAGACTTCGTCACCGACGTCAAGGTGCCCGGGATGGTCCATGCGCGGATGATCCGGCCGCCGGTCGCCGGCAGCGTCCCCGTCAAGGTCGACGAAAGCTCGATCAAGGACATCCCGACCGCAAAGGTGGTGTGGCAGAACGGCTTCCTCGCCGTCGTCGCCGACAAGGAGTGGGACGCCATCCAGGCGATGCGGAAACCTCAAGGTGGAGTGGTCGCAGGTCAAGCCGCCGTTCCCGCCCCAGGCATCGCTCTACGACGTCATCCGCAAATCCAACGTGCGCAAGCGCGTGGTCGAGAAGAACATCGGCGATGTGGACGAAGCGTTCAAGACCGCGGCGCGGGTGATCGAGGCGGAGTACGAATGGCCGTTCCAGTCCCATGCCTCCATGGGGCCGGCCTGCGCCTTCGTCGAGATCAAGGACGGCTTCGTGACCTGCTACACCGGCAGCCAGAAGTCGCACTTCGTCCAGGCCGGCTTGGCGGCGACGCTCGAACTTCCGCTGGACAAGGTCCACGTGAAGTGGCTGACCGGCCCCGGCTCGTACGGACGCAACGATGCCGACGACTGCGCCATGGATGCCGCCGTCATTGCCAAGGCGGTCGGGCGCCCGGTACGGCTGCAATACATGCGCGATCAGGGCACCGGGTGGGACCCCAAGGGCCCCGCTTCGGTCCATCGCGCCCGCGTCGCGTCTCGATGCCGCCGGCAAGATCACGGCCTACGAGTTCACCAGCAAGGGGTTCTCGCGGGTCGACGTCGACACCAATGGCGGCAAGCCGCCGGATACACTGGCGGGCCAGACCCGCGGCGTGACGCTTGCGTCGGGCGACGGCTTCGGCGTGCCGGCGGAGTCCTATGAGTTTCCCAACAAGCGCCTCGCCTGGGAGACCATTCCGCCGCTGCTCGACCGCGCCTCGCCGTTGCGCAGTCGTCGCATCTGCGCGATCCCGTCGGGCCGCAGATCCACTTCGCCAGCGAGTCCTTCATGGACGAGGTGGCGGCGGCGCTGAATCAGGACCCGGTCCAGTTCCGGCTCCAGAACGTCAAGGAGCCGCGCGACACCGCTGTCATCAAGGCGGCAGCGGAGAAGTTCGGCTGGGAGACGCGGACCTCGCCGCGGCGCGACCAGACGGGCGTCAAGGTCAACGGCCGCGGCATCGCCTATTCGCAGCGCAACGGCACCCGCGTCGCCGCGATCGCCGAGGTCGACATCGACCGCTCCACCGGCAAGATCTGGGTGAAGCGCTTCGTGGTCGCCCATGATTGCGGCCAGATCATCAATCCGGACGGCCTCGCCAAGTGCATCGAGGGCAATGTCGTCCAGGGCATCAGCCGCACGCTGTGGGAAGAGGTCAAGTTCAACGACAAGACCGTCACCACCGTCGACTGGGTGTCCTATCCGATCCTCGATATCACCGAGAGCCCGGAGAAGATCGAGACCGTGCTGATCGACCATCCGGAAATCGCGCCCTCGGGCGCCGGCGAGCCGTCGATCCGCCCGCTCGCGGCCGCGATCGCCAACGCGATCTTCGACGCCACCGGCGTGCGCATGCGCCGGGTGCCGTTCTCGCCCGACCGCGTCAAGCAGGCGATGTCCTGATCGCAGGCCGCGGCTTAGAGCGACAAGGGCCGGTCCCACGGGGCCGGCCCTTTTCATTGCGGGGTGATCGTGGTTTACGGTCTCCCTCCCCCTGCAAGGGGGACGGGAGCAACGCTTGCCGCCTCGCTCTGGACGTGAAGCGCTGCCGGACCAGACGAAGGAATACGAGAAAGTGGAACTCCTCGAAGCCGCAGTGATCGGCACCGGTTGGTGCGGAGGCATCCGCGCCGAAACGCTGGCGCGCTCGGCGCTGTGCAAGAAGCTGCATATCTGCGAAATCCGCCCGGACCGGCTCGCGGAGATCAAGGCGCTCACCAACCCGGCCACCGCGACGCTCGACTACCAGGACATCGTCGCCAACAAGGACATCAGCGTCGTCTACATCTGCACCACGCCGGAGCAGACCCATTTCCCGATCACCCGGGACTGCCTGCGCGCCGGCAAGCACGTGCTCCTGGAAAAGCCGATCGCCATGGAGCTGTTCGAGGCCGACGAGCTGATCGCCATCGCCAAGCGCGCCGGCGTGAAGTTCACCATCGGCTATTCGCAGCGCTTCAACACCAAGATCGCCTACGCCAAGAAGAAGATCGCCGACGGCACGCTGGGCAGGCCGGTGTCGCTGATGGTGAGCCGGCATCTCTCCCGCAGCCTCGGCAAGAAGATCGCCGGCCGCACAAGGCTGTCTCCGGCGGCGATGGAATCGACCCACGATCTCGATTTCGTGTTCTGGCTGCTGGAGCCGGCCAAGCCCGTGCGGGTCTATTCCCAGGGCGCCTATGGCTACATGAAGGAGGTCAACGGCTCCTTCGACATCATGTGGACCACTGTCACCATGGACAATGGCGCGCTGGTCGCGATCGGCGGCGGCTGGAACCTGCCGCCGAGCTACCCGAACTATTGCGCCACCTGGATCGAGATCACCGGCACCGAGGGCTCGCTGTTCCTCGACGACTCCCAGCGCGACAACTGGCTCAACACCGTGAGCGAGGGCACGCGGTTTCCCATGTCCACCATGCCCGGCGAGCAGGTCGACCACGTCTTCGCCGGCCAGATGGGGCCGGAAACTCTGCACTTCCTCGAATGCGTGATGCTCGACCGCCCGCCCATGGTGGCGCCGGAGAGCGCGCGCCGCGTGATGGAATGCTATCTCGCCGCCGACCTCTCCGCCGAACGCGGCGAGCCCATCGACATTCCCCTGAACAACGAGGCGCTCGCGGCGGTGCAGGACCTCTACAAGAAGTTCCGGACGCCGCTGTAGGCGCACGGTTCACCTTCCCCGCGTGCGGGGAGAGGTCGGATCGCAAGCGAACCCGGGTGAGGGGGCCTCGCCGCGAGTCTCGCAGCGATAGATTTGTGAGTTCCGGAATCGTGGAGAGGCGCCCCGGATGACCCGCGACCCTCTCCGCCGCACACGGGGCGAGGGAGACGCCTGCAGCGCGGCCCACACCCGCGCGGGGGTCGCCGGCATGTCCAGGTGCTCGATGCCGTGGGGCGACAACGCATCGATCACCGCATTCATGATCACCGCGAGCGCCGGCGTGACGCCGGCTTCGCCGCCGCCCTTGACGCGCAGCGGATTGCCGTTGGTCGGGTCCTCCGTGAGCGCGACGGTGAAGCTCGGCACCATCGCGGCGCGCGGCATCGCGTAATCCATGAAGCTGCCGGAGAGCGCCTGCCCGGCGGCGTCGTGGATCACCGCCTCGCACAGCGCCTGCCCCGCCCCCTGCACGATGCCGCCATGGACCTGGCCGTGCAGGATCAGCGGATTGATCGGCTGGCCGCTGTCGTCCACCGAGGCATAGCGGCGGATCGACACGAGGCCGGTCTGCGGATCGACCTCGACCTCGCACACCGCCGCGCCGGTGGGATAGGCGGGAATGCGCCCGACGAAGCTCGCCGCGCTCTTGAGCGGCGTCCGCACCTCCGCCGGCAGCGACGCATCGGTCTCGATGGCGCGGGCGATGTCGAAGACATCGAGCCGCCGGTTGGAGCGCGGCGAGACGAAGAAGCCGTCGGTGAAATCCACCTCGCCCTCCGCGCAGCCGACCAGCGCCGCGAACACCTTGCGCGCCTGGACGATGATGCGATCCGAGGCCTCGACCAGCAGCGTGCCGGCGATCCGCATGGAGCGATCGGAATGGGTGCCGCCGCCAGACGGCACCACCGCAGTGTCGCCGGTCACCAGCCGCACGTCCTCCGGCGTGATGCCGAGCCGGTCGGCGAGCACCTGGGCGAAGGTCGTCTCGTGGCCCTGGCCGCTCGACTGGGTGCCGGCCACGGCCTCGAACGCCGTCGGCGCGCACGCGTACTTCGACATGCTCGTTGGGCTGGCCGACCGGGGATTCCACGTAGTTGGCGATGCCGATGCCGGCGAGCAGGCCGCGTTTGCCGCCGCGCGACGGCGCGCCGCAAAGCCCGGCCAGTCCGCGAGCTTGAGCACCGCATCCATGTTGGCGCGGAAATTTCCGCTGTCGTAGACGAGCCCGGTGGCGGAGCGATAGGGAAGCTGCGCCCGCCGGATCAGGTTGCGCCGCCGCAGCGCGATGCGGTCGATGCCGAGACGGCGCGCCGCGATGTCGATGAGGCGCTCCAGCACGAAGGTCGCCTCCGGCCGGCCGGCGCCGCGGAAGGGCGCGGTCGGCACGGTGTTGGTGAGCGCGCCGCGGATGGTCACGGCTACAGCGGGAATGTCGTAGACGGTGGGCGCGACGCGATAGGCGTTCGACAGCGGCACGTAGGTCACGGCATGGGCGCCGATGTTGCCGGTCATGGCGACCGCGAGGGCGAGGATGCGGCCGTCGGAGGCGAACGCGAGCCGGCCCTCGGCCGCGATGTCGCGGCCCTGATAGTCGGTGAGGAAGGCTTCCGAGCGGCTGTTGGTCCACTTCACCGGGCGCCCGACATGGCGTGCGGCGAACGCCACCATCACCTGCTCGCAATAGGCATTGCTGAGCAGCCCGAACGCGCCGCCGACATCGCCGGTGATGACCCGCACCCGCTCCGGCGGCACGCCCAGGCAGGCCGCGATGGCCGCCTTGATGCGCACCGCGCCCTGGCTGCAGGTGTGGATCGTGTAGAGGCCCTGCGCCGGGTCATAGACGGCAAGCGCGGCGCGCGGCTCCATCTGGGCGGAGGCGATGCGCTGGTTGCGGAACATCTGGGTGACGACGAGATCGGCCGCGGCGAAGGCCGCACGCGCCGCGGCGTGGTCGCCGAACTCGGCCTCAACCGCGAGATTGCCGGCAACGGACTCATGAATCAGCGGCGCGCCCGGTGCGAGGGCCGCGACAGCGTCGGTGACGGCGGGGAGCACCTCGTATTGGACGACGACGCGCTCGGCTGCGTCCTGCGCCGCCGCCGCGGTCTCCGCGACGACCATGGCGATGGGCTCGCCGACATAGCGCACGCGGTCCGCGGCCAGTGGCAGATGCGGCGCATCGAACGGCGTCCTGCACCCGGGCCCGGCGAAGGTGCGCAGCTTGACGTCGTGGGCGTCCGCCGGATTCGGCATGTGGGCGATGCCGCGGCCCCCCGACGCGGCATAGTCTGCGGCGGTGATGATGGCGAGCACGCCGGGGAGCCCGGCCGCGGCCGCGGTATCGATGGCGCCGAGCCGCGCATGGGCATGGGGCGATCTCACGAAGACTGCGCAGGCCTGCCCTGAGAAGGCGGCATCATCGCTGAAGCGTCCGCGCCCGGCGACGAGACGGCGATCCTCGAAGCGCGGCAGCGCCCGGCCGATATAAGGCTCGCGCCGTCCTTGGCCGGCTCCCGACATGCTTTCCGTCCCTTTTGCGCGATCGGCTTACAGGGTTTTGCGATCGTTTTGAACTGGCGCGGTGACACTAACATCACGTTCAGGACCGCGGCCGAATCTGCTCCCTCCCCAACTTCGGGGAGGGCAGGGTGCGGTTCTTACTTCCCACAAGCGCAGTGCCGGCTTCCCCCACCCCGGCCCTCCGCGAAGACGGGGAGGGAGAATCCGGCGGTGTTGTGTGCGTGCGCGAATTTGGCCACACTCCGCGGTCCCATGAACCAGACGCCGATGTCCAGCGCCGCCTCCCCTCTTCGCCCCGTGGCGGCGGAGCCGGCCGTGCGGCCTGCGATCCGCATCCGCAATCTCGTCAAATCGTTCGGGACGCTGGTCGCGGTGGACAACGTGTCGCTCGACATCGGGCAGGGCGAATTCTTCATGATCGTCGGCCCGTCCGGCTGCGGGAAGACGACGCTGCTGCGCATTCTCGCGGGACTCGAAGCAGGCAACCTCCGGCACCATCGAGATCGACGTGCCGGCCCGCCGCGAGCAGCCGCAGAACGCCATGGTATTCCAGGGCGATTCGATCTTTCCGTGGATGACGGTGTGGCAGAACGCGTCCTACGGCCTGCGCATGCGCAACGTGCCCGCGGCGACCGTGAAGGACGTCGTCGCGCACTATCTCGACCGCACCGGCCTGACCCGCTTTGCCGACTACTATCCGCATCAGCTCTCCGGCGGCATGCGCCAGCGCGTCGCGATCGCCCGCGCCTTTGCCAACGATCCGCAGATCCTGCTGATGGACGAGCCGTTCTCCTCGCTCGACGCCCAGAACAAGCTGCTGCTGCAGGACGAGCTGCTGCGCATCTGGGAGGAGCACAAGAAGACCGTGGTGTTCATCACCCACAGCGTCGACGAGGCGGTGCTGCTCGGCGACCGCGTCATGGTGATGACGGCGCAGCCCGGCCGGCTCAAGCTGTTCGTACCGATCCCGCTCGCGCGCCCGCGCGACATCATGGAGCTGCAGGGGGCGCGGGACTACGGCGACCTCGTGCACGGCATCTGGGCCAATCTGCGCGACGAGGTCCAGCGCGCCCGCGAAATCGCCGACGCCATCGGAGCGCCGCCATGAGCGTGCCGACCCAAGTACCGAGCGAGTTGCCGAACGAGCTGCCGACCCAGTTGCCGGCCCGCGTTGCGGCCGCCGTGCCGGCACCGCGCGGCGAGCGTATGTCGATCCGCGTACGCGACCGCATCCTGAGCATCGCCTCGCCGCTCGGGCTGTTGATCGTGTGGGAGCTGGCGGCGCGGTTCGGCTTCATCGACACCCGCTTTTTTCCGGCACCGTCGAGCATCTTCGCGCTGCTCATCGAGATGCTCAAATCCGGCGAGCTCATGACCCACACGCTCACCAGCCTGCAGCGCCTGTTCTGGGGCACCCTGATCGGCGGTATTCCGGCGCTCGTGCTCGGCGTGGTGATGGGGCTCAATCGTGTCGGTGCGCGCGGTCTTCGATCCCCTGATCGCGGCGACCTATCCGATCCCCAAAAGCTCGATCCTGCCGCTGGCGCTGCTGATCTTCGGGCTCGGCGAGCCGTCGAAGATCTTCATGGTGGCGATCGGGGTGTTCTTTCCCGTCGCCATCAACGCCACCACCGGCGTGCTCGAGATCAACAAGATCTATCTCGACGTCGGCCGCAACTACAAGGCCAGCCGCTGGAACATGTTCTGGACCATCGCGCTGCCCGGCGCGCTGCCGGTGATCATGACCGGCTTCAAGCTCGGCATCGGCATCGGGCTGATCCTGATCGCGGTCGCCGAGATGATCGGCGCCAAGAGCGGGCTCGGCTATCTGATCTGGAGCGCATGGGAGACCTTCGCGGTCGAGCAGATGTATGTGGGCCTGTTCATGATCGCGCTGATCGGCTTCGTGCTCACCCTGCTGCTCAACGAGCTCGAGCGTTTCATCATCCCGTGGAAAGTGAACTGAAGATTGAATTTGAATTCTGTGGTGTCATGCTCCGCGAAAGCGGAGCATCCAGTAACCCCTGTGCCAGCGTAAGCTCCGTGCATATATCGAGGCCCGGTGGTTACTGGATCGCCCGCTCGCAGGCGGGCGATGACACAGATAGGGAACGAGCGTAAGGAGCATCCATGCCCGTCATCGCCGACACCGTCGAGGAGGCGCTGGCGCCGATCGGCGACGGCATCATGCTGGCGGTGCCGCGCGAGGTCGCCGGCGTGCCGATGGAGGCGACGCGCGCCCTGATCCGCCGCGGCGTGAAGAACCTCCATCTGGTGGCGCTGCCGACCTCGAGCCTGCAGGCCGATCTCCTGATCGGCGCCGGCTGCGTCGGCGTGCTCGAGACTTCCGCGGTGAGCCTCGGCGAGTTCGGAGCCGCCCCGCGCTTCACCGCCGCGATCACGGCGGCGACCATTCAGCATGAAGGACGCGACCTGCCCGGCGCTGCATGCGGCGTTCCAGGCGGCGGAAAAGGGCGTGCCGTTCATGCCGCTGCGCGGCATCATCGGCTCCGACATTCTCGCGCACCGGCCCGACTGGCGCGTGATCGACAATCCGTTCGGCGAGAACGATCCGATCGTGCTGCTGCCGGCGCTGCATCCCGACGTGGTGCTGATGCACGCGCCCATGGCCGACCGCGCCGGCAACGTCTGGATCGGCCGCCAGCGCGAGCTCGCCACCATGGCCCATGCCGGGGCGCGGACCGTGGTCACGGTGGAGAAGATCGTCGACGGCAATCTGCTCGACGATCCCGTGCTCGCGGCCGGCACGTTGCCGGGCTTCTATGTGGATCGGATCGCGGTGGCTGAAAACGGCTGCTGGCCGCTCGGCCTGCCCGACCATTATCCAGCCGACCTCGGACATCTCGGCGAATACGCCCGCCTCGCCGCGACGCGCCGAGGGCTTCGCGCGCTATCTCGAGCAGTACGTCCATGCGCGCCGCGCCGCGTGACGAGGGTCTCGTGAACGCTGCGCCGCCGCCCGCCTTCCGCGACGAGGAGCTTCTCGCCGACGTCATCACGCGCGTGATCGGCGATGTCCGCCACGTCGCCGTCGGCAACGCCTCGCCAATTCCCGCCATGGCGGCGCTGCTGGCGCGCGCAGCGTGGCCGCGGCATGCCCTATGTCTCGCTGCTGCAGAGCCGCAAGCACAACTTCTTCACCGATGGCGGGCGCGAGCTGTTCGACTGCGCCGGCCAGGGCCGCATCGACGTGTTCTTCCTGTCCGGCGGCGAGATCGACGGCGAGGGCAACATCAACCTCGTCGAGCATCGGCGACTACGACCACCCGCGCGTTCGCTTTCCCGGCTCGTTCGGCTCGGCGCATCTCTATTACGTGGTGCCGAAAGTGGTGCTGTTTCGCACCGAGCATTCGCGCCGCACGCTGGTGCCGAAGGTCGGCTTCATCAGCGCGCCCGGCGGCAGCCCCGCGAACGTCTACCGCCCCGGCGGCCCGATCGCGCTCGTCACCAACCGCTGCCTGTTCCGCTTCGATCGGGAGCGGCGGCGATTCCGGTTGGAAAGCGTCCACCCCGGCCACACCGTCGCCGAGGTCGCCGACAATACCGGCTTCGCCTATGACTGCCCAAAAGATGTGCCGACCACGCCGGCGCCCAGCGATGCCACGCTCGCAATGCTGCGGCAAGAGATCGCGCCGCAACTCGCCGAAGTCTATCCGCAATTCGCGGCGGCGCTGTTCGGGGCGACGACGGGTTGATCAAAGACCCTGATTCCGGGTCCCAACCGCGGCGGCCCCATACATGACGATCTGGTATGCGTCTCACATTTCCGTGAATAGCGTCGCTTCGATCCCGGTGCCAAGGTCATTTTGGAGTCGTTCGAAACAAGCTATGGTCCCGGCCAAGTTCGGCACCGATCGAACCACTTACATGAGGAGAAGCTTGCCAATGGCCCGTCTCAATGTGAACGGCAAAACCTACGACGTCGACGTTGCCCCCGACACGCCCCTGCTGTGGGCGATCCGCGAGAATGTCGGCCTCACCGGCACCAAATACGGCTGCGGCATCGCCCAATGCGGCGCCTGCACCGTGCATATCGACGGCGAGCCGACGCGCTCGTGCTCGTTCCCGGTCAGTGCCGCCGAGGGCAAGAAGATCACCACCATCGAGGGGCTCGCCGACAACGGCCACCTGCACAAGGTGCAGCAGGCCTGGATCGCCAACGACGTGCCGCAATGCGGCTACTGCCAGAGCGGCATGATCATGGCCGTGGCGGCGCTTCTCAAGGAGAAGCCGAAGCCGACCGATGCCGACATCGATGCGGCGATCACCAATGTCTGCCGCTGCGGCACCTATCAGCAGGTGCGCACGGCGATCCATTCCGCAGCGAACGCGTAAGGGGAGGCGTCGATGAATTACATGCCCAACATAGATCGCCGCTCCTTCCTCGTCGGCTCGGCAACGGCCGGGCTCGCGGTCGGATTCCACATCCCGTTCGGCACCGAGGCGTCGGCCGCATTGGCGGGCCCCGAGGTGAACGCCTGGGTCGTCATAAAGCCGGACGACAGCGTCGTCATCCGCGTGGCACGCTCGGAAATGGGCCAGGGCACGCTGACCGGCCTGTGCCAGCTCGTCGCCGAAGAGCTCGAATGCGACTGGTCGAAGGTCTCCTACGAGTTCCCGACCGCCGGCGAGAACCTCGCCCGCAAGCGCGTGTGGAGCGACTTCTTCACCGCCGGAAGCCGCGGCATCCGCGCCTCCAACGAAACCGTGCGCAAGGGCGGCGCGGCTGCCCGCGAAATGCTGATCCAGGCCGCCGCCAACGAGTGGAAGGTGCCGGCGTCCGAGTGCAGCGCCTCGAACAGCGTGATCACCCACAAGGCGTCGGGCCGCACCACCACCTTCGGCAAGGTCGCCAGCGCGGCGTCCAAGATCGAGCCGCCGGCCGACGTGAAGCTCAAGGACCCCAAGGACTGGAAGATCGCGGGCAAGGGCGTGAAGCGCCTCGACACCGCGATCAAGGTGAACGGCGAGGCGATCTACGGCATCGACATCAAGCTGCCGGGAATGGTGAATGCCGCGATCAGGGCCTGCCCGGTGTTCGGCGGCACGGTGAAGAGCTTCGACGCCGCCAAGGTGGCGTCGATGAAGGGCGTGAAGAAGGTGGTGAAGATCGGCGACAACGCCGTCGCCGTCATCGCCGACACCTGGTGGAACGCCAAGACCGCCATGGAAGCGCTGCCGATCGTGTGGGACGAAGGCCCCAACGCCAAGGTCTCCAGCGCCAGCATCGCCGATGTGCTCAAGGCCGGGCTCGACGCCGACCAGGCCATCGTCGGCAACCAGGGCGGCGACGTCAAAGCGGCGCTGGCCGGCGCAGCCAAGAAGGTCGAGGCGGTCTACGCCTATCCCTACCAGCACCACGTCACCCTGGAGCCGATGAACGCCACCGCGCTCTACACTCCGGAAAAATGCGAGGCGTGGGCCTCGGTGCAGGACGGCGAGCAGGCGCTCGCGGCGACGGCGGAAGCCGCCGGCATCCCCGTCACCAAGTGCGAGTTCTACAAGACCTTCCTCGGCGGCGGATTCGGGCGTCGGTCGACCTCGGTCGACTATGTCAGGCAGGCCGTCCTCGTCGCCAAGGAGATGCCGGGCACCCCGGTGAAGCTCCTGTGGACGCGCGAAGAGGACATGACCCACGGCTGGTATCATCCCATCACCCAATGCAAGATGACCGCCGGGTTCGACGACAAGAAGAACCTCACCGCCCTGCACATCCGCATTTCCGGCCAGTCGATCCTTGCGACGGTGGCGCCGGGACGCATGCAGAACGGCATGGACCCCGCGACCTTCGCAGGCTTCTACAAGGGCGGCGCGGAGGCGGCGTTCGGCTACGACGTGCCGAACCTCCTGATCGACCATGCCATGCGCAATCCCCACATTCCGCCGGGCTTCTGGCGGGGCGTGAACATCAACCACAACGCCATCTACATCGAGAGCTTCATCGATGAGCTCGCCAAGGAAGCGGGCGTCGATCCGCTCGAATTCCGGCGCAAGCTCATGGCTAAATATCCGAAGCATCTCGCCGTGCTCAATGCGGTGGCGGAAAAAGCCGGCTGGGGCAAGCCGGCGCCGAAGGGCGTCTATCGCGGCCTCGCGCAGCACATGGGCTTCGGCAGCTATATCGCCGCCTGTGCCGAGGTCTCGGTGGACGGCAACAAGGTGAAGGTCCACCGCATCGTCGGCGCGACCGATCCGGGCTACGCCGTCAATCCCGCCCAGATCGAGCGGCAGATCGCCGGCTCCTTCATCTACGGCCTGACCGCGCTATTCCTCGGCGAATGCACGGTCAAGGACGGCGCGATCGAGCAGACCAACCTCGACAACTACGAGATGCTGCATCTCGCCCAGATGCCGAAGGTCGAGGCGATCGTGATGCCGTCGGGCGGCACGGTATGGGGCGGCGTCGGCGAGCCGACCATCTGCGTGGCGCCGCCCGCGGTGCTCAACGCCATCACCGCGGCGACGGGAAAGCGCTACCGAACCTTCCCGCTCAAGAACCACGGCCTCACCATCGTGTGAACCGAACAAGAGTGAACGCTAACGAGCGGCGGCCCGCGGGCCGCTGCTCTCTTCCGGGGAATACCGACATGAAGCTTTCTCGTGTGTTCGCCGCGGGCATTCTGGCTCTGGCAATCGTCCCGGCCGCGATCGCCGCCGACGCGCCCCCCGGGGCGACGTCATGCTCCGGCTGCCATTCGCCCAACGCCACCGACGACTCGACACCGCCGCGCCTCGTCGGACGCGATCCCGCAAAGATCGCCGCGGCGTTGCAGGAGTTTCGCAGCGGGCAGCGTGCCGCGACCATCATGGACCGCGTCGTCAAGGGCTTCACTCCCGAAGAGGCAGAAGCCATAGCGGCCTGGTATGGCGCGCAGAAATAGCGATCTCTGAGGATTGAGGGAGTCGATGCCCATGAATCGGCCCATGAAGCGACTGCATCCGAGCCGCCGTCAATTCGTCGCCATCGGTGCCGCCGCCGGCGCCTCTGCCGTGTTTCCGCGCCCGCTGCTGGCACAGGGCGCGCAACCGAAGATCGTGGTGATCGGCGGCGGCTTTGCCGGCCTCACCGCGGCGCGCATGGTGAAGCGGTACGACGGAAAGCTCGACGTCACGGTGGTCGAGGCGAACCCGACCTACACCGCCTGCCCGTTCAGCAATGACGTCATCGCCGGCCTGCGCGACATCAAGGAGCAGCAGTTCGGCTACGGCAAAGTCGGCGGCGGCGTGACGCTCGCGCAGGAGACCGCGACCGGCGTCGATGCGACGGCGCGCATAGTGACGCTCGGCAACGGCAGCAAGCTCAGCTACGACCGCCTGGTGCTCGCGCCGGGCATCGAGCTGCGCTTCGATGCGCTGCCCGGCTACACCGAAGCCGCCGCCGAGCGCATGCCCCATGCCTGGAAGGCCGGCGAGCAGACCTTGCTGCTGCGCCGCCAGCTCGAGGCGATGAACGACGGCGGCGTCGTGGGAATCGTTGCGCCGCAGAACCCCTATCGTTGCCCGCCCGGTCCCTATGAGCGCGCCAGCCTGATCGCCTGGTATCTCAAGACCAAGAAGCCGCGCTCCAAGGTCATCATCCTCGACGCCAAGGATGCCTTCTCCAAGCAGCGCCTGTTCCAGGACGCCTGGAAACAGATGTATCCCAATCTCGAATGGGTATCGCTGTCGATGGGCGGCAAGGTCGCCTCGGTCGATCCCGCGACCAACACGCTCGCGACCGACTTCGACAAGCACAAGGTGGACGTGGCGAACGTCATTCCCCCGCAGAAGGCGGGCCGCATCGCCGAGATCGCGGGCGCCACCGATCGCTCCGGCTGGTGCCCGACCGATCCCATGACGTTCGAGTCCCGCCAGGTGCCGAACATTCATGTGGTCGGCGACGCCGCGATTGCCGGCGCGATGCCGAAATCGGCCTTCGCCGCCAACTGCGCAGGCCAAAGTGTGCGCTGTGGCGGTCGCGAAACTTGCGCGCGGCGAGAAGCCGGAGACGCCGAAGCTCATCAACACCTGCTACAGCCTGATCGCGCCCGACTACGGCATCTCGGTCGCCGCCATCTACCACCCCGTGAACGGCCAGCTGGCCGAAGTCGCGGGCTCCGGGGGCGTCAGTCCCGCCAGCGCGCCGTTGAAGCTGCGAAACGACGAAGCAAAGCTCGCCGATGTCTGGTTCAACACCATCACTTCCGAGGTCTTCGGCTGAGCGGGGCGCAATGCGGTCCGTTGCAGCCGCCGCTGCGATCATTATCTCTTGCGCAGTGGCCCGCGCCGAGGAGGGCGTGCGGCCCTACACCGTGGTCGGAGACGCCATTCCGGAATCGCTCACCGGGATGCCCGGCGACCCCGCCCGCGGCAAGGCCATCGTGACCAGCCGGCAGACCGGGCTGTGCCTGTTGTGCCATTCGGCGCCGCTGCCGGAGGAGAAGTTCCAGGGTACCATCGGCCCCGATCTGAAGGGATCAGGGTCGCGTTATTCGGAGGGCGAATTGCGGATGCGCATGGTTGACTCGCGTCGTCTCAATCCGGATACCATCATGCCGTCCTATTACCGCCTGGAGGGGCTCGAACGGGTAGCCCCGGCATTTCGCGGCAAGACCGTGCTCTCGGCGGAACAGATCGAGGACGTGGTGGCCTTTCTCAAGACGTTGCGCGACGAGAAGAGGGATCCATGAGGAAAGACTCCAGGCTCCGGCCGACACGGCGAGCGGTTCTGGCGGGCGCAGGCGCCGCCGGCGCGCTCGGCGCGGTTCCGCTGCTGCTGGTGCGCCCCGCGGCGGCGACGCCGGAAAAGATGCAGGCGGCGATCAAGAGCGTGATCGGCGAAGCACCGGTGAAGAAGGGCAAGGTGACCCTCGACATTCCCCCGCTGGTCGAGAACGGCAACACCGTCGCCATGTCGGTCACGGTGGAGAGCCCGATGACCGCCGCGGACCACGTCAAGGTCGTCCACGTCTTCAACGAGAAGAACCCGCAGCCCAACGTGATCGACGCTCATTTCGGGCCGCGCGCCGCCCGCGCCGCCTTCTCCACCCGCATCCGCCTCGCCGACACCCAGACCCTCGTCGCCATCGCGGAAATGAGCGACGGCACGTTCTGGTCCGACTCGGTCGACGTGATCGTCACGCTGGCCGCGTGCCTGGAGTACAACTGATGTCCATGCTTCCGCGCGCAACCGTTCTCCTCCCTCCCCCTTCTTCAGGGGGAGGGAGAAGCGCGGCCGAGTTTCGAAACCGGATGTCGGAGGCGTACTGACCATGGCCCGCACCCTCATCAACGTTCCCTCCAAGGCCAAGCGCGGCCAGGTCATCGAGATCAAGACGCTGATCTCCCACGTCATGGAAACCGGCTACCGCCGCAACGAAGTCGGCGCCATGGTGCCGCGCGACATCATCAATGCGTTCGTGTGCACCTATAACGGCGAGGAGGTCTTCCGCGCCGACCTGCTACCCCGCCATTGCCGCGAACCCCTTCATGAGCTTCTTTGCGGCGGCGACCGAGAGCGGGAAGTTCGAGTTCAAATGGACCGATGACGAGGGCAATGTCGAGACCGCATCGGCCGAGATCACGGTCGAATGAGCGTGTTGATGAGATCGACTCCCCCACGGATGATAGGGGTCGGGAAGGTGTTGCCCTCCCCGCCCTCCGAACCGTACGGGCGGTTTTCCCGCATACGGCTCTCCAGTCGGTGGTTTCCTCATCGGGAGTGTCTCGCGGTCTGCCAGGCTGTGTCGAGGGCGAGCAGCCCTGCTTGCGCGAAGAAGGCGTTGGGCCAGCGCTGATGGTCGGCCGCGACAGCGTCCGAAGCCGGGACGCTTGTCCTGCTTGCGCAGGAGCGCAGCGCAGCCGTCTGCGGATGAACTTGTCGAGCACTGTGAAGGTGCGGGGATGAGCGTGCTTGAAGTAGCCGAACCAGCCACGCAGCATCCGATTGAGATCGGCGATGATGCGCGCGAGGCTGTCGCCGCGCGTGCGTCTCGTCTTGGCTCGGATGCTGTCCTTGAGGCGGTTCAGGCTCTTCTTGCGGACCAGACCGCCGGCCGGCTTCGAACCGGTAGCCGAGGAACTCGAACCCTTCCCCGGCTGCCGGCAGTCGCCGACATGGGTCTTGTCCGGATGCAGACGCAGGCCGTTGTCCGCGACCCAGGCGCGGATCTCCGCCAGGGCGGCGTCGGCCTCTTCGCGGCTCTGGCACAGCACCACGAAGTCGTCCGCATAGCGCACCATCCGATAGCCGCGGGCCGCCATCAGCTCATCCAGCGGATGCAGGTAGATGTTCGCCAGCAGCGGGCTGATCACCGCACCTTGCGGCGTGCCCTGCCGTCGGCGTCCATCGCTCCATGTCCCGCAAGATGTCCTGCTCGAGCCAGCCGCGCAGCAGATCGAGGACACGCCCATCGCTGATGCGCTCCTCGACCCGCTGCATCAGCCGCTCGTGCGGGATGGTGTCGAAGTAGCTCTCGAGGTCGGCATCGACCACGAAGGTGTAGCCTTCCTCGATCAGACTGATGCCACTTCGCGCAGCGCATCCTGGCAGCCGCGCCCCGGCCGAAAGCCGTAGCTCGTCGGATCGGAACGTCACCTCGAAGATCGGCTCGAGGACGAACTTCACCGCCGTCTGGACGATGCGATCCTTGACCGTGGGGATCCCCAGCGGTCGCGTCCTGCCGTCGCCCTTCGGGATCTCGACCCGCCTGACCGGCTGCGGCCGGTAGCTGCCCTCCCGCAGCGCCGTCGCAAGCTCGGTCAGGTACAGTTCTTCTCGTGCCGCGAACCGCTCGATGCTTTGGCCATCACGCCCGCCGCGCCCCCATTGGCCCGGACTTTCTGCCAGGCCGCCTCCAGCGTCGTCGGGCGCATACACCTTGTCCATCAGACTGTACCAACGACCTCCTTTGACGCCGTTCTCCAGCGCCGACACCATGCGCTCCGTCCAGACCGAAGCTTCCACCCACGACCAGTCGCGGGGCTTCTGCACCTTGTGTAGCCCTCGCGGGCACTGCCGATGCTGTGTCTTGCTTCATTCCGTCCATCGCGCATCCACCTTCCTGCCCACCTTCCCTCGGCGCGGCTTTGCTGTCCGCGCTTTCCGCGGCTCATCGCCGCTGCGGTACTATGCGGGCTCTGACTCCTGCCGCGCTCTCGCCAGCCCGACAGGTCTCTCCGCTTCACCCTGCACTGCCTTCCGGACATCCCGTCCCCAACCACGTCGTGCGCCCGAACGTCGCTTTGCCAGTCACCTCAGCGCGTTCGATCGGCCCTTGCGGATCCAGGCTTCGCCATCAATGAGCAGGCTCGCCGCAACACGCCGCCGAATCGGGTTCGTGATCCTACGGGCTGTCCATTCGCCTCCGGCTGCTCCCCACCCCGCCTCGCGGCTCATCGCCGGGCTTGACCCGGCGATCTCGATTGGGAGGGCACGGCGCCCGCGTAATCGAGATGGCCGGGACAAGCCCGGCCATGAAGGTTCTGTGTGAGCGGAACGCGCCCTAGTTGCCGTCATGTCGCCTGCGAAAGCCCTCGCCGCGCTCCTGCTGCTGTCCGCCGCCATCCCCTGCCTGTGCGCCGAGATCGCGCCGGCCGAGCGCCGCTCCGGCTATGCCGACATGAGCCGCGAGACGCGGGCGATGGAGGACGACGACACCGCCAATCCCGGCATGCTCTCGGTGCTCGACGGCGAAGCGCTGTGGGGCCAGAAGGCGGGCAAGGCCAACCGCTCCTGCGCCGACTGCCACGGCGAGGCCGCGCAAAGCATGAAGGGCGTCGCGGCGCGCTATCCGGCCTTCGACGCCGCGAGCGGACGCCCGGTCGATCTCGAAGGGCAGATCAACATCTGCCGCGGCGAACGCCAGCAGGCGCCGCCGCTGCGCTTCGAGAGCAAGGAACTGCTGGCGCTCTCGGCGTTCGTGGCGCGCCAGTCCCGCGGCATGCCGATCGCGCCGGCGGCGGACCCGCGGCTTGCGCCCTTCACCGCCGCCGGCCGCGATTTCTTCAACCGCCGCCAGGGCCAGCTCGACCTGTCCTGCGCGCAATGCCACGACGACAACTGGGGCAAGCGGCTCGCCGGCAACATCGTCCCCCAGGGCCATCCCACCGGCTATCCGCTCTACCGGCTCGAATGGCAGAGCCTCGGCTCGCTGCAGCGCCGGCTGCGCAACTGCATCTCGGGCATGCGCGCCGAGGTGCCGGACTACGGCTCGCCCGAATACGTGAACCTCGAGCTCTTCCTCATGCAGCGCGCCCGCGGCATGCCGATGGAATCCCCCGCCGTCCGGCCGTGACATCAAGGCGTATTCAGATTTCACCGACCCCATCGGTGTCATTGCCCGGCTTGACCGGGCAATCCAGTACTCACGGTCGGCGTTTACTGGATCGCCCGGTCAAGCCGGGCGATGACAGCGGGTGTGTGTTACCGTAAACGAAATCGCTCAATCGGAATCCCCTCCCCATGACATCTCCGGTCATCGATACCCATTCTCACATCGTACCGCCCGACATGTGGAAGGCGATGCGCAGCGCCGGCAAGTCCTACGGCGTCGACCTCACCGGCGACGAGAAGCGCTGGATCGTGCGGCTCGAAGGCAGCACCCACACCCGCCCCATGTACATGCCGCTGACGAACACCGCCGAGCGCATCGCCACCATGGACCGGCAGGGCGTCGACATGCAGGTGCTCGCCGGCTACGTGGATTTTTCCGGCTACACCATGCCGCTCGATCTCGGGATCAAGTTCTCCGAGCTGCAGAACGACACCATCGCGGGCGTGGTCGCCGCCGATCCCGACCGCTATCTCGGCGCCGCCAACCTGCCGCTGCAGGATTCCAAGGCCGCCATCAAGATGATGGAGCGTGCCACGAGCCAATACGGCTTCAAGGCGGCGCAGATCGCGACCTATCTCGGCCCGTCGCGTTTCCTCGACGATCCCGCGCTCGATCCGTTCTGGCAGGCGATGGCCGAGATGAAGGTGCTGCTGATCTTCCATCCCTATGATGAGCAGCCGGCGGCGGGGCTGCGCGAATATTTCCTCCACAACTGCATCGGCTACCCGCTGCAGTCGACCGTCGCGGTGGCGCGGATGATGTTCGGCGGCGTGTTCACGCGCTTCCCCGACCTGATGGTCAAGATTCCCCATGGCGGCGGCCTGCTGCCGGCGCTGATCGAGCGCTTCCGCCACGCCGCCGAATTCCGCCCGGAGCCGCGCTCCAAGGGCTACAAGGGCGACCCGCTCGACGTGATGAAGCGGCTCTACTACGACACGCTCACCTTCAGCCCGGCGGCGCTGCGCTTTCTCATCGACATCGTCGGCACCGAGCGCCTGATGCTCGGCAGCGACTATCCCTTCGAGATGGCGGACCCCGATCCGGTCGCCAATGTGAAGGCCGCGGTCGCGCCGGAACACCAGGAGGCCGTGCTGGGCGGGACGGCGGCGGGCATTCTTCATGCCGTCGACAGCAGCATGCCGGCGCGCGGAGCGATCACTGAGCGCGTCGCGCGCGTTTTCGCGACCTCATCCTGAGGAGCGCGCTCTTGCGCGCGTCTCGAAGGATCGCAACAGGCCGCAGCGTATGTGGCATCCTTCGAGACGCCGTGCTTCGCACGGCTCCTCAGGATGAGGTCGTAGAATGATTGACACACTCTCAACGCAGCGTGAGGTCACAAAATGAACTCGCAACGTTGCGTCATCCTCGCAACGCCTTCAGATCGAGCGCGCCCGTCGTAGAGCGTCTTCGCGCGCGTCGAGCGCCGCGCGATGCGCGCCTCCGGCCAGCTTCCGTGGCGGGCGTTGAGGACGAACTTGTCGTCGATGTCGGCGCGGGTCAGCGGCTCGTGGGCGCCGCCGCGCATGTAGGGCTGGCGCTCCTCGACCACGCTGCCGTCGCGTCATCACCGCGCGGATATGGCCGGTGAAGTTCTTCGGATAGGGATTGTCGGGATCGATGACGTAGCGGACCTTGGCGGCGACCGCGAGCACGGCGGGGTCCTTCACCGCGGCGTCGGTGAAATCGCCGAGCCCGACATTGCCGCGCACGAAGCCGGCGGCGATGCAGTAGGGCGTCGAGAACTTCGCGCCATAGCCGTTGGGCGGGCGCTGCTTGTCGGCGAGCGGCTCCCACAGCCGGTGCACGGTGCCCTCGCCCACTTCGCAGACCATTTCCTTGATGTCGCCGGCCTTGACGCCGCGCGCCGCGAGCCGCCGGGCGCAATCGATATAGGGATGCGTCATGGTCCCGCAGGGATAGGGCTTGAAGGCGAGCGTCTCGCGTGACCCAGCGTCGTGCCGAAGTCGCCGACGAGGGCGTCGTAGTCGCCCTTGGTGGTGTGGGCGAAGCCGTGGAAAAAGCCGTGGGTGCCCTCGAACACGGTGCGCGGCCCGACGAAGCCGTGCTGGGCCATCAGCGCCGCGCGCAGGCCCGATTGCGCCGCCCAGCCGGCATGCATGCGCTTGGTCCAGGCGCCCTCGGCGAGATATTCGATGATGCCGGACGCCATGCTGCCGGCGATGCCGAGCGCATCGACGATGCCGCGGCGGTCGAGCCCGAGCGCCGCGGCGACGCCGGCCGCCGCCGCCATGGCGCCGAACACCGCGGTCGGGTGGAAGCCCGCCTTGTGCACCAGCTTGGGCGTGACCAGCCCGAGCCGGCACATGGTCTCGACGCCCACCGCGATGCCGGTGAGCGCAGCCGCGCCGTCGGGCCGGTGGCGCTCGCAGGCCGCGAGCACGGCCGGCACGATGACCGCGCCGGCATGCACCGGGCCGCCCTCGAAGGTGTCGTCGAAATCCTCGCCGTGGATGGCGGTGCCGTTGACCAGCGCCGCGCCGGCGGCGCTCAGGGTGCGGGCATGGCCGATCACGGTGCAGGGACCGTCGTCGTCGCAGGCGGCGAGCGTCGCCTTCACATAGTCCTCGTTGCGGACGGTGAGGCAGAGGCCGATGCACGTCGACGGCGAGGTCCTCGCACTTCGCCCGCATCGCCGCCGGCAGGCGCGCGGGATCGACGGCGGCGATGCGTTCGGCGAGCTTCTCGGCGACGGAGACGGCAGGAACGGTTTCGCTCATGGGGGACTTTCGGAAGTTCGAGGGTGCTCCCCTCTCCCGCTTGCGGGGGAGGGTTGGGGAGGGGTCCGCTGACTCGCCACAAGCGCCGCGCTTGCGGCTCGCCCCCTCCCCGACCCTCCCCCGCAACGCGGGAGAGGGAGATCATGTCACTACGCTAATTGTTGCGCAGGCGCACGCCGCCGCCGAAGCCGGGGATGCGGTTGATGAGGACGACGACGGTGAAGGTGACGATGAGCATGATCAGGCCCAGCACCGCGATGGCGCCGAGATCGCCGCTCTCGTTGAGATCGAAGATCAGCACCGAGATCACCTTGGTCTCCGAGGTGAACAGCATGATCGCCGCCGACAGTTCGCGGATGACGCCGACGAAGATGAAGCACCAGGTCGCGATCACGCTGGTGCGCAGCAGCGGCGCGGTGATGCGGGCGAGCGTGCCGAGCCGCGTCGCGCCGAGGATGCGGCTCGCTTCCTCGAGATCGGGATTGACCACCCGGAACGCCGAATAGAGCTGCTGATAGGCCGACGGCAGCGCGATGGTGACGAAGGCGATCAGCAGGATCCACAAGGTGCCGTAGAGCACGAAGGGCGGCCGCGTGTAGCTCAGGAACAGCCCGACGCCGAGCACGATGCCGGGCACCGCGACCGGCGCGGTGGCGAGGAAGCCGAGCGCCTTGTGCCACGCGATCACCTTGCGCGCCGTCATGTAGGCGATCACGACCGCCATGACGGTGCCGATGGTGGCGGCCGCGGTGCACAGGATCAGCGTGTTCTCGAAGGCGAGCTTGGTGGCCGACAGTTCGAAGAACACGAACTCGATATTGTGCAGCGTGAGCGTGCCGAACGTCACGAATTGCGACGCCACCGGCGAGAACGCGGCGTTGAGCAGCGCCCCATAGGGCAGGAACACCGGATTGAGCAGCACGATGAAGGCGACGGCGAGCGCCGACCCACTTCCAGCGCGCCGAGCGCGACCGCGCGCGGATTGCCCTGCCGTCCGCCGACCACCGAATAGCCGCGCCGCCCGAGAATGAAATTCTCCGCGCGCAGCAGCAGGATGGTGAGCACCAGCAGCGGCAGCGACGCCGCGGCGGCGAGCTCCGGCCTTCGGCGGATACTGGAACAGGCTCCAGATCTTGGTGGTCATGGTGTGGAAGCCCGCCGGCAATGCCAGGATCGCCGGCGACCCGAACAGCGTCATCGCCTGGAGGAAGGCGATGAGCGCGCCGGCGAGCACCGCCGGCATGGCGAGCGGCACCGTGACCCGGCGCGCCGTGGTCCAGGCGCTGCCGCCGAGGATCGAGGAGGCGTCCTCGAGATCGCCGGGAATGCGGTCGAGCGCATTGGCGACGAGCACGAACACGTAGGGAAACGTGTAGCAGGAGATGACGAAGATCAGGCCGGGCAGCGAGTAGATGTTGAAGAGATACTCGTCCTGCTCCGCCCCGGTGACGGCGCGGAACGCCTTGTTGAGGAGGCCGCTGTTGGGCGCCGCCAGGAGCTCCCAGGCGATGGCGCCGAGAAACGGCGGGGTGACGAACGATGCCGTCACCAGCGCGCGCACGGTCCGTGCGCAGCGGCATGTCGGTGCGCGCCACCAGCCACCCCATCGGCGCCGCGACCACGCAGCAGATGACGGCCGAGCTCGTCGCCAGGATGACCGTGGTCATCAGCGGATCGAGGAAGGTCGGATCGGTGACGAGCTGGGCGAAGTTGGCGAGCGTGAAGCCGCCGGCGCGGTCGTGAAAGCTGTAATACACGAGCCACGACAGCGGCAGCAGGATCAGCATGCACAACACCGCCGCGAAGCCGATCAGGATCGGCCACGACAGGTCGAAACGAAACGGCAGGCGCGGCGACGGCGCGGGAACAGCGAGGGCCAAAGTTCACACCCGGAAGAGCTTGGTGTAGTGCGCCTTGATCTCTTCGGCGTTCTTTTCCACCGCGGCCGCGTCCTCCTTCATCACCTTGATGTCGCGGAACGGCCTGCGGCCCGGCTTCTCCTTCACCGCGGATGGAACGAGCGCAACCCGCCGAAATCGGACACGAGCTGCTGGCATTCGGGGGTGAAGCAGAAGCACTGGAACAGCCGGGCCGCATTGGGATTGGGCGCCGCCTTGAAGATCCCGTTCGGTCCGACCATCAGCGGCGAGCCCTCGGGCGCGTAGACGATCTCCACCGGACCGCCGGTCTCCTTGATCTGGAACATGCTGTATTCGTTGCCGTCGGCCATCACCGCGCGTTCGCCCAGCGCGAGCTTCTTGGGCGGATCGGCGGAGGACTGCACCTGCATCACCCGCTGCTTGGCGAGCTTCTCGAAATACTCCCAGCCGAGATCGCGGGACATCTCATAGGTCGCGGTCATGATGGTGCCGGAGTAGCCGGGATGGGCCTTGACCATCTTGCCGGCCCATTTGGGATCGAGCAGGTCGGCGAAGCTCTTCGGCGCATCGGCCGCCTTCACGAGATTGGTGTTGTAGCCGATCACGCTCAGGCCGGCGCGGAAGCCCGCGAACAGGCCGTCGGCATCCCTCTGCTCGACCGGGTAGTGCTTCGCCACATCCTCCGGCACGAACGGCGCGAGCAGGCCATCGCGGCGCCACACGATGAAATGCGAGGCGTCGGACGAATTGACCACGTCGACCGCGTGAATGTTGCTCGCATATTCCTGGCCGATGCGCTGGAACACCCGCTCGGCGCCGGTGCGCTCGACCCGCACCGCGATGCCGGGGAATTTCGCCTCGAAGGCCTTGGCGATCTTCTCCGCGATCGGCAGGTCGATCGAGGTGTAATAGATGACCTTGCCTTCTTTGGTCGCGGCGTCGATCAGGGCCGGCGTGATCGCCGTCGGCTCAGGGGCGGCGGCGCGAAGCGGCGAGGCGAACACCGTCATGGCTGCGGCGGCGCCCGATGCCTTGAGCATATCGCGTCGTGAGAATTTTCCCGCTGTCATGGCCATTTCCTCCTGTTGTCCGCTTTGGGCGATGCGTCGTTGCGCAGGGACTTCAGCGCGTGAACACGAGCGCGACTGTCGCCCAGAAACGCAGGGCGCGCCACCGTCGCGGGGATGACATTTTCGCGCAGGTCCGCGACCTCGGTGTCGGCAAGGAGGGGGCAAGCGCCATGTTCACACCCGGAAAATCCTGGTGTAGCGCGCCCTGATCTCCTCGGCGTTCTTTTCCACCGCGGCCGCGTCCTCCTTCATCACCTTGATGTCGCGGAACGGCCGGCGGCTCGGCTTTTCCTTCACAGCGGGGTGGTACGAGTGCATGCCTGAGATATCCAACACGAGTTGCTGGCATTCGGCGGTGAAGCAGAAGCACTGGAACAGCCGGGCCGCATTGGGATTGGGCGCCGCCTTGAAGATCGCGTTCGGCCCGACGATCAGCGGCGCGCCCTCGGCCGGGTAGACGATTTCCACCGGAGCGCCGGATTCCTTGACCTGGGTCAGGACGTAATCGTTGCCGTCGGCCATCACCGCACGCTCGCCGAGCGCCACTTTCTTCGGCGGATCGGAGGCGGACTGCACCTGCATCACCCGCTGTTTCGCCAGCTTCTCGAAATACTCCCAGCCGAGATCGCGGGCCATCTCGTAGGTGGCGGTCATGATGGTGCCGGAAAAGCCGGGATGGCCCTTGACGATCTTGCCGGCCCATTTCGGATCGAGCAGGTCGGCGAAGCTTTTCGGCGCATCCGCCGCCTTGACCAGATTCGTGTTGTAGCCGATCACGCTCAGGCACACGCGGAAGCTGGCGAACTGGCCGTCGGGGTCCTTCTGCTCCGCCGGGTAGTGCTTCGCCACGTCTTCCGGGACGAAGGGCGCCAGCATTCCGTCGCGCTTCCAGACGATGAAATGCGCGGCGTCGGAGGAGTTGACCACGTCGACGGCGTGGATGTTGCTCGCATATTCCTGGCCGATGCGCTGGAACACCCGCTCGGCACCGGTGCGCTCGACCCGCACCGCGATGCCGGGGAATTTCGCCTCGAAGGCTTTGGCGATCCGCTCGGAAACCGGCAGGTCGATCGACGTGTAATAGATGACCTTGCCTTCCTTCCTGGCGGCGTCGACCAGGGCCGGCGTGATCGAAGTCGGCTCCGGCGCGGCGGCGCGAAGCGGCGTGGCGAACACCGTCATGGCGGCGGCGCCCGATGCCTTGAGCATGCCGCGCCGTGAGAATTTTACCGCTGGCATGTGCCTCCTCCTGTCGTCCGTATCGGCAGACGCCTGTTGCGATCTCAGCGCTCGAGCACTCGGCAGCGTTCCGCCGGCAGGCGCAGCCAGACCGGGCTGCCTTGCGCAATGTTCTGCTCCGGCGCGGTGACGATGCGAAGCGCAGTGCCGTCGGCGATCTCCGCGACATAGTCGCGGCTGTTGCCGAGAAACACGTTGCGCGCCACCACCGCAGGGATGACATTTTCGCGCAGGTCCGGCTCTGCGGCGGCGGCGCCGATGCCGATTTCGTGCTGGCGGATCGAGATCGCGACGTCAGCCCCTGGCACCAGCGCGGCGCCGCTGCAGGCGACGGCCGCGCCGGCGATCGAGACATGGCCGGCATCGAGCGCCTTGCCCTTGAGGACGTTGCTGGCGCCGATGAAGCGGGCGACGAACTCCGAGCGCGGCCGCGCATAGATCTCTTCCGGCGCACCGACTTGCTCGATCCTTCCGCCGTTCATCACCGCGATGAGGTCGGCGGTGGTCATGGCCTCGGACTGGTCGTGGGTCACGTACACCGTCGTATAACGGTATTCGTCGTGCAGGCGGCGCACTTCGAATCTCATCTCCTCGCGCAGATTGGCGTCGAGATTGGAGAGCGGCTCGTCGAGCAGAAGCGTTTCCGGCTCGACCACGAGGGCGCGCGCGAGTGCGACGCGCTGCTGCTGGCCGCCGGAAAGCTCGCCGGGATAGCGCGAAGCGAGGTTCGCGAGCTTGGTGGTGGCGAGAATGCCCGCCACCTTGGCGGCGATCTCGGTGCGCGGCAGCTTGCGCAAGGTCAAGCCGTAGGCGACGTTCTCGGCGACCGTCATGTGCGGCCATAGCGCGTAGCTCTGGAAGATCATCGACATCTTGCGCGCTTCCGGCGGCAGCGTGCGCGCCGGCGACGACACCACGCGGTCGCCCACCGCAATCTCCCCCGCCGACGGCTCCACGAAGCCGGCGATCAGCCGCAGCGTCGTCGTCTTGCCGCAGCCGGACGGGCCGAGCAGGCAGACCAACAGGCCATGGTCGATGCGCAGCGAGATATCGTCGACCACGGCCAACGCGTCATAGCGCTTGGTCAGGTTCCGCAATTCAACCGACGCCACCAGATTTCCTCCGTCAGAGCATTTCCGACTGCTTGACCTATCGGTGTCATTGCCCGGCTTGACCGGGCAATCCAGTACGCCCCGGCCGGTGTTTACTGGATCGCCCGGTCAAGCCGGGCGATGACAGCGATGTGTGTGCCGTGTATCTCCACGAAGGGAAATGTTGCTCAAGATCCCGTGAAGACCGGCTTGCGCTTTTCCATGAAGGCGCGGCGTCCTTCCACATAGTCCTTGCTTTCGAAGCACCGCGTGACCATCGCGCCGCACTTGGCGAGGTCGCGCTGGGAATCCTCCTTCACCACCTGGCTGACGATGAATTTCGTGGTCGCGATGGTGAGCGGCGCGTTGTCGCCGATCATCTCGGCATATTTCTTCACGTAGCTTTCGAGCTCGTCGGCCGGGACGACGCGATTGACGAGGCCCATCATGCGCGCTTCCTCGGCATCGAACTGTCGCGCCGTGTAGAAGATTTCCTTGGCGAAGGACGGCCCCACCACGTCGACCAGCTTCTTCAGGCCGGGATAGCCGTAGCCGAGCCCGAGCTTTGCGGCGGGAACGGCGAAGCGGGAATTGTCCGAGCAGATGCGCAGGTCGCAGCACAGCGACAGTCCGACGCCGCCGCCGATGCAATAGCCGCGGATCATGGCGATGGTGGGCTTGGGATAATCGTAGATCGCCGCATTGGCGCGCTCGACTGTCTTGTTGTAGCGGAGGATGGCTTCCTCGTTGGCGCGCTCGTCCTCGAATTTCGAGATGTCGGCTCCAGACACGAAGGCCTTGCCGCCGGCGCCGGTGAGCACCACGACGCGCACCTCGTCGTCCTTGCCGAAATTCTCCAGGATCCGCGCCGTCGCTTCCCACATCTCGAGCGAAACCGCGTTGTGGCGCTCGGGATTGTTGAAGATCACATAGCCGACACGGCCCTCCTTGCGCGAGAGCATCTTGTCCGTTTGCGTCATCTCGTCTCGTCCTTGTCTGGGCCCGGCAGCGCGCATAACTTGTCCCGGGTAGGCTTTCCTTGGCAAACCACGACCTAGTGGCGAAGCTTGTACATCGTTTCCGAAGTTCGAATCATATCGATATCGTCAATCAACCTCGTCCTGAGGAGCGCGCTTTCTTTGCGCGCGTCTCGAAGGACGGCCACGGGCCGCAGCGTGTGTGGCCATCCTTCGAGACGCCGTGCTTTCGCACGGCTCCTCAGGACGAGGTTCGTGAATTCAAGTTCCATTCCCATCCCATCCGATCCAATTGGTTTTCATCGAATCAATCCACTAGTCGGAAACGGTACTGGCAGAAAGGATCAGATCGCATTGGCCTCGCGCAGCTTGGCGATCTCCTTGGCGCTGAATCCGAACTCCTTGAGCACGGTGCCGGTGTGCTGCCCGAGCCCGGGCGGCGGCGCCACCAGGCGGCTCGGGGTGCGCGACAGCGAAAGAGGCTGGCCGACCAGGGTCATGCCCTTCTTGTCCTTGGTCTTGACCGGCTGGGCGATGCCGACATGCTTGACCTGGGGATCGGCGAACATCTGGTCGATCGCATAGATCGGGCCGCTGGGCACGCCCGCCTTGTTGAACCGCTCGACCCAATCGGCGCTGGTGCGGTTGACGGTGTGCAGGTCGATCTCGGCATTGAGCGCGTCGCGGTTCTTGGAGCGGTTGGCGACGGTTGAGTATTCCGGCCGCGCGATCCAATCCGGCGTGCCGAGCGCGTGGCAGAACCGTTCCCAGATCTTCTGCCCGGCGGAGGCGATGTTGATGTAGCCGTCCTTGGTTTTGAACACCCCGGTCGGAATGCTGGTGGGATGATTGTTGCCCGCCTGCTTCGCCACCTCCCCGCTGACCAGCCACCGCGCCGCCTGGAAATCGAGCATGAAGATCTGGGCCTGGAGCAGCGAGGTCTCGATCGCCTGTCCTTTGCCGGAGGTGTCGCGCTCCAGCAGCGCGATCAGGATGCCCATGGCGCAGAACAGCCCGGCCGTCAGATCGGCGACCGGGATGCCGACCCGCACCGGCCCCTGGCCGGGGATTCCCGTGATCGACATGAGGCCGCCCATTCCCTGGGCGATCTGGTCGAAGCCGGGGCGCTCCGCATAGGGGCCGGTCTGGCCGAAGCCGGAAATGCTCGCATAGATGAGGCGCGGATTGATCTTGCGCAGCGCCTTGTAGTCGATCCCCAGGCGTTCCTTGACGTCGGGCCGGAAGTTCTCGACCACAACGTCCGCCTTCTTGACCATTTTCTTGAAGGCGGCGACACCCTCGGGCGCCTTGAGGTTGAGCGTGATGCTGCGCTTGTTGCGGTGCAGGTTCATGAAATCCGGGCCTTCCCGGGGGCCGCCCAGCGGCTCGCCGGTTTCCAGGTTGGCCGGCGTCTCGATCTTGACGACGTTGGCGCCCCAGTCCGCAAGCTGGCGCACGCAGGTGGGGCCCGAGCGGACCCGGGTCAGATCAAGCACTGTGAAACGGCTGAGGGCCTTGGAGGCCCGCGGAAACGGCATTTCCCTCTCCCGAACGCTGACTTTCGATCTGCCAGAAGCGAAGCGGCGCGACATTCCCCGATATCGGCCGAATTGTCTACCGCGGGGTTGACCGGGAAGGCATGGCCTGCTGGCATCGCGCCCCGCGCCTGCTGCGGAGCAAAGGCACTGCCCGAAAACCTCCGAAAGAACCACCCCAAGGACATCCAATGAACGATACGAGCGACCAAGCGCCCCGCGTTCCTGCGCAGCGCCTGCGGGCCTTTATTGCCGCGGCATTCGCGGCGGCGGGGCTGCCGGACGAGGACGCTCACGTGCTCGGCGAATTGATCGCCGAGGCCGACCTGCGCGGCACCGACACCCACGGCGTGTTCCGCATGCCGCTCTACGTGCGCCGGATCAAGGCCGGCGGCATCAACAAGCGCCCGGACATCAAGGTGCTCGAAGAGCGGCCGGCGACCGCGCTGCTCGACGGCGACAACGGCATGGGCCATCTGGTGATGCGCCGCGCCGCGGAGTTGGCGATCGAAAAGGCGAAGCAGACCGGAGTCGGCTGGGTTGGCGCGCGCATGAGCAATCATGCCGGGCCGGCCGCGCTCTACGCCATGATGCCGCTCGCCCATGACATGATCGGGCTCTATTTCGCCGTCGGCAGCAACAACCACCTGCCGCCGACCGGGAGCGCCGAGGCCCTGCTCGGCACCAATCCGATCGCGGTCGCGATTCCCGCCGGCACGGAACCCGCGGTCGTGATGGACATGGCGCCGACCGTCGCCGCGTTCGGCAAGGTACGCATGAAGGCGGCGCTCGGCGAGCCGATGCCGGTCGGCTGGATGATCGACCGCGAAGGCAAGCCGCTGACCGACGCCGCGCGCGCCGCCGAGGGACACTTGCTGCCGATCGGGGACTACAAGGGCTATGCGCTCTCCCTCATCATCGGGCTGCTCGCCGGGCCGCTCAACGGCGCCGCCTTCGGCCGCGAGATCGTCGATTTCCTCAAGCATCCGGCGACCGCAACCAACACCGGCCAGTCGGTGCTCGCGGTGTCGGTCGATGCGTTCTGCCCCGCCGACCTCTTCAAGGAGAACGTGGACGCGGCGGTGCGCACGATCCGGCAATCCCAGCGGCTGCCCGGCGTCGAGCGCGTCTGGCTGCCGGGCGAGCAGAGCCACACCAAGCGGCTCGACCGGCTCGCCAACGGCATCCCGATCCCGCCGACGCTGCGCAAGAACCTCGACGCGCTGGCGCAGGAGCTGGACATCGAGCGGCTACTATGACCGCCTGCAAGGATCGGCGCCGCGGCTTCATTTACGGCCGTCTAAGCGCAGCAGCGCGAGCAGATGCGGCGCATCGGCATTCTCCTGCCCGCAGCCGCGGACGATCCGGCATATCAGGCCTGGGTCGGGGCGTTCCTGCAGGGGCTGGCGCTCCTGGGCTGGACCATCGGCCGCAACGTGCAGATCGACACCCGCTGGGCCGGAGCCAATGCCGCCGACTTTCGCAGCCACGCGGCTGAATTGGCCGCGCTCGCGCCGGACGTCATCCTGGCCCATGGCTCCTTGACCGTGGCGGCGTTGCTGCAGGCGACCCGCACCGTGCCGATCGTATTTCCGTTCGTCGTCGATCCGGTCGGCGCCGGCTTAGTCGACAGCCTGGCGCGACCGGGCGGCAACGCCACCGGTTTCATGATTTTCGAATTCAGTATGGGCGGCAAATGGTTGGAACTGCTCAAGCAGATCGCGCCAAGCGTGACGCGAGCGGCGGTCCTTCGGGATCACCAAGGCTCTGGAACCAGCCAGTTTGCCGCCATCCAGACAGCGGCGCCGTCGCTCAGGGTGGAGGTCAACCCAATCAACATGCGCGACGCCGGCGAGATCGAGCGCGCCGTCGCGGCCTTCGCGCGCTCTCCGAATGGCGGTCTGATCGTGACGGGGACGCTTGGCCGCGACGCTTCATCGTAATCTGATCATCGCGCTGGCGGCCCGGCACAAGCTGCCCGCGGTGTACTCGGACCGTATATTCGTCACCGGCGGTGGCCTGATCTCCTATGGGCCCGACCGGCTCGACCAATACCGGCGTGCCGCCGGCTACGTCGATCGCATCCTCAAGGGCGAGAAGCCGGCCGACCTTCCGGTGCAGGCGCCAACCAAGTACGAGACGGTGATTAATCTCAAGACTGCGAAGGCACTCGGCTTGGATGTGCCGGAAACACTACTCGTGACCGCCGACGAGGTGATCAAATGAGACGCCGGGAGTTCATGGCGGGGCTTGGTGGCGCGGCGGTGTTGCCGCTCGCGGCGCGGGCGCAGCAGCCAGCGCTGCCGGTGATCGGGTTCCTCAACAGCGCTTCGCCCAATACCTACGCACCCTTTGTGGCCGCGTTCCGTCAGGGCCTGAAGGAACTGGGCTATGTCGAGGGCCAGAACGTTGCGATCGAATATCGTTGGGCTGAGGGTCAATATGATCGACTGCCGGCATTGGCGACCGATCTCGTTCGTCGTCAGGTGACTGTGATTGTCGCGACAACTAATCCTGCGGGCCCCGCGGCAAAAGCGGCGACTAAAACGATTCCCATAGTCTTCACGATGGGCGGCGATCCAGTGCTCATCGGCCTCGTTGCCGCTCTGAACCGACCGGGTGGCAACGTTACGGGCGTGACCGTCTTGGCTGTGGAGCTAGGTCCGAAGCGCCTGGAGCTGCTGCACGCGTTGGTCCCCACGGCAGCCATCGCGACGCGCTGGCCCAGGAGTTGAACATCGAGCGGCTGCTGTGACCGCCTGCAAGGAGGGCGCCGCGGCCTGATTTACGGTCGTTTAAGCCTCGCCGCGAACAATCTGCGCGGGCAATCCGGGCGATGGCAGGCCGCACCTAAGGCGCTGCCATCGAACCCATCCGGTTCCCGGGAGACTAAGCGAAGAGGGCCGCACGCGACGGCCGGAAGGGGATGACATGATCTTGCAGTCTTTGGCCGGATTACCGGCATTTCTAGCCTACTTCTGCACCGCCTTCGTGATCACGATCGGCTATCTGTTCGTCTACACGCGCATCACGCCCCACGACGAATTCGAGCTGATCCGCAAGAATGTGCCCGGCGCCGCGATTGCGCTGGGACTCAGCCTGCTGGGCTTCGCCCTGCCGCTCGCGAGCGTCATCGCGCATACGGAAAACCTGGTGGATTGCGTGATCTGGAGCATCATCGCCCTGATCGTGCAGGTCATCGTCTATTTCGTGGTGCGCATCCCGATCCCGAACCTGCCGCAACGCATCGCGGCCGGCGATCTCGCTCCCGCGATCTGGCTCGGCCTGGCGTCACTGGCGGCGGGCGCGCTGAGCGCCGCCTCGATCTCCTACTGAGGAGACCGGACCGGTGAAACGCTCCACCCAGGTATCGCTCGTTCTCATGACGGCCGCCGGCATCGGCGGCGCCGCCTATGCCCTGCAACCGCAGGATCGCTGCCGGCCCTCCGCTCCAAGCGCGGTCGCGAGCGACACGCCGCAGAATTGCCGTTCCTCGTCTCATGGCTCGTCGGGATCGAGCGGCGGATCTTCGTGGTTCTTCCGTTCGGGCTCGGGTTCGTCGAGCTCCGGCACCACCAGCACGTCGTCATCCGACTCCGGCAGCACCACGCGCGGCGGATTTGGGTCGATCGGCCGGGCCTTCGCTTCCCTCGGCGGCTGACCCGGGCGATGCAGCGCATTCCCGTCGACGAGCGTGCGAACTGGCGCGACCGCGCCGAGAAGACGGGCTTCTCGTACCATTCCATCAACGGCGAACCCTATTGGGACGAGACCGCGTATTACGCGTTCAGCCTGCGCGAGATCGAGGACGATCTCGAAGCGCCGACTGCCGCTCTCGAGGCCATGTGCATCGAGCTGGTGGGCCGCGCGATTGCAGACGAGCAGATCATGAAGCGGCTCGCCATCCCGGAGCGATTCTGGAACTTCATCGCGGCGAGCTGGAAGCGCCGCGACGCCAGCCTCTACGGGCGCTTCGACCTGCGCTATGACGGCCAGGGACCGGCCAAGCTCCTGGAATACAATGCCGACACGCCGACCTCGGTATTCGAGACGGCGGTGTTCCAGTGGGACTGGCTCAACGACGCGATCGCCCAGGAAATCGTGCCGCGCGGCGCCGACCAGTTCAACTCGCTCCATGAACGGCTGATCGCGGGGTGGAAGACCCTCCTGACATCGATGCCCGCTTGGAGAAGCCGGCATCCGGCGGGTCCGGGCCGCGCGCGCCTCAGTCCGGCCGAACGGTCCATTTCGCCGGCATGCTCGACAATCCCGAGGATGCCGGCACGCTCGTCTATCTGGCCGACACCGCGAGCCAGGCCGGCGCCGCGACCAAGCTCATTGCGATGGACACGATCGGCCGCACTCCCAAAGGCGGATTCGTCGATCCGGACGATGTGCCCATCGAAATCGGCTTCAAGCTCTATCCCTGGGAATGGATGTTTCGCGAACAGTTCGGAGTGTCATTGCCGGGCGCATCGACGCGATGGATCGAGCCGCCCTGGAAGGCCATCCTGTCGAGCAAGGGAATTCTGCCGCTGCTGTGGGCGATGTTCCCGCGCCATCCCAACCTGCTGCCGGCCTACTTCGCGGACGATCCCGAGCGCGCCGCGCTGGGCCGCTCCTACGTGGTCAAAGCCGCTCCATTCGCGCGAGGGCGCGAACGTGGAGATCGTCATCGACGGCAACGTCATCGACGCAGACGACGGGCCTTACGGCGATGAGCCCAAGATCCTGCAGGCGGTCGCTCCGCTGCCGGTGTTCGACGGCAACTACACGGTGCTGGGCTCGTGGATTGCAGCCGGCATCCCGGCGGGCCTTTCGGTGCGCGAAGATGCCGGGCCGATCACCAAGAACACGTCGCGGTTCCTGCCGCACGCGATCATCTCATAGTGGCCCTGCTCTCGCCGTTGACCTCGCTCTTGTCGCGGCGGCGCTGCACCGATGACGCGATCCGCATCGCTTCGCGATACTTGGCGACGGTGCGGCGCGCGATGTCGATGCCGGCCTCGCGCAGCTTCGCGACGATGGTGTCGTCGGACAGGATGTCGTCGGCCGCCTCGGCGTCGATGAGCTGCTTGATGCGGTGGCGCACTGCTTCGGCCGAATGGGCCTCGCCGCCATTGGTCGCGGCGATCGAGGCGGTGAAGAAGAACTTCATCTCGAAAGTGCCGCGGCTGGTCGCCATGTATTTGTTGGCGGTCACCCGCGACACCGTCGACTCGTGCATCTCGATGGCGTCGGCGATGGTCTTGAGATTGAGCGGCCGCAGGTGCTGCACGCCGTAGGCGAGGAAGGCGTCCTGCTGGCGCACGATCTCGCTCGCCACCTTGAGGATGGTCTTGGCGCGCTGGTCGAGCGCGCGCACCAGCCAGGTGGCGGTCTGCAGGCACTCCGCGAGATAGGACTTCTCGTTGTCCTTCTTCGCGGTCTTCGACACCTTCGCGTAATAGGTCTGGTTGACCAGCACGCGCGGCAGCGTGTCGTGATTGAGCTCGACCAACCAGGCGCCGTCGGCGCCCTGGCGCACGAACACGTCGGGCACGATCGGCTGCACCACGCCGGACGCGAAGGCCAGTCCCGGCTTGGGATTGAGGTGCTTGATCTCGGCGATCATATCCAGGAGGTCTTCCTCGTCGACGCCGCAGATTTTGCGCAGCGCCGCGAGGTCGCGCTTGGCGAGAAGCTCGAGATGCTCGAGCAGCGCCGCCATGGCGGGGTCGAGCCGATCGAGCTCGCGCAGTTGGATGGCGAGGCACTCGGTCAGATTGCGCGCGCACACCCCCGGCGGATCGAGGGCCTGCAACCGCGTCAGCACCGCCTCGACCCGCGCCAGCGGCGCTCCGAGCTTGTCGGCGGCGTCCGCCAAGTTCGCCGGTCAGGTAGCCGGCCTCGTCGACGAGATCGACCAGGTATTGGGCGATCATCCGGTCGACCGGATCCGGGAAGGCGAGCGCCACCTGCTCGGCGAGATGGCCGGCGAGCGACGTCTCCTCGGACACGAAGGCTTCGAGATTGTAATCGCCGTCGGCACGGCCGCCGCTGCCGACCCCGGCCCATTCCGAATAAGCGGCAGGCTCCGATTGGGCCTGGCGGGCGGGCCCGGCCGGGCTCTCGTCGGGAAACACATTTTCGAGGCCGGTGTCGAGCCGCTGCTCGATGGTCTCGCGGCTGGTCTCGAGGCGATCCTCCATCCAGTCGCCGTTGCGCGGCTCCTCGCCATCGCGTGCCGCCTCCTGGGCGGGATCCGGCTCGCCGCGGACCGGTTCCTCCTCGGCCGGGCGTTCCAGCAGCGGATTCTTCTCCAACTCACCGTCCACGTAGGCGGCGAGGTCGAGATGCGACAGCTGCAGCAGCTTGATGGCCTGCATCAGCTGCGGCGTCATCACCAATGCTTGGCTTTGACGGATCAGAAGTTTTTGGAAGAGTGCCATATACGCTACAGAACGGTCCGCTACAAATGTTGGTCCGTTTCTTGCTTATCCGGTTCCAGCGCGGCTGTATAGCGAAACTCTTGGCTTAGGCTTAAAAAGCGGGGCAGCCATCCACAAAGCGCAATTCCCGTGGGAAATCGGTGGCTTACCGGGCCATGTTGCGCGAGTGTCGTGGCGGTCGGGCCGACGTTCGGTTCGCAGCAGACGTTCGGTTCCAAACAGATGAGAGACATCTTCGGGCGGCGCCACCGGACTGCGTCCGGAAAGCCTACATCCGGAATTCCTCGCCGAGATAAAGGCGCCGGACATCGGGATTGTTCACGATGTCGTCGGGGTCGCCCTCCATCAGCACTTCGCCGGAATAGATGATGTAGGCGCGGTCGGTGAGGCCCAGCGTTTCGCGCACATTGTGATCGGTGATCAGCACGCCGATGCCGCGCTGGGTGAGGTGGCGCACCAGCGTCTGGATGTCGCCGACGGCGATCGGGTCGATGCCGGCGAAGGGTTCGTCCAGCAGCATGTAGTTGGGCCGCGTCGCCAACGCGCGGGCGATCTCGACGCGCCGCCGCTCGCCGCCCGAGAGCGCGATGGTGGGCGTCTTGCGCAGGCTCGTGATGTTGAATTCCTCCAGCAGGCTGTCGAGCTCGGCTTCGCGCCGGCGCCGGTTGGGCTCGATGACCTCGAGCACGGCGCGAATGTTCTCCTCCACATTGAGGCCGCGAAAGATCGAGGCCTCCTGCGGCAGGTAGCCGATGCCGAGGCGGGCGCGCTGATACATCGGCAGCGCCGTGACATCCCAGCCGTCGAGGTGGATGTGGCCGCGATCGGCCTTGATGAGGCCGGTGATCATGTAGAACACCGTCGTCTTGCCGGCGCCGTTGGGACCGAGCAGGCCCACCGCCTCGCCGCGCCTGACATAGAGGCTCACCCCGCGCACCACCTGCCGGCTGCCGAAGCTCTTCTCCACGCCGTGAACGGCGAGATAGTCGCGCTGGGGAGCTCGGGGATCGGCGCCATAGGAGCGCGTCGCGCGGGATTGCGGGCTCGCGGCCCGCGCCGGATTGCCGGTCCCGTTCACCTTCGGCCTGGCGGCGACCGGTCGCGCGGCAGGTGGCGCCTTGCGGCGACGTTTGAAGAAGGCGATCAGGTCGACCACGAGGGCCTCTAAGCCACCACAGCGGCGGTTGTGGAAGGGTGATAGTCCCTCCCCCCGTGGCTTTCAACCGCACGCCCCCGGCGAGCGCTCAATACAGTCCCGCCGCTGGAGACGGCGGCCGGCGCTTCGGCGCCTCGCGAGCCGGCATCGGCGCAGCAGCAGGTGCAGGTGCGGGTTCGGCGCCGGGTTTGTCCCGCATCGAACCCGGCTGGATCAGCGCCTGCACGCGGCATTGACCCTGCGACTTGCCGCACTCGACCCGGGACGTGCCGGAAGTGAGATCGACGGTGAGCCGGTCGCCCTTCACCACGTTCTGCCCCTGGGCGATGACGACATTGCCGAGCAAGGTCACCGTGTTGGCCTGCGTGTCGAAGATCCCGCTCTCGCCGGTGGCGGTCTGGTCCTTCTGGGTGACGAGCACGCCTCCCTTCGCTTCGACGCGGCGAATCTGCTGGCTTATCGGTGGTGCGTCCGGCGCACCCGCTATCGGCGGCGGCGGCTTGGCGGGCTTGGGCGCGGACTCGTCGTCATAGAACACGGTGAGTGTCTTGCTGCGGAGCGTCGTGTCGCCTTGAACGAGGTGGACGTCGCCGGAGAACGTGGCGACCTTGTCCTTGTCGCGTACTTCCAGAGTAGACGAGGTGATCTTGATCGGCTTGTCGCGGTTCTGGGAGAACCCCTGCAGCGCGTTGGGCGGGCCATTGGGCGCCGCTTGGGCCGCCGGTTGAGGCGACGGCTGCGCCGACGGAGGCGCGGCATGGCCAAGCGACGCGGCCGATATCGCCGCCGCGACCGTGATCGCTGCTGCGAACGGCTTCATTGCCTCGGCGCCCCCCGCAAGTCGCTGCTTTGGGTTTCCTGGTTGAGCAGCAATTCGACCCCGCCGCTGAATTGGACCGAGGCGCCATTCTCGACGACTTCGAGGTGGTTCGCGTTCAGTCTGCCACCGTTGAGGAGCTTCATCTCCACCGGACTGTCCGAGACGATGCGCCCGTTGCCGGTCTCGACCGTGGCCTCCGACAGCCGCCCCTCATAGCCCGAGGTGGTGGTCAAAACGATTTCGTCGCGCAGCTTCAGGACTTCCGACTTGGTGTTATAGAGCCCATTGATGGCTTTGATCTTCACACGCTGCCCGTCCTTCAGCTCGACCTTGGCGTCGATGCCCTTGAGCTCCAGAAGTTCGGGCTTTGTCATGTCCTGCGCCGCGGCGCGAGCCGTCAACTCGTAGGGGCGCGCGTCATTGGTGAACCCGGCCAGCCGGGGGGCCTCCATGGTGATCTTGGTTCCGGACAGCGAAACCTTGCCGATATCGATCGGGAATGCCCCGATCAGGCGGAACGGATTGAAGAAGGTGGCAACGACGATCACGGCCGCGACCAGGGCGATGCCGGCCGGAATGGCCCTGCGCATCCAGCGCACGAATCGGCTGTGCCGCGCCGCAGCGCGAAACACGCGGTCGCCATCGCGCCGGCCGATCTCTCGGGGTGCACGTGGCGCCGGCATTGATATGGTCGACGAATAGCTCAGACGGCCACCCCCATCTACCCCAGTGCGGAATTCGGCAAACCCCTTATAGCACGTTCCGCAGCCGCAGGCTCGCTTTTGAATATGGCTTCGGCACGGCGGCCAGCGCAGTTCAGCTATGAGCAAAAATGTCTTCCGCCGCCCACCCGGCCAAGTCTAGCCGCACCCGGTCCGGAAGGAACCGGAAACAGGCCGCCGCGAGTTCCTCGCGACCCTCCCGGGCCAGCATGGCATCGAGCTTTTCCCGCAGGGCATGGAGGTGAAGCACATCGGAAGCGGCATAGGCGACCTGGGCGTCGGTGAGTTCCTCGGCCCCCCAGTCGGACAGCTGCTGCTGCTTGGAAACGTCGATCCCAAGGAGGTCGCGGACCAAATCCTTGAGGCCATGCTTGTCGGTGTAGGTGCGCACCAGCCGCGAAGCGATCTTGGTGCAGTAGACGGGCGACGGCATGACCCCGAACGTGCCCTGCAGGATGCCGAGATCGAAACGGGCAAAATGAAATATTTTCAATATGTTAGGGTCCACCAACAGGGCCTTCAGATTGCTCGCCTGAGTGCCCCCGCGGGGGATCTGGACGACGTCGGCGCTGCCGTCGCCGGGCGACAGCTGGACCACGCAAAGGCGGTCCCGGTGATGGTCGAGACCCATGGTTTCAGTGTCGATGGCGACCGCGTTGCGGTAGCGGCTGAGGTCCGGCAGATCGCCGCGATGCAGGCGAATCGTCATGATTTATCTCCGAAATCCCGGGCGTTCGATCCCCGGAGACCGCCCCGCTTCCCCATGCAGCTATTGCAAGCAATTGAAAACAAAAGGCTTTCTCCTGCAACCTTGAAAGGGGGTGTAGCACACCAAAGGCTGCCACAAAAGCGGACCCTTTGAAGTATTAGCCTTTTCGTGCGAGGATTGGGGTTGGTGGAGGGGGAAAGATGAACCGGTGGCTCATCATCGTGGGCCTGCTTGTCGTTTGCCATGCCGACGTGGCGGTGGCCGCAAGCCGTTCACCCTCGCTCCTGGAGCGAATCCTCTCGGTGTTCCATCTGCGGCCGACCCATCACGCGGCGCCCCGCCAAACCGCGGAAAAGGTCGAATCGCCCGCGGCTAAGCCGGCCCCAGTGGCGCCACCGGTTGAGGCTGCCGAGCCTGTTCACGCGGCGCACGCGGTCGAAACAGGGCCACCCGTTCGCGCGGAGCCAGCGGCCGAGACGCTGATGCCACCCCCGCCACAGCCCGCCCCGGCACCAAGGCTCGTCCAGGCCGCGCCAGCGATGGCCGAAAAGGTCACGCCGGCCAAGCCGCCCACGCCGCCCGTAAAGGCGGCGCAGGCCGTCGATGCGGCGCAACCCCTTCAGTCCGAGCCGACAGTGGTGACGGCACCGGCCGCCCCAGCGGCGCCAGCGGTGAAGGCGGCGCCGGCCGCGAAGAACGCGAAGTCCACAGTGGTGCAGCAGTCCGTCACGCCGCCGCCCCAAATTGTGCAATCGGTCGAAAAGGCGCCGCCCCTCCCAGTGGCGCGGCCCGAGGTCAAGCCGAAGCCCGATCTGATCGCGCAAGCGATCAGAAAATCCGAGCCAGTCAGCGTGGCGCACCCGCTTCAAGCCGCGCCGCCGGTCCAAACCGCGCAGGCGGTCGAGACGACGCAATCCATTCGTGCGGTGCCGCCGATCGAAACCGTACCGCCGGCCCTGCCGTGGCCCGAGCCGGCACCGAAGCCCGCCCAGGCGACGCAGCCGATAACAAAAGCCGAGCCGGTCAAGATGGCACGGGCGGTTCAGGCGACGCCGGTTCAACCGGCGCGGACGGTCGAGACGACGCAATCGATTTATGCGGTGGCGTCGATCGAGACCACGCGGCCGGCTTTGGCGCAGCCCGAGCCGGCGCCAAAGCTCGGCCCGCCCCCGGCAAGCAGAGCGATAGCCGCCGAGGCCGTGCACCAAGCTTCGCAGACCGCGACCGTCACGCCGGCGCCGCCCAGTCAGCTGGTTCACGCGGCCGGCGAGACAGCATCCGAGCCGGCCATGCTGGCGCCGAATTTGAATCCTGTTCCGGCCGTGCATACGGTCAAGAAGAACAAATCTGACAGGTTGCAGCAGCAGCCGGTGCAGGTCGCCATCCTGGGGGCACCGAACTTGAAGGCGGCGTTGCCGGACGAGAACGCTGCTCCGGTCGAAGCACCCAACGATGAATCTCACGCACCGGTCAGGCAGGAACCTAAGTCCGCCTGCAATGGTGGGAGGCGCATCATGTCCGCCTACTATTGGGAGGGCCATCACACCGCGAGCGGCCAGCCGTTCAATCCGCGCGGCATGACCGCCGCGCATCGCACGCTGCCGTTCGGCACGCGCCTCAACGTCACCAATCCGCGCACCGGAAAAACCGTCAACGTGCTCATCAATGACCGCGGGCCGTTCGTGCGCGGGGTCAGCCTCGACCTGAGCCTTGGCGCCGCCCAGGCCATCGGCCTGCACGGAACCGGATCGGTCTGTGTCCTGTAGCTGGTCGGCACAATTGCACCGAATTTTTCGCATGCATCCGGTCAGCTTTCACTAACCAATCCCGTCGAAACTCTCAAATTTATGCTTCTTTAGACGCCATCGTGCACCTTGACGTGCAAAATGGGCCCTTTCGCGCGACCAAAAGATTGGGGCCAGAGTGCGTTCAGGGAATCCATTCAAACGCCTTTCGGACCTTGCCGGTCCAAGCGCGCCATGGTGGCGGTCCCCGCTCGTCTTCAGCGTCGGGGCAGTCGTCGCCGGCCTGGCGTTATCATTTGCCGCCTGGTTCGCGGTCCTTCAGCGCGAGAACCGGCTCGCGGATCAGGAATTCAGCGCACGCGCCAGTGACCATTTTCTGGCCCTGCAAAGCGGGATCGACCAATACGTAAACGACATTTCGGCGTTGCGTGCGGCCTTCCAGGCCTCCGATCACGGCATCAATCGTCGAGAATTCCAGAGTTTCAGCGACTATCTTTTCCGCGACAAGACCGCCATTTTCAGCACCTCGTGGATTCCACGCATTACACGAAATGAACGATCGGCGCGCGAGCTCGAGGCAGTTCGCGACGGCATTCCAGGTTATCGCATCAAATCGATAGCTGCCGACGGAAGCCTTTCCCCCGCCTTGGACGCGAGTGAATACTTTCCAGTTTTTTATTTATCAAAACAGGATTCCAGTTCCTCGGTCTACGGCATGGACCTAAACGATGGAGGCATCCGGCAGCACACACTCGAACGTGCGCGGGACACGGACCGTCCGGCCGCCACTCCAAATTTTGTTCTTCGCAGGGGCGACGGCGACCGCAACGGCTTTTTCGTCGCGCTCCCGGTGTACCAACCGGGCCTGCCTCACGACACCGTAGAGGATCGGCGTCGCAATCTCATCGGGTTTGCCCAGGGCGTTTTTCAGACCGGCGTCATGATCGAATCCATCCTCACCACCAAAATCACTCCGAGCGGTTTGGACCTGTATTTTTTTGCGGAGGATTCCGGCGCCAACGCATCTCCGTTCTACTTTCACCCTTCCCGTTCAAGAAGCGGGCCGTCAGAGCCGCTATCGCGATCTGCGCTCGACGCGGGATTGCACTGGTCCGGTGCGCTCAAGGTCGCCGACCGCAACTGGACCTTCACCGCGGCGCCGATTCCCGGCGGACCGGGGACCCCTTCCCATCTGGGCTCCTGGATAATTCTGAGCGGTGGATTGCTGATCAGCGCCATCATGGCCGCGTATTTCTGGACCGCCGGCCGCAATGCCCGACGCCTCCGGCTCAGCAACGAAGCGCTCGACCAGGTCGTCTGCGACCTCGATGCCGCCAACGAGAGCCTGCTGGTTAAAAACGCACGCTTCGATACGGCCCTCAACAACATCTCCCAAGGTTTGGGCTTCTTCGACGGCACGCACCGCCTGATCGTATGCAACCGCCGCCTGATCGAGATGTATGGCCTTCCCGCGGAGCGGATAGTTCCGGGGATCACCCTGAATGAAGTCATCGATCTTCGATGGGAGGCCGGCAGCGTCCCGAGGATGACCAAGGAGGAATATCTCCATTGGCGCAAGTCGATCGCGATCGCCCACCAGCCGACCGACACCACCTTGGAGCTGAACAACGGCCGCATCATCAGGATTCGCCGTCAACCGATGCCTGACGGGGGCTGGGTGGCCACGCACGAAGACATCACCGAACAGCGCAGGAGCGAGCAGGCCCTCGCTGAAGCGCGGACCAAAGCGGAGCGTGCGCAGCAGGACGCCCAAGCCGCCAACGAGCGCCTGCTGGTCCAGAACGCACGCTTCGATACGGCCCTCAACAACATATCCCAAGGCTTGTGCTTCTTCGACGGCGCACAGCGCCTGATCGTGTGCAACAGCCGCTACATCGATATGTATGACCTCCCCCCCGATCGGGTGTACCCCGGGATTACGCTGCGTGAAGTCGTCGATCTTCGTTTCGAAGCCGGCAGCTTTCCGGCGATGAGCCGGGAGGACTATCTCCATTGGCGCGATTCGATCGCGATCTCCGACCGGCCGTCGGATACCGACGTGGAGCTGAGGAACGGCCGCGTCTTCCGGATCCATCACCAGCCGATGCCCGACAAAGGCTGGGTCGCCACCCACGAGGACATCACCGAACGGCGCAGGAGCGAACAGGCCCTCGCAGAAGCGCAAGCCAATGCGGAGCGTGCGCAGCAGGATGCCCAAGCCGCACACGCGCGCCTCGTCGAAGCCTTCGACCTCGTGCCCGAAGGCATCGCCCTGATGGACGCCGACGATCGACTCGTCCTGTGGAACAACCAGTATGCCGAGACGTACCGGGCGACGGGAAACGCAATCGCGGCCGGTATGCGGTTCGAGGATATGCTTCGAAGGGGACTTGCGAGCGGCCAGTATGCGGATGCCATCGGCAGGGAGGAAGAGTGGCTGGCCGAGAGGCTTGCGGGCCACGCGCTGCCGTCGAACCGGCACGAACAGCTCCTGTCGTCGGGTCGTTACATCGTCGTCGAAGAGCGGCGGACCGCGAACGGCGGTAGCATCGGCGTCCGGATCGATATCACCGACATAAAGCAGCGCGAAGAATTGTTCCGGCTGCTGTTCGACGGCAATCCGGTTCCGATGTGGGTCATCGATCTGGAGACGCTGAGGTTCTTGGCGGTCAATCCTGCTGCAATTGCGCACTACGGATATTCGCGCGACGAATTCTTGCGGATGACTGCATTCGATATTCGGTCCCCGGAGGAGCGCGGCCGTTTCGAACAACACATCCGGGCCCGAGTGGGCAGCACCGACAAGAGACAAAATATCTGGCGCCATCAGAAAGCGGACGGGACCGGTATTCTGGTTTCTGTCTATTCCGCAAATCTCACATATGCCGGCCGCACGGCACGTATGTGCGCAGTATTCGACGTCACCGAACAGGCAACCGCCGAGGAGAAGCTCCGCGAACAGAAGATGCGGACTGACTCCGCCATCAACAACATGTCGCAGGGCCTGTTGATGTTCGACAGTCAGGCCCGGCTCGTGCTGTGCAATGAACGTTACATCGAGATGTATAAACTGTCCGCCGATGTGGTGAAGCCGGGATGCACGCTGCGCCGGCTGGTCGAGCATCGGAGGGAAGGTGGATCGTTTTCAAGAGATCCCGAGGAATATTGTCGGGAGCTCCTCAAAAATATCGCCGACGGCACGATGTTGAGCACCATGGTCGAGCTGGCCGACGGCCGGACTGTCCACGTCGTGAACCAGCCGATGCCGGGCGGCGGCTGGGTGGCGACGCACGAAGACGTCACCGAGCGCAAACAGGCGCAGGCGCGAATTGAATATCTTGCCCACCACGATCCGCTGACCGACCTGCCTAATCGCGCGACGTTCAACGATTTTCTGGCGAGTGCGATCGAACATGCTTCCAAGGACCGCAGAAAGATCGCGGTCGTCTGCACCGATCTCGACCGGTTCAAGGAAGTCAACGACGTGTTCGGTCATGCGGTCGGCGACGGCCTGCTGCGCGAACTTTCAAAGCGGCTGAAGGACGCGGCGGCAGGCGCGTTCCTGGCGCGCCTGGGCGGCGATGAATTCAGCCTGATCTTGACCGAAGGGGCCCAACCGGCGGCCGCCGAACGCCTCACCGCGCGGTTGCTGGCGGCCGCCGCCACAGACATCGAGGTCGACGGCCACCTGCTGCGCACCGGGTTGAGCGTCGGCGTCGCGATCTATCCGACCGACGGCGCCGATGCGGCAGCCTTGCTCGCCAACGCCGACGCCGGGCTCTACCGCGCCAAACGCGAGGGGCGCGGTTCCGTTCGCTTCTTCGATGGGCAGATGGACCAGCGATTGCGCGAGCGCCGGGCCCTTCAGCTGGACTTGAGGTCGGCGATCGAGCACAACGAGCTGCGGCTCTATTATCAGCCGCAGGCATCGATCGACGGCAGGATCATCGGGTTCGAAGCGCTGGCGCGCTGGCAGCATCCCACGCGCGGCCTCGTTTCACCCGGCGTTTTCATCCCGCTTGCCGAGGACAGCGGCGTCATCATGCAGATCGGCGAGTGGATCTTGCGGGAAGCGTGCCGACGGGCTGCGTCCTGGGAGCGCCCGCTCCAGATCGCAATCAATCTGTCGCCGGTGCAGTTTCGGCATGGCGACCTTCCCAATCTGGTGCATTCGATCCTGCTGGAGACCGGTCTCGCGCCTCATCGTCTGGAACTCGAAGTCACCGAAAGCGTGTTGATCGACGATTTCTCACGTGCCGTCTCGATCCTGCGCCGGCTCAAGGCGCTCGGTGTGCGAATCGCCATGGACGATTTCGGCACCGGATATTCGTCGCTGTCCTATCTCCAGGCGTTCCCGTTCGACAAGATCAAGATCGATCAGGCCTTCATCTCCAATCTCGACAAGAACCCGCAATCGGCCGCCATCGTTCGCGCGATCATCGGCCTCGGGCGTGCCCTCTCCCTGCCGGTCACGGCGGAAGGCGTCGAAACCGAAGCGCAGCTTGCCTTTCTGACGAAGGAGAGCTGCGACGAGATTCAGGGCTTTTTGATCGGCAAGCCGCAGCCGATCGAGGAGTACGCCGAAGCGACCGACAAGACGCCGCCGCGCGGAAGAAGAATTTCGCGCGCGGTCTAGCGTATGCAATAAGTCGCGCATGCGGAGCTATGCAATTGAGTCCCGCGCCGCTTGCCGGTAGTCTCCGGCGATGCGCGATGTCGAAACGATCATCGTCGGCGGCGGACCGGCGGGCAGCACCTGCGCCCGCCATCTGATGCAGCAACGCCGCGCCGTGCTGGTGCTCGACAAGGCGCATTTTCCTCGCCCCAAGCTCTGCGCAGGCTGGATCACCGCCAAGGTGATGCGCGATCTCGACCTCACCGCACACGCCTATCCGCACCCGATCCTCCGGCTCGACATACGCACGCACTTCTTCGGCCTGCCGTTCGCGCTTCCCTGGTTTCCGACGCCGGGCCCGGATTTCTCGATCCGGCGCGTCGAGTTCGACGCCTGGCTGCTGGCGCGCTCGGGCGCCGAGGTGGTCGAGCACGAGGTGAAGGCGATCCGCCGCGACGGCGGGCGCTTCATCATCGACGACACCTATTCGTGCCGTTATCTGGTCGGCGCCGGCGGCACCATGTGCCCCGTGCGCCGCGAGATATTCCCCGAGGGACGGATGAAATCGCGCCAGATCGTGACGCTGGAGAAGGAGTTCGAATATCCCGCGCGCGGCGATCTGTGCCATCTCTATTTCTTTCGGCGCGGGCTCGCCGGATATGCCTGGATCGTGCCGAAGGGAAACGGCTTCGTGAATATCGGGCTCGGCGGCAAGGCGAAGTACTTCCGCAAGTCCGGCACCAAGATCCACGACCACTTCCGCGCCTTCATTGCCGATCTGGTGCGCGAGAAGAAGCTCGATGCGGAGACGGCCGAAAATCTCCAGGAGACCGGCCACCCCTATTTCCTGTTCACCCGCGACGGCGCGGTGAAACGCGACAATTGCTTCCTGATCGGGGATTCCGCAGGCCTCGCCAGCGTCGACCTCGGCGAGGGCATCGGCCCCGCGGTGGAAAGCGGCCTGATGGCGGCGCAGGAGATCCTCGGCACCGGCGAGTATCGCAAGGAGGCGATCTCGGTCTTCTCCTTCACCGGCCTCGTGCAGAACCTGATGCGGCGCGCGAACCGCCGCCACGTCCCCGCCGCGACCTCATGAGCGATAGAGATCGGCCCGCGTCGGCGGCAGCCCCGACGGCCCGCGGTGCCGCTTTGACGCGAGGGTCTGGTAGAGACCGACCGTGTTGCGCTCGAAGGCGATGCTGCACGCGGCGAGATACACCAGCCACATTCGCGTCTTCACCGATCCGACCTCGCGTATGGACGCGTCGTAGTTGGCGAGCAGCCGGTCGTGCCATTGCCTGCATGTGCGCTGGTAGTGTTCGCGCCAGCCCTCGACGTCGTGCACCTCGAAGCCGTTGCGCTCCATCATGGCGACCGTGTTGCCGATGTTGTCGAGCTCGCCGCCCGGAAAGATGTACTTGGTCAACAGCGCGAATTCCGGCCGCTTGCGGCGGAAGCCTTGGCCGTCGTGCTTGGCGGGACGGGTGATGGCGTGATGGAGAAACAACCCGTCGGGTTTGAGCACGCGCTGCACCGTCTGGTAATACTTCGAATAATTGTCGATGCCGATGTGCTCGTGCAGGCCGATGGAGGCGACCTTGTCGAACATGCCCTCGACGGTGGAATAGTCCCTGACCTCCATTCGCACGCGATCGCTCAGGCCGAGCCGCCTGATCTTCTCCCGACCATAGGCGACCTGCTGCTCCGACAGCGTCACCGCATAGGCGGTCACGCCGTAGTTCTGCGCCGCATAGCAGGACAGCGCGCCCCAGCCGCAGCCGATGTCGAGCAGCGTTTCGCCGGGCTTGAGCCGCAGCTTGCGGCAGATCATCTCGAGCTTGTCCTGCTGCACGCGGTCGATGTCGTTGTCCCAATCGGTGAAGTAGCCGCAGGTGTAGACCATCTCGCGGTCGAGCCAGAGCGCGTAGAACGCATTCGACACGTCGTAGTGATAGGCGATGTTCTTCTTGTTCTCCGCTGGAGTGCCGTCGCTCGGCCGTTCGTCGGGGGTGCCCTCCAGCGGCCACGGGCCGCCGCGCGGCACGAACAGGAACTTGAACAGGGTCCGCAGCAGGATCCGCTTGTCGACGGTCCTGCGAAACTCCCGCGTGCGCACCTTGGGACGGATGCGGGCGAGGTCGAACACCGTTCCGTTGCGCAGGTCGAGCCGCCCGCTGACCCAGAGGTTGGCCAGCGTCTCCCCGTTGGGGCGGCGCAGAAGCGCGGCGATGACGCCCTCGTCGGCGATGCTGATCGCGAGCGCGCCCGGCGCAAGGTCCGCGGGTACGCACGATCCGTCCCACAATGCGAAGCCGACATCGATGCCGAGCCGCTCACGGATATGCGCAAGAAAAACCTTGAGGCTGGCCAGCCGTTCCTCTGCAGCGTTCACGGGGTTCCTTCCCGCCTGGGATTCATCGGCCGGTCCAATTTCGAACGGGCCAGGCCCGTCCGATCAAGCGAGTTCACTCACGGGTGCGCCGACCGCGCGGTCGGCGGCGCGTTGCAGAAGGGTAAGAGCGGTTTCAAGTCGCGCCGCATCGTCCGCCGCATTGCCGTCGCGCGCAACCAGGAACGGTGCGCCCCAGCGGATCGCGATGCGCGAGAACAGGGACGGGCACCAGGAAGCGGTCCCAGGTGTCGAGTTCCCTGCCGCCGCTCGTACCGATCGCCGCGGGAAGGATGGGCAGGCGACTGAGTCGCGCGATCTGGATGATGCCCTTGTTCACGTGCATGCGCGGACCGCGCGGACCGTCGGGCGTGATGAACAGATTGTGACCCTCGCCCGCCAGTGCAATCATCTGCCGCACCGCGACCATGCCGCCGTGGTTGGTCGAACCGATCACCGATCGGATATTGTAGTACCACGCGCATTTGCTGATGAGCTGGCCGTCGCGATGGCCGCTGATGAGCGCGACGAGAGCGTATTTGCCGAACCGCAGCTGGTGCAGCATCGACAGGCGCCCGTGCCAGAGGGCGATGATGAACGGCCCTCCGGACGGCGGCGGCGGCCGGTCGATGCGGCTGGTCCAGCGCACCAGCAGGACGTATCCCGCTCCCAGCGCGCTGAGAAACCATTGGGCAGCCTCCGAAGATAAAAAACGCTTGAGCAGCCGCGGGGTCGCCATGCAGAGGCCTTCTTGCACGTGGGCCCCCACAAGAGAGCGACACGCCGGGAAACGCAATCGATTATTTCACGCTCAATTGTGTCTTCATGCGTCAAAAAACGCCGGGTCGGGGAGGTCGGCGGCGAGTCCGGCTCGCCGCCGGTCGCCGCCGCATTGAGCTGGAAATGCCGGGAGGCGGATTAGTTGCCGCCATTGGCAGACGTCCTCTCGGGCAGCCGTATTGCGGTTTCGCTTGGCCCAGGGTTACAATTCCCGATATCCGAAAATCCTGGAGAGGCGGGACTCATGAAAGTCGTCGGCGTTTGCGGCATTGGCCTTTCGCTTGCGCTGGCGATGGCGACGTATTCCGCCGCGGTGGCTGCGCCGGACATTTCCGGAACCTATTGGGCGACAAGCTACAGCCCGAAGATTGAAGTCGTGGGTGGTGGCGACCCGCCCCTCAACACGGCGGGCAAGGCCGCCTATGAGAAGAACCAGACGGGTTTGAAGGACGGCTCCGTCGTCGACAAGGCCCGCCGAGTCTGCGTACCCGACGGCGTACCGCGTGTGCTCGCCACGCCCTATCCCTTCGAAATCTTCCAGGTGCCGGTGGACCACGTGACGTTTCTCTATGAGATGAACCATCAGGTGCGTGTGATCTTCATGGACAGGCCCTTGCCCTCGTCGGAAACCCTGATCGTCGACCCCAGGTACAACGGCCATTCGGTCGGCCACTGGGAGGGCGACGCACTGGTGGTGGAATTGGCCGGCTTCAACGAACGGACCTTCCTCGATGCGAGCGGCCTGCCTCACAGCGACGAAATGAGCACCGTCGAACGCATCCGCAAGGTCGGCAACCAGCTCGAAGACATCATTACCATCCACGATCCGGAAATGTATGCGAGGGATTGGCAGGCGCGCTTCGTCTACGACGAGCGCAACGACGTGAGGCTCGAGGATTACGCCTGCAACGACACGCATCGCGATCTTTCCGGCGTGAAGGGCGTGCAGGTTCGTTGATCGATAAGTTGCCGCAGCGCGAACGGGCGTAGCTCGACGCGAAAGGGAGTTGCCGATGACAAGAGATCTGCCGCGCACGACGCCGCGCCGCCTGCTCGCCAGCGCGATCGTGCTGGGTGCGCTCTGCGGCCCTGCCGCACTTCTGCCCGTCCGAGCCGCGGACGCACCGGCGACGGGGGCGCCGCCGAACCTCGCTCTTTCCGGCCCCGGCGTCGCGTGGGCCGGCTTCGTCGCGCCGAAGGCGCCCGACTACGCGATCGCGCGCTTGTTCAACGACTTTGCCAGCCCCGCGACTGGGCTCGGTCCGGTGACCGACGGTCCCGCCCACCCCTATGTCAACAACGAGGTGGCGCGGGAGATGCGGATCCCGCCGACCTACCGCGTGGCGGACCTCGACAACGCCGCGGGGAAGAATTTGTTGCCCTGGGTCAGGGAAGCACTGAGCAAGCAGAACGAGCTCGTGCTCCGCGGCCGCAACGGCGAGACGCGCGAGGCGAGATGCTGGGAGACCGGCGTTCCCGCTTCCCATCTCAACCCCGGTCTCATGCATATCATCCAAACACCCAAGGAGGTCGTGCTGTTCCTGACGGGGCGCGCACGCCACATCTGGCTCAACGTGCCGCACTCCGCCAATCCGAAACCGTCCTGGTACGGAGAATTTGTCGGCCATTACGACGGCGACACGCTCGTCGTCGATACCATCGGTTTCAACGACAGGACCTTCGTGGATTCCTACCGCACGCCGCATACCGACAAGCTGCACGTCGTCGAGCGGTTCCGCTTGATCAACGGCGGCAATACGCTCGAAGTCGCATTCACGGTCGAAGACCCCGGCGCCTTCTACCAGCCCTGGTCGGGGACCCGGAACCGTCACCGCGTGGTGAGGCCTGACAGCGGGCCGCTGGAATTCGACTGCGCGACGGCCAACGACGATTATTTCAACATCGGCCTCGAACCGGTGCCGACCGCCGAGAAGCCCGGTTTCTAGGACGGGTTCGCAAGTCGAGGAGTTGATCTCGGCGTTCGCCGTGGCCGTCAGCGCGGGGAATTGGGGGCCTGCTCAGCGCGTGACCGGGGACGCGCACAGGGCCACTTCCTTCCACGGGTCCCATGCGGTTTCTGGCCCTCGCCGGCAGTGTTGCGCCGCGGCCTCCCGATTCCGATGTCGGTGGCTGGATTTGGCAAGTTGCCGAGGAAACCGGGAAATGGATCGAAGTTTGCCACACATCGGTAGCGTGATCGCCGCACCGCGCGAACCATGAGGAAGCGCCGGGCGCGAAGACATTCTCCAGGGCTATGTTACACTCACAGCCTTCTTCCGTTTCTATCCGCAAGCACAAGGTCCCAAGCACAAGGTCCCAAGCACAAGGTCCAAGGAATGAGTCCTCCGTTTCAAATCCGCATGGGAGGGTATGGCCCTGCCACGACGTGTTTCAGTCTCGCGCTGAAGAGGATCGGCGATCGCCTCGTCGCCGAGTTCGGCGATGAGGTCGACGTCAAGTATGTCTGGAACATTATGGACCTCGGATATCGCGCCGAGGACATTCTGTGGCTGGTCGAGCACGGGCTCCTCACGCTCGGCTACCAGTCAAGCAGCTATCTGACCGACCGCGTGCCCGAGCTGGGCATCGTCGATTTGCCGTTCCTGTTCGAGACCAACAGCCAGGCGCGCGGCGCGATGGACGGCCCGCTGGGAGAAATCCTGGCGCGGCACATCGAGGCCAAGGTGAACTATCGCATCCTCGGCTATTTCGAGAACGGCTTTCGCCACCTTTCGAACCGCCTGCGGCCGGTTCACACGCCCGCCGATCTCGCCGGCATGCGCATCCGTGTACTGCCGAGCAAGGTCCAGGCGAAGACGTTCGAGCTGCTCGGCGCCGTCCCCCTGCGCTGGGATCTGACGGAGGCGATCACGGCCATCAAGGCCGGCACCATCGACGCGCAGGAAAACCCGCTTGCCAACACCGTGACCTACGGCGTGCACAACTTCCACCGCTATCACACGCTGACGAACCACTTCTACATCTCGCGGCCGATCTTCCTGAACCGGACCGCCTTCGACGGATGGCCCGAGCGCTTGCAGCGCGCCATGCAGGAGGCGGTGACGGATGCGGTGCGGTTTCAGCGCGACCTCGCCGTGGTGGAAGACCGGCAGGCGCGCGCCGCGATCGAGGACAAGGACTGCGAAATCGTCGAGCTCACCTCCGATCAGCACGACGCCTTCGCCGCAGCCGTGAAGCCGATCTACGGCGACGCGCGCGAGGTCTATTCGCGGGAGATCCTCGGTCTCGTGCCGCGCGCGCTCTGACGAAATGCAGGATCGGATCTTCGTTGCGTATCCTTTTCCGTTCCGCTCACCGTGAAGGAAGCTGTAACATGAGAAACGTGCTTTTCGCAGCGGCGCTCGCCGCAGTCCTGCAAAGTGCAACAGGCGCCGTGGCGCAGACCTATCCGACGCGCCCGATCACCTTGGTCGTGCCGCTCGGTGTGGGCGGTTCGACGGACGTGATCGCCCGCATCATGGGCGAGGGAATGCGGGCATCGCTCGGGCAGCCCGTCATCGTGGAGAACACGACGGGCGCCGGCGGCACCATCGGGGTCGGCCGCGTCGCCCGCGCAGCACCCGACGGCTACACCATCGGGATCGGCCAGTGGGGCACCAACGTCGCGAGCGGCGCCATCTACCCGCTCCAATTCGATCTCGTGAAGGACTTCGAGCCGGTCGCGCTCATCGCGACCCAGCCCTTCCTGATCGTCGCCAAGAAAACCATGCCGGCGAACAACCTCGGCGAGCTGATCGCCTGGCTCAAGGCCAATGCGAACAAGGCCTCGCAGGGCAATTCCGGCATCGGCACCCCGAGCCATGTGGGCGGCATCCTGTTTCAGAACGCGATCGGCGTGCACTTCACCATGGTGCCTTACCGGGGCGCCGGCCAGTCGATGCAGGACCTGGTGGCAGGCCAGATCGACATGATGCTCGACACTCCCGCGCTTTCGCTGCCGCAAATGCGCGGCGGCGCGATCAAGGCCTATGCCGTGACCGCCAAGACGCGCCTCGCTTTGGCGCCGGACATCCCGACCACGGACGAGGCGGGCCTGCCGGGATTCTATTTCTCGTTCTGGCACGCGTTCTGGGTGCCGCGCGGCACGCCGAAGGAGATCGTCGCCACGCTCAACAAGGCCGTCGTGCAGACCCTGGCCGATCCGGCCGTGCGCCAGAAGCTCGTCGATCTCTCGCAGGATATTTTCCCGCGCGACCAGCAGACGCCGGAGGCGCTCGGCGCCTACCACAAGGCCGAGATCGAGAAGTGGTGGCCGATCATCAAGGAAGCCGGCATCAAGGTGGAATGAGCCGTCCGCGATCCCAGCACGTGGAAGCGGCGTGCCGACGAGGGCGGCGCTCAGCCTCGGCGCGTATGCGCGCGAACGGTGCCGCTCGGTGCTCGCGGACGCTGATGTTTCGCGACATGGACGGCGCGCGGCTCCTGCCGTCCGGTCTCTTGCCGTCCGGTCTCATGTCGCGCCAGCCTCATGCCGTTTGACCCGGGCTCTGGCATGGAAGGGGCGGCCGCGCGCAACCCACGCTCGGGAGACCGGCGGCGGCAGAGCGGTGGCCGTTGCCGCCGGAGATGCGGCCTCGAGTGCGGCCGTCACCGGCGGCGCACCGGCTTTGACGACGCGGACGACGGTTACTGCAGCGGGCCCGAAATAGGCCGCGGTATCCGCCGCGGTATCCGACGCATCATATTGATCGGGATATCGATCGAGATTTTTCGTCGCCGGAAGCTGTCCGCTGGCCGAACGGTCTTCCTTCGGCGCGCGCTGCTCGAGCGGTAGATGCTGCTCGACATCCGCAGGCCGCCCGGTAAACTTTCGCTCGGCCCCCGCGAGGGAGAAGGTGGCTTCGCGGTCCGCTCGCGGCGCCATGGACACCGTCTTGGCGATGGTGGATACCGCCGCGGGTTGCGGATCCTCGCGCTGTGGCCCGGCATCCTCCGACGGGTAATGCGCAAAAAGCGCTACCGCCGCGGCCATGGCGAGAGGCGGCAGCAAAAGGGCAAAGGTTCTCACGCCCAGCTGCGCTGGGAAGTCGCGGCGCCGGTGTTTGGTCGGCCCGTTGCGAACCATCGTGGAACCCACCGATCGATCGAGCGATCTATTGCCCCTCGAATCGCTCCCACCCTTTTGTGGCGATACTGTATCCGCGACGAAGAATCAATTCCTAGCGCTCACCCATTCGCGGGGTACCGCCAATCACCCCACGCTGTTTGATACCCGCATAATTGACACGAAATCGCGGCGTCCGGCAACGCCAGATCGCGAGCAGGCTGCGACTTCGGACCCGGCGCAATCCGATGCCGCACTGACGCGCACTGCTTCGGTTCGCGATCAACGCAGAGCCCGACGCCCTGCTTTATATTGTCTTTTCCGAGAGGCCGGGCCATCGAACGATTTCGGCCAAGCAGCTGGTGCCCAGGAGAGGACTCGAACCTCCACGACTTGCATCACTGGTACCTGAAACCAGCGCGTCTACCAATTCCGCCACCTGGGCCGGCGGAGAGACATAGGGGTGCCGGTTTCCGCTTGTCAACACGGCGTCGCGCGATTGCCGCATCGGCGCGTGCCGGCGGACCGTCGGCGGACCGGGGCGGCGGACTTTGGTAGCCCTGTACAGCGCAGGGGCGATCCGGTATGCCGCGCGGATCCCGCCCGGAGTTTGAAGGCGTCCGACGATCTGCGGCGCGGACGCCCGACGGAAAGGCAGCCGATGACCGCGCAATCCAATGCTGACACCCTGATCACGATTTTCGGCGGCTCGGGCTTTCTCGGCCGCAACGTGGTGCAGGCGCTGGCGAAGCACGAATACCGCATCCGGGTCGCGGTGCGGCGGCCCGATCTCGCCGGCCATCTGCAGCCGCTCGGGCGGGTCGGCCAGATCCATGCGGTGCAGGCCAATGTGCGCCACCGGCCTTCGGTCGCGGCCGCGGTGCGCGGCAGCGACGTCGTCATCAACCTCGTCGGCATCCTCTTCGAGTCCGGCCGCCAGCGCTTCGAGACCGTGCAGGGCTTCGGCGCCGAATCGGTGGCGCTCGCCGCGGCCGCGGAGGATGCGCGGATGATCCACGTCTCCGCCCTCGGCGCCGACGAGCACTCGCCCTCCGCCTATGCCCGCTCCAAGGCCGAAGGCGAGCGCCTCGTTCTCGCCGCGACGCCGGAGGCGACGATCTTCCGCCCCTCCGTGGTGTTCGGGCCCGATGACGATTTCTTCAACCGCTTCGCCGCGCTGGCGCGGATGTCGCCGGCGCTGCCGCTGGTCGGGGGCGGGGCGACGCGGTTCCAGCCGGTCTATGGCGGCGACGTCGGCGAAGCGATCGCCAAGGCCGTCGCGGGCCAGACCACGCCGGGCACGATCTACGAGCTCGGTGGGCCGGAGGTCATGACCTTCAAGGAGTTGATGGAATATGTGCTGGCGACCATCGAGCGCCGCCGCCTGCTGGTGCCGATCCCGTTCTGGGTCGCGAGGCTGCAGGCGTTTGTGTTCGAGTTCATGCCCAAACCGCTGTTGACGCGGGACCAGGTCGCGCTGCTGCGCTCGGACAACGTGGTCTCCGACGCCGCCCGCGCCGAGGGCCGCACGCTGGAGGGGCTCGGCATCGTGCCGCGCTCGGTGGAGGCGATCGTGCCGTCCTACCTGTGGCGGTTCCGCAAGACCGGCCAGTTCCGCGGCAGCGTCGCGTCGTAGAGGTGCGATTTCGAAAGGCGGCGGCCTTCTCCCTCTCCCCGCCGCGCGGAGAGGGAGAAGCGTCACTTCCACAGCAGGAGGCCGATGAGGCCGAGGGCGCCGACGATCAGGCGCCACCAGGCGAACAGCGAGAAGCCGTGCCCGGACACGTAGTCGAGGAAGCGCTTGACCACGAACCATCCGGCGATGAACGACATGATGAAGCCCACCGCGATCACGATGACGTTGTCGGAGCTCAGATGCGCGCCGTTCTTGTAGAGGTCGTAGGCGAAGGCGCCGGCCATGGTGGGCATGGCGAGATAGAACGAGAATTCCGCGGCTGAGCGCCGGTCGGCGCCGAACAGCATGGCCGACACGATGGTGGCGCCGGACCGCGACACGCCCGGAATCATGGCGAGGCACTGGAAGATGCCGATGCCGAGATACATCGGCAGCGAGAACCCCATGGCGTCATGGTAGCGCGGCTTGAGGTCGAGCCGGTCCACGTAAAACAGGATCGCGCCGCCGACGATCAGGCTGATGCACACGATCCACGGGTTGAACAGCACCGTCTTGATGAAGGTATGGGCGGCAGCGCCGATGATGGCGGCCGGCAGGAAGGCGATCAGCACGCCGATGACGAAGCGCCGCGCCTTGGGATCGGAAAACATTCCCTGCGCGATCGCCAAGAGCTTGGTGAAGTAGATCGACAGCAGGGCGAGGATCGCGCCGAGCTGGATCAGGACCGCGAAAGTGTTGCCGAACTCCTCGTCGGAAAAGCCGAAAAAATGTTCCAGCAGAAGGAGATGTCCGGTCGACGACACCGGAATATATTCGGTGAGGCCCTCGACGATGCCGAGGAAAGCCGCCTTGACGATATCGAAGATCATGGGCCCTCCGGGGCAAACGGGGTTCGCACTAGGTCCGGCCGCGAACCGATTCGCTCGCGCGCGGCCCCGCGCTTTTCGCCCAACCGCGCCGGCCGGGCAAGGGGAGCGTCGCCTTCAATTCGCCGCGGGAATACACGTAAGAACAGGCGGGAAAGTGGTCGCGGATGCCGGGCGGGCTGTGTTGTTCAGTCCGGGGAGGGGCCCGGATTTGATAACACTGAGGAATTGTTTACCCTTGCCTCGCGATGGTGATAGGGCCATCGCCCGCGGCCGGTCCCTCACGCCATGATGATTCTCTACCATCACCCGTTCTGCCCGCATTCCCGCTTCGTGCGCATCACGGCGGGGGAGTACGGACTGTCGCCGAGGCTGGTCGAGGAGCGGCCATGGGAACGCCGGGAGGAGTTTCTCGGGCTCAATCCGGCCGGCACCACCCCGGTTCTGACCGAGGAAGGCCGGGTGCCGGTGCCGGGCGCAGGCGTTATCGCCGAATATCTCGACGAGACCCGCGGTGCGTCGCTGAGCGGCCACCGGCTGCTGCCCGCCGACATCGACGGCCGTGTCGAGGTGCGCCGGCTGATGAGCTGGTTCAACGAGAAGTTCTTCGCCGAGGTGAGCGGCCCGTTGTCGACCGAACGGGTCCTCAAGCGCCTGATCGGCTCCGGGCCGGGCGGCGGGCCGCCGGAGCCCGATGCGATCCGTGCGGCGCTTTCCAATATCCGCTATCATCTGGCCTATATCGGCTGGCTGGTGGGCACCCGCGACTGGCTCGCCGGCGAGCGCATGAGCTACGCGGATCTCGCGGCGGCCGCGCATCTGTCGGTGATCGATTATCTGGGCGATGTGCCGTGGCACCAGGACGAGGCGGCAAAGAGCTGGTACGCGAGGGTGAAGTCGCGCCCGTCGATGCGGCCGCTGCTGCTCGAGAGCTATCCGGGGATCCCGCCGTCCAAGACCTACGCCGACCTCGACTTCTGAGCCCGCAGGACATCCAGGACCTCAAATCCGCCCTGGTCGAGGCCGCCGCGGCGCTCGGCTTCGATGCCGTCGCGGTGACGCCGCCCGAACTCTCCGCCCGGTCGCGCGATGGGCTTCACCGGTTCCTCGCCGAGGGCCAGCACGGCGACATGGCGTGGATGGCGGACGCGCCCGGAACGGCGCAGCGATCCCCGGGTCGATGTGGCCGCAGGTGCGCTCCGTCGTCATGCTCGGCGTGAATTACGGCCCCGACCGCGATCCCATGGCCGTTCTCGGCACCCCCGATCGCGGCGCGATCTCGGTCTATGCCCAGGGCGACGACTATCACGACGTCATCAAGAAGCGCCTCAAGCGCCTGGCGCGCTGGCTCATCGCGCAGGCCGGCGGCGACGTGAAGGTGTTCGTCGACACCGCGGCCGTGATGGAAAAGCCGCTGGCCGCCGCCGCGGGCATCGGCTGGCAGGGCAAGCACACCAACCTGGTGTCGCGCCGGTTCGGCTCGTGGCTGTTTCTCGGCGCGATCTTCACCACCCTCGATCTGCCGCCCGATCCGGCCGAAGCCGATCATTGCGGGACCTGCCGGGCGTGTCTCGACGTCTGCCCGACCGCGGCGTTCCCCGCGCCGTACCGCCTCGATGCGCGGCGCTGCATCTCCTACCTCACCATCGAGCACAAGGGCCCGATCCCGCGCGAACTGCGCCCGCAGATCGGCAACCGCATCTACGGCTGCGACGATTGCCTCGCGGTGTGCCCATGGAACAAGTACGCAAGCCAGGGTCGCGAGAGCCAAGCTCGCCGCCCGCATCACGCTGCAGGCGCCGGCGCTGGCCGATCTCGCCCGGCTCGACGATGCCGGCTTCCGCCGCCTGTTCGCCGGCACCGCCATCAAGCGCACCGGGCGCGACCGTTTCGTGCGCAACGTGCTGATCGCCATCGGCAACAGCGCCGATGCCGGCCTCGCGATCCACGCCGAGCGGCTGCTGACCGATCCGGCGCCGGTGGTGCGCGGCGCGGCGGTGTGGGCATTGTCGCGGCTGGTCTCGCCGGAAGCCTTGGCGGCGATCGCGGCCCGACACCGGCCCACGGAGCCTGACCCCGGGGTCGGCGAGGAATGGGCGGCTGCCCTGGAGGAGACCGCGTGAACACCCTCGTCTGCCTCGGCTTCGGCTATTCGGCCCAGCATTACGTGGCGATCCACGGAGCGCGGTTCGATCGCATCATCGGCACCACCCGCAGCGCCGAGAATGCGGCTGACCTCGCCGCCCGGCGCTTCGGCGGACACGCGGTGGAGATGATCGTGTTCGACGGCGGGGTGGCCGAGCCCGCCCTCGTCGAGGCGGTCGGGCAGGCAACGGTCCTGCTGGTCTCGATTTCTCCCGCGGACGGCGTCGATCCCGCGCTGACCCTGCTGAAGCCGGCCATTGCCGCGGCGCCGCAACTCGCCGCGATCGTCTATCTCTCCACCATCGCGGTCTACGGCAATCATGACGGCGGCTGGATCGACGAGGACACCCCGCTGACCCCGGCGCTGACGCGGGCGCAGGACCGCATCGAGGCCGAGCGCGCCTGGCTCGCACTGGGATCGGCGCGCGGCCTGCCGGTTTCCATCATTCGGATCGCCGGCATCTACGGGCCCGGCCAAAATGCCCTGGAAACCGTGAAGGCGGGCCGCGCCCGGCGCATCGTCAAGCCGGGGCAGGTGTTCAACCGCATCCATGTGGCCGATCTCGCCGAGATCATCGACCGCGCCATCGCGTTCGCCCTGTCCCGCCGCGCCGGCGGAATTTTCAATGCCGCCGACGACGAGCCGACCGCGCCGGGCGACCCCATCGCCTACGCCGCCGGCCTGCTCGGGGTCGAGCCGCCGCCGGAGATCGCATTCGAGGAGGCGAAGAAGACGATGTCGCCGTTCGCCATCAGCTTCTATGGCGAGAGCAAGCGGGTGCGCAACGGCCGCATCAAATCCGTCCTCGGCGTCACGCTGCGCTATCCGACCTATCGCGAGGGGCTGAGCGCGCTGGCGGGGAAAGACACGTAGTGCCCTCCCCGAAGTCGGAGAGGGAAAGAAAGGGTGCCAGAACCTAAGCCCTCACAACTCCGCCACGGCCGCGAGCAGGCGCTCGATGTCTTCCGGGCGGGACAGGCGGTGATCGCCGTCCTTGACGAGCGTCAGCACCACGTCGTCCTGGGCCAGCCGCGATACCAGCTCGACGGCATGGCCCCAGGGAACGTCGGGGTCCTGCACCCCCTGCAGGATGCGCACCGGGCAGCCGGTCTCGATAAGCCCGCCGAGCAGCAGATGCCGGCGGCCGTCCTCGATAAGGCCCTTGGTAATGAGATACGGCTGGTCGGAATATTGCGAGGGCCGCTCCCACGACCCCGTGGTCTCGATCTGGCGTTTGATCTCCTCGGGAAAACGCTTCCACATCAGCGCCTCGGTAAAATCCACTGCCGGCGCAATGAGTACGAGGCCGGCGACCGCGGCCGCCGGCCTCGGCGCACGGCGCAGCTCGCGGGCGAGGAGGAGGGCGAGCCATCCGCCCATGGACGAGCCCACCAGTATCTGCGGGCCCTCGCAACAGGCCTCGAACACGGCAAGGCTTTCTTCGAGCCAGCGGGAGATGGTCCCGTCGGCAAACCGGCCGCCGGATTCGCCATGGCCGGAGTAATCGAAGCGCAGGCAGGCGCGGCCGTGCGCGGCGGCCCACTGGTCCAGCGCCACCGCCTTGGTTCCGCCCATGTCCGACTTGAAGCCGCCGAGCCACACCAAGCCGACGCCGGGGCCGGCGCCCTGGCGCATCCGCACCGCGATCCGCCGCGCTATCTGGCCTTTTCCGACCTCCAGAAAAACCGCCTCGGACGTCATCGGCCGCAACTCCGGCGGCTTGCCCCACAACCTGATTCCGGTTTTTTAATGTACATCGTTGCAAATTCTTATTTTGTTGGACCGTTGCGCGAAAGCGCGAGGCGGCTATATCATGCATCGTGGGGATGGAAATCGGCTTTATCGCGTGGCTGCGGTCGGCAGCTCCGGCGTCATGCGATCCAATGCAACGCTCTCCAACGAGACGCTCATCGGGCCGATCTTAAAGCGGGGTGGGGGGAGTGGCCGACATATCGACTGTGTCACGCACGTTGCTCGACCAGCGTGCGGACTACGCGGGGGCGACAGCCGCCCCCTTCGCGCCGGCATTGGCCCGGCTTCCTTTGACAGTGCTGATCGCGGTTCCGACGCTCGATACGGGCGCTGCCGATGAGGGCGCGATCGAGCTTGCCCAGACGCTGACCGCGGCAGGGCACCGTGCGCTCGTGGTTTCCCGCGGCGGCCGGCTCGAGGGCGATCTCACGGCATGCGGCGCGCAGCTCGTGCGTCTCGACATGGCGAGCATCAATCCGGTCGTGATTGCACGCAACGCGTTCGCGCTGGCGCGGCTCATCCGCCAGCGCCATTGCGGAGTGGTTCACGCGCTCGCCCGGGCGCCGGGGTGGAGCGCCTATGCCGCGGCCCGCGCGACTGGAGTGCCCTTCGTAACCACCTGGTACGCGGGATTTCGCGATCAGAACCTGTTCAAGCACGCCTATAACGGCGTGATGGCACGCGGCGAGCAGGTGATCGCAATGAGCGATCAGATCGCGGACATCATCTCCGAGCGCCACGGGGTGGCGGCGGATCGCATCGTCGTCATTCCTTCCCATATCGACGTCACCCGCTTCGACCCCACGGGGATCGCCCAAGATCGGGTCGATGCCGTGCGCGCCGCCTGGGGCGTCGGCCCGAGCACCCGCGTCGTCATGGTGGTCGGGCGCATCCTGCGCAGGAAGGGGCACCACGTCATCGTCCGCGCTGCGCGCCGGCTCAAGGACAAGGGGCTGCGCGACTTCGCCTTCGTGCTGGTCGGCGAAGACCACGGCCATTCCAGCTACAGCGGCGAATTGTGGGACCTGGTGATGGCGACCAAGACCACCGACGTGATCCGCATTGCGGGTCCGTCGGCGGATGAGCCTGCCGCCTATATCGCCTCCGCCGCCGTGATTTCCGCCGCGATCCAGCTCGAAAGCCCGCAACGGTCCCTGCTCGAAGCCATGGCAATGGCACGTCCGGTGATCGTCTCGGACCTCGCCGCCGGATCGGATACGGTTCTGGCGCCGCCGGCGGTCACGGAGGACCGCATGACCGGCTGGCGGTTCCGCAGCGGTGACGATACCGAGCTTGCCGCGACGCTGATCCGGCTGCTTTCGGCCTCCGAAAGCACCCGCATTGCCGTCGGCCGGCGCGGGCGCGAACGGGTGAAGTCGCTGTTCGCAAGCCAGGCCGCGCCGGACCAGATGCTTGCGGTCTACACCGAAATTGCACGGCCCCCGCGCTGACCCGGGGGCCGCCCGAGGCGGCGGGCCGCATTGCCGCAACGCACCCGCGGGCACGACTTCGTTCAAATCTGTGGCAGCACCGTTGACTTGTCGGCCATTTATACCGATCTTCACAGGCTTCCGAGTAGCATGATCGTTTACGCCGAGCATTGATCGGCGGTTCTTGCGAAAGGTTACCGCAACAGCAAAAGGAGAAGACAGCCATTCGTCGCCCGATGAGAGCCACTGCGCCCGCCCCCAAGGACGGGCCGCGCATCAACGATGACATCCGCGTCCGCGAGGTTCATCTGATCGACAAGGACGGTGCCAACCGCGGCAACGTCACGATTTCCGAGGCTTTGGCCATCGCCCAGGAGGCTGGCCTGGACCTCGTCGAGATCTCACCCAACGCCACCCCGCCGGTCTGCAAGCTTCTCGATTATCGGAAAATACAAATTCCAGGAGCAGAAGAAGCAGGCGGAGGCGCGCAAGAAACAGAAGGTCGTCGAGGTCAAGGAAATCAAGTTCCGGCCGATGATCGACGACCATGACTACGACGTGAAGATGCGCGCGATGCAGCGCTTCTTCGAGGAAGGCGACAAGGTCAAGGTGACGCTGCGGTTCCGCGGCCGCGAAATGGCCCACCAGGAACTCGGCGCCCGGCTGCTCGAACGCGTCAAAGGCGATACCGAGAAGCTCGCCAAGATCGAGATGGACGCCCGCTTCGAAGGCCGCCAGATGATCATGATCCTGGCGCCGCGCTGAGGCGTGATCCCAGGCCCGGGTCGCTTCGGCGGGATGCCTTTTTCAACCGAAGCGAATGATACAGCGGCCTCTCTCTTTCCCTCCCCGTCTTCGGGGAGGGCGGGTGGGGCCTTTCTTCCTTTCCTTGGCGTTGAGCTTCGCCTCGTTTTAACAGCGGCAGCGCGTTCGGACGAGACCCCACCCCGGCCCTCCCCGAAAACGGGGAGGGAGAAGCTGCCGGTTGCCATTTTGCGGGCTCTCTGCCATAAACCCGCCCTCCCCGCTGCCCGGCTAAAGGGCTGCCGTGGCGGCGGCGAAGTGCTCAATCAGCACGCTCGAACCCGAGCATCACCGGTTGACCCCGGTCGGCGGCCGCTGCGCCGCAAAAGGAGAGCCAAATGCCCAAGTTGAAGACCAAGTCGGGCGCCAAGAAGCGCTTCAAGATTACCGGCACCGGAAAGGTGCTGTTTGCCCAGTCGGGCAAACGCCACGGGATGATCAAGCGGACGACGAAACAGATCCGCGAGCATCGCGGCACCAAGGTTCTGTTCAAGACCGACGGCGACCGCATCAAGAAATATTGGCTGCCCAACGGCTGATCGCCCGTCCGGCCGCGTCAGGCGCGGCCTCATCATCCCATCAGGTCATTGACTTCGAAGGAGAGCGGCCATGGCCCGCGTCAAACGGGGTGTCACCGGACACGCCAAGCACAAGAAAGTCCTCAAGGCCGCCAAAGGCTATTACGGCCGGCGCAAGAACACCATCCGCGATCGCCAAGCAGGCGGTGGAGAAGGCGAACCAGTACGCCTTCCGCGACCGCAAGCGGCGCAAGCGCACCTTCCGCGCTCTGTGGATCCAGCGCCTCAATGCAGCGGTCCGCGGCTTCGGGCTTACCTACAGCCGGTTTATCTCCGGCCTCGGCAAAGCCGGGGTCACGGTGGACCGCAAGGTGCTGTCCGATCTCGCCATCCACGAGCCGGCCGCGTTCGAGGCGATCGTCGACAAGGCCAAGGCCGCATTGGCCGCCTGACCCCGGACGTCCGGGGCTCGCATTAATCGAACCGTGCCGCGCCGGCGGAACTGATGCGGGCGGCGTTCGCGCGCCGGGACCGCTCCGCTGCTTTCGGCTTGCGAGGATTCCATGACCGACATTGCCGCACTCGAAGGCGAGTTGATGCGCATGGTCGAGACCGCCGCCGACGAGGCGGCGCTCGAAGCCGTGCGCGTGGCCGCGCTCGGCAAGAAGGGCTCGATCTCGGCGCTGCTGGCGACGCTCGGCAAGATGTCGCCGGAGGAGCGCAAGGAGAAAGGGCCGCTGATCAACGGCCTCAAGGACGCCGTGACCGCGGCGATCGCGGCGCGGCGCGAGGCGCTCAAGGGCGTAGCGCTGGAGCAGCGGCTCGCCACCGAGACCATCGACGTCACCCTGCCGACCACCGACAACCCGGCCGATGCCGGCCGCATCCATCCCATCAGCCAGGTGATGGACGAGCTCACCGCCATCTTCGCCGACATGGGCTTCGCGGTGGCGGAAGGGCCGGACATCGAGACCGACGACTACAATTTCACCCGGCTCAATTTCCCCGACGGCCATCCGGCGCGGGAAATGCACGATACGTTCTTCTTCAATCCGAAGCCCGACGGCTCGCGGCTGCTGCTGCGCACCCACACCTCGCCGGTGCAGGTGCGCACCATGCTGGCGCAGCAGCCGCCGATCCGCGTGATCTGCCCGGGGCGCACCTATCGCTGCGACAGCGACCAGACCCACACGCCGATGTTCCATCAGGTCGAGGGCCTCGTCATCGACAAGGGCTCCCATCTCGGCCATCTCAAATGGATCCTTGCCGAATTCTGCAAGGCGTTCTTCGAGATCGACCACGTCAAGATGCGGTTCCGGCCGTCGTTCTTTCCGTTCACCGAGCCGTCGCTGGAGGTCGACATCCAGTGCCGCCGCGACAAGGGCGAAATCCGCTTCGGCGAGGGCGACGACTGGCTGGAGATTCTCGGCTGCGGCATGGTGCATCCCAATGTGCTGCGCAATTGCGGGATCGACCCCGATGTCTACCAGGGCTTCGCCTGGGGCATGGGGATCGACCGCATCGCCATGCTCAAATACGGCATGCACGATCTGCGTCCCTTCTTCGAAGCCGATGTGCGCTGGCTCGCCCATTACGGCTTCCGTCCGCTCGATTTCCCCACCCTCGCAGGAGGGCTGAGCGGATGAGAGCCGCGACTTTGCTTATGCCGTTGCCGCGAGATCGTGGCGCTCATCGTGCGGACTCTCCAGTCCCCTCTCCCGCTTGCGGGGGAGGGTTAGGGAGGGGGCCTTCGGCCGTCCCACTCGCGGCAGCGATGCCGGACACGGAAAGGGCACTGGCACCTGTTGAGGTCCGTGCGAGCCGCGCGCGCCCCCTCCCCACCCCTCCCCCGCAAGCGGGAGAGGGAGCACGCGGGGTCTTGTCATGAAATTCACCCTCTCCTGGCTCAAGGAGCACCTCGACACCGACGCGGCGCTGGCGGCGCTGGTGGACCGGCTCACCATGATCGGTCTCGAGGTCGAGAGCGTCGCCGACAAGGCGGCGGCGCTGGCGCCGTTCACCATCGCGCGGGTGATCTCGGCCGTGCAGCATCCCAATGCCGACCGCCTGCGCGTCTGCATGGTCGACACCGGCTCCGGCGATCCGGTGCAGGTCGTGTGCGGCGCGCCCAATGCGCGCACCGGCATGATGAGCGTGTTCTCGCCGCCCGGCACCTTCATCCCCGGCAAGAACATGACGCTCGGCATCGGCACCATTCGCGGCGTCGAGAGCCGGGGCATGCTGTGCTCGCGGCTTCGAGCTGCAGATCTCGGACGATCACGAAGGCATTTTCGACCTGCCCGCCGATGCGCCGCTCGGCGCGCGCTACGCCGAATGGGCCCATCTCGACGATCCCGTCATCGAGATCAACCTGACGCCGAACCGGCCGGACTGCACCGGCGTCCACGGCATTGCCCGCGATCTCGCCGCCGCCGACATGGGCACGTTGAAGGACGTTCCGATCAAGCCGGTCGCCGGCAAGGGCCCCTGCCCGGTTTCGGTGCGGCTCGATTTCGGCGCGACGCCGTCGCTTTGTCGCGGCTTCGCGCTGCGCCTGGTGCGCGGCGTCAAGAACGGCCCGAGCCCGGAATGGCTGCAGCGGCGGCTCACGGCCATCGGGCTGCGGCCGATCAATGCGCTGGTCGATATCACCAACTTCATCACCTATGACCGCGGCCGGCCGCTGCATGTGTTCGATGCCGCCAAGGTCAAAGGCGAACCTGGTGGTGCGCCGGGCGCGGCCGGGCGAGACCCTGCTGGCGCTCGACGGCAAGACCTATGCGCTCGACGACACCATGTGCGTCATCGCCGACGACGGCGGCGTCGAATCGCTTGCCGGCATCATGGGCGGCGAGGCCAGCGGCTGCTCGGAGACGACCACCGACGTGCTGATCGAGTCGGCGCTGTGGGACGAGACTCAACATCGCCCATACCGGCCGCAAGCTGAACATCAATTCCGACGCCCGCTACCGCTTCGAGCGCGGGGTCGATCCGGCCTTCATGATTCCCGGCCTCGAGCTCGCGACCCGCATGGTGCTCGACCTCTGCGGCGGCACCGCGACGGAAATCACCGTGGCGGGCGAAACGCCCATCGCCGAGCGGGTGATCGATTTCCCCCTCGAAGAGGTCAAGCGCCTCGCCGGCCTCGTCGCTCTCGGCCGCGGAGGTCGAGCGCGTGCTCGGCCGACTCGGCTTCGTCACCACGGGCGCCGGCCCGGTCATCCGGGTGAGCGTGCCGACATGGCGCCCCGACGTGCACGGCAAGGCCGACCTCGTCGAGGAGGTCGTGCGCATCGTCGGGGTCGACCGCGTGCCGATGACGCCGTTCGAGCGCGGCGACGCCGCGCGCAAGCCGGTGCTGACGCCGCTGCAGGTGCGCACCCGCAAGGCGAGGCGCGCGCTCGGGGTGCGCGGCCTCGTCGAGGCCGTCACCTGGTCGTTCATTTCGCATCCGGCGGCGGTGCTGTTCGGCGGCGGCAAGCCGGAGCTGGTGCTGGCCAACCCGATCGCGGCCGAACTCTCGGACATGCGGCCGAGCCTCATTCCCGGCCTCGTCGCCGCCGCCCAGAAGAATGCCGATCGCGGCTATCCCGACGTGGCGCTGTTCGAGGTCGGCCAGATCTTCCTCGGCGACCGGCCGCAGGACCAGGTGACCGCCGCGGGCGGCGTGCGACGCCGCCTCGCCAAGGCATCCGGAGGCGGGCGGCACTGGGCGAGCGGCGGCCGCGGCGTCGACGCCTATGACGCCAAGGCCGATGCGCTCGCCGTGCTCGCCGCCGCGGGCGCGCCGATGCAGGCACTGCAGGTCGTCCCGGGCGGGCCTTCGTGGCTGCACCCGGGCCGCAGCGGCACCATCCAGATCGGACCGCAGAACGTGCTCGGGCATTTCGGCGAACTGCATCCCAAGGCGCTGGAAGCGCTCGCCGCGGACGGCCCGCTGGTCGCCTTCGAGGTGGTGCTGGAGCGCATTCCCGAGGCGAAGGCGAAGGCCACCCGCGCCAAGCCGGCGCTGGAGCTCGCGCCGTTCCAGCCGGTCGAGCGCGACTTCGCCTTCATCGTCGACCGCGCCGTGAAGGCCGCCGACATCGTGCGCGCCGCCCAGGGCGTCGACCGCAAGCTGATCGCGGGGATCACCGTGTTCGACGTCTATGAGGGCCCCGGCATCGATGCCGGCAAGAAGTCGATCGCCATCGCGGTCACCCTGCAGCCGCGCGAGAAGACCATGACCGACCAGGAGATCGACGCCGTCGCCGCGAAGATCGTGGCCGAGGTCGGCAAGCGCACCGGCGGCGTGCTGCGGAGTTAGACTAGCGGCGCTTTGGCGCCGTGATCCCGGAGTGCGCGTCTTCTACTACAGTTACAAGTGCGGACTTGCAGTCTCCCTCCCCCTTTCAGGGGGAGGGAGAAAAGGCCGTGCCTATCGACGCCGGCGGCGCGGTTCCGGCGCGCTTGGGCGCGGCTCGGGCGGCGGCTCGGGGATGGCGCCGATTTTCCGCAGCGCCTGCGTGGCCGCGCGGTCGCCGGAGGCCCAGGCGCCGCCGACGGTGCCCCACAGCGTCTCGTGAACCGCTTCGCCGGCAAACCACATGCGGTCGCGCAACGGCTCGGCGAGCGCGAGCGCGACCGCTCTGGCCGCCGGGAGCGGCGGCCGAGAAGGCGCCGAGCGCCCAGGGCTCCTTGTTCCACTGGGTGGCGTGGGTCCGCTTGACCGCCTTCTTGATGTCGGCGCCATAGAGGCCGGTGAGCCAGTCGAGCGCGAAGGCGACCATGGCGCTCTCGCCCTGGGCGGCGATCTCGCGGCCGAACTTGCCGCCGACGTCGACGGTGCACAGCGTGGTCCCCGAGATGTTGGCGAGAATGGCCGCGGTGCGGGCGTTGCTCGATTTCTCGAACACGACGTCGTCGCGCTGCAGCCCGAGCGGATTGCCCGGCAATTCCAGCGCGATGTGGTCGTAGCTGCCGAGCGTGAGCCGTTCCAGCGCATCCTGGTACCGCCGCGGCAGCTCCGGCTCGAACTTGATGCGGTTGTCGAGGAGCACGCCGGTCGACGCGGTGATGATGACCGTTCGCGCCATCATGGTGCCGCGCGCAGTCCTGATCTCGACACCGCTGCGGTTGCTCCAGTCGATGAACCGGACCGGATTGGAGAACTGCACCGGCAGGCCCTGGCCGAGATTGGCGATCAGGGCGCCGAAGCCCTGCTTGCAGAAGGTATCGACATCGCGCTCCGCCGACTTCGCAAAATCGGCGGTGGAGACCTCGGTGAGGTCCTTGCCGCAACCGAACGGGCCGAGCACGAATTCCACCGTCTTCTGCCACTCGCCGAGATCCTTGGGCAGCACCGCGGCGCAGGAGATGTCCGACCTGCCGCGGCCGGCGTCGCCGATGGCGCGGTTCGACCGCACCACGGAGGCGAGGTAGTCCTCCATCTCGATTTCGCGGGCGTTGCGCCGTCCGATCCGGATTTTCTGGCCGGGCGGCGCAGGATACATGTCGAGCCCGGATCGCAGGGCGAGCGGCGTGATCGGATTGAGCTCCGGGGTATGGATCCAGTGGGCGCCGCGGTCATAGGGCATGCCGAAGGTGGTGGTATCGGTGAAGCAGCGCCCGCCGATCCGGTCCGAGCCTTCCAGGATGGCGAGCCGGGCCTTGGTTCCGGCGACCCGGCGGGCCGCGGCGATGCCCGCGGCGCCGGCCCCGATGATGGCGATATCCACGTCCGGCACGTTCGGCGCGCTCCAGGCGGGCGCGGCGACACCCGCCGCGGCCGAGGCGGCGGACGCTGCAAGAAACCGGCGGCGGCTGAGCTTCGGCATGGATCGATCGGTGTGGCTGGATTTCCCGGGGCGCACCATGCCTCAAGCCGCGCCGCTTCGCAATTCGCCGACGCTCCGGCACGGCGTCGCAGGCGCAATTCATCGGCCGGAAGCCCGGCGGCCCGACCCGGCACCGCAAATGTCGGGGACAAGTCCGGCCCGTCGGCATGTTGAAAGAGCGGGAACCGTCCGTTTTTTGGCCTCGCCTCCGGCGCGAGGCGATCCTTGACACTGAGATGGCCGGGCCAGTAAATGGCCCCCTCTTGCGCATGCCCGCGGGTTCTCCCGCGCCGGCCGGCAGGGGCTGTAGCTCAGATGGGAGAGCGCCGCAATCGCACTGCGGAGGTCAGGGGTTCAAATCCCCTCAGCTCCACCAATGATTTCAATAGCTTTGCGATGGGACCGATTTGGCGGCGAAGGTCACCGGAAGCATACCGGAAGCAGGCGGCGCCAACTCGATCTCGCTCGAAGGCTGACGCGCCGACAGGCGCAAATGGCCTTCACGATTCTCAAGGCAAGCGCGACAAGAATCGTCTGTTGGACGAGTTCGTCTCTGTCATCTGATTTCCGTGAACGACAGAATTTAGAGTGAACGAAAACTGGAATGTTCGAACAGAGCGCTCGGATTTGCGCGGGCATTGTCGAGCTCCGCAGGCGATGGTCGCGAGCTTCGCACTGTTGCTTTAGATCTGCCTTCAGGTCGCGGTGCTCGAAAGCTGCAGCCATGCGATCGCACTCTATTTCCCGTCAGACCGATAGGCGTCGCTCGTGCCCGTGCAGGCTTCAGTTCGTCCGCAAACTCGACCTTTCATAAGGCGCCGCCGCGTTGCCACGCTACGCCACGTGGATGACGATTTTGCCGAAGTGCGCGCCCGAAGCCATGTGCTTGTAGGCCGCGTGAACCTCGTCGAAGCCGAACACCTTGTCGATCACCGGCTTGATCCCGTTCGCCGTAATGGCGCGGTTCATCGCCTCGAACATCTGCATCGAGCCGACCGAAATGCCCTGCACGTTGGCGCGGCGAGCCAGGATCAGCCCCGGGTTGAGTTCGGTCGCAGGCCCGCTCAAGCCGCCGATCAAGCTAATCTTACCGCCGACCCGGATCGCGCCGAAAGAGCGCGTCAGCGTGCCGGCACCGCCGACCTCGACCACGTGATCGACGCCAAGGCCGCCGGTGAATTCCATCGCCGCCTTCTCCCAGTCCGGCGTGCTCTTGTAATTGATGCCGCTGTTGGCGCCGAGATTCTTCGCACGCGCGAGCTTCTCATCGCTCGACGACGTGATGACGACCAGCATGCCCATCGCGTGCGCCAGTTGCAGCCCGAAGATCGAGACGCCGCCCGTGCCCTGCAGAAGGACGGTCTGGCCGGCGATCAGCTTGCCGTGCTCGACCAGCGCGTGCCACGCCGTCACCCCGGCACAAGGCAGCGTCGCGCCCTCTTCGAGCGAGAGGTGCGCCGGAATCTTCACGACGCCGTCCTCCTCCAACACCACGAATTCCGCCAGCATGCCGTCGATGCTGCCGCCGAGCGCGTTCGCCTGCACATTCGGGGGCGGTTCGCCGCCGGACCAGCGTTGGAAGAAGCAGCCGGCGACCTTGTCGCCGACCTTAACGCGCGTGACGCCGGCGCCGACCTCCACCACCTCGCCGGCACCATCGGACAGCGGGACGATGTTGTCGCGCACCGGCATGCGGTAGGTGCCGCGCACGATGCCGAGATCGCGAAAGTTGAGCGAGCACGCCGCGACCTTGACCAGCACTTGGCGGTAGGCCGGCTTGGGATCGGGCCGCTCGACCTTGACCAGCGCATCGATGCCGGCGCCGCCCTTCGGCAATTGATAGGCACGCATATTTCGTCCTCCGACTGATACGTGTGATTTACACGGATATTCCTTGGTTGAGAAATAGGGTGTGCCTGATCCCATCCAACGGCGTTATCCTGAAGCCACAAGATAAGGAGCACACGTGACGCGATCCAAATGGATTCTCGCTCTTGCGAAGGCGGCGGCAGTCACAAGCTCAGCACTCGCTCAAACCAACGACGCCCCGCGCAACGACCTGCCGCAACCCTACCGCACCACGCGCGACTGGGGCGAACTCCCACCCGGCACGAAGTGGGCCGCTGTCACCGCGATCGAACAGGCGCCCGACGGCAGCATCTACGTCATCCATCGCTGCAAGGAGAATTCCTGCGCCGGCCGCAGCGAACCGCCGATCCTCAAATTCGACACGACCGGCAAGCTGCTCAAGGCGTGGGGCGAGGACATGTTCGTCTTCCCGCACGGCTCGACCGTCGACGCGCAAGGCAACCTGTGGGTCACCGACGCGCAGGGCAAGGACGGCAAGGGCCATCAGGTGTTCAAGTTCGATCCCGACGGCAAGGTGCTGATGACACTCGGCAAGGCGGGTGTCTCGGGCTCCGGTCCCGACCTGTTCGATCAGCCGACCGACGTCGTCGTCGCGCCCAATGGCGACATCTTCGTCACCGACGGCCACCGCAACGGCAAGAACAACCGCGTCGTCAAATTCACCAAGGACGGCAAGTTCATCAAGGAATGGGGCAAGAACGGCTCCGGCCCCGGCGAGATTCTTCGAGCCGCACACCATCGCCATCGATTCGCGCGGGCCGCTTGTTCGTCGGCGACCGCGAGAACAACCGCATCCAGATCTTCGATCAGGACGGCAAGTTCCTGGACACATGGCGCCAGTGCGGCCGCCCCAGCGGCATCCTCATCACGAAGGACGACACCATGTACGTCGCCGATTCCGAATCCGGTCCGAATCGGGCGCAACGAGCTTACGGGCATCAAGAAGGGCATCCGCATCGGCAGCGCCAAGACGGCACGGTCACCTCCTTCATCGAAGACATGGAATCGACCACCACCGACCACAGCGGCGCGGAAGGCGTCGGCGTCGATGCGGATGGCAACGTCTATGGCGCCGTCGTGCGCCGTCAGATGCTCGAACGCCACGTAAAAAAATAATCTGACGACCGCCGAAAGGTGACGCGCGTAGCCGAGCCCGCGCGGCGGCGGGAATTGCCCAACCGGCGACACCCGTGCAAATAGCAGGACCGGCGACACCTACGACACGGTTTGCCAGACAGTGATCGTGACATCCGCGGCTTTTCGCAATCATGCCGCTTTTTCGCTCCGCAGTGCGACGTGCTCGGCGCAATAGGAAAGCGCAGGGGCCGGCTAAATCGTCCACCTGAATGTATTTGCTCTGCCGCTGAGGCTCCGCATCCGGAGTGGATACATCCGCCGTTCGCACACGCCGAGCGTTATAGCCATCCGCGCGCTCCGAATGCAGAAAGATCAACTCCAGGTGGGGCATACCATCCACCGGAGCGGTAGCGAGCCCCAAGCTTCAGAGCGACTTCCTTGTTGCCATAGGGAATCCGCAGCGGCGTATCTGTGACCGAATTTGGCTGCGCGGGAGCCGAGGGAGCCGGATGTGGAGCGACAGTAGCGTCAGCTTTGCGCTTCCGAGACCTATTGGTCGTCGCCGTCGTCGATTGACCCCCAATTGACCCTGCTAGCTTGTAGCCGGACTTGCGACTGCGCTTCCCACGCTTCGCGCTTCGGTTCGAGTTCATCCATGCCGACATAGCAACCGAGTTGGCCTTGGCCTCCTCGGGAATGACGACGCCTTTTCCCTGCTGATCTTTTTGGCGTACAACATCTGTGCTGGGCTTACCGGTCT
>CAWBSI010000009.1:0-273125 GCA_963791375.1 uncultured Alphaproteobacteria bacterium
AAGTGGTCGGGGCCGCCTTGGGCGCGGTTCTATCCGCCGATTGAGGTAGAGCGGAGAGACCCTCCGCCAACGGTGATTGAAATGGTTGACGTATTTCGCAACGATCCGTCCTTACCCACGAGTTTACCCACGGATGAGGCGGTTCCCCGCGTCCGTTTCGTCCAGATCGCCGTATCGAATTGCCTCCTCTTCGCCCTCGACTTCGACGGCCGGGTGTGGTGGCGCTACGTCACGGGGAGCAAGACTGACCGCTGGGAGCTACTCGAACGCCCTCCGGCTGAGCCGCGCCCGCCGTCAGCGCCTCGGTGAGGCACCGAAGAGAGAAGGAACGCGCCAGGAGGGGCAATCTGGCCGAGGGGGGGTGATGCAAACGGGCGATCGCGAGTTTTTATAGGGACCCCCCTCATCTTTCCTGGGAACCTATCTGGGCAAAATTTGCAAAATTTTTGTGGTGGGTAACCTGAGCCTGATGCGTTCGAGGTCTTGCGGGAGTTCCGCGCCAGGGCGGGATGATCGGACCGTATCTCAAGAGGTGATGCGTGAGGCGGTGCGATGAGCGAGAACTGGCCATGTGGTTGGGATGACCGCAGACGAGCGTGGGATGTGCGCCAGGAGGTCACGTTATTATAAGTTGTTGCAGGGCATATCGGCTGAGGCGCGCTCCGTAGAACCACCCGTGGCCGAGCCTTCGGCCCCCCTGTGCGAAAATTGGTGCACAGTTTAGGGCGGGCGAGTACCCCGCCCCACGGCTACGACGAGGAGGTGAAGGGGTTGGAAGGGGTTTCCAATAATAGGACGTACTCGCGGGCCGCTAGTCTAACAAACCCCGACGGTGGCTTAATGAAAATGCCTACTAACCCCTTCACCCCTACTTCAGTAGCCGCCGACGCTCTTAAGGGCGATGCCTTCGAAGACCGACTGTCTGGCCTTGTTGTGCTTATTGAGAAAGCCCTTTTCCGTCAGCTTCATTGAAAAGCCCTTCTCGGTGCCAGGGTAGTGCTTCCTGGGTTCGCACCATTGTGTCCAAGCAACGAAGAGGTCGTGGGTGCGCGTCAGGGCGTAGTCGAGTTTGCGATCGGTGCACTCGTCGAGCCACTGGCTCAGGATGTCCTCGCTGGCGAAATACTTGTCGCTTGCCTCGCGCACGATCGCCGGCACCTTGAGGCCGCTTTCGCGCCACAGCAGGCAGCCGGTGATCATCCAGCGCAGGATCGCGGGCCATTCCACCTTGAGCTTCTCGGCGAGGTTGGTATCGGGGTCTTTGATCTGGACGGTGAACGGGACAAGAAGGAAACGGCGCTTGATCGCCGGGTCGACGTTGCGCAGGCTGGGCATGTGGTTGCCGGCGATCAGCAGCTTAAACTGCGGCGTGAAGTCGAAGGAGTCCTGGCGCATGAAGCGGCCGGTGAGCCGGTCGCTTCCCGTGAGGTTCTTAATTTTGGCTTCGTCCCAGCGACGTCCCTCCTGGGTCTCCTGGGCAACCAGGAGACGGGCACCCGTCAGCTTAGCGATCTCAGTCGGGTGGCGATCGATATCGGATGAGATCAGCAGTTCCATCGGAGCGACGGCGGCGTAGTCGCCGAAAATTTCCGCCACCGTCTTTATGAAGACACCCTTGCCGTTGCCTCCGGTCCCGTACAGGAACACGAGCACCTGCTCCGTGGTGTGGCCGGTCATGCAGTAGCCGAGATACCTCTGCAGGAACATGATTAGGTCGTCGTTCCGGTTGGTTACCGTATCGAGGAAATTGCTCCATAGCGGATGCGGTGCGCCCGGCTTTGCCGGCGCGATGGCGGCGATCTTGGTGATGTAATCCTGCGGGTCATGCGGCTTCGAACGGCCGGTGCGAAGATCGACGGTCATCAGCTTTCACCTTCCGGGGTGTTGAACAGGTCCAGATCGTGGTCCCATTGGCCGACTTCGGCGGCGAGCCAGGGGTCGGCCCTGGCGAGGCGTTCGATGGCGGCGACGGTCTTGGCGCTTGCCAGCGCTCTCTGGATAGTGGGCACGTCGGTCTCGGCGGCGACTTCACGGCACAGCACGCGTGCCAAGTTGAACGCCATCAAGGTCCTGTCGATCCGCCAATGCGTGCGCCGCCATGCCAGCCAGCGGTTCCAGATAATCGCGACGAAGCGCAATTCGTTTTGATGCTGCCTGGCGAAGCGAAGTGCGAGATATTCATCGCTGAAAGCGGGCGCTTCGATCTCAATTTTGTCGGTCGTCGCCTTGCTTGTTCGATTGGTCTCGCCGGGCAGGGCCGAAGCCGCGCCCACCTTATCGCGCGTCCACGGCTTTGCGTCGCTCTCGATTAGCCGCCAGAGGTCACCAGCCGTATGACCGGTCGCCGCCCAATCGACCACGTCGCCTTTCGGCGGAAGGCCCGGCAGTTCCAGCACCCGAACCGATGCGGCTATGCCTTGCAGCGACTTGGCCACCACTTCGATATGCCCGCGGCCCGCGTCGTCGTTATCCGGCAAGATCACCACGTTGGCCCCTTGGAAAAAAAGTGAGTGTTCCGCCCGCCATTTCCCGGAACCACCCGCACAGCAGGTCCCGGCGACATTCCATTCGTGGAGCAAGTCCGCTTTCCGCTCGCCCTCGACAACCACCACCACGTGCTCATTGGCGAGGGCTTCGATCAACTCTCCCAGGCGATACGGCACAGGTGGGACGCCGTCGACATTCCAAATCCACTCGTTTGGCCGATGCGGGTTCGGTCTGCGTTGCCGAAATGCCTTCTTGCGCTTGCCATCGACGTCAGCGACGAATGTCCCGTCTGGGTTCTGGAGTTCGACGCGCTCGACCTGGAACAACAAACTCCCATCCTTATCCGAATAGTCGAGTTTCCAAGCTCGAACACGCGGTCGCCCTGCCTCATGGCCGCCATGGCCGCCAGGACGGCCACAGCCGCGTCGGAAAGTGGAACGGTGTGTTCGTTGTCTCGCTTCGTCCGGCCCGCGGGGATCGTCCACACACGGTTAGCCATGTCGAATTCGCACCATTGTGCCCCCATGGTTTCGCCAGTGCGTGTTGCGCACAAGATCGTTAGTTCGAGCGCGCGGGCCGAGATGCTGTTCACCGCTCGCAGCCGTGTCATCAAGGCGCTGATCTCGGTGTAGGGGAGCGCCGCCAAATGCTTCACCGTCCGCTTTTTGTTCCGCTTGGCGAGCTTGTGCTCCAGATGCCCTTTCCAGCGCGCCGGGTTCGCGCTGCTGCGGCCGGCGAAGTCGAGCACCGTTTTGATGCGACCGCGGACGCGCGCCGCCGTCTCCGGTATCGTCGACCAGATTGGTTCCAGGACCTTTAGCACGGATTCGGTGTCGATGGCCTCGATGTCAAGCTTGCCGAGCCCCGGCAGGATGTAGGTTCTCAGGGTTGTGCGCCATTGCATCCGGTGGCGAGCGTTTTTCCACCCGTCTTCGAATTTCTGAAGATACTCCTCGGCAACCTGGCCGAACGTGCGCCGGCAGGCCTGCTCACTCTGCACGGCTGATCGTGATGCTTGTTTAGTAGCTAGGGGGTCTCTGCCCTGCCGGATCAGCAATCGCGCTTCCCTGGCCATCTCTCGCGCGTCGGCAAGCGTGACGGTATGCAGCGGGCCGAGGCCCATCTGACGTTCGCGGCGGTAACTGCGCCCGGTGCGGCTGATCGCGGTGCCGGCTGAAGCGTATCGGAAGATCCAGGACCTGTTGACCTGCCCATGCTTGCCGGCGCTCACCTGCAGCCAAAGGCCACCGCCATCGCACAGCAAGAGAGTTCTGCCGCCTAGCTGCGGCTTTGCATTTTTCACTTTAGTGGAAGTCAGTCGAAAGATCGTTCGCATGGCATACCCACGGCGAAACCAACGTTCGCACATGCAATCCTGTGACATAGTCTGAAACTATTTGCAGTGTTAAAATCGAAGAATTTGCCTGCCCAAAGGCTCAACTGCAATGTTCTGCAACGCGACGCAAATCAATATGGTGGACCAATTGTCCGCCGACATTCCGGGCCGGCCGCGGCCGGAACCCGGAATCCAGGCTGCGATGCAATCGGCGAGGTCGTCTGGATTGCGGGTTCGGTGCGAGCCTGTCATCGGGCCGGCCAAAGGCCGGACCCGTTGGCACCGCCCCGGCGGCTCTCGAGTCGGGTGCAGACACGACCGCCGGCAGCGTATGCTGCCTCGTCTGGACGGAGGTCGAAAATGGGCAAGGGGCGGCTTGAAGCCTTCACCGATGGCGTGATCGCCATCATCATCACGATCATGGTGCTGGAGCTGAAGGTGCCCCACGGCAACGACTTCGCCGCGCTGCAATCCAGCATTCCGGTGCTGCTCGCCTATGTGCTGAGCTTCGTGAATGTCGGCATCTTCTGGGTCAACCATCATCACATGCTACACGCCACCGACCGCATCGACGGCAAGGTGCTGTGGGCCAACCTGTCGCTGCTGTTCTGGCTGTCGCTGGTGCCGTTCGTGATCCGCTGGATGGACGAAGCCGGATTCACCACGTGGCCGACCGCGGCCTATGGCGTGGTGCTGGGGATGGCCGCGATCAGCTACACCTTGCTGCAAGCAGCGATCGTGGCGTGCAACGGCCGCAGTTCCAGGCTCGCCGAGGCGGTGGGGAGCGACCTCAAGGGCAAGGTGTCGCTCGCCATGTACGCCGCGTCGGTTCCGCTGGCCTTTGTCAGTCCGTGGATCGCGATCGCGCTCTACGTTGCAGTCGCGCTCATGTGGCTGGTGCCCGATCGGCGCATCGAAACGAAACTGAAGCCATGAGCGCGGCTGGTGCAGTAACCATCCAAATTCTGCAGTGTCATGCTCCGCGAAAGCGGGGCATCCAGTAACCCCTGCGCTGGCGGGTGAAGTTCGCGTGCATATCGAAGCACGGTGATTACTGGATCGCCCGGTCAAGCCGGGCGATGACAGCGACGGGGGTCTTCACCCCTCGACGTCGGTCTCGGGCCGGTCGGTGCCTTTTGACAGCTCGTCGTGCCAGCGGCCCTGCTTGTCCTCGTAGGAAATGCCCGTGGTGTCGCCCGGGACGATCTGCTCCTTCGCCGCGCGTTCCGCCGCCCGGCGGGCGTCGTCGTGGGACGGGAAGGGCTCGGAATACACCCCATCGACCCGGTAGGCCCAGCCGCCGTCATGTTCGACGATCTCATAGGTGATCTTGGTCATGGGTTGCTCCTGACGCTGATGGAAGATCGCATCGTTTGCCGAACGCGGATCGAACGCAAGCCGAATAGCGGCCGCGTCGGAAGTGCGGTCATCCGCGGCCAGAAAGGCATGCAGCGCCGCCACCACCTGCGCGCCCTCGCCCACCGCCGCAGCGACGCGCTTGACCGAACCGGAGCGGACGTCGCCGATGGCGAACACGCCGCGGCGGTTGGTCTCCAACGGGTGGCGCCACCCGGTCGCGTCTGGTCCGGTCAATACGAATCCCTGGGCGTCGAGGGCGACGCCGGAGCCGGAGAGCCAGTTCGCGTTCGGGTCCGCGCCGATGAAGAGGAACAGGTGCCGGATCGGCCGCCGCACCTCTTGCCCCAAGGGATCTTGCTGCCCCAAGAGATCTTGCTGCCCCAAGCGATCTTGTCGCCAGCGGACAGCCTCCAGCGCGCCGTCGTGGCCTTCCAGGCCGGTGACCTGCGATTGCGTCACCACCTCCACGTTGGAGAGAGAGGCGATGCGGTCGACGAGGTAGCGCGACATGCTCGCTTCCAGGCCCGGCCCGCGCACGATGAGCCAGACCTTGGCGGCCTTGCCGGCCAGATAGACCACCGCCTGGCCCGCCGAATTGCCGCCGCCGACAACTGCGACCTCCTGGCCGGCGCACAGCTTTCCCTCCAAGGGCGAGGCCCAGTAGTGCACGCTCGAGCTTTCGAAAGCGTCCAGTTTCTCAACGTCGAGACGCCGATATTGGACGCCGCTGGCGATGACAACCGCGCGGGCGCTGGCGCGCTCATTATTGGAGAGCCTGAGAATAAAGTGGCCTCGGTCCGCGTCGCCAGCCGCCTCGAGTCCGCGCACCTCGTTCGGAATCGCCGATTCGACCCCGAACTTATGGGCCTGGGAGTAGGCGCGCGCCATCAGGGCCATGCCGCTGATCGCGGCCGGAAAGCCCAGATAGTTTTCGATCCGGGCCGAGGCGCCGGCCTGGCCGCCGAAGGAACGGCAGTCGAGCATCAGGACGGAGAGCCCTTCCGATCCCGCATAGACCGCGGTGGCGAGACCCGCGGGCCCCGCCCCGACAATCGCCACGTCGAAGATGCGGTCGGGATCGATGGGCGCAACCAGCCCGATGCAGCGGGCAAGTTCGGTCTCGCTGGGATTGCGCAGCAGCTGTCCGTTCGGGCAGAGCACGATGGGCAACTCGCTGGGGTCGACGCGGAAGCGTTCCATCAGCGCCTGCGCATCCGGATCGGTATCGGAGTCCAGCCGCTGTCGCGGATGGCCGTTGCGCGCGAGAAAGCCTTCGAGCCGCAGCACGTCGCCGTTCTCCGGGCTTCCGACGATCACCGGCCCGCCGGTTCCCAGCTCGATCATGCTGACGCGACGCCTCATCAGGGCATGCATGATCCGGTCGCCGAGTTCCGCCTCGGCCACGAGCAGCGCCCGGACCTGGTCCGGCGGGATGATCAGGGCTTCCACCGGACCCTGCGCGCGTCCGTCCACCAAGGTCGGCTGGCCCGAGAGTTGCGCCATTTCTCCCGCGACCGCACCGGGGCCCTGGGTCAGGAATGTCTTGAGCGCACCTGATTCGAGGTGGCGGATCAGGTCGACATGGCCGGACAGGATCACGAAGAGGCCGTGGCCCATGTCGCCGACCTTGAACAACGCCTCGCCTGCAGCGTAGGAACGCACCTCGCCGAATCGGCGGACCCGCTCGATCTCCTCCGGCTCCAGGTAGAGGAACATCTGGGAGCGTTGCGGATCGGCGCTTGATTTCGTCGGAGCAGGACTGGACATTCGCTGCAGGTAACCAGCCCCGCGCGCGAGTTCAAGACATGCAAAGATTCTAGGCACGCACAGGTTCCGGACGCACCAGGAAAACCATTCACGCAATCGTTGACCCCGATCGAATGATGGCTATCTGCCTGACTTGATCGGCACACAGGGATGGCCGCGATGGCACAGGTGAGAGCGGAGCGATGCACGGCGGAGATCGACGGCGATTTCGTCGTGTTCCTGATCGGCATGCGCATCAACAGGTTCTGGAAGCTGCACAAATGGCTGCCGGTGGCGACGGCGATGCCGCGCATGCTGGCCGAGCTCGCCCGCACGCCGGACCTCGGCCTGCTCCATGCGCGCCTGCAGCTTCGGATTTCCCAATGTCATGGTGGTGCAATATTGGCGCAGCTTCGCCCATCTCCATCGCTACGCGACCGATCGCGACCTCGCCCACCTGCCGGCCTGGAAGGCCTTCAACCAGGCCATCGCCAGCAACGGCGACGTCGGCATCTGGCACGAGACCTACCTGGTCCGCGCCGGAGAGTACGAGAGCGTCTACAGCAACATGCCGCCCTACGGGCTCGGCATGGCCGGACGTCTGGTGCCGGCGCAGGGGCGCAAGGCCTCGGCGAAGGGGCGGCTGGGGTTGGCGGACAATGATGATCAGCGGCCGGAGTGAGAAACCACTCACGACCTCATCCTGAGGAGCGCGCCTTGCGCCGTCTCGAAGGATGGCAGCGAGCACAGAATGGGCCATCTGATGCAGAGGAAAGCGCCCGTGGCCATCCTTCGAGACGCCGTGCAGCGCACGGCTCCTCAGGATGAGGTCGTAAGAAAGCTGGTAGGATTGGTGGAACGCAGTGAAACCCATCTTCAGGCGCGCCGCAGGGAACGCCCGTGATGGGTTTCGCAAGAGCTCTACCCATCCTACGCGCTACGCGCTCTCCGCAGTTGCCTCCTCATGCCACAACAGCAACCTCCGCCGCACCACCGCCATCAGCTTGACCAGCACGTACCCCACCACCGCGATCTCGACGATGCCGGCGAACACGCCGCGGCTGTCGGCGAAGCGGGAGGCCTGCATCATGGCGCCGCCGAGGCCGTAGCCGCCCATCGCCATCTCGACGACGACGGCGACGATGAGGGCGATGGGGAACGCCACCTGCAGGCCGGTGAGGATCTGCGGCAGCGCGGCGGGCAGCAGGATCTGCCACAGCAGCTCGCGGTTCCTGGCGCCCATGTTGCGCGCCGACCAGACCAGTTCCTTCTCGACGCCCGCTATGCCGGCGATGGTCGCGGTCACCACCGGGAAGACGGCGTCGACGGCGATCATGGTGATCTTGGAGACGTCGTAGAGGCCGAGCCACAGGATCACCACCGGGAGGAACGCGATCTTCGGCATCGGAAACCCGACCGAGATGATGGGGTCGAAGAACCAGCGCGCCAGCGCGTTGCGCGACATCGCGGCGCCGAGCGCGACGCCGGCGACCGCCGCGATGAGGAAGCCCGCGAGCGCGCGATAGAGCGTGACGCCGGTATTGAGGAAGAGGTCGCCGCCGACGGCGTCGTCATAGATGCGCGCGAGCACGTCGCTGAGCGGCGGCAGCATGAACGGCGTCACCGCGCCGCTGCGCGCGAAGATTTCCCAGGCCGCGCAGAGCGCGAGAATCGGCGCGGCCCGCATAAGCATCGGCGCAGCCCGCACGACGATCGGCGCCGTCCGCGCCAGCGCCCGACCGATGGCTGCGCGGCCCGTCATTGCCGCCACCGCATCGCGCGGCGCACCACCGCCTGGTAGATGCGGTCGGCGATGAAACCGAGCATCGCCACCGTGAGCACCACCGCGAACATCGCCTCGTAGGAGCCGTTGGCGCCCAGCGCGCCGATGAGATAGCCGAGCCCCTGCCGCGCCGCGATCAGCTCGGAGCTCACCAGCAGGATGAACGACAGCGCCAGCGCCGTGCGCACGCCGTTGAGCATTTCCGGCAGCGCGCTCGGCACCACCACGTCCCACATCATGCGCAGCCGGCTCGCCCCCATGCTGCGCGCCGACCACATCAGCAGGCGGTCGCTGCCGCGCGCGCCGTTATAGGCGCCGATGGTGACCGGCAGCATGCAGCCGAGAAAGATCAGCAGGATTTTCGAGCCGTCGCCGAAGCCGAGCCACAGCACGGTGACCGGGATCAGCGCCGATTTCGGCATCGGATAGAAAACCTCCACCAGCGGCCCCAGCATGAGATTGAGCGGGCGCCAGCTCGCCATGCCGATGCCGAGCGCGGCGCCGACCACGACCGCGAGCGCGAGGCCGGCGCCGGCGCGGTAGAGCGAGTCAGCGGCGTTGCTGACGAGCTCGCCGGAGCGGACGCAGTTCGACCCAGGCCGCGGCCACGTCGCTGAGCGGCGGCAGCGCCAGCGAGGACACGAGATGCGAGCCGCGAGCGATGCTTCCCAGGCTGCGGCCAGGATCAGCAGCGGCGCATAGCTCAGCAGCGGCCTTGAGCGCATCGGGGATCTTGGGAGCCGGCGGGCTTGATCGCATGCATTGGCGCGCTGCGTCCGTCATGGCGACCGCTTCTGCTGCGCCTTGATCGCCTCCTCGCGGACGAGGCCCCAGACCTCCTCGACCTTGTCCACGAACACCTTGGTGCGGTGGACCTCGGGGTCGTCCTTGTCGAAGCGCGGTGTCGACGATGGTCTTGATGCGGCCGGGCCGCGCCGACATCACCGCGACGCGCTCGGCGAGATAGACCGCCTCGTGCACGTCGTGGGTGACGAAGATCACGGTCTTGCGGGTCTTCTCCCAGATGCTCAGCAGCTCGGTCTGCATCAGGCTGCGGGTCTGCGCGTCGAGCGCGCCGAACGGCTCGTCCATCAGCAGCATGCGGGGATCGAAGGCGAGCGTGCGCGCGATCGCGGTGCGCTGCTTCATGCCGCCGGAGAGCTGCGAGGGATAGCTGTCCTCGAAGCCGGAGAGGCCGACGAGATCGATGAAGGCCTGCGCCCTCGCCTCGCGCTCGGCGCGCGGCAGGCTCTGGCGCTCGAGGCCGTAGAGCACGTTCTTGCGCACCGTCTTCCATGGAAACAGCGCGAAGTGCTGGAACACGATGCCGCGGTCGGGGCCAGGCCCGCCGACCTCCTTGCCGTCGACCAGGATCTTCCCGGTCTCGGTCGGCAGGAAGCCACCGATGAGATAGAGCAAGGTCGACTTGCCGCAGCCGGACGGCCCCAGCAGCGCCAGGAACTCGCGCTGGCGCACCTCCAGCGAAATATTCTCCAGCGCCAGCACCTCGCGCCCCACCGGCGGCCGGTAATAGTGGCTCACCTGGTCGACGACGATCTCGGCGGGACCGCTCACGGCGTCACCACTCCCTCCCCTTCTTCAGGGGGAGGGTTGGGGTGGGGGTCCGCTGACTTTCCACGGCGCTGCACGCGCCGGCCCGCGATCCCCTCCCCGACCCTCCCCCTTTTCAGGGGGAGGGAGTCGACGCGGCCGGCGAGCGTGGGCAAGGCGCGCCTCGCACGGCCCACGCAGGATTGCACAGCTGGCACGCTTCGCCGACCCTCGTTGCTCATTTCGCCGCGACTGACATTCAAGTCACCGGCGTCAGCAGCGGGCGGCCGACGAAATGCGCGGTGAGATTGTCGATCATCAGCTGGCCGATGGCGGTGCGGGTCTCCACCGTGGCGCTGCCCTGGTGGGGCTGCAGCAGGACGTTGGGCAGGGTGAGGAATTCCGGCGCGATGCGCGGCGAGTTCTCGTAGACGTCGAGCGCCGCGAAGCCGAGCCGGCCGTCGCGCAGGCGCTCGATCAAGGCGGGCTCGTCGACGACGCTGCCGCGGGCGATGTTGATGAGCGTGCCCTTGGGCCCGAGCGCATCGATCACGGCGGCGGAGATCAGCCCCCGCGTCGCCGGGCCGCCCTTGCAGGCGACCATGAGGTAGTCGCTGCGCCGCGCCAGCTCGACGATGTCGGGCACGTATTCGTAAGGCACGTCCGGCTTCGGCCGCGGGCCGTGCCAGATCACGTTCATGCGGAAGGCACGCGCGCGGTCGGCGATCGCCCGGCCGATGCCGCCCAGGCCCACGATCCCCAGTGTCTTGAGGCCGACGCTGCGGCCGAGCGGAAGCGGCCCCTTGAGCCACTCGCCGCTGCGCACGAAGCGTTCGGCGAACACGATCTGGCGCGCGGACGCGAGCATCATGCCGATGGCGAGATCGGCACATTCGTCGGCGAGGATGCCGGGCGTGTTGGTCACGGGAATGTGACGCTCACGCGCGGCGGCGAGGTCGATGGCGTCGACACCGACGCCGAAGACGGAAATGATTTCGAGCTTCGGCAGGGATTCGATCAGCGCCCGGGTGGCGCCGCGATTGGCCTCGGTGGCGATGCCGCGAATCCGGCCCTTCAGCTCGGCGCTGAGCGTCCCATCCGGCAGCGGATAGACGGTGTAGTGATGATCCTCGAAACGCTCCGCGAGCGTGCTCACGGTCGCCGCCGGAAATGCGCCGAGGGACAGAACGACGGGCTTCATGATCTCTCCGCGATCGGCATGACTCTCTCGTTGGACGCGAGCGACAAGCGCCCCCTCCCCCGCATGCGGGGGAGGGTTGGGGAGGGGGAACGGTGACTCACCGCAAGCACGGCGCCTGCCGAACGTCCGTGGCCCCCTCCCCGACCCTCCCCCGCAAGCGGGGGAGGGAGAGGTCCCTGGCCGTTTTCACTATCTTCGCACCACACGGCTCATATCTCGAAAATCTTCTTCTCGGTCTTGTGCAGGCATTCGCTCGGCGCCTGCCGCCTCGACCAGATAGTTGTCGCAGATCACCGCGAAGATCGCGTCGGTCTCGTAGCCCGGATGCACCGCGAGGTTCATGCCCGCGGCGAGCGCCATGGTCTCGTCGGCGCGCACCAGCGGCCGCTCGACGAGGTCGTAGCCCTGGCCGTGGCAGTAGAGCCGCAATTCCGCCGGGAAGCCGCGCGCCTGCATGTACGCGTCATGAGCGGCGGCGATGTCGCGGCATAACGCGCCGGGCTTGATGAGGGAGAGCGTGTAATCCTGCGCCGCCTTCATCGCGGCAAAGCCGTCCTCGAGCTGCGGCGACGCCTTGCCGAACACCATGGTGCGCGCGAGTTCGGTGTACATCCCGCCGGGGCCGTTGTTCTCGATCAGGATGGTGAAGTGTTCGCCCGGCCCGAGGGTGCGTCCCTGCTGGTAGCGATCGGCGAAGCCGGAGCGCTGGCCCAGCGGCGCCGAGGTGCCCAGAAACAGGCCCTGCTCGCTGCCGAGCAGCCGGCCTTCATACTGCGCCAGCGCCGTGATGTCGGCGTCGCGCATGCCCGGCTTCACCTTGGCGAGCAGCCGCGCGAAAATCTCGTCCTGCATCGCCGCCGCCTTGCGGATGGCGACGATCTCCTCCGGGCTCTTTATCGCCTTTAGCCAATCCAGCGCCTCGGTCATGTCGACCAGCGTGACATTCGGCGTCAGTTCGCGCTCGATGCGGGTGACGAATTTGTGCGGCATCGCCCCACCGCCGGCGATGCCGACGGAACGGCAGCCGCGGCGCTTGAGCTCGGCCGCCACCAGCTCGGCCTGGTATTCGTCGGTGTAGGCGACGGACGTGAAGGCCGGCGTCGTCAGGATTTCGCCGACGCCGCGATGAACCTCGTCATTGCCGCCGAGCTTGCGCCGCCCGCCGCGCGGGCCCATGTCGACGACCGTCATGAAATCGTCGGCGTGAAAGATCACCGACTTGGGATAGCCGTTGGTGGCAGGATGATCGGTGAGCCATTTGGCATAGCCGCCGAGCCAGTCGTTGTTGCTCTGCACCACCAGCGCCGCGACGCCGTGCTCCGCCATCGCCTTGCGCACCGCGGCCCAGCGGCGATCGAGCTCCGCATTCGACACCGGATTGAGCAGTCTCTCGTTCATGCCGGTCCCCATGGAAAAACGCGCTCAAACACGGTGATAGGCGCGGAACCAGTCGATGAAACGGCTGATGCCGTCGGCGACCGGCGTGTTTGGAGCAAATCCCACCGCCTTCTGCAATGCGTCGACGTCGGCGAAGGTCGCCTGCACGTCGCCAGGCTGCATCGGCAGCATTTCCTTGAGCGCGGTCTTGCCGAGCGCCTGCTCCAACAGCCGCACCACTTCCATCAGATCCACCGGGGTGTGGTTGCCGATATTGTAGACACGCCACGGTGCGCGGCTGGTGGCGGGATCGGGATCATCGCCCGACCAGGCCGCGTTGCCCTGCGGCGGATGCTCGATCAGCTTGACGACCGCGGTTGCGACGTCGTCGACATAGGTGAAGTCCCGCTTCATGTCGCCGCGATTGAACAGCTTGATTGGCCGGCCCTTGAGGATGGCGTCGGCGAACAGCCAAATCGCCATGTCGGGCCGGCCCCAGGGGCCATAGACGGTGAAGAAACGCAGCCCCGTCGTCGGCAACGCGAACAGGTGGGCATAGGCATGCGCCATCAGCTCGTTGGCCTTCTTGGAGGCGCCGTAGAGGCTGAGCGGATGGTCGACGTTCTGCGACACGCTGAAAGGCATCGCCGTATTGGCGCCATAGACCGAGGACGACGACGCATAAAGCAGATGGCGGCTCTTGGCGTGCCGGCAGCCTTCGAGCACGTTGAGGAAGCCGGTGACGTTGGAGTCGATGTAGTCGTGCGGCGCCGTGAGGGAGTGGCGGACGCCGGCCTGGGCGGCGAGATGGATCACGTGGGTGAACCGGAATTCCGCAAACAGCGCCGCCATGCCGTCCCGGTCCTTGAGGTCGAGCTTGCGAAAGCGGAACGCATCGAAGCGGGCGAGCTCGGCCAGGCGCGCCTGCTTGAGCGCGGGATCGTAATAGGCGTTGAGGTTGTCGATGCCGATCACTGCGCGCCCGCTCGCCGCGAGGCGCTGGGCGACGTGGAAACCGATGAATCCGGCGGCGCCGGTGACCAGGATCGGCTCAGCCGCCATCGATCTTCCTCTCCACGCACGCCTCCGGCGATGTCCGCAGTGCCGGTGCTTCTGCCGCGGCGACAAGGCGATAAGCGCCCTTGGACACGCCCAAGGAGGGCTAAGCGGTTCCCGCCATGAACGTCAAGCCTGTTGCGCCCCCCACGATCAATGCTATCCCTCAGCCCGGATGCGCCGGGGCGGGATTGCCGGGGGCCGGCGGGGCGTCCTTTGGATAAGTCGCCCCACCACTCAATGAGTTGTGGGCTCACTTGTCCTGACATTTGGGAAACCAAATGTTGGGGTCAGACCACCAGAGAGGGACATGGATCAGGTCAGGCGGCCATCGCGGATGGATGCCCGAACGCGGCCAGCGCCGCGCCTGCTCTACGTCGTGACCGAGGACTGGTATTTCCTCTCCCACCGGCTGCCGATGGCCCGCGCCGCCCGCGCCGCCGGCTTCGAGGTCCACGTCGCCACCAATGTGGGCGACGACGCCGATGCCATCGAGCGGGAAGGCTTCACCCTCCATCCCGTGCGTTTCGTGCGCGGGCGGTTGTCGCCGTTCCGCAACATCGGCACCATCCTCGCGCTCCGCAAGGTTCGCCGCGCCGTCGCCCCTGCCATCGTCCACCACGTCGCGCTGCAGGCGACCGTGCTCGGAATCGTGGCCGCGTTCGGCCGCCGCGGCGCCAATGTCTACGCCATCACCGGCCTCGGCCATGCCTTCATCGCGGGGTCCGGCAAGGCGCGCTTCATGCAGCGCGTCATCCGGCGGCTGCTTCGGTTCGGGCTCAACCGCCGCCACGCCGTCGGCCTCGTGCAGAACCCCGACGACCGCGACATGCTCGCCGAAGTCGGCGTGAAGCCGGACCACATCGTCATCATTCCCGGGTCGGGCATCGATGCCGACCGCCTGCGCCCGATCCCCGAGCCGGACGGGCCGGTGACCATCGCCTATGTCGGCCGCATGCTGGACGACAAGGGCGTGCGCAACCTCATCGCCGCGTTCCGGATCGTGCGCGCGGCCAACAAGGAGTGCCGGCTGCTGCTCGCCGGCTCTCCCGATCCCGCCAATCCCGGCAGCATCCCGCAAAACGAGCTGGCCGCCTGGGGGCGCGAAGGCGGCGTCACCTGGCTCGGACAGGTCGCCGACATCGCCACCATCTGGCAGCGCGCCCATATCGCGGTGCTGCCGTCGCGCCGCGAGGGATTGCCGAAGAGCCTGCTGGAGGCCGCCGCGTGCGGACGACCGCTGATCGCGACCGACGTGCCGGGCTGCCGGGAAGTCGTGATCGCGGAGAAGACCGGCCTGCTGGTGCCGGTCGACGATCCAAAGCCGCTGGCCGAGGCCATGGAGCGGCTGGTGCGCTCCTCCCAGCAGCGCATTCGCCTCGGCGTCGCCGCCAGGCGCCTGGTCGACGAGCGCTTCGCCGCGGACCTGATCGGGAAGGCGACGGTCGAGCTCTATCAACGCCTGCTCGAGTCGTGACGGGTGAACGATGGAGCTGCGGGACTTCGCGGTAATCCTGGCGGTAATCCTGCTGGCCGGCCTCGGCAGCGCCGGGCTGATCGTCCTCATGGGGCCGCTGTTTGCGCGCTACGCGCTGGCGCGGCCCAATGCACGCTCCTCCCACCAGGCGCCGACGCCGCAGGGGGGCGGGGTCGCGGTCGTCCTCGGCGCCTTCATCGCGCTCGCCGCCGTCGCGCTGCTCGATAGCGGCGGCGGTGGTGGCAACGGCACGCACTTCGCCGATCTCCTGCCACTCGGCGCGGCGGTGGTGCTGCTGATGCTGGTCGGCGTCGCCGACGACATCTACTCGCTGGCGCCGCTGCCGCGCCTCGCGCTGCAGGCGGTCGCGGTCATCGCCGTGGTCGCGACGATGCCCGCGGAGCTGCGCGCGCTGCCCATCGCGCCGCTCGCGGTCGAACGCGCCGCCGAGGTCGTCGCCGTCCTGTGGTTCGTCAATCTCGTGAACTTCATGGACGGCATCGACTGGATCACGGTGGCGGAGGCCGTGCCGATCACCACCGGCGTGTTCGTCCTCTCGCTGTTTGGCGCGGTGCCGCAGACACCCGCCTTGATCGCGCTGGCGCTGCTCGGCGCCCTGCTCGGCTTTGCACCCTTCAACCGGCCGGTGGCGAAGCTGTTCCTCGGCGACGGCGGCAGCCTGCCGATCGGCCTCGTGCTGGCGTGGCTCTTGCTGCAGCTCGCCGGCAACGGCCATCTCGCCGCCGCGCTGCTGCTGCCGCTCTATTACGTCGCCGACGCCACCATCACGCTGCTGCGCCGGATGGCGCGCGGCGAGCGCATCACCCAGGCTCACCGCAGCCATTTCTACCAGCTTGCCACCACCCGCGGATATTCGGTCATGGGCGTGGTCCGGCGGGTATTCGGGGTGAATGTCATTCTCGCCTGGCTCGCGGTGGTCACGGTGATGTTCGACTCAACAGTCTTCGACGTGATCGCCCTGCTGCTCGGCGCCGCCGAGGTGGCGTTGCTGCTGCGCGCCATGGCACGGGGCCCGCGATGAGAAGTCCTCGTCACCGGCGCCACCGGCTTCGTCGGCCGCGCCGTGGTGGCGGCGCTCGCGGCGGAAGGCGAAGAAGTCCACGCCGCGGTCCGCCATGCGCCCGAGCCGCCGTTCCCGTCGGGCGTCACGGTCGTCCATCACGGCGATCTCGCCGAACCCGTGGATTGGACGCCGTTGCTGGCGGGCATCGATTCCGTCGTCCACCTCGCCGGCATCGCCCATGCCGGGCCCGGCATTGCCGAGGAGCGCTACGACCTCGTCAATCATCGCGCGACAGCGGCGCTCGCTGCCGCGGCCCACGCCGCCGGCGTTTCGCGCTTGGTCTTCGTCTCGTCGATCAGCGCCCAGACCGGGCCCGCCGCCGACCACGTCGTGAGCGAAGCCGACGAGCCGCGCCCGACCGACCCCTATGGCCGCTCCAAGCTCGCCGCCGAGCGCGCGGTCGCGCGATCCGGCGTGCCGTTCACGATCCTGCGTCCGGTGCTCGTCTACGGCCCCGGCGTGAAGGGCAACCTGCGCGCCCTGATGCGGCTCGCGGCGCTGCCGGTGCCGCTGCCGTTCGCCGCGCTCACGGCCCGCCGCTCGCTGGTGAGCCTCGCCAACCTCGCCGCCGCCATCACATTCGTGCTTCGCCACGACGCCTGCGCCGGCGAGACCTACGTGGTGGCGGACCCGTAGCCGCTGACGCTCGCCGAGATCGTCGCGGCGCTGCGCCACGGCATCGGCAGGAAGCCCGGGCCTCGTCGCCGTGCCGCCGGCGGTGCTCCGCATTGCGCTCCGGCGATCGGGCGCGGCGCGAACTGGGAACAGATCAACGGGGCGCTGGTGGCGGACCCGCGAGAAGCTGCTGGCGGCGGGATGGTAGGCAGAGCCGGACACGGCGGGGCGCTGGCGGAGATGATGAAGAGCGTGACCGAAGTGGAGGGTTTGCGGAGATTGCGGCGGCATCATCAGGTCGCAGTGACATGAGGAAGCTCTGACCATCGTGCTCTATGGCAGGATCGCCTGCGGGGCCATTGGTTCTTCGATGGGCGATTCGTTTCCGAATCCCGATCAGTTCGTGCGGTGTCGAGCCATTCGCCAAGGGCTGCCGTTTGCATACGCAGCGCAATCGAGCCGTTTGGTCAGGGAAAGATTGACGACGTCTGCCATCTGACTAAGGTGCCGGCTTTGTCATGCAACCGATTAGACGACGCGGCGCGGGCACGTGAAATCGCCAAGTTCCCTGCATCGCGGTCGAATCTCAGCTTGAGCCCTTGCCTCGCGCCCGCGTCACCCCACGGATTGCACACCGGCACCCGCGCCCGCACAAAATCCCTGGTGTCGCGCGACACCACGGTCAGCCCGTGCAGAAGGGCCGTCGCAGCGATGATGAGGTCGGGCTGCGAAAAGGTGTAGCCGGCGCGGCGGCCATCTTCCACCAGGAGCCGCCACTTGGACATGATGTCTTCGGTGACCTGCAGAATGCGTTGCTCGAACATCGGCCGCACCTTGTGCGCCAGCCAGTCGTTGAGCTCGGCGCGCTTGGTGGCATCGGTCACGAGCTCGATTCCGAAGCGGATTTCGGCGAGCGTGACCGTGCTGACGTAAAGGAGTTCGAGCGGCTGGGCGGCGACGAATGCCACCACCTTGGGGGCGGGCTTGCGGCGGCGCAGCTCGGACAAGACATTGGTGTCGAGCAGCCAGCCCGTCACAGACGAACGCCGCGCACCGGCATGGGCGTCCGCCGCGGCTCGATATCGACGTCGCGATGCGGCGAGGCCTGCATGGCGGCGACAAGCGCCTGCCCCGTGAGGTCGCCCTTGAGGCGGCGGAACTCCTCCGCGGCGATGACGACAACCTCATCGCGCCCATGCACGGTCACGTGCTGCGGTCCTTCGCTGCGGACGCGCCGTACCAGCTCGCTGAAGCGCGCCTTGGCATCCTGCAGGAGCCAGTGGCCCGGACGCCCGCGGCCACGTACCCGGCGTCGCGGCTTCGTCTGCTTTGATTTAGTAATTCTAGTCATTCTGACTAGAATAGCAGCTGTTGGGCAGTTTTCAAGTAGATTGCCATCAGGGCAGGGCGCCCGCCTCGTCACCCCTCCCCCTTAGGCTCCGCGATCACCAGAAACCTCCGCTTCCCCGTCTTCGCTACGAACTCCTGAATCGGCTCGCTGAGTTTCACGCTCATTTCCAGCCATTCGCGCGTCACGAAGCCTGCCTGCGCGAGCAAGGCCTGGATGTCTTCCGGCGCGGCGAACACGCCTTCGCGGTCTTCGCGGCTGCGCGCGTGGAGGCGCAGGCGTTCGCGAAACGCCTCCGGCGGTTCCGGCAGCGGCACGGCGATGCGGCTCAATTCGTCGGGGACCCAGTGCGCGTAGCCGTCGCGGCCCTCCTCGGCCAGGTTGCCTTCGATGCGGCGGCCGGTGTTGACGCGAAGGACCAGGCGCCCGTTCGGACGCAGCAAACGTCGGATGCGGGTGAGAGCGTCGGCGCAGCGGTTGGGGGCGAGGAAATGCAGGGTGCCGTGCACGAGCACGATGTCGAATTGTCCGGGACGATCGAGGTCGAAGAGGTCCTCATGCAGGGTGGCGATGGGCAGCGACCAGCGTTGCGCCAGCCGCCGGCACATTTCGAGCGGCGTCTCGCAGCGATCGAGCACGACGATATCGAGGGGGTGGCCCGCACCGGAACGGGCGACCTGCGCGAGCAATCCCGCGTCCGCCGAGCCGGCGATGAGCACGTCGCGCCGGCCGCCGGCGATAAGCTCCGTCAATACGGATTGCAGACGCGACGAGGCGTCTTCCACACCGGCCGATGTCCCGCGCGCCAGGCGGATATAGGGCCACAGCGCGTGGAGTTGCCCGCAGTCGCGGCAAAGACGGTTTGCGATCTCGAAGCCCTCGGCGGCGATGTATCCGAGGTCTTCATGGTAGAGAGGACCTTCCGTCATTTCATGACCATGAACATCGACCCCCGGGGCCTTCATCGCGGAAGCGCACTGCCGGCCGGAGCGGCCGCAACCTTGGAAATGAACTCCTCGAACTTGCCGCTCGGGCCGGGGGGCAGCGCATCCACCTCGACCGGTTTGAGCTCGACCGAGGGGTGCAGCACAGCCCGCGCGTGCGCGTTGAGCCCGGCGACATCGGCCGCGCGTCCCGATCCGTCGGAGAGGTAGCGAAACTCTATTCTCTCGAAGTCGAGCTGCACCATCTGAAAGCGGGTGAACGGAACGAAGGGCGCCATCGTCCTCACCATGGAGGTGCGCGGCCACATCCGCGTGCCGTCGCGGAACACGAAGGCGTTGCGGCTGCGGCCCTCCACCCGCTCGATCACCGGCAGCGTGCGCCCGCACGGGCAATCGCCCGCGCCGGCGACAGCAATGTCGCCGAGCTCATAGCGAATGAACGGCATGACGTAATTGTAGAGCCCGGTCACGACGACGCGGCCGCGCTCGCCCGGGCGGACATCGCGGCCGCGATCGTCGATGATCTCCACCAGCACGTTCTCGGAGGCGACGTGGTAGTGCGGCGCCGACTCGCACTCCGACGCGATGTGGCCGATCTCCTGGCATGCATAGAACGCGGCGGCGCGCGCGCCCAGCCGTTCCGCGATGATTTCGCGGGCGCCGTCGGGCACGTTTTCGCCGTTCAGCAACACGGTTTCGATGCCGAGCGCGCGGCCCTCCCGCGGCGTCACCGCAAAGGCGATGGCGAGCGCGCCCGACGGCTGGGTCCGCAGATACGGCGCCTTGCGCCGCGCCAGCCATTCCAGCTGTTGCTCCACGGGCGTCGTCAGTTCGAGCTCATAGGTCGGCGTGTCGGGGTCCGACATCGACCAGCCGCTGGAGATGCTGCCTTCCGGCCAGGGCGGAATCGGGTGGTGCCGGTAACGGCCGATGGTCGCGAGCGGCCGCGCGGTGTCCATGCCGAACCGCCGCGCCATGCGCGTGAGCAGGGCCATGGCGCAGAAATACACCATGCCGTTGGTGGCGATATCGAGCGCGACGCCGGTCGAGCCCGAGGTCCGGGCCTCCGCGATCTCACCATATTCCGCGGAAAGATCAGCCACCCGCATCTCGCCGCCGCGGGCCGCAACATCGTCGCGCCCGAGGATCGGCACCTCGTTCCAGCGCGACAGGTCGACCTCGCCGTTCGCCGCGAAAAGACAGGCGAGCCGGTCGCGATAGAACGGCAGCGCCGCGTGGGCATGCCGAACCAGGCGGACCAGCAGGCCCTGCTGATAATGGGCGAGCGCGCGCGCCGGAAGTCTCTCCGTCTTCGCAAGCGTCCCCAGGAACTGGTCGAATATTTCCTTCATTCCCACCGACGAGCATAACCGAAATCTCGCCGCGGGTGACCGCATGGCAGGCACGGCACAGCCCGTGTCTTTTCAGTCACATATCTCGAAAACCGATTCCCGGAACAGCGGGCATCCCTCCTCCAGGGTCTGCTTGCCGGGTATAATCTCGGCAGCGATCGGTGCAAAGCTGCATCGAATCCGGGGGGTGCAACCATGCCGAACCGCTTTTCAATGCGGTCTACGACGATGCTGTCCGGCGTCGTCGGCTGGACATTCCTTGCCGTGTGTGCGGCTGGTGCAGCCGACCTGGCTGTTTACACGAAAGCCCCTGCGCCGGCCTATCCGGCGTTTGCCCCCGCCGTGGACGCCGTGAACGAGAAGGTCGACTTCTTCGGCGGCTCGATCGCAGGCAAGGAGCTCTTCGGCGTCAACGGCAGCATCACCGCGCCCCTCGGAGGCCAGTATGGCGCGCAGGTCGACGGCACCTTCGGCAGCCTGGACCAGGACACCATCGCCGCCGTCGCCGGACATCTGTTCTGGCGCGATCCGTCGCGGGCCCTGCTCGGCATCTATGTCGCCGAAAACTATTGGGCCCGCTACGGCGGGCTGAATGTCGGGCATGTCGCCGGCGAAGGCGAGTTGTACTGGGGCCGGTTCACGCTGCAAGGCATCGCCGGCGTCGAGTTCGGCAATTCCGGTTCGACCAACATCAGCACGCTGTCAGTCGGGCCGGTGTTTACGACGACGACGACGTATTTCAATTCCTACAACATCAAGACCCGCTTCTTCGACCAGATCAACCTCAAGTATTATTTCGGCGACGACTTCAGCGGCTATGTTGGACATCGCTATCTCGGCGGCCTTAATGCGCTCGCCCTCGGCGCCGAATTGGCGCGCCCGCTGGCGCCGGGAATCCTCGGCTCGGCATTCGTCGAGGGCCGGGTGGGCGAAAACGACGCCCGCGGCGTCTGGGGCGGCGTGAAGCTCTACTTCGGTCCGAGCGACAAGCCGCTCATCGCGCGCCACCGCAACGAAGATCCTAACAACTGGAATGTCGACAATCTGTTCGGTATTCTCGGCAACCACTCGACGCCGGTGGGGTCGGCGCAGACCTGCACGCTCGGGCACAACTTCCGCAACAAGGGAAATTGCGAGAATCCGGGCGGAGTACCGTCCGTGAAGGCGAAATAGCCGGCTGCGCACTCCACGAACGGAACGTGACGATCAGGGCCCCAATAGTGGCGTTGCCGCCGTCAGCCCCAGCGCCTTCGCCGGGTTCTCCTTGAACAACAGGTCGAGTTCCCTGTCGGTGAAGCCGCGGGTCCGCATCGCCTCCGCAAAGGCGCCCACGCCGTCCGGCCCCCCGTACTCTCTGGGGGTACCGAGCTTGGTCCAGAATTCCGACAGGAAGCAGAATTCCGGTCCGACTTTGCGGATCGCGTCGGTGCGCCCGCCCTCGAGCGTATTTCTGAAGTCGAACTCGATGAATGCGCCGAGCTTCGCGGCTTCCTGCATCTGCTCCACGCTCATCTTACCGGCCAGGTCGAAGGCATGCGTGGCGATCATGTGCTGCACGCCCTGACGTTTCGCTTCGCGGAAGACCATCAAGGCTTCCTCGGGCGCGATGTGGCCCGAGGCAAGGACCAATCCGTGCTTGGCGATGATCGCGATGACCTGCTTCACTTCGGGCAGCAGTTCACCGTTGCGCGACACCGCTACGAAGGGCCCGTTCGGATTTTTCGACTCGCGCACCTCCTTCTCGCCGTCGCCGGCCGGCATCCAGACGATGCGTCCCGGTTCTCCCCTGATCTGCGTCGCCATGAACTCCACGCCCGCCGGATTGATCCCGCCGTTCGGCAGGTTCAAGACAAAACCGCCATACAGTTCCAAGCCGGGTACCTCTTGGCGAAGGTGGTACGCCAGCGGCGCCGTCGACTCGTTATGGTCTTTGATGACCAGTCCGCGCATGCCCCGCGAGCGCGCCACCCGCACTTCCGCGATACCGGCACCCCTGACCCTGTCGGGCGTCCAGGGATCCATGTGGAAGTGCAGGTCGAGCGCGCCCTTGAGCAGGCGTGCGCCGTCAGCTTCCCGGCTTGACTGCGCGACTCCGGTCAGGGGGTGCGCCAGGAGCCCCACGACCGCCACGAGCGCGATACCGAGGATGCGACGGTTCCATGTGCCGCTCATTGCAAACCTCCCTTAAGTCCTGTGGCCGTGTTCTAAATCCGGATCACCGGTTATCGCTGCAATTCGCTCGGGCCGTTGCACCGCAGACCGCCGTGACGCCGAGGCCGCCGATCTGCAGTTCATAGCCGAAGGGGTCGTCCACATAGACGCTGAACGGACCGCCATCGCGCACGTTCTTGGCGCCCATGGCGGTCAGCTGCGCCTTGGCCCGCTGGGGGTCGAAATCGGCGACCGTGAATGCGATGTGGTCGACCACCGCATTGGCTTTGGGCCGTGGCCGTCCGTTGCCCGCCGGCGCATCGAGCGGCCGCGTGCGGCAGATGATGTGGGTCAGCGGCACATCGTCGGCGCTGACGCCATAAGGCTTTTCGCCCTTCTTGCCGAACGGCAGCGCGACGTCGTGGTCGGTGGCGCCGACCTGGTCCAGATTGAAGACCATCGAATACCAGTCGGCCGCCTTGCGATAATCCGGACAGGTGTAGGACACGTGGTTGACGAGCGCGACATCGAGCCCCGATGGCTCGGCGGCGCCGGCGCTCCGTCCCGCAGAGGCTGTGGTGACGGCGAGGGTGAGCATCTCGATCAGCCGGCGGCGATTGATCTTGCCGTTCTGGTAATCATGGACCTGCTTTGCGACGAACCCTTCCATGGCAATTCCCCCTCAGCGTCTGAAAGCGTTTTCGGCGGCCGCGGATGCGAGCTGCACGTCGTAATTGAAGGGGTCGTAGACATGCAGGCTGCCGTCGCGCCCGGTGACGTCGAGCCCTTTCGCCTTGAGCGTCGCGCGCACGCGCGCCTCGTCCCAGTTCGGAACGGTGTAGCAGATGTGATCGATCACGGCCTGCGCCCCCGGCTTCGCGCCGGCGCTGCCGCTGGCGACGTTGCCGGGGCTGCGCGCGACCAGGAACGAACCGCCCTTGCCGGGCTCCGGCCCGAACATCAGGTTGGCCCGCTTGCCGTCATCGCGCGTGGTCTCGCTCTTCATGTTGAGAACCGACGCGTACCAATCGCGCGCCTTGGCGTAGTCCGGGCACGTATAGGACATGTGGTTGATGCCGATGATCTTGAACCCGCGCTGGGCCTGCGCCTGCGCGGCATCGCCCGCGCCATAAACCGCGGCGGCCAGCGCCACGGCTTTGCAGAATTCGCGACGATCGATCTTGCCGCTGTCCAAGCCTTGGACCAGATCAGCGATGAAGCGTTCCATGCGAGACCTCCCCGTCCGGCGTCGCCTTGGTGGCGATCTTCAACGAGGCTAGCAGCTTACCTCTGCGGGCGAAAGCGAGCATGCAGCGAACGCGGCAGGGGCGCCAAGAGGGCGTGACCTGCACCGCCCGCCGGACGCCCTTCGCCGTCGCGGCCGGATGCACCATTCAACGGCGCGATAGTCGCATCGCCCCATCCGACATGTGGCGGAGTTTGAACGGCCTCGATTGCTGATGCTCGAAGCCCGCGCTAGGGTGGTATCGATCCGAAATCCGAATAGCGCGACCCCATTACACCAGCGAGCGGGCGCCATGAATTACACGACCGACTTCAAATCGATTCGCGATGAGGTCTCCGCGCAGGAATGGCAGGCGCGCCTCGATCTCGCGGCCTGTTACCGTTTGGTCGACGCCTATGAAATGACGGACATGGCCTCCAACCACATCACGGCACGCATCCCCGGCACTGACGACCATCTGCTCATCAATTTGTACGGCATGACCTACCGGGAAATCACCGCGTCGAGCCTTGTGAAGATCGACCTCGAAGGCAACATACTCTGGAAGCCTGATACCGATTACGACATCAACAAATCCGGCTATGTGATCCACGGTGCCATCCACCAGGCCCGTCCGGACGTCACCAGCGTCCTGCACACGCACACGCGCGCCGGCATGGCGATTTCCTCCATGGCCTGTGGTCTGTTGCCGCTAACTCAGACTGCCGTACGGTTCGCCGGCCACATCGCCTATCACGACTACGAGGGACCGGCGATCGAACTCGACGAGCGCGAGCGGCTGGTGCGCGATCTCGGAACTCACGATGCCATGATCTTGCGCAACCATGGGCTTCTGGCTTGCGGAGCCACGATTCCGCAGGCCTTCAACACGATGTACCAACTCGAACTGTCCTGCCGGTCACAGGTCGATGCAATGGCGGCACGCACCGAACTGGTCGTACCAAACGAAAAGGTCATCGCCCACTCGGCCCATCTCTACCGGCCAGGAACCCGACGCCCGTGGGGCGTTTTGGAGTGGCCCGCAATGCTGCGCCGGCTCGAAGCAGAGAGCTGCAATTCAGGCTATCCGCCATTTTGGCACTGAACCGGAGGCGACCTGGGCGCCTCATGGGATACGGCACGATTTAACGAGGCTGGCAGCCCCTGCGGACGAAAGCGGGCGGGCAGCAAACGCGGCAGGGGCGCCAAACGCGGGTGCCTTTCACCGGCCGCCGCGCGCTCTTCGCCATCAGCGCAACTGTAGTCGCAGCCAGCCACAGACGGACACACGGCATGCGGATGCCGGTGGCACCCGCATGTTGTTGCGATATGAGGGTGGCGCCTATTTCACGCGCTTCCATACCAACGGAAGGACAGCCCCGCCACCTGATGGAGCCGTGTTGGTATACTTGAGGTCGTCTCCGGTGAGAGAGAGATTGACTCGCTTCTGATCGGTGCCGATCCAATTGGGGAACGTACTCCCCTCAACGTGGAGGATTAGATCGGTCCCGCTGACGGCGTATGTCCCGAAGTAGGAGAGGTTTCCCTCCACTGTGGCTTTGTATTCGGCTGGAGTGCCTTGGGTACGGTTGTTCGACGCATATTTTTGCTGGTCAGACCTCAGCAACTGCAGCGAATAGCGACCATTGGCGTCGAAGATCAGAGAACCCTTGGGATTGGGGCCATAGCCGTCCACTGAGACGATTGACCAGCTTCCCACGAGGTCTTTCGCGGATTGCGCGACTGCGTTTCCTGCCAACAAGGCAAGTCCAAACACTGTCGCCGTAGAGATAGCAAGAAGGCTACGCTGATTCATGGTGTTCTCCTTTGGATTTTAGAAGGACCGGGATGCTCGCTGCAATCAGCAAGCAAATATTCGAAATGCGGATGCCGGTGACATCCGCGATACGAACGGAAATGTTCAAAGGATTGCTGTGCCTGCCGATGGGCACCGGTGCTGCCGATTGAGTAAGCGGCGATCTCGGTACGTCGCCGTTTTTTGGGCAGCTCTTCAGGCCCCTGCGGGCCTGTATGAGGCGCTTATGAACGTAAAGGGGGTGAATAGCAATACGGCAAATAGGCGCGGGGACTTGCTGTCGCCGAAGAGGTGCTCCCGGACAAAATGTGAGGCGGACGGAAGGATTCCTCTTGGCCCACCCCGGCGCCCGGGCCGACCGCCGCGGCGACCGCTAACTGGGGTGAACCAGCCGCAGCGCCAACAGTTCTGCCGGCGGTCGGCGCGGATGGGCCGTGAAGTCCGCGGGCATTTTTCGCCTATTGTTCGTTTCTCAGAGACGGATGAGTTTGCGAATGTCGCGTCTCGCGCCGAAGTACGGCTGCCAGAAAATCGTGTTTCCCGATCAGTCGGATTTTCGCCCGATGCCGATCTTGAAGGCGATCGGGAGCATCAATCCATTTGGAGTTTGATAGACGGCAGCTCGTCGCTCCAATGCCGCGCGGATCGCTGCCTGCGTCGCGGCGTGTTGGTGGGCGATGGCCGAACCGGTGACCGCAAAACTTCCCAAGCCGCCACGCCACAGCGTGTCAACGTCAGCAACGAGGTAAGTCGTTCGATGATCGTGCACCGCAACCTCAGTGAGCCCGGCGCCTTCGAGCAGGCGACGGAACTCGTCGGTGTCGGAGAAACGAAGGATCGAATAGCCCGCTGGCACGTCGGGCGGCGGTGCTGCTCCAATTTCGGCAATGGCCTCTCGAAACAGACCCTGGATACGTTGCCTGCTCGGATCATCCCACCATGACAAAGCGAGCCGCCCGCCTTGCTTGAGAGTGCGGACACATTCGGCGACGGAGGATTCCGGTTGGGGGAAGTGTCCCAGGCCAAAATTGCAGACAACTGCATCAAATGAACGATCCGCAAAGGGCAAGCGCTCGACCTCTGCCACCCGGAAGTCGATGCCGGGATAGGCGTTGCGTGCAAGTTCGATCATGCCGGGCGAGAGATCGACGCCGATCGGTCGCGCACCTGACCTGAGTGCTTCAGCGGCAAGCGACCCTGGGCCGGTCGCTACATCAAGAAGGCGGGTATCGGCACCGACGCCGCACCGCTTCCAGCAGCGGCTTGACGGCGAGCGCCGTGACCGGCGTAAAGAAGTCGTGGTAGGTCGCCGCCAAGTTGTCGTGTCGCTCGCGTTCGAAGGAACGAAAGCGTTCCGCATCTTCCGGTGACAAGTCCATGCCCGCAGTGACCATCATCATCCCCCATACACATCACAACGGCAGGGCGCGGGGAACGCGACTCAATGGAGCCATTCTCGATACATCGCACTTGCGAGGCCCGGAGAGGAGGTTATCAACCGTCAATCTCTGCACGGGGGAGATTTAGAGTGGGGCCAGTGCCGTCGGAACGCTCCCGATGACGTCATGTCAGAAAGAGCCGAGCACGGCGATAGAGGGTGGTCCCGATGCCATCACCTCAAGAGGTTCGGCATCGGAACCACTCCGACACTATTGGATTATCCCTGTGCTCCGCGCACATACTGGTTGAACCACTCGATGGTGCGCGTCCATGCCTGCTGGGCCGTGGCTTTGTTGTAGCGTTCCGGCGTCGCGTCATTGAAGAAGCCATGAACCGAATCCGGGTAAATGTGGCCTTCGTACCGGACCTTGTTTTTCTTCAGCTCCGCCTCCTGCTCCGGATAGGCCTCCGTCAACCTCTTATCGAGGGCGCCGTGGTGGATGAGGATGGCCGCCTTTATTTTCGACACGTCTTCCGGCTTGGGCGCGCCACCGTAGAACGGGGCGGCCGCCGCCAGATCCGGGCCCAACAGAACGGCCAAGGTATTGGCCATGCTGCCGCCAAAGCAAAAGCCGGTTGCGCCGATTTTTCCCGTGCAGTCCGGACGCGATTTCAACCACTGCGCGGCGGCGACGAAATCCTGGGTCCGCTTGGCGCCGTCGATCTTGGAAAATAGCTCGCCGCCCTTGTAGTCGTCGCCCGGATAACCGCCGACCGACGAAAGCGCGTCTGGCGCAAATGCCATGAAATTCTCCAGGGCAAAGCGCCGTGCAACGTCCTCCGTGTGCGGATTCAGTCCACGATTCTCGTGGATGACGATAATTCCAGGCAGCTTCGCCGGCGTCTCGCTGCGAGAATCGGCGCTGAACGGCCGGACGAGATAGCCCCGCATGTACCCATTCCCATTCGGTGAAGGGAAGGTCTCATAGCTCGCCTTGATGCGCTCGTCGTCCTTGCGAACCTGCTGCCCCAAGGCGTAGTTCGGCATCAACGCCTCGACGATCGCCGCGCCGGTAAGGCCGGCGACGGCGAAGCGCTGCACCTCTTTGAAAAAGTCACGACGACTGATCTCGCCATGAATAAAACGCGTGTACAGCTCTACCGCTTCCGCGGGAATTTTCCTCGTCTGTCCCATGGATGACCTCTCTTGTGCACGTTGAGGGTACCATTACTCGCGCGACTTCTGAAGCCTGCAACCGGTTTGACAATCGGCAACGCCCGACCGCTCGATCAGGCGGCAGTTGATCTGCCAGTTGGAGCCAGCATAGCAGAGAATGTCGGGTTTGGCCGATCTCAGCCGCCGAGGCTGTCGGCGGGCGGGTCCGGTCACTGGAGTGAACCCGACGCGCAGCGCCAACAGGTCCGCGCTCACCGGCCGAGGCGGTCCCGCCCGTGCTCAATGACGTGAACTGCCCCGGCGAGACATGCCTCACCGGGGCTTCGCACTGCGAACGCCGTGTTGGAGGGCTGATGAAGTGTCGTCCTTTGCCGGCAGCCCGCATGGTCCAGCTCCACGCCCGTCATGAGGAGCTGGGGGCTCGCCTTGGTAGTTGACGCAGGCGCTCCCGGCGGCAGATGGCTGCATCAAGATGAGCGGCGTCGGCCGACAGGCCCTTATAGCGCGCGTCGAACAGGCTTCCCGGCAGATGTCCCGGGACGCTCGGCCGGCTCCAACGGTCTTCGCTGTCGCGAAGATCGCTGGTGAAGGTCAGCCATAGGCGCTCCCAACGGCGTCTGGCCGCTTCGGCGAGACAGGCGTACAGCCCCGCAGCGGCCTGATAGCCGCCAGCGAACGGTCTGTAGCTTGAAAATCCGTTGTATACCCGGGCCATTGCCCCCTCCTGCCTATCGGCGGAGGGCTGGCCCTGCGCCGGTTATTCCGGTCTCAAAAACTCCGGCTCGGACGTTTCGAACTGTCGGAGCGGGCCACACGCGCGCACATACGGCCGGTCGCTCGACCGAATGCTCGGCCGGACGGCGGTCATGGACGCGGTATATGAGCGTATCGCTTGCATTGGTTCCTCACAGAAGGGCGAGACGTATATTCATCGGCGCAGGAAAATCAAGGAAAAATCAGAAAGTCGTCAGCGATGGCCACTAAATAAAATGATAGTTGCGCGAACGCAGCGATCGCAATTCAAAAATTGCGCCGAAACCACTTTGGCTCGACTGTTGTCGCGGGACAATCGTCGGGGTGACTGGGTGATGCCGGGCTCAACGGTAATAGGCCGGGTTTATAAGCGATATATTTCCAAATTGCTGGCGTTGTTCGGTAAAGCTCTTGTCGGGATTGCGACGTCATGGGAAGACGCGATGGCCAATGGCGGCAGCAAACTCGCCATTGCACGTTCTTAGACACAGGATCGCGGAGCGATGAGCGCCCTTGTGACGTTGTCCAGCGGTCGAATCTGCCTGCGCCGATGGCGTGACACCGACCGGGAAACGTTTGCCGCAATGAATTCCGATGCGCGGGTTATGGAGTTCTTCCCGAGTCGCCTCAGTCGAGTTGAAAGCGACGCGATGGTCGATCGCATCCAGAAGCATTTCAGCGAACGCGACTATGGTTTATGGGCCATCGAGGTCCCCGATGTAGCACCTTTTATCGGTTTCGCCGGATTGGCAGTCCTGGTGGGTCAACCATTCAGCGCCCATTTCACGCCCTGTGTGGAAGTCGGCTGGCGTCTGGCCTTCGAGCATTGGGGTCATGGTTATGCAACGGAGGCGGCCCGATTGGCGCTTGGCTACGGGTTTGGGACTCTCGCGCTCTCGGAAGTCGTATCTTTCACATCTGCGACGAACCACCGCTCGCGAGCAGTCATGGAACGGCTCGGGATGCGCCGCGATCCTGCTGAGGATTTCGACCATCCTGCGCTGCCGGAAGGCCATCCACTCCGAAGGCATGTACTTTACCGGCTCGGTTCAGGCTCCTATTTCGGCACGTGCTGACTACACCGCTTCCTTGCGGAACCCCGGCACGGCGTCGCGCAGCACGCGGTAGATCGCCTCGCGGTCGTCGCGGCCGACGCCCTGCTCGAGCGCGGCGAGCCAGGCGCGCAGCGTGTCGAGCGCCGGATTGACCGGGCGCGCCGCCTTGATGCCGGAGACGCCGATGTCGGCGGTCGGCTCGTCGGCGGCGAACAGCAACTCGTGCAGACGCTCGCCGGGACGAACGCCGCTGAACACGATCTCGATTCCCCCGGCCCCGGCTCCAGGCCCAGCAGGCGGATCATGCGCTCGGCGAGATCGACGATCTTCACCGGCTGTCCCATGTCGAGGACATAGACCGAAGTGTCGCCGGCCTGGGGCCCGAGCGCATGGGAGGCGGCGGTGACCACGAGATCGCACGCCTCGCGGATCGTCATGAAGTAGCGCACCATGTCGCGATGGGTGACGGTGACCGGGCCGCCACGCTCGATCTGCGCCTTGAATTTCGGAACCACCGAGCCGTTCGACGCCAGCACGTTGCCGAACCGCACCGCGATCAGCCGCATCGGCGGCCGGGTCGAGGCGGCACGGGCACGCAAATCGCCGTCGAGCGCTTGGCAATACATCTCGGCCAGCCGCTTGGTGGCGCCCAGCATCGAGATCGGCTCGATCGCCTTGTCGGTCGAGATCATCACCATGGCCGCGGCGCCGGCGGCGGCGGCGGCATCGGCGACGTTGATCGAGCCGAACACGTTGGTCTTGATGCCCTCGTCCCAATCTCGCTCGAGAAGCGGCACGTGCTTGAGCGCGGCGGCATGGAAGACGATGTCGGGCTTGAACTCCTTGATCAGGCGGGTCACGCGCTCGCGGTCGCGGACATCGGCGATGCGGCCGTCGATCTTGGCGGAGGACTCCTTCGCCGCGAGCGCCTCCAGCACCGCGTGCAGCGCGGGCTCCGAATTCTCGATCACCATCAGCCGCCCGATGCCGTAGGTCGCGAGCCGGTCGCAGATTTCCGCACCGATCGATCCGCCGCCGCCGGTGACCACCGCGGACTTGCCGCGCACGAAGGCTTCGAGGCGCTTGTAGTCGATCTTGGCGCTGGGACGCAGCAGCAGGTCCTCGACATTGACGGGGGCGAGCTGCAGCGCTTCGCCGCCCTCCAGGGAGGGCATCCGGCTCGGTGTCAGGCCGAGCCGCCGCGCCCGCGTCAGGATGACTTCCGGCTTCATTTCCGGCGCGAGCGCGGTCGGTGTCATCACCACGCGGGTGACGACGGTGCCACGGTCGGCGAGATCCTGCACGACGCGCTCGAGGTCGTCGAAGTCACCCAGCACCGGGATGCCGCGGATCGACTGGCTGCGGTCGGCCCGCGACTGCGACAGGATGCCGACCACGTCGACCTTCTTCACCGCGCCGCTCTCGATGCCGCGCAGCAGCACCTCGGCATCGGCCGCCGGGCCGAGCACGACGGTCGGGGCGAGATCGCCCCGGCGGGCGTGCTGCAGCGTGCGGGTGTAGCGGAAATAGCGATAGGCGACCCGCGACCCCGCCAGGAAGAAGACCTGCAGGAACCAGTAGAGCGCGATGGTGATCTTGCCGAAGAAGAACATGCCGTAGATGTTCGGCGCCACCAGCACGTAATCGAGCACCAGCAGGGTCACCGCCAGCACCGTCGAGACCTTGATGATGTTCATCAGGTCGGGCAGCGACGTGAAGCGCCACTTATTCTTGTAGAGGCCGAAGATCGAGAACACGCCGGCGGAATAGAGGACGAAGCCGGGCAGCAGCAGCAGCAGCAGATGCCAGCGCTCGGCCAAGCCCTGCGCCTCGAAGCGGATATAAAACGCAGCCAGCACCGCCGCGACCGCCGCCAGGAGGTCGTGGGCCAGAATCAAGGCCATTCGCGGGGTGAAATTCGTGAACGGGATCATGGGTCTCGCAAACCGGTGGGCGCTCCGATCGGGGTCATCCATACCGGCCTTTGGGCGGCCGCGCCACCTCCGCGGACTGCGCCGCCGGCACCGGCGCAGGCATCCTCGAAGCGGGCGCCGAATCCAGCGCCTCGTCCACGGCTAGCAAGACCTGCGCCGGCTTCAATTCGTCGAGGCAGCGGCTGAAGCTCAGGATGTGGCGTTCACAGCCCTCGTTCTGGCACGGCAGGCAGGGCAGCGGATTCTGCACCAGCCAGACATTGCCGCGGCGCTGGATGGTTCCGGCGGCCTGCCACATCTCTTCGAGCCCGGCGGCCGGCACCGGACCCCACAGCCGCGGATCGGTCGGCCCGTAGAGCGCCACGGTCGGGCAGCCGCTCGCCGCGGCGAGGTGGGTGATCGAGGTGTCGGGGCCGACAAAGACGCGCGCCTGCGCCAGCAGCGCGGTGAGTTCCGGCCACGACAGCGCGCCGTCGAGGCGGGTGACCGCGCCGCCGTCGCCCCAGATATCGTCGAGAAAGGCGCGCTCCGCGGGCCCCGGCCCGCCGGTCGCGACGATCGCGAGACCGCGCTCACGCAGGGCGGCGGCGAGCACGCGCCAGCCGTCGCGGGTCCAGCGCTTGTAGACGAAATTCGGCGCCGCGTGGACCACCGCATAGGGGCCGGCGGCAAACCGGCGCGGCGCGGCGCCTCCCGGACACACCAGATGTGACACCCGTTCGATGCCCAGCGCATCGGCTAGGCGAAGCATTTCCTCGAGCCGGTGCAGCCCCGGCCGATTCGGCACGGCGCGCGACAACGCGCGTCGGCGCAGCTCGCCGCGCCGGCCGCCGTCGATCGGCCCGACGTGACGGCGGCCGGCGAGCAGAGCGAAGAAAGTCGGGCGGTCGCCGCTCTGGGTCGAAACCGCGAGGTCGTAACGCTTGAACAGGCGCAGCGCGAGCGCGAGGCTCGCCATGGTGCCGCGCGCCGCCGGCATGGTGACGACGCGATCGAGATCGGGATTGCCGGCGAGCACGCCGGCGGTATCGGCGAACACCAGGGCGTCGATCCGCGCCTGCGGCCAGGCGCGGCGGATGCTGGCGATAAGCGGCGTCGTGAACAGCACGTCGCCGAGCCGTCGCAGCGCCACCACCAGCACCCGCGGACGCGGCGGCAGGTCGAGCAGCTGAGACGGTTTTCCTGACGATATGTCCAATTGTTTCATGGGTGCGACGGCGCGACAGCTTCGGGCGCCCCGGCCGGCGCGCGCTCTTTGTCGCGCAGCACCATGCCGCCGAACACGCCGACGCCGAACACGTAGAGCCACCCCTGGGTGAAATCCAAGAGATGCGAATTGAACTGGCAGCTGATGATGTTCTGCGTCACCACCATGAGCCCGATCCAAGCCGGCAATCCCGAACCGGTGAACATCAACCAGTGGGCGGCCCACATCGCCAACAGGATGACCACGCCGACCGCCCCGAGCTGAATTGCGACGGTGAAAATCTGGTTGTGCGGGTTGGTCGCAGTGGAGCCCGTCGGCCCGTCTGCATGGCGGCGGAACTCATCCGCGATGGTGCCGGTGCCGTGGCCGAGGATCGGCGTCTCGCTCACGATGCGCAGCGAATACTTCCAGAACTCCAGCCGCGCTCCTGACGAAGTGTCGACGCCCTTGGCGACATGTTCATTGATTTCCTGGGAGACGACGGTGACGCGGCCTCGCAAATGATGCGACGTCGTCCACACGATGCCGAGGGCGGCGACGCCGATCGCCACATAGGCGGCGATCACCGCCCAGGAGCGCCGGTGCACGCCGATGTGGAACGCAAACAGCACGTAGAGCACGGGAATGACCACCAGCGCAGTGCGGCTGGTCACCACGTAGATCATGTTGGCGATGAAGAGGACGCCGAGCAGGAGGCAGATCGCCGCGACACCCCGCCGCTGCCCGTTCCATTGGCCGACCGCGACATGGAAGAGCGCGAACGCGCTCAGCGTGAAGATCCCGCTCTGGAAGATGTCGTCCTTCGCCGGCACCCCATAACCGTGTCCGAGCGTCATGGCATTGGGCAGGTTGATCATCACATAGGAGGACGCGAGCACCACGGTTGCGGATGCCAGCAACGCCGCGCCGACCCACAGGCCGCGATCCGAGCGGCGAAACTGCACGAACAGCACCGGGATCATGAGCAGCCGCAGGAACGATTCCAGCCCGTGGAAGCGTTCGCCCATCGGGACATCCGCCCATGCCATGCCCGCGGCGGCGAAGATCGCGAGCAGCACCGGCAATCCGCCCGGCGCAGACAGCACTTCCCGGCGCAGCGCCTCGAGGCTCAGCATGGGCAGCATCGCGAGCAGCCAGAGCGCGGTCAGGATTCCGGTCGCCGAGGTCGACCACGGCAGCGACGCCGCGACCGCGATGGCGAGCCCGTCGGCGATGCGCGGAAGCGCCTCGCGCCGGAAATCTTCGACCGTCGTTGCGTTCGCGATGGTCATCGCCCGGCCTCGCCGGCGAGCACGCCGGGAGCTTGTCCGCACGAGGACAGTCCGCGCCGCGCCTTGACGGTGTCGCCCTGCATGACGTCCGCGAGCTGGCGCTCATTGACGCCGAGGCCGGAGCGATCGGCCTCGCGATGCCACAGATGGAGAACGCCGGTCGCAAACCGGCCGTCCTTGCGGCGCACGCCGGCGCGGATCAGGCGGATGAAGATATCGGAATCCTCCCTGCCCCAGCCCTTGAAGGCGGCGTCGAAGCCGTCGACGGCATCGAGGTCTTCGCGCCAGAACGCCATGTTGCTGCCGCTCGCACCCTTCCATTTACGCGCGCGCCGCTTGCGCAGACCGCCGAGGGGCAGGCTGAGCAGCGGCGCGAGGCGGTTGAGATCGCCGCGCCGGCGCAGCGACAGGTGCTTCGCCAATCCCCACAATTCCGGCTCGAGATGAAGCTCGTTACCGGGGTCGCTGCTTGAGTCGCTCCCTTTCTCGAGCACGCGCGCGGTCAATCCCTGCGACATCAGGATGCGGTTGCCGGTGACGAACCAGCCGGGCTCGGCGAGGCGGCGGTGGGCGGCGACGAAATCACGCCGCGGGATGCAGTCGCCGTCGAGGAAGATGATGTATCTGCCCGCGCTGGCGCGGATGCCGAGGTTGCGTATCTCGGCGAGCCGGAAGCCGCGATCCTCGTGCCAAACGTGTTTGACCGGCACCGTCGCACGCGCGACCCAGTCGCTCACCACTTGCTGCGTCGCGGCGCCCGAGCCGTCGTCGGCGACCACGATCTCGAAACGGCGGTCGGACTGACGGGACAAGGCGCGCAGGACGGCGTCGAGCGCGTCCGCCCGATTGTAGGTCGAGACAATCACCGAGATCAGGTCATCCAAGCTGACGCCTCGCGAGCCAAGCCTTCATGTAACGGTAGTATGTCCCTTCCGCATTGGCCACGGCGAGCAGGAAGCCCTCGTGGCCGTCGAGAAATCCGCGCCGCAATATGTATGCCCGCAGGAACGACCACAGGCCATGGGTAATGCCGCTCATGAAGGTGACGCGGCGGCCGGACGCCGCGAGCATCTTTGCCCCGGCAGTTGAATACCCGTCGGCCCGCGCCACCGCGTCTTCCAGGCGCAGCACCGGATGATGGTCGAGCGGAACCGCGAGGCGCGCGATGCGGCCCTGGCATACGACCCGCTCATGCACGAGATCGTCGGTGAACCGGGCGCGATCGCGGCGGAACAAGCGCAGCACGTAATCCGGGTACCAGCCGGAGTGCCGCATGGGCCGGCCGAGAAACGTGGAGAGCCGCGGCATTTCATATCCGTCCGCTGCCCCCGCCGCGACCGCCGCCAGGATTTCGGCGGCGAGCGGCGGCGACACCCGCTCGTCGGCGTCGATGGACAGCACCCAGTCGCCGCGCGCGAGCGAGAGCGCGTGGTTCTTCTGTGCGCCGAAGCCGGCCCATTCATGGCTCGTGACCTCGGCGCCGCAGCCCTTGGCGATGGCGACGGTATCGTCGGTGCTGCCGCTGTCGACCACGATGCGCTCGTCGCAGAACGCAATGCTCTCCAGGCACGCGGCAATGTTCTTCGCCTCGTTCCTGGTGATGATGATCGCGCTCAGTCCTGGCTTCATTCCAAGCTCGGCAAGGGCGCCCCGGTGCGGGCCATGAACTTACAAAACACAGGGGACGCGGCGAGGCAATCTCGGCAATGTAGGATGGACAAAGGCGGCCTCAGAGCTTTGCATTATGCACTGCGCTCGTCCGCCGTGCCCACGCTGAAAGGCCGTACCGCCTGGGCACCGCGCGAAGGCGCGCCTTTGCGCACTCTACGCGCCGCGCCTCCCCCGGCAATCATGCTCAATCCACCACCGGCTTGCCCTGGCGCAGCGCCTTGACGCCGGCGCGGCGTTTCTTGCCTTCGAGCCGTCTCACCTTGGAGCCGAAAGTCGGCTTGGTCGGGCGGCGCGGCGTCGGCCGCACCGCGGCGGCGCGGACGAGCTCGACGAGCCGTTCGAGCGCGTCGTCGCGGTTGCGCTCCTGGGTGCGATGGCGCTGCGCCGTGATCACCAGCACGCCGTCGCGCGTCAGGCGCTTGCCGGCGAGCCGCTCCAGCCGTGCCCGCACCTCATGAGGCAGCGAGGGCGAATGGCGCACGTCGAAGCGCAGCTGCACCGCGGTCGCGAGCTTGTTGACGTTCTGGCCACCCGGCCCCGACGAGCGGATGAAGGTCTCGGAGACCTCGCTGTCGTCGATGCTGATGGTATCGGTGATGCGGATCATGAAGGGCTCGGGGCACGGGCGAAGGCGATGCGGCGCATCTTATACATACGAAACGTCGGCTGTTTTTCCGTTCTCGCGATTGGTCCAGCTGCGCCGCGAACGGATGTCGTCCCTTCTTAAAAAACAACCCCATGCAAAGTAGAATCGCAGGTGTCGTTTGGTATGAAAATACCTTTCATAGACATTCAGCCATCGTGGTGGCGCGGGCGCATCTGCTCCCTCCCCGACTTCGGGAGGGCCGGGGTGGAGTTTGCTTCATCAAGCGCCGTGGCGTGGAAAAAGACCCCACCCCGGCCCTCCCCAAAGATGGGGAGGGAGAGCAACTTCACTTACCCGGGAAATGCCGCTCCAGGCCCTGCCAGCCTTCGAAATAGTCGTGCTGCAGCTCCGAGGATTCCATGGCGTAGCGGGTAAGCCGCATGGCGAAGCGGCTCTCGAACATGAAGGCCATGGTGTCTTCGAGCTTGTGCGGCTTGAGCTCGGCGGCAGAAGCGCGCGCGAAGGTCTCGGCGTCGGGCCCGTGCGCCGTCATGCAATTGTGCAGGCTGGCGCCGCCAGGAAGGAAGCCCTCGGCCTTGGCGTCGTAGACGCCCTTGAGCAGCCCCATGAACTCGCACATCACGTTGCGATGGTACCAGGGCGGCCGGAACGTATCCTCGCCCACCAGCCAGCGCGGCGGGAAGATGACGAAGTCGATATTGGCGGTGCCGGGAATGTCCGACGGCGCCGTGAGCACGCTGAAGATCGAAGGGTCGGGATGGTCGAAGCTGATGGTGCCGATCACCATGAAGCGCGACAGATCGTATTTGTACGGCGCGAAATTGCCGTGCCAGGCGACCACCGAGAGCGGCGAATGCGCCATCTCGGCCGCCCACAGATTGCCCTGGAACTTGGCGATGAGAACGCACGGCGTCTCCTTGCTCTCATAGGCCGCGACCGGCGCCAGGAAGTCGCGGGGATTGGCAAGGCCGTTGGAGCCGAGCGGGCCCAGCTCGGGCAGCCGCAGCATCTGGCCGTAGTTCTCGCAGATGTAGCCGCGCGACGGACCGTCCGGCAGCTCGACGCGGAATCTCAGCCCGCGCGGAATGATGGCGATCTCGCCATTGGCCACCTCGAGGACGCCGAGCTCGGTGACGAACCGCGCCCGCCCCTGCTGCGGGACGACGAGCATTTCGCCATCGGCATTGTAGAAGTAGCGCTCGGTCATGGAGCGGTTGGCGGCATAGACGTGGACCGCCATGCCGGACTGGTCGGCGGCGCTGCCATTGCCGCCGACGGTCACGATGCCTTCGACGAAATCGGTGGGCGCCTCCGGGATCGGGAACGGGCTCCAGCGCAGCTGCGACGGCGTCGCCTCGGTGTCGTTGAAGGGGGCGGTCCGCATCGCGGCGTTCTCGACGCGCTTGTAGGGCTTGTGCACCACCGAGGGCCGGATGCGATAGGTCCAGGTGCGGCGGTTCTCGTGGCGCGCCGCCGTGAATGCCGTGCCTGAGATCAGCTCCGCATAAAGCCCGTGCGGCGCCCGCTGCGGGCTGTTGCGCCCGACCGGCAGCGCGCCGGCGACGGCTTCGGTTGAGAACTGATTGCCGAACCCCGACTGATAGGCGGATGCGGTGTCGGTCGACGCGGCGGGCTTGCCGTGCGCCTTCCCGAGCATGATCTCTTGCTTGGTGTCTCGCCCAGCGTCCTGCTTGGTTGCTTGCGCCATGGGAATGCTCCGCACCTTCCCCGTCGGGGGTCGAGGGGTCACGGAGCGATATTAGAACAGTTCTAGTTACAAGTGAAACGGTTTTGGGGTGTGTCTCAGTTCGAGTTTTCAATCAGCGGAGTCGGTGACGCTTGACCGATCACGAGGCCGCCGACCCGTTGTTCGACTAAGATCGCGAAAACCGCATCGAGGTCACGATCGACACTGGCCCGGAGCACATTTAACTTTAGATCGGTCTGGCTATAACTTCAGATACCAACCCCGGCGATCCATGAGCCAGACCGCCAGGTAGACGGCGGCTAGCACCACCATCGCGAACAGCAGGGACGCGTCCGGCGGGCTCGCCGCGCGCGCAAGGACATCGGTGTACAGCGATTTTCCCACGACGTGCACCCTCGGCACGTTTGCCACGAGCCGGGAGATCAGGTAGGCCGCGACCGCGTTCAACCCGAAGATTTCCAGTGGTCTGAACCAGCGTTGCAATGGGCGGCCATCAACGAGCCAGATGGAGCAGGCCAGGCCTGTTGCCGCCAGCCCCGCCATGAAGACGGCGAAGGAGGTGGTCCAGAGCTGCTTATTGATCGGCACCCATATCGAGAGCAATTCACCTGCAGCGATCAGGACGATTCCCCCGCCCAGAAGCCGCAAGAGCCGCTGCCGCGGACGCCACTCGCTCCGCAGGAACTCTCCCGCCAGCACGCCGAACAGGACCGAGGTGATGGCGGGTAGGATGGCTCCCACCCCGTCGGGGTCGAAGGCCGTGCTGTTCCATCTGAAGCCGTCGATCACGATCTCGTCGAGGTATCCGGGGAAGTTGCAGTTCACGGCCAGGGAGCCGGGTCCACACTCGGGCACCGGGTAGAAGTAGAGGAGGCCGAGATACAGCAGATTCAGGCCGATGATCCCGACGATTACGCCACGCAGCCCGGTCCACAGGTAGATGTGGAAGGCCACGAGGTAGCAGACGGCGATCTTCTGCAGGGCGCCCGTGAGCTGGAGATGATCCTGAAAGCCAATGAAAGGGAACTCGTGGGAGGGGACGCGTAAGTAGTCGATCACCACGCCGCACCCGAAGATCAGCAGCGACCTTCGCAGGGCATGCCAGAGGAGACGGGTGCGGTCCTCCCCGCGTGCCACGCGTGCCGCGGTCGAGAGCGTGAGCGAGACACCCACGATGAAGAGGAAGCAGGGGTAGATCGTGTCCGCAAAGGTCCAGCCATTCCACTCAGCGTGCACGAGCTGGCGATAGCTCTCCTCGTGCGAGAATTGCCCGTTCACGAGGATCATCGCGGCAATGGTGGCGCCACGGAAGACGTCGATGGACTTCAGTCGTGGTGATGCCGGTGACCACGAGGATGATGCTGCCGATGGTAACGACATCGGGTCTCCCGCAGGGAATAGACGAGGCGCCGCCAGTATAGACGAAGGTAGGCGCGACGGCGGTGTTGGAGTCAAATCCGCTTCCCACCAAAAAAGCCTGAGCCGACAATCCGGACCGGAGTCTGCTCCGGGGTCAAAAACGGCGGATCACCGACATTGCTATCGCCGCTGAGATTATGCGGCGCGGCGAACGTCGCAATCAGAGGTTCAAACTGGGACACCATCGGTTTCGGGCTGCCCACGACCGGGGCACGGTCACAGCTTCTCCGCCAGAAACCGCATCAGCCGGGGGGCGAAGACGCCGGTATAGCTGCCGGGCTCCTCGATGGGATCGCTGATCCAATAGTGGCCGGCGCCCTGCACGACGCAGCTGCGGGCGAAGAAACCGGCCTGCTTGAGCGCGCGCAGGAACGCCTCGGAATGAGCCTTGCGGTCGACCAGGTCGTCCTCGGTGCCGAAACCGAGCAGCACCGCGGTCTTGTTGTTGGCGTAAGTCGCATAACTGATCGGCGTCGCATCGAAATAGAGCTGCCGGTTCGCCATCGGCGCGGCGCCGATGAAATTCTCGATGTTGTTGTCGAGCGGACTGTTCGCCTGATAGCACTGCCACATCTCGATGAGGTCATAGACGCCGTAGACGCCGACCAGCACCTTGACCGCCGTGTCGACGCCCGCATGGGCATCGTCGGGATAGCCGCCGGCCAAGGCGGGCGCGCGGCCGCCCAGTGCCGCCAGCGCCGCGAGATGGGCGCCGGCCGACGCGCCGAACAGCCCGATGCGGGCGCCGTCGATGCCGAGCGCGGCGGCGTTGCCGCGCACATGCTGGACCGCGGCGAGCACGTCGCGCACCGCTTCGGGAAAGGCCTTCTTGCCCTTCTTGGCGAAGCGATAGCTGACGCTGAACAAGGCGTGGCCGCGCGCCGCGAGCCAGGGACCCCAATGCTGGAACGTGCTGCGCGCGCCCTGCTGCCAGCCGCCGCCATGCACGGCGACGAGGGCCGGCACGTTGCCGCGAGATTTCGGGAGGTAGAGGTCGCCCTGAAGGGCGACGCCCTCATGGGTGGCATAGGTGACCGCGGAATTGAGTTCGAACGCAGGCTCGGCCATCTCAAGCTCCGGTCGGGGAAGGCGCGACACCGATTAGGCCGAATATGCGCATCGGGCAATCCCGCTCCTCTGGAGAGGGCGTTGCCAAAGCGATGCCGCGCCGATACCCATGGGCGCAAGAACACGGGCAAGAACAGCCGAGATGGGGAGGCCATGAACACAACCGGGCGTAGCCACGGATGAACGTCGCCAACGATACCGCGGCGACGGGCTCATCGATATCCGTCAATGGGTCGAAGCTCGAACTGATCGACCGCGGCCGCGGCCGGCCGATCCTGTTCCTCCATCCTCATATCGGCCTCGAGCCGTCGGCGCCGGTGCTCGACATGCTGGCGGCGGGCGGGCGGCTGATTGCGCCGTCGCATCCCGGCTTCGGCCGTTCCGAGCTGCCGGCCTCGGTGACGACGGTCGACGATCTCGCCTATTTCTATCTCGACGCCATGGACGAGCTCGACCTCGAGCAGACGCTGGTGGTCGGGGTCTCGCTGGGCGCCTGGATCGCCACCGCCATCGCGATCAAGTCGACCGCACGCATGTCGCGCCTGGTGCTCGCCAACCCCGTCGGCATCAAGGTCGGCGACCGCGAGACCCGCGACATCCTCGACGTCTTCGCCATGCTGGAAAACGAATTCAACGAGAAGGCGTTCGCCGATCCGGCCAAGGCCCAGCGCGACTACCGCGCGATGAGCGAGGACGAGCTTCGCATCGTCGCCCGCAACCGCGAATCCGCGGCGCGGTTCGCGTGGTCGCCCTATATGCACGACCCCAAGCTCAGGGACCGGCTGCACCGCATCGCGATTCCGACCCTGGTGCTGTGGGGCGCGAACGACGGGCTGGTCGAGGAGAGCTACGGCCGTGCCTTTTGCGCGGCGGTGCCGGGCGCCAAGTTCGAGCGGATCGAAGGCGCCGGCCACTTCCCGCATCTCGAGAAGCCGAAAATCTTCGCCGAGCAGGCGCTCGCCTTCGCGGCCTTGAATTCCCGTTCCTGAGCGCCGGGGGAGCCTCATGCGCGTCTATCAATTCACCGAGCAGCCCTATTTCCCGGCGTGGCCGGAACATGAGGGGTCGCTGCGGGTCAACCTGCCCAACCGCAAGCAGGACCCTGAGGTCGCGGCCGACCTGTTGCACCGCTATTACGATGAATGGCTGCTTGCCGACGAGCTCGGCCTCGACATCATGATCAACGAGCACCATTCCACCGCGACCTGCATGTCCTGCACCGCAATCGTCGCGCTCTCCGTGCTCGCGCGCGAGACCAAGCGCGCCCGGCTCCTGGTGCTCGGCTATCCGATCGGCCACCGGCAGGACCCGCTGCGCGTCGCCGAAGAGCTCGCCACCATCGACGTGATCTCGCGCGGCCGGCTCGACATGGGCTTCATCAAGGGCGTGCCCTACGAATTCCCGGTGTCGAACCAGAACCCGGTCGGCGTCATGGAGCGGTTCTGGGAATCCCATGACTTCATCATCAAGGCGATGACCAGCCACGACGCGCCGTTCAACTGGGAAAGCGAGCACTTCCATTACCGCCACGTCAATCTGTGGCCGCGTCCCTACCAGCAGCCGCATCCGCCGGTGTGGAGCACCACCGGCAGCCGCACCAACGCGCAGGTGCTGGGCGAGAAGGGCTACGTGATGGCAACGCTCGGCACCGGCTTTGCGACGAGGCCGCTGTTCGATGCCTATCGCGAGGGCTATGTCTCCAAAGGCCGCCCGGCCCCCGGCGCCGACCGTTTCGGCTATCTCGGCCTCGTCGCGGTCGCCGACAGACGAAGCCAAGGCGCACGCGCGCGCCGAAGTCGTCGCGAGCTATCTGCGCTCGAGCAGCATCGTGGCGCCGCAATTCCGCAATCCGCCGGGCTATCTCTCGGTCGAGGACAACATGCGCATCCTGCGCGGCGAGACCCGCCAGCGCAGCAAGACCAAGGACGGCCGCTTCATCGACATGCACAGCGGCAGCGTGCGGGACCTCATCGACGCCGGCATCATGTTCGCCGGCACGCCCGACCAGGTCTATGCCCAGATCGTCGAGTTCTGCGAATATTGCGGCGGAATGGGCAATCTCATCATGATGGGACATGCCGGCCCGATGTCCCACGAAGACACCGTGGACAATCTCACGCTGTTCGGAACGGAGGTCCTGCCGCGGCTCAAGGCCTATGAGCAGCCGCGCGCGGAGGCGCCGGCAGTGGCGTGAGGATAGTCGTTGCGTGAGGATAGCTGAATCCTTACGACCTCGTCCTGAGGAGCGCGCTCCAGCGCGCGTCTCGAAGGATGGCAGCGCGCACGGCGTCCGCGACCGTTTCAACGGCAGTGCTTGTGGCCATCCTTCGAGACGCCGTGCTGCGCACGGCTCCTCTGGATGAGGTCCCAAGAAAGACTAACGAGGCTGTGCGTGGCGCCAGGACCCCAAACGCGTTGCTCCGGCCTCGACGCTTACACGTCGAGACCGGAACATCCGCCCGTCCCCCCGGAAAGGCGACGGGACTATCGTGACCGTATCGGGCGATTTCGCGGCAGACCTGAGCAATATCCACAGGCGGCAAACCTACCGGTGGTGCATCGGATGGCGTGGCGGCCATACATGGCGCGACCCGCGAATGAAATAATTTGAAAGCGAATTTTATTTCGGAAGTCCGCGCGGCGCCGGCCGCGTCGGTGCGGCCGGTGTCCGGCACGACACATCGGACGTCTGCAGGCAGTATTCGCGCCCCGGACGATCGACGCGGAACGCTTCGATGAAGCCGCCCTGGCGCTGGGTGACGAAGACCGTTTTTCCGTCGAGTCCGCCGAATGCGAGATTGGTCGGCTCCTTCCCCCGCAATTGGATTTCATGCCTGAGTTTTCCGTCCGGCGAGAGCGCGGCGATCGTCCCCTTTTCGATTCTCGCCACGTAGATCTGGCCGTCGACATCGGTCCGGAGCCCGTCCAGGCTGAAATCGCCGAACTTCTTCACCAGGCGCGGCGCCACGAGCTTTGCTCCATCCAGCCGGTACGCCCAGATCTCGCGCGTCTCGGATTCGCCGACGTAAAGGGTCGTGCCGTCCGGGCTGAGGTCGAGGCCGTTGGTCGTGCCCATTTTTCGATTAGCTGACATCACTTCGCCCACGGCGGCGCCGTCAGGCCCGCGCGTGATCCGCCAGATCTGGCCATCATGGCCCCGCCAGCGCGGATCGCTGGCGTAGATCGTTCCGTCCGCCGCAACCGTGAGATCATTCGGCTGGTTGAATTGGTCGGAGTGAAAATAGACGCGCGGCTCGGTTTGACCGCGCTCGAACACGAACACGTTGTGATTCTTGTAGTCGGCCACATACATCCGCCCGTCGCGATCGAAGCGGATGGCGTTTCCGATGCTGCCTTCGGGAAGCCCGGCGAAGAGCTCGGACGTCGGCGCACCGGGGCGCAGCGCGCCGATGGTCCCCTGCTTGCCGAAGTTCACCACATACAAGGTACCGGTCGCGTCGACGGCGGGTCCTTCGATCCCGGAGGTGTATTCGCCGGGCGGCGTGAGCTGCCGGCTCTCGAACAGTGCCGGTTCCGCCGCCGCCGCGGTCGTCAGGGCGGCCAAAACAGCGGCCACAAGGACGGCGACCGCAATCTCAGACAGCGCCAAGATAATTCTGCTCGACGTAGTAGCCGTCGCCATCGACACACATGCCATTCAGATAGATATCCGCTGGACGGAAAATGCGGCTGAACAGCGGCTTTTCCTTCGGCCTGCCGTCGACGACGACCACGAGCGTATTGTTAGGCAGCGAGCCGCAGACCTTGCCGGACCGATTGCGGAAGTCGTGGGCAACCCGTTGCCCGAGCCTGACGCGCTTGCGCGTACCGGGCACCATCCCGGCGACGAACTGGTCGAGCGTGCCGAGAAGCTGCTTATAGGCCGGGTCCTTGGCGATCAGCTCCCGCCCGTTGGCGGGCATCACCATCTCCGCACCCTTTCCCCATACGCGGCTGTGCAGGTGGCCGGAATCGGGATCTCCGGGATATATCCAGCCGTCCTGGGCGAGCAGGAAATGCAGCACGGCGGTGTCCTTCTGCGCATCGGTCATTGCGTCCTTCAGATCGAAGTCGGAATGGCAGCCGAAGCAGTGCTTTTCGATCAGTTGGGTGCGGACCTGCGTCAGGCGCCTGCGGCTGTCGCTGCTCTTGGCGACGAAGCCGATGATTTCAGCGATCTGCGCCTCGGTCCTGGCCTCGCATGGGAGCTGATCCACCGCCCCCTGCGGCGCGACATCGATGCGGATGATCGTCTGGTTCTTGTCCTCGACGAGCCACAGGGCGCCATCGGCGGCAACGGTTACTCCGACCGGAGCGCCTTGCGGCCGCACGCCGTTCACCCTGTGCCAGCCGACGACGAGCTCGTTGATGGGCGCTGCCGCGACCGGCCCTCCTTGCTCCGTCTGGAACGCGCGCGTGGGCTCGGCGGCGCAACTCACATTGTATGTGACGGGAGCGGCGCTCACGGTCGGAAAGCCCTTGGCGTCCACGTCGTAAAAGACGACCCGGCTTCCGGTGGGCCTATAGCCGTGCAGCCCGACGAGGAGCTTGCCTTTCAGCTCGGGAAACTTGTCGCCCTGATAATAGAGCATGGCGAGCGGCGCCGCGTGCGGCGGCATGAGCGAGTGCGGCCGCTTGTAGATCGCGGCGCCGGTGCAGAGATTTTGATACTCGGTGCGTGTCTGCAGAAATGCCCGGTATTCCGGGCTTATGGTCGCGAGGTCGTAACAGTACGGCCAGCCGTAATGCTTCCCCTTCTCGACGGCGTTGAGCTCCTCATTGGGCTCGAACAGGTCCGGCAGATCGCGGGCATTCTCGCCCTGCAGGAAAGCCGATCCCTCCGCCGGGAAATCCGGGCTGAGCGCAAGCGCCATCGAGTTGCGCAGTCCCCGCGCGTAGACTTCGCGGGGCGGGTTGGGGTCACCCGGTTTCAACGCCGGGAAAATTCCGCTCGCCGGAGGCGTGAAAGCCCAGATCGATGCGAGCGGGTTGGCACCTTCACCTGCCGCGCACCGCTTTGTCTCGGTCGATCCGGTGGCGCAGCGATCGGTGGGAGCGCCGACATTCACGTAGATGCGCCCCGTCCTGTCGAACACGAATTGCTTGAGAGGGTGGGCGCTCTCCTCGATCTTTGTGCCGTCGGACAGGGTGACCCGGCGGCCGGGTAAACCCTGCACGATCACCTCCATGCTCGTCTCGGGTCGTTTTGCCAGCGGGTCGAAGCGAAAAATCCTGGTGTCGGTGCTCGCATAGACGCGGCGGTCGGTGCCGACGGCAAGCCCATGCGGGAAGTCGAGCTTGCCGATGAGCACCGTCACGCGTTTGCCGGCGGGCGCCTGCGGATCGAGGAGAAGCAGGCGGCCAATTCCCGCACTCCAGCCGCCCATGTCGGAAACGACGAACAGGTGCGAATCCGGCACTTGCACGATGGACCGCGGAAAGACCAGCCCGTCCTCCTTGCTTGCCACGAGGCCCGCGCAGTAGCCGGGGCGCATTCCGATCCGAATTTTTGGAAATGCCGACGGAGCCTGGCCGCAGTTTTCTTCACCGAGCGCGTATCCGCCCTTGATGACCGGGCCCGCCGCGCCCGCCGATGTCACGCCCAACCGGTGCGCCAGCGGTTGCATGCAAGCGAGTGCGAAGAACAGAAGGGCTCCGTAACGCGCGCCGCGGGGCAATTGCGATTTCATGGGATCTGCCGTGGCCTCCGTGACAGACGGGCCGCACCTTAGTCCGTGGCAGCTCCCGGCGCCATCTCCGACGATGCAGCGATTCGATTTTGCAGCAGCTCCCGGGCGCGTGGCCTTGCGGCTCGCAAAAAGTCTGGGCATTCTGCCCGCCGGTGGGCAGGCGCCCAAAAAAAGAATTTCGTCTGCGGAGGAAACCCATGAAGATGATCGTCAAGTCCGGCCTGGCGGCGCTGCTGCTCGGAACGACCGGATATGCAGCCTTTGCCGGTACCGTTACGGGAACCATCAAGGGGCCGGACGGCGCACCGTTCCGGGCCGCGTTCGTGCGCGTCCAGAACCTCAAGACCAAGATGACGATGATGGTCCTGTCGGACAATCAGGGACGCTATTGGACCGACAATCTCGCCGCCGGGACCTACGCGGTGACGCCGACATCAGTCGGATTCAAGAGCAGCCCGCTGCGGCGAAACAACGTCGTGGTGGAGGACGGCAAGAACGTGACGCTCGACTTCGCCATGCAGAACGGCATGGTGGAGTGGAGCCAGCTGACCAAGTACCAGGCCGGCACGCTGCTGCCGCAAGCCCACGGCAACGGCAAGGACGTGCTCGTCCAGCTGTGCTTCAATTGCCATGCCTTCGGCAAGATCGGCGCGGTGGGCCGGCACGACCTCCAGGGCTGGAAGGACGAGATCGACGTCATGCGCCAGACCGGCGTGGCCAGGATCAGGCCCGAGGTGAGAGACGAGGTCGCGGCCTATCTCGCCGCCGCCTTCGGTCCGGACTCCGCCACCCCGGAATCGCCGACCGAGCTGCCGGACTACCAGAAGGTCAAGCAGGAGCGCGACCACTTCAGCGACGAGGCGCTCAATATCGTCTATGTCGACTACGAGTTGACCGGCGACCCGAAGGACCGTCCCGGCTCGGCGCGTCCCGACAAGGACGGCTTCCTGTGGATGGAGATGTCCGGCGGCCTGTCGCGGCTCAATCCGGACACCGGAGAGATCAAGACGTGGCGGTTGACCGACCTCTCCAGCAATTTCATCCACGAAGTGCTGCCGACGCCGGACGGCTCGGTGTGGCTCACGCTCGAAGCGCAGGGCGGCTTGGCGCGGTTCGACACCCGCGCCGAGAAATTCGAGGTCTTCATCGACCAGAAGATGATCGACGATTACAATGTGAAAAAGCCGGTGCAGAAGGATCCCAACGATCCCTTCCCGAACCTGCCCGATCCGCGCGGTACGCAGGGTGGCGGCGCGCGAAGCCATACCGCGGTCGTCGATCACGACGGCAACATCTGGGTGTCCGGGCGCCCGCTGAAGAAGCTCGACGTCAAGACCGGAAGATACAAGTTCTTCAACGAAGAGGCGCCCGACACCTACGGGATCGCCGTCGACCAGAAGGGCAATGTCTGGTTCGCCCAGTTCAACGCGCGCGACCATCAGGACATCGGCGTGGTCGACGTGAAGACCAACAAGGTCACGCGGTATCAGCCGCCGGACGGTGTTTCGCCGCGGCGCCTGAAGGTCGACTCCAAGGGCATGGTGTGGATCGGCGATTACTTCGGCGGCAATCTCACGCGCTTCGATCCCGGCACGAAGGAGTTCAAGAGCTTCAAGCTGCCCGGCCCGATGCCGACGCCCTACGGCATGGAGGTCGACCACGGCGACAACGTCTGGTACGCCTCCATGTACACCGACGTCATGGGCAAGCTCGACCCCAACACCGGCAAGGTTACGGAGTATCCCTCGCCCTATGGCGAGCGCGGCACCCGCGACATGGTGGTCGATGCCAAGGGCCGCATCTGGTACGGCGCGCAGCCCTATTTCAAGGCCGGCTACATCCGCGTCCGCACCGAAGCGGAAAAGGCGCTCGTGCTGGGGAAGTAATTCAACGCGCGATTGCTCTACGCAACACGCGTCGGTCCGCAGCCTTCACCTCTCCCCGCGTGCGGGGAGAGGTCGACCGAGCAAAGCGAGGGAGGGTGAGGGGGCCTGTCCGCGAGTCTGAGCTTGCGAGAGGCGCCCTTACCATTCAACGAGTCTCAAACTCGTGGCAAAGCCCCCTCACCCGGATCGCTACGCGATCCGACCTCTCCCCGCACGCGGGGAGAGGTGCTCGCGTGAATCTAGCCGCACGCGGAGAGAGCGAGAAGTGCTCACGCGCGTGCGTAGCGGCCGCGGCCGAAGATGCGGTCCTTCACCTCGTCGGTGGCGACGTCGCGGCTCGACACGATGGCATCGACCTTGGCGAGCGCGCGCTTGACGGCGGGACGCGCGGCGATGGCGTCGAACCAGCGCGCGAGATTGGGGTGGTCGGCCCATTTCACGCCCTGTGCGTCATGGTTGCGCGTCCACGGGAACGTCGCGATGTCGGCGATCGAATAATCCGCACCGCCGAGATAGGGGCTGGCGCCGAGCCGGGCTTCGAGGAGATCGTAAATCCTGCGCATCTCGGTGCGGTGGCGGCTCAGCGAATAGTCGTTGCCCGCAGGCGCGAAGCGAGAGAAGTGGACGAACTGCCCGAAGGTCGGCCCGACGCCGGTGAGCTGGATCATCAGCCATTGGATGACGTCGTAGCGCTTCGCCATGTCGGTGGGCAGGAAGCGCTTGGCCTTGTCGGCGAGATACATCAGGATCGCGCCGGATTCGAACACCGTGTACGGCTTGCCCCCGGGGCCCTCGTGATCGACGATGACCGGGATCTTCTTGTTCGGGTTGAGCGCGGCGAATTCCGGATTGAAGTTCTCGCCCTTCCAGACGTCGACGGGAATGACGCGATAGGGCAGCTCCAGCTCCTCGAGCATGATGAAAATCTTCTGCACATTGGGGCTGGTCAGCACGTAAAAATCGATCATGACGCTGTCTCTCGGTTGGGTCGCTCGGATGCCGGAAAGGCGGCACCCTATCGGCACGCCCGACCGCCGGCAATATGACGGCGCGCACGGCAGATGCGCCGAGGATGCCGCATCTTCCCGGTCGCCGTGCCTGCTATAAGGTGTCCGCAAAGGGAGGCTAGCGTGCTCTTTCGACGTTTTCGTCTCGGTGCCGCCGCGCTCGCGCACCTGCTGTGCATTGCGTGCGCCGGCACGGCTGCGCTGGCGCAGGAGCCCTACCCGACCCGCCCGGTCGAGATCATCGTGCCGTTCGCCGCGGGCGGCGGCACCGACCTGATCGCGCGGCTCTTGTGCGACGGACTCAGCCAGCGGCTCGGACAGTCCTTCGTCGCGGTCAACCGGCCCGGCGCCAACACCAATGTCGGCACGCTTGCGGCGATCCGCGCCAGGCCCGACGGCTATACGCTATTGATGGCGAGCCTCGGGCTTGCCGCCAATCCGTCCCTCTACCGGAAGCTCGCATTCGATCCGTTGAGCGACCTCGCACCGATTTCGCTGATCGCCAATGTGCCGACCATCCTGGTGGTCAATCCGACGCTGCCGGCGAACACGCTGGGCGAACTCGTCGCCTACATCAAGGCACGGCCGGGCGAACTCAACTACGCCTCCTACGGCGTCGGCTCGAGCCCGCACCTCGCTGCCGAGATGTTCCAGTCGGTGACCGGCACCAGCATCGTGCACGTGCCCTATGGCGGCGGCGGGCCCGCCGCCCTCGGCGTCATCGGCAACACCGTGCAGATGCTGTTTTCCAGCGTCGTTCCCGTGCTGGGCATGGTGCGCGGCGGCAGCCTCAAGGCGATCGCGGTGGCGTCGGAGCGGCGGCTCGCGCTGCTGCCGGAGGTGCCGACCTTCAAGGAGAGCGGCGTCGACTACGCGACCGGCACCTGGTTCGGCATTCTCGCCCCGGCGAAGACGCAGCCGCCCATCGTCGCCCGTCTTCATTCCGCCATCGAGGACATGCTCCGCGATCCCGCAATCCATGCCAAGCTGACCGACCAGGGCGCCGAAGTCGCAGACCTCAGCGCGGCGGGATTCGCGGAGTTTCTGCGCGATGAAACGGCGCGGTTGTCGACGGTGATCCGCCGCGCCAATATCCAGCTCGACTGACCAGGAGAAGCCCGTGAACGCCTCACCCGACAAGCGCCTGACCGGCCGCATCGCGCCCGAGCGCATCGCGATGATGACGACGCCGACGCCGCCGGCCGGCGCGGTCGAGCGCTTCAAGGCGATCGGCGATCCGACCGGGGTGATCTCCGACGCCATGGACGAGCTCGGCATCCCCGCCGGCGTGATCGGCGCTTCCGTGCTCAAGCCGACCATCCCCGGCACCACCATGGTCGGCCCGGCGCTGACATTGCGAAACATCCTGCAGCGGATCGATCCGCTGGAAGGCGCGGGCGCCGCGGTCAACCGCATGGCCGAATTCGAGGCGCACAACCTGGCGACGCCGGGCGACGTGCTGGTGATCCAGGGTGTCTCGGCAATCTCCAACATGGGCGGCATCTCCGCCCAGACCGGCAAGCGCCAGGGCGAAGCGGGCGCCGTCGTCATGGGCGGCATCCGCGACATCGCCCATTCCCGCGCGGTCGGCTATCCCCTGTGGGCGAGCGAGATCAGCCCGGTCACCGGCAAGTGGCGGCTGGAGACGGTGGAGATCAACGGATCGATCCAGATCGGCGAGATCAGGGTCGAGCCCGGCGACCTCGTCGTCGCCGACGACACCGGCGTCTGCTTCATCCCGCGCACCCGCATTCTCGACGTGCTCGAGCTCGCCGAGAGCAAGGCGAAGGCGGAGGACGTCCGCTGCAAGGCGATCGACGGCGGCATTCCCGTGCCCGACATCTCTCGCGCGACCTACGGAGAGAAATAGACGTGGCGAAATACGTCGTCGCTCCGGCCGACGAGATTTCCCCCGGCGGCCGCAAGGTGTTCGAGGTCCGGGGCCGCAAGATCATCGTCTTCAATCTCGCCGGCGAGTTCTTCGCGGTGTCGGACCGCTGCCCCCACCAGGGCGGACCGCTGTCGAAGGGCATCGTGACCGGTTTCGTGGAATCCGACGAGCCCGGCGAGTACTGCTACAGCCGCAGAGGCGAGGTGATCCGCTGCCCCTGGCATTCCTGGGAATACGACATCCGCACCGGCAAGTCGTGGTGCGATCCGCGCCGCATCCAGGTGCGCAACTTCGAGGTCAACGTCGAATCCGGCGCCCGGCTGGTCGAAGGCCCCTATGTGGCGGAAACGTTTCCAGTCGTCATCGAAGGCGAATATCTGGTGGTGACGATGTGAGAGCGCAAAAGGGGCGGGACAGCGCACCATGCCACGTCCATTGCCGCTCCCCCTTTCGCGCCCGTGGGCACGTGATATACACGCGGCATCGAGGTCCGCGTGGTCGGTTCGTCGGACGATCAAGGGAGGAAAGTCCATGTTCAAGAAAACGCTCGTCATTGCCGCCTTCACGGCGCCAGTCGCTGCTGGCGCCGGTTTTCGCGCAACAGTCCAGGCCAGCGAAGGCGTGATGCCGCCGTGCAGACCGTCGACTTTCCGGCCGGTTTCCAGACGGTGAGCGCGATCGCGGAAATCCCGGCGGGCGGCTGCGCGGGCCGCCATACCCATCCGGGCGCCGAGACCACCTATGTGCTGGAGGGCGACATCGCCGTCAAAATCGAAGGCAAGCCCGACCAGCACCTCAAGGCCGGCCAGTCGTTCCAGATTCCCGTCGGCGCCGATGCACGACGCCTGCACCACCGGCGGAATGAAGGTGCTCGCCACCTACATCGTCGAGAAGGGCAAGCCGCTCGCATCGCCGGCGCCGTAACGCGCTCCTCGTTGGGGTTGCCGCAGCGGATCGCTGTCATCGCCCGGCTTGACCGGGCGATCCAGTAAACGTCGACCGGAGTACTGGATTGCCCGGTCAAGGCCGGGCAATGACACCAATTGGGGTCAGCTGCGACTCGCCCGGGCTATCCAAACGATGATCTCGTTTGGATCGCGCCGCTACGGCGCGAGCCTCACGCCCTCGCCCTCGGCCTGCGACACCAGGCGGCTCGCGTCCTCGGGCAGCAGGTAGCGATTGGCGACGAGGCCCTCCGCCGCCTTCCTGATCGCCGCCACGTAGGTCTCCTTGGACGGATAGCGCTCCTCGATGGACAGCCGCGGATCGCCGGCGTCCAGCCGCTCCTGCCTGGTGCGGGCGAACGGAATGAAGCTTCCCTGCAGGGTGCAGAAGCCGTCTTCGTAGAAGCTTCGGTTGAACAGGTTCCAGCCGGTGTAGGTGCCGATCGGAACCTGCACGAAGACGTTGCGGATACCGCCGAGATCGTTGCCGTCGGCATCGACCTGCGCCACCAGCGTGCCGTACTGCGCCGTACCGACCTTGGGCGGCTCGACCGACAGGATGCCGGACGATTCCTCGGGGCGATAGTCCTCGCCGTAATCGTGCACGTGCAGCGGGTTGTGCAGCCGCAGGAACCTCACCGCCGGACGCGAGACATTGCCGTAGGTGTTGGCCGGGATCGGCGGGAAATGCACCTGATCCGGCGCCACCAGCGTGCCGGCTGCAATCGTCGGCCGGGCGCTCGGCGGCGGCTCCACGCCGTCCTTGATCCAGGCCGTGAGGTTCTGCAGCAGCGCGCGCACCGTCCAGGTGTGCGGATTGGGATTGGACTGCTGCTGGCAGGCGCCGAACGGTTCCCGCGTGGCAAGGGGCAGCGGCGCGGCGGAGTGCTGCGTCGAGGCCATGATGTAGCTGCGCACGTTGGCGGGCTCGACCAGGTCGCGGATGCCGAGCGGATCGGTGAAGCCGAGCGATTGGCGCAGCTCCCACATTTCGAGCGCGGTGGCGGCGTGGATGATCTTCGGACAGGTCGCCGTCGCGGTGCAGCGATCGAGAATGCCGCCCTTCGCTCCCGTCAGCGGATCGGTCTCGCTGCCATAGGTGAACGGAAAGCTGGCGCCCGGATAGAGCCGGTCGACCTGCTCGGTGGCGGCAGCGCGGCCCGGCTGGCCGAACCGCACGTTGAGCGGCATCAATCCGCCGCCGATGTGCGGGAACGCGCCGTCGAACACGGTGCGGCCCTGCTCGTCGCGGTTGTAGCCGAGCTGGATCAGCGAGCGCACGAAGCGTCCGCTCTGCGAGCTGCCCATCACGATCGCCTTGGCGTTCGCAATCAGCACCGGATTGTCGTGGCCGGCATCGTCCTTCGCCTCGGCCTTGAGAAACGCGCCGAGGTCGCGCGCGGCGGCAAAGCCCAGGCCGAGCACCAGCGGGTCCTTGGCGCGGTAGGTGAGCTCGTAGAAACGGCCGATCTGGAATCCTGCCGGGTAGCAGATCTGGGTGTCGTTCACGCTGACCGGGCCGCCCTGCGCGCAGGTTCCGAACGACCACTCGGTGTTGGGGATCGGCACCCGCGGCGCCTGTTCCTTGGCGCGCACCGTCAGCGTCGGAACGAAGCCGTCGGCAAGCGGCGTCTTGTTGTCGGTGCTCACCGTCGGATAGGACGTGGTGACGAGCGCCGTGAACCAGCCGCTCGACAGGTTGAGCGTCGTGGTCGGCGCGGTCGTCACCAGTTCGCTGCGCACGATGCCGGTGATCGCCGATCCGTCGGGATTGCGCGCGACCGGGACCGTCATGGTGATGCGGTTGTTGCCGGCCGCCACATCGGGCTGCCAGCCGAACCAGATCATGGTGTAGCCCTGCCGCTGCAGGAAGCCGTCGCCGGCGGTGGCGAGACCGTTGATGTCGGCGAGAGTGCCGCGCACGTCGGCGTTGAACAGCGCGAGCCCGCCCTTGTTGCCGCGGTTGACGATGTTGAAGAACAGCACGCCGTTGCTCTTGGAGCGGTCGGCCGGCCGCACGATATCGACGTCGGTGACGTATTCGACCATGCCCCTGGCGTTGCGCGGCGCGAGGCTGATGTCCTGGATGCCGGCATTGGCGGGAGCGCGCGGGTCGACCTCGCCGATACGCCTTGCCGGTCAGCCGTTCATAGGCGCCAGCCGCGCCGAAGCTCGCCCCGGCAAAGGCCGGCTCGGTCTTGGCGATCTCGATCCGCGTGATGCGCGCCTCGGCGGTCCCGGCGGCAAGCACCGCCGTCGTCGCAACGGCAGCAAGCTTCGGCAGGTTGCGCATGATTGCCCCTCCTTGATTGCCACCATTTGTTCGCAGTCCATGGCGGGCGAACGCATGATCGACGCCTGCTGGCGTCTTTGCAAGACCGCCGAAATATGCGTCTATAAGGTTTACCAAGAAAAAGACCCGGACCACCGGCCTGCATTCGTATCGATCGGAGTTCCGATTCATCGTGAAATGCAGCATTTGGGAGGATGACATGACCACGAAACACGGATTGTATTTGGGCGCGGCGGCGATTGCTCTGCTCGCGCTCGGCGCCACGCCGACACCGGTCAGGGCGCAGCAGAGCGCGCCGGCCGTGAGCATCGGAGCGACCGACATCGGCGGCGTGGTGCGCGGACCGAATGGGCCGGAAGCCGGCGTGTGGGTTATCGCCGAAACCACCGACCTTCCGACCAAGATGAGCAAGACCGTGGTGACCGACGATCAGGGTCGCTACGTGATCCCGGATCTGCCGAAGGCGAACTACACGGTGTGGTCGCGCGGCTACGGCCTTGTCGATTCCGCCAAGACGACCAGCGAACCCGGCAAGATCGTGAATATCACGGCAGTGCCCGCACCGAGCGCGGCGGCCGCGGCGGAATATTATCCGGCCATCTACTGGTATGCGATGCTCGACATCCCGAGCAAGAGCATGTTCCCCGGGACCGGCACCGGGGCGAACGGCAACGGCATCGCGACCGGGATGAAGACCCAGGAGCAGTTTCTGGACCAAATCAAGACCAATGGCTGTTACACCTGCCATCAGTTGGGCAACAAGGCGACTCGCACAATCTCGCCGACGCTCGGTACCTTCAAGAACTCGGTCGAGGCTTGGGAGCGGCGCATCCAATCCGGACAGGCGATGATACAGATGGCGGCTGCCATCGGCCGGCAAGGTACGACATCCCTTGCCAATTTAGCCAAATGGACTGACCGGATTGCGGCGGGCGAAGTGCCTTTTGCAAAGCCGGAGCGCCCGCAAGGCATCGAGCGGAACGTCGTGATCACCCAGTGGGACTGGGCTGACCCGAAGGTCTACCTGCACGACCAGGTTTCGACCGACAAGCGCAAGCCGACGGTGAATGCCTATGGCAAGAGCTACGGGTCCACGGAGGAGAGCGCGGAATATTTCCCGGTGCTCGATCCGCAGACCAACACCGCGACCAAGGTCAAGATGCCGGTGCGGGACGCCGACATGGAGTTGACCAAGACCAACACCATGGCGCCATCACCCTATTGGGGCGAAGAGGCGATCTGGGACGCACGGACCAGCATGCACAATCCGATGATGGATGAACGCGGTGATGTCTGGATCACGTCTCGCGTCGGCAAGCCGGCAAACCCGGCTTTCTGCCAGGCAGGCTCGACCCATCCGTCCGCCCAGGTGTTCCCGATCAAGGAATCCACCCGGCATCTCGCCTATTACAATCCGAAGACGGGCGAGACCAAGCTGATCCGGACCTGCTTCAATACCCACCACCTGGTGTTCGCGGAAGACGCCAACAACACTCTGTGGACCAGCGCCGGCGGCCCGGCGCAGGGTGCCATGGGTTGGCTGAACCGCAAGGTCTACGAGGAAACCGGCGACGAGGCGAAGGCCCAGGGCTGGACCCCAGCCATCATCGACACCAACGGTAACGGCAAGCGCGACGACTATGTCGAGCCCAACCAGCCGGTCGATCCGACCAAGGACAAGCGCATCAACGCGGCCTTCTACGGGATCGGTGTGAACCCGGCGGATGGGACGATCTGGGGCTCAGTGCTCGGCTTCCCGGGCTCCATACTGCGGCTCGATCCGGGGTCCGATCCGTCGAAGACCGCCCTGGCGGAAATCTACGAGGTGCCGGCCCCGGGTTACGGGCCGCGCGGCTTCGACATCGACCGCAACGGCGTCGCTTATGTGCCGCTGTCGAGTGGTCACATGGGGGCGTTCGACCGCCGCAAGTGCAAAGGCCCGCTCAACGGGCCGAAGGCAGCCGAAGGCAAGCTCTGTCCGGAAGGCTGGACCCTGACGCCGTTCCCGGGACCGCAGTTCAAGAACGTGGCTGAGAGCGGCAGCGCGGAGGCGAGCTACTTTACCTTCGTCGACCAGTTCAATACCTCGGGGCTCGGCGCCAACGTCCCGATGGCCACCGGCGACGCCAACGAGTCGCTGATGGCGCTGGTGGACAGCAAGTGGGTCAACATGCGTGTCCCGTATCCGCTCGGCTTCTACGCCAAGTGGATGGACGGCCGCATCGACGATCCGAATGCCGGCTGGAAAGGCCGCGGTCTGTGGACCACCAATGGGAACCGAACGCCGTTTCATATGGAAACCGGCAAGGGAACGTCACCCAAGGTGGTCAAGTTCCAGGTCCGCCCGGACCCGCTGGCGCGGTGAGCCGGTTCGACCAACGGCAGGGTCTTTGACCCTGCCTCTACCCAATCAGAATGCCCGGCCGGTGGCCGGGCATTCGTGCTTCTGGATGGATCACCAGGGCTGACTGGGAGGCGCTGGCGGCGCGGGCGCCGCGTCCGGGGCGCATGTCCCCGCTACTTCCGCATCGCCTTCTCCTTCCAACCGTCCCAGGCGCGGCCCTCTTCGCCCGGGTTCTTGTCGCGCAGCGCGCCTTCCTCGGGCGAGACGTAGTTGACCGGCCCGCCGAGCCCGAGCGCGATCGTCTGCAGGCGCGCGTTCACCTCGGTGTAGACGGCGCGGATCGTCGCGCGCTTCACATTCGGCCCGACCACGACATTGCCGTGCCCACGCATCAGCGCGACCGGCTTGTCGCCGAGCGTCGCGGCGAGCGCCTTCGCGAGCGCGCCGTTCCGCACCAGCATGTCGGTCGTTCCGCCGGCGTCGCGGATCTCGAACACGGGAACGCCGACGTGGAGGAACGCGGCGGTGTGGAACACCGGCCGCATCGGCACATTGGTGATGCCGAACGGGATCACGCCCGGCGAATGGCTGTGGATCACCGCATTCACCTCCGGCCGCACCTTGTATATTTCGCCGTGGATGAAGCGCTCGAGGAACATGCTGCGGCCGCGCTGGTCGACGGGATTGGAATCGAGGTCGAACTCCATGATGTCGGCGGCGGTCACGTTCGCCGGCGACATCGCGCGCGAGATCAGGTAGCGGTTCGGATTGGCCGGGTGGCGGATGCTGACATGGCCATAGGCGTCGAGCACCCCCTGATCGGCGAGAATGCGGTGCGCCGCGACGAGATCGTCGATCAATGCGGCATCGACCGGGCCGCCCGAGGCGGGCGCCTGGGCCGCGGCGAAGTGGGGGCCGGCCACGAGCCATAGCAGGGCGATTGCGCCCATCCGCACAAAAAGCATGTCTGTCCTCCCGGGATCGTTCGCGTGTTTGGGCCAAGCATAGCATGCGAAGGTCGCGGCACCACGCCCGCGCTGTTCGACCCGCGGGGCCTTGCCGTTTCAGCCGCCCTGCGTGGCAGACTGGACCGGCGGTCCCGGTATCCGGGCGTCGTGTAGAGGAAACGGAATCTTGATCCCGGCGTCGCGGAACCGGCGCAGAATCTCCATCTGCAGATCGGTCCTGACGATCATCGACTGCTCCACATCGGCGAGCAGGCAGCGCAGCTCGAAATCGATGCCGATATCGCCGAAGCTCATGAGATAAACGGCCGGCGGCGGGGCGCGCAGAACCTGCGGATGCTGCTCGCCGCATGCGAGCAGAACCTCGCGCACCTTCTCGGCGTCGCTGTCATAGGCGACCCGCACCTTGACGACGACGCGGCCCATGGTGTTGCCATGGGTCCAGTTCTTCACCACGCCGGTGATGAAGTCCTGGTTGGGAATGATCACGGAAGCGCGGTCGAAGGTCTCGATCTCGGTGGCGCGCACGCTGATGCGGCGCACCCAGCCTTCCTCGTTCTTGACCACCACCCAGTCGCCGACCCGGATCGGCCGCTCCGCCAGCAGGATGAGGCCGCAGACGAAATTCGACACCACCGACTGCAGGCCGAAGCCGATGCCGACCGAGAGCGCACCGGCGATCAGCGCGATCTTCTGCAGATCGATCCCGAGCGCGCCCAGCGCCAGCGCCAGCAAGGCCACGAGCGCGATGTAGCCCGACAGCGCCGCGATTGAATTCTGCAGGCCGGCATCGAGACCGGTGCGCGGCAGAAACTGGGTCTCGAGCCAGCGCTGGCCGCCGCGGATCGCCAGCATTCCGATGAGGAGTATGGCGAGAGCGGCGAGCAGGTTGGTCGGCGACAGGCTGATGCCGCCGATGGCGAAGCTCCAGACCGAGATCTGGAATACGCTGAAGATATCCTCGGCGAACAGGCCGGAATAGCCGACCAGCACCAGCACCGCGACCACGATCAGGATCAGCCGCAGAACCGCCGACACCAGCGCCGTGACGAGACCGAGCGCGTTGGGCGAAATGCCGAATAACGCCGCCATCCGCCGCCCGCGCGGCGTGTCGGCCGCGGTCACCTCGGTGGTGAAGGCATCGACGAAGACGAGCGCGATGGTGAGCGCCCCACCGATCGCCAGCGCCGCGAGCAGGCGCACGGCGAGGAAGACGGAAAACCCCACATAGCCCGTGACCAGGGCGACCGCGATCACGACGGCGATCGGCCACAGCACGACCCGCAGCCACGGCAGCCGCGCGCCGGCCATGCTGACGCCTTCGGCACGAAAATCGGCTTGGGCCGAACGCCACAGCAGATGCATGACGATGATGAGAAACACCAGCCCGAACAGCGCCCAGGTGGCGACGAGCGGCACCAGGGGTGCGCCCGATGCGCGGTGCAGGAAGTTGAGAAAAATCGCTATTCCGAACGCGCCGGCGGCCCAACTGAGATGAGCGGCATAGCTTTCCGCCGCCTGGTCGGCCCACGGGATAAAGCGGCGCGCGGCTTCCCCGGGGGCGAACAGGGCGACCGCGACCCCACGTCCGAACCCTGCCACCGCCGCGGCGACGGCCAGGCCGAAGCCGAGATCGGCGGCCGGCTGCGGTATCAACATGTAGTCTCGCAACACCAGCACGAACGCGACGATCAGGGCGGGCGCGGCCATGGCATGCGCGCACAGGATGACCAGCGCGCGGAGCGCCTTGTCGAAACGCCGCGGCGCCGGCCGCCCGGTGAGACGGCGCACCCAGTGCAGCGCGATCCACGCACCCACCGCGATGGCGATCAGGGTGGCGAGCGCCGCCAGCACGCCGCTCGGCTCGTATTGGGCGCGGGCCACGGCCGCCCACGAATTCAAGATGGCGCCCAAGGTGCGCATCTCACCCGGCACCGCGGCTACGGCGTCGCGCCAGAAGCCGGGGTCGAACAGGTTGGCGCTGTGGGCAAACAGGCGATCGGCAAAGAGCTGCCGGCGGCGGGCATTGATGCGGTCGGAGAGCTCGTCGGCGCGCCCGGCCAGCAGCCGCGCCTGCTTCAACGCGCCGTCGACCTCGCTCTGCGTGGCGGCAAGACGGCTGCGCTCCGCCGCAATGGTGGCGTCCTCCGCGGCACCTGCGGCCGGCGCCGCACCGAGCTGGCTGAGACGGTCGGTGATCAGCTTGAGGCGGGGTTCGAGCGCCGCCGCATGGTCGCGAATCTGATCGCGCAACGGCGTCAGGCGCTGCCTGAGCGCAACCAGCCCGTCCTCGGTCTGGGCAGCGTCATCGAAGCCCATCGAGATATCGTCGAGCTCCGTCTTGAATGCATCGAGATCCGCCGCAGCCGGCCTCTCGGCGGGTAGCGGCGCAGCGACCTGAGGCGCGGCAGGCTGGGGCGGGGCCGTCGGCTGGGCCGACGCCGGGGGCGCGGACGGCGCCGCCGGCTGTTGCGCCACGGCAGGGACGCCGGCAAACCCCAGCGCCGCCGCGATCAGCGCGGCGTGGCACCAGTGAAGGAGATAGCGGCTGGGACGGCGAAGCATGCCCCGACATTAGCAGGCGAATCGCCCAAATGGGCAGATGGGGTGTTGGCAGACGGGTTCAAGCAGATGGGTGGGGACGGAAAATCCATGCTCATTGCGCGGACAAGCCATGCAATGCGCGCTCGAAGATGCGGCAGTGAAGGACAACGTTCCATAACCACGTCTGCGGCCGGGATATTCATGCCCGATGCGGCGCTTGGGGGACTTTTGACGCGACCGTGATGTGTGTATGAAGCGTGCAGCCATGGGGCCCGGACGCTGAACGGCCGGGCATGGCACCCCCTCAGGGTTGCGCCAGATGACAATTTCCAAAATGAAAGCCCGCGACGGGGCCCAACTCGCCTACGAAGTCCGCGGCCGCGTGAAAGACGCCCCGCCGATCGTCCTCATCCATTCGCTGGCCATGGATCACACCTTCTGGAACGCGGTCACTCCCGCGCTGACGGAAACGACGGCGGTGCTGGTCTATGACTGCCGCGGCCATGGCCGCTCCGACAAGCCCAAGGGCCCCTATCGGGTCGAGGCCTTCGCCGACGACCTCGCCGACCTCCTCGATCACGTCGGCTGGCGCTCCGCCGTCGTCGCGGGCGCGTCGATGGGCGGCTGCATCACGCTGGCCTTCGCCGCCGCCTATCCGCAACGCGCCGCCGGGCTCGGCCTGTTCGACACCACCGCCTGGTACGACGCGCCGGACAAATGGGAGGAGCGCGCGCACACCGCCGAGACCAAAGGCCTCGACGCGCTGCTCGAGTTCCAGACCACCCGCTGGTTCACCGATGCCTTCCGCGCGAGCCGCAAGGATGTGCTCGACCACAGCGTCGCGGTGTTCCTCGCCAATACCGGCGAAGGCCTATGCGGACACCTGCCGGATGCTCGGCGCCTGCAACATGACCGCCGCCCTGCCGCGCCTGAAGATGCCGGTCCGCATCGCCGTCGGCGACGAGGACTATGCGACGCCGGTCGCGATGTCGGAGACGCTGCATCGCGGCATCGCCGGCTCGACCATGACCGTCATCAAGAACGCCCGGCATCTGACGCCGCTCGAATGCCCGCAGCACGATCGTCGCGGAGCTGCAAAAGCTCGTCGAAACGGTGCCGGCGCAATGATCGTCAGCGGCGAGATCACCATTCCGGCACCGCGCCAGATCGTGTTCGACGCGCTGCAGAACGCGCCGTTCTTCGCCTCCTGCGTCGAGGGCGTGCGCGACCTCAAGGAGATCGACGCGACCCACTACGACGCCGTGCTCGAAACCAAAGTCGCGTTCATGAAGTTCAGCTTCAAGGTGAGCGTCGAGGTGACGAAAATCTCCCCGCCCGACCGCATCGAGGCCAAGATCGAAGGCACCCCGCTCGGCGTGGTCGGCCGCTTCACGGCGGTTTCCACCACCGACCTGTCCGAGGCGGGCGACGAAACGCTGGTCAAATATTCCATCGACGCCAACATCACCGGCAAGCTCGGCAGCATGGGCCAGCCGGTGCTCAAATCGAAGGCCAAGGAAATGGAAAAGGGTTTCGTCGACAAGATGCGCGCGGCCTTCGCCGCCGGCGGGCCGGGAGCCGGCCAATGACCCCGTTCGAGCTGGCCGAACCGACGACGTTGCAGGAGGCCCTGCAGCTCCTCGACCCCGACGACGCTTCGGTGCGCCCGCTCGGCGGCGGCACCGCGCTGATGCTGATGATGAAGGCCGGTGTGTTCGCAGCCGAGCCGCCTCGTCAGCCTGCGCAAGATCGCAACGCTCAAGCGCATCGGCGTCGGCGCCGACGGCGGCCTCGTCATCGGGGCGCTTGACGCCGCTCTCCGACGTCGAGCATTCCGCCGAGGTGGCGAGGCGCGCCGGAGTGATCGTGCGCACCATGCGGCGGCTCTCCAATGTGCGGGTGCGCAATGTCGCGACCATCGGCGGCAATCTCGCCCACGGCGATCCGCACATGGACCTGCCGCCGGTGCTGATGGCGCTCGACGCCGGCATCGTCGTGGCCGGCCGCGGCGGCGAGCGCGTGCTCAAGGTCGAGAACCTGTTCGCCGGCTATTACGAGACCGTGCTCAAGCCGGGCGAGACTCATCACCGAACTGCGCATTCCCGCCCAGGGCAAGCGCCGCGCCGCCTATCTCAAGGTGACCACCGGCGCCGCCGACGACTGGCCGGCGCTCGGCGTCGCCGTGTCGCTCGAAGCCGACGGCAAGGCGGTGCGCGACGTGCGCGTGGTCGTCGAGCGCCGCGACCGAGAAGGCGATCCGCCTCAAGGCGGCGGAGGAGGTCCTCTCCGGCGCCACCATCGACGACGCGGTGCTGGCGCGCGCCGGCGATGCCGCCGCCGACGAAGCCGAGACGGTGTCGGACGTGCGCGGATCGGCCGCCTACAAGCGCGAGCTGCTGCGCGTCTATGTGCGCCGCGCGGTGCGCCAGGCGCTCGATGGACAGGGAGCGAGCCACTAATGGCGACCGACAACGACCACGACCGATTTCCGGCGGCCAGGTCGGCCGCTCGCTGCCGCGGCTCGAAGCCCGCGAGAAGGTCACCGGGCGGGCCGAATACACCCATAATCTGCGGCTGCCGGGCATGCTGTTCGGCAAGATGTTCCGCTCCACCGTCGCCCATGGCCGGATCAGGTCGATCGACACCAGCGCCGCGAAGGCGGTGCCGGGCGTCTACCGCGTCGTCACCTCGCAGGACGTGCGCAAGGTCATCCCGCACCCCTATTACGGCCCCGCCTTCCACGACCAGCCGATCCTCGCCATCGACAAGGTGCACTATGTGGGCGAGCCCGTCGCGGTGGTGCTGGCGGAAGACCCCCATGTGGCGGAACAGGCCGCCGCGCTGATCGTCGCCGAGTATGACGAGCTGCCCGCGGTGTTCGACGAGGTCGAGGCGGCTCAGAACAAGATCTTGGTGCACGAGGAGCTCAAGCCCGCCGGCACCTTCGCCGACCTCAAGCACCTCAAGGGCGTCAAGGGCACCAACATCGCGCTCGACTACCAGCTTCGCGTCGGCGACGTCGACAAGGCCTTCGCCTCCGCCGCCCACGTGTTCGAGCACGAGTTCCGCACCCAGAAGGTGCTGCACCTGCCGTTCGAGCCGTTCGTCTCCATCGCGGATTTCAAGGACAAGCGCCTGACGCTCTACAGCGCCGCGCAGGGCCCCTCCTTCGTGCGCATCGAGATCGCCCGCCTGCTCGGCTGGCCGGAGAACCGCGTCCGCATCAAGGTGGCGTTCCTCGGCGGCGGATATGGCGGCAAGCTCTACATCAAGCTCGAGGCGCTGGTCACCGCGCTGTCGATGATCGCGAAGCGGCCGGTGAAGGTCGCGCTGCCGTTCGAGGAGATGTTCTACACCATCACGCGGCACCCGACGACGTTCCGCATCAAGAGCGCGGTCGACGCCAATGGCAAGCTCACCGCGCGCCGCTGCGAGGTGTTCTGGAACGGCGGCGCCTATGCCGACATCGGGCCGCGGGTGGCGCAGAAATCGGGGTTCACCGCGTCGGGGCCCTACGAGATCGACAACGTGTCGATCGATTCCTACGCGCTCTACACCAACCAGCCGCCGTCCGGCGCGCTGCGCGGCTTCGGCGTGCCGCAACTGGTGTGGGCCTACGAGTCCCATACCGACATGATCGCGCGAGCGCTCAAGATCGATCCGCTGGAATTCCGCCGCAGCAACATCATGCGCGAAGGCGGCAAGCACACCACCGGCACGCCGCTCAAGGACGCCGCGCTCGAGAAGGTGCTGGAGCGGGTCGCCGAGCGGATGAACTGGGGCAAGCCGTTCGATCGCGGCGACGGCCCGGTCAAGCGCGGCCGCGGGCTTGCGATCGCCATCAAGGCGGTGATCTCGCCGACCACCTCGGTCGCCATCGTCAACGTCAATGCCGACGGCAGCACCACGCTTTATTGCGGCACCGTCGACATGGGCCAGGGCTCCGACACCGCCATGGCGCAGATGGTGGGCGAAATCCTCAACCTGCCGGCGGAAGCGGTGAACGTGGTGCCGCGCGACACCGACGTCACGCCCTACGACATGGGCACGCTCGGCTCGCGCTCGCTGTTCCACATGGGGCACGCGGTCCGCCTCGCCGCCGAGGAGGCGCGCGACAAGATCGCGGCGATGGCGCGCGATCTCGGCCTGCCGGACGGCACCAACTATTCGGTCGCCGACCTGTTCCAGAAGAAATACGGCATGCAGGCCGGCAACATCGTCGGCACCGGCGTCTACAAGCCCGACTATATCTCGCCCCAGCCCGGCACCGGCCTGACCGCCAACGTGACGCCGTTCTGGATGGTGTCCGGCGTCGGCGCCGAGGTCGAGGTCGACACCGAGACCGGCCATGTCCGCATCGCCAAGCTCATCAACATCTGCGACATCGGCAAGCCGATCAATCCGAAGATCTGCGAGTCGCAGATTTCCGGCGCGGCGATGATGCAGCTCGGCTTCACCATGTTCGAGAAGATGCAGTTCGACGGCGGCCAGGTGACCAACGCCTCGCTCGCCGACTACAAGATTCCCGGCATCCACGACCTGCCCGACGTGATGGAGAACGAGGCGATCGAGGCCTATCAGTCGAACGGCCCGTTCGGCGGCAAGGGCGTCGGCGAGGTCGCGACGTTCTGCGTGTCGCCCGCCATCGGCAACGCCATCGACGACGCCGTCGGGGTGCGGCTGACGGAATTGCCGCTCAATCCGGAAGCCGTGCTGCGGGCGCTGCGCGCCAAGGCGAACCGCCCGATCGGAGACGCATGATGCGTGGTGAATTCATCATCTTCGTCATTCCAGGGCGCGCCTCTTCGCGCGAACCCGGAATCCAGACCGCGGTCACCCTCCCCCTGAAAGGGGGAGGGTTGGGGTGGGGGTCCGCTGACTCGTCGCCCGTACCGCCCGCGACCCCCTCCCCGATCCTCCCCCTTTCAGGGGGAGGGAGACAGGGCCTGCCATCGTGGACACTCGCATGACCGCCACCAGGACCATCTCCTTCACGCTCAATGGCGAGCCGGTGTCGGCAGCGATCGCGCCGCATCACACCCTGCTGGAGGTCGTGCGCAACACTTTCAGCCTCTATGGCGCGCGGGAAAGCTGCGGCCAGGGGCTGTGCGGCTGCTGCACCGTCATCGTCGACGGCCGCGCGGTGTCGGGCTGCCTCTATCTCGCGGCCTTCGCCGACGGCACCCGGGTCGAAACCGATCGAGTCCCTTGACCAGGACGGCAATCTCGATCCGGTCCAGGAGGCCTTCATCGAGCATGGCGCTTTCCAGTGCGGCTTCTGCACGCCCGGCTTCGTGCTGATGGTCAAGCAATTGCTCGACGAATATCCCGATCCCGACGACGACCGCATCCGCGACTATCTCGCCGGCAATCTGTGCCGCTGCGCCGCCTATCCGGAGATCATCCAGGCGGTGAAGGCCGCGGCCCGCAAGCGGCAGGCCGCGCGTTCCGGATAACGATTGCGACAAGAGGAGAGCTGCCATGTCACAGGCCGTGATCACCGAGGAAGTGCCGTGGTATCGCCTGCTCAACCGCAGCCAGTGGAACACCCTGATCGCGTCCAATCTCGGCTGGATGTTCGACGGCTACGAGACCTTCGCCCTGGTGATGGCGGTCGGCGCCGCGCTGCGGCAGCTGCTCGAACCCTCGCAATACCCCCAGATCCCCGTCTATGCCGGGACCCTGATCGCGCTGACGCTGCTCGGCTGGGGCATCGGCGGCCTGATCGGCGGCGTGCTCGCCGACTATCTCGGCCGCAAGCGCACCATGATGCTGGCGATCCTCGCCTACTCCATCATGACCGGGCTCAGCGCATTCGCCTGGGACTGGGTGTCGTTCGCGGTGCTGCGCTTTCTCGTCGGCATCGCGATCGGCTCGGAATGGGTGACCGGCGCGTCGATCGTCTCGGAACTGTGGCCGGACAGGGCGCGCGGCCGCGGCGTCGGGCTGATGCAGATGCGGACTCGGCGTCGGATTTTTCCTGGCGTCGTTCGCCTGGCTGTTCGTCGGCGCGATGGGGCCGAACTCGTGGCGCTACATGTTCCTGATCGGCGTGCTGCCGGCCCTGCTGACGCTGTGGGTGCGCCGCGCCATCCCGGAATCGGAGCGCTGGGAGCACGTCAACGACCAGCGCCAGGCGGCGATCGAGCGCAAGCGCAGCGGCGCCGTCGCTCGGCGCCCAGGACGAGGCGCTGGCGCGCTTCACCGTCGCCGACCTGTTCGTCGAGCCGGAGATCCGCCGCCGGGTGATCCTCGCCTTCCTGATGTCGCTCGCCACCACGCTTCGCGTTCTGGGGCATCTCGGCCTGGATTCCGCCCTATGTCGGCGCAGTCGCCACCAAGGCCGGCCTGTCGAACCAGGCATGGCAGAGCTATGCCGGCATGGCGCTCAACGGCTCGGCGATCTTCGGCTATGTCGCGTTCGGCTTTCTCGCCGATGCGTTTCGGCCGCAAGCCGGTGACGATCTTCTATGTGGTGGCCGTCGCTCGCTGAGCGTGGCGCTGCTGTTCCTGTGGGCGCAGGACCTCACCTTCATGCTGATCGGCGCCGGGCTGTGCGGCATCTTCGTGTCGGGCCAATACACCTGGATGGCGGCGTGGCTGCCGGAGCTGTTCCCGACCAGGATGCGGGCGACCGCCGCCGGCTTCGTGTTCAACATGCCGCGGCTCATCGCCTGGACCGGGCCGCTGATCTCCGGCTGGCTGATCACCCAGGCCGGCGGCTTCAGCCAGGCCGCCGTGACGATCTCGATGATCTACATTATCAGCCTCGCGGCGGCGCCGTTCCTGCCGGAGACCAAAGGCAAGCCGCTGCCGGCGTGAGTTACGCGTGATTTGACGCAATGGCGCCAACGCTTTTTTCCCTCCCCCTGAAAGGGGGAGGGTTGGGCTGGGGTCTGCTGACTCTCCACAACCGCCAATGCCTGCGGCCCGCGATCCCCTCCCCCTTTTCAAGGGGAGGGGGAGACAAGGCCGAAGACCGAAACTACATGTTGGAGATGACCCCAAGGGCAACCCCATGATCGAGCCCATGCATGTCGAGACCGACGTGCTCGTGATCGGAGCGGGCGGCGCCGGCATGTATGCGGCGATCGAGGCGGCGCGGGCCGGCAGCAAGGTCCTGCTCGCCGACCGCAGCCTGATCGGGCGCGGCGGCGCCACCGTGATGGCGCAGATGACGGTCGCGGTCGCGCTCGGCGAAGAGACGCCCGACCACTGGACCCATCACCTGCACGACACCATCGACGGCCGGCCGCGGGCTGTGCGAGGAAAGCCTCGCCCGCCTGCTGTGCGAGGAAGGGCCCGACTGCATCCGCCAGATGGATGCCTGGGGCGTCGGCTGGGCGCGCCGGGACGGCCACATCGCCCAGGCGATGGCGCCGGGCCATGACCGGCCGCGTTGCGCCTATGTGGATTTCCTCAACACCGGCCCCGCGGTGTCGAAGACGCTGCGCACCGTCGTCAACAAGACCGCCGGCATCCGCAAGGCCGGCGACCTCGTGATCATCGATCTGATCCGCGTCGACGGCGAGGTGGCCGGCGCCACCGCGCTGCATCTCTCCAGCGGCAATGCCGTCACCATCGCGGCCAAGGCGACCATCGTCGCGACCGGCGGGCTGACGCGGCTCTACCGCCGCAACAGCGCCTCCGCCAACATGGGCGGCGACGGCTATGCGCTGGCGCTGCGCGCCGGCGCGCCGCTGATCGACATGGAGTTCGTGCAGTTCTTCCCGATCGGCCATCTCGCGCCGCGCCTGATCGGCATGGACCCCATCATGTGGGACCCGTTCCGCTACAAGCTCGGCGGGCGGCTGCTCAATGGCGATCGGCCAGGAATTCACCTCGCGCTACGGCTCCGACGAAGACGGCGCCTATGTGCTGACCCGCGACCTCGCCACCTACGCCATCATCAAGGAGGTGGAGGCCGGCCGCGGCTCGCCCCATGGCGGCGCGTATCTCAGCTTCGAGCATTGTCCGGAGGCCGCGCTGCGCGAGGCGTTCGGGCCGGTGATCGATCGTCTCGCGGCGAACCACATCGACCTCACCAAAATGCCGGTCGAGGTTGCGCCGATCGCGCACTACCACATGGGCGGCATCGCCGTCGACGCGCGCATGGAAACCGCGATCCCCGGCCTGCTCGCCGCCGGCGAGGCGGTCGGCGGCGCCAATGGGGCCAACCGGCTGTCCGGCAATGCGGTGACCGAGGCTTTCGTGTTCGGCCGCCGCGCCGGCCGCAGCGCCGCCGAGCGGGCGGCGCGCATCGACGCGCAGCCGTTCCGCCAGGAAGCCGCGCGCGAAGCGATCGAACTCGCGACCGCCGGCCGTGATGCCGACCGGACGGAGCTGCCCAATTCCGCCGACATGATCGTGTCGCTGCAGGACACGATGGCCGACGACGTCGGTCCGTTCCGCACCGGGCCGAAGCTCGAACGCGCCATCGCGCGCCTCGACCGCCTCGCCCGCGACCTCGGCGAGCGTCCGTTCGGCGACCGCGCGCCGTTCGATATGCAGCGCATCGACTGGCTCGACCTGCGCAACATGTTGCTGGTGGCCCGCACGGTGGCGCGGGCGGCGCTGCGGCGCACCGAGAGCCGCGGCGCTCATCAGCGCGAGGACTTCCCGGGCATGCTGCCGGGTTGGCGCGTCAACCAGGTGGTGCGCCTGCACGACGACGCCATCGAACTTTCGTCGGCGTCGCCTCCGGACATGGCGGCGGCACAATGACCGCCACCGCGCAATTGAAGATCTGGCGCGGCGACGCCGAGGCCGGCCGGTTCGAGACCTACGAGGTGCCGTTCGAGCCGGGCCAGTCGGTGCTCGACGGCCTGCGCTGGATCCGCGCCCATCGCGACCCCACGCTCGCGATCCGCTTCTCCTGCATCAACGCCAATGCCTGCAAGGAATGCATGGTGGAGATCGACGGCGGCACCCATTACGCCTGCACCGAACGCCTGGAGCCGCGCGAGATGACGGTCAAGCCGCTCTCCAACAAGGCCCTGCTGCGCGACCTCGTCACCGAAATCGCCCCGCCGGCGGAGCGGTTCAAGGCGTAGCGGCTGGGGCGACCTTAATAAAAACGTAGCTACGTTCGTCGGCCGCCGGCAGCGCGACCCGGCACGAGCTTCAAAAGCTCCGCCACGAAAGCCCGACTACCCGCCTTGTCGCGGAATAGCAGATGTGTTTTGTTGCCGCGTTCGCCGATGCGTCCGAGACCATCGATGGCATGACCGTGATCCTTCGCCGCCCGGCGAAGAGACGGTCGTGAACCCGTTTTTGGCGGTCAACCAACTCGCATCGGACCGAGCAGGCAATGGGAGGACATTCAAATGAATAAGGCGTTGCGTTTTTCGTTTATGGCGTCGGCGACGGTGCTGCTGTTTGGCGTGAGCGGCGGCGCGCAGGCGCAGCAGGTGCCGCAGGCGCCGAACATGAGCTTCTTCGTCACCAGCGCGCCGATCGGCAAGGGCGGCGATCTCGGCGGCCTGGAGGGCGCGGATGCCCATTGCCAGCAGCTCGCGGCGACGGCAGGCGCAGGCGGCAAGACCTGGCACGCCTATCTCAGCGGCCCCGAGACCCCCCAGGCGAAGGGCGTCAACGCCCGCGATCGCATCGGCAACGGCCCGTGGCAGAACCAGAAGGGCGTGGTCGTCGCGCAGAACGTCGACGATCTCCACAGCGCCAACAACAAGCTCACCAGCGAGACCGCGCTGACCGAGCGCGGCAGCCGGGTGTCCGGCGTCGGTTATACGCCCAACTGGCACGACGCTTTGACGGGCTCGGATCGCGAGGGCCGCGCATTTCCCGGCAACGTCAACATGACCTGCAATGGCTGGAAGAGCGGCGAATTCGGCAAAGCCATGCTCGGCCATATCGACCGGACCGGCCTCGCCGTCAACGACTACGCGCAGTCGTGGAATTCCTCGCACCAGTCGCGCGGCTGCAGCCAGGCGGACCTGATCGCCACCGGCGGCAACGGGCTGCTGTACTGCTTCGCTCAGTAACGAAGTTCGCGTGAACACGAGAACACAAGGGAGAAAACCAATGAACAGGACTTTGCGATTGACGATCCTCGCCTCCGCGGCGGTGGCGGCCCTCGGTTGGGCCGCCGCCTCGCTGGCGCAACAGAACAATATGAGCTTCTTCATCACCAGCGTCGGGTCGGGCAAGGGCGGCGACCTCGGCGGCCTCGCCGGCGCCGATGCGCACTGCCAGCAGCTCGCCGCGGCGGTGGGGGCAGGCGGCAAGACCTGGCGCGCCTATCTCAGCACCAACTCCACTCCGGCGGCCCCGGGCGTCAATGCCCGCGATCGCATCGGCAACGGCCCGTGGCAGAACGCCAAAGGCGTCGTCATTGCCAAGGACGTCAACGACCTCCACGCCAATGCGCAGATCAACAAGGCGAACGGCCTCAACGAGAAGGGCGAGGTGACCAAGGTGCGTGGCGATACCCCGAACCAGCATGACATGCTGACCGGCTCAACCCTCGAGGGCCGTTCGTTCCCGCCCAACATGAACCTGACCTGCAACAACTGGACCAGCGGCAACTTCGGCAGCGCCATGCTCGGCCATAGCGACCGCGAAGGCATCGCCGACACCGTCTACCAGCATGCCTGGAATTCGTCGCACATGTCGCGGGACTGCACGCAGCCGGGGCTCGTCGCGACCGGCGGCGGCGGGTTGTTCTACTGCTTCGCCCAATAACGAAGTGCGTGCCGGGCGGCGACCGCATCGGTCGCCGCCCGGACTACCTCTTATGGCGCGGCTTGGCCGCATCGTTTGTAGCTCGCGCGCGTCCCCGACGACGCTCTGAAACGTTGTCCAGCTCAAGCCCGCATCAGAGCTGCCAGCCCCGCCGCCGTTCGCGTCGACGGCCGCCAGCCGACGCGCATGAGAGCCGAGGGGTCGGCCACGAGCGAGCCGGTCAGCCGTTCGTATAATTCCGATTTTCCGGCCAAGGACAGTAATGCGCGAAGCGCGGGAGCCGGCACCGGAATGAGCCGGGGGCTTCGCCCCAGTCCACGACGCATCGCCGCGACCATTTCCGGCACGCTCAACGGCTCCGGATCGGCGACGATCAGCGGCCGCCGAAGCGGCTCCTGTGTCGCGAGTATGGTGTGGATGGCCTCGGCCAAATTGTCGAGCGACAGGAGCGACCGCCGGGCCTTGAGCCCGCCGAGCGGCAGTGGATAGGGAGATCGCGCAAGCCGCATCAGCTGCGCGACGTTGCCTTTGACCCCGGGGCCGTAGGTCAGGACCAGACGCAGCGCGACCCAGTCGATATCGATCTGCGCCAACCCCTCCTCTGCGGCCAACTTGGATTTTCCGTACGGATCGGTCGGCCGCGCCTCGATCTCCTCCGTCAGCACCTGGTCGGCCGTGGGCCCGCATTGCGCGCGGATGGACGAGAGGAAGATGAAGCGCTTCGCACCCGCTCGGCGCGCGGCGTGCGCCAGGCTGATCGTGGCCTCGGTGTTGAGCACGCGATAGTCGTCCTCGGGAATGCCGGACATCGCGCCGGGCAGCCCGGCCGAGTGGACGACGGCGTCGACGCCGTTCAGGGCGGCCGACATGTTTTGCGGCCGTGACAGATCGCCGATCACGGCGCTGGAGCCCTGCACGGCCATGTTGGTGGGCCGACGCAGCAGCACGCGAATACGATGGCCGCGCCGCGGCAATTCCTGCAGCAGGTACTGCCCGATGAAGCCGGTTGCGCCGGTGAGCGCGATGAGCAAGCTCATTGAGCCTCTCCCGTCAGCATCGCTCGGGCGGCATCGCGGTATTACTTCCCGTGCGCCTTCAGCTCCTGATAGACCGCCGTGATGAACCGGCCGGCGCTCGCGTCCGTGCCGCCCGCGACTTTGGCGTCATAGGGCGCCGTGACCTTCGCGGCCAGCACGTCCTGCAGAGACTTACCCTGCGCGATCATCTGCTGCACTTTGTCCACCACCGCGAGGACCATGTCGCGATAGGGGATGATGTCGTCGCGTTTGATGAGGGTGCCGTGGCCCGGCACCAGCGTCGTGTTCGCGTCGGCGGACTTCATGGTGGCATCGAGCCCCTCCAGCATGCCCTTCAGCGAGCCGCCATTGTTGATGTCGATGAAGGGATAGCCGTAGTTGCGGTAGAAATCGCCGATGAAGAGCACGTTCGCCTTCTCGAACTTGATGTTGGTGTCGCCGCCGGTATGGGCCGCCCTGATCGGAATGAAGTCGACGACTTCGTCGTTCATGTGAATTTTGACCGGCTCGCCCATCCCGTAGGTGATGACGGGGAAGCCGGCGGGATTGGCCACCGGATTGGTGGCGGCATTGGGCGCCTTCGACAGACGGACCATGCCTTCGCGCAGCTCTTCGCGCGCAAAGATCACGGCGCCCTGCTTTGCGAAGAACGCATTGCCTGCGGTGTGGTCGCGATGAATGTGGGTGTTGACCAGGTAGCGAATGGGCCCTGTGCTGATGCGCCGGACCGCCGCCAAAACCTTGTCGTTGAGCTGCGCGTACTGCGAATCGATCATCAGGACGCCGTCCGGTCCCGCGAGCACGCCGATCCTGCCGCCGGCCGCGTCGTCGTGGGACGGATCGAGACCGCCCGAGCCGGTCAGCATGTAGACGTTCGGTCCGAGCTGCTGCGTGATGATCTCGACCTTGTTGAAGTCCATCTCCTGGGCCCACGCCGCCGTGGCAAGAGCGGCCGAAGCCAGTCCCACCATTAGAAATGCGGATTTCATCGCTCTTCCTCCCGTTTGATTGTTCGTCTTGGCCGGTATTGCCGGCGACCTGAGATCGACACGAAGACTAGCATTCGCTGGGAATGCGCGGAAGCCGAGGGGAGCTGAGAAGAACGCGAGCACGGTCACGACCGCTTGGTGTGCCCACCGTGATCGTGCGCATGGGGGTGCTCATGCGAATGGCCGTGATCATGCGCATGTGTGTGCCCATGGTGATCATGCGGATGCGCGTGGTCGTGCTCGTGATGCTCATGCCCATGGTGAGCATGATCGTGCTCGTCACTGGCGTGATGATGCAGTCGCTGGCGGGGCCGCGGGCCGCGCGGGTCTTCGCTGAACACCAGTGACTTGATGGTGACCGGCACGGTGTTGGAGGGCAGCCGGATGCGGCCGAGGTCGATGTAGTCGAAATCCATCAGCATCACGCCGTCGATGACCAGGATTTCGCTCTCGACGCCGAGCTCTTCGCGCAGGATCGCGCCGAGCGTCTGGGCGACGTCGCCGTCGAGCATGACGTAGATCGCCTGGCGCGCGGCGATGCGGTCGGCGAGCCCGCGGCGGATGCCCTCGGCGAAGGCGGCGAGCCGCTCGTAGGCGGGCGCGCCCTGCCAGCGCAGCGCCAGCGCCACCTCGCGGTCGTCCTCGACATCAAAGGCGACGATATGGGCGCGGATCGCCGCAGCCAGCGCATCGGGATCGATGTCGCCGGCGCAGGCGAAGTCGGGCTGCAGCACCTGCAGATTGCGTCGCGGCAGCAGCACGCCGGGATTGGAGATGTAGCTGGTATTGCCGGAGAGCTGCACGCTGTATTCGGATGCGCCCAGCGCGGTGGCGCGAATGCATTCGCCTGCCGGCAGCAGCTTCCATGGCAGCGCGCCGGCATCGATCCGCCGCCTGATGGCGCGGCCCAGCCTTCGCCCCATGTCGCCGAAATCGCGGTCCTCGCGGCCGTAGACGTATTCGCCGACGCCGCCGGAAAACATGACGCCGTCGATGACGCCGAAATCGGCTATGGGGTCGGTGAGATAGAGATGGGCGATATCGTGCGGCAGCGGCCGCGCGGTGAGCGCGGCAACCAGGGTGTCGGCCATCCCTTCCGCCACCTTGTCGAGTTCGGCCGGCGCGACCATGTCGCCACGGTCCCAGGCAAAACCGGCGCGCTTGGCGTGATATTTCCCGGCCGGGTCGAGCCGGACGATGCGTCCGGCCTCGACCACCTGGAGCCGCCCGCCCACATGCACCGCGGCGGTCGTGACCACCTTGCCGTATTCGACCACGGCGAGCTTGGTGGTGCCGCCGCCGATGTCGATGTTGAGGATGCGCTGGTGCGCGGCGCTGGCGAGAGTCGCGGCGCCGGAGCCGTAGGCGGCGAGCATCGCCTCCATGTGGTGGCCGGCGGCGGCGCAGACGAACTCGCCGCCCTTCTCCGCGATGATGCCGGCGATCGCCTTCGCGTTCTCGCGCCGCAGCGCTTCGCCGGTGAGGATCACCGCGCCGGTATCGATGGCGTCGGGATCGAGGCCGGCGGCGTCATAGGCGTCGTCGATGATGGCGCCGAGCTTGGCCTCGTCGATGAGCTCCTCGCTGCGATAGGGCGTGAGCGCGACGCCGGACTGGAACAGGGTTTCCCGCGACACCACGAAGTAGCGGCTCGACAGATCCTCGCCGAGGCGACGCAGGTGGATGCGCGAGAAGATGACCTGGGTGCCGGACGAGCCGATGTCGATGCCGACGCTGGTCAGGGTCACATGGTCCTGGATCCAGATCGGGTTGTCCTCGAGCGCGCCTTCGTCGTCGGGAAAATCGTGGTCGTGATCGGCATAGCCGTCGTGGGTATGCGCGAGGTCGATGCCAAGGCCATGGTCATCGAGGGTATGACCCTTCTCTTTGGGATCATCGGCGGGCGGCATCGCGGTCTCCGGCGGGGATCGAGAGCGCTATTCGTTTCAAGTTGAATCGGATAGCGCTCTCACGTCTTTGATTTTGAGCATGACCTTGTCCGAAAAGTCTGCAACTTTTCGGGGTCATGCTGCCGAGGGGCTTGCCTAGCACGGGTTATGCTCTTATTCATCAGTGATCACACGTTTTGCCGAACGGGAGATTTTGATGAACCGTATCGCGCTGCGGCTTGCCGCCGCCTCGCTCGCCCTGGTCGCCGTCCCGACCATTGCCTTGGCGCATCCCGGCCATGAAGGCACGCCCGGCTTCATCCACGGCTTCCTGCATCCGCTGGGCGGCCTCGACCACATCCTCGCCATGGTGGCGGTCGGCCTGTTCGCGGCGCGGCTCGGGGGCCGCGCGCTGTGGCTGGTGCCGGCGAGCTTCGTGGTCACCATGGCGGTCGCAGGCGTCGCCGGCATGACCGGCTTTGCGCTTCCCTATGTGGAAGCCGGCATCGCGCTCTCGATCCTGGTGCTCGGCGCCGCCATCGCGCTGGAGACGACCATGCCGGTCGCCGCCGCCATGGGCTTGGTCGCCTTCTTCGCCATCTTCCATGGCCACGCCCACGGCGCCGAAATGCCGGAGACCATGTCCGGCCTCGCATATGGCGTGGGCTTCGTCGCCGCCACAGCCGCCCTGCATGCGCTGGGCATCGGCCTTGGCCTGTTCATCGGGCACACGGGCCAGACGGCCTCGCGGCGCATTCTGCAGATCGGCGGCAGCGCGGCGGCGCTGGCCGGCGCCGCGCTCCTCGCGGGGACGATGTAAGCGCGCTCACGCCACCGAGCGGGCCGGCAGCGGCGGCAGGTCGGCGATCTCGGCCTCGTAGGCGCCATCCATCTTCGGCGTAAGGCCGTGCTTCGCCAGCGCCTCGGCGAAGGTCCTGCGGACTTCCTGGGTCTCGTCGGCATAGTCGATCTGGTCGCCGCCGATGCGGCGGCTGATCCAGGCCTTGGGCACGCCCTGCGCGTTGCGGATCGACACCACCTCGTGCTTGAAGGCGAGATAGCGCGCCGGCGTGGTGCCGGTGTTGAAGTGCTGGTGCAGCCACATGTTGGGCGGCACGATCATCGAGCCGACCTGCCATTCGTAGCGTCGCGGCGCATCGCCCTCCGGCCACATCAGCGAATAGCCTTCGCCCGACAGGATGATGACGTGGGCGCCGGGGCCGTGGCAGTGCGCCTTCTTGTAGGTGCCGATCGGGAACTGGGAGATGTGGCTGTTCATCGAGCCCTTGGCCATGTTGAAGCGGATATGGCCGCCGCCGGCGCCGCGCTCCTTGGCCGAGATCAGCGGCAGGTTGACCGCATCGGCGACGAAATTGGTCTGCAGCAGCAGACCCTTCTGCTCGCCCTTGGCGCTGAAATAGTCGGGCTCGCCGTTGAAGCGGTCGCGGAAGTCGTGGCTGGTCGCGAACACGAAGTCGATGTCTTCGTAGAGGTTGATCACCGGCGGCGCATTGGTCACGGCGACATAGCGGGCGGGCGCGCGGCCGGAGCCGTTGAAATGCTGGTGCCAGGTGTTGAGCGGGATCGCGAACAGGGCGCCCGCCTTCCACTCGAAGGTGATGCGGGCGCCGGCGTCGTTCCACACCGTGGTGGAACCGCGGCCGTCCAGCACCAGGATCATTTCCTCGAACAATTGGCGCTGCGGCGCGAGCTTGCCGGCCGGCGGGATCTCGCAGACATAGCAGTCGTTCGAGGTCCGCGACGCCTCATGGTTGATGAAGACGCCGTGGCCGCCGCGCCGCGCCCACGGCTTGAGTTCGACGGTATGCAGGCTCGGTACGTAGTGGGCGGCGATGATGTCGAGCCCTTCGCTGCGGACCCAGCGGGTGTAGGGGGAATCCTTTTCGGTGGCGAATTTCTTCGCCAGTTCCTCGGATACGATGGCGGTCTTGGCCATGCGGGTCTCTCTCATTGCTGCGGCGTATCGATCCAGATAGCGCCATTCCGCGCCGACGGCAAAGGGCTCCTGGTCACAAGCGCGGATTTGCGAACTCCCTCCCCCTGAAAGGGGGAGGGAGAAGGAGCCTAACGTTCTGGCGCGGCTTATCCCGCGTCGGGGCCGGTGGCGTTGTTGCGATAGTTGAGCGGGGGCGCGCGCTCGCCGATCAGGGGCTTGTAGACGAAGTCCGGGCCGCGGCTCTTGTCGAATTCGGCCTTGGCGGCGGCGATCAGGGTGGGGTCGGCGAAGAGCTGCGCGCCGGTAAGCGCGAGGGTCTTCGCCGCGACCACCATCGCCTTGGTGCCGATGCCGGTGCCGCCGGCGGCAACGGCCTGCCAGCTGTGCGCCGCCGTGCCCGGCACCCAGGTCGCCGTGTTGAGGGTCGCCAGCGGCGTCACCCAGCTCACGTCACCGGAGTCGGTCGAGGAATATTTCTGCCCGTCATACTGGTACTTGCGGATTTGGCCGGCGCTGGCGAGCGCGGGACTCCTGCCGGGCGGCAGGTTCTTCTGCAGCTTCTCGGCGAATTGGATTTCCGCGGGCGTCCAGTTGGGCGCACCGACGCGGCGCAGGCTGGCGTCCATGACCCGCCCCAGCACGTCATTGGGCAGGGTGCTGTAAGTGCCGTTGATGAGCTCGTAGTCCATCGTCGTGCCGGTGCCGAGGGCCGCCCCTTCGGCTGCCTTGACCATGCGCGCGAACAGCTCACCGACAACGCGAGGATCGGGATGGCGCACCATGTAGTAGGACTCCGCGAATTCCGGAACGATATTGGGCGCGGTGCCGCCATTGGTGATGACATAATGGATGCGGGCGTCCTGGGGGATATGCTCGCGCATGTAGTTGACCATGAAGTTCATGGCCTCGACGGCATCGAGCGCGGAACGGCCGCGATCGGGCGCCGCGGCGGCATGGGCTGACTGGCCGTGGAAGCGGAACTTCGCGCTGGTGGTCGCGAGATTGCGGTCCTGGGAGGCGTTGTTGGCATCGGCGGGATGCCAGTACAGCGTCGCATCCACGTCCCGGAACAGGCCGGCGCGCACCATGTAGATCTTGCCGCCGCCGCCTTCTTCCGCCGGCGTCCCGTAGACCCGGATCTGGCCCTTGGTGCCGGAGGCTTCGAGCCAGTTCTTGATCGCGACGGCGGCGGCGACCGCGCCGGTGCCGAACAGGTGATGGCCGCAGGCGTGGCCGGCGATCTGGTTGGCGATGGGATGGCGGTCGGGGACGGCATCCTGGGACATGCCGGGCAGCGCGTCCATCTCGGCGAGAATGGCGATGACCGGACCGTCGCTGGTGCCGGCGCGCGCCACGAAGGCCGTGGGCATGCCGGCCACGCCCGCCTCGATCGCAAAGCCGGCGGCGCGCAACTCATCCTGGAGAAGCGCCGTGGTCTTGGTCTCCTGGTATCCGAGTTCCGGCGCGGCCCAGATCTTGAGGGCGACCTCCGAGATGCGGGGCGCATAGGCGTCGACGGCCCCAATCAGCTTGGCCTGGTTGTCGGCCGAAAGTTCCGCCGCGGAAGCGGGGGAACACAGCGCAACTGCGACAGCCGCGACAAACCAGGAGGATCGCTGCATGGGACACCTCGCTTTGACCGGAATGGCCGGATTTTTCCGCCCATTCAAACGATAGCGAGTTTCAGGGCGCGGGCAAAGCACGCGAGCGCGGGACTCCCTCCCCCTTCTTCAGGGGGAGGGAGAAGCGTCAGGGGACGGGAGAAGAAGGGCTCACACCTCGATGAAGACTTTGCCGTCCTCCACCGTCGCCGGATAGGTCTTCATCGGGATCATGCAGGGCGGCAGCACAACCTCGCCGGTGCGGATGTTGAATTGGCCATTGTGGAAGTTGCACTCCACCACGTCGCCCTCGATATAGCCCTCCGACAACGATCCCGGGCCGTGGGTGCAGGCGTCGTCGAGCACGTAGAATTCGCCGTCGACGTTGAAGACGGCGAGCGTCAGCCCCTCCTTCTCGACCTTGAGCGCGCACCCCTCGGCGACTTCGTCGGCTTGGCACAGTTCCAATCGTGACGGCATTGCAAGGCTCTCTACAGCGTCTATCCGCATCGTCTCTCTGCAGCGGCATTTCATTGACGCCGGGGGAGCCCCGCGCTAGTTTCGCGGCGGCAAAAACACGGCGTTTTGCAAGGGTTTGTGTAGCGCGCTCATAGACCATAGGCGTCACCGCAGGTCAATGTCGCGCCGCGCGCGGGAAGCCGCGCCGGACATCCCTGCCGATCCGCCGCACGCCGGACAAACCGGCCGCAATCGCCCCAGGAGGCGCCCCGATGCTGCGAAAAGAACAGAACGATCTCCTGACCCAGACCGGTCCCGGAACCCCCGGCGGAAAGCTGTTCCGCAGCTATTGGCTGCCGGCGCTGCTCGCCGAGGAACTTCCCGGCAATGACTGCCCGCCGGTGCGGGTGAAGCTCCTGTCCGAGCGCCTCCTGGCGTTCCGCGACAGCGAGGGCCGGCTCGGGCTGATCGACGAGTTCTGCGCCCACCGCGGCGTGTCGCTGTGGTTCGGCCGCAACGAGGAGGCGGGCCTGCGCTGCCCCTATCACGGCTGGAAATACGACGTGACCGGGCAATGCATCGAGGTGCCGTCGGAGCCCGCGGAAAGCGGCTTCTGCAAGCGGGTCAAGCTGAAGTCCTATCCGCTGGTCGAGCGCGGTGGGGTGCTGTGGGCCTATATGGGCGCCGCGGAGACTCAACCGCCGCTGCCGGAATGGGAGTTCGCCACCGTTCCCGACCCGCAGCGCTTCGTCTCCAAGCGCGTGCAGGAATCGAACTGGCTGCAGGCGATGGAAGGCGGCATCGATTCGAGCCACGTCTCCTTCCTGCACCGCGGCGACCTCAATTCGGATCCGCTGTTCAAGGGCGCCAAGGGCAACCAGTACAACATGGCGGACTCCCGCCCGGTGTTCGAGGTGGTCGAGAGCGCCGGCGGCCTCTATATCGGCGCCCGCCGCAACGCCGAGAACGGTCATTACTACTGGCGCATCACCCAATGGGTGATGCCCGCCTTCACCATGATCGCGCCGCGCGGCAACCATTCGGTCCACGGGCATTTCTGGATCCCGATCGACGACCACAATTGCTGGACCTGGAGCTTCGACTATCACCCGATCCGCAATCTCACCGACGCTGAGGTCGCGGCGATGAAGGACGGCAAGGGCATCCACGTCAAATACGTGCCCGGCAGCTTCCGGCCCCTCGCCAACAAGGACAACGACTATCTGGTCGACCGCGCCGCCCAGAAGGCCGGCAAGACCTACAGCGGCGTCGAAGGCATCGCCATGCAGGACGCTTCGCTGCAGGAGAGCATGGGGCCGATCGTCGACCGCACCAAGGAGAACCTCGTCTCCACCGACAACGGCATCATCATGGCGCGCCACCGGCTGCTGCGCTCGGTGAAGGCGCTGGTCGACAAGGGCGAGGCTCCGCCGGGCGTCGACCCCGCGCACCAGAAGGTGCGCTCGGCCGCGGTGGTGCTGCCGCGCGACCAGGCCTTCAAGGACGCCGCCAAGGACGCGCTGCTGGCGCGGCCCGGCGTCGCGCCGGCGTCGGTTTAGCGTGGCGGCAATGCGGCCGCCTTTGCCCACCCTACGGGGTTGCGGCAGATCAAAGACTTTGGCGCGCAGACCAATTGAAATCGAGCCAATCTCGCTGTGACGAGGAAATACCCATGCTGAGCGAAAGCGCGAGAATGGCGAGCGCCGCGGAGGCGCGATTCCGCATCAACGATCCCAACGCCAAGCCGAAGCGCGTCAAGGTCATCGCGCTCGACCGGCCGAGCGAAGCCGTGGTCAAGCATCTCGCCCAGAAACAGTGGAACGGCGCGACGTTCTTCACCGCCTCAGCCTTCGCGGGCACGCCGCCCGCCGGCAGCTTCTCGATGCAGGGCTGGCTGAGCGATCTCGCCGGCCGCACCAAGGACCTGATCAACGAGGTCGACACCGCCGACCTCGTCGTCATGGTGGCGACGGCGGGCGAAAATGCCCAGGCCGCGGCGCTGATCGGCGAAGCGTGCAGCCTCAAGCGGATCACCACCACCGGACTCATCCTTGGCGGCGCGTCCGCATCCGACGAGATGCTGTCGAAGACCCTGTCGCAGATGCGGCCGTGGTCGCTGATGCTCGTCATCGCCAGCGCCGTCGACTATATCGAGGACATGCTGATCGCGCTGCGCGCGTGAGCCGTCTTCTCCCTCCCCTTGAAAAGGGGAGGGTCGGGGTGGGGATCGCGGGCGACATGCGCGGCGGCTGTCGCAGTTCAGCGGACCCCCACCCCAACCCTCCCCCTGAAGAAGGGGGAGGGAGTCAGCCAATCGAGCTTTGGATCACAACCCAGCATGACCGACCGGCACATCGTCGTCATCGGAGGCGGGCCGGCCGGCGTGTTCGCCGCCATCGAGGCCAAGCGCCGCGATGCGAGCGCCGAGGTGACGCTCGTCTCCGACGAGCCGTCCGAGCCCTATGAGCGCCCACCGCTGTCGAAGGCGGTGCTGCTCGGCAAGGCGCGCGCGACCGACGCCCCGATCGCCGGGCCGAAGGGCATGGCCGGCCACGGCGTGACGCTCATGCTCCACACCCGATGTGCCGCAATCGACCGGGCCGCGCGCGAAGTCGTCACCACGGCGGGCCGGCGCTTGCCCTATGACGCCCTCGTCATCGCGACCGGCTCGACGGTGCGCCAGATCCCGGTCCTGCCGCTCGGCGCCGCCCGCGTCCATTATCTGCGCACCGAAGCCCATGCCGATGCGCTGGCGGCGGAACTCAGGGCTGCGCGGCACCTCGCGGTGATCGGCGGCGGCCTGATCGGCCTCGAGGTCGCGGCGTCCGCGCGCGAGCTGGGCGTCGCTGTCACCGTGATCGAGGTGGCGCCGCGCATTCTCGCGCGGGTCTGCGACGAGGAAACCTCGGCGGTCATCGCGGCGGAGCATCGCCGGCACGGCGTCGACATCCGGCTCAATGGCGCCCTCACCGATGTCGAAATCGCGAGCGATGGGCGCCTCGTGCTCAAGACGAGCGGCGGGGACGTCATCCACGCCGACCTCGTCGTGGTCGGCGCCGGTGCGGCACCGGACGATCGCCTTGCCGCGGAGGCGGGCCTTGCGACCGACAACGGCATCATCGTCGATGAGCAGTGCCGCAGCTCCGATCCCGCGATCTTCGCGGCCGGGGACGTGGTGCGCTTTCCCGGTCCCCATGGCCTGGTGCGCCAGGAGGACTGGCGCCACGCTCAGGACCAGGGCAGCGTCGCCGGACGCAATGCCGCCGGCGCCACCGACGCCTATCGCAGCACGCCGTCGTTCTGGTCGGAGCAGTTCGGCCTCTACATCCAGGGCGTCGGCTGGCCGTCGCCCCAGCCCGACCAGCGGGTGCGGCGGCGGGGGGCGAACCTCCTGACTTTCGAAATGTCCGGCCGGCATATCGGCTATGCCCTCGGCATCAATGCCCAGCGCGACCTCGCGGTGGTGCGGCGGCTGATCGAGCGGCGCGTCGCCGTCGATCCGGCGGCCCTGGCCGACCCGACAATAGCGCTTGCCGATCTGCTAAAAGCCAAGCCATGATCTTTTCCAAAGTGCGAACCCACGAGGACAACGCCCATGCATGACGTTCCCGGCAGCCATTGGCACGAGCCCACGGCCGGCAAACGCGCCGGTTTCGGCAAGTTCGGGCGTCCGAAGACGCCCTACGACCTGTTCATGGAATCCGAAGGCATTCCGGTGTTCCGCGACATCGGGGTGAGCAAGGTGCAGAACCTGCCCCTGGCGCCGTGGAAGCGCATGGGCGGCCGCGGCACCTACATCCAGCTCCACGGCACCGAAGGGAAATGGGGCTGCTACGTGGTCGAGGTGCCCGGCGCCGGCGCGCTCAATCCGGAAAAGCATCTCTACGAGGAAATTTACTTCGTGGTGGAAGGGCGCGGCACCACCGAGGTCTGGCTCGACAACGATTCCAAGCGCCACGTCTTCGAGTGGCAGAAGGGCTCGCTGTTCTCGATTCCCGTCAATGCGATGCACCGCATCGTCAATGCGAGTTCGAGCCCGGCGCTGCTGCTCGGCGGCACCACGGCGCCGAACCTGATGAACCTCATCAACAATGTCGGCGCGATCTTCGACTGCCCCTACCAGTTCCGCGACCGCTTCAGCGGCGCCGACGATTTCTACAAGTACAAGGACGACATCGAGCCCGATCCGGTGCGCGGGCTCGCCATGCGGCGCACCAATTTCATCCCCGACATCGTCGACTGCGACCTGCCGCTCGACAACCGCCGCTCGCCGGGGTTCCGCCGCGTCGAGCCTTTCATGACCGGCAACACCTTCTATCTCTGGGTCGGCCAGCACGAGAACGGACGCTACTCCAAGGCCCACGCCCATACCTCCGCCGCCGTGCTCGTTTGCATCAAAGGCAAGGGCTACACCTACACGTGGCCGGAGCACGCCGGCGTCAATCCGTGGAAGGACGGCAAGGCCCACCTCGTCAAGCGGGTCGACTACGAGCCGGTCGGCCTTGTATCGGCGGCGCCGGGCGGGGCGCGCTGGAACCACCAGCACTTCGGCTGCTCCAAGGAGCCGCTGCGGCTCACCGCCTGGTTCGGCCCCTACAATCCCGGCCGCGAGCCCGGACCGCCCGGCGAGACCCACGTCGACTACACCGCCATGGACATCACCGAAGGCGGCAGTTCCATCCCCTATTGGATGGAAGATCCCTACATCGCCAAGGAATACACCGAGATCCTCGCGCGCGAAGGCGTCGCCAACCGGATGGACCCGCAATTCTACGACAAGAACTACAAGGGCGAATTGCCCAAGGGGGTTTGAGAGATTTCGCGCGGCGCAGCGTGTGTGGCCATCCTTCGAGACGCCGTGCTGCGCACGGCTCCTCAGGATGAGGTCCTTAAGGTGAACTCTCTACGGACCTCATCCTGAGGAGCGCGCTCTTTGCGCGCGTCTCGAAGGATGGCCACGGACACTACGCGCAAGCGCAGCACCAGATTGGAAATCTAATGAACATTGAGACCGATGAAGCCGGCGGGCGGATTTTCTTTTCCAGCGCCGGGCGCAGCCTGGAGGGAGAGGACGAGATCTGCGTCTTGAGCGTCGGGGTCGATATCGGCTCCTCGACCTCCCATCTCGTATTTTCGCGCATCGTGCTGGAACGGCTCGACAGCCGATACGTCGTGACCCAGCGCGAGACCTTCTATCAGTCCGATATCCTGCTCACGCCGTACTCGTCCGAGGAAGCGATCGACGCCGATGCGCTGGGCGCGTTCTTCGAGAAGCAGTACGAAAACGCCATGGTCGATCCCGACGAGATCGACGCCGGCGCACTGATCCTGACGGGCGTTGCGGTCCGCCGCAGCAATGCGCGCAAGATCGGCGAGTTGTTCGCGCGGCAGGCCGGCAAGCTGGTCGCGGTCAGCGCCGGCGACAACCTCGAAACCGTCATGGCGGCCTATGGGTCCGGCGCGGTCGCCCGCTCGATTCGCGACGACGCACCCGTGATGAACGTCGACGTCGGCGGCGGCACCTCCAAGATCGCCGTGTGCGCCGACGGCCAGGTGATCGCGATCACCGCGGTCGACGTCGGTGCGCGCCTCGTCTGCACCGACGCGGCCGGACGCATCACGCGGCTGGAGGAAGCCGGCCGCCGGTTCGGCGAGGAGCTCGGGCTCAATCTCGAAATCGGCATGACGCTGGCGCCGGACGATGCGCGGCGGCTCGCCGCCCGCATGGCCGACGCCCTGTTCGAGGCCATGAAGGGCGGCGCGCCCAGGCTCGGCACCACCGGCCTGCTGCGTCTCGATCCCCTCGCCTACACGGGCGCCGTCGACCAAGTCACCTTCTCCGGCGGCGTCTCGGAATACGTCTACGGCTGGGAGACCGAGAGTTTCGGCGATCTCGGCAGCCTGCTCGCGGCCGAAATCCGCGAGCGCGTCGCCGCCTGGGGACCGCGGCTCGAGCCGCCGGCCCAGGGCATCCGCGCCACCGTCATCGGCGCCTCGCAATACACGACGCAGGTGAGCGGGAGCACGATCTTCGTCTCCCCCCACAGCGCCCTGCCGCTGCGCAACGTCCCCGTCATCGCGCCGGGACTGCTCTTGGAAGCCGAGACCGTCGATGCCGACGCCATCGCCGCCTCGATCCGTACCGTGCTGCGCCATCTCGATCTGGGGGACGCCGATACGCCGGTCGCGATTTTCGTTCCCTGGCAAGGCTCGGCGACGTTCCACCGGCTCGACGCGTTCTGCCGCGGCGTCGCCGAGGGCCTGCGCGAGGTGCTCGCGCGTGGGCACCCCATCGTGTTGGCGGGCGACGGCGACGTCGGCGGTCTCATCGGGATTTATTTCCGCGAGGAGATGAAGCTGACGAACCCCGTCGTCTCCATCGACGGTCTCGAGCTCAAGCAGTTCGACTACATCGATATCGGCGAACTGCTGGAGAGCTCCGGCGCAGTGCCGGTGGTGATCAAGTCGCTGATCTTCCCTGCCAGCGCCGCACTCGGCCAGGAGTGGATGGCAACAAGCCGAGGCGAGCCCGAGCGTGAGCAAGGCTAGACCCGGATCAGGTTCCGGCGAGCGCGGCAGCCTTGTTGGCTGGCAGGAGAGCGGGGACCAGGCCAAGAGCCGGGACCGGGCAACCAACCGGGGGTGGAGGATCGGCGGGAACGAGCGGACCGGCCTGGACGAGCGGAAGCGCCGGCACGAGGGGACGGGGCGGAATGAGGTTACCCGGATCGAGCAATTGACCCAAAGTCGCGTCCATCAATGCCTTCCTAAGTCGTCTTGGCGATGACTGGTGTCGATGGTGACCCTGCCGCGGCTGCGCATTTCGACTTCCGCTGAAGTGGTACAGTTGTCGCACCAGGAACGACCGGGGATCAAGGCTCGTGTATCAGGACCTTCGCGGATTCATCTCGGCTGTCGATGCGCTCGGCGCGCTGCGCCGCATCGACGGAGCCGATCCCCATCATGAGATCGGCGGCATCACCGAGGTCGCCGCCGGGCTTGCCGCCTGTCCGGCGCTGCTGTTCGACCGCATCAAGGGATTTCCCTCAGGGTTTCGCGTGTTCACCAATGCGGTGACGAACCCGCAGCGCGCCGCGCTCGCGCTCGGCATCGACCCCTCGCTCACTCCGCTCGACGCCCTCAAGGCGTGGATGGAGAAGCGCAAGACGCTGACGCCGCGTGCACCGGTCGCGGCCGCGAAGGCGGCCTGGCTCGAAAACTCCACGCGGGGCGGCGACGTCGCGCTCGACAAGCTTCCCGCGCCGGTGTGGCACTCAAACGACGGCGGCGCCTATATCGGCTCCGGCAGCATCGTCATCATGCGCGATCCCGATGACGGCTGGATCAATGCCTCGATCTACCGCGTCCAGGTCCAGGGGCGGAACAAGGTTACGATCCAGTTCGACCATCCCGGGCGGCACGGCGCCATCATCGCGAAGAAATACCGCGATCGCGGCCTGCCCTGCCCGGTCGCGGTGGTCAATGGCGAGGACCCCGCGCTGTTCATCGCGGGGTTCGAATATCTGGCCGAAGGCGTGTCGGAGTACGACTTCGCCGGCGCCATCAAGGGCGCGCCGGTCGAGATCTTCGCCGGGCCCGTCACCGGCCTGCCGCTCCCGGCGCAAGCGGAGATCATCCTCGAAGGCCATCTGTCGCCCGACGGCGAGACGCTGCCGGAAGGCCCGTTCGGCGAATTCACGGGCTATTTCGCCGCCGACACGCGGCCCTGCCCGGTCATGGAAGTGACCGCGATCCATCACCGCGACGATCCCGTTCTCCTGGGGTCGCCGCCGATGAAGCCGCCGCGGTTCCATTTCGGCCTGCCGTTTCGCGCCGCCGGTATCTGGTCGAACCTCGAGGCGGCGGGGGTTACCGACGTTGCCGGCGTGTGGCAGCACGTCTCCCAATTGATGACGGTGGTGGCGCTCCAGCAGCGTTACGATGGCCACGCCAAGCGCGCCGCGCTGATCGCCGCCGCCCACAGCTACATGGGCCGCCTCGTCGTGGTGGTCGATGACGACGTCGATCCGTCCGATCTCGCCGACGTGATGTGGGCGGTCGCCACCCGCTGCGAGCCGTCCGAGCAGACCGACATCGTCAGGAATGCATGGAGCTCGGCGCTTGATCCCCGAATTCCGCCGGAGGACAAGGCGCGCGGCGTCACCTCGCATTCGAAGCTGATCATCGAGGCGGTGAAGCCTTTCGCGTGGCTCGACCGGTTCCCGCGGCTCTCGGCGCTCTCCCACGACGATGCCCGGAAGATCGCCGCCAAATGGGGCGATGCGCTGAAGTAACTGCCCCCTCTCCCGCTTGCGGGGGAGGGCTGGGGAGGGGGCTGCTGATGCGCCACTAACGCCGGCCGCGCCCCCTCCCCCGACCCTCCCCCGCAAGCGGGAGAGGGAGAAGAGGATGACCGCGCAATTGTCTCACACGCCGCCCGGCACCGGCGGCAGCGCCAGCGCCGCATCGACCAGCGCGGTGGCGCGCTTGTAGTCGTAGAAGCGGTTGACGTTCTGCTTCACCAGGAACGAAGCGCCGCCGTAGAACTTCTCGTACTGGGCATGGCGGTTGCCGAACTCGGTGCCGAGAAAGTCCCACGCCATCCGCATCAGCGCGACGCGGTCGCGCGCGGACGTGGTGGCCGATTGCATGTAGCGCTCCATGTCGGCCGCGGTCTCGGGGCTGTCGAAGTCGCGCACCGAGGACGGCAGCGTGATCATCGCCGCGCCGGCCAATTCGCGGATCGTCTCCAGCATGCGGCCGTTGAGCTCGGACTGCAGCGCCATAACCGAGTAGAGCGCGGTCTGCGACGGCCACAGCACGCCGTCGGCGTCGATCGGCGCCACCGTCTCCTGGGCGAGCAGCATGTTCTCGACCACCGAGACGATGGCGGCAAGCTCGCCCATCTCGACCTGCACCGCCTGGTGGCCCTCATTGCCGGTCATCTCGTTCATGCGCCGGGCGAGCCCGAGCATGAAGCGCAGCTTGGTGGCGTAGCGGCACTGGGCCTGGTGATTGCCGTAGAGATGGGCCGGCGTCTTCCACCACTGGTCCCAGCAGATCTGCAGGTTGCGGTAGATGTAGACGCTCTCCCACGGCACGAACACGTTGTCGAACACGCAGAAGCAGTCCGCCTCGTCGAACCGGCTGGTGAGAGGGTAGTCGAAGGAGTTCATCCCCGCCGTGGCAAAGGTGCGCCGCGAATAGAGCTTGAGCCCGGGCGTATCGATCGGGATCACGACGCCGTTGGCATAGGCCTCGTCGCCGGCCCGCATCGGGTGGATGCAGGTCAAATGCAGGTAGTCCGCGAACACGCCGGCGGTCGCGAGCTGCTGGGCGCCGGCGATGACGATGCCGTCGTCGCGCTCCTTGACGACGCCGGCATAGAGCGTCGCGTCCTTCTGCTGATGGGCCGGCTTGCTGCGGTCGATCTGGGGCGGGACGATCGCATAGGTGACGTAGCGATGGTTGTCGCGCAGATGCTCGTAGATCTTCGTGAGATTGTCGGCGAAGTGCTCTCCGGCCGCCGCGAACAGGCGGGGCTTGGCCGCGTATCCCGCGATGAACCCCGCGACGTGATCGGGCGTGCGGCCCATCAGCCCGAAGGTCGCCTCGGCCCAGGTCTCCGCGGCGCGGCGCTTCAAGCGCAGGTCGTCGTGGCTCTTCGGAATCTGCCAGGCCCGCCACACCGGCGCTCCGGTCTTGGGCGAGGGATAGGTCATGGTTTCGCGGTGTTCCGGCGCCGCGGCGATGTCGAACAGTCGGGCCACGCTTTTCGCCGCCTCGCGGAACGCCGGGTGGGCGGTCACGTCCTTGACGCGCTCGCCGTCGACATAGACGCAGCGGCCGTCCTTGAGCGAACGCAGGTATTCCGCCCCGCTGCGCATGCTTCGGGGGGCAGCCTCGCTCGCCTGCGCCATGCCAATTCCTCCGTCTGTGCATTAGCTCCAATATTTAGCTACAGTACGTAGCTTTTATGCTAGCGTCAAACGGAGCCCCGCCGCCACCGTCCGAAGCGGCTCCTCCGAAGCGGCACTTCCAAAGCGACATCCGCCGATGCTGTCGAAACCGATTCCCCGCGCCGCCGGCGCCCCGCGCAAAGCCAAGGCGCCGCGCCAGCGGTCTCCGGCTGCGCCCGCAAACCCCCGACGCAAGGGCTTCGCGCCGCCGCTTACGGTCTCCCACCGCGATCTCCTGGTCGGCGGCGAAGACGTGGCGTTCCGTCGCTCGCTCTATCTGATGGTGCTTGCCTTCTCGCGGCTGCAGACCTGCCGCGAAGCGTTCGGCCGCGCCCTCGGACTCACCGGTTCGCAATTCGCGGTGCTGATCGGCACCGCCTACCAGCAGCATGACGACGGGGTTTCGGTGCGCGCGCTCGCCGACCACATCCAGCTCGCCGCGACCCACGTGACCACCGAGGTCGGCCGCCTGATCGACAAAGGGCTTCTGACCAAGTCGGTCAACCGGCACGACCGGCGCGGCGTGCTGGTCCGCCTGTCCGCGCGCGGCGAGGCGGCGGTGCGCGAGGTCGCGCCGTTCGTGCGTCGCATCAACGACCTCCTGTTCGCGGGGGCGTCGCGCAAGGACTTCGCGACGGTGTCGGCATTCCTGACGCGGTTCGCCGCCAACAGCGAAGAGGCGCTCGACGAGCTCCGCCGCACCGCGCGGCGCTCGAAATCGCCGGCGCCGGGCCGCTAAGCCTTCGCTCCTCCCCCTGAAAGGGGAGGGAGCAGCGCCGGCATTAACCGTAACGCGGGGTTTCAACCGTCCTGTCAACATTCCCAGGTGTTTCGACCGCGCGGAACATTCTCTAACGGGTGCAACAAATAAGGGGCGTTGCAGGCAGGTCGGGAGAGTGTTCGGTGTCGCGTAAGTATCCACTGTTCGGCGCCGCCATCGTGGCCATCGCGATCGCGGCGAGCGCATTGGCCGCGCAGGGGGAGCCGCTGTCGCTGGCGCCGGCGGCCGGTTTTTTTGCGTCGCCGTTCAATCAGATCCTGCGCGAGCCCGCCGGGCGAGAGGCGATCCCCGCCGAGCAATTGCGTCGCCAGGTGGTCGAGTATCCCTCCCGCGAGGCGTCCGGCACCATCATCGTCGACACCGCGCACACTTTTCTCTATCTCGTGCTCGGCGGCGGCAGGGCGTTGCGCTACGGCATCGGCGTCGGCCGCGAAGGCTTCACTTGGTCCGGCGTCGAGACCATCTCGCGCATGGCGGAATGGCCGGACTGGAATCCGCCCAAACAGATGATCGGGCGTCAGCCCTACCTGCCGCGATTCATGGCGGGCGGCCCCGGCAATCCGCTGGGCGCGCGGGCGCTCTATCTCGGCAACACCGATTATCGCATCCACGGCACCAACGATCCCGCGACCATCGGCCACCACGTATCGAGCGGCTGCATCCGCCTGACCAACGACGACGTCATCGATCTCTATCGGCGCGCCAAGGTGGGCGGCAAGGTGGTGGTGCTGTCGGGCGGCAGAAGTGCCGAGAGCGCTTCGGCGCCTGCGATCCGCCGGATCTCGTCGGGCCAGCGCATGTCGGCGATCATCATCCCGCGCTGATGAGGAAGGCGGCATGCGTATCGATGCGGCGAATGCCGCCAAAAGCGTCACGTCTTTCACGCGGTCGTGACCCTTCGGTCGCCGCGACGCCATATTGAGTTGGTACGGCACCTGCGATCGTCAGAGGCCACCGAGGCAACATAGGTGTTCAGGCGATCGGGTAATTCCGATACAATCGAAACGCTGCACCTGGAATGCTACGACGGAGGTCCGCGTCCCGACGCGCCGTCTGCGTCATTACGGGCAATTCTTCAAAACAGGAGGAGATCCACCATGAGACACATCACGCTCGCCGCGCTTGCGGGTACCGCGCTGCTGTTTGCCGGCGCCGCCAACGCGCAACAGAACATCGATTTCTCGAAGGTCGAGGTCAAGACCACCGATCTCGGCAACAAGACCTATCTGCTCGAAGGCGCCGGCGGCAACGTCACCGTCGCGGTCGGGACCGACGGCATCATCATGGTGGACAGCCAGTTCGCCCCGATGCACGACAAGCTCAAGGCCGCCATCGAGAAGATTTCGCCGCTGCCCATCAAGTACCTGATCAACACCCATTACCACGGCGATCACACCGGCGGAAACGCGGCGTTCCACAAGGACGGCGCCACCATCGTGGCGCAGGACAACATCCGCGTCCGTCTCACCGCCGGCAACGCCCCCAACGGCCTGACCGGCGCCAAGATGGCGGCCCAGCCGGCCGACGCGCTGCCGACCGACACCTATTCCGGCGGCTCCAAGACGGTGCAAGTCGGCGGCCGCAAGGCGCAGCTCAATCACGTCTACAATTCGCACACCGACGGCGACACCTGGGTCTTCTTCGACGACGCCAACGTGCTCGACACCGGCGACACCTTCGGCAATACCGGCCGCTACAACACCATCGACTTCGCCAATGGCGGCGACATCAGAGGCTTGATCCGGGCCGCCGACGCCTACATCAAGGCGTCGAACGACCAGACCAAGATCGTGCCCGGCCACGGCAAGCTCGCGAACAAGGCGGACATGATTGCGTGGCGCGAGATGCTGGTCACTTCGCGCGACCGCATCCAGAAGCTCGTCAACGAGGGCAAGACCGAGCAGGAAGTGCTGGCCGCCAATCCGCTGGCCGACCTCAACACCAAATGGGCCGCGAACGACGACCAGGCCAAGAACTGGACCCGCATGGTCTACAACTCGTTCAAGCGGTCGTAACGACGGCGCATTGGACTTGGGAAAACGGCACCGCCGGCCATCGCCGGCGGTGTTGTTCTGTCAGCTGCCTGAACGGCGGCCGGGCATTCGCGGCCGGACGGAAAATGTCGACGACAGCCGTCAAAGCCGGCAGAAAATTGCGGCGGCGGGAATTCTTACGGCTACACCAAATGAAACATGTAAAGGAAAGCAACCAAGGAAGCGGCATAGGCGATACAGAGCAAAGTCACGAAGAGGGGCCTTGTGAGCGGCCACTCGGGACTCTGGGACGAATTCATTGAGCTTCTCCCTGCGGACGACGTTGAGATTCGGCGTCCTTGTCATTCGATTTGATCGCGCAGGATGGTCGAACACCCCCAGTTCAGACGCCAACCGAGGCATTGCCCCGATTGACTTCCGGAATGAATTGTCAGGGGGCGGTCATGTGCGGTCTTTGACATGGATCAATTTTTGATTTTGTCGCCACCGCGTGTCGTCGGCTCGCGCGTGTCGTTGGGCCGAAAATCGCTTAGAACGGGGCCTGACGCGGTCGAGCCTGGTTTCCGCCAATCGGGGTGCAAGATGATCAAGAATTTCAGCGATCACTCTGCCAATGAGCGCACGTTTCTGGCCTGGGTACGAACCTCCATCGCCGTCATGGCGTTCGGGTTCATCGTGGAGAAATTCGACCTCTTCCTGGAGGTTGCGGCGCCGTCATTGGCAGGCCGCGCGGTGTCGATTCCCGGCCAGAGATTTGGTGACATCGCGGGACTGGCGCTCATCATTATCGGCACGGCAATGGTTGCGATCGCGGCAATCCGCTTTCTCGTCACCCAGAAGCACATCGACAGCGAAGCCGTGCACACCGGCGCCGGGTCGCGGATCGATATCGCCCTCGCATTCATGCTGGTTCTTGTCGGATCGGCCCTGGTCGTTTATCTGACGCACGCGGTCGTCACGACGCGGTAAGCTCGCAAGGCGGGATTGCGTCCAGCCTCCTCTCAGTGGGGACCCGATATGGGCTACTTCGATTTTCTCACCAGCAGCTACTTCAAGACGGCGCCGGACGGGCGCAAGCTGTTCTTTCCCTGGGGCGTGTTGGGCCGCGGCTACGCCATCGGCTCGGAACAGGATTATCTGCGGCTGCACCAGCAAATCAAAATCTATATGATCGTCTCGCTGGTGCTGGTCCTGGGCTCGGCCTCACTGGAGGGCGACTTAGTCGGTCTCGCAGTGGCGACGCTTCTCATCGGGTTCTATGCGGTGTGGTCCCAATATTTGCTGCGTCGCCGGCAGCGATCGGATGAGAGACTGTCGCTTCAAGAGGCCATGGCTTCCCGAGCGCGCTTACTTAGCCCGGTGGTCCTGTGGTTGGTGGAGATCGGCGCGCTCGCGTTTGTGGGGGCCGGTGTCCTCATCTTCATTGTCGACCCTCGCAACCGACTCATCGCGCTCGTCGCAATCGTCTTTTTCGGACTTTGGCGGCCATGGGTCGCACACATGATTGTCCTGAGGCGGCGCGCGTCTCCTGCTGGCTCCAACCAAGATTAAGAAGCCAAGAGGGCCACCAGGGCCGCCAACAGTCGCCTTGACATCCGCAGGGAGGTGGAGGAGTATAGAACAAACAGTGAACAACCGCAAGTCGTGAACCCCGGCAAGTCATGAAAAGTAGAGTGCGACCATGTCCGCCGTCGAGCCATCCACCGAACCGTCCGCCGGGGAACCGCGGGAGACCCTGAACGCCCTGCGGCGCGCGGTGGCCGGGTCACGGCCTCCCGGCCGGGCGGAGGAGACGCGGCTGAGCCTCGGCGTGGCGTCGCTCGACCAGGCGCTCGGCGGCGGCCTTGCCGGCGGCGCCCTGCATGAGGTCGGGCCCGCCGCGCCCGGCGATGGCGGCGCGGCGACGGGGTTTGCCGCCGCGCTCGCCGTGCTGGCGTTGCGCGAGGGCAGGCAGGCGATCTGGATCCGGCCCGATTTCGCCGCCGCCGAGGCGGGCGAGCTTTATGGGCCGGGGCTCGCGCTGATGGGGCTTCCGCTGCAGCGCCTGATCGTCCTGCGGGTGCCGCGCGCCCGCGACGGCTTATGGGCGATGGAGGAAGCGCTGCAGTGCCGCGCGGCGGGCGCGGTCGTGACCGAGCTCATGGGCGATGACGGCGACCTCACGGCGACGCGGCGGCTGGCGCTGGCGGCCGGCGCCGGCGGCGGCGGCGCCGGCAGTCTGGGCCTGATCCTGCGCCACCAGCCCTGCCGGGCCGCGAATGCGGCGATGACGCGCTGGGAGGTCGCGTCCGCCGGCGGCGAGCGCGACGGTTTCGGCGGCCTCGCGCTTCCCACCTTCGCCGTTTCGCTCATCAAGAACCGCCACGGGCCCACCGGCCAGTGGCGCTTGTCATGGGATCACCATGAGCGTGCCTTCGTCACCCCAGCCCTCCCGGCGGCGCTACCTCTCCCTGTGGCTGCGGCGCCTCGCGACCGATCGCCTTGCCCGCAGCTTGCCCGCGCCGGATGAGCCTCTCGTCGTCACTCAGGCGATCAAGAGCGCGCAGCGGATCGTGGCCATGAACGATGCCGCGGCGCGCCTCGGCCTGCGGCTCGCCATGCCCCTCGCCGATGCCCGCGCGATGCATCCCGGCCTCGCCGTCGCCGCGAGCGACGAGGCGGCGGACCGCCGGTTGCTCGACGCCGTCGCCGACTGGTGCGACCGCTACACGCCGCTGGTCGGCCTCGATGCGCCCGACGGCCTCATGCTCGACATCACCGGCTGCGCCCATCTGTTCGGCGGGGAGACCGCGCTCGGCCGCGACCTGCTCGCCCGCCTCGCCGGAGAGGGCCTGCATGCCCGCGCCGCCGTCGCCGACACCGCCGGCTGCGCCTGGGGCGTCGCGCGCTTTGGCGACGCCTCACTGGTGCCGTGGGAGCGCCTGCGGGCGACCCTGGCGCCGCTGCCGGCGGCGGCGCTGCGCCTCGCACCGGAAACGGTCGCGGCGCTCGCCGAAGTCGGCCTCAAGCAGATCGGCGATCTCGTCGATCTGCCGCGTGCGCCGCTCGCCGCGCGGTTCGGCGAAATCCTCGTCCGCCGCATCGATCAGGCGCTCGGCCGGCAGGACGAGCCGATCACGCCGCGCCTGCCCTTGCCGTCCTATGTGACCGAGCAGCGCTTCGCCGATCCGATCGGGCTCGAACGCGACGTGCTCGGCACCATCGCCCGGCTCGCCGGGAGGCTCTGCACCGCCATGGAGCGGCGGCAGGACGGCGCGCGCCTCCTGCAGGTCGCGCTGTTTCGCACCGACAACAAGGTGTACCGGATCGAGGTCGGCACCGGCGCGCCGCTGCGCGAGGCCTCCCGCATCACCCGCCTGTTCGCCGACCGGCTCGCGACAATAGGCGAGGATTGCGATCCCGGGTTCGGCTTCGACATGGTGCGGCTCGCCGCCCTCGTCACCGAGCGCAGCGAACCGGTGCAGGCCGCGCTCGCCCACACCGGGCATGCCGCCCCCGACGAGGACGCCGAGCTGTGGCACCTCATCGACCGCCTCGGCGCGCGCTTCGGTCCGCGCCGGGTCACCCGGCTGGTGCCGCAGGACACCCATATTCCGGAATTCGCCGTCGCCGCCCTGCCCGCGGCGCACAGCAGGGGACTCCGCGAGTTCAGCGACTCCCTCCCCTTGAAAAGGGGAGGGTCGGGGTGGGGATCGCGGGCCGCATACGTGGCGCTTGAAGAACCCGCAGCGGCCCCCCTCCCCAACCCTCCCCCTGAAGTAGGGGGAGGGAGCAGATCGGATCAGGCCCAGGACAGCCTCGGGCCGACCCGGCCGATCCGCCTGTTCGAACGGCCGGAGCCGGTGGAAGCGGTCGCCGAAGTCCCGGACGGACCACCGGCGCGGTTCCGCTGGCGCCGCGTGCTGCACGAAGTCGCCATCGCCGAGGGCCCCGAGCGCATCGCCATGGAGTGGTGGCGCGACGAAACCGGCCAGGCGTTGACGCGCGACTATTTCCGCGTCGAAAGCCGTGACGGCTTGCGCGCCTGGCTCTACCGCGAAGGCCTTTACGGCCGCGAAACCGCGCAGCCGCGCTGGTTCCTGCATGGGCTGTTCGGGTGACGCGGTAGACACACACTGTCATCGCCCGGCTCGACTGGGCGATCCAGTAAACACCGACCGGGCGTACTGGATTGCCCGGTCAAGCCGGGCAATGACATCGATAGGGTCAGTGTAATCGGAAAATCGAGTTTGCCGGAAATTGCCCATGACCGGATATGCCGAGTTCGCCGTCACCACCAACTTCTCGTTCCTGCGCGGGGCCTCCCACGGGGAAGAGCTGGCGATGCAAGCGCAAGGAGCTCGGCCTTGCCGGGCTCGGCATCGCCGATCGCAACTCGGTGGCCGGCGTCGTGCGCGCGCACCAGGCGGCCAAGGAGGCGGGCCTGCCCTTCGCTCCCGGCGCGCGGCTCGTGTTCTGCGACGGCACGCCGGACATTCTCGCCTATCCCGAGAGCCGGTCCGGATGGGGGCGGCTGACGCAGCTTCTCACCCTCGGCAAGCGCCGCGCTGAAAAGGGCGAATGCCTGCTCCGCCGCGACGATCTCTTCGCCCATGCCGCCGGGCTCAATCTCATCGTCAAGCCGGAGCGATTGAAGCGTGCGACAACCGACAGAGACGCCCTGGTGGCGCTCCTCGCAGCGCTGCGCGAAGCGGCGCCCCGCGTCTGGCTCGGCGCCAGCATGCGCTACCGCGGCGACGATGCGCGCCGCCTCGCCCGGCTCGCAGCCATCGCGAGCGCGGTGCGCGTGCCGCTCCTCGCCACCGGCGACGTGCTCTATCATGCGCCCGAGCGGCGTCCGCTGCAGGACGTCATGACCTGCATCCGCGAGCATCTCACCCTCGCCAATGCCGGACGCCGCCTCGAAGCCAATGCCGAGCGCCACCTCAAGCCGCCGCAGGAAATGGCGCGCCTGTTCCGCGACGCGCCGGAAGCGGTGACGGAAACATTGCGCCTGCTCGAACGCAGCCGGTTCTCCCTCGACGAGCTCAAATACGAATATCCCGACGAGACCCGCGAAGGCTATGCCACGCCCCAGGAGGCGCTGATCGCCGCCACCGAGGAAGGCGCACGCCGACGTTATCCCGACGGCATTCCGCCCAAGGTGCGCACCGCCCTCGATCACGAATTCGCGCTGATCGCCACGCTCAATTACGCGCCCTACTTCCTCACCGTCTACGACATCGTCCGCTTTGCCCGCGCGCAGGGCATTCTGTGCCAGGGCCGCGGCTCGGCGGCGAATTCCGCGGTGTGCTTCTGCCTCGGCGTCACCGAGGTCGATCCCGCGCGGGTCGATCTCCTGTTCGAGCGCTTCGTCTCGGCCGACCGCGGCGAGCCGCCGGACATCGACGTCGATTTCGAGCATGAGCGGCGCGAGATCGTGATCCAGTACATCTATGAGCGCTATGGCCGCCATCGCGCCGGCCTCGCCGCCACCGTGATCTGCTACCGCGCCCGCAGCGCCATCCGCGAAGTCGGCAAGGTGTTCGGGCTGTCCGACGACACCGTCGGCGCGCTCGCCGGCATGTTGTGGGGCTGGTCGAGCCAGGCAGTGTCGGAAAAGGACGCGCGCCGCGTCGGGCTCGATCCCGCCGATCCCCATCTCGCGCGGGTGCTGGCGCTGGCGCGCGAGCTGATCGGCTTTCCGCGCCACCTCTCCCAGCATGTGGGCGGCTTCGTCATCACCCGTGGCCGGCTCGACGAGGTGGTCCCGATCGAGAATGCGGCGATGGAGGACCGCACCTGCGTCGAGTGGGACAAGGACGATCTCGACGCCCTCGGCATCCTCAAGATCGACGTCCTCGCCCTCGGCATGCTGACCTGCCTGCAGCGCGGCTTCGATCTCTTGAACAAGCACTACGCGGGTTTCCTTCCCGCCGGCCGGACTCCCTCCCCCGCCTGCTTTGCAGCGGGGAGAGGCTCGAGGTGAGGGCGTACCCTCCCCCGCAAGCGGGAGAGGGATAAAGGAAGCTAGCCCCCTCCCTACCCTCCCCCGCAGGCGGGGGAGGGAAGAAGAGCGTGCCGTTCTCCCTTGCCGCCATTCCGCCTGAGGATCCCGCGATCTACCGCATGCTGTCGCGCGCGGATTCCATCGGCGTGTTCCAGGTCGAGAGCCGGGCGCAGATGTCGATGCTGCCGCGCCTCAAGCCGCAGGCCTTCTACGATCTCGTCATCGAGGTCGCGATCGTGCGCCCCGGTCCGATCCAGGGCGACATGGTGCATCCCTATCTGCGGCGGCGGCAGGGGCTGGAAAAAGTGGTCTTTCCCTCGCCCTCTCCGCAATGCGGCGATCCCGACGAACTCCAGCAGGTGCTCGGCAAGACCATGGGCGTGCCGCTGTTCCAGGAGCAGGCGATGCGCATCGCCATCGTCGCCGCCGGCTTCACGCCCGCCGAAGCGGACAAGCTGCGGCGCGCCATGGCGACGTTCCGCCGGGTCGGCACCATCCAGTATTTCCGCGACAAGCTGGTGGAAGGCATGGCGGGACGCGGCTATCCCCGCGACTTCGCCGAGCGCTGCTTCCGCCAGATCGAAGGTTTCGGCGAATACGGATTTCCCGAAAGCCATGCCGCGAGCTTCGCGCTGCTCGTCTACGCCTCGGCCTGGATGAAGTGCCGCTATCCCGACGTGTTTGCCGCGGCGCTCATCAACAGCCAGCCGATGGGCTTCTATGCTCCGGCGCAGATCGTGCGCGACGCGCAGGAGCATGGCGTCGAGGTCCGCCCGGTCGACGTCAACCATTCCGACTGGGACTGCACGCTGGAACCGGCGACGCCGGCCCGGGCGCGCTTGCACGCCCGCCATGCGGAGATGGCCGATGATCTCCGCGCCGACCATGCGCTGCGGCTCGGCTTTCGCCAGATCAGCGGATTTTCCGAGGACGACGGCCGCGCCATCGAGGGCTGCCGCGGCGCCGGCTTCGACTCCATTCGCGACCTGTGGCTGCGCAGCCGGCTCAAGCCTTCGGCGCTGGAACGGCTGGCGGGGGCGGACGCGTTCCGCTCGCTCGGCCTCGATCGCCGAGCGGCGCTGTGGGCGGTGCGGGCGCTGCGCCGCGCCGGCGACAAGGACGACCTGCCGCTGTTTGCCCACTTCGCCTCGCCGGCGCTCGAGCCCGATGTGGCCTTGCCGCCGATGCGGCTGGGCGAACAGGTGGTCGAGGATTATCGCCGCCTGCACATGTCGCTCAAGGCCCACCCGGTCTCGTTCCTGCGCGGCGAGCTCGCGCGCCGCGGCATCCTGCGCCACGAGGCGCTCGCCGCGACCAAATCGGGCCGCCGCGTCACCGTCGCTGGTCTGGTGCTGGTGCGCCAGCGTCCCGGCAGCGCCAATGGCGTGATCTTCATGACGCTGGAGGACGAGACAGCCGTCGCCAACACCATCGTATGGCCGCAGGTGTTCGAGACCTTCCGCCCGATCGTGCTCGGCGCGCGGCTCGTCAGCGTCACCGGCAAGCTGCAGAACGAATCCGGCGTGATCCATGTGATCGCCGAGCGCCTCGACGATCTCACGCCGCTGCTCAAGCGCCTGGCCGCCGACACCGGCTGCGTCGAGGCGCTCGCCAATTGCGACGAGGTCCGGCGCCCGATCCCGGAACGGCGGCCGCCGCCGGCCGCCGCGCTCTGCGCACCCCGCGCGGAGGAGCCGGAATACGCCGACGAGTTCAATCCGGCCGTGCAAGTCCGCACCGTCATGCCGAAGGGCCGCAACTTTCATTGAGCCGATGCGTCATCGCGCCATCACGGCCTTCGCGCCTTCGTGTTGACTGCGGAGCGGCGCGCCACGATGATCCACGTTCGCAAGCGGATACCGCTGCGCCATTCGGGAGGGTCGCATGCTGACTGTTCTGCGCCGATGCTCGCGCATGCTGGCCTGCTCCCTCACTCTCATCGGCGCCGCAAGCTTCGCGAACGCCCAGGGCGCCTTTCCGGAGCGGCCGATCCGCCTCGTCGTCGCCTTCACGCCCGGGGGCGCCACCGACGTGGTGGCGCGCCAGATCGCCAACGATCTCAAGGAGGCGATCGGCCAGCCGGTGGTGGTGGAAAACCGGCCCGGGGCCAACGGCCAGATCGCCTGGACCCATGTGGCGGGGTCCGAGCCCGACGGCTATACGCTGCTGATGGCGGAAAACGCGCTCGCCATCAGCCAGGGCCTCTACAAGCACATCAACTTCGACCCCGTGAAGCAGTTCGACGCGGTGTGCCTGGTCGCGACCGCGCCGCTGGTTCTCGTCACCTCCAACAAGGTGAAGGCGAACACGCTGGCCGAGTTCGTCGCGCTGTCCAAGACCGTTCCCGGCAAATTGAACTTCAGCTCGGCGGGCATCGGCAGCGTCGCCCACCTGGTGTTCGCGGTGTTCGCGGCCGGCGCCGGCGTGGAGGCCGTGCACGTGCCCTACAAGGGCGGCGGCCAGGCGATCGGCGACGTCGTCGCCGGCCACATCGACGCCAACATGGCGGCGATCTCGGTGGCGCGCGGCCTGATCGACCAGGGTCAGGTGAAGGGCCTCGCCGTCACCGCGCTGGAACGTTCGCCGGTGTTGCCGAACCTCCCGACCTTGCGGGAAAGCGGCGTGAAGACCGCCGACGTCGACCTGCGCTTCTGGTGGGGCGTTTTCGGCCCCGCCGGAATGCCGCAGGCCGTGAAGGACAAGCTGAGCCGCGCCGTGGCGACCGCGCTCGCGTCACCGCAGCTGCGCGAGCGCCTCGCCAAGCTCGACATCGACCCCGCCTACGCGCCGGCGCCGGCCCTGCAGGCGAAGCTCGCCAGCGAAATCGCGAACTGGACCAAGTTCATCGACGACCACGGCATCAAAGCGGAATGAGGCGACGGCGGGGCGTTTGTGCGTGTGCCGTGCCGGCCCGCTCCCTGACGCCGTCATCGCCGGAATTGTTCCCGGCGATGACGGAGTTAGGGGGATGCGCGCGCAGGTGACCTCGCCGCCTCACGCGGCGGCGCGTTTCGCCGCAACGATCTGGTCGGCCGGCTTGCCCGTGAGTTCGGCCATGTGGTCGAACTTGTAGGTGAAGCTGCCGACGCCGGCGGTGGCCGAGCGCACCTCGATGATGAGATCGCCGATCTCGGATTCCGGCATCATGGCGCGCACCGTGTCCCAGCCTTCCCAGCCCTCGCGGGTGTCGAAGCCGAGAATCTGGCCGCGGCGTCCGGACAGGATGGCGTTGATCTTGGTGGCGGCGTCCGACGGGCAGACGATCTCGACGGTGTGGATCGGCTCCAGCAGCACCGGCTGGCACTGCGGCAACGCCTCGGTGATGCCGATGCGGCCGGCGATGCGGAACGCCATGTCGGAGGAATCGACGCTGTGATAGGAGCCGTCGATCAGCGCCACCGCGACGTCGACGACGGGGAATCCCAGCGGGCCGTGCTTGAGCGCGTCGATCACGCCCTCCTCGACCGATGGGATGTAGTTGCGCGGCACCACGCCGCCGGTGATCTTCTCCTCGAACACGAAACCGGAGCTGCGCGGCATCGGCTTGACGTCGAGCACGACGTCGCCGAACTGGCCGTGGCCGCCCGATTGCTTCTTGTGCCGGCCGCGCTGCACGATCGCCTTCTTGATGGTCTCGCGGTAGCCGACGGTCGGCTTGCGCCGTTCGATGGCGACGCCGAAACGGTCGGCGAGTCGCTCGGTGGCGACCCGCAGATGCATCTCGCCCTGGCCCCACACCACCACTTCGTGGGTCTCGGGATTGTGGAACACGGTGAGCGACGGGTCCTCCTCGACCAGCTTGTTGAGCGCGAGGCCGAGCTTGACGTCGTCCTTGCGCTCCTTGGCGGAGATCGCGATGGCGAGCACGCCGGGATAGGGCTTCGCCGTCGCGATTGCCGCGTGCGCCTGCCTGCCCGAGGACAGCGTATCGCCGGTGTGGGCGTGGTCGAGTTTGCCGAACGCGACGGTTTCTCCAGCCGCCGCGGGACCGCGCTTTTCCGTCATCTGTCCCATCATCTTGGAGACGCCGGACACCCGGCCGGCCTCCTCGGCGGGCGAATTCAGGGTGACGCCGTCGCCGATCTGTCCGGCGAGCACCCGCGCGACCGAAAGCTTGCCGCCATGGGTGGTGTGGAAGGTCTTGAGCACCAGGCCGACCGCGTCGCCACCGGCCTTGATGCCGAGCCGTTTCGCGGTCGCCGCGATCCCCGGGGCCTCGTGCCGCAACGCCTTCATCAGGCGCAGCACGCCGTTGGTGCGGGTGGCGACCCCCATCAGGACCGGACACACCAGCCCGTCGCGCAGCTCCTTGGCGAGATCGTCGAACACGCGGTCGCGCGGCGGCGGGATATCGGCCAGCAGCTGCTCCATCAGCTCGTCGTCGTGATCGGCGAGCGTCTCCAGCATGGAGAAGCGGGCGTCCTTTTCGCGATCGAGGTCGTCGCCCTCGAGCTTGATCATTTCCGACGCGGTGTGTTCCTTGTAGACGAAGGCGCGCTCCAGCGCGAGATCGACGAAGCCTGAGACGATGTCGTTCTTCCAGATCGGAATCTGGCGCAGCAGCAGCGGAACGCGCGACGCCGCCTGCAGCAGCTTGAGGCTCTCGCGGACCTGCTTGTCCGCCTTGTCGATCTTGTTGAGGAACAGGAAGCGTGGAATCTTCAGGTCTTCGAGCTCGCGCAGGATGAGCTGGAGCTGCGGAACCTTGCGTTCGTCGGCCTCGCACACGACCACCGCCGCGTCGATCGCCGGCAGCACCGCACGCATGTCGTGGACGAATTCCACCGAGCCCGGACAATCGATGAAGGTGTAGCTGTCGCCCATGAAGGTGGTGGAGGCGACGGTGAGCTCGACGCTCATCTTGTGGTCGCGGGCTTCCTTGCTGGCGTCGCCGACGGTGGTCCCGGCGTCCACCGTGCCCTGCCGCTGCACCGCCCCGGTGCGGGCGAGGATCGCCTCGAGCAACGTCGTCTTGCCGCTCTGGAACGGCCCGACCAGCGCGATGCACCGTGAGCCGTTTGGCACGCCTTCCTTGTCTCCCATTATTGCCTCCCTCGACGTTCGAGATCGGCCCAAGCACCGGGTCCGTCACGCTATCGTTTCAGGCGAATGGGGGCATTGGCAAGAGCGCATTTTGACGGATATGCGACGCACGGATGCCCGCACCGCTCCAGCGATGCGGCGTCGGCAGCGAAAATCCGAGGCGCACCTATTGCGGGTTGCCTGGCGCAAACGGCTCGAATTCAACCGCGCCTGCAAAAACGCGAAAGCCCCGGCACCGCCGGGGCTTCGCGCAGGTTATCGAAGGTCGCGTCAGCGCGCCGGAACGAGCGTCAGCCCGGCGATGCCGGCCGAGACGTTGAAGCCGCCCTGCGCCTGCCCGCTGAAGGGCTGCAGCGCAAAGGTGTTGACGGAACCTCCCACCAGCGCATTGGCGCCGGCGCCGATCCCGAGGCTCGCATTGGCCTGCACGCCGCCATAGCTGCCGGCAAGGTCGCCGCGGCCGATATAGGTGGTGGGAGCGAACACCGACCAGCCCAGCCCCACGCCGGTGTTCCAGCCGAGGTCGACGCCGAGCCGCGAAATCGTCGCGTAATAACGATCCGGCCGGCCGCCATAGGCGGGGTAGAACATGCAGCGGAATTGGACCACCGCGCCGACGATGAAGGTCGCGCCTCCGGCGCTGCGGCAGTCGAGGCGGCCGGCCTGGACCCAGGCCTGAGCACTGCTGGGCAGCAGCGCCGTCATCATGACGGCTGCAGCCAGGGCGGGGACGATCGGAAGACGCTTCATGACAAAACTCCCGTGAGGTCTGGCTTCACAAGGCCAAGACAGATGACGAAGACAGATGACGAAGACAGCTGGCGAAAGCGGGTAGCTTTAGGGACTGCATGCAACGGGCGAGATTACCGCACCCATCGCAGTTCGATGCCGGCCACGCCGGCCGCGACGTTGAGCCCGGTCTGGCCCTGCACCGAGAGCGGCTGCAGTTCGACGGTGCGGTTCGACCCACCGACCAGGATGTTCGCTCCGATGCCCGCCCCGACCGTGGCTTCCGCGGAAGCCCCACCATAGGAGCCCGCGAGCGCGCCTGCGCCCCGCGAGGTCGGCGCATAGACGGACCACACCATGACCCCGCCTGTGGTGCCACCGAGATCGATGCCAAGCTTGCTGAGCACACCGGCATAGAATTCGGGCGGGCCGGGAATGGCCGGCACGAACGAGCAGTTGAGCGTCTTCTGCGATCCAATGATGAAGCCGAGGCCTCCGGAGATATCGCAGGTCAGCGTGCCTGCCTGAATGCGATCGGCCGGCCGCTGCTGGGCGACCGCCGTTCCGGCCGCCAGTACCGAAGCCGTGACCGCGGCCAGAATCATGAACTTTTGCATGTGAATTCCCCCTTGCACTCCGACGTCGCGGTGGCCCGTATTCTGCCAAGCGTTATTCGTGGCCCCCGCCAGCGTCGGCCGGATTCCCGGTACGATAATAGGATATTATCGAAAGCGTGTCGCGCAGCATATGGCCCGCCGGGGTGACTCGGCCGGCCGGTGTAACCTGCTTGCATCCCTCGCGGTATGGCCCGCTTCCAAGCCTCGCCTTACCGCAGGCCGGCACAAAAGCGCTGAATGCGCTCGCAGGCCTCCTGCAGCAGCGGCGTCGCCGTGGCGTAGGAGATGCGGAACGCCGGGCCGAGCCCGAACGGGGTGCCCTGCACCACCGCAACCCCTTCTGCATCAAGCAATTCCGTCACGAAATCCTCGTCGGTGCCGATCTTGTTGCCGGACGGTGCCAGCTTGCCGATGGTGCCGGCGCAGGACGGATAGACATAGAACGCACCTTCCGGCTTGGGGCAATGGATGCCCTTGGCCTGGTTGAGCATGGAGACGCAGAGGTCGCGGCGTTCCTTGAAAATCAAGTTGTGCTTAGGGATAAAGTCCTTGGGGCCGTTGAGCGCTTCGACCGAGGCCCATTGCGACACCGCGGCGGGATTGGAGGTCGATTGCGACTGGATCGCCGCCATCGCCTTGATCAGGGGCTCCGGGCCCCCGGCAAAGCCGATGCGCCAGCCGGTCATGCAATAGGCCTTAGACACCCCGTTGACGGTCAGGGTCCGGCCGTACAGCTGCGGCTCGACCTGGGCCGGGGTGGTGAAGACGAAATCGTCGTAGACGAGGTGCTCGTACATGTCGTCGGTCATCACCCACACATGGGGATGGCGGAGCAGCACGTCGGTCAGCGCCTTCAGCTCGGCCCGGGTATAGGCCGATCCGGTCGGGTTGGAGGGCGAGTTTAGGAGCAGCCACTTGGTCCGCGGCGTGATCGCCCGCTCGAGCTGTTCCGGCTTGATCTTGAAGCCGGATTCGGCCGTGGCAACGACTGGGACCGGCTCGCCGCCGGCGAGCATCACCATGTCCGGATAGCTCACCCAATAGGGTGCCGGGATGATGACCTCGTCCCCCGGATTGAGCGTCGCCACGAAAGCGTTGTAGAGCACCTGCTTGCCGCCGGTGCCGACCGAAATCTGGCTCTGCTTGTAATCGAGGCCGTTTTCGCGCTTGAACTTCGCGACCACCGCCGCCTTGAGCTCGGCGACGCCGTCCACGTTGGTGTATTTGGAGGCCCGGCCGTCCCGGATCGCCTTGATAGCCGCCTCCTTGATGTTGTCGGGGGTGTCGAAATCCGGCTCGCCGGCCCCGAGGCCGATCACGTCGCGGCCCGCCAATTTGAGCGCCCGCGCCTTATCCGTGACCGCGATTGTGGCGGACGGCTTGATGCGCTGCAGCGTGTCGGCGAGAAAGGCCATGACCATCGAACTCCCATCGATCTCCATCGCCCATTGAGGGCGCCCGTTTCCTAATGGGCGAAAGCAAGAACGGCAAGCCCAAACCACGGCTTTGTCCCGCATCGCACGCGGTCGTGGCGCGGCCGCCGACGAGATGCGACGTTGTCGCCGCTGTCATCCGCGCCGGGAAGGCGTTATTCCGGTTGCAGGAACAGACCATCACAAATGAGTGAACCGCTTCCCCGCTATCCGCTGCACCGGTTCCCCCTGGTCGATACGCGCGACCCCAACGAAGTCCGGCACCTGCTGCGCGATGTCTTCGATGCCCGCTATTTCGATGTGCGGCAGGACAGCCGGCCGTTCCACGTGTCCTGGAATTTCGCCCGGCTCAAGCATATCGATCTGGGATTTTCCCACTATAACAGCGCCGTCAGCGTCGGAATCGCCGGCATCAACAAGGTGCGGCAGATGTTCTCGCTCACCGGAAGCTCCCGGACCGCGTTTGGCTCCCGCCAATTCACGTCGGACCGGGACCACAGCAGCCTCATTCCGGCCGGCGCCGAGGCACGGGTCGACCGCGGCGCGGGCCATGGCGAATTGCGGGTGCAAATCGACGCGACCGCGCTGCAGAACAAGCTGGGCGCGATGACCGGAACCCCGGTCTTGGGCAATCTCGAGTTTGCCGTGCCGGGTAGCGAGCCGGAATTGCACCGCTTGAGCCGCCTGCTGGTCTTCCTGGCCGCCCAGCTCGATTTCGAAGACGCCAAGATCCCCGACCAGGTCATGGCCGAATATGAGCAGCTGGTGATGGTCTCGTTCCTCACCGCCAACCGGCACAATTTCAGCCACCTGCTGGACCGCGCCCAGCCGGCGCCGGGGCCGTGGCAGGTTCGGCTCGTCGAGGAATACATCGAAGCCAACTGGAAGCTGCCGCTCAACATCGAGACGCTCGCGGCGGTCACCGGCGGCAGCGCGCGGAGCATTTTCAAGGCCTTCAAGGAAGCACGCGGCGTATCTCCCATGGCATTCGTCAAGGGCGTGCGGCTCAGGCACGCCAAACGCCTGCTGCAGGCCCGCGACGACGCCACCTCGGTGATCGATGTCGCGTTCCAATGCGGCTTTCTCAATCCCGGCCACTTCGCCAGGGATTACCGGCTGGCGTTCGGGGAACTGCCGTCGGAAACGCTGCGCAGCGCCAAGCGTGGGAGCCGGCAGGCCAATTGAGAGGCGGCGCATTTTGCCTCCCCGGTTGGTCTGCTTCGCGCCCCCGCGTGCCGTGCAAAACAGGCCCCACCCCGGCACTCCCCGAAAACGGGGAGGGGGAAGGGCTAACCCTCCCTTAATCGCGTCCTGATACGCAATCTCGCGGCGTGTCCGCCGGATTTGCCGAGGCCCCCATGAGCGCGATGCTCGACATGATGCGCAGCGGCGACTGGGTCACGCGCGAGCGCATGCGCCTCGTGGCATACGGCCTGCTGATCGCCTTCGCCGCCGGCATCGCCTACCTGTTCGGCACCGCGAACGGGCTCAGCGACGCGATCGGCCGCCCGCTCGGCACCGACTTTTCCAACGTCTACGCCGCCGGCACCCTGGTGCTGGACGGCGAGCCGCAGGCGCCGTTCGATCCGGCCCTGCAATACGCCCGCGAGCAGGCGATCTTCGGGGCGGCAACGCCGTTCTATGGCTGGCACTATCCGCCGTTCTTCCTGTTCGTCGCGGCGGCGCTGGCGCTCATGCCGTACAAGCTCGCTCTGGTGGTGTGGCAGGGCGCGACGCTCGCGCTTTATCTCGTCGCGCTCCGCGCCATCGTGGTCAATTCCGATCTCCCTCCCCCTGAAAGGGGGAGGGTTGGGGGAGGGGGTCGCGGGCGGCAGGCGCAGCGCGTGCGGTGAGTCAGCGGACCCCCTCCCCACCCCTCCCCCTGAAGAAGGGGGAGGGAGCCGGTCGGCGATCGAACACTGGCACTGGGCCAGCGATACATGGGCAGGGCCGGATCCGCTGTGGCTCGTCCTCGCGCTCGCGTTTCCCGCGGTGTTCGTCAATCTCGGCCACGGCCATAATGGCTTCCTCACCGCCGCTTTGATCGGCGCAGCGCTCGTGCAACTCGACCGCCGTCCCCTGCTCGCCGGCCTGCTGCTCGGCCTCATCGCCTACAAGCCGCAGTTCGGAATCCTCTTCCCGCTGGTCCTCGCCGCAACCGGGCGGTGGCGGACCTTCGCCGCCGCCGCAGCGACCGTCGCCGCGCTGGCGCTGATCACGACGTTCGTCTTCGGCGCCTCAGTGTGGGACGCCTTCCTCGCCTCGATGCACTTCACCCGCACCGTCGTGCTCGAAGCCGGCGAGACCGGCTGGCACAAGATCCAGAGCGTGTTCTCCCTGGTGCGGATGTGGGGCGGACCGGTCGCGCTCGCCTATGCCGTACAGTCCGCGGTCACGCTGATGCTGGCGGCGGCGCTGGTGTGGCTGTGGCGCACCCAGGTCGATTTCTCGCTCAAGGCGGCTGCGCTGATCATCGCTGCGATCCTCGCGACGCCCTACAGCCTCGACTACGACATGACCGTGCTCGCCCCGGCGATCGCCTTCCTCGCCGTCAACGGGCTGCGCCACGGCTTTGCGCCCTACGAAAAGACGGCGCTGGCGATATTGTGGATCGCGCCGCTGGTCGCCCGCAGCCTCGCGCAGGCGGCGCTTCTGCCGGTGGGCGTGCTCAGCATGGCCGTCATGCTCGGCCTCATTTTGCGCCGCGCCGCACAAGAGACGGGACTGTTCGAGCGTCGACATCCGTTCCAACATCGCGCGAGCTGAGGCAAGATTTTCCCGCGTTGCAGGCGTTTCGGACAATATTATTCGCAGTCGCCGGCGCACTGCGGCGAGCCCGCGTAGCTACCGCAATGCAACGCGCTGCAACGCCGCAGTGCAGAGCCGCATTGCGGTCGCAATCGCTCTCATAGTGACGGCATTCGTGATGAATCCGACGGTTGCTTATGACTTGAAAACAACGTCTGTTTGGAATTGGGCAGAACAACTCTTGTGAGTCGAAAACGACGCCCCATTTGTCGTGACGTGACTCACGAACAGCATGGCGGGAGCGGACATGCTAACGCTCTATTCGATGCAGCGGTCGGGCAATTGCTACAAGGTGCGGCTCGCGCTCGCGCAGCTCAGGATTCGATTATCGAGCTGGTCGAGATCGACATCCTGCGGGGCGAAACCCGCACGCCCGATTTCCTCGCCAAGAATCCGAGCGGGCACGTGCCGCTGCTCGAGGCCTCGCCCGGACGCTATCTCCCGGAGTCCGGCGCGATCCTGTGGTATCTCGCCGGCGGCTCGCCGCTGGCGCCTGACAACCGCATCGACCGCGCCGAGACGCTGCAATGGATGTTCTTCGAGCAGCACAGCCTCGAGCCCTATCTCGGCGCCGCGCATTTCTGGCTCGGCCTCGTCAAGGGCGGGCGCGAGCTGCAGATGCATGCGGTCGAGGAGTGGATGGAGCACGGCTATCGCGCGTTCGGGGTGATGGAGAAGCATCTCGCCACCCACCGCTTCTTCGCCGCCGACCGCTACACCATCGCCGACATCGCGCTCTACGGCTACACCCACATCGCCAATGAATGCGACTTCGACCTCACCGGATTTCCCGCCATCCGCGCCTGGCTCAAGCGCATTTCCGAGCAGCCCGGCCACGTCCGGATGGACTGGCATCCCGCCGCGATGGCGATCGCGGAGTAAGCGATATTTGCGGCGTCATTCCGGGGCGCCGCAAAGCGGCGAACCCGGAATCCAGAACGGCATCACCACCGGCTCTGCAGCCTGGATTCCAGGTTCGCGCGAAGACGCGCGCCCCGGAATGACGATTCCTAATCCGCCTTCCACGGGATGAGCTTGCGCTCGATCTCCTGGAACGCCACCGCCGTGATCAGGCCGAGGATGCCGATCACGAGGATGCCGACGAACATGTAGTCGACCTGGAGCAGTTCCCAGGAGTTCCAGATGAGATAGCCGAGGCCGGTCTTGGACGCCACGAACTCGGCCGCGACCAGCACCACGAAGGAGACCGCGAGCGCGATCCGAAGCCCCGCGAAGATCAGCGGCAGGGCGCCGAAGAAGACGACGCGGGTGAACAGGATGTAGGTGCTGGCGCCGTAGTTCTTGGCGACGTCCCAGTAGATGCGGTCGATGTTGGCGGCGCCCGCATAGGTGTTGACGATGACGGGGAAGAACACCGCCGTCGCCACCAGCGCGATCTTGGAGGCGTCGCCGAAGCCGAAGGCGAGCAGCAGCAGCGGCATCAGCGCCACCTTCGGGATCGGCATCAGCGCCGCGATCAGCGGATCGAAGAAGATCCGCACCGGCCGGAACATCGCCATCAGGAGCCCGATCGCGACCGCCGGCACCGCGCCGATGATGAAACCTGCGAACACCCGCCACAGCGTCGCCGCCGTGTGCATCGCCAATTCGCCGTTGAGCGTGAGCTGCCAGAACCGCACCGCGATGTCGCTCGGCGCCGGAATGAAGCGGCGGTCGCCGAAGCCGAGCCTGAGCAGGATCTCCCACGCGAGCAGCAGCCCGATCGGCGAGACCAGATAGAGCAGCCGCTCCTGGAGCTTGGAACTCATCGCTCGATCTCCGCCCGGGCGCGGTTCACCTCGTCCTCGAGGATGCGCCAGATGGCGAGCTTGAGGGCGCCGAATTCGGCCGAGGCCGCGAGCTCGATCAGGTTGCGGGGATGCGCAAAGGGAATGTCGATGATCTCCTTGATGCGGCCGGGCTGCGCCGTCATCACCACGGTGCGGTCGCCCAGCAGCAGCGCCTCCTCGATGGAATGGGTGATGTAGACCACGGTCTTGCCGGTCTCCTCCCAGATGCGCACCAGCTCGGCCTGAAGGATGACGCGGTTCTGCGCGTCGAGCGCAGCGAACGGCTCGTCCATCAGCAGCACGGCGGGATCGGTGACGAAGGCGCGCGCGATGGCGCCGCGCTGGCGCATGCCGCCCGACAATTGATGCGGATAGTGACGCCGGAACCGGGTCAGGCCGACGAGGCGTAGCGCCGCCTCGACCCGCGCCGCGGCCTCGACGGGGTCGACGCCCCGCGTCATCAGCCCGAAGCCGACGTTCGTTCTCCACGTTCATCCAGGGAAACAGGCCCGATGTCCTGGAACACCATGGCGTTCGCCACCGCCCAGCCGGTGGCATCGATGTCGAGCGTGCCGCTGGTGGCGCGGTCGAGGCCGGCGAGGATGCGCAGCAGGGTCGACTTGCCGCAGCCGCTCGGCCCGACGATGCAGACGAATTCACCGGGCGCGATGGCGAGGTCGATGCCGTCGAGCGCCACGACGCGCTGCGGCCCGCTGCCGTATTCCTTGCGCAGATGATCGATCCTGATCGCCGCGCCCCGCCGTTCGCCCATCGATTCCCCTGCCCCTCCGCGAAGCGACTTAAGGCGCGCTGCGCTCACACAGAATTGTCATGGCCGGGCTTGACCCGGCCATCTCGACTATGGAGCCACCGTGCCCTCCTGATCGAGATCGCCGGGTCAAGCCCGGCGATGACGTCTGTGGGTGTGTTAATTTCATCAGAACACGCACTACCGGCAGCCTTCGAGCTTGGAGTCCGGATTGGCGGGAACGTAGGGCCCGAGCTTCGCGCACCGCGGCGTCCGCATAACGCGAATCGACCAGCCGCGCGGCCGGGAATTTCGTCCGCGAAAAGCCGTTCTTGACGAACCAGTCCTGCATGTCGAGCATGCTCGCGGTGTTGATGCGGCCGTTGGGGCTGCGCGCCGGCCACGGATATTTGTGCAGCAATTCGGGCCGCCGCTCCGAGCCGTGACGGATCAGGAGATCGATGATCTCGTTCTTGATCGGCGCGCCGTGATAGGCGTTGCAGTAGTCGCGCACGCCGCGCAGATAGGCGGTGTAGTAGTTCTGGATCAACTGCGGATTGGCCTTGGCCCAGTCGGTGTTGGTCATGATGACCGCGATGGTCATCGGCGTCGGCTTGACGAGCGCGTCCGGCTCGGCGAAGCCCGAGGGCATAGCCCTGTTCGAGGAACTGCGACACGAAGGGCGGGATCACGATCGCCGCATCGATCGCCTTGTTGGTGAAGGCGAGCGCCATCTGGGTGAACGGGAAGATCTTCACGTCGACGTCGGAAATCTGCAGCCCCGCGGTCTCCAGCATCTTGCCGACTTCATAGGTCGAGACCGACCCCGTGCCGTTGCTGGCGACGACCTTGCCCTTGAGCCCTGCCAAGGTCTTGACCTCGTCCCTTGAGGTCCGGCCGCAGCATCAGGCTGTGGCCGATCGGGGTCGATACCCGGTCGGCGATGATGGTGACGGGAAGGTCCTTTTCCAACGCATTGAAATAGCCGGCCGAGATGCCGCCGGCGACGATCTGCAGGCGGTTCTGCGCCAGCAGGGCGATGGTGTTGGCGGAGGTGTCGATGTCGTCGATCTCGATCTTGATGCCGACGTCCTTGAAGTAGCCCTTCTCGATCGCAATCAGCTCGGCGCCGTTGGAGACCGAGCGCGCCATGCCGATGCGGACGGTGTCCTCCGCCGCCGCGGCGCCGGCGAGCGCCACGAGGCAGAGCGCGGCCGCAGATATCGAACGCAACACGGTCATGGGCGCAGACCTCCCGGTGATGTCGCCGCGGTTTCCGGCGATCGCGGACGCTCAACTCTTGGCGCCGCTTTTGATGAAATAGCGCCCCTCGCCGTCGCGGTCGAGGGCCTCGCGGGCGCGCAGGCCTTCGAGCGTACGCACGATCTCGCGGCCATCGCGGCTGCCCACCGCGGTCATGAGCTGCTCGAAGTATTTCGGCCCGTCGGCAAGCGCGGCCTCGATGGAGGCGAACCGCTTGCCCTCGAAGTGCGGCGGCTCGGGGATCCGCGTCTCCAGCCGCGTTCCCGTGCCGAACGGCCAGGTGAGGTCGAAGCCGGCCTTGGCGCCGACCCGGCCGCTGGTGATCGAGGGATCGAGCGGCAGGGTGCGCATGCCGCCGAGCACGATGAGGTCGCGGTCGGGCTGGAACCGCGTCGCCATCGCCCAGTCGATCTGCTCGTCGGAGGTGACGTCGATGTCGGGGTCGACCACGAACACGTTCTTGACGTTGACCAGCGCGGAAAAACACGCGGCAATGGCGTTGCGCGCCTCGCCGGGGACGCGCTGGCGCAGCGCGACGCGGACGTTGAAATTGCCGCCGCTCGACGTGGTGGCGTAGACCGCGACCGGCTCGCGCACGGCGATTTCCAGAGCCTTCCAGATCACCACCTCGGTGCGCACCGCGGTCAGCACCGCGGTGTCGGTGCGGCTCATGGCGCGCCCGCCGATGGTCGCGGTCTGGAACAGCGCGTCGCGCCGCCGGGTGATGGCGGTGAGATGGAACACCGGGTTCTTCTTCACCGCGCCGTAGTAGCCGAGGAACTCGCCATAGGGCCCTTCGGCCTCGACGTGACCACGCGCGTCGAAATAGCCCTCCAGCACCATCTCGGCATCGGCCGGCACGCGGATGTCGTTGGTGACGCCCTTGACCACCGCCAGCGGCGCATCGCGCAGCGACGCGACGATGCCGAGTTCGTCCACCGGCATCCGCATCATTGCGGCGACATGATCGATCGGGTGGGCGCCGACGACGAAGCTCACCGGCAGCGGCCGGCCTTCGGAGGCGGAGGCCTCGTAGAGCGCGCGCAGGTCGCTCGGCGAGACGAGGTCGACGCCGGCCTCGCGGCGGCCGCGCAGCATCAGGCGGCGTATCCCCACATTGGTCCAACCGGTGCGGGGGTCGAGCGCGTAGTCGATCGAAGCGGAAATGTAGGGCGCGCCGTCGAGGCCGTGCTGGAGATGCACCGGGAGCAACGTGAGGTCGGCCGCCTCGCCGGTCTCGACCACCTGCTGCACCGGCGCTTGCGCCCGCGTCACCTCGACGATCTGTGGCCTGGTGGCGAGGCGGCGCTGGATCTCGGCGGCGAGCCGCTCCGGCGCGACGCCGAAGGCGCGGGCGACGCGGGTGCGGCTCGACACGACATTGCCGACCAGCTCCTGGCGCTCCGGACCCGCGGCGAGGAAATGCACCGCGCGGGGATTGCCGTCGAGGATTTCGGCGATGCCGGCGAGATCGACCGGGCCGTCGCGGCGCTCGACTTCGCCGCTGTCCGCAAGACCTTCGATGAATCGGCGCAGGCGAAAGCGATCGAGATCACCCGCCGGCGCCGCCGCGGTTCGCGCTGCCATGTCGGCCTTTTCGATTACGCCCATCTCGTTGTCCTCGGCGCCGTTCGCGCGGGCCGCGAATGTACTGCAATCGCGGGCGGGATGAAATGCGGCCGACTCGCAGGACTTGTAGGATGGGTCGAGCTCTTTCGAAGCCCATCATTGCGTGGGTCGATCCCGATGGGCTTCGCCCCGCTCTACCCATCCTACGCAGCGCATCGCGGCGGGATTGGACATCTCATCACACCGTGATTAACCATCCCCGCCCTGGACATACCCGCGAGGCGAGTACCGATGGCAAATGTGCTTATCCACCACGAAGACCTCCGGCAATTGTTCGCGGGCATTTTCGCCGCCAAGGGGATGAGCGCCGCCGACGCGGGCGCGGTCGCCGACGTGCTGGCCTGGGCCAATGTGCGCGGCGTCGATGGCCATGGCGCGGTGCGGCTGGCGAGCTATCTCGAATTCATCGACCGCGGCGAACTCGACCCGCGGGCCGAGCCGCAGATCCGGATGCTGGGGCCGACCGCCTTCACCCTCGACGGCGCCCGTGCGGCGGGGCCGGTGGCGATGATGAAGGCCGCAGGCCATGCGGTCGAGACCGCCCGCCAATACGGCGTGTGCATCGCGCTGATCCGCGACACCACCCATACCGGCGCCATCGGGCGCTATCCGCAATGGGTGGCGCAGCAGGGCTGCGCCTGCGTCATGATGAACGGCGGGCCGCCCTTCATGGCCTATCACGGCACCAGGACGGCGAACCTCGGCACCAGCCCGATTTCCATCGCGGTGCCGGGCCCCGGCGAGACGCCGCTGCTGCTCGACATGGCGACCAGCGTCGTCTCCAACGGCCGCCTGCGCCAGGCGATCGCCGCCGGCGAGACCCTGCCCGAGGGCTGGGCGCTCGACGACGACGGCAAGGTCACCACCGATCCCAAGAAAGCCTCGGTGATCCTGCCGCTCGGCGGCCCCAAGGGATCGGGCCTCTCGCTGATGTTCGAATGCCTCACCGGCATTCTCGCGGCCTCGCCCCTCCTCATCATGTACGCCGACCCGGCCGGGCGGAAGCGCCACAAGCAGAACGCCATCATGATCGTGCTCAACGTGGAGATGTTCCGGCCGCTGGCGGACTTCCGCCGGGATGTCGGCGATCTCGTCGCCATGATCCGCAAGCTCCCGCTGCAGCAGGGCTTCGACGAGGCGCTGATGCCGGGGGAACGCGGCGAACGGCGCGCCGCCGCGCGACGGGCCGAGGGCATTCCGCTGCCGCCCGCGTTGTGGAAGGAGCTCACCGACATCGCCCGCGGGCTGGGCGTGGAGGCGCCGGCGCCGCTGGCGTCGTTACCAGGGAACTTAAACCCACGGACCTCATCCTGAGGAGCCGTGCGCAGCACGGCGTCTCGTAGGATGGCCGCACACGCTGCGGCCTGTGGCCGTCCTTCGAGACGCGCGCAAAAGAGCGCGCTCCTCAGGACGAGGTTGATTGATGATATCGATATATTCGAACCTCGGAAACGATGTACTTGCGCTCGCGGCGGCACCGCCTGGTTCGTTGTCATTTGCCGGGCGGTGCAATATCAATGGCCCCGCAAAACGCCGCATGAATGCCGGAAGACGGAAGGACGCCCATGCTCTCGGATGCAGACCGCAACAAGGCCGCCGATATACTGATGAACGCCGAGAAGGAGCGCAAGCAGGCCGTCCAGCTCACCAAGACCTTCCCGAACATCGACAATCGATGATTCCTACGCGATTTCGAGCATCGTCGCGAAGCGCAAGATCGCCGCCGGGGCGAAGCTGATCGGCCACAAGGTCGGCCTCACCTCCAAGGCGATGCAGCGGTCCTCGCAGATCGACGAGCCGGATTACGGCCACCTGCTCGACAACATGATGATCGCGGACGGCGCCAAGGTCCCGCATGAAAATTTCTGCCTGCCGCGGGTCGAGGTCGAGCTCGCCTTCATTCTCGGCAAGGCGCTCAAGGGGCCCGGCGTCGGGCTCACCGACGTGCTGCGCGCCACCGAATACGTGGTGCCCTCGCTCGAGATCGTCGATGCGCGGCTCCAGGACCCGCGCAAGATCTACGACACTGTCGCCGACAACGGCGCCGCCGCCGGCATCGTGGTGGGCGGACGTCCGGTCGGTCCGCTCGATGTCGACCTGCGCTGGGTCGGCGGCATCATGTACCGCAATTCCGAGATCGAGGAGACCGGCGTCGCGGCCGGCGTGCTCGGACATCCCGCGCTGGGCGTGGCCTGGCTCGCCAACAAGCTCGGCGCCCACGGCGTGTCCCTCGAGCCCGGCCACATCGTGCTGGCCGGCTCGTTCACCCGCGTCGTGTTCGCCAAGAAGGGCGACACCTTGCACGGCGATTTCGGTGAGCTGGGCGGCATCGCCGTGCAATTCGTCTGATTGCGTCGACGGCGGCGGCGGAGCATAACGGCGGCGCGCCGCGCGTGCTTTTTCCCTTCCCATTGCTGCCGGGCGCGAGCGACCGGCGCCATCCAATTCATCGATCCCACGCCGCCCGATCACGGGACTTACGGAGAACGACCCGATGGACCTCCCCCGCAACTCCTTCAAGCACGCCATCGCCGCCGGCAAGCTGCAGATCGGCCTGTGGTGCAGCCTGTGCAGCAACATCGCGGCGGATATCGTGCGCGACAGCGGCTTCGACTGGCTGCTGCTCGACACCGAGCATTCGCCCAACGAGATCCCCGACCTGGTCGGCCAGTTGCAGGCGGTGTCGGGGGGCGCGGCGACGCCGATCGTGCGCCCGGCCTGGAACGACATCGTCCTCATCAAGCGCTGCCTCGACATCGGCACCCAGACGCTGCTGGTGCCCTATGTGCAGAATGCCGAGGAGGCCAAGCGCGCGGTCGAGGCGGTGCGCTATCCGCCGCGCGGCGTGCGTGGTGTCGCGGTGGCGAGCCGCGCCAGCCGCTATGGCCGGGTCACCGATTATCTCAAGAAGGCGAATTCCGAGATTTGCCTCCTGGTACAGGTCGAGACCCGCAGCGCGCTCGAACAGCTCGAAGCGATCGCCTCGGTCGACGGCGTCGACGGCGTGTTCATCGGGCCGTCCGACCTCTCGGCGTCGCTCGGCCATATCGGCAATCCCGCCCATCCCGAGCCGCAGAAGGCGATGCAGGACGCGGTGACGCGGCTAAAGAAGATCGGCAAGCCGGCCGGCATCCTGACCGGGAACGAGGAGGAGATCCGCCGCTACATCTCCTGGGGCTACACCTTCGTCGCGGTCGGCTCCGATGTCGGGCTGCTGGGCAAGGGCGCGGACACGCTCGCGAAGAAGTTCAAGAGCTGAGGGCGCTTCAAATCGTATGACTGTCACCCCGAGTCTGAGACCTCGTGAATCCTTGTTGGAACCTTTCTTACAACCTCATCCTGAGGAGCCGTGCGCAGCACGGCGTCTCGAAGGATGGCCCCACACGCTGCGACCTGTTGCCGTCCTTCGAGACGCGCGTAATCGAAATCGGCTGTTGCCGATTTCGACACCGTTGGTTGCCGAAGTCAGGCAGGCCTGACTTCGGTGCGCGCTCCTCAGGATGAGGTCGTAGAGATAAATCACGCTGCCAGGATGACGGAGCAATGATGGAAGAGACGAAAGTGCAGAGAATCGATCATGGGTGAATTCGGTATCGGCCAGCCGGTCCCGCGGGAGGAAGACCCCTATCTCGTCCGTGGCGCCGGGCGGTATGTCGACGACGTGCAGGTGAGCGGACAGGCGCGCGGCTATGTGCTGCGCTCGCCCCATGGTCATGCCCGCATCGTCGCCGTCTCGACCGACGCCGCCAAGGCGATGCCCGGCGTGCTCTTGGTGCTGACCGGCGCGGACGAGGCGTTGCGCAAGCTCGGCACCCAGCGCCCGATGACGCCGCGCAAGCGGCGCGACGGCAGCCCGGCCTTCGCTTCGCCGCAGCCGTTTCTCGCGCGCGAACGGGTGCGCTATCTCGGCGATCCCGTCGCCTTCGTGGTCGCCGAAACGCTGGAGCAGGCCAAGGACGCCGCCGAGGCGATCGAGGTCGAATACGAGACGCTGCCCGCCGTCGCCACCACCGAGGACGCGATCCTGCCCGGCGCCGTCGCGGTGTGGGAAGGCTGCCCGGACAACCAGGCCTTCACCCACACCGCCGGCGATGCCGCCGCGGTCGCGAAGATGTTCGCAACGGCCGCGCACGTCATCAAGCACCGCATGGTGATCAACCGGCTCACCACCAATTCCATGGAGCCGCGCGGCTGCATCGCGGAATACGCCGTGCGCGATCGGCGCACCACGCTGCGCTGCACCGTGCAGGGCCCGCACATGATCCGCCGCGTCATCGCGACGGAAGTGTTCAAGGAGGCCGAGACGCAGTTCCGGGTGATCGCGGAAAATGTCGGCGGCGGCTTCGGCATGAAGGGCGGGCTCTATCCGGAATATGTGCTGGCGGCACTTGCGGCGCGGCTCGTCGGCCGCCCGGTGAAATGGATTTCCGACCGCAGCGAGGGGCTGCAGTCCGACGAGCACTGCCGCGACAACGTCACCGAGGCCGAGCTTGGCCCTCGACAGGAACGGAAAATTCCTCGCCCTTGCGGTGCGCAACTACGCCAATATCGGCGCCTACTACAATTCCGACCGCAATGCCGGCCCGCCCACCAACAATATCGGCGTGCTCGCGGGCACCTACGTGATTCCGGCGATCCATTCCGAAGTCACCGCGGTCCTCACCAACACCATGCTGACCGGCCCCTATCGCGGCGCCGGCCGTCCCGAGGCCGCCTATGTGGTCGAGACCATGGTAGATCTCGCCGCGCGCAAGCTCGGGATCGATCGCGCCGAGCTGCGCCGGCGCAACATGATCCCGGCCGACGCCATGCCCTACAAGACCGCGTTGATCTACACCTATGACTGCGGCGACTTCGGCAAGAACCTGGAGGACTGCCTGATCAAGGCGGACTATGCCGGCTTTCCCGCCCGCCGCGCCGAGGCGCGCCGGCGCGGCAAGCTGCGCGGGCTCGGCCTGTCGAGCACCGTCGAGGCTTCCAATGCCGGGCTGATCGAGCATGCCGAAATCCGGTTCGATCCGACCGGCACCGTGACGGTCTCGGTCGGCACCCACGACCACGGCCAGGGCCACGCCACCACGTTCCGCCAGATCATCTCCGACCGGCTCGGCATCGCGCCCGGCCAGATCCGCTTCAACTACGGCGATACCGACCAGATCGCGATCGGCACCGGCACGTTCGGCTCGCGCTCCACGGTCTCGGCAGGCACCGCCATGATCATCGCCGCGGAAAAGATCATCGCCAAGGGCCGCCGCATCGCCGCGCATGCGATGGAAGCCGGCGAGCACGACATCGTGTTCGAGCAGGGCAAGTTCGTCGTCGCCGGCACCGACAAGGCGATCGATCTCGTCACCGTCGCCCGCACCGCCTTCGTGCCCGCCAAGCTGCCGAAGGACGTCGAGGCCGGACTGTTCGAGACCGGCACCTTCAACGGCGGCGAGCGCACCTATCCCAATGGCTGCCACATCACCGAGGTCGAGATCGACGAGGAGACCGGGGCGGTCGCGCTGGTGCGCTATACCGCGGTCGACGATGTCGGCCACATGATCAATCCCCTGCTGGTGGAAGGCCAGCTTCATGGCGGCATCGTCCAGGGCGTCGGCCAGGCGCTGATGGAAAACATCGCCTATGACAGTGCGGGCCAGCTCCTGTCCGGCTCGTTCATGGACTATGCGATGCCGCGCGCGATCGATTTCTGCCCGTTCGTGCTGGGCGAGAACGAGGTGCCCACCAAGACCAATCCGCTCGGCGTCAAGGGCGCGGGCGAATCCGGCACCGTCGGCGCGCTGTCGTCGGTGATGAACGCGGTCAACGCTGCGCTCGCCGAGGTCGGCGCGCCCTATGTGCAGATGCCGGCGACGCCAGAGAAGGTCTGGCACGCCCTGCGCGCCGCAGCGAAATGAGCCCGGGCGTGAAGCACCACATCCTCATCGCCGGCGGCGGCATCGGCGGCCTCGCCGCAGCGCTGGCGCTGCTCAACCGCGGCCACGACGTCGACGTCTACGAGCAGGCGCCGGAGCTCAAGGAGGCCGGCGCCGGCGTGCAGATCAGCCCGAACGGCAATCGGGCCCTCCATGCGCTCGGCGTGTTCGAGGCGATGCAGCTTCTCTCCTGCAACACCGCGGGCAAGGAGGTCCGGCTCTGGAACACCGGCAAGACCTGGAAGCTGTTCGACCTCGGCACCGAGGCGATCGAGCGCTACGGCTTTCCCTACGCCACGGTGTACCGGCCCGACCTGCTCCAGGTGCTCGCCGACGCCGTGCGGGCGAAGAAGCCCGACGCCATCCATCTCGGCCGGCGCGCCACCGGATGCACCCAGCAGGACGGCCGCGTCACCCTGCATTTCGAGGACGGCGGGAGCGCGCAGGGCGACGCGCTGATCGGCGCCGACGGGGTGCATTCGCGCATCCGCCATGGCTTGTTCGGCGGCGACCGTCCGCGCTTCTTCGGCATGATCGCCTGGCGCGGCGTGATCCCGATCGAACGGGTGCCGGCCGAGATCAGCCGCGACAAGGCGACCAACTGGATCGGCGTCGGCGGCCATGTGGTGCATTACCCGCTACGTGCGGGACGCCTGATGAACTTCGTCGGCATCATGGAGCGCAGCGACTGGCAGGTCGAATCCTGGACCACGGAGGGCACCGCCGACGAATGCGCCAGGGACTTCGCCGGCTGGCACCGCGACATCCACGGGATGATCGCCGCCTCCCCCACGCTGTTCAAATGGGCGCTGATGGGCCGCGATCCCCTCAAGCAATGGACCCGAGAGCGGGTCACGCTGCTCGGCGACGCCTGCCATTCGACCCTGCCGCTGCTCGCCCAGGGCGCGGTGATGGCGCTGGAGGATGCCGTCATCCTCGGCCGCTGCTTCGACAAATACGGCGACGTCCCCACGGCGCTCGCGGGCTATGAGAAGGCGCGCATCGACGTCACCACCCGCAAGGTGGTCGGCGCCAACGACAATGCCGTGCGTTTCCACAATCCCGCGCTCGCGACCGAGGCCGGCGCCACCGCCTATGTGGATCGCGAATGGAGCCGCGAAGCGATCATCCAGCGCTACGAATGGATCTTCACCTACAATGTCGAGACCGCGGAGATTTGACGCCCCGCCTCCGGGCGACCCGCGCTAGGCGAGCGCGAAGCGAGGGAATATTATGGCCGGCGGCCGGGATTTCGACCGGACGGTGCACAGAACGTCCGTGAGCCTGTGAAGCGCGGCAACGGGACTTGAAAGAACCGGACCGGATGATTTCATCACCATCGGCAGCAGAGGATTTTCACGTATGCCGACCTTGAGCGACTGGAAGGTGCCGCCGGAAGACCAGCCGAAGCGCGCCGATTACGATTTCGATCTCGAGGCAGCGGTCAGTGCGGTGGTCGGCCTGCGCGCGGTGATTCCCGATGACGCCTTCACCGCGCAGACGCTCGGCACCGAGCGCGCCGGCAATGGTGTGCTGATCCGGGACAGCGGGCTCATCCTCACAATCGGCTATCTCATCACCGAGGCCGAATCGGTCTGGCTGACGCCGATCTCCGGCCCTCCGGTGCCCGGCCATGCCCTGGCCTACGACCAGGAAACCGGCTTCGGCCTGGTCCAGGCGCTGGCCAAGCTCGATCTGCCGGCGCTCCCGATCGGCAATTCGGGCCGGGCGTCGATCGGCGAACGGGTCGTCGTCGCCGGCGCCGGGGGCCTGCATCGCTCGGTCGCCGCGCGCATCGTCGCCAAGCAGGAATTCGCCGGGTATTGGGAATATGTTCTTGACGAGGCGATCTTCACCGCCCCCTCCCACCCCAATTGGGGCGGCACCGCCGTAATCGGCCCGGCCGGCGACCTCATCGGCATCGGCTCGCTCCAGCTCGAGCAGGGGCGCGACAAGGGCGGCGCCGGCCATCTCAACATGGTCGTCCCCATCGACCTCCTGAAGCCGATCCTCGACGACCTCCTGCGTCACGGCCGGCCCAACCGGCCGACGCGGCCGTGGCTCGGTTTCTACGCCGCCGAAATCGAGGACCGCATCGTCGTCATCGGCGTCGCCGACCGCGGCCCGGCCCAGCGCGCGGGCCTGCAGACCGGCGACGTGGTCCAGGCGGTCGCCGGGCAAGAGCCAAGCGATCTCGCCGGCATGTTCCGCCGCATCTGGTCGTTGGGCCAGGCCGGCGCCGAAATCCCGTTGCGCATCGAGCGCGACGGCCGCTGCTTCGACCAGAAGGTCACCTCGTCGGAACGCAACCGGTTCTTCAAGGTGCCGCGGATGCATTGACGCGCTGGGAGCTGGCGGGTGCTCCTATCGCCGGAGCTGGCGGGGCGGCACAGGCAGCTGTGGGCTGCCGTTCCAATCCAACCCGGGCCGCAATAGGTTCGCCGGCGAACGACCCTGGAGGCTATCGAGATGCGACGGCGCGCCTTCATCGTGAGCGCAGCAGCAGCGCTGCCGCTCGCGGTGGCCCTGAATATCGCTTCCTTTGCTGGCGAGATTCGAAAGGGAGCCACAACGCAGGTGAAGCCCAATTCAATCTGGTTCGAAGACGCTGCCAAGTTGGCACATTGGCAACAGTTGAAGAAAAGCGGCGACGCTGCAGCACTGACTTCTTATCAGGACGAAGTGCTTTCTCACCGGGATGCATGGCAGTTCATCAATCAGCTCACCGTAAAGATCCTCAGCCATGAGCGGGGGAAAAACCAGGTCAAAGTGGAGATGAAGACTCCCGGCCGGCTGATCGGCAGCACGTGGTTTCTGGATGCCGATGCTCTTCGGCAATAGCGGCAGACAACTTCGACAAACGCGGAAAAAGTTGAAGACGCTGTGCGGAAACCCTTGACGCTGCCGCACATGCCTGCGGCAAGAAGCGATTCGCGATTTGCATCGATTCCGCTTGCCGGCTATGGGCCTTGCCGCAATACTGCGTGCGGCAGTTTGACGTGTTCGGTGTTGTAAGGTTTGCCACAGGTCAGGCCAACCGGGCAGGACGAAATGGTTCGCTCATGCCCGCCGCCCAAATACGGCAATTTGGGCAGACACCATCTCGGGAGGAAACCATGCGACTGAAGCATCTTTCGCTTTTGACGAGCGCCAGCCTGCTCGGCCTTTTCGTCCACGCCGGACTGTCTCCAGGCGCGCTGGCGCAGTCGGCGGCGGCATTGACCGGACAGGTGACCTCGGCCGAGGAAGGCCCGATGGAAGGCGTAGTGGTGAGCGCCAAGAAGCAAGGCTCGCCTATCACAGTGTCGGTCGTCACCGACGCAAAGGGGCAATACAGCTTCCCGGCGGATCGGCTCGACGCCGGTCACTATGCAATTGCCATCCGAGCGGCCGGTTACAATCTCGACGGTCCCAAGGTGGTGGATCTCGCGGCCGGGGTCTCCAAGGCGGACATCAAGCTCGTCAAGGCGAAGAACCTCGCGAACCAGCTCTCCAATGCCGAATGGCTACTCAGCGCACCTGGCCCTGACAACCTCAAGGCCAACATGACCAATTGCATCGGCTGCCACACGCTGCAGCGCGTCTTCACCTCGACCCACGACGCCGATGAGTTCAAGCAGATCTTCAAGCGCATGGGCAGTTACTCGCCGGGCAGCACGCCGACCCATCCGCAACTGCTTCTTCCGGGACCGCGCGGCGACCGCTCTCCAATGCCCCCGTCCCAGTGGGAAGCGACGTCGGCGTGGCTCGCGAGCGTCAACGTGAGCACGACCGAAGCGCTGTCCTTCGAGCTACAGATGCTGCCCCGGCCCAAGGGCGCGGCGACCAGGGTCATCTACACCGAATACGATTTGCCGCGCAAAGAGGCGCAGCCCCATGACGTGATCGTCGATCAGGACGGGATGGTCTGGTATTCGGACTTCAGCAATCAGTTCGCCGGCGTGCTTGATCCGAAGACCGGCAAGGCGACCGACATCGCTATCCCGGTGCTCAAGCCCGAGCAGCCGAAGGGCAGCCTCGAAATCGAGCTGGAGGCGGGCCAGAAGAACGTCTGGCTCGCGATGATGTACCAGGCGGGCGTCGCGCGGATCGATCGCAAGACCCACGAAGTCACGACGTACCCCTATCCTAAGGAGTGGCAGTCGACCTCGGCGCAGGCCTCGATGGTGTCGCCGCAGCATGCCGACGTCGACGGGAAGGTGTGGAGCAACAACCAGGATTCGCACCACATGTACCGCCTGGACGTGAAGACCGGCCAGTACGAGAATCTGGGGGCTTCCAAGGATCCACGCGGCAAGCAGATCTCGGCCTACGGGATGCCGACCGACCACCAGAACAACGTCTATCAACTGGAATTCGGCGGCACCAGCATCGGGTTGCGCGACGCCAAGACCGGTGCCGTCACCATCTTCGATACGCCGATCAAGAATTCGAGGCCGCGGCGCGGCCGGGTCGACGAGCAGAACCGTCTGTGGTTCGCGGAATATGGCGGCAACGCCATCGGCCTGTTCGATCCGAAGACGGCGGCCATCAAGGAATATCGGCTTTCGACCAAGTTTGGCGCCCCTTACGATGTCGTGCCCAACAAGGACGCCTCGGAAGTGTGGACCGGCTCGATGCTCAATGATCGCGTCGCGCGTCTCGATACCAAGAGCGGCCAGTTCACCGAATATCTGCTGCCCCATTCGACCAACATCCGGCGCGTCTTCTTGCAGGAAAACGGCCCGAAAACCGTGCTCTGGGTCGGCAGCAATCACGGCGCCTCGATCGTCAAGGTCGAACCGCTGGACTGACGCGGCGGCAATCCGATGAAAACTGCGGTGGCCGGGTACGTCCCGGCCATTGCCTTGCCTTCGGTCGTCTCGAACATTTCGCGCTGACGTGAAATATCGCAAATCGGGTGGCGGTGGGTTCTTATGGCCACACAGCAACCGGATGCGGACTCAGAGCAGGGCGCGCGCTGATTCGCCCGCCGCGCTTTCCCTTCACCCCCGCGCCGCCACCGCGTTGCCGACCAGCGTCTTGCCGAGCGACCAGATCGACCCCGGCACCCGATGGGTCGCCGCGATCACCTGATCGAAGGCGCTCACGATCCAGTCGCAGTCCGCCTCGTTGATGACGAGCGGGCAAAGCAGTTTGATCGTATGGCTGGCATGGCCGGCCACCTGGGTCAGGATCTTGTGCTCGGCAAACAGCGGAATGGTGATCAACTGGCAGAACAGCCCCTTGTTGGCGGACTCCAGCAGGTTCCAGCTCGCCTTGAGCTTCAGTGAGGTCGGCGGGCCGAACTCGATGCCGATCATCAGGCCCTTGCCGCGGACAGCCCGCAGGAATTCGTAACGCCCGATCAGAGCGGACAGGCCGTTGCGCAACCGATCGCCCAGCTGCTCGGCCCGCGATACGAGCCCTTCGTTCTCGATCACGTCGAGGGTGGCAAGGCCCGCCGCCATGGCGAGGTCGTTCTTGGCGAAGGTCGAGCCGTGCACCACCGCGCGGTCCATGCGATCGAAGATCTTGTCGTAGATGCGTTTGCGCGTGAGCACCGCGCCGACCGGCACGTGGCCGCCCGACAGCGCCTTGGCGATCAGCACCATGTCGGGCTCGACGCCCCAGTGATCGACGGCGAGGAAACGTCCGGTGCGGCCGAGCCCGGTCTGGATTTCGTCGGCGATGAACAGCGTGCCGTGGCGGCGGCACAGCTCCGCGGCTTCGCGCAGATAGCCGTCGTCGGGCAGGTTGACGCCCTTGCCCTGGATCGGCTCGACGATGAACGCGGCGGCAGTGCGCGCGGCGAGCGCCCGTTCGAGCGCGGCGAGGTCGTTGAAGGGAACGGCGCTGCAGTCCGGCAGCAGCGGCTCGAAGCCGGCACGGAAGACCGCGTCGCCATTGAGCGACAGGGCACCATAGGTCAGGCCGTGAAACGAATGCTCGCAATGGATGATGCCGGACCGACGGGTGGCGGCGCGCGCGAACTTGATCGCCGCCTCCACCGCCTCGGTGCCGGAATTGGCGAAGAACACCTTGTCGAGATACGGCATGTAGCCGAGCAGGCGCTGCGCCAGCAGCCCGGCGAGCGGCGACACGTCGAATTGAACGAGGCCGGGCAATTCCGCGTCGAGCACGCTCTTCAACGCATCGCGCAGCGCCGGATGGTTGCGCCCGATGGCGAACACGCCGTAGCCGCTCAGCAGATCGAGGTATTTGTCGCCTTTGCGGTCGAACAGATATTGCCCGGTGCCGCGGCAGAAGCCGACATCGTAGCCCAGCGTCTTCAAAACGCGCACCATCTGCTCGTTGAGGTGACGCGTATGGATTGCGAAGCGATCGGCTTCGCTGTCCGCGTAGAGCTTCGCAATATCCAGGCTCATTAGACGCCTTACCTGAAAGTCCGAACTCTCTCGGGCATCAGCTGGTGATACCTATACAGGGCATTGGGCAGAGACTCCATGCGGCCCCTTCTCAGACATCGGCGACGGTGCGGGGTTTGCCCATGAGCGCGGGCTGAAACAGCACCGCCGCCGAGAGCGTGCAGGCGAGCGAGAGCGCAAGCAGCTTGCCCATGCTGGATGTCCCGGGGTGACTGGAGAACCACAGGCTTCCGAACGCGGTCGCAGTGGTGGCCGCGCTGAAGATCACCGCTCGCGTCAGGCTCGACTGGAGCAGCTTGGTGCGCCCCGAGCGCCACGCCATCACGAAATAGATCTTGAATGCGACGCCGATGCCGAGCAGGAGCGGCAGCGCGATGATGTTGGCGAAGTTGAGCGGCAGGTTGATCAGGACGCAGATCTCCAGCGTCACCACGCCGGCGAGCAGCAGCGGAACCAGCGTGAGCAGCACGTCTCCGAACCGGCGCAACGTGATCCACAGCAGGATGGAGATCGACGCCAGCGCCCATCCGCCGGCCTGCAGGAACGCGGTCACGATGGTGCGGCCGGATTCCAGGATGGAGATCGGTCCGCCGGTCGCGCCCGGCTCCAGGGTGAGCACGGCGCGCGCAAAGGCGCGCATGGCTTCGTTGTCGTCGGGATCGCCGGTGGGCGTGACCTCGACGCGGATCTGCCCGTCGGCGGCGCGCCAATCGCGGGCGATCTCTTGTGGCAGGTTGTCGAGCGTGATCGGCATGGCTTTGAGCAGATTGCGCATGTCGCCGAGATCGAGCTTGAGCGGCACCGTGAACGCGGCTTCGACGCGCTGACGCCGCGCCGGGTCGGCCATGGCGAGCTTCGTCATCGCGGCGGCGAGCCGCTTTCGCCGCCTCCGCGCCGGGACCGCTGGCTTTCTCGGCTGCCCGCGTCAGGTCGCCGGCACGCTGGTTGAGCGCCGCAACGATTTCCTCGTCGGTCGGCGCCGCGCGCGCCGGCAGCGCCAGAACGGGATCGAGCGCCTTGGCCGCCTCGGCGATCAAGGAGAGCTTGGCCTCCTGATCGCCGGGGACGAAGAAGTCGATGGTCCTGACGGTGCCGACCTCCGGCAACGCCTTGAGCCGGCGCGCCACCTCGTCGGCTGCCTGCGCCGACGGCGCCAGCATGTTGATGGAATTCGCCCCGGTGGCGGGATCGCGCCGCAGGTCGAGATAGGTCGCGATCGATTCCACTTTGGGACTTCTCAGGTTCATCGGGTTGAAATCGAAGTGGAGGAAATAGAGGAGCGGCAGCCCGGCGATCGCGACGCCCAGCGTCGCAACCACGATCGCGATGCGGTGGCGTTCCAGGAAATCGTCGACCGGAGCGAGGAAGGCAATGCCCAGCGCATCCTGCTCGCCGGGCGGATGGAGCACGTAGAGCAGCGCCGGCAGCACCGTGATGCTGGTGATGTAGGCGATGAGCATGCCGACGCCGGCGATCTGGCCGAGCTCCGACACTCCGCGATACGCGGTGGGCAGGAAGGACAGGAAGCCGGCCGCGACCGCTGCGGCGGCGAGCGTCAGCGGAACCCCCGCCCGCGCGCCCGCCTGCATCAGCGCCTTGCGCAGATCGGGCTCCTTGAAGCGCTCCTGGCGATAGCGGACGCTGAACTGGATGCCGAAATCGACGCCCAGGCCGACGAACAGAACGGCGAAGGCGACCGAGATGAGGTTGAGCGCACCGACCATCATCAATCCCAGCGCCGCGGTGATCGACAGGCCGATGAAAAGCGCGATCACCACCGCCACGATGATCCGGAACGACTTCAGCGCCATCCACAGGATCAACAACACCACCGCGAGGGTGACCGCGCCGTTGACCGCCGCACCTTCCCGCACCGTGGCGAATTCTTCGTTCTCGATCGGAACCGGACCGGTCAGGCGCACCCGCGCCTGGTAGCGCGACGCCAGGTCGAGACTGGCGGCCGCGCTCCTGATCGCGTCGGTGGCTTCCTTGCCGGGCTCGAGCGAGTTGAAGTCGAGCACCGGAGTGGTCTCGATGAATTTCCGCAGGTCGCCCGGAGTCGATGGCTTGCCGCTGAGAAGCTCCTGCCACGAGAAGGTCGCCGGACGGTCGGCCAAGACATTCTCGATCGGCATCGCTGCCATGTTGAAGGCGCGGGCGGCCTGATCGAGGGTCAGTTGGCCGCTGTTGACGCCGGCAAGCGCGAACCCGACCAGCCCGGCGACACCGCGCAGGCTGGGATCGGTCACGAGCGCACGCACCAGCGGCGCCGCGCGGGTAAGCGACTTGGTAATGCCGGCCAGCTCTTCCGTCGGGAGGAACAGGAGGCCGTTCTGGGCAAAGAACGGGCTGCCACCGGGCTGGCTCACCGATTTGAACAGGCTCCTGTCGGCGGCGAGCTTGTCCGCCAGCTCAGCCCGCGCCAGCGTCGCCAATTCGGGCGTCGGCGCCTCGACCACGGCGAGGATGTAGCCGCCGTTGCGGTTAGGGAACAGCTTGTTGAATGCAATCTCCCGATCGCGCCATGCGATGTCTTTGGCGATCAGCTTGGTAATGTCCGTGTTGATGGCAAAGTGATCGCCAGTATAGTAGACGGCAAGGCCTGCTATGAGGAACGCAAAGGCAATGGTTCCGTAAGCAAATCGCGTGCAAAAATCGACCGTTGCGACAATAGCTGCTTTCAACATCTATCTGATTTCCTGCTGCAACCGGACTGAGAACGCCGGTTCCATCGAGACCGAGATTCAAAGCCGCCAAGACGCTCCCTGCCGGGACCCTTATACGCAAGAATCCGGAAATGCTGGACCTATTTTGTGGCGCAGCGCGCCATTGTTGCGCCGGCCATCCGCGGCACACCGGCAACGGCCCGCGAAAATCGCCTCGGATCGCGACCCTCCTATGCTTGAACCCCGTTTGGTACCAAGCGTTAACGTGTTAGGGAAAAGAGGCAGTGATCGGTTCCGTCATTCGTCTATCCATGAGGCCGCAGGGGAATATATCTACCGCTAGGCCGTAACGGTGAGCATCGAATCACGGTAGCTGGTAAGGGGGTGTGCCAGCGCGCCTTTCTAGTTTCACAGAGCAGGACCTATGAAAATACCGTACTTCAAGGAAGTGAGAATTGGGGCTTACCTCCTCAAGCAGAAACTGCTCGGGCGCAAGCGCTACCCGCTGGTGCTGATGCTGGAACCGCTGTTCCGTTGCAATCTCGCTTGCGTCGGATGCGGCAAGATCGACTACCCGGACGCAATTCTCAACCGCAGATTGTCAGTGGAGGAGTGCCTCCAGGCCGTCGACGAATGTGGCGCGCCGATGGTGGCCATTCCCGGCGGTGAGCCGCTGATTCACCGGGACATCGGCGAGATTGTGAAAGGCATCGTGGCGCGGCGGAAGTTCGTGTCGCTGTGCACCAACGCCCTGTTGCTCGAGAAGAAGCTCGATCTGTTCGAGCCGTCGCCCTACCTGTTCTTCTCCGTGCATCTGGATGGCCTCAAGGAGCACCATGACCGGTCGGTGTCCCAGGAAGGGGTGTACGACCGCGCCTTGAGCGCGATCAAGGCGGCGAAGGCGCGCGGCTTCATCGTCAACGTGAACGCCACCATCTTCGACGGCCATTCGGCCGCGGACGTGGCGGCGTTTCTCGACATGACCGAGAAGCTCGGCGTCGGGGTGTCGATCTCGCCCGGCTATGCCTATGAGCGCGCGCCCGACCAGGATCACTTCCTCAGCCGCCGCAAGACCAAGGAGCTGTTCCGCCGCATCTTCGAGCTCGGCCGCGGCAAGCGCTGGAACCTGCTGCATTCCAGCATGTATCTCGATTTTCTTGCCGGCAATCAGTCCTACCACTGCACCCCCTGGGGTATGCCGACACGCAACGTTTTCGGCTGGCAGAAGCCCTGCTATCTGCTCGGCGAAGGTTACGTGAAGACGTTCCAGGAGTTGATGGAAACGACCGATTGGGACGCCTACGGCACCGGCCGCTACGAGAAGTGCGCGAACTGCATGGCCCATTGCGGCTATGAGCCGACCGCCGCGGAAGCGAGCTTCGCCAACCCGCTCAAGGCGCTGTGGATTGCCTTCAAGGGCGTGCGCATCGAGGGCCCGATGGCGCCGGAAATTTCGCTCGACCGCCAGCGCCCGGCGCAATACGTGTTCACGCGCCACGTCGAGCAGATGCTCGGCAAGATCGGCAGGCCGAAGGTCCGCGCCAAGGAACCGGCGGCCGGGAACTAAGGCGCGCGGACTTTAGGCCCCGCACAGGCCACGCTCCGACGACTTTACCAGAGCGCCGGCGCGCGTCCTCGAACTTGTCTACCGGGATGAAACGCGTGCGACGCCCGCCCGCCGGCCGAGGCAGTCCATGTACGCCTGGCTTTGCGACTGGTGATGGAGGCGCCATCCGTAGTGTCCGTGACGGTAGGTCCGGGAGCCTCCAACCTCCTTCGCGCACGCGATCCTGTTGGCCCGGAAATCCTGCGCCAGCGCCGGCGCGGCGATCACTGTCGCCGCGGCGAAAGCCAGTACGAGTTTGCGCATGTTTCTCTCCCTCGCCTGAGTGCTGTCTCGTTTTCCTTCCCCACTCGGCCATTCCGGCCGACAGCCTCACATCCCGAACGCAACCGCGCCGCTGTTGGTCGCCTGCAGATTGCGGTAGCGCGCCAGCGCCCACAGCGGGAAGAACTTCCGATAGCCGTGATAGCGCAGGTAGAACACCCGCGGAAATCCGGTCGCGGTGAAGCGGGGCTCGTTCCAGAAGCCGTCGGCAGCCTGGGTGCCGGCGAGATAGGCGATGCCGCGCCGGACCGCGGGATCATTGGCCCGCCCCGCCGACATCAGCCCGAGCAATGCCCAGGCGGTCTGCGACGCCGTGCTCGGGGCTTTTTCATAGCCGCGATATTCGAGCTTGTAGCTGGTGCCGTCCTCGCCCCAGCCGCCGTCGGGATTCTGCACGGCGATCAGCCAATCCGCGGCCTTGCGCATCACGTCCGTTTGCGGGTCGAGGCCCGCGGCATTAAGGGCGCACAGGACCGACCAGGTCCCGTAGATGTAATTCATGCCCCAGCGCCCGTACCAGCTGCCGTCGGCAAGCTGGGTCTCGCGCAGATAGGCGATGGCGCGGTCGAGATCGGCGCTCTCGCCCGGCCTGTCGCCGAGCTGGGCCAGCATCGACACGCACCGCCCGGTGACGTCCTCGGTCGGCGGATCGAGCAACGCGCCGTGATCGGCGAACGGGATGTTGTTGAGATGGTAATGGGTGTTGTCCGCATCGAACGCGCCGTAGCCGCCGTTGCGCGATTGCATCCCTTCGATCCATTCGCGCGCGCGGTCGATCGCGCCATCGAACTCCTTGCCGGGTTCGAGCCGGCGCAGGCGATCCATCGCCATCACCACCACGGCGGTGTCGTCGAGGTCGGGATAATGCGGATTGGCATATTGGAATGCCCAGCCGCCGGGGCGCACGTGCGGCCGCCGCGCGGTCCAGTCGCCCTTCACGTCGAGCACCTGCTTTGGCAGCAACCATTGCAGGCCCCGCCGCACGCTCGCGACCGAGCGGTTGTCGCCCGCTTCGAGCAGGGTATGGCAGGCGAGCGCCGTATCCCACACCGGCGACACGCAAGGCTGGCAATAGCCTTCCTTGTCGTCGATGACGACGAGCTTGTCGATCGAGGCGCGCGCGATGGCGCGGTGCGGATGATCGGCGGGATAGCCGAGCACCTCGAACATCATCACGCTGTTCGCCATCGCCGGAAAAATGGCGCCAAGACCGTCCTCGCCATTGAGCCGCTCGGTGACGAAGGCGACCGCCCGGTCGACCGCGCGCTTGCGCAGGGCTGAGGGAAACCACGGCTCGGCCGCGCGCAGCACCACGTCGACCGCACCGAAGAAGGCGAACCAGCCCTTGCTCTGATGCGGTGCGCGGTGCGGCGGGCCGATGTCGCGGGGGTTCCCGACGAACAGCTCGTCGATTCCGATCCCGCGCGGATTCTTGGCGCGCGGCTTGAGCGCCTGCAGCACCAGAAGCGGCGCGATGACGGTACGCGCCCAATAGGAGATCTTGGTGAGATGGAATGGAAACCATGCCGGCAGCAGCATGATCTCGACCGGCATCACCGGCACGCTGTTCCAGCTCAGCACGCCGAACAGCGACAGCAGGACACGGGTGAACACGTTCACATGAACGCCACCGCCGCGCGCCAGGATCGCCTCCCGTGCCCGCCGCATGTGCGGCGCGTCGACATCGTCGCCGATCATCTTGAGCGCGAAATAGGCCTTGACGCTGGCGCTGATATCGAAGGCGCCGTCCTCGAACAGCGGCCAGCCGCCATGCGCGCCCTGTCGCCGGCGCAGATAGACCGCGAATTTCTCTTCCAGGGCCGGGTCGACCGGCTCGGCGAGATAATGCTTCAGCAGAATATATTCGGCCGGAATCGTCGAATCCGCCTCGAGTTCGAAGACCCAATGGCCGTCGTTGCGCTGGCACGCGAGCATCGCCCGGGTCGCGGCGTCGATTGCGTTTTGCAGGGCGGGCGGATCGATGGGTGATGCGGCCATGGGGTCTATCCGGTCGGTCCGATTTCAAGCGCCCAAATTCACGGGCGCAAGTGTCACGGGCGCAAGTGTCATGCGCGCAAGGTCACGAGCGAGTTTGTCCCTGCAGTACCAGATCGGCCGCCCGGTTGCCGGAACGTACCGCGCTTTCGATCGTGGCGGGCAGGCCGGTCGCAGTCCAGTCGCCTGCCAGAATCAAGTTGCGCCAAGCCGTCCCGGCGCCCGGACGTCTGGCATTCTGGGCGGGCGTAGCGGCAAAAGTGGCGCGTCGCTCACGTACGAGTTGCCACGGCGGAAGGGCGGTTGAAATCTTGGTAACCCGTTGTACGTCCTGCCAGATCATCTGTGCGATTTGGTCCCTCGGAGTATCCAGCAGCCGTCCGGCGTCGCTGATCGTGACTGAGATACGGTCATCAAAGGCGAAAATCCATTCCGCCGTGCCGTTCAATACACCGATCATGGGGGCAATGCCCTCCGGCGACAACCGGAAATGTGCATTGATGATCGCCCGGTATTCGACCGGCACCTCCAATCCCGGCACGATGGAAGCGGCTGCATAGGGCGGCAGCGCCAGCACCACGGCATCGTCGGGTCCGACCGCGGTGGTGCTGTCGCCAAAGTCGAGGCCGCAAACCCGGCCGTCGGCCAATACCAGCCTGCGGAGCTGGTGCGCGAACATCACGGTGCCGCCGTGGCTGCGCAGGAATTCGATGGCAGGCTCGACGAAGGCCACGCTCAAGCCCTGCGGCGCGAGATAGGGCCGGCACGCCTGGCCGCCCGCTGCGATGGTTTCCCGCACCACCGCGCGGGCGAGATCGGCCGATCCCTCGCGGGGATCGATATTGAGCGCCGCGAGCAGGAACGGCTGCACCACCCGCTCATAGGCCGTGCCGCTGCAGGTCATGATCTCGCCGAGCGTCTTGCCGGGCGAGGGCCACAGGATGCGGATCAGCGGCAGGTAGTCGACGGCCCGGGTCCCCGGCGCGCGGCGCCGGCGGTCGAACATCCACGGCGACAGCCGGCCGCTGCCGAGATCGAGGGTCCAGCGCTCATTGCTCGCGAGGTCGACGAAGGGATAGCGCGCCGCCGGCGCGCCGGTGACGAGTGCGCTCGCGCCGATGTCCGCCAGAAACCCGAGCGCCGCCGTGTTGCCGGACAGCAGGATGTGGGTGCCGTTGTCGATGCGCATCCCGGTGGTGGCGTCGTGATAGGAGCGGCAACGGCCGCCGGCCTGATCGGTCGCCTCGTGGACCACGGTCGACACGCCGCGGGCAGCGAGGCGAACCGCGCTCGCCAGGCCGGCCATTCCGGCGCCGATGATGTGGACGGTGCGAGGCATCAGATGCGAGCCATCAAATGAATGCGTAGCGCATGAGGATGAAGGCGAGGCGCGCCCGCCCGAGGCGGACCGGCGGTCGCGGCGGCGCAAATCCGCGGTCGGCCATGCCCTCGAGAATGAGCCGGTAGACCTCGCCCATGATGCGCGGCGCGCGCACCGCGCGGCGCGAGGACGACGCCATGATGGCGTGAGCGCGATCGAAATGCTGGCGGGCCACCGCGACGACGGTGGCGCAGGCACGATCCAGCGCCGGGCTGGCCAGCGCCGCGGCCGGCTCGGTGGTCTCGATTCCGGCCTGCTGCAGCGCCTCGCGCGGCAGATAGAGACGTCCCACCGCGGCGTCTTCGTCGAGATCGCGCAGAATATTGGTCAGCTGAAGGGCGCGGCCGAGATGATAGGCGAGATCGCGGCCCGGCTTGACCTCGAGACCGAAAATCCGGACCGACAGGCGCCCCACCGCACTCGCCACCCGGTCGCAATAAAGATCGAGCTCCGACCACGACGGGGCGCGAATGTCGGCAAGCACATCCATCTCCATCCCATCGATGACGGCGAGAAAGTCATCCTTTTCGAGCCCGAACTCGCGCATGGGCTGCGCGAGATCGCGGGTCTGGGCGGTCGGGTGGCCCTGATAGAGCGCATCGATGCCGCTGCGCCACGCCGCCAGCGCAGCGAGGCGCTCGTCGCGCGGACCGGGAGAATCGGCGATGTCGTCGACCTGCCGGCAGAAACCGTAGATCGCAAACATCGCCTCGCGCTGCGGCTTGGGCAGGATTCGCATCGCCGCATAGAACGAGCTGCCGGATGCGCGCCCGGCATTGGGAGTGTCCGTCTCTGCCACCGCCGCGCTCATGCGCCCCTCGACACGCCGTCCGCAAGTCCGCTGCGCCGCAGCCGGGTGAGCGTGCCGGCCGCCACGCCGGCAAGCGCCGCCTGCATCACTCCGGCCTTGGTCAGATGCACGTTCTCGCTCAGGGGATCGCGGCTCGCGAGCAGGCCGACGATGCGCCGCGCCATCGCGTTGATGACCGCGACTTCGAGTGACAGGCGAAAATCGGAGATCGATGCGGAAAAGCCCTCGCTCTCCTTGAGGAGGGCGGCGGTGCGGCGCGCGAGACCCTGAAGGCAGCGCAGCAGTTCCGGCGAGGATCGCGCCGCGCCGAGTTCCTCGACGCGGGCGCCGGCGGCGGCGAGCGCATCCAATGGGACATAGACGCGGTCGAGGTTGCAATAGTCGGCGTGACAATCCTGGAGGTGATTGTTGATCTGCAAGGCTGCACAGAGCGCGTCGTTCGCCGCCCAGGTGGTGCGCGGCTCGCCATGGACGTCGAGCACGAACCGGCCGACCGGCATGGCCGACAGGCTGCAATATCCGATCAGCTCGTCCCAGTCGCGATAGCGCAGTTTGGTGACGTCCATGCGAAACGCCGCGAGGAGATCCTGCGCGTGGCGCGGCGACATTTTTCGTTCATCGAGCACGGTGCGCAGGCGCAGCGCGACGGCGTTGCCGTCGCTCCGGCCCAGGAGGTCGGCTTCCAGGGCATCGAGATGGGCGAGCTTGTCGGCGCTCGAAAGCGAGGGATGATCGGCAATGTCGTCGGCGGTCCGGACGAACTCGTAAAAGGCGAGGATCGGGGCGCGATGCTGCGGGCTGATGAGCACTGAAGCCACCGGAAAATTCTCGTCCCGATGGCCCTTTCCCGACCGGAGGTCTGCTGCCGCGGTCATTTCGCCCCCGCTGCCGCCTGGAAACGGCCTTTCCACAGTCCGCCCTTGCCGCGGACGGACGCAATCGCCGATTGGATCGTGAATACCATGTAGGCCCCGGCGATGGCCGGAAGCGCAAGTCCCCACAGGGGCGTCAGCCGATAGGACCGCAGCGTCGGCTGGAACAGGATCGCCATGGTGGCCCACGCGCCGATGCCGAAGGCCCGGGTCGAGCCGGTGCCGAACACGGCCGCTGCCGGCGGCACGAGATAGACGAGCGTCAGGGCCGCGATGGTCGCAAGCAGCAGGAGCGGCGCATAGCGCAACTGCGCATAGGCGGTGCGCGACACCATCTGGGAGATGTCCGACCACTGCGGATAGCGGCGCAGGCTGTGCACGCGCTGCGTCAGGCCGAGCCAGATCGGCCCTTTCGCCTTGAGGGCGGCCGCCAGCGCGCAATCGTCGATCAGCGCGCTGCGGATGGCGTCGATGCCGCCCGCCTGTTGCAACGCGTCAGCCCGCACCAGCATGCATCCCCCCGCGGCAGCGGCCGTCGCGCCGGCCGGCCGATTGACCCAGGAGAACGGATACAACATCTGGAAGAAAAAGATGAAGGCCGGAATGAGACTTCGTTCGGGCAGGGTCTCGCAGCGCAACTCGACCATGAACGAGGCGAGCACGAGCTTGTTGGCGCTGGCATGGGCGACCAGCCAGCCCAGCACCTGCGGCGCGTAGACGATATCTGCATCGGTGAGCAGCAGAAAATCGGGCGGCGGGCCGCCAGGCGCGCTGGCGGCGGCGATCCCCTGCCGCATCGCCCACAGCTTGCCGGTCCAGCCGGGAGGCAACGGCGTCCCTGCCACGATCGACAGGCGATCCGCGGCGCCGCAGGCCGCGGCCGCCTCGCGGGCGACTTGCGCGGTTCCGTCGCTGCTTTCGTCATCGACGAGCACCACCGTCCGCAGCTCCCGATAGTCCTGCCGCAACAATGATCCCACGCATTCGCCGACGCCTTCGGCCTCATTGCGCGCGGGGATGACCACACTGACCCCCGGCGGCTGCGCCAGTGGCGGCGGATCGAAGTCATCGCGTTCCGCGCCGAGCCAGAATCCGCCGCGGCCGAAAGCGAGGTAGAGCCAGATCGCAAATGCGAGTAACGCAACGAAATCAAAGACCATTCTGTCGCCGGCTCGCAATGCCCGCCCCTTTGCCGGCGGGACCTGTTGTAACTGGAAACCGTTAGGCAATATAACGCCTGGGAGGTCTGGGGTCCCATGCCTTAGTGGTCTGACCTCAACATTTGGTTCCCGAATGTTGAGAAAAGTCGGCCCACGAAACCTGTTGCAGCGGTGGGGCGACTTATCCGGGGGAACATCGTTTGGGTCGCACCACGTGTCTAGCTCTTTGTACAAGGCCGGTCGTCCGGAATCGCAGGATCACAGCGTAGGATTTGTCATGTCGGTAAATGACGGCGGCACGGATTTCGTGGCTCGCCTCACTGAGATTGCGGCGTCGACCGAAGAGCTCCTCGACCGACTGCTCGCTTCGGCTCCGATGCCGGCGGAGCGGGCCCGCCCCAAGCGCCTCATCGAGTCGATGCGCTATGCAACGCTCGGCGGCGGCAAACGGTTCCGGCCGTTCCTGGTGGTCGAGAGCGCGGCCCTGTTCGGGGTGCCGCGCGAGCGTTCGCTGATGGCGGGGGCCGCACTCGAATGCGTGCACTGCTATTCGCTGGTCCATGACGACCTGCCGGCAATGGACAATGACGATCTGCGCCGCGGACGGCCGACCGCGCACAAGGCGTTCGACGAGGCGACCGCGATCCTCGCCGGCGACAGCCTGCTGACCTTCGCCTTCGACATCGCGTCGCGTACCGAGACCCATCCGGACCCCGCCATCCGCATCGCGCTGGTGCAGGCCCTGGCGCGGGCCTCCGGCCTCGGCGGCATGGCCGGGCGGCCAGATGCTCGATCTCGCCGCGGAAGGCCGCTTTGTCGACCCGCCGACGCGGCTCGGCCTCGCCGAGGTCGAGGAATTGCAGGCGATGAAGACCGGCGCGCTGCTGCGCTTCGGCTGCCTCGCCGGCGCAATCCTCGGCGGCGCCACCGCCACCGAACGCGACGCGCTCGACCGGTTCGGCGCGATCATCGGCGAGGCGTTCCAGATCGCCGACGACATTCTCGATGTCGAAGGCGATCCCGAGACGGTCGGCAAGGCGACCGGCAAGGACGCCGATGCGCACAAGGCGACCGCGGTCTCCATTCTCGGCGTCGAGCGGGCGAAGCAGAAGCTGTTCGGCCTGATCGCCGAGGCCGAGGCGACGCTGGCGCCGTTCGGCGCCCGTGCCGCCATGCTCAAGGCCGCCGCCCGCTTCGTCGCCGAACGGCGGGCGTGACCGCGTCGGGCGGCGACGGCCGGCCCATTGGCCGCATTGAGAGCCCATCGGAAATGTGGTTCCAGTGGTGGAGAGCGGCCGTGCCCGGGGCGCCGCTCCGGCTCAAGAAATCATCCGCTCGAGAATCTTCAAATTCCGGCGCGCAGAGGAGGATCCACCATGAAGGCGGTAGCGCTCGCGGTCGGGATGGCCGGCGCCCTGATCCTCGGCGGCAACGCCCGCGCCGCCGATCCGGCGCCAGGAAGCCCGGTGCCGATCACCATCGTCGTGTTCACCCCGCCGTCGCTGGGCGCGGTGTTTCCGGCCATCATCAAGCAGCAGAAATATGACATCGCCAACGGCATCGACATCAATTTCGTCGAGCGCCCGCCCGACGCCTATGCGGCGCAGTTCAACTCCGGCGAGTTCAAGGTCGGCGGCAGCGCCTCGATCCTGATCCTCGGCCTCGGCGCCACCCGCGGGATCAAGGTCAGCTACCTCTTCAACCTGTTCGACTACTGGAGCACGGTGGTCACCAACCGCGCCGACATCAAGACGCTCGCCGACCTCAAGGGGCGCGACGTCGCCGCCGCCAAAGGCACCACCAATTACACCGTGTTCGAATGGTTCGCCCAGCAGGCGGGCGTCGATCCGAAATCGATCAAGGTGCTCAACACCGCGACCGCCGGGCCTGCTCGGCTACGCGCTCGCCGACCGCGCCGATGCGGTGGCGCTGTGGGAGCCCGCCTATTCGATGCTGCTCGCCAAGCGCCCGGGCATCCACACAATCGATCTCGACATCGCGAAGACGTGGCAGGGCTATTCCGGCGGAACGCGGTTTCCCAATCTCGGTGTCGCCGCCCATCAGGACTGGATCGACAAGAACCGCGAACTGATCCCGCGGCTCTATCGCGCCTACAAGCAGGCGGCGGAGTGGGCGGTCGCCCATCCGGCGGAAGCAGCCCCGATGGTCGCGCCGGTCAAGGAGGAGAACGAACGCAAGGCGATCGCCGACATGATCCGCGACAATTCGCGGCTCGCCATGAACCTCTATCCCGCCAGCAAGGCGGTGAAGGAGATCGAGGCGGTCTATCGCATGGGCATCGCGGTCGGGCTGTTCAAGACCATGCCGGACACAGCGGTCTCGGTCTACGGGGGGCCACTTGAGTGAAACTGCGGCCGCGGCCAGCACACCGCGGCGCGGCGTCAGGTACGAAGGCGTGGTCGCCTTCGTGGGGCTCGCAGTAGTCTGGCAGATCGCATCCTACTTCTTCCCCGACTACCTGTTTCCGCCGATCCCGGCGATCGCCGCGCGGTTCTTCGAGATATTCTCCTCGCTCGGCACCATCCTCGATGCGCTGGCGACCGGCGGCCGCATTCTCGCCGGCCTCGGCGGCGCTTTCGTGCTCGGCAGCATGCTTGCCGTCGTGATGGCGAAGTGGCCAGCGTTCGAGCGCTACAGCTATCCGCTGCTCAGCTTCAACCAGGGCATCCCCGCTTTGTCGTGGGTGGTGATCGCGATCATCTGGTTCAAGGGCATCGAATTCCGCATCTTCTTCATCATGGTGATGACCACGCTGCCGGCCTTCACCTTCCAGGTGCTCGACGCCTATCGCTCGATGTCGAACGACCTCTACGAGATGACGCTGTCGTTCCGCCCCACCCGCTACGATCTGCTGCGCACCCTGATCTGGCCGGCGGTGCTGCCGGGCATCCTCACCGCTTGGAAGGTCAATCTCGGCAATGCGTCCCGCGTCGTGGTGGTCGCCGAGCTGGTCGGCGCCACCGGCGGCGTCGGCTACGAATTGCTGCTGCAGCAACAGGTGTTCGACATGGCCGGCGCCATCGCCTGGACCCTCGTGCTCGTCATCTTCGTGCTGATCGTGCAGCAGGTCATCACGCTGATCGAAAACCATGCGCTGAAATACCGGGCGGTCTCGGAGCGTTCGCTGTGACGGAGGAGGCGCCGGAAATCGTTTTCGAGCATGTGACCAAGTCGTTTCCCAGGACCGACGGCGCCGGCGGCAGCTTCGAGGCGGTGCGCGATCTCTCCTTCGCGGTCGCCCGCGGCGAATTGCTGGCGATCCTCGGCCGCACCGGCTGCGGCAAGTCGACCACCTTCAACCTGATGGCGGGGCTGCTGCGCCCGAACTCCGGGCGGGTCACCGTGAAGGGCCACGATCCCTTTGCGGAATTCGATTGGTTCCGCGGCCGCATCGGCATCGTGTTCCAGAACGACCGCCTGATGCCGTGGCGCACCGCCTTCGAGAATGTCGAGCTCGGCCTCGAGCTCAACAAGGTCGACAAGGACAAGCGCGCCGAGACCGTCGCGTCCTGGCTCGGCCGGCTCGGCCTCAAGGGCCATGAGCACGATTTCCCCCATGCGCTGTCCGGCGGCATGCGCCAGCGCGTCTCGATCGCCCGCGCCTTCGCGACGAGGCCGGAGATCCTGCTCTGCGACGAGCCGTTCTCGGCGCTCGACGAGCACACCGGCAATACGCTGCGCGAGGAGTTCCGCGCCCTCCTCGCGGAAACCGGGGCGACCGCGATCTTCATCACCCATTCCATCGAGGAGGCGCTCAAGCTCGGCGGCCGCCTGATGGTGTTCGACCGGCCGGCACGGATCGCCTATGAGACGCGGCTTCACGCTGGTATGACGGAGCACGACCGCGACGAGGTGCGGGCCAATATCCGGCGCGCGCTGGCCGCCTGAATCCCTATTTTCCAGGAGACCACGACTTGATCATCGACACCCACGCCCATTTCGTTCCGCCCACGCTGCTTGCCGACGTGAAGGCGCAGAAGCGCCTGTTCCCCTCGCTCAAGACCAAGGAAGAGAAGGGCCACCTGTGCTTTTCCTTCGCCGGGGCGGAGATGACCCGTCCGATCATGCCGCTCTTGAGCGACACCGAGAAGCGCCGCGCCTGGATGGCCGAGCAGGACATCGACCGCCAGGTCGTCGGCGGCTGGCTCGACAGCTTCGGTTACGAGCTGCCCGCCGACGAGGGCGCCGATTGGAGCCGCTTCTACAACGAGCACCTGCTCACGGGCGTGAAGGCGCTGCCGGGACTGGTCCCGCTCGCGACCGTGCCGATGCAGAGCGGCAAGCATGCCGCGAAGGTCCTGGAGGAGGCCCTCAATGCCGGCTTCCACGGCGCCATGATCGGCACCCAGCCCAAGGGCCTGGGCGGCGTGCTCGACGATCCCGACCTCAACCCGTTCTGGGAAGTGGCCCATGCCCGCAAGGCGACGCTGTTCATCCATCCCATGTATGGATGCGACGACGAGCGCCTGCGCGCCTATGGCCTCGTCAATGCGCTGGGCCGCGTGACCGACACCTCGACGGCGGTGGCGCGGCTGATGCATTCCGGCCACCTCCTCAAGTATTCCGACGCGACGCTCGTGCTGTCCCATGGCGGCGCCGCGCTGCCGATGGTGCTGGGACGCCTGGCCAAGGCCCATGCCGCGCATCCCGCCGGCCCCGCCGATCCGACCCAGAGCTTCCGCCGCCTCTATTTCGATACGGTCGTATTCGACGTCAACGCGCTGCGGCTGGTCTGCGCCATGGCGGGGGTCGATAAGGTCGTGCTCGGCACCGACTATCCGTTCCCGATCGGCGACTTCGAGCCCATGAACATCGTCAACGCGCTCTATCTCAGCGACGACGAGCGCGCGGCGATCGCCGCCACCACGGCGATGCGGCTGTTCAACATCGAAGCCGCTTAGTGTTTCGTAGGGTGGGCAAAGGCGCGCCCTTCGCGCCGTGCCCACGCGGAACGCCGGACTCAGACAGACGTGGGCACGCTTCGCTTTGCCCACCCTACCAAGTGGAGTTGATCATGCCCGTCGTTGCCATGACGGTGAACGGCAAACCGGTCCGCGGCGAAGTCGAGGGCCGCACGCTGCTGGTCCAGTTCCTGCGCGATCACCTGCGCCTGACCGGCACCCATGTCGGCTGCGACACCAGCCAATGCGGCTGCTGCACCGTCCATGTGGACGGCCGCGCCATCAAGTCCTGCACCGCGCTCGCGGTCGCCCTCGACGGCGCTGAGGTCACCACCATCGAGGGGCTCGCCGCCGACGGCAGGCTGCATCCGATGCAGGAGGCATTCCGCGAGCACCATGGGCTGCAATGCGGCTTTTGCACACCCGGCATGATCATGTCGGCCATCGACATGGTGCGGCGCAAGGGCCATGACCTCGACGAGCGCACCGTGCGCAAACAGCTCGAAGGCAATCTTTGCCGCTGCACCGGCTATCACAACATCGTCAAGGCGATCCAGGCCGGCGCCGCCGCCATGAAGGGGATGTGACGCGCAAGCGTCGCAGCACGCCATGTACGACTTCACCTATCATCGCCCCGCGAGCCTCGAGGAGGCCGCCCGCGTCACCGCGGCGAGCGAAGACCCCAAGGTGCTGGCGGGCGGCATGAGCCTGCTGCCGACCTTGAAGCAGCGGCTGTCGCGGCATTCGGACCTCGTCGATCTCGCCGGCATCGGAAGCCTCGCGGGCATCCGGCGCGAGGCCGACGCGCTCGTCATCGGCGCCATGACCCGCCATGCCGATGTGGCCGCCTCCGCCGACGTGAAGGACGCCATCCCGGCGCTGGCGATCCTCGCCGAAGGCATCGGCGATCCCCTGGTGCGCAACCGCGGCACCATCGGCGGCTCGATCGCCAATGCCGATCCCGCCGCGGATTATCCGGCTGCCGTGCTCGGCCTCGGCGCCACCGTCGATCACCAACCGGCGCAGCATTGCCGGAGACGATTTCTTCAAGAGCCTGTTCGAGACGGCGCTGGAGCCGGGCGAGGTCATCATCGCCGTGCGCTTCCCGATCCCGGAAAAGGCCGGCTACACCAAGTTTCCCAATCCGGCCTCGCGCTTCGCCATCGTCGGCGTCTTCGTCGCCAAAACCGGCCGCCAGGCGGGCGGTGGGGTCAGGGTCGCGATCACCGGCGCGGGCCCCTGCGTGTTCCGCCTGCCCGAGGCCGAGGCGCGGCTGACGAAGCGCTTTGCGCCGGAAGCGCTCGACGGACTGGTGGTGAGCCAGGACGGCCTCAACACCGACATTCACGCCAGCGCCGAATACCGCGCCCATGTGATCGCCGTCATGGCAAAGCGTGCGGTCGCTCAGGCCGCGGGTTAGCGCGATGATCATATCTCTGCACGCGAGGTGGGTCGACGTTCGTCGCCTGGACACTGCTGCTCCCTCTCCCGCTTGCGGGGGAGGGATGGGGAGGGGGCGCTTGCCGGTTGCCGAGAACTCTGGTGTTGAGACCGAAGCCGGACGCGTGCTGCAATCGATCGCCGCTGGCGTTGGCGGGTCAAAGGGCCCCCTCCCTAACCCTCCCCCGCAAGCGGGAGAGGGAACAGTGAGTTCGCGCCGCGGGCGATGCGACAGAAACGAAATCTGAGGACATGACCGAGAAAGCCACCAGCGCCCATATCGGACAGCCGGTTCGCCGCCGGGAGGACCTGCGCCTCATCACCGGCAATGGCAGTTACGCCGACGACGTGAACCTGCCCGGGCAGGCCTATGCGGTGATGGTGCGCTCGCCCCACGCCCACGCCCGCCTCCGCTCAATCGACACCAAGGCGGCGATGGCGGTGCCCGGCGTGCTCGCCGTGCTGACCGGCCGCGATCTCGTCGCCGACGGCTTGCAGCCGATCCCGCACAAGGTGTGGTCGCAGCATCCGGCGGAAGTCGCGCTCAAGGGGCGCGAAGGCTTCAAGACCTTCACCGCGCCCCATTATCCGCTGCCGCCCGACAAGGTCCGTTTCGTCGGCGAGGCGGTCGCCATGGTGGTCGCGACGAGCGTCGGCGCCGCCAAAGACGCGCGCCGAGCTGGTCGAGATCGACTACGATGTGTTGCCCGCGGTGACCGATACGCGCGAGGCGGCCAACCCCGACGCGCCGCGCCTGTTCGAAGAAGCCGGCTCCAATGTCGTGGTCGACGGGCAGCTCGGGGACGCCGAAGGCACCGCGGCGGCATTCGCCCGCGCCGCCCATGTGGTGAAGTTCGACACCTGGGTCCAGCGCATCACCGGCGTGCCGATGGAGCCGCGAGCCGCGGTTGCCGAATTCGATCCCGATACCGGCCGCTACACGCTCTATGCCGGCAGCGGCGGGGTGTGGCGGCTCAAGGACGATCTCGCCACCATTCTCGCGGTGCCGAAGGACGCGGTGCGCGTCATCATGCGCGAGGTTGGCGGCAATTTCGGCACCCGCGGGATGATCTACGCCGAGTTCGCCCTCGTCGCCTGGGCGGCGCGCCGCCTCGAGCGGCCGGTCAAATGGACCGGCGACCGCCACGAGGCGTTCCTGTGCGACTACCAGGCCCGCGACCTCGCCGTCACCGCCGAGCTGGCGCTTGATGCGCAGGGAAATTTCCTAGGCATGCGCGGCTCCAACATCAGCAATGCCGGCGCCCACACCACCAACTACTCGCCGCTGCAAAAGGGCGTCGAGATCATGACTACGATCTACCGGGTGCCGGTCGCGCATTTCCGTGCCCGCGCCGTAGTCAGCAACACCTCGCCTACCCGCCCCTATCGCTCAGCCGGCCGTCCCGAAGTCATGTATGTGATGGAGCGGCTGATCGACCTCGCCTGCCGCGAGCACGGCTTCGACCGCGTCGAGATCAGGCGCCGCAATCTCGTCGCCCAATCGGAATTCCCCTACACCAACGCGTTCGGCATGATCTACGACAGCGGCGCCTATCACCACACTTTGGATTGGGTGCTGCGCATGGGCGACTGGGACGGCTTTCCGGCGCGCCGCGCCGCCGCCCGCGCCCGCGGCAAGCTGCGCGGCATCGGCGTCGCCAATTACCTCGACACCGCGACCGGCGTCGCCCGCGAGCGCACCGAGATGACGGTGCATCCCGACGGCTGGGTCGACGTCGTCATCGGCACCAGCTCGCAGGGGCAAGGCCACGAGACGAGCTTTGCGCAACTGGTGAACGAATGGCTCGACGTTCCCATCGAGAACGTCCGTTTCCTCACCCATGACAGCGATCTCCTGGTGTTCGGCGGCGGCGCCCATTCCGGCCGCGGCATGCGGCTGGCGAGCCAGATCATGTGGAAGGCGACCAACGAGATCATCGCCAAGGGCAAGCGCGTCGCGGCGCTGCTGCTGCAGTCGAAGCCCGAGGCGATCAGCTTCGCTGACGGCCGCTTCATCGTGGACGGCACCGACCAGGCGATCGGCCTGTTCGAGGTCGCGGAGGCGACGCTACGGCGTACCGATCTGCCGGAGGAACTGCGGGGACCGCTCGCGGCGGTTTGCGACGAAGTGGTTCCCGAAGCGGCGTTTCCGTTCGGCTCCCATGTCTGCGAAGTCGAGATCGATCCCGATCTCGGCACCCTCGAGATCATCAAATATTCCGCCGTCGACGATGTCGGCCGCGCGGTCAATCCGATGATCATCGACGGGCAGACTCATGGCGGCATCGTCCAGGGCGTCGGCCAGGCGCTGCTGGAGCAGTGCTTCTACGACGCCCGCACTGGGCAACTCTTGTCGGGCTCGTTCATGGATTACGCCATGCCGCGCGCCGACGTGTTTCCGTTCTTCAATACCGGCATCAGCGAGGTGCCGATGCCGGGCCATCCGCTCGGCATTCGTCCAGCCGGCGAAGGCGGCACCACCCCGGCGCTCGCCGTCGTGGTCAATGCCGTCGTCGATGCGCTGAGCGATTTCGGCGTACGCCATGTGGAGATGCCGGCGACGCCGGAGCGCATCTGGCGCGCCATGCGCGGCAAGCCGGCCCGCCCTCATACCCTGGAAATGAGCTGAACCGAAAGCCGAACTCGCAACCGAACTCGTAACCATTGGAGGTTTGCCGTGCTGCTCCGCGCTACGCCCATGTCGCCCTTCGGCCGCAAGGTCCGCATGGCGATTTCCCACCTCGGATTGTGGGACCGCATCGAAATGGTCAAAGCCGATCCGATGGACGCTGCCGACCCCCTCCGGCGCGACAATCCGCTCGGGAAAATCCCGACGCTGGTCACCGACGACGGCAAGCCGGTGTTCGACAGCCGCGTCATCCTGGAATATCTCGACCATCTCGCCGGCGGCGGCCGCATTATTCCCGCCGCGTGGCCGGCGCGGATCGAGACCCTGACGCTGCAGGCCATGTGCGATGGCGTGATGGATGCCTGCATCCTCATCGTCTACGAGGCCCGGCACCGGCCGGTCGAACTTCATCACCAGCCGTGGCTCGACTATCAGCGCGGCAAGGTCGTCCGCGGCCTCACGGCGTTCGCCAAGCAGGCACCCGATGCGGCACGATTCGATGTCGGCACCCTCACCGGAGCCTGCATGCTCGGCTACCTCGACGTGCGCAAGCAGGTCGATTGGCGCCCGGAGTTCCCGGCGCTGGTGGGCTGGCTCGACCAGTTCCGCGCCAAGCATCCCGAATTCGACGCCACCGCCGTCACGGCGTAGAGCGGCGCGGACCGGCGGCATGAGCACCTGCCACCATTTCGGCCCACGGCGCCGAGATCCCGGTGATGGGTTTCGGCACGTCGAGCCTCGGCAAGGATGCCGCCGAGCTGGTGGCGATCGCGTTGCGGCTCGGCTACCGCCACCTCGACGCGGCGCGCAAATACGGCACCGAGCGCGGCGTCGGCGACGGCATCCGCGCCTCGGGCGTGCCGCGCGAAGAGATCTTCCTGACCACCAAGGTCTCCCACGAGAACCTGCGTCCCGCCGACTTCGCCCGCTCGGTGGAGACGAGCCTCGGCGAGTTGCAGGTCGACTATGTCGATTTGCTGCTGATCCATTGGCCGAACCCGAAAATCCCGGTCGCCGATTGCATGGGCCCGCTCGCCGCCGCCAAGCGCGCCGGCCTGACGCGCCATATCGGCGTCGCCAACTTCAACATCAAGCTGCTGGAAGAGGCGATCGCCGCCTGCCCCGAGCCGCTGGTCACCAACCAGGTCGAGTGCCACGCCTATCTCGATCAGACCAGGATGCTCGCGGCGCTGCGGCGTCACGGCATGGCGCTCACCGCCCACTGCCCGCTCGCCCGCGGCCGCCTGATGGGCGATCCCGTGCTCGGCGAGATCGCCCACGACCGCAAGAAGACGCTCGCCCAGATCGCGCTGCGCTTCCTGGTGCAGCAGGAGATCGTGGCGCCGATCCCGCGCTCCTCCAACCCCGCGCGCATCGCGGAGAATCTCGATGTCTTCGACTTCAGGCTGACGGCCGACGAGATGGCGCGCATCGCCGCGCTCAAGCGGCCCAACGGCCGCGTCGCCAATCCCGCCGCCTACGCGCCGGAATGGGATTGAGGGGTTGCCGTGCTCCCACCCACGGCGTCATCGCCGGACTTGTTCCGGCGATCTCGATAACAGGGGCACGGCTTCGGTACCGGCGCGGCCTGTGCGGCGGGTTAGCGTTTTCCGATTGGGCTGACCCATTGTTGTCATTGCCCGGCTTGACCGGGCAATCCAGTACTCACAGTCGGTGTTTACTGGATCGCCCGGTCAAGCCGGGCGATGACAGCGAATTGCGAAGTCACTACGTCAGTGTCGCGGAGCGGCGACGTGCCCTGGCAAGCGAGATCGCCGGGACAGGCCCGGCGATGACAACTTTTCTGATTTGCGGAAATCACCGCCCCGCTCACTTCGCGGCGGTGGGCCCCACGCCCTGGAACACCAGCTTCTGCAGGCCCTGCCCGGTCGCGGCGACGTAGATGTTGCCCTTGGCGTCGGTCGTGATCAGGTGGCCGCCGCCGATGAGGCCGGGGATCTTGACCGCTCCGATCTGGTCGAGCGACTTGCGGTCGAGGATCGCGATTTCCTTGCCGTCGCCGACATAGAGGAATTGCTGCTCCGGATCGGCCGACAGCGCGACGTTGCGGGCGAACAGCGTGTCGCCCTTGAGGTGCTGCTTGATGAACTTGCCGTCGTTGGAGAACATCTGGACGCGACGGTTTTCGCGGTCGGCCACATAGACGGTTCCGTCATGGGCGACGCGCAGCGAGTGCACGACGCTCAATTGCGGCGGGCCGGGCGGAGTGAAGTCGGTCTTGCGCACGATCTCGCAATGATCGTCATCTTCCGGCTTGTTGCTGAAGGCGCCCCACATGCGCTTGAACGCGCCGGTGTCGGCATCGAACACGATCACGCGGTGATTGCCGTAGCCGTCGGCGACGAACAGCTCGTTGGTCGGCGCGTAGACCTGCACGTCGGCGGCGCGGTGCACGTTCGCGGTGTCGGCATTGCCCTTGCTCTGGTTGCTCTTGCCGATCTGCATGACGAACTTGCCGTCCTGGGTGAATTTCAGGAGCGCGTCGTCGGCGACCGGCTTGAGCCTTTCGAGGTTATTGCCCGGGCAGTTGTTGCCGCCCAGCCAGACGAAGCCCTTGCTGTCGATATAGATGCCGTGCTCGCGCTGCGGCCAGTCATAGCCCGGCCCGTCGCCGCCCCAGGATTTGACGTAGTTGCCGGCCTGGTCGAACACCATGACCGGCGGCGCCGCCTTGGCGAAATCGTCTCCCTTGAGGGTACGCGGACGGTGCAGCACCCAGATGTTGCCTTGCGCGTCGGTCGTCATGCTGGAGACGTCGCCGAGCTTCCATTGCGGCGGCACTTTCGGCCACGCGGGATCGACGGTAAAAGTCGGGACGCTGCGGGTCTGCGCCTGGGCCGCCGTCTGCGCCGCGGCGCCGGTCGCCACCAGCGCGGTCGCGCCCATCGCGGCGATCAATGCGATCGCGACGGCACTCGGGTTCGTGTGCTTCATGTGTTTCCTCCGTATTCCTTGTTTTCGGGATTTCACCCCCGGACCGGGATTGCGGAAGATCCCGCCGGCTGCACGTCATGGTAGCTGGAATTGAGCGAGGCGGGAAGGCACCGCCGGCAGAGGATTCCGCCTTCCGCTTGACGCGCTACCGGTTGCTCACGCAATAAGCCTTCCACAACTGACACCGTCATCGCCGGACTTGTTCCGGCGATCTCGATCTGGAGAGCACGGCATTTTCAGTTCGTACCTCGATATTCGAGATAGCCGGGACAAGCCCGGCTATGACGTTGTGTGTGCGATGCGGGAACAGCGCGGGGGCCGATGGGCACGGTTGGTGAACTGATCGTCGACAGCCTGGTCGCCAACGGCATCGACCGCGTGTTCTGCGTTCCCGGCGAGAGTTATCTCGGCCTGCTCGACGCGCTCTACGGCCGCACCGACATCGACACCGTTGTGTGCCGGCACGAGGCCGGCGCCGGGTTCATGGCGGTGGCCGATGCGCGGCTCAGCGGACGGCCCGGCATCGCCTGCGTCAGCCGCGGCCCCGGCGCCAGCAATGCGGCGATCGCGGTGCATACCGCGCAGCAGGACGAGGTGCCGTTCATCCTGATGGTCGGCCAGGTCCCTGCCCGCAACACCCGCCGCGACTCCTTCCAGGAGATCGACTACCGCGCCATGTACGGTTCGATCGCCAAGTGGGTCGCGGAAGTCACCGATCCCGCCCGCATGGCGGAAACCCTGCTGCGCGCGATCCAGACCGCGACGACCGGCACCCCGGGGCCGGTGGTGATCGCGTTGCCCGAGGATGTCCTGACCGCCGACGTGGCGTCGCCCACGGTCGCGCCGCAGGCCGCGATCCGCGCCGCGCCCCATGCCGAAGACGTCGCGACGCTGCGCGAGCTGGATCGCGAGCGCCGCGCGGCCCGCTCGTGCTCGCCGGCCGCAGCCTCGACCGGCCCGGCGGCCGCGAGGCGCTGCGCGACCTTCCTGGAGCAATGGAATCTGCCGACGGTGGTATCGTTCCGCTCCCAGGACCTGTTTGCCAATGCGCACCGGCTTTATGCCGGCGACATGGGCCTCGCCAATCCGCCGGACCAGATGGCGGTGCTGCGCCGCGCCGACCTCCTCATCGTGCTGGGCGCGCTCATCACCGACATCACCTCCCAGGGCTACACCTGGCCCGACCTGGTGCGGCCGCAGATGCGGCTCGCCCATATCCACCCCGATCCGTCCGCCATCGGCACCCACTTTGCTGCCGATCTCGCCATCGCGTGCGATCCCCAGGAATTGATCGCGGCGCTTGGTCCGCCAGTGCCGCCGCGCGAGGACCGCGAGAAATGGATCGAGGCGCTCGCCTCGCCGCGGCGTCGGCTCGCGACGCCGCGGACATTCGACGTCAACGACGGCGTGCCGTTCGAGGACGTGGTCGATCTCGTCGGCCGCAACCTGCCCAAGGATGCCATCGTCACCGTCGATGCCGGCACCTTCGGCGCGCCGGTCTATCGCGTGATTCCGTTTGCGCCGCCGCAGCGCCTGCTGGCGCCCATCGTCGGCGCCATGGGCTTCGGCATTCCGGCCGCGGTCGCCGCCGCGTTGCGCGAGCCGGCGCGGCCGGTGATCGCCTTCGTCGGCGACGGCGGCTTCGCCATGACCGGCAACGAGCTTGCCGTCGCCATGGAACGCAAGCTGCCGCTCAAGGTGATCCTGTCGGAGAACCGCAGCTACGCCTCGATCTGGATCCAGCAGGAACGCGAATATCCCGGCCGCACCATCGGCACCACCTTCGCCAATCCCGACCTCGCCATGATCGGCGCCGCGTTCGGCTTTAAGGTGACGCGAATCCTCTCGCGCAAGGAACTCGACGCGCTGCCGGCGATCCTGGCGCGGCCCGGTCCGCAATTCGTGATCGTCGAAACGAGCATCGACGCCGTGCGGCCGAAGGGGCCCTCCCCATGAGTGAGCTCGATGTCGTCGTGATCGGGGCGGGCGCGGCCGGGCTGGCGGCGGCGCAGCGGCTTGCGACCGCGCGCCTGTCGATCCGCGTGCTCGAGGCGCGCAACCGCCTGGGCGGACGGGCCTGGACGCTGCGCGATCCCGTCGGCCTGCCCATCGAACTCGGATGCGGCTGGCTCCACTCGGCCGACGAGAACGAGTGGTGCATCGTCGCTGCGACGCTCGGCTTCGCGCTCGACCGCACCCCGCCGCGGTGGCGCTCTCAGTGGAACGACATCGGCTTTCCGGCCCGCGATCAGGACGACTATCGGGAAGCATCAGCCCGCTTCTATGACCGCCTCGATGCTGCGGGCGAGGCGGAAATCGACCAGCCCGGGGATCGGTTCCTGGAGCCGGGGTGCCGCTGGAACGCCCTCATCAACGCCATCAGCACCTATATCAACGGCGTCGAACTCGACCAGCTGTCCGCCCGCGACTTCTGGCGCTACCGCGACTCCGGCGTGAACTGGCGGGTCGTGGAGGGCTACGGCACCCTGGTCGCCGCGTCCGGGGCCGGGCTCGACATCACCCTCGATTGCCCCGCCACCGTGATCGACCATGGCGGCCGGCTCGTCCGTATCGAGACGCCGCGCGGCGACCTTTCCGCCAAGGCCGTCATCGTCACCGTGCCGACCGATGTGCTCGCCGCCGGCATGCCGCGTTTCGTGCCGGCGCTGCCTGCCAAGATCACGGCGGCCGAGGCGTTGCCGCTCGGCCTCGCCGACAAGCTCTATCTGCGGCTCGACGGCGCGGAAGAATTCCCCAGGGATTCCCATCTCTACGGCGCCGTCGATCGGGTCCGCACCGGCAGCTACCACCTGCGGACGCTCGGACGGCCGCTGGTCGAGGGTTATTTCGGCGGCGCGCTCGCCCGCGATCTCGAGCAGGAGGGCGAAGGGGCATTCGCGCGCTTCGCCATCGACCAGCTCGCGGCGCTCCTGGGCGGCGATATCCGCAAGCGCCTGCATCCGATCGCCGCCTCCGCCTGGGCCCGCGACCCCTACGCGCGGGGCTCGTACTCCCATGCGAAGCCGGGCCACGCCGACGCCAGGCAGGCGCTCGCCGCCCCGGTCGACCAGCGCCTGTTCTTTGCGGGAGAGGCGTGCTCCAGCGAGGACTTCTCCACCGCCCACGGCGCCTACCGCAGCGGTGTCAGCGCGGCCGAGCAGGCGATCTCGGCGCTGGGGGCGTGAGCGCGAAAGACTGCAAATCCGTTCGCAAGCGATCATGTGGCATCCAAATCCGTGCGCCGGCTGGGCCGGCCCTGCCGGAATTGCAGGACCGGGTCGCGCCGGCGGTTACTTGTCTCGACGCGACGTTGGCGTTATGAGCCGGACCTGACAGGCGGCGGATCGCCGGGAGGAATCATGACGACCGTCGCGGCAGAGGCATCGCCCCCCATCGCGTTTCGCGAGGTGTGGCTGATCTCTGCCGGCCACCTGATGACCCACTGGTATCCGGCGACGTTCTATCTGCTGCTGCCGCTGATCGGCAGGGAGCTCGACCTGAGCTTCGGCCAGATCGGATCGATCCTGACCTGCCAGTACGCCGCCGGCGCGCTCTCCAACGTGCCGGGCGGCATGGTGGTGGATGCCATCGGCCGCAAGGGGCTGCTGATGGCGGTGGCGCTGTCCTGGATCGGCCTGCCCTACCTGGTGATGGGATTTTCCCACAGCTACTGGATGCTGCTCGTCTGCGCCGCGCTGGTCGGCATCGGCAACAATCTCTGGCACCCGACCGCCATACCGCTGCTGGCGCAGAAATTTCCGCGACGGCGCGGGCTGGTGGTGTCGATCCATGCCATGGGCGGCAACCTGGGTGACGCGATCGCGCCGCTGGTGGTCGGCGCGATGCTCACGGTCTTCAGCTGGCGCGACGTGGTGGTGATGAACGTCGTTCCCGGCCTCGTCGCCTCCGTCCTGCTCCTGCTGTCGCTGGGCCGGATCGACGAAGAGAGGCCCGTGGATGCCGGCCGGCCCGCGGCCGCGCGGCGCGGCGCCGCCGGCACCTTCGCGGCGGTGCGCACGCTGTTTTCAAATCGCACGGTCGTGATGCTGTCGCTCGGCTCCGCGGTGCGGGCGATGACGGCGATGACGCTCCTCACATTCCTGCCGGTATTCCTGACGGACGACCTCGGCTACTCCCCGGCCTGGGTGGGCGCCTGCCTGTTCGCCCTGCAGGCGGCCGGCTTCGCGGCGGCGCCGATCGCCGGCCATCTGTCCGATCGCGTGGGCCGGCGCAGCATCATCATGTCCAGCATGCTGATGTCGGGCGTGGTGCTGCTGTTCATGGCGTTTGCCGGGCGCTCGCCGGTGTTCGTGCTGTTCGTGGCCTTCCTGGGCTTCTTCCTGTTCGCGATCCGCGCCGTTTTGCAGGCGTGGCTGCTGGATGCGACCCCCGCGCACATGGGCGGCACCAGCATCGGCATCATGTTCGGCGCGCAGGCCGCGGGCGCCGCGATCGGACCGTTGATCGGCGGCGTGCTCGCCGACCACTACGGCATCATCGCCACGTTCTATTTCCTGGCCGCCACCATCGTCGTCGCCAACATGTTCATTTTCTTTACGCCCGCGTCCAGCGCGGAAGAAGAACTGGCGGGCACCTGAATTTCATCGGCTGGAGGCCCGTTGACCGTCCGGCGTCCGATCCACGTCAGGCGACGACGCGCAGCCGTCCCTCGGACAGCATCTTCTCGACTTCGGCCGCCGGCCGCGGCGGGCTGAATAGATAGCCTTGCACCTCGGTGCAGCCTTCCGTGCGCAGCAGCGCGAGTTGTTCGGTCGTCTCGACCCCCTCGGCGGTGGTCGAGATGCCCAGGCTTCTTCCGAGACCGGTTACGGCACGGACGATGGCCATCGAGTCGCCGCGCGACGCGAGCTCATGCACGAAGGACTGATCGATCTTGATCTTGTCGAACGGAAAGCTGCGCAGATAGCTCAGCGACGAATAGCCGGTGCCGAAATCGTCCATCGAAATTCGTATGCCGAAATCACGAAGCTTGTGCAGGGTCGCAAGCGTCGCCTCGCTGTCCTGCAGGAGAACGGACTCCGTGATCTCGAGCTCCAACCGATGGGCGGCCAGGCCCGACTCCGCCAGTGCCGCGGCTATGGAAGGCACGAGGTTGCGGTTCTTGAACTGTGCGGGCGACAGATTGACCGCAACACTGACGTCCTGCGACCAGCCGGCCGCGTCCGCACAGGCCTTCCGCAGCACCCAGTTCCCGATCGGGACGATCAGGCCGGTTTCTTCCGCGAGCGGAATGAAGGCCGTCGGCGGAGTCATTCCGCGAATCGGATGATTCCAGCGCACCAGCGCCTCGAAACAGATGATCCGATCGGACTCGAGATCGTAAATCGGCTGGTAGTAGACCTCGAATTCGCCTCGCAGCAGCGCGGCGCGCATGTCGAGTTCCAATATCCGTCGAGCTTGGGCGCGGGCGTCCATCCCCGCCTCGAAGAAACGAAATGTACCGCGGCCATCCGCTTTGGCCCGATACAGTGCCATGTCCGCATTCTTCAGCAGTTGATCGGGATCGCTTCCATCCTCGGGCGCCACGGAAATGCCGATGCTCGTTCCGATGACGACCTGGTGGCCCTGGACATCATAGGGAGCGCTCACCACTTCGACGAGGCGGCTCGCAAGGGACGAGACATCCGATGCCTGCAGTTCGCTGCCCACTTGCACGATCGCGAACTCGTCGCCTCCGAGCCTCGCCACCGTGTCGCCGTCGCGGACGCATTCGCCGAGGCGACGCGCGACTTCGTTCAGCAGACCATCGCCGATCGGATGACCGAGGGAGTCGTTGACGTCCTTGAAATGATCGAGGTCGAGACAGTGCACGGCGACCTGCTCGTTGCGCGTCAGTCGGCCGAGGGCGTGCTCCAGCTGTTCGCGGAACAGCGTGCGGTTCGGCAGATTGGTCAACGCATCATGGCGCGCCATGTGCAGGATCTGCGCCTGAGCCTCCCGCCATTTGGTGATGTCCTCCAAGGTCGAAACCCAGCCGCCTCCAAGCATCGGCTGCTCCGTCACCCGGACCGAGCGGCCACCCCCTGTCTCGATGACCCGGGTGTTGGATTTCCCTTCGCGCACCTCCGCGAGCACGCGCTTGAAGAACTCCTCCGGGTCGCCGGCAAAATCTCCGGATGCCTTCCGGCGCTTGATCACGTCGAGCAGGGACAGGCCCTCGAGCGACTCGGCCGACATGCCCATCATCTTGGTGTAGCGGTCGTTGAACAGCCTGATGCGGCCGTCGGCCTCGAACATGCAGAGTCCCTGCGACATGTTCTCGAGGGCGGTGTCGAGCAGATATTTCTGCCGTCGCAGCTTGCCTTGCGAATGGCGAGCGCTCAATGCCGCGACGAGACACATGCCGAGGATGAGTGCTGCGACCCCCGCGATGACAAGGGAAAGAGAAGTAGGCGACAAGGCGACGGCATCGCTGATGCGTGTGGGATCGGGTATGAACGACACCGCGCCCATGGCGGTGAAGTGCATGGCGACGATCGCAAGCGTAAGCAGAACGGCCGCGAACAACGTATCGGCCCAGTCGTTGCGCCGCGCTGCGACGAAGAGCGCAAATCCCGCGAACACGACGCCGAGCACCACCGATGCGGCCACGAGGTCCGGCGACCAGGTGATACGGCCCGGGAGCTGCAACGCCAGCATTCCGGTGTAATGCATCGCCGCGACGCCGCAGCCGACGACCGCACCGCCGAGTGCCGCGGTCCAACGCCCAAAGTTGCGCAGCGCCACGGCCAGGCCGGCGCCTGTAATCAATGCGGCAATGAGCAGGGACAGGAAGGTCAGGCCGAGATCGTAGCCTGCGCCGACGCCGGGATCATACGCGAGGATCGCGATGAAATGGGTGGCCCAGATGCCAAAGCCGGCCGCAGCCGCGTCGAGGCTCAGCCAGACCAGCCGCGTGCGCCCCTTCGTCGCCTGGGCACGCTGGAACAGGTTGATGGCGACGGCGCTCGCGAGGAAGCAGACGGTGCCCGCGAGCACAACGAGACGCCAGTCGTGATCAACAGTCAGGCAGGTGAAGACGCGGAACATCGCGGACGCTCGCTTTCAAGGGTCCGCATTGGTAGCCCGCATCCATATTTCCTGGGTTTAAAAGCGTAGTATCGTTGATTTCGTAGCTCACGTTTACTTTCTACGATCCTTCAAATGCGATCGCAGAAAGTAGCCGATCGGTAAGCGCGTTTCGGCCGATCGCATCGCCGATGGTGATACGAAGATAGGTGATCCGTGGTCGCGCGGACCGATGACCCGCGCCCGCGCTCACGCCTCGGCGGCGTTGCGGCGGTAGACGTCCTCGAGCCGCAGGATGTCGTCCTCGCCGAGATAGCTGCCGACTTGCACCTCGATCAGCTCCAGCGGGATCTTGCCGGGGTTGGCGAGGCGATGCACCGCGCCGATCGGCACATAGGCGGATTCGTTTTCGTGATAGAGGCGCACGTCCTCGCCGATCGTGACCTCGGCGACCCCGCGCACCACCACCCAATGCTCGGAGCGGTGGAAGTGCTTCTGCAGCGAGAGCCGCGCGCCGGGATTCACGCAGATGCGCTTGACCTGGTAGCGCGACCCGGAATCGGCGCTCTGGTAGAAGCCCCACGGTCGGTAGACGCGGCGGTGCTCCAGCGCCTCGGTCCGGTTCCTGGCCTTGAGCTGCTCGACCAGATCCTTGACCCGCTCCGCGTGTTGCTGCGCAACCACCAGCACGGCATCGGCGGTGGCGATGACGATGACGCCGTCGAGGCCGATGACGGTGGTGAGCACGGTTTCCTCGGAGCGGATCAGGCTGTTGCGGGTGTTCATCACTTCCGCCGGCCCCTCGATCACGTTGCCGGAGGAATCCTGTTCCTGGGCGTCCCACACGGCGTTCCAGCTTCCGATGTCGGACCAGCGGAACGTGACCGGCAACACCGCGGCGAGCGCGGTGCGTTCCATCACCGCATAGTCGATCGATTTCTTGGGCGCCTGCGAGAACGGGCCTTCGGCGAGGCGGTAGAAATCGAGATCGGAGGTGAGCTGGTCGACGGCGCCCTTGGCCGCGGCCCTGATCTCCGGTTCGAGGCGGGCGAGCTCGCGCAGCATCACCTCGGCGCGGAACATGAAGTTTCCGCTGTTCCAGAGATAGCCGTCGGCGACGTAGCGGGCAGCGGTCGCCTCGTCGGGCTTCTCGACGAAGGCTTCGACCTTGCGGACCGGCGTGCCGTCCTGCGCCGGCTGCGGACGGATATAGCCGTAGCTCGACGCGGGATAGGTGGGCTTGACGCCGAAGGTGACGATCGAGCCCGCCATGGCAGCCGGAAGTGCCGCGCGGCACGCGTCGGTGAATTGCTCGGTGTCGGGGATGAGATGGTCGGCGGCGACCACCAGCAGGATGGCCGCGGAATCCGCCTTCACCGCGAGTTCGGCGGCGGCGGCGATGGCGGCCGCCGAATCGCGGCGCTGCGGCTCCAGGATGATGGTGGCCTTGACGCCGCGGGAGCGCGCCTGTTCGGCGACGACGAAGCGGAACTCGGAATTGGTGATGATCATCGGCGGGGCGAACAGGCCCTCGCAGGTGACGCGGTCGAGCACCTGCTGGAAGGTCGACGAGGCGCCGATCAGCGGTACGAACTGCTTCGGCATTTTTTCGCGCGACACCGGCCACAGGCGCGTACCGGCGCCGCCGCACAATATGACCGGGACAACAAGCTGATCCGTCATGCAGCCTTCTCGATAGGGCGCGCCGCCCGGCCCCACGGGGCGTGAGGATCGGCCGGCGCCATTCAGGGTGAAGTAGCGGTTATTTCCGCCCCCAGCAATGGCGCCAGGGGGCTGGGATCGATATGCGGGCGTGTTGGTCGCTGTTCCTCCCTCCCCTTGAAAAGGGGAGGGTTGGGGAGGGATCGCGGGCGGCACGCGCGGCGCATGTTGGAGAGTCAGCGGCCCCCCACCCCGACCCTCCCCCTGAAGAAGGGGAGGGAGAAGCGCGTGCAACGCGCTAGTTCGTGCCGTTTTCCTGGGGCGGGCCGGCGGTGGGGCCGGGAACGGCCAAAGCGCCCAGGTGAGCCTGCACCGTGGCGGCGGCGCCGGCGCGCTCGACGCGGTCGAGGGTGCGCCCGATCAGCACCAGGAGGGGCGTCGGCAACGTGTCCTGCTGCAGACGGCTCGCGATGTCGCCGAGCGTCGCCTTGACGATGGTCTCCCCGGAACGGCCGAGCGCCGCCACCGCGACGGCGGGGATGTCGGCATCGAGGCCGCTGGCGATGGCGCGCTGCGCGAATTCCGCGATGGTGCGGCCGGGCATATAGACGGCGGTGGTGGCCGCGGGGTCGGCGATGCTCGCCCAGTCGAGATTGTCCGGCAGGCTGCCGTTCTCCGCGTGGGCGGTGACGAACTGCACCCGGCGGGCATCGCGGCGATGGGTCAGCGATACGCCGAGCCGGCTCGCCGCGGCCTGCGCGGTGCTGATGCCCGGCACCACCTCGACTGCAATGCCCGCGGCGCGGCAGGCGTCGATTTCCTCGTCGGCGCGGCCGAAGATCATGGGATCGCCGCCCTTCAGGCGCACCACATGCTTGCCGCTCCTCGCGAGCGACACCATGAGGGCATTGATCTCGCTTTGCTTGCAGGACGGCTTATGGCCGGTCTTGCCCACCAGCATTTTCTTGGCTTCCCGCCGTGCGAATTCGAGGATCTCCGGCGCCACCAGATCGTCGAACAGGATGACGTCGGCCGCGTGCAGGGCGCGAACCGCGCGCAGCGTCAGAAGCTCCGGATTGCCGGGCCCGGCGCCGACCAGCGTCACCCGCCCCTCGCCCGCGGGTTCGGCGCGGGTAATGGCGAGCAGGGCATCGAAATCGCGGGTCGCGGGATCGCGATCGGGATTGTTCACGGCGGCGGTGGTGAACAGTTGCCAAAAGCGCCGGCGCGCCGCGAACGGCAGGTCGGTCGCCTGCACCAGCGTGCGCCAGCGGCGCGCCGCCTCGGCCCAGCGGGCAAAGCCGCGCGGCAGCAGGCCTTCGATCTTGGCGCGGATCGCCTGGGCGAACACCGGCGCGGCGCCATCGGTCGAAATGCCGATCACCAGCGGCGACCGGTTGACGATGGAACCGAATATGAAATCGCACAGCCGCGGCTTGTCGATGACGTTGACGGGAATGCCGGCGCTGCGGGCCGCCGCCGCGAAGCGTTCCGCCTCGGCATCATCGGTCATGGCGCCGATCGCGACCGCGGCGCCGGCGAGGTCGCCGGCCTGCCAGGCGCGGCCCTCGATCGAAATCGCGCCGAGCGGCGGCGCGGCGGCGAGCGCGCGCAGTTCTTCGCTTGATGCATCGGAGAATACTTCGACGCGGGCGCCCGCAGCCGAGAGCAACTCGGCCTTCCATGCCGCGGCGGCCGCGTTTCCGCACACCAGCGCCCGTTTGCCCTCGAGCGACAGGAACACCGGCAGCCGCGACAGCGGACGCATCCGCGGGCTGGTCTCCTCCGGGTGGCGGAACGAGACCGCTTTGAGGCGGCGCGTCATCGGCACGGCTCCCTGGTGGGGCGTTCGCACCGGCGCGGATGCATGAAATGGCAGGTCATGGAACTCCGATGGTTCATGTTGCCCCCATTCCTCGCGCCTCCAAGCACACCAGTTGAGCAAACGCTGTGCCATCGGGGCGGCAGGCCCCGGTTGACGCAAATCCCCCATGCTTCGCTGCCTGGTTGGGCAGAGCCGCCGGAATGTGTTTAATTCCTAGGCAGGCTGCGGCAGCTCCGAGTCGCGCCCCGGCGCGGCGCAGGTCTGCGAAGGCGGGGGAGCGCGCCATTGCCTGGAAGCTATTGCCTCCATTCGCGATTCACGGCTAATACCGGGTTAACGGAGCGACGCGCCGCAGTGCTTCCCCGTCGAACGGGGAACACAGCCGGAAACCAAGAAAAACGCCCCACGAGGCGACCACAAAGCAAGGCGACCACAAGGAAGGGTGCATTCATGGCCAGCAGGATTCGTCACATCGCCATCATCGTTCCCGACGCCGAAGAGGCGGCGAAGTTCTATGAGCAGGCCCTGGGCTTCAAGCGCGCCGGCACCGCGCGCCGCGGCATCTACATGTCCGACGGCGTCATCAACGTGGCGCTGCTGACCAAGGAACACGAGAACGAGAAGCTCGGCCTGTACCATTTCGGCGTCTGGGTCGACGACCTCGACGCCTCCGAGAAGCAGGTCGTCGACGCCGGCGGCACCTATCTCGCGGGGCGCCCGACCTCGCCCAATTCGTTCTACGAGGCGAAGTATCGCGATCCCAATGGTGTGGTGTTCGATCTCACCCATCACGGCTGGGCCGGCGCGGTGAAGGAAGTCGTCGCCAAGCCGTGAGCAGATGCGTCCCTCCTCCGGTCGTGTGATCGTCATAGGCGCCGGGCCGGTCGGGCTGTGCCTGGCGCTTGCGTTGGCGCAGCAGGACGTTCCAGTCACGCTGATCGAAGCGCTGGGCGAGGACAATTTCCTCGAACAGGTGCCGCGGGCCGGGACCAACCATCCCGCCACCCTCGAAATGTACGACCGGATCGGCCTCTACGAGAGGCTCGAGCCGCGCGGGATCGTCGCGCCGGTGTTCCACTACTGGGACCGCGCCGGCAATGAACTGATCGCCGCCTTCGACCATGTTCATCTCAAGGACGACACGAAGTTTCCCTACGTCCTGCAATGCGAGCGCATCAAGATCGTCGAAGAGGCGCTCAAGATGGCGAAGGCGCATCCCGGCATCGACCTGCGGCTCTCCTCGACCTTCACCGGCTTCGCCCAGAGCGCGTCCGGCGTCACTGCACAGTTCACCAATCCCGCCGGCGAGACCGAAACGGTCGCGGGCGCCTACATCGTCAGCGCCGAGGGCGCGCGCAGCATCGTACGCAAGGACCTCGACATCGAGTTCGAGGGCTTCACCTATTCCGATCTCGTGCTCAACATCGAGGTCGCCTACGACTTCCGCCGCCACGGCTATGCCGAACGCAACTACATCTCCGATCCCAAGGAGTGGTCGAACCTGTTCCACTGGAAGGGCCCGCCAGACCGCTGGCGAGTGCATTTTCCCGTCGAACCCGGCGACGACGAGGCGGCCATCAGCCGGCCCGAGGCGCTCCAGGCGCGGCTGCAGGCGTTCCTTCCGACCGGGCGGGAGTTCGAAATCGTCGGCAACAATCTCTATACGGTGCATCAGCGCGTGGCGAAGAAGTTCCGGTCCGGGCGCGCCATCCTCGCCGGCGATGCCGCCCATGTGAACTCACCGATCGGCGCCATGGGCATGAACAGCGGCGTCCACGACGCCTTCAACCTCGCCGACAAGCTGGTCGCGATCCTGCGCGGCGAGGCCGATGAAGACGTGCTCGACCGCTATGAGCGCCAGCGCCGCCATGTGGCGGTCCAGCACACCCAGGCCCAGACCATCCGCAACAAGCGCCTGCTCGCAGAAACCGATCCGTCCGTGCGCCAGCGCAATCAGGACGAACTGCGCCGCACCGCCGAAGACCCCGCGCGTGCACGGGCGTTTCTGCTGCGAGCCTCGCTGATCGAGAGCCTGCGCGAGGCAGAAGGGATCATGTAGGGTGGGCAAAGCGAAGCGTGCCCACGTCGAAAGCCCCGCGTGGGCACAGCGCCAAGAGGCGCCTTTGCCCACCCCCTACAAGTTGTGACGCGTCGACCTAAATCACTTCCTCCACGCGCACGCTGCGGCAGTCGACCTCGAACTCGAGGTCGCGCACCGGCGGGCGGGTGTAGTGCCAAGTCACGCCGGTGCGCGCGGCGCCGCGGCGGATGATCTCGTCCGCCATGAAGGGATAGATGTCGCGGATCGTGTAGACCTGGGTCGCGGTGACGTCGCGCCAGCCGACGCCCGAGCAGCGCGAGCCGCGCGGTGACCTCGTCCATCACGTAGCGCGCCTTCTCGTGCATGGCGTCGTCGCCGGTCTCGCCGAAGCGGACGATGCGCTCGCGGTAGCTCGCCTCGCCCTCCCGCGCCTCGGCGCGCCCGGAGATGACGAAGCTCGGCGCGCCGACGGCGGCCGGCATCGTGAACGAAAACGCATGAAAGCTCGGCTCCGTGGGCGGGTCGATCTCCGGGCACACATTGCTGCGCGCGACCGGATTGACCTTGCCGTCGAACACGCCCCATTTGCTCAGCGTGACCACGTAGGATTCGTTGAAGGCGCGGAAGCCCTGCTCGGTGAATTGCCCGGGCGAGCGCAACTCACAGGCGCAGAACGCGGTCAGCGGCCGCCCGGCGCCCATGACGGTCTTCTCGATGCGGGCAAAGCCCTCCATCAGCGGCACCGGCGCACGGAAGCGGAAGCGCTTGATTTCATACCCCGTCGCCGCCGCGACGCCGCCGGAAAACTGGAAGCCGCCGGGAATGAATCGATATCCCCCCGCGGTGAAATCATCCACTGCCGCCATGTCGAGCGCTCCTTTGCGGCTGGAGCATGATCCCGAAAAGTTGCAGACTTTTCGGACAAGATCATGCCCAACATCAAGACTCATGAGCGCCATCGTTTCGATTTCGAGACGATGGCGCTCTTGGACGAAACACTCATTTTGACTAATGTGCAATCGGCTATTCTCGCGGCGCAAATCGGAGCGGCGGCGCGGCCGCCGGCCCGATGCAATCGCACGCGCATCCTCCCAGAGGGAACAGATCATGGAGGCGGAAAATCCGGTCGCCGCGAACATCGTCGAGGCGGCCGCCGCGTGCGGCATATCGCTGGTGGCGAGCCTGCCGGACGGCTGGATCACGCCACTGATCGCCCGCTTCGAGAGCGATCCGCGTTTCCGCCATGTCGCCGTCAATCGCGAGGAATCCGCGATCGGGCTTTGCTCCGGCGCCTTCTTCAGCGGCATCGGCGCGCTGGCCCTGATGGGTGCGTCGGGATTCCTCACCTGCATCTACGCCATCACCAAGATCAACTACACCTATCAGATCCCGCTGCTGATCGGCATCACGCTACGCGGGCGTCCCGGCGACCGCGCCAAGTTTCATCAGTCCAACGGACTTTATCTCGAACCCGTCATGCAGGCGATCGACATCCCCTTCGTCGCGATCGAGCGCGGCGCCGACATCGCCCGGATCGCGACCGCCTACCGCCACAGCCGCGTCATGTCGCGGCCGGTGGTGGTGGGCTTTACCCGCGAAATGCTGCGCGGGGAGGCGTGAGATGAATTTCGAGCAATGCTTCCGATTTCTCGCGGACCGCCTGCGCGACGAGGTCATCGTGACCTCCGCCGGCAACTGCTCGGAGCTGTGGTGGGAAATCACCGGCGAGACCGAGCGCGTGTTCTACCTCGAAGCCTCCATGAGCCTCGCCTCGCTGTTCGCGGCCGGCATTGCGCTGGGGTCGTCGCACCGGACCGTGATCGCGTTGAGCGGCGACGGCGCGTTCTGCATGAACCCGGGAATGCTGATGGTGGAGCGGCAGCTGGCGCTTCCCAATCTCAAGCATTTCGTGGTGGCGAACGGCTGCTACGGCTCGACCAACGAGCTACCGATGCCGTTTCCGGAGTTCGTCGATTACGCCGCCATGGCGCGCGCCGCCGGCATCGAGCGGGTCCATGATTTCGCGACCCTGGAGGGGCTTGCCCAGGCGCTCGACGAAATCCTGACCGTACCCGGCTACGTCTTCACCGTCCTCCACGTCGAGCCGCTCGGGCGCCGTGCGCATTCACCGCCGCTCGACGGGCCGAAGTCAAGTTCCGGTTCGGCCGCTATCTCGAACGCAGCGGCGGCCCGGCGATCTTCGACCATCCGCTGCCGCGCTGAGGGCGCTTCAGGCGCCGAGATGTTGGCGGAAGAAGTCGATGGTGAGCCCGAGCGCGCGCTCGGCCTCGGGCGCGCTGTAGGTGCGGCCGCCCTTGCGCGCGAAAGCGTGGTCGGCGCCGGGATATTTGTGGATGGTGACGAGCGGATTGGGCGACAGGCGGCGCTCCAGCATGTCGTTCACCTCAGCCTGCACCCAGCGGTCCTTCATCGCCATGTGAAGCACGAAGGGGCGATGCAGGTTCTTCACCTCGCGGATGTTGTGCTCGATGTAGGTCCCGTAATAGGCGACCGCGCAATCGATGTCGGTGCGGCAGCACATGAGGTAGCAGAGCTTGCCGCCGAGGCAGTAGCCGACGGCGCCGACCTTGCCGTTGCACTCCGGGAGTCCGGCGAGAAAATGCCTGACGTCCTCCATGTCGCGGACGCCGAGGTCGTAGTCGAACTCGTAGTAGAGGTCGAACGCCTTCTGCACGTGGGAGGGATCGCGGTCGGAAAGCTCGACACCCGGTTCCTGACGCCAGAACAGGTCGGGCACGAGGCAGACAAAGCCCGCCTCGGCGAATTCATGGGCATGGTGCCGCATGGTGTCGTTGACGCCCCATATCTCCATGATCGCGATGATGGCGCCTGCGGGCGTGCGGTCGGGCACGGCGAGGTAAGCGCCCATCTCGCCGTCGCGAAGCTTTACCGTGATGTTCCGTGTTTTCATGAGTGACTGCTTTTGAGGGCCCGGCAACACGGCCATGGGTGGCGCGCGTTGCGGCCCGGATATGCCGCTGTTATGTTCCGCCCCGCCTCGAGGAGGCTTAACCGTGAACCCGCCCGCGTCCGCGCCGAACCATATGCGATTGTCGGCGGATGTGGGAGGGACCTTCACCGATGTCGCCGCGTTCGACGAGGCGACCGGCGAATTGCGGCTCGGCAAGACGCTGACCACGCCGGCGCGTCTCGTCGACGGCATCGAGACCGGCGTCGCCAAGGCGCGGCACCGCCTTCAAGGCGGCGAAGCTCTTCCTGCACGGCACCACGATCGCGATCAACACGCTGCTGGAGCGCACCGGCGCGCGCTGCGCGCTCATCACCACCCAGGGGTTCCGCGACATCTACGAGATCGGCCGCGTCAACCGGCCGGAATCCTACAACCTGTTCTTCAAGCGCCACGAGCCGCTGATCACCCGCGACCTGCGCTATCGAGGTCCGCGAGCGCATCGACGCCGCCGGCACGGTGCTGATCGGGCTCGACGAGGACGAGGTCCGCGCCGCGGTGGCCGCCGCGGTCGGCGCGGGCGTGCAGGCGATCGCGATCCTGTTCCTGCATTCCTACGCCAATCCCGTGCATGAGCAGCGCGCCAAGGCGATCGCCGAGGCCTGCCATCCCGGCCTGTTCGTCACCGCGTCCCATGAGCTGTCGCGGGAATATCGCGAGTTCGAGCGCACCTCGACGGCGGCGGCCAATGCCTATGTGGGGCCGCGGGTGCGGCGCTATCTCGCCGAGATGCGCGATCATCTCGCGGTCGCCGGATTCGACGGCGATTTCCTGATCGTGCAGTCGACCGGCGGGCTGTTCGACCTCGACGAGGCGCAGCACGCCTGCGTGCGCATGCTGGAATCCGGGCCGGCGGCCGGCGTCATCGGCACCAAGGCGCTGTGCGACAGCATCGGCCTTGCCAACGCCATCGCCTTCGACATGGGCGGCACCACCGCGAAGGCCGGCGTGATCCACAACGGCGACGTGCTGATGACCGGCAGCGCGATGATCGGCGGCTATGCCACCGGCCTGCCGCTGCAGATCCCGATGATCGACATCCAGGAGGTCGGCACCGGCGGCGGCTCGATCGCGCGGGTCGAGGCGGGCGGCGCGCTGCATGTCGGGCCGGAAAGCGCGGGCGCCGCGCCGGGGCCGGTGTGCTACGGCCTCGGCGGCACCGAGCCGACGGTGACCGACGCCAATCTCATTCTCGGCCGGCTCGGCGCCGATCGCTTTCTCGGCGGCGAGATGCGGCTCGATCTCGCGGCGGCGCGCCGCGCCCTGATCGAGCGCGTGGCCGAGCCCCTCGATCTCGACCCGACCGCGGCGGCGGACGGCATCCTGCGCATCGCCGCCACCAAGATGTCCCACGTGGTGCGCTGGGTGACGACCGAGCGCGGCCTCGACGCCGCGCGATTTCGCCCTCGTCGCCTATGGCGGCGCCGGGCCGCTGCATGCGGCGATGGTCGCGCGCGAGCTGCGCATCGCCAAGGTGGTGATCCCGCGCGCGCCCGGGCATTTCTCCGCCTACGGCATGCTGCTCGCCGACCTGCGGCGCGATTTCGTCAACACCTGGTTCACGCCGCTGGCGGAGGCGTCGTTCGCCGAGCTGGAGGAGCGCTACGCCGAGATGGAGCAGCGCGGCCGCGATGCGGTCGAGAGCGGCTACAAGGGCCTCGCCGGCATCACCGTGACGCCGCGGCGCCGACATGCGCTATGTCGGGCAGGAGCACGCGGTGTTCGTGGAGCTGCCGTCGGCGCTGTTCGCGGCGCAGGACCGCGACGGCATCAAGCAGCGCTTCGATGCCATCCACGCGACCCGCTACGGCTATTCCGCGCCCGCCGAGAAGGCCGAGATCGTCAGCCTGCGCTGCGCCGTCACCGGGCCTGTTGCGCAAGCCGCCGTTCGAGCGCATCGCGCAAGGCGGCGCCGTGCCGGCCGACGGACGCCTTTTCGCGGCAGCGCGCGCGGTCTATTTCGCGGAGCTGCGGCTATGTGGAGACGCCGACCTATGATCGCCTGCGGCTTGCGCGCCGGCAATCGCATCGCCGGCCCGGCCCTGGTCGAGGAATATGCCTCCACCACCGTGGTGCATCCCGGCGACCGCCTCGAAGTCGACGCCTTCGGCGATCTCGTGATCGAAATCCGCGGAGCTGACCATGGACGAGCTTGACTTTGGATGTCGCGACCGAGTCGCGCCGCGCGTGCACGCACCACCGCAGCGATCCCGTCATCACCGAAATCGTGCGCAACGGTCTCATCGCCGTCACCGAGGAGATGAAGACCAATCTGATGCGCACCGCCTACAACATGATCATCTACGAGGCGCTCGACTTCACCGTCGGCATCTTCGATGCCGCCGGCAACACCGTCTCGATCGGCCTCGGCCTGCCGATGTTCATTCGCGGCATGAGCGACACGGTGAAGACCAAGCTCGCCCATTACGGGAAGGACGAACTCGAGCCCGGCGACATCCTGCTCACCAACGACGCCTACATCACCGGCAGCCACCTCAACCACATGACCTTCACGGTGCCGGTGTTCCATGACGGCGCGCTGGTGGCGTTCTCCTGCTGCATGGCCCATTGGCCCGACGTCGGCGGCACGCTGGACGGCGCCACCACCGACATCTTCTCCGAAGGCCTGCAGATGCCGATCGTGAAGATCTATCGCCGCGGCGTCGCCAATGAGGAACTGATCTCGATCATCCGGACCAATGTGCGCCTGCCCGACCGCGCCATGGGCGACTTCCGCGCCCAGATCGCCGCAGTCAAGACCGGCGAGCGGCGCTTCCTCGAGATGATCGGGAAATACGGCCGCGACGCCGTGCTCTGCGGCATCGCCGCCATCATGGACCATAGCGAGGCCGCGACGCGCGCGCGGGTGCGGGAAATTCCAGACGGCGTCTATGAGGCGGAATCCTTCATGGACGATGACGGCGTCAATATCGGGCAGCGGGTGCCGATAAGGGTGCGCGTCGAGGTTTCGGGCGACCGCATGAAGGTGGACCTCACGGAGGTGTCGAAGCAGGTGGCGGGCTTCTACAATTCCGGCGAGACGGCGGGGCGCTCATGCTGCCAGGTCGCGTTCAAGTGCCTGACCTCGGCGCTCGACCTGCCGATCAATGACGGCCAGTTCCGCGCGCTGGACATCGTGCTGCCGCCGGGACGGGTGGTGAGCGCGCAGAAGCCCGCGGCGATGCGGATGTGGATGACCTATCCGATGACGGTGATCGACACCATCTTCAAGGCGCTCGCGCCGGCGATACCCGAGCACATCATCGCCGGCCACCATGCCGATCTGGTCGTGGGCCGCGTCAACGGCAGGCGTCCCCGGGACGACAGCTTCTACATCTATCTCGGCGGGCTGATCGGCGGCGGCTGGGGCGCCAAGCACGACAGCGACGGCCGCAACGCCACCATCGCGCTCAATGACGGCGACACCCACAACGGGCCGAGCGAGCAGGTCGAGGCGAAATATCCGCTGCTGGTAGAGCGCTATGCGCTAAGGCCGGACTCCGGCGGTCCCGGGCGCCATCGCGGCGGCCTCGGCACCGAGCAGGTCGTTCAGGCCCGGCACAACCTGCGCTTCAGCTCGCAGATGGACCGCGTGGTGTGCCGGCCCTGGGGCCTCTACGGTGGGCTTGCCGGTTACGGCAACAGCGTCGCCATCCATCGCTTTGCGCAGGACGCGGAGCAGCACTTTTCCAACGGCAAGGCGCTCAACCAGGTGCTGAAATCCGGCGACGCCTACATCCTGCGCTCGGGCGGCGGCGGCGGCTTCGGCTCGCCGCTCGACCGCGAGCTCGCCGCCGTCGAGGACGACGTGCGCTGCGGCTACGTGACCATGCAGGCCGCGGAAAAATACTACGGCGTCGTGTTTCGGCCGGGGACGACCGAAGTCGACATCGCCGCGAGCGACCTGCGGCGCGCGAAGATGCGCGCCCAAGGCCTGCCCCATGACGAGCCCATCGCCGAGCCCGTGGTGCCGCCGCCGGCCCTGCATGACCATGCTCACCACGAGCACGAACACCTCACCGATGAGGAACGCCTGGTGCTCGCGATGTCGTGTCGGTGTTGCTCGTAGGGATGGGAGGTTTCGCTACGCGGTGCTGCCGGCGTCCACCGTCAGCACGGTGCCGGTGATGCTGGCGGAGCGGTCGCCGAGCAGGAACTCCACCGCCTCCGCCACGTCTTCGACCGCCGGCAACTTGCGCAGTGCGCTGCGGCGCGCGATCTGCGCGCGCTGGGTATCGGCGAGGCCCTGCGTCATTTCGGTGTCGAGAAACCCCGGCGCGACCGCGTTGACGTTGACGCCCATGCGTCCGACTTCGCGCGCCAGCGAGCGGGTGAATCCGAGCATCGAGGCCTTGGTCGCCCCATAGACCGAAAGCCCGCTATAGCCGGTGAAACCGACGATCGAGGCGACGTTGACGATGCGGCCGCCGCCGTCCGCCATCATCGCCCGTACCACGTATTTGGTGAGGACCATCGGCGACAGCGTGTTCAGGCGCACCAGGCGCTCGATCTTGGAGGTGTGCATGAGCGACAGCGCGCCGTCGTCGCCCAGCGCCGCATTGTTGACGAGGCCGTAGATCGGCCCGAAGCTCTTACGCAACGAAGCGACGAGCCGCGGCATGGCGTCGATGTCTTCGAGATCGAACGGCATGAATTGCAGGGCGCTGGTCCCGGTCTGCGCGGAGGCGGCGATCGCCGCGGTCAATTCGCGGCTCTCCTTGCGCGCGACCGCGATGGCGCAATAGCCGGCGGCCGCGAGCTTGATCGAGATCGCCAGGCCGAGACCGCGGCTGCCGCCGGTGACTATGACGTTACGTTTGGACATTACGCATGGCGCAGCAGTTTGCCGGTCGCCGACATCGGCAGCGCCGGCACGAAGCGGATCGCGGCCGGCACCTTGTAGGGAGCGAGATCGCGGCGGCAGAGGTCGATGATTTCACGCTCCAGCGCGGCCAGATGCGGGTCAGCATCGCGGCCGTCCGCGGCCTCCCTGAGCACGACATCGGCCACCACGATCGCTCCGGTGATCGGGCTTTTGCGCGATTTCACCAGCGAGCCGCGGACGCCGGCGTGCCGGTTGATGGCGGCCTCGACTTCCTCGGGGTGCACCTTCAGGCCGCCCACATTGATGATGCCATCCTTGCGGCCGACGAAGTAATAGCGCCCGCCCTGCCGCTCCACCATGTCGCGGGTATCGACGAATCCCTCGCCGTCCAGAAGCGCCGGCGTGTCGGCTCCGATATATCTGGATGCAGTCCGCGCCGAGCGCAGCCGCAGCGAGCCGTCCTCGATCTTGATGTCGACGTCGCCGGTGCCGGCGTCGACGAAGTGCGCCGGAAAGCCCTCCAGGCCGTCATCGACCTCGAAGGCGACGCCCGCCTCGGTCGACGCATAGGCGTGGCCGAGCCCCGCCTGCGGATATATCGCGCGCAGATTGTCGAGCACGGCCTGGCCCGCGATCTCGCCGGACAGGCGGACATAACGCGGCGCGATCAGGCGCGCCGCCGGACCCATGAGAACCCGCCACCAATGGGACGGTGTGCCGGAAAGATGCGTGACACCGTGGGTGGCAAGCCGCGCCAGATGATCCGCCACCGGTTCGCCGGCGCTCGACAGGATGAGCGAGCCGCCGCCCACCACCGCACGGAAGAAAATCTGCAGGCCGCCATAGCGGCGAATGTCGTAGAAGGTGCCCCACACCGGCGATACCGGGCCGGCCTTGATCGGCGCGGTGAGGCTTGCAACGTTGTGGGCGACCAGCTTGGGTACGCCTGTCGTGCCCGAGGTCAGCAGCACCCATTCGGTCTGCCGGCCGCCCGAAGGCAGGTCTTGCTGCGGCTCGATCGCCGCGCTGCATCTCACATGAAGCGGAACCCCGAGCGCTTCGGGATCCTGGGTGCCGGAATCCGACACGACCGCATCGATCTCGGCGGTCGCGACGATGGCGCGAAGGTGGTCCTGCGGCACGTCCGGCGGGCAGATGACGAGACGGCGGGCGATGCCGTCCAGTTCGATCATCGCCAGGGCGGCCGTGAGCTGCTCGCGAGTGGCGACGAGAACCGAGCGCCCCCGGAACGCGCCGAGCCGGCCACCGAGGCTCGAGCCGTTGATCAGATCGGTAAACGCTACGCTCTCGCGCGCACCCCAGAAATGCCGCGGCAGTCCCGCGACGCCGTCCAGCCACAGTCGCAGCGGCCGTGCCTCACTTTGCAGCATTTTCGTAGACGCGCACGAAATCGCCGAGAGTCACGGGAAAGCTGACGTCTTCCGCGGTGGAGAAGGGATCGACCCCGAGTTGATCCTCGAGCCGCGCTACCAGCACCGCAAAGCACAGGGAATCGAGCCCGGAATTCATCAGCACAGTGTCGCTGCTCAGCGGGGCCAGCTTCTTCTGATGCTGCGTGGCAATCTTTTCGATCTCGGAAAATACGGTTAACTGTATCGACATCGAACGAGCACCTCCCATCGATTCCGTGTTCACCTAAAGGCGTCCACGATCCGTGCTCAAGACAAACCGGCGTTTATGGTCAATGCCCGAGCCCGGCTGTCTATGCCGTGGCGACGGCGGTGGCCTCGTGCTGGGAACGTTCGCGGCGTGTGGTGAGACAGGCCAGCCAGTTGCGGTAGAGCCGCAGCGCCGACGCGTGCCAGGAATTCGCGAAGCGCTCCACGATCGCCGCGGCCGGGAAGCCTTCCAGCAATTCAGGATTGCGTGCCGACAGCGCACGCCGGCGAAACGCCTCCAGGCTGCGTTCGCTCGCCGCATCGAGATAGTGCCGCGGCAGCGCCGGATAGGCTTCGCGCTCGCGCCGCAGGAACCGCCCGACATCCCGGCGATACTCCCGCAGCAGGGTCGTCGGATCGTATTCCGGATGGCCCTGCAGAAACACGAACAGGCTGCGGTCGTGCTTCGCGAACATGTCCACGCCCACGTCGGGCGATCTCGTCAGAATGTCATAGCCGGCGCCGGCGAGCGCGTCCGCCGGCAGGTCGTTCCAGCGCGAGTGCGGAACGAGCGAGCGCGCCGGCCCCCCGGCCAGCAGCGGATGATCGGTCTCCTTCATGCACTCGTAGACGCCGAAATACTTCGCCGCGAGCGGGAGGCGCTCGATGCCGTCGCGGTGCAGGACCACCGCATGGGCGGCGAGACACGACCAGACCGAAGACGTCGTGTTGCGTTCGGCCCAATCGATCAGATCGGTGAACACGCGCCAGTACGGCTCGTCGGGCAAGGGACCGGGGCCCGACTCCATCCCGGTCACGATGAGGCCGTCGAGCGGCGTGTCCCAGAGGCGGCCGATGTCGGCGTATTCGGCGAGCAGGCGCCGGCGCGCGAAATCACCGCGCGGAATCTGCGGCAGCGCGAACAGCCGCACCCGTACCTGGGTCTTGCCGGACGCCGCGGCGAGCAACCCGATGAATTGGCGCTCGGTCAATTCCAACGCCGAGTCGGGCATGTTGTTGACGATGCCGATCTCGATCGCCCCGTCGCTCCGCGCGGGGTCGGCAGGCGTGCACCGCACCCCGTGGAGCAGGTTGAAGCTTCGTCCCGACGCACCTTGTTCCAGCACCACCGGCATTGCCGTTACTCCAAACTTTTACGGGCGGTCATTCCGCCGCGATCATTTTCCGATGCGACGACTTCGCGGCGGCGAGCGCCTGATCGAGATCTTCGATGATGTCGTCGATATGCTCGATGCCGATGCTCAGCCGTATCGTCTCCGGTTGAACTCCCGCCATCGCCTGCTCTCCCGGCGACATCTGGCGATGGGTCGTGGAAGCCGGATGGCAGGCGAGCGACTTGGCGTCGCCGATATTAACCAGTCGCTTGACGAGCCCGAGCGCGTCGTAGAACCGGGTGCCGGCCTCATAGCCGCCCTTGACCCCGAAGGTCAGCAGCGAACAGGCACGCCCGCCGAGATATTTCACGGCAAGCGCATGATAGGGATTGTCGGGAAACCCGACATAGTTCACCCACGCCACGCGTTCATCGTCGCGCAGGAATTCCGCGACGCGACGCGCGTTCTCGACGTGCCGCTCGACCCGCAGCGCCACCGTTTCGATGCCCTGGAGAAGGAGAAACGCGCTCAAGGGCGCGAGCACGGATCCGGTGGTGCGCTGATAGAGGCTGCGGCACCGCGCGACATAGGCCGCAGGGCCGAAGCGGTCGACATAGACGAGCCCGTGGTAGGACGCGTCGGGCTCGCAGAACATCGCGAAGCGTTTTGCGTGTTCCTTCCAGGGAAACCTTCCGCTGTCGACGATCGCGCCGCCCAGCGTGGTGCCGTGCCCGCCCATGAACTTGGTCAGCGAATGCACGACGACGTCGGCGCCGTAGTCGATCGGCTTGAGCAGGATGGGCGTCGCGACGGTGTTGTCGACAATGAGCGGAACGCCCCAACGGTGCGCAACGCGCGCCAGCGCCTCGATGTCGCAGATATTGCCCGCGGGGTTCCCGACGGATTCGCAGAACACCGCGCGGGTGCCGTCGTCGATCAGCTTCTCGATGTCCGCGGGCTGATCGCCTGCGGCGAACCGCACCGACACGCCCTGCCGCGGAAACACGTGGGCGAACAGCGTATGGGTGGTGCCGTAGAGCTGCGGCACCGACACGATGTTGCAGCCGAGTTCGGTGACGTTGAGCAGGGCGTAATTCAGCGCGGCCTGTCCGGTGCTCACGCACAGCGCCTCGACGCCGCCTTCCAGTGCGGCGACCCGGCGCTCCAGGACGTCGGTTGTGGGATTGCTGATCCGGCCGTAGCGGTAGCCTTCGGTCTCGAGATTGAACAGCGCCGCGCCGTGCTCCGCGCTGTCGAACGCGTAGGCCACGGTCTGATAGATCGGGACCGCCACGGCCTTCGTCGTGGCTTCCGGCTCATAGCCGCAGTGAACAGCGATGGTCTCGCTTTTCATGAACTCGCCTGGGCTCTCGACGTGTCGCGGCGCGCGTCGGCGCACGTGCGCATCGCGCCATTGTTGTGGTGCCCGGACATCGCGAACCAATTCGCGGAACCGACGCCGGCCGTTCGGGCAATGTGAGCACCAGACGTAACTAAATGGTACCGGCATCCGCGACAACGCGGCGCCCCCGTATCCGATGGAATAACCTTAACGGTTAAGCCCGCGCGCACGCTGCGTTCACCGCCGCTTGCTATAGCCTGTTGCGCCGCCAATATGATCGGCATCGGGCGAGGCGGCTGGCCCCGCAATCGGCCGCGCGCATGCGACCTCGTTTTTAACAAACATGCGCAATACGCGCTGATGCCGATGAATTCTCGATAACCATGACGGAAATCATTTCAGGGGATGCAGATACCGTCGCGGGCCAGGGGCCCGGCTCCCGCTCTGCCAACAAGGCATGGCTGCACGCGCTGGAATTGACCGCGCCGATCGCCGACAACCCCACCCGCACCTTCCCGGTCGTGATGGAGGAATTGGCGCAACGGTTCGGCGACGCGCCGGCGCTCATGTCCGACGCCGAGACCCTGAGCTTTCGCGCCCTGCAGGATCGCTCCAACCGTTATGCCCGGTGGGCCTGGGTGCACGGGGTGCGCAAAGGCGACGCGATCTGCCTGCTGATGCCCAACCGGCCCGAATACATGGCGATCTGGACCGGCATCGGCCGCGCCGGCGGCGTCGTCGCGCTGCTCAACACCCATCTCGTGGGCGCTTCGCTCGCCCATTGCATCGACGCCGTCTCGCCGGGGCACATCATCGTCGCGCGCGAGCTGCTGGACGCCTTTCACAGCGCCGCGCCGCATCTTTCGACCGACGCAGTCTTATGGTCGCATGGCGACGGCGGTCCCGGAGTGCCCAACATCGCCGTAGCGATCGAGGAACTGTCCGGCGACCCTCTTGCCGCCTGGGAGCGCCCGGAGGTCACCGTCGACGATCGCGCGCTCTACGTCTACACGTCCGGGACCACCGGCCTGCCGAAGGCGGCGATCGTCAGCCATTTCCGGCTGATGAACTGGACCCACTGGTTCGCCGGCATGATGGAGACCAGGCCCAGCGACCGCATGTACAACTGCCTGCCGATGTATCACAGCGTCGGCGGCGCCGTCGCCACCGGCGCGGTCCTGGTCAATGGCGGCTCGGTGGTCATTCGCGACAAGTTCTCGGCAAGCGCGTTCTGGGACGACATCGCCCGCTACGACTGCACGATGTTCCAGTACATCGGCGAGCTGTGCCGGTATCTCCTCAACGCCCCGCCGCCGCTGGCGCGCGAGACGCCTCCCAGGATCAGGCTGTGCTGCGGCAACGGTTTGCGTGCCGACATCTGGGAGCCTTTTAAGAAACGTTTTCGTATCCCGCAGATCCTGGAGTTCTACGCCGCCACCGAAGGCAATATCTCGCTGTTCAACGTTGAGGGCCGGCCGGGCGCCATCGGACGGACGCCGCCCTTCATCGCCCACCGTTCGGGGCTGGCGCTGGTGAAGTTCGACGTCGAGAGCGGGGTGCCGCTGCGCAACGATCAAGGACGCTGCGTGCGGTGCGGGCCGAACGAGGCCGGCGAGGCGATTGGACGCATCGCGAAGACGCAAGACGACCCCGGCGCCCGGTTCGACGGCTACACCGCCACGGCGGAGACGGAAAAGAAGATATTGCGAGATGTGTTCGAGCCCGGCGATGCCTGGTTCCGCACCGGCGACCTGATGCGCCGCGACGACAGCGGTTTCTATTATTTCGTCGACCGCATCGGCGACACCTTCCGCTGGAAGGGCGAGAACATCGCGACCTCCGAGGTCGCCGCGGCGATCACGTCGTTTCCCGGCATCCTCGATGCGAATGTCTACGGCGTGAGCATCCCCGGCGCCGACGGGCGGGCCGGCATGGCGGAAATCGTTTACGCCGGCACCCTCGATGTCGCGGCGCTGCGCGAGCATCTGCTCGCCCGGCTGCCGCGCCATGCGCTGCCGGTGCTGCTGCGGATCCGCTCCGAGATCGACCTGACGCCGACATTCAAGCAAAGGAAGAATGCGCCGGAGCAAGGCGGTTACGATCCCGCCACCTGCCCCGACGCGCTTTACGTCCACGACCCCGAGCGCCGCGCCTTCGTGGCGCTCGACCAGGCGCTCTACGAACGCATCCAGGCCGGACAGTTCAGGCTTTAGCGCGGCTTCGATGCCGGGCGCCCCTCCCCGCCGCGCCGCGAAACACAACTGCCGCAATGATGTCGCCCGCGGGTTTTGCGCCGCGCACAATCGGATTTGTCGCCGGTGCCGGCGATGGCGTAAGGTCGCGCCATCCGATCGCAGCCCCCAGCCATGGACGAACGACAATGCAAACGCGTTTCGCGCCCCTATCCGAACAGGACATGACACCCGAGCAGAAGCGCGTCGCCCACGCGGTGGCGAGCGGGCCGCGCGGCGGGCTGCGCGGCCCCTTCCATGCTCTGTTGCGCAGTCCCGAGCTTGCCGACCGGGTGCGCCATCTCGGCGACTTCGTCCGTTTCGAGAGTACTTTCCCGGCGCCGCTGCGCGAACTCGCCATCCTGCTCGTCGCCCGCTTCTGGTCGGCGCATTACGAATGGCACGCTCACCGCAAGCACGCCGTCGCGGCCGGCCTCGACCCCGCGATTCCGGTCGCGATCGAAGCCGGGCGGCGGCCGGCGGCCCTCTCGCCGGACGAGACCATCGTCTATGACCTCGTTTCCGAGCTCCTCACCGACAAGGACATCAGCGACGCCACCTACGAGGCGGCCAGGAACCGCTTCGGCGAACGCGCCATCGTGGAATTGATCTGCACCGCCGGTTATTACGGGTTCGTGTCGCTGGTGCTCAACGCCGCCCGCACGCCGGTGCCGGAAGGCGGCGCGCGGTTGCCGCCGCTGCCGTCGCGCTGAGAACACGAGCCGGTGTTCCGGCAGAAGACTGCCGGCTAAATGGGCAATGACGCGTCCGGCTCGGAAGCGGCGGATTGCGCAGTTCCAATCCGCCCCACATGCTATAGTGGCACGCTCAAGACGGGTTGCCAAACTTCAAGTCTCAACACGCAAGTCTCAACAGGGAGGACTGTCATGCGTCATGCAGATCGCGTGAAATTGCTATGCGGAATCGCCGTCGTCGCGGCGATCACGGTGTCGGCGACGCCGACCTTTGCCCAGACCAATCCGGGTCCCAACGCTGCCCCCAATCCGTATCGCCTGGACGAAGGCTGGGCCAAGCAGCCCATGGGGCGCGGCTTCGGCTCCACCATCGGCCTCAACGTCGATCGCGACGGCAAGAGCATGTGGATTTACGATCGCTGCGGCGGCGACAGCTGCGAGCGCTCGAAGATCGCGCCGCTCAACAAGTACGACGCCTCCGGCAAGGTGGTGGCGAGCCTCGCCGCCGGAATGACCAACTTCCCGCACGGCCTGTTCGTCGACAAGGACGGCAACATCTGGATCACCGACGGTCGCGCCGACAAGAACAAGAAGTCCGGCCAAACGGTCATCAAGCTCAGCCCCGAGGGCAAGGTGCTGATGACGCTCGGCACGCCGGGCGCCGCTGGCGACGACGAGACGCATTTCAACGGGCCATCGGACGTCCTGGTGGCGCCGAACGGCGATATCTTCGTCGCCGACGGACACGGCGAAAAGACCAACGCCCGCATCGTCAAGTTCTCCAAGGACGGCAAGTTCATCAAGGCGTGGGGCAAGGAAGGCACGGGCCCGGGCGAGTTCAACGTGCCCCATGGTCTCGCCATGGATTCCGCCGGCCGCCTGTTCGTCGCCGACCGCGCCAACAACCGCCTCCAGATCTTCGACCAGGACGGCAAGTTCCTCGCCGAGTGGAAGCAGTTCGGCCGGCCCAGCGGCGTCTGGATCGACAAGAGACGACGCGATCTACGTCGCCGACTCCCAGTCCAGCGACAAGACCAATCCGGGCTTCAAGCAGGGCATCCGGATCGGCAATGCCAAGGACGGCAAGGTCACGGGATACATCGAGGAGACCAAGTTCCCCGGCGCGCTCGAGGGCGTCGGCGTGGACGACGACGGCAACATCTATGCCGGCTACACCAACGCCCAGAACCTGGCGCGGTTCGTGAAGCCCGGTTCGTGAGGAAAGAGACGCGATAAGACGTCGTAGCAGTGCAGGGCGGGTTTACGATCCGCCCTGCGCTGCTTAACTCGCCCGAGACACCTGTCCCGCAGGCTCATTGCTGCGCCGCTTCGATATTGTTGGTGCGGATGATTTCGGCCCAGCGCGCGATCTCCGCCCGCAGCAGGCGATCCGCCGCAGCGGTCGTTTTCTCGCTCCTCGGGGAACACGCTGAAGTCGGTCTGCGCAAAGCTGCTGATCACCTTGGGATCGGCCAGCGCAAGACGCAGCGCCTCGTTTAGCTTCTCCAGGACCGGCCTCGGCGTCGCTGCCGGCGCGTACATGCCCTGCCAGAATCGCATGTCCAAAGTCGCGAAACCGAGCTGTACCAGACTCGGTACGTTGGGGAACCTGTCAAGCTTGTCCTTCAAGGTGATGCCGTAGCCCTTCGCGGTGCCGGCTTTGACGTACTCGGCCACCCCGGCGGGCGGCGTGCAGTAGAGGTCCACGTGACCGGCAAGAATATCAGTGATCGCCGGCCCGGCGCCCCGATAGGGGATCATATCGACCTCGGCTCCCATCGCCTGGGCGAGCAGCGCCGCGCACAGGTGTGCCGCGGATCCCGGCCCCACATGGGCAAATCTTGCCCGCTGCCCCTTCATCCATGGAACCAGATCAGCGATCGAATTCGCGGCGAGCGATTTGCGCCCGACGATCATCATCGGGCTGTAGTTGATGAGGCCGACACCGGCCAAGTCCCTTCCGGCGTCGAATGGCAGCTTGGAAAAAAGGGCGACGTTGGCGGCAAGCGCAAGCTGGTGGACCAGCAGTGTGTATCCATCAGGTGCGGCCCGAACGACGCGCCCGGTCGCGATCGTGCTGCCGCCGCCGCTCACATTCTCGATGACGACATGCTGGCCGAGCGTGGTGGCCATGTGCTCACCCACCACGCGCGCCGCCACATCGGTCGAACCGCCAGGCGGATAAGGCACGATGATCGTGATATTTCTGGTCGGGAAATTCTGCGCCTGCGCAGTGCCGGCCCATAGCGCGAAGACGGCGGCCGCTGCGAATCCGATTGTCGCAATCGTTCGGTTCATGACTTCGCCCCTGTTTGCGCGATGGACCCGCAGCCGTGTGGAGAGTTACCCAGTATGAGACAAAATAAAATATGTATTTTTGTTTCTTCAGACGATATAATTCATTTCGATGGACACGCAATTTCTCGAAAGCTTCGTGGCGGTCGTCGACAGCGGATCGATGGCGGCAGCGGCACGCCGGCTCAATCTGACCCCAGCCGGCGTCGCGCAACGAATCCGTGCTCTCGAGCGAGAGATCGGTGCTCCACTCGTCTCCCGTTCCGGCCGTACGGTGAGACCGACGGAGGGAGGGGCGGCGATTCTCGGTCGTGCACGCAAATTCCTGACGGAAGTGCGCGACCTCAAGGCGATCGCGGTCAACGACAGACCATCCGGCGCCCTGCGGCTGGGTGCATTCCACACGGCGTCGTCCGGGCTGTTGCCGGACATCCTGACCTTGTTGACGAAAGCTTATCCGGAGATCGAGGTTCACATCATCCGCGGCACCTCGGCAGAGCTCTATTACAAGGCGCTCGATGATCAGGTCGACGCAGCGATGATCGCCCAGCCGCCGTTTGCAATCCCGAAGTCGTTCGAATGGCGGTTGCTGAGGGAAGAGCCCCTGATCGTGTTGGCGCCCGCCGCGACGCGCATTCGTGATCCTCACGCGCTGTTGGGGTCGGAGCCGTATATTGCCCTGGATCACAACAGCTGGGCAGGAAGGCTCGCCGACGGCTACCTGCGCCAGGTTCGAATTCGGCCACATGAGCGGTTCGAGCTCGACGGGCTTGATCCGATCGCAGTCATGGTGGATCGCGGACTGGGCGTGTCGCTTGTGCCGGACTGGGCAAAGCCCTGGCCGGAGGGCCTGTCGCTCACAAAGATTTCTTTGCCCAAGAATCCATTTGCGAGGCGCATTGGCCTCGTATGGAGCAGGACGTCGGTTCGTGCGCGGCTCGTGCACGCATTTCTCGAAGAGGCAGTCACAGCCCTTGCTGTCAACCGCGGGCCGATCGGACAACGCAGGCGCCCTCCCCGCCGCGCCCGCGCGATCGCATAGACCATACACCACAACGCCTGTAGCTCGTGCGGTACGCAGGCGACATCGTCACTTCCGCGTTTGCTTGAAATATTTCAAATCGGGCGGCGCCTGATTTTTCTTGGCGGGCATCAGGAGCCCATCCGCGCTCAGGAAATAGTTTTCATTGCCGATGACGACCTGCGCGTTCAATTCGGTGATGTAATACTCCGTCCAGTTCGGGCGGGGATTCGGGTTGTGCACGTATTTCTTGTCGACGGTCCACGGACGCGTCAAGGCGTGGTCGATCGTGGTCAGTTCGTCATGAAGGATTTTCGGATCGGCCTTGTCGCGGTAGATGCGCTCCTTGAAGACCGATTGATTGTCGAAGTGCAGGGGCAGGCCGGCTTCATCGTAAGCGCGAGGTCCCTTGAAGCCGCGCGTCTCGACCTCGAGCACGTCGTAGCGGCCGTCGCCGTCCTCGTCGATCCATTTGCCGATCGAGTAGCCCGCATAGGTCGGCTCGATTTCCGCAGGCCAGTCGCGCCCGTCGGTGAAGATGCGGCGATAGTGGTCATACATGCCGACCAAAATGTAGGTGGTCTCCGGCGTGACCACGAATTCCAGCGGTATGAATGCCATCATCATGTGCGGCATGCCGGCGGCGCGGCCCGTGGTGGTGGGAAAATTGCCCAGTCCACCATTGGCCTGATCCGCGATGCTCGCCTCCAGGATGGCCTGATATTCGGGAGTGAGCGGTGCCTGTTGTCCACGTCCCCACGGCTTGGTCTGGTCGTGAGACGGCTGGGTGGGAATCGGAACGGCGAACCGCGCCCACTGGCCCTTCCAGTCCGGGTACTTCCCATCATCGGCCGCCTGAGCGCCGCCGATCGGCATCGCCACCGCCGCCAATGCTACGGCGCCGATCAGTTTTCGGTAAAGCATGGTGTCCTCCCCGTCGATCGCTGTTTGCGGCTCATCAGCCGCGCACGGTACCCTTGGAAACGGTACCCTTGGAACAAGTTATGCTGTGAGCGCGAACAAACGCGGCATCGAGAAGATGAAGCCTGCCGATGGCACAAGCGCCGCTGCGAAATAAGGGGACCTTCGGCACGTCCCGCCGGCGGTTCGCGAGCAAAACTACACCGGTTGCAGTACGAGCGCAAAGGGCGGCGTTAGGATCGCCGGCTCTGTATGACGGGTTCTCTGGCGACCACGCTGGCGGGCGCGCAGGTCTTGACCTAGTATCCCGCATGGAACGCTCGACGACGCATCCGATATAACAGAGACACGGCACCGCCGCAGACGCTGAGTTTTCGTTTTCGAATTGTTGGGATCGCTATACGGGGAGAAACGATATGAACAGACGGCATCCGCGACGCCGCCCGATCTCGGCCCTTGGCTGCTTTCTGGTCGGCGCGTCCGCGGCGAGTTTGGGCGGACACCCAAGCCTTGCGGCAACCCCAGCGGATCCCGCGGCCGCATGCGCGAACCTGGCAACTCTCACCGGCTTCCCGGTGACGCCGACGCAAATCACGCTGGCGAAATTCAACCCCGGCGGCACCGCATCGCCGAATGGCGTGGCGCTGCCGGATCACTGCCAGGTCCAGGGCATCATCAACAAGCGCACCGGCACCGACGGCTTTCCGTATGGCGACAGCTTCGAAGTGCGCCTGCCGACGCCGGCGAATGGAACGGTCGTTTCATGTTCCAGGGCGGCGGCGGCACGGAGGGGCGGTGCCGCCGGCGACCGGGACCGCGGGGACGCTTTCGCCGACGCTCGCCCACGGTTGGGCGGTCGCGAGCCAGGACGGCGGGCATGAGAACAAGGATCTCCCCGTCCCGCAACCAGTTCTTCCTCGATCCGCAGGCGGTGGCCGACCACGCCTATCGTTCGATCGACGTGACCACGCAGACCGCCAAGTTCCTGATCGACGCCTATCTACGGCCAGGCTCCGAACCGCTCCTACTTCGTCGGCTGCTCCACCGGCGGCCGGCAGGGCATGGTGTTCTCGCAGAACTTTCCCGACTATTTCGACGGCATCGTCGCCGGGGACCCGGTCTATGATCTGGAGGCGATCGCGCTCACCGAGGATTGGGGCGTGCAGGCGATCGAGGCCATCACGCCGACGCCGATCGAGAAGCTTCCGAACGGCAGCCCGGTCCTGTACCCGGCGCTTCCGGTGGCCGATCAGAACCTCTTCACCAGCGCCATTCTGGCCGCCTGCGACCGACTCGACGGAACCGCCGACGGCGTCGTCGACAATCTCCCGGCGTGCTGGGCAAAATTCGATCCGGCCACTTTCGTCTTCCCGCGAGACCGGGCATCCGCTGCAATGCACCGGCGCGAAGACGGCCGCCTGTCTCAGTGCGGCGCAGATCGATGCCGTCAAGAAGATCAATCAGGGACCGCGGAACTCCCTCGGGCAGCCCATCAAGGCGCCGGCCAGCACGGCGGCGCGCGACCGTGCCGACAATACGGTGTTCGGTTATCCCTATGACGGCGGCTTCATGGCGGCGACCGGCATCCCGTCGCGCAAGATCGGCACGCCGACCTCGGCCCCCGGGGACTTCGCCCTCGGCCTCGGCCAAATTCCATATATCTGGATGTCGCCGGCAAATCCGGACTTCAACCCGCTGCGTTTCGACTTCGACAAGGACATCGCCAACCTGAACAAGAGCTCGCCCCTGGTCACCTACTCGGCATCGACGGACATTTCAAAATTCAAGCAGCGGCGCGGCAAGATCATCTGGTACCACGGCGTGAGCGATCCCGGGCCGCCCGTGCACGGCACCATCGCGTATTACAAGGACGTTGACGGCGCACAACGGTGGCCTGGACGAGACGCAGGCGTTCGCCCGGCTGTTCCTCGTCCCCAACATGGGCCACTGCAGGGGAGGCCCGGCGACCGATCAGTTCGACATGCTGACGCCGCTGGTCGCGTGGGTCGAACAGGGCACCGCACCGGACCAGATCATTGCCTCGGGCACACGCTTCACCTCGCCGCCGACGACGCGCAGCAGGCCGCTCTGTCCCTATCCGCAGGAAGCACGCTATGTCGGTCCCGCAGGCGGCGATCTCGGTGCTGCGACCAGCTATGCCTGCGTGATGCCGAGGTAATCGAATGAGAGTGTTTTTCGTTTAGGTCGACACACACCTCGCTGTCATCGCCCGGCTTGACCGAGCGATCCAGTAAGCACCGACAGTGAGTACCGGATTGCTCGGTCAAGCCGGGCAATGACACCAATAGGGTCAGCGTAGTCGAAAAACGCCCTAATACCTGTAGTCCTCGATCTTGAGCAGCGGAAATGCGCTGAACACGTGGGGCGGCGTCGTCGACGGGGCCGCGTGCAGGTGCGAGCGGTTGAGGTCGGCGAACTTCGTGACCCCGAGCAGGCCGAGACAGCGCTGCACCTCGTCCTCCATGAGTTCGAGCATGCGCACGAGAGCGGCCTCGCCGCCGGCCGCCAGCGCGTAGCATTGCATCCGGCCGATGCCGACGAGGTCGGCGCCCGCCGCCATCGCCTTGACGATGTCGGTGCCGCGCGCGAAGCCGCCGTCGACGATGATCTTCGCCTTGCCGCCGACGGTGTCCACGATCTCCGGCAGCACGTCCATGGAGCCGCGGCCGTGGTCCAGTTGCCGGCCGCCGTGATTGGAGACGTAGATCCAGGAGACGCCGTGATCGAGCGCGATCCTGGCATCCTCCGCGGTGGCGATGCCCTTGAGCATCAGCGGAATGTCGAACTTCTCGCGGATGCGCTCGACGGTGCGCCAGTCCAGCGCCGCCTGGAACTCGCGGCCGGTGGCCCGCCTGCGCCCGAGCACGACATGGCGCTTGGCGAGGTCGCGTTCGCGCCGGCTGTAGATCGCGGTGTCGACGGTGAGGCAGAACCCGACATATCCGTTGGCGATGGCGCGGGCAACGTAGTCGTCGACCCAGGCCTCGTCGCCGCGCACATAGAGCTGGAAAATCCGCACCCCGTCGGGCGCCGCGGCGGCGACCTTTTCGAGGCCGGGCTCGCAGACAGAGCTTAGCATATGGGCGACGCCGAATTCCCGCGCCGCGCGCACAACGGCGCCCGCGGCCTCTTCGTGAAAGCTTTCGAGCGCACCCACCGGCGCGAACACCAATGGCAGCCGCAGCCGCCTTCCGAACCGCTCCACGGTCGAGTCGATCCGGCTCACGTCCCGCAGCACCCGCGGCCGAAACGCGAGCTGGTCGAGGGCGGCGCGATTGCGGCGAAGCGTGGTCTCGGTCTCGGTGGCGCCGACGATGTAGTCCCAGTCGTTCTGGTTCAGGTTCTGGCGCGCCTTGGCAACGATCTCATGCAGGGCCTGGAAATCGAGGCCGACAGCGGCGAGACGCCGGTCGGCGGCCTCCTCGGGATTCTGGTTTTGCATTGAAGGCACCGGTTGTTGCTGTGCGCGGCCGGGGCCGCGCGAGGGAACGAAGGCAGGCTGACGATCAGCGCGAGCCGGCGACGCGGCGGGCCGCCGGCGGCTCGGCGGCCTTGAGCTCGAACAGCGTCGTGGTCTCGATATCGTCATCGAACCATGCGGTGATGCTGGCGCGCCGCGCCTCGATATAGGCCGGGCGGCCGTTTTCGAGCACCATGGGAATGTCGTGGCCGGGGATCAGCAGCGTCTCCGGGCGCCGGCGCCACAGCTTCCAGATGCGCTCGATGGTGGTCTTGCTGGCGTCCTCGTCCATGGTCATGTCGGCGATGCCGGAGACCAGCTCGGCGCGGTTCTTGGCGGAGTCGCCGGTGAAGATCACGTCGCGCTGCGGCGTTTTGAGATGAAAGATCAGATGCCCGGGGGTGTGGCCCGGCGCGGCGTGAGCGGTCATTCCGGGAAACACCGTCTCGCCGTCGGAAACGACGCGGAGCTGCGGCGACGACGTGAGTTCGCGGATGTAGAGCTCGGGAACCAGGTGATGCCCGATCGGCTGCGCTGCCGCCCAGTCGAGTTCCGCGGCGCCTATGGTGACGCGGGCATGCGGGAACATGATCCAGTTGATCGAATGGTCGTAATGGGCATGGGTGAGAATGACGTCGGTGACGTCGGCCGGCTTGAGGCCGCGCCGCGTCAACTGATCCCCGATCAGCCGCCGCATGTTGAACGAGCCGGTATCGACGATGACGACCCGGCCGCTGCCGCGAAGCAGCACCACGGTGCTCCAGCCGAGGCCGCCATGGCAGACCGACTTGCCCGGAAACCCCTGGACCAGGATGTCGATGTCGTAACCGTCGATGTGCATAGATCCTGCTCCGGGCCCGGTCATTCGACCTTTATGACCAGTTTCAGGCATGCCGCAAGCAATGTCGTCAACAGCAGAATGCCGGCCATGGCGAGCAGGCCGGCGGTGAAGGAGCCGGTGAAATCCCTCAGGAAGCCCATCAGATACGGCCCGGCAAAGCCGCCGATGGTGCCGATCGAATTGATGAAGGCGAGGCCGGCGGCGGCGCCGACGCCGCTCAGGAACCGGGTCGGGATCGGCCAGAAAATGGCCCGCGCCGAGGTGATTCCGACCAGCGCCACGGTGAGCGCCGTGAGCGCGATCAGGAGGTTGCCCGACACGACCGATGCGGCGAGTCCAAGCGCGGCGACGCCGCAGGCGATGGTGAGATTGCCGATCTTCTTGCCGGTGCGGTCGACCCGCCAGGCCCACCAGATCATGCCCACCGACGCGAAGATGTAGGGAACCGCCGCGAGGAAGCTCACCGCGAGATTGGAGAGGCCGCTGGTCTTGATGATCTGCGGCAGGAAGATGCCGACCCCGTAGGAACCGAGCGTGAAGCCGAACTGTATCACCGCCAAGGTGAGGACCCGGATGTCGGAGACCGCCGTAAGGAGGCTCGATTTCGGCCGTTCGCGCTGCTCGGCGTCGAGCATCGCCTTGAGGGTGTCACGCTCCTTCGGCGACAGCCACTCGGCGTTCTCCGGCCGGTCCGCCAGCACCCGCAACACCACGAAGCCGAGAATGACGGCCGGAATGCCCTCTACGATGAACAGCCATTGCCAGCCCTTGAGGCCGAGCACGCCATCCAGTTCCAGCAACAGGCCCGAGACCGGCCCGCCGATCACCGAAGACACGGGAATGGCGACGAGGAACCAGGCGAGCATGCGGGTGCGGTATTGGGTGGGAAACCACGCCGCGAAATAATAGGCGACACCGGGAAAGAACCCGGCTTCGGCAACCCCCAGCGCAAACCGCGCGAGGTAATAGGATTTGACCCCGACCACCAGCGCGGTGAGCGCCGACACGATCCCCCAGGTGATCATGATCCGCGCGATCCAGCGCCGCGCACCGAACCTGTAGAGGGCGAGGTTGCTGGGGATTTCGAAGACGGTATAGCCGATGAACAGGACGCCGGCGCCGATGCCGAATTCCGTTGCCGAAAATCCGAGCTCCTTGTTCATCGTCAGCGCCGCAAAACCGATATTGGTGCGGTCGAGATAGTTGACGATGTAAGCAAGGGTGAGCAGCGGAACGATCCGCCAGGCTATCTTCTTCAATACCGCTTCTTGTGCCGGATCCATCTGGTCGCTTCCCCTTAACGGGTCATTGCCCGTCTGCCGACGAGATTTGATCCCGGAACGACGAGCGACACAAGCGCGGGTGCGGATGCACTCGCCTGCACGTGCGGCGAGAGCACATTCATTCGGCCGAATCGGCGCAGGTTTGGCGCTGCTTCAAGAGGTGTTGCGCAAATTGCCGCACGGGTCGGCGCGACAAGGGAGGCGCTGGGGAAAAATGTCTCTCCGCCCCGCCGGCGGGAGGCTGACCCCGAAGGCGATCGCGTGTAAACTTCGGGGATAGCGGGTTTCGATCGGCCGCTCGGGTGACAAGCACGGAGGCCGGGGAAATACACGCATAACGTGATCTTGGGAGGGACAACGATGCTTGACCGCAACTCGTTTGGCGTCATCGCCATCGCAGCCGCGCTGTGGGCTACCGCGGCGCCGGCGCAGATCGTCGACATGGGCAAGTTTCCGGACTGGGCCGGACAATGGCGCCGGGTGCCGGACGGCGGCCCGCCCCGCTACGATCCGAGCAAGCCCAACGGCCTCGGCCAGCAGGCCCCGCTGACGCCGGAAGCGCAGGCCAAGCTCGAGGCCAGCCTGAAGGACCAGGAGGCCGGCGGCCAGGGCCTCGACGTGACCTACAAGTGCATCCCCACCGCCATGCCGCGCATGATGTCGGGCGTTTTCCCGCACGAATTCGTGTTCACGCCGGACACCACCTTCATGCTGTTCGAGTTCATGATCAATTCACCCCGCCGCATCTACACCGACGGGCGCGAGTGGCCGAAGGATCTCGGCGACCCCACCTTCGTCGGCTATTCCATCGGCAAGTGGCTCGATACCGACGGCGATGGGCGCTACGACGAACTCGATGTCGAGACCCGCAACATCCGGACGCCCCACACCTTCGACCAAGCCGGCATCCCGTTCTCCGACGACGGCAAGGGAATCGTGAAGGAGCGGATTTTCCTCGACAAGGCCAATCCGGACATCCTGCACATCGAGATGACCACCGTCGATTCTTCGCTGACGCGCCCGTGGACGGCCACCAAGAATTTCCGCCGCAGCCGCAACATCCTCTGGACCGAGAACAACTGCACCGAAGGCAACAATCACGTCGTCATCGGCGACGAGAATTACTACATGAGCGGCGACGGCTATCTCATGCCGGCCCGCAAGAACCAGCCGGCGCCGGACCTGCGCTATTTCAAGACGAAGCAGACGTTGAACTGAGCGTCAGTCATTCCGGGGCGCGCGTCTTCGCGCGAACCCGGAATCCAGCCTGTGGTGCGTGCAGCGAGGCCGTCTGGATTCCGGGTTCGCCGCGATGCGGCGCCCCGGAATGACGGGGTTGATGTTGCGCTCTGGAAAGCCTCAGCGCGCGTCGGCGTTGCGCTGCCGCGTCGAGAGGTAGAAGTAGCCGATCCGATTGTTGGGCGGCGAGCCGTACCAGAAGCGCCCGTCCTTATCGAGGAAGAAGTCGCGCATGCCGTTGTCGACGTAAGGCATCGGGAATTCCGTCACCTTGCCGGTGACGGGATCGAGCCGGCCGAGGACGTCGATGTGCTCCGCCGAGTACCACAGCGTATGGTCGGGCGCGACGCCCAGCGCATAGGGCGCCGACTTCGAATGCGGCAGCGGGAATTCCTTGAACGTCTCCTTCTCCGGATCGAAGCGGCCGATCTTGCCGTCCGTGTATTCGGCGAACCACACGATGCCGTCGCCGTCGACCTGGATGCGGCGCGGTCGCTCGCGGGTCGGCGGGATGTACTTCGTCACCTTCAGCGTGACGGGATCGACCTTGCCGATGGCCCCGGTCTTGGTCATCTCGGTGAACCAGACATTGCCCTTCTGGTCGAGCGCGATGCCGTAGGACGTCGGCACTTCCTTGATGTGGGTATAGGTGTTCGTCTTCGGGTCGAACCGCGTCAGGCCCCCGGTCGACCAGATCGATCCATCGGGGTGGATGCGGATGGTGTGCTTGCGCCAGTCGTCCTGGAATTCGGTGATCTTCTGGGTCACGGGGTCCCAGTGCCCGAGCTTCTTGGAGCCGGCCTCGGTGATCCAGACCGAGCCGTCCGGCGCCGGCACTGCCGAATGGATCAGCGCCGGGCCGAGATTGGGCGCCGGAAATTCCACGATCTCGCCGGTCGAGGGCTTGAGCCGCGCCACCTTGTTGGCGGCGCCGTATTCCGGGATCCAAAAATAACCGTCCTTGTCGGGATTGGCGGTCCACGGGAACCGGCTCGGGCCCGGCATCTCGAAATCCACATAGACGATCTTGAGCGCCTCATCGCTGAACGTGATCAGCGTGTCCTTGTATGCGGGCAGATCGGCCGGCGATTTCGGCAGCGGCGAATTCTCCCCGAACATCGTCGTGAGATAGGAGATGACGTCTTCGGCCTGCGCGTCGCTGAAGCCCTGGCGGTCGGCGAGCGAGGAGCGCATCGCCTCCCGCATGAAGCTCACGCGGTCGCGCCAACCGTCCTCGTCGCGGACGGTCGCCGCCATCCGCGACTGGAAGCCGTGGCAGCTCATGCAGTTGTCGAACAGGGTCTTCTTGCCGCGTGCATCCGGCAGCAGCACCTGGCCCTGATTGATCGAGAGGTCGGTCCAGCGGATCGGCGCCTTCTGCAGCGCGAAGTCGTAGGCGGCGTTCTGATCGGCATCGAGCTTCACGCCGGCCTTGATGTCGGCCTTGTGTCCGACCGAGCGCACCTGCACGCGGTAATCGCCGGCCGGCAGGTTCTCCACGACATAGCGGCCCTGATTGTCCGACAGCACGCTGACGGTCATCTTCAGGCCGGCATGGCGGGCCTGCACGAAGGCGCCGCGGAACGGCGCGCCATCCGGCCCGGTCACCGTGCCGGCGATGGTCGCGGCGTCGGCGACCGGCGCGGCCAGGAGCAGACCTAGAATTCCAAGGGGACCCAATGACCGCATGGCGTTTCCTCGCGTTCCATTTGGTAAAATTCGTTGGCGCTCCGGACGATGCCGGCGCGCGCCGGACTCTATCGCGGCCGGTTCATCTGCACCAGCAGGCTTCGTCCCGTTTCCGGAGAAGAAGTCCGCGGTACTCAATGGCGAACCCGACATCATTTTGCCAATCCACCCCTGGTAAATGTTGCAGTGCAGCATAGGTGAGGCAGGGTACGCCGCTCCGGTAACACAGCGTCAGGACAGGTCATGCAAAAAACGGGAAATGCCACCGCGGCGCCGATTACCGGCGCCAACCGCCCGGTCGAGATTTGGACGGGCCAATGACCGGCGCAGGAACCGTAGAAGCTAAGCATCCGGTTGCGAAAAAAGGCATCAATCTCGCCCTGCAGGGCGGTGGCGCCCACGGCGCCTTCACCTGGGGCGTGCTCGATTATCTTCTCGAAGATGGGCGGCTGTCGATCGAAGGCATCTCGGGGGCCTCCGCAGGCGCGATGAATGCGGTGATGGTCGCCGACGGGCTCGCCCGCGGCGGGCCGGAAGCCGCGCGCACGCGTCTTGCCGATTTCTGGCGCGCAGCGAGCATCGATGGTGACCTGCCGGTGATCCAGCGCAAGCTGATCGATCGCCTGTTCACGTTCATGCCGATCGAGGGCTCGCCGATGGCGGCATGGTTCGACGCGATGTCGCGCTACTTCTCGCCCTATGACCTCAACCCGCTCAACTTGAATCCGCTGAAAGGCCTCATCGAGCGGTTCGTCGATTTCGACGCCGTTCGAGCTTATTCGCCATTGCAGCTGTTCGTCTCCGCGACCAACGTGACGACCGGGCGCCTGCACATTTTTTCGCGCGAAAAGATCACCGCCGACGTCGTGATGGCGTCGGCCTGCCTTCCGCTGCTGTTCAAGGCGGTCACGATCGACGGCGTGCCCTACTGGGACGGCGGATATCTCGCCAACCCTCCGATCTTCCCGCTGTTCCACGCCACCAAGACCGAGGACGTGCTCATCGTCCAGATCAATCCGCTGGAGCGCACGGAGGTCCCGACCTCGACGCGCGACATCGTCAATCGCGTCAACGAGATCAGCTTCAATTCCTCGCTCGCCTCCGAAATCCGCGCGGTGGAATTCGTGGCGCGCCTGATCGACCGCGGCCAGCTCCCGCGCGGCACCGGGCCCGGCCAGTATCGCCGTATCAATGCTCATCGCATCGTGCTCGGCGAGAACCAGAAATCCTACTCGGCTGACACCAAGCTCTCGACCGACTATGATTTCTTCCGGATGCTCCATGCCGGGGGCCGACGCGCCGCGCGGCGCTTCCTCGACGAGCATTTCGACGACATCGGCCAGCGCAGCACGTTCGACCTGCGCGCGGAGGCCGCGGCGGAGTGGGCGTGACATGCCGGCCAAGGCCATCACCTCCATAGCGACGGCGACAACCAGCGCCGCAAGGCTGGAGATCATCGTGGCCGATATCACCGCACTCGACCTCGACGCCATCGTCAATGCCGCCAACAGCTCGCTACTGGGCGGCGGCGGGGTCGACGGCGCGATCCACCGCGCCGCCGGTCCGGACCTGCTCGCGGAATGCCGCATGCTCCACGGCTGCAAGACCGGTGCCGCCAAGATCACGCGCGGCTATCACCTGCCGGCGCGTCATGTGATCCACACGGTCGGTCCGGTTTGGCAGGGCGGCGGCAGCGGCGAGGACGGCCTCCTCGCCTCGTGCTACCGCACGTCACTCACGCTCGCGGTCGATCATCGGCTGGAGTTCGATCGCATTTCCGGCGATTTCGACGGGGATCTACGGCTTCCCGGCCGATCGCGCGGCGGGGATTGCGGTCGCGGCTGTGACGGCGACGCTCTCGGCTGCGCCGCGACTGCAGCATGTGGTGTTCTGCTGCTTCGACCGCACTGCCGCCGCACATCATGAGGCAGCATTCCGCGCACAACGGCTGGCGTTGCGTTACGATCCCAACGCGTGATCGAGCTTTGTAGACTCCCTCCCCCTTCTTCAGGGGGAGGGTTGGGGTGGGGGTCCGCTGAGTCGCCACAAGCGGGCCCGCGATCCCCACCCCGACCCTCCCCTTTTCAAGGGGAGGGAGAAGATCGCCTACCCCTTCGCCTCCACCTCCTTGAACGCCTCGCGGGCGATGCGGAAGGCGTCGACGCCACAGGGGATGCCGGCATAGATCGCGACCTGGATCAGCACCTCGCGGATCTCGTCCTTGGTGACGCCGTTGTTGAGCGCGCCCTTGACGTGCAGCTTCAATTCATGGGGCCGGTTGAGGATGCTGATCATGGCGATGTTGAGCATGCTGCGGGTCTTGCGCGTCAGGCCGTCGCTGCCCCAGGCGGCGCCCCAGCAGTATTCAGTGACGATTTCCTGGAACGGACGATTGAAGTCGTCGGCGTTCTTCATCGACGCCTCGACGTAGTCCTTGCCGAGCACGGCGGTGCGGACTTCGAGTCCCTTGTCGAACCTGGCCTTGTCCATGGGTTTCCCTCTGTTTGCGTCGCCGAAGCGCCGGCGCGGCGCATGCGATAGGTTGATCCTACCCGGTCTGAGCAGCCTTGGCTGCGGCGGCCGCCGCGAACTCTTCGCGCACCCGCGCGGTGTGCTCGCCCGGGGCCGGGACGGCGCCGTAGCCGCCAGGACGCCGGTGCGGCGGCGCCGGATAGGACACCGGACCGGACGGCGTCTCGACCGCTATCCGGTGCAGATGCGGATGCACGGCCAGCGCCGCCATGTCGCTCACCCGGGCGAAGGCGATCTCGGCGGCGGCGAGCTTCGCACTCAGCGCGTCGACGTCATTGGCGCCGAACACGGCCGCGACCCGCGCATCGGTCTCCGCGCGGCGTTTCACCCGCTCCACATTGGTGGCGAAGTCGGGATCGGCGGCGAGCACCTCGTCACCCAGCACATCCTTCGCCAGCACCCGCCATTCGCGGTCGCTCTGGATCGAGATCAGGATGTCGACGCCGTCGCGGCTCTTGAACACGCCGTAGGGCGCGATCGAGGGATGGGCGAGGCCGACGCGCTTCGGCGTGCGGCCGCCCTCGTGCTGGAGCAGCGGCACCGTCATCCAGTCGGCCATGGCATCGAACATGGAGATCGAGATGTCGGCGCCCTGCCCGCTGCGCGCACGCGCCAGCAGCGCTTCGAGGATCGCCTCATAGGCGTTCATCCCGGTGGCGATGTCGACCACGGAGACGCCGACCCGCGCCGGCGCCTCCGGGCCGCCGGTGATCGAAGCGAGGCCCGATTCGGCCTGGATCAGGAGATCATAGGCTTTGCGCTGCGCATAAGGGCCGCTTTCGCCATAGCCCGACACCGAGCAGGTGATGAGCCGCGGATACTCGCGGCGCAGCCGGTCGACGCCGAAGCCGAGCCGCGCCACCGCGCCGGGCTTGAGGTTCTGCACGAATACGTCGGCCTTCGACAGCATCGCCTCGAACAGGACCTTATCGGCGGCCTGAGCGAGATCGAGCACGACGGATTCCTTGCCGCGGTTGAGCCATACGAAATAGGCGCTCTCGCCATGGACGAGATTGTCATAGCCGCGCGCGAAGTCTCCCTCGGGACGCTCGATCTTGATGATGCGCGCGCCCGCATCGGCAAGCCGGCAGGTGCACATCGGCGCCGCCACCGCCTGCTCCAGAGAGACGACAAGGAGGCCAGCGAGGGGATTCATCGGCGTGATGGTCCGTCGTAGCTGCGAGCGGATTCTGTCTTTCCCTCCCCGTCTTCGGGGAGGGCAGGGTGGAGTTCTTTGCTTTCTTCCATCGCAGTGCCCGTGGCCCCCACCCGACCTCGCTTCGCTCGGCCACCCTCCCCGGAGTCCGGGGAGGGATATAGCGTTCATCCCCAGATTTCATCGGCCAGTTCGACGATCATGGCGAGCTTTGCCCATTGCTCTTCCTCGGCGAGCGTATTGCCGTCCTCGGTGGAGGCGAAGCCGCACTGCGGGGACAGGCAGAGCTGATCGATGTCGATGAATTTCGTCGCCTCCTCGATGCGCCGCCTGAGGTCGTCCCTGCTTTCGAGCACCCCGGTTTTCGAGGTGACGAGGCCGAGCACCACGGTCTTGCCCTTGGGAACGAAGCGCAGCGGCTCGAAACCGCCGGCACGGGCAGAGTCGTATTCCATGAAATAGCCGTGGACGTTGATGGTGTTGAACAACATTTCCGCAATCGGCTCATAGCCGCCCGAGGCGACGAATGTCGAGCGGAAATTGCCGCGGCACAGATGCATGGAGATGGTCATGTCGGCGGGAATGTCCGACATCGCCGCATTGATCATGCCGGCATAGACCAGCGGCAGGGTCGCGGGGTCGTCGCCGCGCGAGCGCACCTGGTCGCGCAGCGCGGGGTCGCAGAGATAGGCGAGATTGACCTCGTCGAGCTGGAGATAGCGGCAGCCGGCGTCGGCGAAGCGCGCGCACCACCTTGCGATAGGTGGCGCCGAGATCGCGATAGAAGCCGTCCATGTCCGGGTAGAGCGTCTCCGGCACCGCCTCGCGCCCATAGCGGAAATGCAGGGTCGAGGGCGACGGGATCGTCATCTTCGGGTGTCGCCTTGGTGTGCGCGGCGAGGAACTTGAAGTGCTCGATCATGGGGTGGCCGGAGAAGCCGCCGAGCCTGCCCTTGAGGCGCAGCAGGATCGGCCGCGGCTGCGGCCCCTGGAACTTGAACTTGCGCTCGCCGAAATAGGACTCGACGCCGTCGAGCCCGACCAGGAAATCGGTCTGCCAGGAGGCGCGGCGGTATTCGCCGTCGGTGATCGACTTGAGGCCGACGGCTTCCTGCCGGCGGATCAGCCTGACAATCTCCTCGTCCTCGACGGCGCGCAGTTCGTCCGCGCCGATCTCGCCGCGTTCGTGCCGGCCGCGCGCCGCCTTGAGCGCAGCGGTGCGCAACAGGCTGCCGACATGATCGGCGCGGAACGGCGGCTTGCGTCTCTGCCCCGGCTTGCTCAACCCCATACCTCCTCGGCGATCTCGACGGCCATGCGCAGCTTCGCCCACTGCTCGTCCTCGGCGAGCACGTTGCCCTCCTCGGTGGACGCAAATCCGCATTGCGGGGACACTGCGAACTGATCGAGCGGGGCAAATTTTGCCGCCTCGTCGATGCGGCGCTTGATGTCGTCCTTCTTTTCCAGCGCGCCGAGCTTGGAGCTGATGAGGCCGAGGACCACGACCTTGTTGCCCTTGGGCAGGAACCGCAGCGGCTCGAAGCCGCCGGCGCGCTCGGTGTCGTATTCGAGGAAATAGCCATCGTAGTTGCAGCCCGCGAGCAGGCTCTGCGCCACCGGCTCGTAGCCGCCCGACGCGATCCAGGTCGAACGGAAATTGCCGCGGCAGACATGGGTGGTGATCGTCATGTCGGCGGGCTTGCCTTCCAGCGCCTTGTTGATCACCGTCGCGTAGGAATCCTGCAGGTGATCGACATTGACTCCGCGGTCGCGCGCCTTCTTCATTTCGACGTCCGAGCATAGATACGCCCAGGCGGTGTCGTCGAACTGCAGATAGCGGCAGCCGGCGTCGTAGAACGCACGCACCGCCTTGCGATAGGCCGCGCCGAGATCATCGAAGATGGCCTCGCGATCGGGATAGGCGGCCTTGGCGACCGCTCCAGGCTCAAGACGGAAGTGCAGCACGTTCGGGCTCGGTATGGTCATCTTCGGCATGACCTTGGTGTGCGCCTTGAGGAACTTGAAGTGCTCCAGCATCGGATGGTCGGAGAAGCCGATCTTGCCGGTGACGCGCACGCCCAGGGGCTTGGTCTGCATGCCCTGAAACTGGATGCCGTGGTCGAGCTCGATGATCTCGACCCCGTCGAGCATGCCGTAGAAGTCGAAATGCCACCACGCCCGGCGAAACTCGCCGTCGGTCGCGAGCTTGAGGCCGATCTCCTCCTGCTTTCGGATGATCTTCGGGATCTCCTGGTCTTCCACCGCCTTGAGCTGCGCAGCGGTGATCGCGCCGCGGGCGGCCTTTTCGCGGGCGTCCTTGAGCGGAGCCGAGCGCAGCAGCGATCCGACATGGTCGGCGCGGAACGGTGGCTTGGTGCGTGCGGTCATGGGTGTCTCCTCCCGGATTTGTTTTTGGGCGACTCGTCGGCTGGTGTGTTCTTGCCCGAGAGCGGTTCGACCGTCCAGTGCGCCCGATCGGTGTTTACTGGATCGCCTGATCGAGGCCGGGCGATGACAGCGATGTGGGCGTCTGCCCAACAGTAAACGACCTAACCCTATCGCGCATGCCCCCCGCGTCGCGGGCCCTGGTCGGTGACGCCGAGATAGGTTTCGAGGACGCTGCGGTCGCCCTTGAGCGCGGCGCTGGTGGATTGGTAGATGACGGTGCCGCGTTCGAGGATCACGGCGTGATCGGTGACCCCGAGGATCTTCTGCGGGTTCTGCTCCACCAGGATCGCCGACATGCCCTCGTCGCGGATCAGGAGGGTGAGCGCGGAAAGCAGCTCTTCGACGATGATGGGCGCGAGGCCTTCGAGCGGCTCGTCGAGCAGCACGATCTTCGGATTGAGCACGAGGGCGCGGCCGACCGCCAGCATCTGCTGCTCGCCGCCGGACAGCTGGTTGCCGAGATTGGTCTTGCGCTCGGCGAGGCGCGGAAACATGCCGTAGACCTTGTCCGGCGACCACGGCCCGGGCAGCGCCACCGCGGTGAGGTTTTCGTGCACCGTGAGCGACTTGAAGATGTTGCGCTCCTGGGGCACCCAGCCGACGCCGGCGAGCGCACGCTGTTCCGGCGGCAGCCTGGTGATGTCGCGTCCCGCCAGCGTGATGGTGCCGCTGCGATAGCGGGTGACGCCGACGATGGAATTGATGAGCGTCGTCTTGCCCATGCCGTTGCGCCCCAGCAGCGCCAGCGACTGGCCCTCGGCGAGCTTGAACGAAATGTCGGCGAGGACGACCGCCTCGCCATAGCCGGCCCGCAGCCGCTCGATGCCCAGAAGCTCAGCCATCGAACGCCTCGCCGAGATAGACCGCCTTCACCCGCGGGTCGCGCGCCACTTCGTCGGGCGCGCCTTCCACGAACAGCTCGCCGTTGACCAGCACCGAGATGCGATCGGCGAAGCTGAAGACGATGTCCATGTCGTGCTCGATCAGGAGCACCGTCACGTCGGCCGGCAGGGCGGCGATGGTGGCGAGGATCTCGTGGCGTTCCGCCTCCGGCACACCGGCCGCCGGCTCGTCGAGCAGGAGAACGCGCGGCCGGCAGGCGAAGGCGAGCGCGATTTCGAGCAGGCGCTGCTTGCCGTAGGGCAGCACCGCGGTGCGCTCGGTCATGACGTCGGCGAGCCCGAAACGCTGCAGCAATTCGCTGATCTCCTCGGTCACGCCGTGCCTGGTTCCGACGATGCGCCACCAGTCGCGGCCCGATCCGTGGCGCTCGGAAATGGCGAGCCCCAGCGTTTCGATCGGGGTGAGGTCGGCGAACAGCTGGTTGATCTGGAAGGTGCGCGCAATGCCGAGCCGCACCCGCTGGTAGGGCGCGAGACGCGTAATGGGCTCGCCGTCGAGCAGGATCTCGCCGCCCGACGGGCGCAGCATGCCGGTGAGCAGATTGACGAAGGTGGTCTTGCCGGCGCCGTTCGGTCCGATCAGCGCGTGGCGGGCGCCTTTCTCGATCGCGAGCGAGATCGAATTGGCGGCGATGATGCCGCCGAACCGCTTGTCGAGACTTCGGGTTTCGAGGACCGGCGCCATGGTCAGCCGCCTTTTTCCGGGGCCGCGGCCTTGGTCGGCTTCGCACGCCCGAGTGTCGAGGCGAACCTCACCACCGGGTCGATCCAGCGGCCGATGCGTTCCCGGCCGATGATGACGATGGCGACCAGCAGCAGCCCGATCCAGAACTGCCAGTAGCGAGCGGTGAGATCGGACAGGTAGTCCTGCAGCAGCCGATAGATCAGCGCGCCGAGGATACCGCCATAGAGATAGCCGGTTCCGCCGATGATCAGGATCAGGAGCGCATCGGCGGAACGTTCCAGCGAGAGCATCGACAATGACGCGAAGGCCTGGGTCTGCGCCAATAGCCCGCCGGCGACGCCGGCATAGCCGGCCGAGAGCGTATAGACCGCGACCAGCCGCCAGTTGACCGCGATGCCGACCGCCCCGCTGCGCAGCGGATTGCCCTTGATCGCCTTGAGCGACAGCCCGAACGGCGAATTGACGATGCGCCGCGCCAGCATGAACAGGAGGAACAGCACGATCAGGCAATAGATATAGGCGGTTTTGCCGAACATATCGAAGCGGTACATACCGAAGATGGGTGCGACGGTGACGCCCTGCAGCCCGTCCGCCCCTCCGGTGATATCGCCGTAACGGTTGGCGAGTTCGAAGCACACCAGCGCGACGCCGAGCGTCACCATCAGGCGGGTCAGATCGGAGCCGCGCAGCACCAGGAAGCTGGTCGCGAAGCCGAGCGCGGCCGCGGCCAGCGCGGAAGCCAACAGCGCGACGGTCGGCTCGTTGATGATCTCGTACTTGGCGAGCAGGCCTGCCGAATACGCGCCAACGCCGAAAAACGCCGCGTGCCCGAGCGAGATGATGCCGGCATAGCCGAGGATGAGATCGAGCGAGAGGGCGAACAGGCCCCAGATCACGGTCTCGGTCAGGATCAAATGGCGGGTCGGCAGCAGCCAGATGGTCGAGAAGGCAACGACCCAGAACACGATTTCGAGCGGGCCGAAGCGCGCCCGCGCGCGCAGATAGCGCGTCGTTTCGGTCTCGAGGTCCTGGCGCATCGGCGCTCCTACCGCGCCGCGCTGCGCGCGAACAGGCCTTGCGGCCGCCAGATCAACACCACGATCATGATCGTATAGATCACGAAGGCGCCGAGCGAGGGAAAGTAGTATTTGCCCGCGACGTCGGCGAGACCGAGCAGGATCGAGGCAAGGAACGGCCCAGTGATGCTCGAGGTGCCGCCCACCGTGACGACGATCAGGAAGTAGATCATGTATTTGAGCGGAAAGGTCGGGTCGAGGCCGAGAATCTCGGCGCCGAGCGCCCCGCCGAGCCCCGCGAGCCCGGAGCCCACCGCGAAGGTGATGCCGAACACGGCGCCGACATTGATGCCGAGCCCGCGTGCCACCCGCTGGTCGTCGACCGCCGCGCGCAGCCGGCTGCCGAACCGCGTCCCCATGAGGAAAAACTGCAGCGCGACGGTGAGCAACCCGCACAATACGATGATGAGCAGCCGGTAGCGCCCGACGCCGACGCCGAACACGTCGAATTGTCCCTGCAGCGCAGCGGGAATCTGCACGAACTGCTGCGAGGAGCCCATGAAATAGTCCACCGCCGCGACCGACATGAAGACGAGGCCAATGGTGAACAGCACCTGATCGAGATGGCTCTTGGCGTAGACGTGGACGTAGAGGGTGCGCTCCAGCACCGCGCCGAGGATGGCGGTCAGGACAAATGCGAGCACCAGGCCGCCCGCGAAAGGGACGCCCAGCCGGTTGACCACGATGACGGTGATGTAGCCCCCCGCCATGGCGAACGAGCCGTGGGCGAGGTTGACGAAATTCATCAGCCCGAGCGTGACCGACAGGCCGCAGGCCAGCACGAACAGGAGCATGCCATAGGCGACGCCGTCGAAGATGATGGTCAGCATGATCGCATCACCGTAGCTACGCTCCCTCTCCCGCTTGCGGGGGAGGGCTGGGGAGGGGGCGCTCGCCACTCGCGCGGACCTTTCGGCCCGATGAAAGACAAGTCGGGAGCGCCGGATGCTATCGCCGCGGCACTCGGAACGCCGAAGAGCCCCCTCCCTGACCCTCCCCCGCACGCGGGAGAGGGGACGGCAGAGAAACCCGCGCAATAACTGGCTCGGCCGCACGGAAGCTCGAGACGCGCTTCACCTGCCCTTACAGAGGGAGGGAGAAGGGCCGTCCGAGGGTCGGAGATCCGCGTCACAGCCCTACTTCTTGATCTTGCCGGGGTCCTTCACGGCATTGAAGGTCTCGAACTCGACATTGTAAAGCTCGCCGTCGACCTTCTCCACTTTGCGCATGTAGACGTTCTGGACGATGTCGCGGGTCTCCGGATCGATCGACATGGGGCCGCGCGGGCTCTCGAACGCCATGCCCTTCATCGCCGCGACCAAGGCGTCGCCGTTGGTATTGCCGCCGGTCTTCTTGAGGGCTTCGTAGATGAGATGCATGCCGTCATAGCCGCCGACCGACATGAAGTTCGCCCGCATGTTGTTGTTGGCCTTCCTGATGGCTGCGACATAGTCCTTGTTCATCTGCGAGGGATGCGCGGCCGAGTAGGTGTGCGCCGTGACCGTGCCGATCACCTGGTCGCCCATCTTGTTGAGGACGTCGTCGTCGGTGACGTCGCCGGGGCCGATGATCTTGATGCCGGCCTTGTCGAGGCCGCGCTCGAGGAACTGCTTGACGAAGATCGCGCCCTGCCCCGCCGGCACGAAGATGAAGACCGCGTCGGGCTTGTCGTCGCGGGCGCGCTGCAGGAACGGCGCGAAGTCCGGATTGGCGAGCGGCACGCGGATGAATTCCACGATCTCGCCACCGCCCTTGGTGAAGGCCTCCTTGAACGAGTTCTCGGAGTCGATGCCGGGTGCGAAATCCGACACCATGCTGACGACCTTCTTGATCCCGTTCTTGAGCGCCCACTGCGCCATGATCACGCTCGACTGCGGCAGCGTGAAGCTCGTCCGCACGATATAGGGTGACCGCTCGGTGATGCTGGAGGTGCCGGCCGCCATCACGATTTCCGGGATTTTCGCTTCGGTGGCGAGCGGCGCGACGGCGAACGCGGTCGGGGTGACGCCGAAACCGACGAGAAAGTTGACCTTGTCGTTGACGATCAACTCCTGCGCCAGCCGCTTGGAGTTTTCCGCCACCGCGCCGTCGTCCCGGACGATGATCTCGATCTTCTTGCCGGCCACGGTGTCGCCATGCTGGGCCATGTAGAGGCGCATCGCCGCGAGAATCTGCACGCCGGTCGATTGCTGCGGGCCTGTCATCGGCAGCAGCGCACCGATCTTGACCGTGTTCTGCGCCTGTGCGCCGGCCGCGGTAACGCTCAATGCCGCCGCGGCGAGGCCGGCAATCGCAAGGTTACGAAGCATGATGTTGTCCTCCCGGTACCGTAAGTGCTCCCCCGTCTCGCGCCGCCTTGGTGGCTTTTTGGTCGCGGTTTGGAAACTCTACCCATAATTGGTCCGAAAAGGCTGCAACTTTTCGGGGATCGTGCGCTAGGCATGCGCCTCGCGGCGCGGGTCGATGATCTCTTCGATCTTGCCCAGCGCTTCCATGCACGGCATCACCTGGGCAAGGCTCGCATTGGGCTCGCGCTTCTCCTTGATGGCGGCGATGAACTCGCGATCCTCGAGCTCGATGCCGTCCATGGACACGTCGACCTTGGAGAGATCGATCTGGTTCTTCTTGCCGTCGAACAGGTCGTCGTAATAGGCGTTGTAGGTGCCGTTGTCGCAGATGTAGCGGAAGAACGAGCCGATCGGGCCGTCATTGTTGAACGACAGCGACAAGGTCAGAATGGCGCCCGACGGCACCTTCATGACGATGCCCATGTCCATGGCGATCTTGAGCTGGGGATGCCGCGGCCCCTGCACCGCGTAGAGGTCGGAGACCGTCTCGCCGGTCTGGTACTGGAACAGGTCGATGGTGTGGGCCGCGTGGTGCCACAACAGATGATCGGTCCAGCTGCGCGGCTTGCCGGCCGCATTGATGTTGGAGCGGCGGAAGAAATAGGTCTGGACATCCATCTGCTGGATCTTGAGCTCGCCCTTCACGATCCGCTTGTGCACCCACTGATGGCTCGGGTTGAAGCGGCGAACATGACCGCCCATGGCGGTCACGCCGGTTTCCTTCGCGATCTTCAGGAGCGCCTGGGAATCGGCGACGCTGTCGGCGATCGGGATCTCGATGAGGACGTGCTTGCCGGCCCGCATCACCTGTTCGCCCTGGCGGCGATGCATCTGGGTCGGGGTGGTGAGGATCACCGCATCGGCGCGCTTGATGCCTTCGGCGAGATCGCCGCTCCAATGCCCGACGCCGTATTTCTTGGCGACCTCCGCGGTGGCGTCCTGATTGCCGCCGATCAGCGACACCACTTCCACGTCCGGAATGCGCTTCAAGGCGTCGAGATGCTTCTGGCCGAACGCGCCCTGACCGGCAACGCAAATCTTCATCGCTTGCTCCTCACCACGTCTCGATGTTTCCTCTGGGCGGCGGCACGGCGGCGCTTCGCCGCGGGCTTGCGCCTGGTCTTTGCGGCGGGACGCAACTTGCCGCGCGCCGAAGATGGGCGCTTGGTCCGGCTTGGCCGCGCCTTGTTCTCCAGGATGATGTGCCCCACCGCGGTGTTGGACGCCGGTACGGTGTAGAAGCGGTAGACCTCGTTCACCTTGTCGTCGAGGGCGCCGCGCATGACCAGCCACATCACCATCTCGATGCCCTCGGCGCCGGCCTCGCGCATGTATTCCACATGCGGCATGCGGGAGAGCTTGCGCGGATCCTTGGTGAGGTTGTCGAGGAACGCGGTGTCGAACTTGGAGTTGATCAGGCCGGCGCGCGGCCCGGAAATCTGGTGCGACATGCCGCCGGTGCCCAGCACCACCACGCGCAAGTCCTCCGGGAAGGACTGCACGGCTTTGCGGATCGCCCGACCCAGCATGAAGCAGCGATGCCCGGTCGGCGGCGGGAACATCACGACGTTGACCGCGAGCGGAATCACCGGGCACGGCCATTCCTTCGGCGATCCGAACATCAGGTTGAGCGGCACGGTGAGGCCGTGATCGACCTCCATCTTGTTGACGATGGTGAGATCGAACTCGTCGAGAATGACCGACTGCGCGATGTGGGAAGCGAGCTGCGGATGGCCCTTGACCACCGGCACCGGCCGCGGTCCCCAGCCTTCGTCGGCGGGCGGGAATTCGGCCGCGCAGCCGAGCGCGAAGGTCGGGATCAGCTCGACCGAGAAGGCGGAGGCGTGGTCATTGTAGATCGCGATGACGACGTCGGGCTTGGCCTGCGCCATCCATTCCTTGGATTTCTCGAAGCCCGAGAACACGCGCTTCCAATACGGCTCCTCGGTCTTGCCGTTGTCGATCGCCGCGCCGATCGCCGGCACGTGCGAGCATGATACGCCTGCGATGATCTTAGCCACGTTTCGATCCTGACTTGGTGCGACGTTTCGGTGCCGGACCTCTCGATCCCGGCTTGGCCGACGGCTTGCGGGCGGCGGCCGGCTTGGCGCGGGCCTCCGGCTTCGACTTGCTGCGGTTGCCTTCGACCGACCGGCCGCCCGCCAGCATCATCTTGGCATAGTCTTCCTGGGTCGCCCCGGTCATGACCGCCGCCATGTGCTGGAACGAGTGACCATCGGTCGCACCGAGCTTGGCGGTGAAATAGATGTTGCCGCCGAGTTCCAGCATCCGGTTGTAGTTTCGCTTGAGGATGGCCTCGCGCTGCTCCGGCGTCAGCGGGAAACGGTTGAGGTATTCAGCCTCGTTCGCCTTGAAGGCCTTGCGGTTCTCCGCCTTCATCAGCGACATGCAGAACATGTTGATGTGATAGCCCTGGCGCGAGCGGTCGGCGTCGAACACGAACGTGCCGGGGATGTCGTCATATTCTTTTTGCTTGGCTTCTTTTTGTTTGGCGCCCGTCATCGGGGTTTCTCCGGGGTCTGCGCGATTTGCCCTCTATAACATAGCACTACGCCGACCAATACAGCCGCATGGGATTGTCGACCAGGAGCGAGCGCTGCTGGGCTGCCGTGGGCGCGATCTTGGGGATGTAATCGACCAGGACGCCGTCGTCCGGCGCCTCCTTCTTCTGGTTGGGATGGGGCCAATCGGTGCCCCAGATCACCCGGTCCGGGAAGTGCTCCACCAGGGTGCGGCCGAACGGCACCACGTCGTCATAGGGCGGCCCGGCGAGCGACACTCGCTCCGGGCAGGTCACCTTGGTCCACATGTTCCCGTGCTTTTCCAGCATCCTCAGGAACCGCTGGTTCTCCGGATGGTCGACGCCCTTGTCGACCGAGGGCACCCCCATGTGGTCGACCACGACCGTGGTGGGCAGTGAGGTGAAGAAGGCCTCGAGGTCGGGCAGGTCCGGCATCTCGAAATAGACCACGGTGTGCCAGCCGAGCGGCGCGATGCGGGCGGCGATGCCTTCGAGCACGTCGCGGGGGGTGAAATCGACGAGACGCCGCACGAAATTGAAGCGCACGCCGCGCACCCCGGCGCGGTCCATCGCCTTGAGCTCGGCATCGGTGACCTCCGCACCGACGAAGGCGATGCCCTTGGCGCGGTTGTCTGAGGTTTCGAGCGCATCGACCATCGCCCGGTTGTCCTTGCTGTGGCAGCTCGCCTGGACGATCACGTTCTTGTCGAAGCCGAGGAAGTCGCGCAACGCGAACAGCTTCTCCTTGGGCGCGTCGCACGGGGTGTACTTGCGCTCGGGCGCGTAGGGAAACTTCGCTTCCGGGCCGAACACGTGGCAATGCGCGTCGACCGCCCCCGCCGGCGGCTTGTACCGGGGCTTCGACGGGTTGGGATGAAACGGAATGTAACCAGCACTCATTGCCACGCAAAAGTTCTCCTCTGTCTGCGATTCAATTCCCTCCCCTTGTTCAGGGGTAGGGAGAAGGAACCAAGCCTCATTCCACTGCCGCTACACCCGCTCCAGGGCGAGCGAAACGCCCTGGCCGACGCCGACGCACATGGTGGCGAGCGCGAGCTTGCCCTTGTTCTTTTCAAGGCCGTGGACCGCGGTGAGCGCAAGCCTTGCCCCGGACATTCCCAAGGGATGGCCAAGGGCGATCGCGCCGCCATGGGGGTTCACCTGGGCGGCATCGTCGGGCAGACCAAGCTGGCGCAGGCAGGCAAGCGCCTGCGAGGCGAAGGCCTCATTGATCTCGATCAAATCGAAGTCGCCGATCTTGAGCCCGAGGCGCTCCATCAGCTTGCGGGTCGACGGCACCGGACCGATGCCCATGACGCGCGGCGGAACGCCGGCCGAGGCCATGCCGAGCACGCGCGCACGCGGCGTGAGCCCGTGGCGCTTCACCGCATCGGCAGATGCGACGATCATGGCGGCGGCGCCGTCATTGACCCCCGAGGCATTGCCCGCCGTCACCGTGCCGGGATTGCGGAACGCGGTGCGCAGCTTGGCGAGCTGCTCGGCCGTGGTGTCCGGGCGGGGATGCTCGTCCTTGTCGACCAGGATGGGGCCGGCCTTGCCGCCGGGGACTTCCACCGCGATGATCTCCTCGGCGAAGAAGCCGTCGGCCATGGCCTTGCCGGCGCGCTGCTGCGAGCGCAGCGCCAGCGCATCCTGGTCCTGCCGGGACACCTGGTATTCCTCGGCGACGTTCTCGCCGGTCTCGCCCATGGAATCGACGCCGTACTGCGCCTTCATCAGGGGGTTGATGAAGCGCCAGCCGATGGTGGTGTCGTAGATCTCGGCGCTGCGCTGGAACGCCTCGGTCGCCTTGCCCATCACCAGCGGGGCCCGGGTCATCAATTCGACGCCACCGGCAATGGCGAAATCGATCTCGCCGGAACGGATCCCGCGCGCCGCTTCGCCGACCGCATTGAGGCCGGAGGCGCACAGCCGGTTCACGGTGATCCCCGGGATCGAATCCGGCAAGCCCGCCAGCAGCAGCGCCATGCGCGCGACGTTACGGTTGTCCTCGCCGGCCTGGTTGGCGCAGCCGTAAAACACCTCGTCGAGCCGCGAGAAGTCCGCCTTCGGATTGCGCGCCATCAAGGCCTTGATGGGCTTGGCCGCGAGATCGTCGGCGCGCACCCGGGCGAGGCCGCCGCCGTAGCGCCCGATCGGCGTTCGCACCGCGTCGCAGATGAAGACGTCGCGCATGTTGCTGCTCCTTGGTGCAATCGCACTAACGTTGGATCGGCCCGCTCCCTCCCCCTTCTTCAGGGGGAGGGTTGGGGAGGGGGTCCGCGGCCGCACTACAAACTCCGTACCTGTTGCCCGCGATCCCCTCCCCCAACCCTCCCCTTTTCAAGGGGAGGGAGAAGACGAGATCGGCGATCGGAAACGAATGTCTGAGTCATTGCGCTACGCCTGGTCGCCATGGGCGCGCCGGGTGCGCGCATGAATTTCACGCAGTGCCGCAAGCTCATGCGCATCGGGTGCCGGGGTCGCGGCGACGTCGCGTGCGTATTTGACCTTCCAGCCGGTGTTGCCGTCGATCTGTTCGCGGGTGACGCCGGGATGGATCGAAACCACCGTCATTTCCTTGCTTTCGGGGTCCGGCGCGAACACGCAGAGATCGGTGATGAGCCGGGTCGGCCCCTTGGTGTTTACTCCGAGCCGGGCGCGGTGATCGCCGCCTTCGCCATGGCCGATCGAGGTGACGAAGTCGAGCTTGTCGACGAAGCCACGCTTGGTCTGGGTCATGATGATGAAGATTTCGCCGCACGAGATCGCGATCTCCGGCGCGCCGCCGCCGCCCGGCAAACGCACCTTCGGCTTGTCGTAGGACCCGACCACTGTCGTGTTGAGGTTGGCATAGCGGTCGATCTGGGCGCCGCCGAGGAAGCCGACGGTGATGCGCCCGCCCTGCAGCCAGTAGCGGAACATTTCCGGCACCGAAACCGTGCACAACGCGGTGTCGCAGAGCTCCCCGTCGCCGATCGAGAGCGGCAGGATCGACGGCTTGGTGCCGATGGTGCCGAACTCGTAGATCAGGGTGATATCGGGCGCGTGGGTCAGCCGGGCGAGGTTGCAGGCCGCCGACGGCATGCCGATGCCGACGAAGCAGACATCGCTCGACTTGAGCGCACGGGAGGCGGCGACCGTCATCATCTCGGTGGGCGTGTGGCCCTCGGTAGCATTCTTGGTCATTGGGCGCTCCCGGCAGTGGCGAGGCGCTTGCGCTCGGCGGCGAACACCTCCGGGCCGACGTCGAGCACATTGGCCTTCATCCAGGCGAGGAAGCCGTCGCGGTCGCGCGAAATCTCGTCCCACTTCTTGTAGTAGGCGTTGTCGCGCTTGTAGTAGCCGTGGGCATAAGAGGGATGGGCGCCGCCCGGGACTTCCACCACTGCGTCGATGGTCCAGGACGGCAGAATCACGAGGTTCGGGCTGCGCGGGCCGAAATCCTCGACGACCTCCTCCACCGTCACGATCGATCGCTTGGCGGCGAGCACGGCCTGCTTCTGCACTCCGACAATGCCTTCGAGCAGCACATTGCCGGCGCGGTCGGCGCGCAGCGCATGGATGATCGCGACGTCCGGGCGGATCGCCGGCACTGTCGCGAGCTTCTCGCCGGTGTAGGGACAGGTGACGCTGCTGATGTTGGGATTGACCTTCGGCAGGTCGACGCCGATGTAGCCGCGGAACACCGCGAACGGCAGCCCGGCGGCGCCGGCCTCATAGGCGTTCGCCATGGCGGCGTGGGAATGCTCCTCATAGGCCAGCGGCTGGGGCCAGGCGTTCTCGATGGCATCGCGCATGCGATGGAGCGAGCCGACCCCGGGGTTGCCGCACCATGAGAACACCACCTTGTCGACGCATCCCATGCCGATCAACTGGTCGTAGATCAGGTCGGGGGTCATGCGGATCAGCGTCAGGCGCCTGCGGCGCTGGCGGATCACCTCATGCCCGGCGGCATGGGGAATGAGATGGGTGAACCCCTCCATCGCCACCGTGTCGCCGTCGCGAACGTTCGCTTCGACGGCGGCGGCGAGGGACATGAACTCGGACATACGCGCTTCCACGGGCTGGCTGTTGCGGTGGTTATTTACGGATCAACTTTGGTCGGGTCAAATGCCGGTTTCGCGGGCCCGGGGGCGTGGGCAGCGGCCTACTGGCGTGCCTATGAATAGCCCGCCGGTTCGGTTACACCAAACGGACCGCCGCGATCGAAAACGATGCGTCCCCGTAGCTCCATGTTCAAACGAGCCGAACAGACCGCGCGATCCAGATGAGGCAGCCGTGAACACCTCCCTCAACGCGGTCGGCAGCTCCCTTCCTCCCTCGCTCCAGGTCGAGCAGCATGGCGCGGTCGGCGTGCTGCGCCTGTCGCGGCCGCATAAGCGCAATGCGCTCGACGACGCGACCGTGCGCGGGATCGAGACCTTCTTCACCGCCATCCCCGACGAGATCAAGGCGGTGGTCCTCCACGGCGAGGGCGAGCACTTCTGCGCCGGGCTCGACCTTTCCGAATTGCGCGAGCGCGACGTCGCGGCCGGCATCGAACATTCCCGGCTGTGGCATCGCGCCTTCGAGCGGATCGAGTTCGGCCGGGTGCCTGTCGTCGCGGCGCTGCATGGTGCGGTCATCGGCGGCGGGCTGGAGCTCGCCGCCGCGACCCATGTGCGGGTCGCGGAAAGCTCCGCCTATTACGCGCTGCCGGAGGGGAGCCGAGGCATCTTCCTGGGCGGCGGCGGCTCGGTGCGCCTGCCGCGCCTGATCGGCGCGTCGCGCGTGATCGAGATGATGCTGACGGGGCGCACCTATGGCTCGGAAGAGGGCGCGATCCTCGGCCTCTCGCACTACCTCGTCGATAACGGCGCGGGGCTCGCAAAGGCGCTCGAACTCGCCGCGCGCATCGCCGGCAACGCGCCGATGACCAATTTCGCAGCGATGCACGTCCTGCCGCGCAATGCCGAGCAGGACCGCGCCAGCGGCTACGTGCTGGAATCGCTGATGGCGGCGATCGCCCAGGGCGACCCGGCCGCCAAGGAGCGGCTGCGCAACTTTCTCGAAAAGCGCGCGCCGAAGACGACGCGAGATTAGCCACATCCGGTCCGTGCGGGCCGGCGCCCTCATCCAACACCGTCATCGCCGGACTTGTTCCGGCGATCTCGATCAGGAGGGCACGACATCGCCAACAACCCACTGCTGGGTCGAATGGTCGATTTGGACGGCGCGGTGCCTCCATAATCGAGATGGCCGGGACAAGCCGGACAAGCCCGGCCATGACGGTGTGTGAGGCTTTTTGGCACGTGCCCTGTTCGAAAAATGTGCAACCACTCAGGTTCTGCGCACCGCCGCAGCCCTCCCCCCGCCGAGGCTTGCGCGCGGGCGCAAGAACCGCTTAGTACGTGCGGTTCCACATTGCCTTCCGCACAGAACCCGGACTGGTCTCCCATGCATCCCAAAGGACATGCAGCGCTCGTGACCGGCGGCGGCTCCGGCCTCGGCCGGGCGACCGCCGCGAAGCTTGCTTCCCTCGGCGCCAAGGTCGCGATCCTCGACATCAACGCCGATGCAGCGCGGGAAACGGCGGCAAAGATCGGGGGCATCGCCATCGCCTGCGATGTCGCCGATGCCGACCAGACTGCGGCGGCCATCGCCGAGGCACGCAGCAAGCAGGGCCCGGCGCGCATTCTCATCAATTGCGCCGGCATCGCTCCCGCGCGGCGCGTCGTCGGCCGCGACGGGCCGATCCCGCTCGACGATTTCATCCGGGTCATCAACGTCAACCTGGTCGGTACGTTCAATGCGATCCGGCTTGCGGCCCACGCCATGTCGACCCTCGATCCGCTGGAGGACGGCGAACGCGGCGTCATCGTTTCGACCGCATCGGTGGCCGCTTACGATGGCCAGATCGGCCAGGCGGCCTATTCGGCATCGAAGGGCGGCGTGGTCTCGATGATGCTGCCGATCGCCCGCGAGCTCGCCCAATTCGGCGTCAGGGTCTGCGGCATCGCGCCGGGGATTTTCGGCACCCCGATGGTGTCGGGAATGCCGGAGGAGGTGCAGCAGAGCCTTGCCGCTTCGATCCCCTTCCCCAAGATGCTGGGGCGGCCGGAGCAATATGCCGACCTCGCGCTCCACATCATCGAGAACCGCTACCTCAACGGCGAGGTGATCAGGCTCGACGGCGCGGTCCGCCTGGCGCCGCGATAGAGGATGCTCACCAACACCCATCAGGTGACGGTGGAATGGGGTCATTGCGATCCCGCCGGGATCGTCTACTTCCCCAACTACTTCACCTATTTCGACAGCAGCACGAACGCGCTGTTCCTGCGCGCGCTCGGCTTCAATAAATTCGAGATGCTCAAGCGGTACGGCATCGTCGGCATTCCGCTGGTCGATGTCGGCGCCCGTTTCATCTTGCCGTCGACCTTCGGCGACGTCGTGTCCATCGAGTCGACCGTTGCCGAAATCCGCCGCTCCAGCTTTCGCATGCTGCATCGGCTTCTCAAGGGCGACGTGCTGGCGGTGGAAGGGACGGAGACCCGCGTCTGGGTCGGTCGCGACCCCGACAATCCCGACAAGCTCAAGGGTCTGCCGATCCCGGCGGAGGTGGTCGCGAAACTTACTGGCTGACCTTGCGTTTGCGGTGGGTCGTCTGACGGTTCGGTTTGAACGCCGCTGCGCCGATGCTCTTTCGTTTCGAGTTGTCCGCCGTTCTCACGCCGTCCGCCGCCGCGCCGCCATAGCTGCGATAGAGATCCGCGAATTCGGCGGCGAGTTCGTAGCACACCGTAAGCTTGTGGGTCGAAAGGTCCCAGCCGGCATTGGGGTAGCCGCAGCTCTGCATTTCCAGTGTGAAGGGAGCCGGCCACGCGAATTCATCTGCCGCATGCCCGGCCACCGTTTCCAGCAACTTGACGGAGCTTGCGACTTGTTGAGCGATCTTAGCCCTGCCCTCGCCGGGACCATAGACCACGTCGATCTTCGTCTTCGGCTGGTCCGGAGTACGCCGGCGCGGCTTGAGCAGCAGATCCCAGGAATATGCGGCATTGCTGTAATCACCGGCACAGCTGTCCTGACGCGCCTCCGGCAGCTTGGTCTCTTTGGCGAGATCCTTGAATTTCTCGTCGTCGGAGCCGACCATCAAGCACACGATTTGATAGGCGCGCTGCTGGTTCAGGCCGTGCTCGTCATAAAATGCGACCTTGTCGCCCGATTTCTGATCGCGGCGGTCGGCGAGGAACCAGCCCCTCGCCGCCTCGGTCAGCACGTGATGCGAGAAATCGGATCCGACCCTGATGAGCCTCAGTGCGGCGAATGTATCAGCCGCATCTTCCATGCGGCCCAGCACCGGCAATCCCATCTGCGTGATCGACGCATGGGCCATTTCGTGCAGCAGCACGAACAGCATGTTGCCGGTCACGAATTCCGCGAGCCCCTGAACATATTTCGGCGAAAGGCTCTTGAATTGCGGATTGCTGTCGCGGAGCGCGAGGGCAGCCGCGTCGATCCTCGCCTGAAATTGTCCAGACACGGCCTTATACGCCGCCTCGGGCGGGGCCGCCGATTGGGAGGGCGCGGATGATTGGGACGGAGTAGGCTGGGACGGAGCGGACTGGGACGGAGCCGGTTGCGAAAGAACCGGCCCCGTGCCGGACACGATCACGAACAGCAAGGCAAGTTGCCACCGGGTAGGCCGAGGTAGTGAAATACCAAGGGCTGGCGAGGCGGGCATGTCTGCTCTGCTCGGATATTATCCCTTCGACTTCTTCGCCTTCTTCTGCTTCAGGAGCGCTTCGCACGGCGTATAGCGCCCGTTGCCTTCGTCGATCATGCACTTCTTGCTCTTGTAGAGCGCTTCACAAGGCGTGTAGCGGCCGTTGCCTTCATCGATCATGCACCTGGCAGAGGCCGGGACTGTCGACGCGACCGTTCCCATGAACACGAGGGCGCCGAGGCCGGCGAGCATCGAGGCGCTAATGGCTAATGATTTCATTTGTCCACCTATCAGAGTTGTTGGTTCATTTTTGGCACAGAGGGGCATTTCCATTGGATTAAGCCACGCGGCCTAAAGGCACAGGATATTGCCACCCGCGCGGCATAGCAAAACGTCTAGTCCAAACGGCCGACGCCACGCAAATGATATCATATTGACTTGTTTGTGAACGGCGCGTGAACGCGTCAGCTCCCTGCGACAGGCAAGCCTTGTTTGCCTGCGTGCTGAGCCGCAACGGTCGCACTCGTCTTTCACGCCCCGCTGCGTGCGCGAAGCGGTCTTACTTTCGAGTGCGCCGCTTTGCCTGAGTTGCCGGCGTTGCCTGTGTCGCTTGTTTTGTTTGTGCGTCTTCCTGTTTGAACAGCTCGGCCGTCTCGACCCTCAAGGCCTTTGCGAGCTGCTCCAGTTGCGCAACCGACGCATTTTCCTGGCCATGCTCCATCCGATTCAGCCAATTTTTATCAAATCCGGAACCAGCCGCCAGATGTTCCATGGACATGCTGTGCAGTCCGCGCAGCTTTCTGATGTTGCGCGCGAGCAGTTCGTTTGCGAGCATTTTTGCCCCAGGTTTTGCAACCTCGGTGTAGCCCCGATAGAGCTCGAGAAATTCTTCCGCCATTTCGTAGCACAACAATTCCTTGTGTGCCCCGGGACTCCATTCGGCATTGGATTCACCGCAACTCTGCAGCACGATCGAGATCGAACGGGGCCAGACGAAGTCGGACGCATAGCCGGCAATGGTTTCCAGATATCCGATGGCGCGGAGCGACCTTGCGTAGACTTCGAGCTTGCCCGTCGCGGCGCCGTAGTCGATATCGATCTTGGATTTCGGCTGATCGGGAGCGCGCCGGTGCGATTTGAGTTCGGCGTTCCAGGAAAACTCCGCATTGCTGTAGTCGCCCGCGCAGCTGTCCTGGCGCGCGGGCGGCATCTTCACCCAGTCGGCCAATTCCTTGAATCGGTCCTCGTTCCAGCCGACCAGGAAGCACACGATCTGATAGGCGCGCTGCTTGTCGAGACCATGTTCATCATAGAATGCGAGCATGTCGCCCTGCTTGCGGTCGCGGCGGTCCATCAGGAACCAGCCCCGCGCGGCCTGGACCAGCACGCGATTTGAAAAGTTGGTGTTTATGTTGATCAGGGCAATGGTCGCGAAGGAATCGGCGGCATCCTCTTCCTTTCCGAGCACCGGCAGTCCCAATTCGTGAATGATGCCGTGTCCCAACTCGTGGAATCCCACGAACAGCATGTTGCCGACCACGAACTCGATCATGTCCATCTGCTGCTGGTGAGACAGACCCTTCATGCGAGAGTCGGTGCTCATTTCCTGCATCCCGTCATCCATCTTGGCCTTGGGCGCGGGCGGCGGGGTTGTGGCTGCCGGGGCTGTGGCTGTCGGGGGCGTGGCGGTCTGGGAATAGGCCGGTGCGGCACCGAGCAGCAAAACAACGAGCAGCGCGCACAGACGCAAAAAATTGCCCTTCCCGTACACGCGATATGCGACAAGCGGGACCATCGGGTATGACATGACGGACCTCATGAACTCCATTGCGCGGACCGAGCCCTCATTTTGCGAGAAATCATAGGTCGAGTCGAAACCCGACGGCAAGCCGCGGGGCGATAGAACCGGATTGTCACTTAATGATCGGTTGGAACGCAATCAGCGCCGCCCGCACCGACATCACCAGCAGGACAACGGAAGCGGCCATGAACAGCGCGAATCGGATCATCAGCACATTGACGATCGCTTGAACGAGGCTGTGGGCGATCCTCAACCCGACATATAGCCACGCCAATGCCGCGTTCAGGCCCCCGCCCGCGCCGAGCAGAGCCAGCGCGAGCGCTACGGCGTAAAACAGGGTCGGTTGCTCCATCAGATTGTTGTAGTTGTCGGCCTTCCAGCGCACCTGCGCCGGCAACTGGGCGTGAAACTCTTGCGCCGGGCGTCGGGGATCGTAGACGACGTTGTTCTTGATTACGGCCGGAATGCGCGTCGCATAAAGCCATGCCCACATGACGAACGACCACAGGACGAGTGCGAGAAGCGGCGCCAATATCGGGCTATTCAATGCGTCCTCCCGCGCTCGCCGTCACGACCACATCCGGACTGAAAAAACAGTGGGGCGCAATGAATCAGCGCATCGCGCCCCATACTTCGTTCTGCTCCCTAATGAAGCATCAGCTTCTGCACCCGCCAGTTCGAGGTCTCCGCGGCGTAGATTTCATTCTCCGACGGGCAGGCAAGTCCGTGGGCGCCGGAGAACTGCTTGAGATTGCGTCCCGAGCGGCCGATCACGCCGAGCACCTTGCCGTCTAGCGAGACCTTGAAGATGCGCCCGGGGAAGGTGCTCTCCCCGACGAACATCACCTGGTTCGGGCCGGGCGTGATGCAGATCGAATTGGGCGCTCCGATCACCTGGGCGAGGCGCTCGCCGGTCGGCGTGTTGCCATAGGTGGAGTGGGTGCCGGGCACCGGCGGCACGTCGATCGAAAACATGCGCAGGAACTTGCCGTCGGTATCGAACACCTGGATGCGCCGGTTGGCGCGGTCGCCCACATAGATATTGTCGTTGCGGTCGATCGCGATGGCGTGGGGCGTGCGGAACTGCCCGGGCCCGGTGCCCTTCGAGCCCCAAGATTTCACCCAGTCGCCGTTCTTGTCGAATTTGGCGACGCGAGAATTGATGTAGCCGTCGGAGATGTAGGTGTTGCCCTGCGAGTCCCAGGCGACGTCGGTGGGCTGGCGGAATAGTCCGTCCACATGCGCAAGCGGCGGGTCGACATGCTCCCAGGCCTTGGTGTGCTCGTCCGCCGATTCCTTGCGGCGGCCGAACACCCACACGATGCGGCCGGCCGGGTTGAACTTGACGATCATGTCGGAGCCCTTGTCGATGGCCCAGATGTTGTCGTCCTTGTCGACCCGCACGCTGTGAGCGAACGACCAGGCATAGAGGCCCTTGCCGACTTCGCCGATGTATTCGCCGTTGGCGGCGAATTCGAGCAATTGCGCCGCCGCGGGCGCATAGGCCGGACCGCCGGCGCTGTTGGAGCGCGTGAACACGAAGACATGGCCCTTGGAGTTCACGGCGACGCCCGGGGACCTCGCCGAAATTCATTCCCGGCGGCAGGGTGGGGAAGTCCGGAACCGAATCGAAGGCGATCTCGGGTACGCTTTGCTGGGCCAAGGCAGGACCTGCCAGGAGCAGCAGAAAAGGAACCAAATAGGCTTTCATCAAACCCTCCCTGGATGTTCTGATTGCGCGCGAAGCGCTCGCTTCCCGCGCCGCGGCCGGCACTGGCCGGCTTCTTGTTGGTCGCCACTGCAATATATTCGACGCGAACGGCGAAATCCAAACCGATGATGCGCGCTCTTTCTTTACATCCGCGCCGGATTGAGGCTCAATCCGGCCAAGGCCCTCGTGAGCGGCCGTGGAGATCACCACCAGGAGGAATCGATGCGCGCGCGTCCCCAATTGCTTCGCCGGGCGTTGATCGCGACCGCGGCCGGAGCTTCGCTCCTCTGTGCCCTCGGCGCGACCGCGACTGCCCAGAGCAAGGACAAGACCTTCGAGCTCAAGCTGTCCCACTGGGTGCCGCCGTCGCATCCGCTGCAGAAGGCACTGGAGGAGTGGGGCGCCTCGGTGGAGAAGGCCTCCAACGGCACCATCAAATACAAGATCTTTCCGGCCCAGCAGCTCGGCAAGGCGTTCGATCACTACGACATGGCGCGCGACGGCATCGCCGACCTCACCTACGTCAATCCCGGCTACCAGCCCGGCCGCTTCCCGATCATCGCCGCCGGCGAATTGCCGTTCCTGATGTCGGACGCCAAGGGCGGCTCCCAGGCGCTCGACGCCTGGTACCGCAAATACGCGGCGCGCGAGATGAAGGACGTCAAGTTCTGCCTCGCCTTCATCCACGATCCCGGCGCATTCCACTCCAACAAGAAGATCGTGGTGCCCGCCGACATCAAGGGCATGAAGGTCCGCCCGGCGCACGCCATGATGGCCGACCTTCGTCACTCAGCTCGGCGGCACCAATGTGCAATCGAGCGCGCCGGAAGTGCGCGACATGCTCGAAAAAGGCGTCGCCGATGCCGTGACCTTCCCGTGGGGCTCGATCCTCCTGTTCGGCATCGACAAGGTGACGAAGTACCACATGGACGTGCCGCTCTACGTCACCACCTTCGCCTTCGTCTTCAACAAGGACAAGTACGACCAGATGTCGGCGGCCCAGAAGAAGGTGATCGACGACCACTGCACCAATGAATGGGCCGGCAAGGTCGGCGGACCCTGGGGCGAATTCGAGCATGCCGGCATCGCCAAGGTGAAGGCCGAGACCGGGCCACGACGTCTACGCGCTCGACGCCCGAGCAGCTCGCGCAATGGAAGAAGGCCGCCGAGCCGCTGGAGAAGACCTGGGCCGACAATGTCCGCAAGGTCGGCGTCGATCCTGCGACGGCGATGAAGGAGCTCAAGGACCAGCTCGCGAAGTACAACGCGGGGTACTGACTGGCCCGGGCGACGACGCGAAATCCTCCTTCGACCTCATCCTGAGGAGCCGGCGCAGCCGGCGTCTCGAGGATGGTCACGGCGCGGGGCCGTCCTCGAGACGCGTCCTGCGGACGCTCCTCAGGACGAGGTCGAAGGATGTTTCACGGCTTTGTCTCGCGAGACTTGAAGAGAGGCGCGTCGTGAACCGCAGCCACATGGACCGCTTCATCGACGCGATCGAGATGGTGGCGGCGATCTTCGTCGGCCTCGTCGCCGCCGACATCTTCATCTCGGTGCTGCTGCGCTATTTCTTCGCCGTGTCGATCCCCGACAGCTACGATTTCGGCCGCATGCTGCTCGGCATCCTGATCTTCTGGGGCATCGCGGCGACGAGCTATCGCGGCACCCACATCACGGTCGATCTGGTCTGGGCCAATGTCGGGCCGCGGCAGCAGCGCCTGATCGACGTCTTCGCGACGCTGGTGCTGCTGTTCGTGGTCACGGTGCAGACCTATACGCTGCTCGACAAGGTGATCGCCACCCGCAACGACAACGTTCTGACCTTCGACCTCAACCTGCCGACCTGGCCGTTCTTCGCGGTCGCCTGGGCCGGCGACGTGTCGGCGGTGCTGCTGATCGCGATCCGCACCTATCGGCTGATCTTCCACCCGGACTGGATCAACCGCGACCCCCAGATCACGCCGGTCGAACTCACGGAGGCCAAGGCGGTCGAATGAGCCCCGACGCGGTCGCCATCATCGGCTTCGTCGTGCTGTTCGCGCTGATGCTGCTGCGCGTGCCGGTCGGCATGGCGATGGGCCTCGTCGGCGTGTCGGGCTTCGCCTATCTGGTCGGCGGCGGGCCCGGCGCTCAAGCTGGTCGGCCAGACCTCGATGCGCACGGTCACCGACTACACCTTCGGCGTCATCCCGATGTTCCTGCTGATGGGCGCCTTCGTCACCACCTCGGGCATGAGCCGGGAGCTGTTCCGCGCCGCCAACACCTTCGTCGGCCATCTGCGCGGCGGGCTCGGCATCGCCACCATCGTCGCCTGCGCCGGATTTGCCGCGATCTCCGGCTCCTCGGTCGCGACCGCCGCGACGTTCTCCACGGTCGCCTATCCGGAGATGCGCCGCTACGACTATCCGCAGTCGTTCGCGACCGGCGTGATCGCGGCCGGCGGCACGCTCGGCGCGATGTTCCCGCCCTCGACCGTGCTCGCGGTCTACGGCATCATCACCGAGCAGGACATCGGCAAGCTGTTCATCGCCGGCATCCTGCCCGGCCTGCTCGCGGTGTCCATGTACATCCTCACCGTCGCCGCCATCGGCTGGCTCGGCCCGGCTTCCTGCCGGCCGGCGTCCGTGCCGGGACGCAAGACCGCCTCGCGGCGATCCGCGACGTCTGGGCGCCGGCGCTGCTGTTCGTGTTCGTGATCGGCGGCCTCTATGGCGGGCTGTTCACCCCGACCGAGGCCGGCGGCATGGGCGCCGGCGGCGCCTTCCTGATCGGCGTGCTGCGCGGACGCCTGTCGCGGGCGGACATCCGCCACTCGCTGCTGCAGGCGACCCGCACCGCGGCCGCCGTGTTCACCGTGCTGATCGGCGCGCTGCTGTTCGGCTATTTCCTCACCATCACCCAGACGCCGCAGAAGGTGACGGAGTTCCTCACCGGGCTCGGCGTCGGCCGCTACGGGGTGCTGGCGCTGATCATGCTGATGTATCTCGTGCTCGGCTGCCTGATGGACGCCATGGCGATGATCATCCTCACGGTGCCGATCATCTTCCCGGTCATCAAGTCGCTCGGCTTCGATCCGATCTGGTTCGGCGTCATCATCGTCATGACGGTCGAGCTCGGGCTGATCCACCCGCCGGTGGGGATGAACGTCTTCGTCATCAAGAGCGTGGTCAAGGACGTCAAGTTCTCGACTATTTTCGTCGGCGTGCTACCGTTCATCGTGACCGATCTCATCCGGCTCGTGATTCTGATCGCGTTTCCGATCATTGCGCTGTATTTGCCGACGCGGATGTGAGGCTCGCATGGAACGCTCGTTCAAGACCGAAGTGCAGGCGTTGCGGCTCGGCGACGGCGCCGAGTTTCGCGGCGAGGGCATCCTCGCGGTCACCAAGGCGCTGCTGCAGTCGGGCGTGAGCTATGTGGGCGGCTACCAGGGCGCGCCGGTGTCGCACCTGCTCGACGTGCTGGTGGATGCCGAGGACATCATGTCCGAGCTCGGCGTGCACCTGGAGACCTGCACCAACGAGGCCTCCGCCGCGGCGATGCTCGGCGCCTCCATCAACTATCCGCTGCGCGGCGCGGTCACCTGGAAGTCGATCGTCGGCACCAATGTGGCCGCCGACGCGCTGTCGAACCTCGCTTCGCCCGGCGTGATCGGCGGCGCCATGATCATCATCGGCGAGGACTATGGCGAAGGCGCGAGCGTCATCCAGGAGCGCTCCTATGCCTATGCGATGAAATCGCTCCATGTGGCTCCTCGATCCGCGGCCGGATCTCCCCACCATCGTGCGCTGCGTCGAGCAGGGCTTCGAGCTGTCGGAGGCAAGCCATGCGCCGGTCATGCTGGAGCTGCGCATCCGCGCCTGCCACGTCACCGGCGCGTTCACCGCCAAGGACAACCGGCCCGGCGCGTATTCCGCGCTCAACCGCCTGCCCGGCCCGCCCCGCTTCGACTATGCGCGCCTCGCCCATCCGCCCGTGACCTTCGTCCACGAGCGCCTCAAGGTCGAAGAGCCGGATGCCGGCGGCGCAGGCCTTCATCCGCGACAACAAGCTCAACGAGGTGATCCCCGGCGATCTCGACGAGATCGGCATCATCGTCATGGGCGGCCTCACCAACAGCGTGTTGCGCGCGCTGGAGCGACTCGGCCTCGCCGACATCTTCGGCGCGACGCGGGTGCCGCTCCTGGTGCTCAACGTGGTCTATCCGCTGGTGCCGGAGGAAATGCGCGCGTTCTGCGCCGGCAAGCGCGCCGTGCTGGTGGTCGAGGAAGGCCATCCCGAATACATCGAGCAGGCGGTGAACGTGGAGCTGCGCCGCGCCGACATCCAGACCCGCGTGCTCGGCAAGGGACCGCTCGCCCAAGGCCGGCGAATACACCTCGGAAGTGCTGCTCGACGGCCTCGCGGCATTCCTCGCGCGAAGTGCGGCCCGACCGGCATCGACACCGATGCGATCGTGGCCAAGGTGCGCGACATCGTCGGCCATCGTCCCAAGGCCGCGGCGGCGCTTCGGCGATCTGCCGGCGCGGCCGCCCGCCTTCTGCACCGGCTGTCCGGAGCGCCCGGTGTTCAGCGCGCTCAAGCTGGTGCAGCGCGAGCTCGGGCCGACCCATATCAGCGCCGACATCGGCTGCCATTCCTTCGCGCACCATGCCGCCGTTCAGCATGGGCAATTCGATTCTCGGCTACGGCATGTCGCTCGCCAGCGCCGCCGCGGTCGGCCCCAACATGGCCAAGCGCTCCATCGCCGTGATGGGCGACGGCGGCTTCTGGCACAACGGGCTCATCACCGGCGTCGCCAGCAATCTCTTCAACAAGGGCGACGGCGTGCTCATCGTCATGCAGAACGGCTACACCTCGGCCACCGGCCAGCAATACATGCCGTCGAGCCCGGCCGGCCGCAACGGCGCGCCGGGCATGGACATCGAGACCACGCTGCGCGCCATGGGCGTGACCTGGCTGCGCAAGGTGCGCACCTACGGCGTCGCCAACATGGTCAAAGACCCTCAAGGAGGCGCTGCGCAGCGCCGAGCACGGCCTCAAGGTGATCATCGCCGACGGCGAGTGCCAGCTGGTGCGCCAGCGCCGCGTGCGCGCCGAAGATGCCGCAAAGCTCGAGCGCGGCGAGCGCGTGGTGCGCACGCGCTACGGCGTCGACGAGGAAATCTGCACCGGCGACCATTCCTGCATCCGCCTGTCGGGCTGCCCGTCGCTGACCATCAAGCCCAATCCCGATCCGCTGCGCAGCGATCCGGTCACCACGGTGATCGAAAGCTGCGTCGGCTGCGGCCTGTGCGGCGAGGTCGCGCACGCCGCGGTGCTGTGCCCGTCGTTCTACCGCGCCGAGCTGATCCGCAATCCGACCTGGTGGGACCGCACGGTGGCGGCGCTGCGCGCGGCGCGTCATCGGCTGCCTCGGCGGCGCCGCGCAAAAGGCCCCGGCATGATCTCGCCAGAACTCCGTCCTGCGCCCCATCACCGTGCTGATCGCGGCGCTCGGCGGCGAAGGCGGCGGCGTGCTCACCGACTGGATCATCGCGGCGGCGGCGAGCCGGGACCTGCCGGTGCAGAGCACCTCGATCCCCGGCGTCGCCCAGCGCACCGGCGCCACCACCTATTACATCGAAGTGTTCCCCAGGCCCTGGCACGAGCTCGGCGGGCTGCGCCCGGTGATGGCGCTGTCGCCCGGCATCGGCGACGTCGACATCGTGGTGGCGAGCGAGCTGCTCGAGGCCGGCCGCACCGTCGCTGCCGGCTTCGTCACGCCGGACCGCACGGCGGTGATCGCCTCGACCCACCGCTCCCACAGCATCGCCGAGAAGATGGCCATGGGCGACGGCCGCCTCGATTCGGAGAAGCTCGTCCGCGAGGTCGCCAAGAACGCGCGCGATGCGGTCGCTGTTCGACATGGATGCCGTCGCCAGCGGCGCGGGCGCCATGATCAATGCGGTGATGCTGGGCGCGATCGCCGCTTCGGGACGCCTGCCGGTGCCGGTCGAGGCGTTCGAGGCCGCCATCCGCGCCGACGGCAAGGCGGTCGAGGCGAACCTGCGCGGCTTCGCGGCGGGGCTCGCCGCCGCCCGGCAGGGCGCGACGGCGCCGCGCGGCGAAGCCGATCGCCAAGACCCATGCCGCCGCCGTGGAGACCCTCGCCGATCTCGAAGCGCAGGCGGCGCGCTTTGCGGGCGCCGCCGACATCATCGTCGAAGGGCTGCGCCGGCTCGCGGCCTACCAGGACATCGCCTACGCCCGGCTCTATCTCGACCGCCTGGCGCCGATCGCGCAGGCCGATGGGCGCGCCCAGGCCGAAGGCCGGCTGCTGCGCGAGACCGCGCGCCATCTCGCGGTCCGCATGTCCTACGAGGACGTCATCCGTGTCGCGCAGGCCAAGATCGCGCCGGACCGTATCGCCCGCATCGTCGCACAGGCGGGCGGCAAACCCGGCGAGCCGGTGGCGATCATCGAGTTCCTCAAGCCCGGCATCGAGGAAATCTGCCAGATCCTGCCGCCGTCGCTGGCGCGTACCGATCCTGCGCCTCGCCGAGCGCCGGGGTTGGACCAGCCGCTTCCATTGGGGCATGGAAATCAAGACCACATCGGTCACCGGCTATCTCAGGTTCCTGATGCTCGCCAAGCTGCGGCGCTTCCGGCCCCGCAGCTACCGCTACCAGGAGGAGCAGGCCGCGATCGAAGCCTGGCTCGGGCTGATCGCCGCGGCTTCGGCAAAATCCGCGACGCTTGGCGCTCGAAATCGCGGAATGCGCACGGCTGATCAAGGGCTATGGCGACACCTGGAAACGCGGCGCCGCGAACTATGCGAGCATCGAATCCCGGGTCATCCGCCCCGTCCTGGCGGGACGGATCCCGGTGGCACGCGGGATCGACGCCATCGCAAGCGCCCGGACCGCCGCCCTGGTCGACCCCGAGGGCGAGGGCCTCGCGCGGTGCCTCGCCGACATCGAGCGCAGCCCCGATTTCGGCATAGCGGCCGAGTGACTGCAGCGGGGCGACCGCCTTGACAGCAGGGCCTCGGCCGTGCCCCTTCCCGCGCACGCTCTATCCCGCCGCAACACCCGGCCGCAAAGCGCACAGCCCGCTGCGGCCGCCCACCTGATCCGGAGGACCGCCCATGCGCATCGACGCATACACCCATTTCATCCCGAAGAAGTTCTTCGACGCGGTGGAGAAGATTCCAGGGGCCGGCAAGGACATCGGCAAGCGCATGCGCGGCATTCCCTGCGTCTATGACCTCGACGAGCGCCGCCGCGTCGTCGGCCTGTTTCCCGACTACGCACAGATCCTGTCCTACCCGATGCCGCCGCTCGAGAACTTCGCCGGCCCGGACCAGGTCGACGACCTCTGCCGGATGATCAATGACGGCTTCGCCGACATCGTCGAGAAGCACCGCGACCAGTTCCCGGGCTTCGTCGCCCAGGTCTCGCTCGCCTCGCCGGCCGGCGCGGTGAAGGAGGCTCAGCGCGCCATCAACGATCTCGGCGCCTGCGGCGTGCAGATCTACACCAACGTCAACGGCACGCCGATCGACCGCCCGCAATACGAGGAATTCTGGTCGACCATGGAGAAGATCGGCAAGCCGATCTGGATCCACCCGGCACGCACCGCCGAGCGCCCCGACTATGTCGACGAGAAGAAATCGCTCTACGAGATCTGGTGGACCTTCGGCTGGTCCTACGAGACCGCCGCCGCCATGGGCGCGCCTGGTGTTCTCCAAGGTGATCGACCGCCACCCCGACCTCAAGCTCATCGTCCACCACTTCGGCGGCATCGTGCCGATCCTCGAAGGCCGCATCGGCCCCGGCTGGGACCAGCTCGGCGCCCGCACCTCGGACGAGGACTACGTCACCCTGCGCAAGAGCCTGAAGAAGCGCCCGCTCGACTACTTCAAGCAGAACTTCTACGCCGACACCGCCGTGTTCGGCGCCGACGCCGCCACCGTGTGCGGCCTCGCGTTCTATCCCACCGAAAAGGTCGTGTTCGCCTCCGACTGCCCGTTCGACCCGGAAAAGGGCACCGGCTACATCCGCGAGACCCTGCGCATCCTGGAGTCGCTCAACCTGGCGAAGGATGTGAAGGAGAAGATCTATTACAAGAATCTGGAGGGGATCACGGGGAAGACGTTCGTGAAGTAAGGGCGGGCGTTTCTCCACACACCGTCATCACCGGGCCTGTCCCGGTGATCTCGATCAGTCGGGCACGGCCGCCTCAAACACCACGACCGACCTTGCCTCGGGCCATCGACATTTTCTAAAATTGCATGTGTGAAACAATTCTACGTCTACATCCTGGCCAGTCGACCTGGTGGCGCGCTGTACGTGGGCGTCACGAATAATCTGGTCCGTCGCGTCTATGAGCACCGGCAAAAGAACGTGCCGGGGCACAGCAAGCGTTACCACATCGAACGCCTCGTCTATTTTGAAGTTTATGATTCTGCGACACTCGCCATTCAACGCGAGAAGAACATCAAGCACTGGCCGCGGGCATGGAAAACCAACCTCATCGGACAAACGAACCCTACATGGCGCGACTTGTACGATGAAATCGCAGCCTGATGAGGGCGAATTGATCGTCGCGCTCGGAAATGTTGTGCCCTGTTGATCGAGATCGCCGGGACAAGCGCGCGGCGATGAGCGGGAATTCTCCACTCCGTCATCGCCGGGACAACAAGCCCGACGCTGACGCGTGGCGGAGGGTCATTGACTCAACCCCCGTCTCCTCTAGCGTCGCGCCATGGATGCGACGCCCCTTCCCGCTGCGACTGACGCGCCGCCCGCCGCGGCGGGCGAGGAGCATCGCGTCACGCCGCTGATGGAGCAGTACGTCGAGATCAAGGCCGCCAATCCGGATTGCCTGTTGTTCTACCGGATGGGCGACTTCTACGAGCTGTTCTTCGGCGATGCGGAGGTGGCGAGCCGCGCGCTCGGCATCGTGCTCACCAAGCGCGGCAAGCATCGCGGCCAGGACATCCCCATGTGCGGCGTGCCGGTCGAGCGCGCCGACGACTATCTCCACAGGCTGATCACGCTCGGCCACCGGGTCGCGGTGTGCGAGCAGGTCGAGGATCCGGCCGAGGCGAAGAAGCGCGGCGGCAAGAGCGTGGTGCGCCGCGACGTCGTGCGGCTGGTGACGCCGGGCACGCTCACCGAGGATTCCCTCCTCGACGCCAGGCGCAACAATTATCTCGTCGCCATCGCGCGCGCCAAGCTGTCGGCGGACGGCGACAGCCAATTCGCGCTCGCCTTCCTCGACATCTCCACCGGCGAGTTCCGCCTCACCGAATGCGACCGCAACGGCCTGCCGGCCGAGCTTGCCCGGCTCGAGCCCGGCGAGATCATCGTGTCCGATGCGCTTTACGGCGACGCGGAAGTGGCGCCGCTGCTGCGTGCGTTGCCGGTGTCGCCGCTCGGGCGCGACGTGTTCGACGGCGCCACCGCCGAGCGCCGGCTCGCCGCCTATTTCGCGGTGGCGACCACCGACGCCTTCGGGGCGCTGTCGCGGCTGGAGCTCACCGCGGCCGCCGCCTGCATCACCTATGTGGAGCGCACCCAGATCGGCAAGCGGCCGCCGCTGTCGCCGCCGACCCGCGAAGCCGCCGGCGCGACGCTCGCCATCGACGCGGCGACACGGACCAATCTGGAGCTGATGCGCACCCAGACCGGCGAGCGCCGCGGCTCGCTGATCGGCGCCATCGACCGCACCGTCACCGTCGCCGGCGCGCGGCTGTTGTCGCAACGGCTCGCCGCCCCGCTCACCGACCCCGATGCGATCGGACGGCGGCTCGACGCGGTCGAGCTGTTTTCGACCGACGCGCTGCTGCGCGCGGACATCCGCGAACGGCTCGCCGCCGTGCCCGACCTCGCCCGCGCGCTGTCGCGACTGGTGGTCGGGCGCGGCGGCCCGCGCGATCTCGCCGCGATCCGCGACGGTCTCGGCGCCGCGGTGGAACTGCGCACGCGGCTCGCGGTGGCCCCGCCGGTCGCCGACATCATCGATGCGATGGCGGCGCTGCAGCAGCCAGACCCGGCGATTGCGGCGGAGCTCACGGCCGCGCTCGGCGAGGAACTGCCGCTGTTCAAGCGCGACGGCGGTTTCGTCGGGCCGCAATACGACGCGGCGCTGGACGAGACCCGCGCGCTGCGCGACGAATCCCGCCGCGTGGTGGCGGCGCTGCAGGCGCGCTATGCCGAGGATACCGAGGTCAAGTCGCTCAAGATCCGGCACAACAATGTGCTGGGATACTTTCGTCGAGGTCACTGCGCAGCACGGCGACAAGCTCCTGAACCCGCCATGGAACGCGACCTTCATCCACCGCCAGACGCTGGCCGGGCAGGTCCGCTTCACCTCGACGGAGCTGGGCGCGCTGGAAGCCAAGATCGCCAACGCGGCGGACCGCGCGCTGGGCCTGGAGCTGGAGATCTTCGAACGCCTCGCCGCCCGCGTGGTCGCGGCCGCGGACGACATCAAGGCCGCCGCCTTTGCGCTCGCCGCGGTCGACGTCGCCGCCGCGCTGGCGACGCTCGCGGTCGAGCGCGCCTATGTGCGGCCGGAGGTCGACGCGAGCCACGATTTCGTCATCGCGGGCGGGCGCCATCCCGTGGTCGAGCAGGCGCTGGCGCGCGACGGCGGGCCGTTCGTCGCCAATGATTGCGACCTGTCGCCGCCGCAGGCCGGCGCCGCCGGGCGCATCTATCTCATCACCGGGCCCAACATGGCGGGCAAGTCGACATATCTGCGCCAGAACGCGCTGATCGCGGTGCTCGCGCAGATCGGCAGCTTCGTGCCGGCCAGGCATGCGCGGATCGGCGTCGTCGACCGCCTGTTCTCCCGGGTCGGCGCCGCCGACGATCTCGCCCGCGGCCGCTCCACCTTCATGGTGGAGATGGTCGAGACCGCGGCCATCCTCAACCAGGCCAATGAGCGCTCCCTCGTCATCCTCGACGAGATCGGCCGCGGCACCGCGACCTTCGACGGCCTGTCGATCGCCTGGGCGGCGATCGAGCATCTGCACGAGCAGAACCGCTGCCGCGCGCTGTTTGCGACCCACTTCCACGAATTGACCGCACTCGCCGCCAAGCTGCCGCGGCTGTTCAACGCCACGGTGCGGGTGAAGGAATGGCACGGCGACGTGGTGTTCCTGCACGAGGTGGTGCCGGGCGCGGCCGACCGCTCCTACGGCATCCAGGTCGCCAAGCTGGCGGGGCTGCCGGGCAAAGTGATCGAGCGCGCGAAGCTGGTGCTGGCCGAGCTCGAAGCCGAGGACCGGATGTCGCCGGCGCGCCATCTCATCGACGACCTCCCGCTGTTCAGCGCCGCGGCCCGCAGCACGGCCGCGCCGCCGGCCGATCCCGCCATCGAGGCCGTGATGAAGGCGCTCGCCGACGTTGCATCCCGACGAGATGTCGCCGCGCGAGGCGATGGAGGCGCTCTACGCCCTCAAGCTCCTGGCGAAGCCGCGGAATTGAGCGCGGCCGTGCGCGCCGCATGGCCGGCGCGGCGCACCATGAAAATGGCGATGTTGCACGCCACCGAAACCGCCAGCGCGCTCGCCAGCGCCAGCGGCGCGCCGAACGGCACCGCGGCGAGGTGCAGCGTGAGGATCGCCAGCGCAAACCCGACGAGGCCCCACATCGCATTGGCGATGATGGCCGCGGTGGCGACGCCGCCGATGCGCGGATGCAGGATCAGCATGATGCTCAGCATCACGATCGGGAACACCGCGAAGATGCCGGCAAGCGCCGGACCGACGCTGTCGCCCAGCAAGACCACGGTTCCGACCAGGGCGGCCACCAGCGAGGCGCGCAACGGAATGTCAAACCACCGCCGGGTGATGAAAGGCATCCTCACGTGCAGATAACGCTGCGCCAGCGGCACGCAGACGCCATAGGCCGCGACATTGAGAAGGATAGCGCCGGGCACCGACCAGGTGATCGCGCGAATGGCGAACGCGCAGACGATCCAGGTCCCGACCGCCGCCGCGATGGTGACGGCAAACGAGCGCCGCTGCGCCGCCACCACATAGGCCATGCCGAAGATGCCGGATGCCGCATGCACTGCGAGGCTCGCCACCGTGCTGTCGGCGATGAACGCGGCGCCGTGATCGAGCGCGAGCAGGATGTAGGCCGGGCCCGCCCCGATCGGCAGCGTCACCACCATGGCAGCGACCAGCGCCCCGGCGCGTTCCGCGACGAAGGATGCGGTGACCACGAACGCCGCGGCGACCGCCATCTTGATGGCGAGGACGAGGAGGAACCAGATTTCGGGGGACATTGCGATGGTGCACGCCGAGGAATCGATAGCGGATATCTACCAGCAGGCCACCCTGCGATCTACGCCCGCACCATGCGCACATCGATGGGCAGCCCGCCCTTTATGGTCTGGTAGACGACGCAGTAGCGCTCGGTGAGCTTGAGAAGCTGGTCGAGATTCTCCTGCGGCGCGTCGGCCTCCACATGAAACGCGAGCCGGATCTGCGCGAACCCGACCGGAGCGTCCCTGGCGACGCCCAACGTGCCGCGGAAATCGAGATCGCCTTCCGCCGTGACCGACCCGGACTTGAGCGGAATATCGAGCGCGGTCGAGACCGCCTTGAGGGTGACGCCGGCACAGGCGACCAGCGCCTCCAGCAGCATGTCGCCGGAGCACAGTTCGAGCCCGGAGCCGCCGGTGGCGGGATGCAGGCCCGCGACCGCGAGCGCGCGGCCGGTCTCGACCTTGCACGCGATATTGGCATCGTCGAGCGTCCCGCGCGCTTTCAGCGTGATGACGGCCGACTTGGCGTCGCTCTTGTAACGCTCCTTGATCGGGGCCTGCATGGCCCGAAGCGCGGCGGCATCCATGATGATCTCCTGGTCTTCCATCGTATTGTGCTGCTGACATGCGCTGCTGTCATCGCCCGGCTTGACCGGGCGATCCGGTAACCACCCGCTGTGAGTACTGGATTGCCCGATCAAGCCGGGCAATGACGTCGACGGGTTTCTCGGTAAAGGAGGCGCCTAGTATCGTCGCGGACGCGGTCTCGAAATGAATCGGACCTCGATATTGCCCCGCCGCACCCGTCCCGAGGTGGAGTAGTAGAGATTGGGCAGGCATTCCCCGCGCACGTTGCATGTCGGAAAACCGAAAAGGTCCGGCCGCACATAGGTGAAGTCGTAGGGCCCGTAATTGTGAACGTAGTCGCAGTGCGGATAGCACTCCGCTGCCAGGGCGCCGCCGGCGCCGCAGAACGACAGACAGAGAGCGGCGAATAAACGCCGGAAACTTCGGACCGCCGATGGGTCGATCTTCAACTCGGTCGTCATGTGCACTCTCCCCCGGCGCAAGCGATGGCGCCCCCAAGGATTCAACCGCGCCATCCTAACGGATGATCGCCAAAAAATGGAGACTTTTCCGACCGGACCGGGGGCTTGCCCGCACGATGACGCTCTAAGCGCCGAGCGCGGACAAATGACCCGCTACCAACAGCAGTCATTCCGGCCCCTTCCGAGCGACGGTGCAAGTGATGTAGCTTTGCCGTAACGGGAGAGAGCGATGAAAATTCAGCGTCGCACATTCTTGCATCTGGCAGTGGGCGCCGCCGCGCTCCCGGCCCTCCCTCGTAGCGCCTGGGCGCAAACCTATCCGGCGCACCCCGTCACAATGGTCGTTCCGTTCGCTCCAGGCGGGACGACCGACGTCGTTGCCCGCATCATCGGTGAGCACCTCTCGCGCACGCTCGGGCAGCAGTTTGTCATCGAGAACGTCGCCGGGGCTGGCGGCACCATCGGCACGACCCGAACGATGCGTGCCAGCCCCGACGGCTACACCATCCAGATCGGCCAGATGGGGACCCATGCCGCCGCGGTGGCGCTCTATCCGAACCTCGCCTATAGGCCGGATGTCGACTTCGAGCCGATCGGTATGGTCGCCGGCCTGCCGATCGTGATCACGGCGAAGAAGGAGCTTCCAGCCAACGACCTGAAGGAATTCATCCTCTACGTTAAGGCGAATGCCGATAAGGTGAACGTCGCGCACGCTGGCGTCGGCTCGATTACACACACCACTTGCCTGCTGCTCCATTCGCTTCTCGGCGTGAAGCCGACCTTTGTTCCATTCACCGGCGCCGCGCCTGCCATGAATGCGTTGCTCGGTGGGCAGGTCGATTACATGTGCAACGCCATCCCAGACGCCGTTCAGCAGGTTCAGAGCGGCACGGCCAAGGGTTATGCAATCAGCACTGCCGACCGCAGTCCCGCCCTGCCGAATGTCCCGACAGCGAAGGAAGCCGGCTTGCCCGAATTCCAGGCATCGGCCTGGAACGCCTTGTTTGCGCCCAAAGGAACACCGAAGCCGGTCCTCGACAGGCTTTCCGATTCGCTCGACAAGGCGCTGGACGACGAGAACGTGCGCAAGCGCCTGCTCGACCTCGGCTGCGACATTCCGGACAAGACAAAGCGCGGTCCGCAGCCGCTCGCCGCGCTGGTCAAAGGCGAGATCGCAAAGTGGACGCCGATCATCAACTCGGCCAACATCAGGGTGGAATGAACCTCCCGCAACGCGCTGTTCGGCAGCCTGCCAAGTCGAACTCCGGGTCATCAACGTCATTTCGCGAGCATGGTGAGTGAGTCCGGTGCCGCACATCAGGCCGGGTTCGAGACCGTTGGTCCTTTGAGGGTCTGGAGACTCCGTGCCGGGGGCCCTGATTTCACTGAACTTGATTCCCCGTTCCCGCCCACTCCGAAGCCGAACGACCGCTCAGGGTCAAACTCGGCCCAAAATCCGACGTCCGCGTTGAGTCCGCACTTCCCACAAACTCGGACATCGTCGACCGTGGTCACAGCTTTTCGAACCAGCTGCCAGCCTCCCGGCGCGCCCGCTGCGTCCGTATCTAAGCGCCGAGCGCGCCGCGCACGCGGTCCGGCGCGAACGGCAGCTCGCGCAGGCGCACACCGGTGAGCGCCGCGATGGCGTTGCCGACCGCGCAGGCGACCAGCGGCACGCCGTCTTCGCCGGCCCCGGTCGGCGGATTGTCGGTGGAGACCACCTTCACCTCGATATTGGGCACGTCCGACATGCGCGTCACTTCGTAGTCGCCGTAGTTCGAACTCCACCACGCGGCCGTTCCGGATGGTGATCTTCTCCCGCAGCACGTGGCCGAGGCCATAGATGATGCTGCCTTCGGTCTGCGCCGCGACGTTGCGTGGCTGCACCGCGAGCCCGGCGTCGATCGCGGCCCAGAAATTATGGACCTTGATCTTGCCGGTGGCGCGATCGACCGAGACTTCGGCGACGCCTACCGCCAACGTGTCATCCTTCACCATGGTGCCGACGCCGATGCCGCGCCCGTCGCGGGGCCGCTTCCAATCGGACATCTCGGCGACCGCGCGCAGCAGGGTCTGCATCCGCGGCTGTCCCTCGGAAAGTTCGAGCCGGAACGCGATGGGATCGAGGCCCCGGTCCTTGGCAATCTCGTCGAGGAAGCTTTCCGCCGCGAAGGCATTGTGAGCATTGCCGACGCCGCGAAACGCGGCGAGCCGCGCGCCGCGCGCCTCGATCACATGCTCGGCCAGCTTGTTGGGGATCGGATATTGCGGGATCGGCGAGCCCTTCATGACCACGCGATCGGTCCTGGGGGCGGTGGGGTCGGCCGCGCCCGACGTATAGGCGGCAACCAATTCGGCCACTACCCGATGATGCCAGGCGACGAGCTTGCCGCCGGCATCGAAGCCCGCCTCGATGTGATGCGCGGTCATCGGGCGGAACTTGCCGCCGGTCAGATCGTCCTCGCGAGTCCAGATCAACTTGACCGGCTTGCCTACCGCCTTGCTCAGACGCACGGCGTCGACGATCACTTCATTCTGGCTGCGCCGTCCGTAACCGCCGCCGAGGAAATGCTGATGCAAGGTGATGTTCGTGCGCTCCGTCTGCAGCACGCGGGCCACCTGGTCGTGCAGGTTGGTCGGACCCTGGGTTCCCGCCCAGATCTCGACCGACTTGCCGTCGGGGCTGACGGCGGCGGTGGCGTTCACCGGTTCCATCTGAGCGTGATACAGGTAGCGGGTCCGGTACTCGCCGCGATAGACCTTGGCGGCGCTCTGGATTGCCGCCTTGGCGTCGCCGACGCTTTCATACGGCACGCCCTGGCGGCTCTTGTCGCGGCCGATCGACGCGAACTCCTCGAGCGCCTGCTCGCTGTCGAGATGTGCCCCGCGCGCCTCGCCCCAGGTCACCTTGAGCAGCTTCTTGGCGGCTTGGGTGGCCTCGACACTCGTTCCGACCACGCCGACGCCTTCCGGCAGCTTCACGACGTCCGTGATGCCCGGAACCTGTCGCGCCCGGGCCTCGTCCACCGTCTGCGGCGCGCCGCCCGGATAGGGTGACTGCAGCACCGCGGCGTAGACCATGCTGGGGACCTGGGCGTCGATTGCATATTTGGCGGCGCCGGTCACCTTGAGCGGGAGTTCGACCCGCGGGACATCCTTGCCGATGAAACGAAAGTTCGCCGCCGGCTTGAGGTCCTTGTCGCCGATCTCGGGCAATTGCGCCGGCGCCTTGGCGAAGGCCGCGATCTCGCCATAGGAGATGCGGCGGTTCGAGGCGACGTGGACCACGATGCTCGGCTCGGTCGAAAGCTCGGCCGCCGGTACGCCCCATTTTGCCGCGACCGCGTCGATGAGGACGCGCCGCGCCTGGGCGCCGGCCAGCCGCATCGACTTGAAGTATCCGCGCGTGGCAAAGCTCGCCGACGTCTGGAACCCCTGCGTGTATTCCGGATTGCCGTATTTCTTTTCGTTCCATTCCGGTGGAAACACCGGCCTCACCTTCGCCCAATCGGCGTCGAGTTCCTCGGCGATCACCGCGGGCAGCGTGGTGAAGGTGCCCTGCCCCATTTCGGCTGCGGGAGACACGATGGTGATGGTGCCGTCGGTGGCGATCGTGAGCCATACGTTCGGTGACAGTGGCGCGTCCGCCAGGGCTTCACCCGCAAGGCCGTTACCCAGGACCGCCAAAGGATCGGGCGCAAGCGTGAGTGCCAGGGTCAATCCGGCGGCGGCGCCGAAGAAGTCGCGGCGGCTCAAATCGTGCCGGGTGACGTCAGTGCGGTCGTCGATGCGATTGGTCATGGCTCAGCCCTCCCGCGATGCGCGCTGGATGGCGCTGATGATCTTCAGGTAGGTGCCGCAGCGGCAGATGTTGCCGTCCATGTGCTCGACGATCTGCTCGCGCGTCGGCGCCTTGTTGTGCGCCAGGAGGTCGGCCGCCTGCATGATCTGGCCGGACTGGCAGTAGCCGCATTGCGGCACCTGCTCGGCGATCCAGGCCTTCTGCAGCGGATGGCTGCCGTCGGATGAAAGCCCTTCGATGGTGGTGACGGACCGCCCCTCCACCAGCGATACCGGCGTGGCGCAAGCCCGGGTCGCCTGGCCGTCGACATGCACCGTGCAGGCGCCGCAGGCGGCGATGCCGCAGCCGAACTTGGTTCCGGTGAGCTTGAGGTGCTCGCGCAAGACCCACAACAGCGGCGTGTCCGCGTCCACGCCGATCTCCGTGCGCACTCCATTGACCGTGAAGGCGACCATGCGCGTGTCCTCCCTTGTGGCAGCGAGATTATTGTTCAAAATTAACGCACGCCTTCGCTCGAATGTCGAGGCAAGGGCATCGATTCGCCCTGAGTTGTGGTCATCCGCATCGACTTGCTCTGGGCTGACCCCGGCAGTGGCCGAACGCCATCAGGCGTCGTGGGCCGGCGAAATATTCTCTGCGATTTTAGTAGGTTACCTGGCATGTGCATTGCACCGCCCGGCGCCGCCAACAATGCCGCATCGCAGCGCATACGGGCGCGGCATGGCGCGGCCGTGACAGGGCGCTCCGCCTCGGCTATCGAATGAAGCATGGCCCAAGCCCTCAAGATCGCCCCCGCCGACGCTTCCACCCTGTTCGACGCAGACGCGATCGCCGGCGAGCTGGCGAAGCTCGCCGCATCCTATCCCGGACGCGAGCGTGAGTTGCGCACCGCGGTCGCCCAGCGGCTCAAGGCGGCGCTCGCCGCCAGCCGGACCGAGATCGAACGCCTGCTGCTCAAGGATCGCCATGGCGGACGCTGCGCCGCGCGGCTGTGCTGGGTGCAGGACGAGATCATCCGCGTGCTCTACGAGTTCGCCATCAAGCACATCTATCCGTCGTTGAACCCGTCGGAAGCCGAGCGCATGGCGATCGTCGCCACCGGCGGTTACGGCCGCGGCCTGATGGCGCCCGGCTCCGACATCGATCTCCTGTTCGTGCTGCCGTACAAGCAGACTGCCTGGGGCGAGTCGATCGCCGAGGCGATCCTCTATTGCCTCTGGGACATGGGCCTCAAGGTCGGCCACGCGACCCGTTCGGTCGACGAGTGCATCCGCCAGGCCAAGGGCGACATGACCATCCGCACCGCGATCCTGGAGGCCCGCTTCCTGCTCGGCGACCGTGCGCTGTACGACGAATTGCTCGCCCGGTTCGACAAGCAGGTGGTGCAGGGCACCGCGGCCGAGTTCGTCGCCGCCAAGCTCGCCGAGCGCGAGGAGCGCCATCGCCGCAGCGGCCAGTCGCGCTATCTCGTCGAGCCCAACGTCAAGGACGGCAAGGGCGGCCTGCGCGATCTCCATACCCTGTTCTGGATCGCCAAATACGTCTACCGCGTGCGCAAGCCGGAGGAGCTCATCGAGCAGGGCGTATTCGACCGCGCCGAATCCCGGCTGTTCCAGCGCTGCGAGGATTTCCTGTGGGCGGTACGCTGCCACATGCACTTCCTCACCGGCCGCGCCGAGGAGCGGCTGTCGTTCGACATCCAGCGCAGCATCGCCCAGCGGCTCGGCTATTCGCAGCGGCCCGGGCTGCGCGACGTCGAGCGCTTCATGAAGCATTACTTCCTGATCGCCAAGGACGTCGGCGACCTCACCGCGATCCTGTGCGCCGCGCTGGAGAGCCGGCAGGCCAAGCCCGTGCCGATGCTCAACCGCATGGTCGCCAAGCTGCGGCCGCGAGGCCGGCGCGTGCTGCGCGAGAGCGACGATTTCGTCGTCGACAACAGCCGCATCAACATCGCCGACCCGGATGCCTTCGCCCGCGATCCCGTCAACCTCATCCGCATCTTCCGCCTCGCCCAGCGCCACGGCCTCGCCTTCCACCCGGAGGCGCTGCGCCGCGCGACCCATTCGCTCAAGCTGATCGACAAGTCGCTGCGGGAGAATCCGGAGGCCAACGCTGCTGTTCCGGGAAATCCTGACGTCCAAGACCAACACCGAGATCGTGCTGCGGCGCATGAACGAGGCCGGCGTGCTCGGCCGCTTCATTCCGGAGTTCGGCCAGGTGGTGTCGATGATGCAGTTCAACATGTATCATCACTACACGGTGGACGAGCACCTGCTGCGCTGCATCGGCGTGCTGGCGGAGATCGAGAACGGCACCAACCCGGAATACGCGCTCGCCAACGATCTGATGCGCAAGATTCAGCCCAGTCATCGCGAGGTCCTGTATTTCGCGCTGTTCCTGCACGACATCGCCAAGGGCCGGGTCGAGGACCATTCGATCGCGGGCGCCAGGGTCGCCCGCCATCTCGGGCCGCGCTTCGGCTTCTCGCGCGGCCGAGACCGACACCATGGCGTGGCTGGTCGAGCGCCACCTCGTGATGTCGACCATCGCACAGTCGCGCGACCTGTCCGACCGCAAGACCATCGAGAACTTCAGCTCCATCGTGCAATCGCTGGAGCGCATGAAGCTGCTCACCATCCTGACCACCGCCGACATCCGTGCGGTCGGGCCGGGTGTGTGGAACGGCTGGAAGGCGCAGCTCCTGCGCGCACTCTATTACGAGACCGAGCCCTCGCTGACCGGCGGCTTCTCCGAAGTCGACCGCTCCAAGCGCCTGGCGATGGCGCAGGCCGAATTCCGCGCCGAACTCGAGGACTGGCCGACGGAGGATGTCGACCGCTACATCGCCCGCCACTACCCCGCCTACTGGCTCAAGGTCGATCTGCCGCAACAAGATCGCCCATGCGGAGTTCGTGCGCGCCGCCGAGCGGGACGGCAAGTCGCTCGCCACCAATGTGCGGTTCGACGCCGAGCGCGGCGTCACCGTGGTGACGGTGCTGACGCCCGGACCATCCGCGGCTGCTGTCGGTCATCGCCGGCGCCTGCGCGGTGGCAGGGGCCAACATCGTCGACGCCCAGATCTACACCACGACCGACGGAATGGCGCTCGACACCATCGCGATCACCCGCGAGTTCCCCCATGACGCCGACGAGGCGCGCCGCGCCGACCGCATCGCCGCAGCGATCGAGAATGCGCTGCGCGGCGACCTGCGGCTGCCGGACGTGGTGGCGAAGCGGGCCGCGCCCAAGGGGCGGATCAGGGCCTTCGCGATCGAACCCGAGGTCACCATCAACAATCAATGGTCGAACCGCTACACCGTCGTCGAGGTCAGCGGCCTCGACCGGCCCGGCCTGCTCTACGAGCTCACGGCGACATTGTCGAAGCTCAATCTCAACATCGCGTCGGCCCATGTGGCGACCTTCGGCGAGCGCGCCGTCGACGTGTTCTATGTCACCGACCTCATGGGGGCGAAGATTTCGACGCCGACCCGCAACGCCGCGATCAAGCGCGCCCTGATCCAGGTGTTCACGCCGCAGCAAGAGAGCCGGGCCGCGCAAAGGGTGGCGGTACCGGCGCAGTGATGCGGCGGGCGCGCCCTTGTTGCGGCGTGCACTGTGTTCTGCAAGACTTGGCGCGAGCGGTGGGGCACGCGCTCCAACGGTGTCGCAGGCGCCGCGGCTGATCGAAAGCAATAGTAACCGGGAGGAATCCTTCATGGCCGAATGGTTCGTCGCCAAGGCGGCGGAAATGTCGGATGGCGATCGCCGGATCGTCTCGGCGGGACGGCACGAGATCGGCGTGTTCCTCAAGGACGGCGCGTTCCATGCCTACAGCAATTATTGCCTGCATGCCGGCGGCCCCGCCTGCGAGGGCCTGATGATCAACCGGGTGGTCGACCTGATCGGCCCCGACCGCACCTATCTCGGCCAGAGCTTCGCCGACGAGATGCATTTCGTCTGCCCCTGGCACGGCTGGGAATACGACATCAAGACCGGCGAGTGCGCCGGCGACCGCAAGCTCAAGCTGCGCAAATACGACGTGGTGCGCCGCGGCGAAGATATCTTCGTTGTTGCGTAGGACAGCGCTGTAAAGGGAAACGCCCATGGACATGCCGCGCAACGAGGTCCGCGAACCCCGCTTCGACCAGTATTCGACGGCGAAATATCTCGAGCATGCGGCCGAGCAGGCGCGCAAGCGCAACTACAACGACTTCCTCATCGTCGACGTCGACGCCCATCACTATGAAAACGAATCCTACAAGGACGTCTTCCAGTACATCGAGAGCCCGGTGATCCGGCGCGCCGCGATGGAATCGACCAAGCGCGGCGGGCGCTCCTCGATGATGTACGGCCAGGTCGGCTACCAGGACATCAGCGGCCGCATCACCCGCCACGAGCTGCGCAAGCTGGAGAAGACGCCGCCCGACACCCATCGCGACATCGCCATGACCAAGGGGTGGATGGACGCCATGGGCGTCGACTATGCCTGCCTGTTCCCGACCCCGATGCTGTTCCTCGGCCTGCACCCGCAGGTCGAGGTCGAGGTGGCGATGGCGCAGGCCTATAATCGATGGCTGTGCGAGCGCATCCTGGCCGAAGAGCCGCGCATCATCTCCATGCTCTATCTGCCCTTCAACGACCCGGAAGCGGCCTACCGGACCGTCCAGGAATTCGGCCATCGCAAGGGCGTGGTCGGCTTCATGGTGACGTCGCCGCGCTACAAGCCGGTGCACGACAACGCCTACATCAAGACCTATGCGCTGCTCGAGGAGATGGGCAAGCCGATCTCGTTTCACGCCGCCTACAACTGGAACGACCAGGCGCTGTCGATGGCGAACCGCTTCATCGCCGTGCATGCCCTGGGCTTCATGTGGTTCAACATGATCCACATGACCAACTGGGTGGTGAACGGACTGCCGGAACGCTTCCCCAAGCTCAAGGTGATGTGGATCGAGAGCGGGCTGACCTGGGCCTACAGCCTGATGCAGCGGCTCGACCACTCCTACATGATGCGCACGTCGGACTGCCCCTCGCTCAAGCGCCGCCCCAGCGAATACATGCGCGAGATGTATTACTCGACCCAGCCGATGGAGGTGCCGCAGGACCTCTCGATCTTGGAGGCGACCTTCAAGATGATCAACGCGGAGACCCAGCTGGTGTGGTCATCGGACTATCCGCACTGGGACTTCGACCTGCCGAGCGTGATCTACGACCTGCCCTTCCTCAAGGAGCAGGCCAAGCGCAACATCCTCGGCGCCAACGCGGCGCGGCTGTTCGGGCTCGACGCCAAGCCGGTGAAGAAGATGGTGTGACGTCAACCTGCGCCGAGCGCAACGGCGACGTGGTAGGTGGCGAAGGCCGCGATATAGGCCAGCACCAGCATGTAGGTGAAGGTGATCGCCATCCACCGCCAGCTGCCGGTCTCGCGCCGTATCACGGCGAGCGTCGAGGCGCATTGCGGCGCAAAGATATACCACACGAGCAACGCGAGCGCGGTCGCCAGGCTCCACTTGCTGGCCAGCGCCTGGCCGATCTGTTCCGCCGCTTCCTTGCCGCCTTCGATGGCATAGACGGTGCCCAACGCGGCAACGGCGACTTCGCGCGCCGCCATTCCCGGGATCAGGGCCACGCTGATCTGCCAGTTGAATCCGAGCGGGGCCAGGACCGGCTGGAGTGCATCGCCGAGCATTGCGGCCAGGCTGTAGTTGATCGCCGGGCCGTCGGCGCCCTCGGGCGGCCGCGGAAACGACGCCAGAAACCAGATCAGGACCATCATGGAAAAAATCGTGGTCCCTGCTCTCTGCAGGAACATTTTTGCGCGGGTATACAATCCGATGGCGACACTGCGCGGGCTCGGCAGCTTGTAGGCCGGCAATTCGAGCATGAATGGCGGAGTATGATCTTCATGCAGGAAAAAGTACTTGGCGACGAAGGAAACGCCGAGGGCGCTCATGATTCCGGCCGCGTAGAGGCCGAACATGACCAGCCCCTGCAGGCTGACCCAGCCCCACAAATGCGTCTGCCGGAATGAATGCCGAGATGATCAGGGTGTAGACCGGAATCCGCGCCGAGCACGTCATCAGCGGCGCAACGAGGATCGTGGTCAATCGATCGCGCCGGTTGTCGATGACTCGCGTCGCCATGATGCCCGGAATGGCGCAGGCGAAGCTCGACAGCAGCGGAATGAACGCCCGGCCGTGCAGGCCCGCGCCGCCCATGATGCGATCCATCAGGAACGCCGCGCGCCCCATGTAGCCGAGATCCTCCAGCAGCAGGATGAACAAGAACAGGATCAGGATCTGCGGCAGAAAGACGATCACGCTGCCGACACCGGAAATCACGCCGTTCTGGATGAAGCTTTGCAGCAGGCCGGCGGGAAGCGCGTCATGCACGACAACGCCCAGCGCGTCGAAGCCGGACGAGATCAGGTCCATGATCGGCTTTGCCCAGGCAAACACCGCCTGGAACATCACGAAGAGAACGCCGAGCAAGATGACGAGGCCGGCGACGGGATGAAGGAGAACCGCGTCGACCCGCGCGCTCAGCGTATCCGGCCGCGCCGGCATCACCACCGCGGCGGCGATGACGCGGTCTGCCTCCCGCTGAGCGGCTCGCAATTCGTGGGTGGTCAGAGGTTTCCAGGTACTTTCACCCGATGGGGCCAGGCTCGCCCGAAGCCATGTCGTCCAGGCGGCGCAGCAATTCCTCGGTGCCGCCGCGGCGCACGGCGCGTCGAAGTGACGACCGGCACTCCAAGCTCGGCCGACAGCCGTTCCAGATCGATCTCCATGCCGCGCCGGCGGGCAATGTCGATCATGTTCAGCACGAGCATCAGCGGGCGGCCGACCCGTTTGAGCTCGAGGACCAACCGCAGCGACACACGCAGATTGGTGGCATCCGCCACGCAGACGAGAAGATCGGGGCGCGCTTCGCTGGCCAGCCGACCCAGCACCACGTCGCGGGTGATCTCCTCGTCCGGACTGCGGCCCCGCAACGAATAGGTGCCGGGGAGGTCGATCAAATAGACGCTGTGGCCCGACGGCGTCTGCAACACGCCGGCCTTGCGTTCGACGGTGACGCCGGGATAGTTCGCTACCTTCTGCCGGCTTCCGGTGAGGGCATTGAACAAGGCGGTCTTGCCGCTGTTCGGCGTCCCGACGAGCGCGAAGTGCCGAGCGCCGATTTCGGTCGCTGCGCTCATGCGGGTCGATCCGAAGCAGTCACCAGAATGGCCATGGCCTCGCGACGCCGCAGTGCGATCGTCGTGTCGTTGACACGCACCGCCATGGGATCGCGGCCAAAAGGCCCCTCATGCAGAACTTTGACTTCGGCGCCCTCGATGAACCCAAGTTCGAGCAATCGGGTCTCGAGTTCAGGCGCGGGCAAACCGTGTGCGCCCTCGCCGACCTGAATTGCGTGAATCCGCCCGCGGAAACCGCGATTTGCCAGACCCAACGGCATACAAAGGGCGGCTACCGGCGCGCTGTCGGTCACGTCACGTCCACATGGTGAGCATTTCTTACTTCATGTGCGGTAGTTGCGTGAGAGCGTCAAGATCGAAGCGACAGGAAGGCGAGCAGCTTAGAATGATTGTAAAGGGAGCGGCATCCGGCCTGTCACTCCGCCGCGCGGAGTTCGCCGGGGGCTCGCGCATCTGCCGGGGCAGGCGCACTCCCCGCGGCCCGGCCCGGCCGCACCCATGCCGCGAATTTGCTGAGGTAGATGTAGACGACCGGGGTCGTGAACAGGGTCAGGAACTGGGACAGCAGCAGGCCGCCGACGATGGCGATGCCGAGCGGGCGGCGCAGCTCCGAGCCTGCGCCGGTCCCGAGCGCCAGCGGAAGGCCGCCGAGCAGCGCCGCCATGGTCGTCATCATGATCGGGCGGAAGCGCAGCAGGCAGGCCTCGTAGATCGACTGTTCCGGCGTAAGATGCCGGCTGCGCTCGGCGACCAGCGCGAAATCGATCATCATGATCGCGTTCTTCTTGACGATGCCGACCAGCAGGATGACGCCGATCAGCGCGATCAGCGAAAAGTCGTAGTGCAGCACCATCAGCGCCAGGAACGCCCCTACCCCCGCCGACGGCAGGGTCGAGAGGATGGTGATGGGGTGGATGAAGCTCTCATAGAGGATGCCGAGCACGATGTAGACGGCGATGATCGCGGCGGCGATCAGGTAAGGCTGGGTCGCGAGCGACGTCTCGAACACCTTGGCCGAGCCCTGGAAGCGCGCCGTGAGCGTCGCCGGCTTGGCGAGCGAGCGCTCGAGGTTCTGCGATCGCGTCGAGCGCGTCGCCGAGCGAGTGTCCCGGCGCGAGATTGAACGACAGGGTCACCGACGGAAACTGGTCGGTGTGGTTGATGGTGAGCGGCGATACCGACAGCTCCTGCTTGGTCAGGACCGACATCGGCACCAGCTGTCCGTTGGCCGTGCGCACGTAGAGGTTCTGCAGGGTCGAAGCGTCCTCCTGGAAGGCCGGCTCGACCTCGAGGATGACGCGGTGCTGGTCGAGCTGGCCGAACACGGTGGCGACCTGCCGCTGGCCGAACGCGTCGTAGAGCGTGTCGTCGATGAGCTGCGGGCGACAGCCCGAACCGGCCGATGACGTCGCGGTCGATCTTGAGCATCAGGCGCGGCGCGGTGGCCTGGAGATCGCCGGTCACGTCCTGCAACTGCGGCAGCGCTGCGAGCTTCTCCAGCACGATGGGAGCCCATTGGAACAGCTCGGCGACGTTGGGGTCCTGCAGGGTGTATTGGTACTGCGTCTTGCTCACCCGCGCGCCGATCTGGACGTCCTGGCGGGCCTGGCCGAACAGGGCGATGCCGGGCACCTTGGCGGTCGCGCGGCGCAGCCGGTTGATGATCTCGGTCGCGCTCGCCTTGCGCTGGCTCATCGGCTTGAGGTCGATCATCAGCCGGCCGGTGTTGACGGTCGGATTGGCGCCGACCCAGTAGTAGACGGTGTCGACGTCGGGATCGGCGATCACGACCTGGGCGATCTCGTGCACGCGCTCCACCATCGCCGTGTAGGAGATGTCCTGGGCCGCCTCGGTGGTGCCCTGGATGAGTGCCGTTGTCCTGCTGCGGAAAGAAACCCTTGGGAATGACGATGTAGAGCCAGGCGGTCGCCGCCATGGTGGCCGCCATCACGAAGACCATGAACAGGCGGTGGCGCAGCGACCAGCGCAGCCACACCGCATAGATGTCGAGCGAGCGCTGGAAGCCCGCCTCGAGCCAGCGCCATGACCCGGCTCTCGCGCCCGTCATGCTCGTGCGGCGCGCAGCATCCAGGCGCACATCATCGGCGTGAGGATGAGCGAGACGACGCCGGACATCAGGATGGCCACGCTGACCGTCACCGCGAATTCGCGGAACAGGCGCCCGATCAGGCCGCCCATCAGCAGCAGCGGGATGAACACCGCGGTCAGCGACAGGGTCATCGAGACGATGGTGAAGCCGATCTCCTGCGAGCCGATCATGGCGGCCTCGAACGGCCGCTTGCCCGCCTCGATATGGCGGATGATGTTTTCGATCATGACGACGGCGTCGTCGATGATGAAGCCGACCGCGATGGTGAGCGCCATCAGCGACACGTTGTCGATGGTGTAGCCGGCGAGGTACATGACCGCGCAGGTCGCGAGCAGCGACACCGGGATGGTGACGCTCGGGATGAGCGTCGCCCGCAGCCGGCGCAGGAACAGGAAGATCACCAGCACCACGAGCGCGATGCTGATCGCCATCGTGATCTGGACGTCGTCGACCGAGGCGCGGATCGTCTGGGTGCGGTCGCCGAGCACGCGCAGCTTGATCGACGGCGGCAACAGCGCGCTGCAGGTCCGGCAGCGCGTCCTTCACGCGCTGGACGGTCTGGTTGATGTTGTAACCGGGCTGCTTGTGCACGTCGATGACGACCGCGCGCTGGCCGTTGAGCCACGCCGCCTCGCGGATGTTCTCGACGCCGTCGATGGCGCGGCCGAGATCGCTAACCCGCACCGGCGCGCCGTTGCGATAGGCGATGATCACGGAGTTGAACGTGCGCGGCGTCGAAGATCTGGTCGGTGGTGTCGAGCGTCAGCGACTGCTTGGCGCCGTCGAGCGTGCCCTTGGGGACATTGACGGTGGCGGTCATCGATCGCCGCGCGGATGTCCTCGAGGCTCACCCCCATCGCCGAGGCGACCGTCGGGTTGATCTGAATGCGAATCGCCGGCTTCTGCTGGCCGTGGTAATCGACGAGGCCGACCCCGGTGATGCGGGAAATCTGCGGCGTGAGGTAGTTCTCGACGTACTCGTCGACCTTGGAGATCGGCAGGTCTTCCGAGGTCACCGCGATCGACATCAGCAGCGCGTCGGCCGGATTGATCTTCTCGTAGGTCGGCGGATTCGGCAGGTTCTTCGGCAGCAGGCCGCCGGCGGCGCTGATCGCGGTCTGGACGTCCTGGGCGGCGCCCTCGATGCTGCGCCCGAGATCGAACTCGACCTGGATCTGGGTCTGGCCGAGCGAGCTCGTGGAACTGATCGCGGTGACGCCGGAAATCAGCGACAGCTGGCTTTCGAGCGGCGCCGCCACCGAGGTCGCCATGGTCTCGGCATTGGCGCCGGGCAGGCTCGCCGTCACCCGAATGGTCGGGACATCGACCTGCGGCACGCCCGCGATCGGCAGCATGAAATAGGCGACCAGCCCCAGCAGCGTGACGCCGATCATCAACAGCGTCGTCGCGATCGGCCGAACGATGAACGGCGCGGAGACGTTCATCAGAAGCCCTCGGACGCTTTCTGGCTTCCGCGCTCTCCGCGGGATCGCCGAGCACCTCGACCACGCTGCCGGCCTGGATCCGGTATTGACCGTCGGTGACCACGCGCTCGCCGGGCGCAAGGCCGGAATCGATGACCGCCGTCGTCTTGTTCATGACGCCGACCTTGATCACGCGCTTCTGCACGATGCGATCCTGGCCCGACGACGAATGCAAACGGCCCGCTCGGGCCCTGCTGGACGACGGTGATGGGCACCGCGACCACGTTCGCGGCGGATCTCGATTTCGACACGCACATTGACGAACTGGCCCGGCCACAGCACGTGCGCCGGGTTGTCGAAGATCGCCTTGAAGTTGATCGTGCGCGGTGTTCGGATTGATCTGGTTGTCGATGACGGCGAGCTTGCCGGCGGCGAGAGCTTTGCCACTGCTGTCCTGGGCCGTCACCTTGACGTCGCCTCGGCCCATGGCGGCGCGGATCTGCGGCAGCGAATCGGACGGCAGCGGGAAACTGACGAAGATCGGGTCGAGCTGATTGATGATGACGATGCCGGCGGTGTCGGTCGCCTTCACCATGTTGCCGGCGTCGATCAGCCGGGTTCCGGCGCGCCCGTTCAGGGGGGAGCGGATGCGGCTGTAGTCGAGCTGGACCTGGGCGCTGTAGATCGTGGCCAGGTCGGATTGGATGCTCGCCTCGAGCTGCTTGACCGGCGCGCGCGCCGTATCCAGTTGCTGGGTGGTGGCCGCGCCGCTCGACGCCAGGCGGGTAAAGCGGTTGAGGTCGAGGCGCGCGTTTTCGAGCAGCGCCTCGTCCCGGAGCTTGTTCGCCTGCGCCTGGTTCAACGCCGCCTGATAGGGCTCGGGGTCGATTTCGACCAGCACGTCGCCGGCATGGACGTCCTGGCCCTCGGAAAAATTGATCTTCTTGATCTGGCCGTCGACCCGCGACTTGACGAGCACGCTGTTCAAGGCCTGCACGGTTCCAAGCCCGGTGAGAAAGATCGGGACGTCGGCGCGGCGCACGTCGCTCGCGATCACGGGAATAGCCGCGGCGGCGCGCGGGGCGACCGGTGCGCCGGGAGAGAGCCGCAGTCCCGGAACAAGGAAATAGGCCAAGCCCCCACCGGCAAGGAGCAGAAGCGATATGACAGGCCAGCGTCGCATTCTTTTGCCGAACTCGCCCCTGGTTGGAAGCCGTATTGAGGTAACAGAAGACGGCAACAAGAGGCCAGCTTTGGGCAGGCGTCAACTTGGCGCATTGCCCGCACTGCGCGAGAACCAGCCGCCGGTAACCCACCCTTAAACCGGCCGGATTAGCGTGGGCCGGGGCGCGACCCCGTGCGGGGGTCGTCGACGGGGCGGGACATTGGCGAAACCAGGTCGAGGCGCGAGCAAGCGTCGCGAGCCCTCTTTCAAGAGCGGCGCGGGGGCGCTCGACGTGCGGCTGTCGCCGGACGACCGCTCCGCGGCACCGGCCTCCGATGCGGTGCGCGCGCACCGGTCCGCCAAGACGCACCCGGCCAAACCGCATGTAGCCAGACCGCACGCCAAGGCGCGCGTGGAACCCAAGCTCGACTTTCCCGTCGCTCCCCGCCTGCCGGCGCCGCGCAAGAAAGCCGCAAGCGGACGCGGCGGCAGGCGCCGCCGATTCGGCTTGAGCCGCCTGATCTATTGGGGCGCGGTTCTGGCGATTTGGGCGATGCTAGCCGTCGCCGGCGTGTTCACATGGGTCGGCATGCACCTGCCGCCGATCCAGTCCCTGGAAATTCCAAAGCGCCCACCGAGCATCCAGATCAACAGCCTCGACACTCATGTGTTCGCCACCCGCGGTGAAATGGGTGGCGCGGCGCTGCCGCTCAAGGACATGCCGGCGCATCTGCCCAACGCCTTCATCGCCATCGAGGACCGGCGATTCCGGTTCCATCACGGCATCGATCCGGTCGGCCTGTTCCGCGCCGTGGTGGCGAACCTGCTTCACCGCGGCATCTCCCAGGGCGGCTCGACGATCACCCAGCAGCTCGCCAAGAACCTGTTCCTGACCCAGGACCGCAACCTCATGCGCAAGCTGCAGGAGGTGGTGCTGGCGATGTGGCTGGAGCACAAATTCTCCAAGAACGAGATCCTGGAGCTCTATCTCAACCGGGTCTATTTCGGCTCCGGCGCCTATGGCGTCGAGGCGGCGGCCCAGCGCTATTTCGGCAAGTCGGCGCGCAATGTGTCGGTGGCCGAGGCAGCGCTGCTCGCCGGCCTCGTCAAGTCGCCCTCGCGGCTCGCGCCGACGCGCAATTTCGACGGCGCCGAGCGGCGCGCCCAGATCGTGCTCGCGGCCATGTCCGAGGCCAAGCTCATCAAGGAAGATGCCGCCAAGGCGGCGATGGCCTCGCCACCGAAGATCGTCAAGCCCAGCGCCGGCGGCTCTTCGAACTACGTGGCCGATTGGGTCATGGACGTGCTCAACGAGCTGGTCGGGCGGGTCGACGAGGACATCGTCGTCGACACCACCATCGACGGGTCGCTGCAGGCGGTCGCCGAAAAGGCGCTGATCGAGGAAATCGCCCAGAAGGGCGAGAAATTCGGCGTCGAGCAGGGCGCGCTGGTGGCGATGACGCCGGACGGCGCCGTGCGGGCGCTGGTGGGCGGCCGCAACTACGTCGAAAACCAGTTCAACCGCGCGGTGGCGGCCAAGCGCCAGCCCGGCTCGGCCTTCAAGCCCTTCGTCTACCTCACCGCGCTCGAGCACGGGCTCGCGCCCGACACCATCCGCGAGGACCGGCCGATCGAGCTGAAGAACTGGCGGCCGGAGAACTACCGCCATGAGTACTACGGGCCGGTGACGCTGACCCAGGCGCTGGCGTTGTCGCTCAACACGGTGTCGGTGCGGCTCACGCTGGAATTCGGGCCGACCGCGGTGGTCCGCACCGCCCATCGGCTCGGCATCGCATCGAAGCTCGAGCCCAACGCCTCGATCGCACTCGGCACCTCGGAAGTCTCGGTGCTGGAGCTGGTATCGGCCTACGTCCCGTTTGCCAATGGCGGCAACGCCATCATTCCCCACGTTGTCGAACGGGTCCGCACCGCCCACGGCAAGACCCTTTATACCCGCGCCAACCCGACGCTCGGGCGGGTCGTCGATCCCCGCTACGTCGCCATGATGAACACGATGATGCGCGAGACCCTGACCTCCGGCACCGCGCGCAAGGCGGACCTGCCGGGCTGGCCCGCCGCCGGCAAGACCGGCACCAGCCAGGACTTTCGCGACGCCTGGTTCGTCGGCTACACCAGCCAGCTCGTCACCGGGGTGTGGTTCGGCAATGACGATTCCTCGCCGACCAAGAAGGCGACCGGCGGCGGCCTGCCGGTCGAAGTCTGGAGCCGGTTCATGAAGGCGGCGCACCAGGGAATTCCGATCGCGGATCTTCCCGTTGTGAGCCCGGGGCTGGCGGGTATCGTGGCGGGTCTAACCGGCCCAGCGCCTCCGCCTTCAGCGGCGCTGGCGCCCGCGACTTCGGTGTCGTCATCGCCGGCCGCTCCCGGGCGTGGACGCGAGCCGGTCCGGCCGGCCGAGGGGACCATCGACGGCTGGTTGATAAACCGATTGTTTCCGGGACGCTGATCCAACCAGCGCGGAATGATCAGACTTTGGTGCGAACGCCGCGGGTGAAGTACCACACCACCGGCGCCAGGCATCCCGCGGACGCAACCGCGATGGCGAGCGGCCATGCCGACGTTCCCAGCGCGTGCCCGACCGCCGCGCCCGTGATCGCGGCCGCCGACTGCTGAACGACGCCGCCCAGCGCGGAGGCGGCACCGGCATGATGGGGAAACGGCTGCAGCGCCGCCGCGAAGGCCTGCGGCATGATCAGGCCCATGCCGGCGAGATAGATGGCGACCGGCAAGGCGAGGCTCAGCCCCGTCCGCGGCAGGAATCCCACGCCGGCGAGCAAGGCGAGACCGCCGGCGGCCAGCGCGACCGCGCCAATGCCGATGGTGCGATCGAGCCCGAGGCGAATGACGATGGTCGCCGCAAGCGACGTCCCCGCCATGAATCCGACCGCCGAGAGGCCGAAGGCCACGCCGAAGGAGAACGCCGACAGGCCGTAGAGGTCCTGGAGCACGAAGGGCGACGCGGAAATCCAGGCGAACAGCCCGCAGAAGCTGATCGCCACCAGCGCGATGTTGGCGAGGAAGCCGCGGTGAGCGAGCAGCAGGCGATAGCCGCGCAGCACATTGACGAAGGACAGCGGTGCGGTTGGAGCCCTGCGGGTTTCGGGCAGCAGTCGCCACACCAGCGTGGTCGCCACTGCACCAACTGAAAAGATGAACGCGAAATCCGCCCGCCAACCGGACACGGTTTGAATGCCGCCACCGATCATCGGACCGATGATCGGCGCCAGCCCCATGATCATGACCATGATCGACAATTCGCGTCCGGCGCGCGCGCCCTCATAGACATCGCGGATGACCGCACGCGACAGCACGATGGCACCCGACGCGCCGAACCCTTGAATCAGCCGCGAGGCGTTCAACGCATTGATGCCCGGCGCGAGCGCGCAGACGAGCGTCGCCACGCAGAAGATGACGAGCGCCGTCAGCAGCACCGGCTTGCGTCCGTAACGGTCCGATGCCGGCCCGTACACGATCTGGCCGCCGGCAAAGCCGATCAGATAGACCGAAATCGTGAGTTGCACCTGCGACGCCGGGGCGTCTAGCAACCGCCCGATCTCCGGCATCGCCGGAAGATAGAGATCGATCGACAGGGGGCCGATGGCGGTCACCAGCGCCAGCAATGCGGTCAGGGCGAACGAGCCGGGGCGCAACATGACGAGCCGATCGGTGACGGTGCGAACACCGCAGAGTGCCGGTCAGGGACAGGCGGGGGTGTCTAGGACCTTGAAGGTCCGGATTTGCTACGCAGCGTCGCTCTTTGGCGCGCGGCGCCTCGCCTTCATGCCGGGGGAGTCGGGTTCCAGACCATAGCGATGCAGATCGGTGCCGTGCACGTCCAGCCAGGCCTTGGCGCGCTCCATGTCGGGACAGATGCGGCGCAGCACGCGCCAGAACCGCGGCGAATGGTTCATCTCCACAAGATGGGCGATCTCGTGCGCCGCGAGATACTCGAGCACGTAGCGCGGCGCTAGCACCAGCCGCCATGAGAACGACAGCACGCCGGTGGTCGAGCACGACCCCCAGCGGCTCGCCTGGTCGCGAATCGAGATGCGCCGGAATCCGACGCCGAGTTTCTCGGCGTAATACTTGACCGCGATCTCGAGGTCGCGCTTGGCCTGACGCTTGAGATAATCGGTGATGCGCCGCGAGACGTGCTCGGGCTCGCCGGCGACGCACAGCAGGCGATCGCCGCGGCTGTCGGTCTCGGTCCACACGGTGCCGCGGGCGCCGCGCCGGTGCACGATCGCGTGGGTAACGCCGCGCAACGGCAATTCCGACCCGTGTACGAAAGGCGCGGCCTTCGGCAGACGGCCGAAGCGCGCCGCGATCCAGGCGCGGTGCTTCTCGGCGAATTCGCGCGCCTCGCGCAGGCTGCCGCGCGGCGGCATGGTGAGCACCGCTTCGCGCGTCACCGCGACGATGCGCAGCGTGTAGCGGCGCGCCTGACGATGGCGACGCAGGCGCACGAGATAGATGGCGTCTTCGCAGACGACCTCAATCGCCTGGGGTTCGGTGGGACGACGATAAAGCAGTGCGCGCGTGGGCATTGGGAATGGTCCGGGGGCAAATCACCGGATTCGATAGTGGCATATCCGCGAGAAGATCAAGGAAACATTCTCGCGAGGCCAAGTTGATACAAGATACAGGGGTGGCGATACGGCTTGGCGCAACATATAGTAATTTCAATGAATGAATTTTAATTCTGTTTATTGAATCGAAGACCTCGTTCCCGGCACGCGAAAAAGCGATTCAATTTCATATGCTTACGAGCGAATAAACGTGAAACCGCGAAATTCCTCGACTTGCTGCGATGAACCAAGATTTGCCACTTAGCGGAGGTTGTCCGACTGCGCCCCGGCCGCAATCAACGGCTGCACTCAGGATGACAATCGAACCTGGGGGGCGTGCTCGGCGCCGGCGCCGTTGGTGCCTTTTTTGCGGGACGAATCATCCTTCGCGTTTTGCATTTTGCCGGCGTTGGCGTGGCGGAAATCATGGGACAGCACGAAGTCGGCAATGCGCGGCGCGATCTCGGAGCGGAACCGCGACCCGTTGAACACGCCGTAATGCCCGACCCCGGGCTGTAGCCAGTGCGCCTTGTGCGCGTCGGGAATGTTGACGCAAAGCCGATGCGCCGCCTCGGTCTGGCCGACGCCGGAGATGTCGTCGTGCTCGCCTTCGACGGTCATCAGGGCGGTACGCCTGATGTCCGCGGGGTTCACGGGCTCGTCGCGGTGAGTCATGACGCCCTGCGGCAGGGCATGGCGGATGAACACGGTCTCGACCGTCTGAAGATAGAACTCGGCGGCCAGGTCCATCACGGCGAGATACTCGTCGTAGAATTCGCGGTGCTTCTGCGCGGAATCGCCGTCGCCGTCGACGAGGTGGCGGAACAGCTTGCGGTGCGCATCGATGTGGCGATCGATGTTCATGCTGACGAAGCCGTTGAGCTGCAGGAATCCGGGATAGACGTCGCGCATGACGCCGGGATGGGGAAACGGCACCTTGGTGATGACGTTGCGCCGAAACCAATCGATACCGCGGAATTTCGCGAGCTGATTGACGCCGGTGGGATTGACGCGGGTGTCGATGGGACCGCCCATCAGCACCATCGAGCGCGGCACATAGGGGTCGTCGGCCGCTTCCATCCGCGCGACCGCCGCGAGCACCGGCACCGAGGGCTGGCACACCGCGATCACGTGAACGTCGCCGCCGAGGAAATGCAGGATCGACATGACGTAGTCGATGTAGTCGTCGAGATCGAACCGCCCCTCGGCGAGCGTCACCATGCGGGCGTCCTGCCATTCGGTGATGTAGACGTCGTGGTTGGGCAGGAACGCCTCGACGGTGCCGCGCAGCAGGGTCGAGTAGTGCCCCGACATCGGCGCGACGATGAGCAGGCGCGGCTGCGGGCGATGCGGCCGGTGATCGAACACGCGCTCGAAATGCAGGAGGCGACAGAACGGACGCTCCCACACCGCCTCGATATGTACGGGCACCCGCTCGCCGCCCGCCGTCGTGCTCGTGATGTCCCATTCGGGGCGGCTGTAACGGCGGGTGGAGCGCTCGAACAACTCGCAGGCCGCCGCCACCGACTTGCCGAACGTCGTCGCCGTCAGCGGATTGAGAGGGTTCTTGAACATGAGCTTGGTCGCGTCGGCCCAGGCGCGGGACGGATTGAGCGCGGCCTGGTTCATCTCGTAGAACCAGTACATCGGCGCCGCGAACAGAATTCCGCCATCGCCAGGCAGCAGCTTTGGTGCGCCGCCAAATTCGCCGATAGCCATGACAACACGATCCTTGTCTATTGCTGCGGTGCAGCAAGATGATGAGCCGACGCTTCTCCGTCCACCGGCAGATGCCCGCTCGGGTAATATGACAGAAATATAGGTGCTCATTCCCCCATTTGCTCATTCCCCCGTCTGCATGAGTGCTCCGTGACGCCGTGCCGCGTCGAGCAACCGCAGAAAGCCAAACACCCCTGCCCCGAACCAAAGGGCATTCAGTCCTAGCGCCCACCACATGAGGTCCGCCCTGAATATATGCTCAATCAACAGGGCGCGCATACCCTCAAATACATAGGTCGGCGGCAATGCCAGGGCGACCACCTGCAGCCAGCCCGGGAGGACCGAGACCGGGTAGTAGACGCAGGTCAGCGGCAGCAGCAGGAACATGATGGTCCAGGCGAAGCCCTCGGCGCCGAGGCCATTGCGCAGGATGAGGCCGGACACGAATATCCCCACCGCCCAGCTGGTCAGGATCAGGTTGGCGAAGAAGGCCGCGAGAGCGAGGCCCATCGCATAGACGTTGAAGCCGAAAAAGCCGATGGCGAGCAGCGACACCGGCACCATGCCGATGGCGAGCCGCACGATGCTCATCACCATCAGCGCCATCACGAACTCGATCGGCTTGAGCGGGCTGATCATGAGATTGGCGAGATTGCGCGACCACATCTCCTCGAGAAACGACACCGAGAAACCGAGCTGGCCGCGGAACAGGATGTCCCACAGCAGCACGGAGCCGATGAAGGTGCCGCCGGCGCGGGCGAAAAACCCGGAATTCTCCCCGATATAGGTCTGGAGGAAGCCCCACATCATCATCTGGACCGCGGGCCAGTACATGAGCTCCACCACCCGCGGCCAGGACGAGCGCAGCAGGTACCAGTAGCGCGCAATCATCGCGCCGATGCGCCGGCCTGAGATGCCGTAATTGCGGTCCGGCAATCTGGTCACTGTGCCGCCTCCCCAATCCGGCCCCGCGCCACGTCGAGAAAGACCTCTTCCAGGGTGCGCCGGCCGTAGCGCGCCAGCAGCGCGGCGGGCGTGCCGTCGCCCTCGATCCGGCCCTTCTTCATGATGATGACGCGATCGCACAGGCGCTCGACCTCGAGCATGTTGTGGGAGGCAATGAGAAGGGTAGCGCCGTTGGCGGCGCGGTAGCGTTCCAGCGTGCCGCGCACCCAATCGGCGGTATCGGGGTCGAGCGACGCCGTCGGTTCGTCGAGCAGCAGCACCTCTGGCCGGTTGAGCAGCGCCTTGGCGAGCGATGCGCGGGTCTTCTGCCCGGAGGACAGCTTCCCGGTGGGGCGATCGAGCAGATCGACGAGATCGAGCTCGCGGGCGACCTCGGCGATGCGGCCGGCGAGATCGGGAACGCCATAGAGCCGGCCGAACACGGTGAGGTTCTGGCGCACGGTGAGCCGCATCGGCATCTCGACGTAGGGGCTCTCGAAATTCATGCGGTGCAGCACGCGATAGCGCTGCCGCGGCATGTCGGCCCCCAGCACCCGCACCGTGCCCGCGGTGGGCGTCACCAGCCCCATGATCATGGCGATGGTCGTGGTCTTGCCGGCGCCGTTGCCGCCGAGCAGCCCGGTGATCGAGCCCACCGGCAGTGCAAAGCTGATCCCCGCGACGGCCATCCCGCGCTGGTAGGTCTTCGCAAGGCCCTCGACGGCGATCGCAGGTTCAATTTCGGTCATGAATCACGATATACGGACGATCCAGAGTAGCGTTGGCCGGCGCCGCTCTTGTACGTGGAGCGAACCAGGAAGCAAGGAGTTAGCGCAAGGATTTAGCGGTAATATCCGGCTCTACCGCGGCGCTTCATTCCATATAGGATGACGGGATGTCGGACCTCAGCGTCGAACAACAGCAGCATTCCATGCGCAGCGTGCGGCTGGACACGCTGGTGCGCCTGCGCTGGCTCGCGGTGCTGGGACAATCGGCGGCGGTGCTGGTCGTCCATGACGGCTTCGATTTCGAGGTGCCGTTCTGGGCCTGTCTCGCCGTCATCGCGGCCTATGGCGCCGTGAATGTGGTGCTGCGGCTGCGGTTCCGGTGGAACCAGCGCCTGGAGCCGCAGCACGCGGCGTCGCTGCTCGCGCTGGACATCATCGAGCTCGCGGTGCTGCTGTTCCTGACCGGGGGCCTGCAAAACCCGTTTTCGTTCCTGTTCGCCGGCCCGGTGCTGATTTCAGCGGCGGCGCTGCCGGCGCGCATGACGCTGATGCTGGCCGCCCTCGCCATCGCCTGCGCCACCATTCTCGTGTTCGTCCACTACCCCCTGCCGTGGCCGGAGGAGGAGCCGCTGGAGCTGCCGCCGCTCTACATGATCGGCGTCTGGCTCTCGCTGCTGCTGGCGATCGGCTATATCAGCATCTATGCGTGGCAGATCATCGAGGAATCGCGGCAGCTGTCCGATGCCCTCGTCGCCACCGAGCTGGTGCTTACCCGCGAGCACTATCTGTCCCAGCTCGATGGCCTCGCCGCCGCCGCCGCCCATGAGCTCGGCACGCCGCTTTCCACCATCCTGGTGGTCGCGCGCGAATTGGAGCGCGAGATCGAGCCCGGCTCCCGCCACGCCGAGGATATCCGTCTGTTGCGCGAGCAGGCCCAGCGCTGCCGGGTCATCCTCGGCAAGCTCACCGAGCTGCCGGCGCCGGGGGAGCCGTTCGAACGCATGAAGCTCTCGGCCCTGATCGAGGAGGTCATCGCGCCGCATCGCGACGCGGGGGTGGAGATCGACGTCGATATCCCCAAGGACGATCCGAGCGAGCCGGTCGGGGCGCGCAATCCCGCCATCCTCTACGGTCTCGGCAATATCCTGGAAAACGCCGTCGATTTCGCGCGCCACCAGGTCCAGGTGGCGGCGTCGTGGGACCACGATCAGATTACCGTCGTGGTGGCCGACGACGGGTCCGGCTTCCCGCCGGAGATCATCGACCGCATGGGCGAGCCCTATGTCACCAGCGAGCAGGGCCGGCGAATGCGCGGCCGGGAGATGCCGGGGCTGGGCCTCGGCTTCTTCATAGCCAAGACCCTGCTGGAGCGCTCCGGAGCCAAAATCTCGTTGGAAAACCGGGCCTTCCCGCAGCGCGGTGCGATCGTGCGGGCGTGCTGGAAGCGGGAGGAGTTCGAGCGTCAAAGGACCTGGCAGAAGCATATCGATGACGCCGAAGAAGACTATTCCGTCGAGAAAGTTGCAGCGCCACCTCTTGCTGAAAACCGCTAGTTGCTTACCTAAGGCATTAACGGGAGCGGCGGTGTGTCTTGAATCATCATTGAACAAGGAATGATTCGTCATGTCCGATGCCATAGCTCCCGTAATCCCCGGTGACCGTTCTCTGCTCATTGTCGAGGACGACAAGTCGTTCCTGCAGCGCCTGGCACGCGCGATGGAAGGGCGGGGCTTCAACGTCACCACCGCCGAAACCGTTGCCGACGGGCTCGACCAGGTGGAGAAGGCGGCGCCTGCCTACGCCGTCGTCGACATGCGCCTGGGCGACGGCAGCGGGCTCGACGTCATCTCGGCGCTCAAGCGGCGCCGGCCCGACGCCCGCGGCATCGTGCTGACCGGCTACGGCAACATCGCGACCGCCGTCACCGCGGTGAAGCTCGGCGCCGTCGACTACATGTCCAAGCCCGCCGATGCCGATGACGTCGCCGCCGCCCTGCTGGCGCTCGACGGCACCAAGGCCGAGCCGCCCGCCAATCCGATGTCGGCCGACCGGGTGCGGTGGGAGCATATCCAGCGCATCTACGAATTGTGCGGGCGCAACGTGTCGGAGACGGCGCGGCGCCTCAACATGCATCGCCGCACACTCCAGCGCATCCTGGCGAAGCGCGCGCCGAAGTAACGTCGCAACCCGGCCTCAGATCTCGCTGCCATAGGGCCCCTGCGGGTCGGCGAGGGCCTGCAGCCGCACCGCGGCGGCGCGCGCGAACGCGAGCATCACGCTCTTGCGGGTCGATGCATGCAGGCGGTGCGCCGGCGCCTCGCGCACCAGTTCGGCCCCGTAGCCGTCGGCGAGGATGAGCCCGGCATCGGCGGGGAAGATATCGAGCGGCACATGCGCCGCGGTCGCGAAGAACAGGCGGTCGCAATGCATGCGGTAGTCGGTCCATTTCTGGTCGGCGCGGAAATCCGCGACCGAGGACTTGATCTCGACGATCCAGATTTCCCCATCGCCCCCGAGCGCCACGAGATCGGCGCGCCGCCCCGACAAGAGGGACAACTCGGCCACGCATGACAGCCCCAGCGCCAGCAGGAGCCGCTGGGTCCCGCGCGCGACCGCAAGCGCCGTCTCCGACTGGCGCCCGTCGGCTGGAACGGTGGTGATGGAGCGAAACGACATCGCCTTAAGGATTCCACGGGGCGCCGCGGCGGACAAGCTTCTTGCCGGGCGTACCGCCTTGCCGCAGTGTTACCGCAGGGAGCGCAGGGATGGCGAAAATCGACTACGAGAGCGAATACAACAACCGCGCCCGGGTGCCGGAGCATCCACAGATTTTCGCGCAATGGGAACTCGACGCCGCCGCCTATCGCGCCGGCTTGGCCGCCTCGCGCCATCTGGCCATGAGCTATGGCAGCACCGCCCGCCAGACCATCGACCTGTTCCTCGCCGAATCCGGCCCTGACGCCCCGCTCGCCGTTTTCATCCATGGCGGCTGGTGGCGCTCGCTCGCACCGGCTTCGTTCAGCCACATGGCCGCCGGGCTCAACGCCCACGGCATCGGCGTCGCGGTGCCGGGCTACGATCTCTGCCCGCAGGTCGGCATCGCCGACATCATCGAAGAGATGCGCGCGGCCCTGCTGCTGCTGTGGCGCGCCAACGGCAAGCGCATGCTGGTCTACGGCCATTCCGCCGGCGGCCACCTCGCCGCCGCGATGATGGCGACCGACTGGCCCGCGCTCGCGCCGGGCACGCCGGCCGATCTGGTGCCGGCGGGTTACGGCATCTCCGGGGTGTACGACCTGTTGCCGCTCACGCAGGTGTCGATGAACGCCGACTTCCGCCTCGACGCCGCCGGCGCGAAGGCGGTGTCGCCGCTGTACTGGCCGGCGCCCCGCGGCTTCGCCTTCGACGCGGTGGTCGGCGCGCTCGAGTCCAGTGAATTCCTGCGCCAGAGCCGCGCCTTCGCGGACGCCTGGGGCAAGGCCGGCGTCGCCACCCGTTACGAGGAGATCGCGGGGACCAATCACTTCACCGTCCTCGCCCCGCTCGCCGATCCAAGCAGCGCCATGGTGGCGCGCCTCGTCGCGCTCACGGACCGGCTGCGAGGACGAGTGCGGTACGGTGATCTCAACACTTCCATCGGGTTCCGAGACGAGGTGCGAGGGGGGGAGGGAGGCCGATTTTCCGCAAAACAACCGCATGCAAAGTAAATCTCAGGAAACTGATGCCGAAGCCGACGCTCACCTTCTGGTACGAGTTCGCCTCGACCTATTCCTGGCTCGCCGCGGAGCGCATCGACGCGCTCGCGGCCGCGGCCGATGTGGAGATTTGCTGGCGGGCGTTCCTGCTCGGCCCGATCTTCGTCGCCCAGGGCTGGAGCTCCTCGCCATTCAATCTCTATCCCGCCAAGGGCAACAACATGTGGCGCGACATGGAACGCCTCTGCGCCCTCATGGACCTGCCGCCGCTCACGCGCCCGGACCCGTTCCCGCAGAACAGCCTCTTGGCCGCCCGGGTGGCGACCGCGCTGTCGGACGCAAGCCGCTCCGCATTCTCGCGCGCGGTCTATCGCGCCGAATTCACAGAGAATAAGTCGATCGCAGACCGCGAGGTGATGGCGCAAATTCTGCGCGACACAGGAGTTGACGCCGATGCGACGCTGGCCGTGGCCGAATCGCCGGAAAACAAGGCGGCGCTACGCACAACGATCGAGCAGGCCCGCTCGCTCGGCGTCTACGGCGCGCCGAGCTTCACCACCAAATCGGGCGAGTTGTTCTGGGGCAATGACCGCCTGGAGCAGGCGCTGAGCTGGGCGAAGAAAGAGGTCTAGTTCTTGTCGCACTGATCATCGGGTTCGCTGACGCGCTGCGGGATGCATATCATCAAACTCCCGCGACCGTCCTCGCCCCTCACCCGCTCCAGCGCGTCGGCGAGCATGCGCGGACTCAGCGGCTTGGTGAGGCAGGCATCCATGCCCGCGGCGGCCGCGGCGGCGGCCGGGTCCGGCTGGTCCGCGTCGCCCTGGCACGCGATGCCGATGACCGCCACGCGTCCCGCCCGCCCGGGCAGCGCGCGGATGCGCCGCGTCGCCTCGTAGCCGTCGACACCGGGGAGGTCGACGTCGACCAGAACGACGTCGCGGTGACCCGCAGCGAGGGCGGCCGAGCGCAGTCTCGGCGCTGCCGGCGAAGGTCGCGTGGTGGCCGAGTTCGGTGACGATCGCGTTCATCACCACCCGGCCGTAGGGATTGTCCTCGACGCAGAGAATCTCGAGCGCCTCTGCCTTCGGCAGCGCGCGGTCTGCCGCGGCGCCGGACGCGGGCGAGCGGGCGCGGTCGAGCACCACGTTGAGGTGGAACGCGCTGCCGCGGCCGGGCGTGCTCTCGACCGTGAGATCGCCGTGCATGGAGCGGGCGAGGCGGCGCACCTGCACCAGGCCGAGCCCGGAGCCGCCGAACCTCTCGGCGATCTCCTTGCTCGCCTGCGCGAACGGCCGGAACAGCCGGGCGATCTCGGCGTCGCTCATGCCGATCCCGCTGTCGGAAACGGTGAACGACAGGGCCAGCTTGCCGCGCGCCAGCGGCGTTGCCTCGATGCGCAAGCCGACCTGGCCGCGCTCGGTGAACTTCACCGCATTCGCCATCAGGTTTTCGATCGCGGCGCGCAGCAGCGCCGGATCGCCGGCCACATGGTCCGGCAGATCGCCAATGTGCGTCTCGCAGGCAAGTCCCTTCGCCTCGGCGCGCGCGGCGAACGAGAGCGCGAGCCGCGCGGCGAAGCGCGGCAACGCGAAGATCTCGCGGCGCAGCTTGAGGCGTCCTTCGCCGGCCCGCGCCGCCTCGACCGCGAGCGTGGTCAGCTCGGCGAGATGCCCGGCCGAGATCCTTGATCGCCTCCACCCAGCGGGCCTCGCGCTCGCCGAGCCCGGATGTCGCCAGCAATTCGCTGAAGGCAAGGATACCTGTCAGAGGCGTGCGGATGTCGTGGGCGAATGTGGCGAGCACGGTTTCGATCGCACGCGGGGAGTGCCCGCGCTTTGCCGCCGGCTTGCGATCTGCGCCCGCGCGCTTGGCCTTCCGCGCCTTGGCTGTCGAGCTGGCTGTAGGCGTCGCTGTGGACTTGCCCATTCCTCCCCCTGTCCGGCCAAACAACCTGGCGCCGGGCCGGACGTTCCTGGAGCCGGTCGCTGCAGAAGCATGATCCCGAAAAGTTGCTGATTTTTCGGACAAGATCATGCTCAAGACCAAAGTCATGATCCCGAAAAGTTGCAGACCTTTCGGACAAGATCATGCTCAAAACCAAAGTCTTTAGTGCGCCATGCGATTCAACCAGGAGCGATGGCGCTCTGCGGGTGGCTCAGCCGAGCCCGATCATCGACAGGATTTCGGTGGGGGCCGCACCGCCCGCACGCAGCTCCCGCAGTCCAGTGGCGCGGGTCGATTTCGACAGCTTCCGCCCCTCGGCATCGAGAATCAGGCGGTGATGATGATAGATCGGCTGGGGAAGTTCGAGGAGAATCTGCAGGAGGCGGTGCAGACCGGTCGCGGCAAACAGATCCCACCCGCGTACCACGTGGGTGATGCCCTGCAGGGCGTCGTCCACCACCACGGAGAGATGGTAGCTGGTGGGGGTGTCCTTGCGGGCAAGCACGACGTCGCCCCATTCCCGGGGGTCAGCCACGATAGGACCGGTCTCGCCGCGCGGGCCGGAGCCGGTCTCGGTCCAGGCGATCGGGACGCGGCCGGCCGCATCGAGCGCGGCCGCCATGTCGAGCCGCAACGCATAGGGCTCGCCTCCCGCCACGCGGCGCGCGCGCTCGGCCGGCGGGAGCGCCTTGGCGGTACCGGGATAGAGCGGCGCGCCATCGGGATCGCGCGGCCACGGCGCGCTGCGCTCGCGTTCGGCGACGAGCGCCGCGATCTCGGCGCGGCTTTCGAAGCTCGGATAGATCAAGCCACGCTCCGTCAGGCGCGCCAGCGCTTCGGCGTAAGCGGCGAGGTGCTCGGATTGACGCCGCACCGGCTCCTCCCAGGCGAGCCCCAGCCAGCGCAGGTCCTCGAAGATCGCCGCCTCGTATTCGGGACGGCAGCGGGTCGCATCGATGTCTTCGATGCGCAGCAGGAACCGCCCACCGGCGTCGCGCGCCATCGCGGCATTGAGCGCCGCCGAATAGGCATGGCCCAGATGCAGATAGAAGTTGGGGCTGGGCGCGAATCGAAATGCCGGTGCAGTCATGATGAAAACCGGCGCCACGCCTGCCGGCCGCGACCATATTTACACCCTGCCGGTGCGAAAGATACCGTTGGTGCCCCTTGCACCAGCCCCTTCACCGCAGGCAACCATGTCCCGCCGCATCGACACCGAGGCCGATATCGAAGCCGGATTGAGCGCGCTGCTCGCCGCCGATCCGCGCCTCGAGCCGGTGGCTGAGAAGGCCGGCAAGCTGCCGCTGCGCCGCCGGGCCGGCGGCTTCACCGGGCTTGCCAGCATCGTCGTGTCCCAGCAGCTGTCGACGGCGAGCGCCAATGCGATCTGGGGACGGCTGGCGGCCGCCTATGACCCCTTCACGCCGCAAGCCCTGATCCGGGCGCGGGCGACCCGGCTGGCCGGGCTCGGCCTTTCCGCGCCGAAGATCCGCGCGCTCAAGGAGATCGCCAAGGCGATCGCCCGCGGCCGGCTCGATTGCGAGGCGCTTCCCGACCTGCCGGCCGATGCGGCCCATGCGGCGCTGTGCGAGATCCACGGCATCGGCCCGTGGTCGGCCGACATCTACCTGCTCGCCTGTCTCGGCCATCCCGATGCGTGGCCGGCCGGCGACCTCGCCCTGCAGGAGGCCGCGCGGCTCGCCCTCGCCCTGCCGGCGCGGCCCACGCTCAAGGAAACCATCGCCCTTGCCGATCCCTGGCGTCCCTGGCGCGGCGTGGCGGCGCGGTTGCTGTGGTCCTATTACCGCGCCGTCAAGCAGCGCGATCCGGCGCCGCTGCAAGCCGCTCCTTAGAAGCGACGCGTTGCGAAATCCCCTTGATTTTGCGTGCGGTCTCGTCCGAAAAGCTGCGGGCTTTCCCCGTCATGGTTCGCCGAGCATGCCCTTATCCGAAAAGTCTGCAACTTTTCGGGGTCATGCCTTATCGAAGATGAACGTCCGCAACTTTCTTGCATCATGCTGGAGGACAGATGGCAGAACTCAATGGCCCGCGGCTTGCCCCTCATTCGCGCGGGCCGGCGCGCCAGCTCGTGGTCTTCCTGCATGGCTACGGCGCCGACGGCAATGACCTGATCGAGCTCGGGCGGGTGTGGCAATCCGCATTGCCCGATGCGGCCTTCGTATCGCCCCATGCGCCCGAGCCCTGCGGCCAGGCGCCCACCGGCCGCCAGTGGTTTTCCCTGACGTTCCGCGATCCCAATGAGCGCTGGGTCGGCGTCAACAAGGCGGCGCCGGCCCTGGAGCGGTTCATCGATGCGGAACTGGGGCGGCACCAGCTGCCGCCCAGCGCGCTCGCTCTGGTGGGGTTCAGCCAGGGCACCATGATGGCGCTTCATGTCGGGCTGCGCCGCACCGCCCCGCCGACGGCGATCGTGGGCTATTCCGGGCTCCTGGTGCTGCCCGACGGCGCCGGACCCGACACGGTCGCAGCCGATATCAAGGCCCGCCCGCCGGTGCTCCTGCTCCATGGCGAACGCGACGACCTGATCCCGGCGCAGGCCCTGTTGATGTCCTGCCAAGCTCTCGCCGATCTCGAAATCCCGGTGGAGTGGCACCTGTCGGCGGGGCTCGGCCACGGCATCGACGAGGAAGGCCTGCGCCAGGGCGGCGAGTTCCTGGCGCGGCGATTCGCAGTGAGACGGTGATCGCGCCGGAACGCCCGGAGGACCCCCTTGCGGCGCAGCCGTTACCGCCCCGCTTCACATTCCTGTAACCTCCGCCTATAAAGTGGTCCTCGTGGTGCGACCCAAACAGATGGGGTTCCATCTGTTTGGAAGGTCGCCCCACTGGTGCGATAGGTTAGTGGGCTGACTTGTCCCAACATTTGGAGATCAAATGTTGGGTCAGACCACGGGTGCTGCTTTGCAGCGAAGTTGAGAGACCGACGTCTGGGAGCGTCGCATTGAACGCCCACGTTTCGCCGAGTGGATGGCCAGCCCTGGTGCTCAACGCGGACTTTCGTCCGCTGAGCTACTATCCCTTGTCCTTGTGGTGCTGGCAGGACGCCATCAAAGCGGTCTTTCTCGACCGCGTGAACATTGTCGCCAATTACGACAAGGCGGTGCGCAGCCCGAGCTTTGAGATGCTGCTGCCGAGCGTGGTGTCGCTCAAGACCTTCGTGAAGCCCTCCACCAATCCGGCCTTCACCCGGTTCAATGTCTTCCTGCGCGACCGGTTCTCCTGCCAGTATTGCGGCTCGAACGATGATCTCACCTTCGACCACCTGATTCCGCGGTCGCGCGGCGGCCAGACCACCTGGATCAACGTGGTCGCGGCGTGCTCGCCATGCAACCTGCGCAAGGGCAACCTGACCCCGCACGAAGCCGGCATGCACCCCTCGCAGATGCCGTTCCAGCCCACGGTGCACCACCTGCACCGCAACGGGCGGCTGTTCCCACCCAATTACCTCCACGAGAGTTGGCTCGACTATCTTTACTGGGACAGCGAACTGGAGCCGTAGTGGGCTGGCGGAAAGCCGCATTCGATTTGCGAGCGGTTCGCCACGAGCGTTGCTGCCCTCGAAACGAACTCGTCGACATGCCGGCATGAATTGCGGAAAATGGTGTAGGACATCTCCGCCCCTCCCCCTGCCGCTCGCCGTCGACGGACCGCCATGACCGACCTCTCATCCCTGGTGCGCGACCTCGTCGTCGCCAACCGCATCCTCGCCCGCGAAAGCGTGGTGGATGCCTATGGCCATGTAAGCGTGCGCCATCCCGACAATCCGCATCGCTTTCTCATGGCGACCTCGATGGCGCCGGAATTGGTGGAGCCCGAGCACATCGTCGAATTCAATCTCGACTGCACGCCCGTGCGCGACGACGGCCGGCCGCTCTATCACGAGCGTTTCATTCATGGCGGCATCTTCGAGGCGCGGCCGGACGTGCAGGCCGTGGTCCATGCCCATTCGGAAGACGTGCTGCCGTTTTCGATCTGCGCGGTTCCGCTGCGTCCGGTGATCCATTCCGGCAGCTTCATGGGCGCCACGGTTCCGGTGTGGGACATGGCGGACCGGTTCGGCCCCGACACCAACATGCTGGTGACGAACATGGAGCAGGCCCGCGACCTCGCCCGTTGTCTCGCTGCGAACAATGTCGCCCTGATGCGCGGGCACGGCTTCTCCGCGGCGGCGCGCTCGCTGATCGAGGTGGTGCGGATGTCGGTCTATGTGCCGCGCAATGCGCGCGCGCTGATGAATGCGCTGCGGCTCTCCGCCGACATCAAGCCGCTGCATGACGGCGAGATCGCCGCGCGCGACGCCGGCTATAAGCCCTTCTCGCTGGAGACGCGGCGCGCCTGGCGCTACTGGGCGCACAAGGCCGGCTGCGCCCATCTCGTCGAGGATCACCCCGTCGACCACGCCCACAAGCCCTGGGGCTCGTCGTGAACGGACTTGCATTGCCGCACGATCTCGCAAACAAGTCTGCAACTCCTAAAAATCATGCGCTGGGAGGCTCACCGATGCACAAGGTCAAGCTGACGATCGCCACCACCGACTACGATCATTTCCGCGACTTTCGCACCGGCGCGGTGGAGGCGCAGGGGATCGACCACACCTGGCTCACGCTCGGCCATCACGAGATCTTCTCGCGCTTCACCTTCAATCGCGAATGGGACGTGACCGAGCTATCGTTCGCCAAGTTCACCGCGCAGGTGACGCGGGACAATCCTGATATCATCGGCCTGCCGGTGTTCGCCTCGCGCCTGTTCCGGTTCGGCTCGTTCTACGTCAACCGCAAGAGCGGGATCAAAACCGCGGCCGACCTCAAGGGCAAGACCATCGGCTCGCCGGAATGGGCGCACACCGCCGCCGTCTACATGCGCGGCTGGCTCCACAACGAGGCCGGCGTAAAGCTCACGGACGTGCACTGGTACCAGGCCGGCGCCAACGAGGCCGGCCGCATCGAGAAGGTGGAACTCAGCCTGCCGGCAGGCATGAAGCTGACCCGCGTCGCCGACAAATCCCTGAGCGACATGCTCGCCGCGGGCGAGATCGACTGCGCGCTGATCGCGCGGCCGCCGAACTGCTTCCTGCGCGGCCATCCCGACATCGTGCGGCTGTTCCCCGATTTCCTCGAACGCGAGGAGGAGCACTTCGCCAAGACCAAGGTGTTTCCGATCATGCATGTGATCGCGGTGAAGCGGTCGATCCTCGCCGACAATCCCTGGATCGCGCGCAATCTCTACAACGCCTTCGACGAATCCAAGCGCCGCAGCCTGGAGCGCCTGCTCGACCCCGCGGTGTCGCGCTATCCGCTGCCGTGGCTGCCGACCTATGCGCGCAAGATGCGCGACCTGTTCGGCGGCGATCCCTTCCCGTTCGGCATCGAGGAGAACCGGCCGACGCTGGAAACCTTCCTCGCCTATTGCCACCAGCAGGGCATCGCCCACCGCCTCGCCAAGCCGGAGGAGATCTTCCCCGCCGGCATCATGGCGCCGGTGAAGGTGTGAGAGCCCTCAGCCGGGCACCGTCATTCCGGGGCGCGCTCCTGCGCGAACCCGGAATCCAGGCTGCGGTGTAACTGGCCGATGCCGTCCCGATTCCGGGTTCGCCGCTCCCGCGGCGCCCCGGAATGACGGAGCAAATGTTGCGCGCCGTGCCTTGCTCAACGCGTCGCGCGCGACAACTGCGTCATGCCCCACACCGCAATGGCCGCGAGCGCGACCGAGATCAGCACGTTGTAGCCGGCGAGCGAGAGGCCGAGAAAACGCCAGGCGGCCTCGTCGCAGCGCACGATGCTGATGCTCTGGAGCTGGCCCAGGAGATCGCCGCCGGCGCCGAGATCGCCGATCGGCCCGGAGCATTCGCGCGGCCCCGGCCACCATTTCCACTCGACGCCGGCATGGAACACAGCGAGCCCCGCGTTGAACAGCATCGCCAGCGAGATGACGGCGAACCCTGCCACCAGCAGCGGACGTGGCGCCTCCTTTGCCGCGGCAAAGGCGATGAGGACCGCGAGCGGGATCGACACGTAATAGGCGATGCGCTGGTCAAGGCAGAGCGGGCACGGCGCCAGCCCGAGGACGTATTGGAAGAAATACGCCCCGAGGATGGTCGCGGCCCCGCCGGCGGCGACCAGCGCCGCCGCCACGACCGGCGGATGTGAACGCATCAAGGCCTGCATCGCGATCTCGCTCCCGCTGCTCCCTGCCGCACCAGCGAGCCGGTGGGCGTTGCTGCCCCGGCGGCGCTTGCTGCCCGGCCGTTCGCATAGCCGCTTCCGCGTGCGCTGTCGATTGCGCACACACGCTTGTGATTGCAAGCTCGATGCTCGTGATCGCGGCCACGAGCGACGGCCGGTCGAGCCGCTCATTCCGGCGTTGACCCGGCCGGAACCGCCGGTATGATCCGCGCGCCGTGCCCCTGTGGCGGAATTGGTAGACGCGCCTGACTCAAAATCAGGTGGTGGAAACATCGTGCTGGTTCGAGTCCGGCCAGGGGCACCAAATAGCGATCTGAGAACGTTCGATGACGTTCGGAAGCTCCTGACAACCCTTCGTAAATTGAAGTGGACGGGACGCTGGAGTTCAACGCTGTACATTGGCATCCGGTAAATTTGTTGGTATTTTCGTTGGTACTTTCGAGGCGGATCGGTACCAACGGAGGCGATACCAACATGCCCCTTTCCGACGCTGCCGTAAGAGGCGCAAAGCCAGCGGCGACACCACGAAAGCTGTCGGATGGCGGCGGCCTTTTTCTGCTGATTCAGCCGAAGCCAATTGGCAGCAAGCTGTGGCGGTTGGCCTACAGGTTCGGCGGCAAGCAGAAGACTTTGGCGCTCGGCATCTATCCGACTGTGTCTCTTTCGCAGGCTCGCGATGGCCGAGATGAAGCCAAGAAGCTTCTCGCCAGCGGTGTCGACCCATCCGTACAACGGAAGACTGAGCGCCAGCTTGAGAAGACCGCAGCCGAGAACAGCTTCCGCACGGTTGCTGAGGAGGTAATCGCCAAGCTGGAACGAGAGGGCCGGGCGCACGTAACAATTTCCAAGAAGCGGTGGCTTCTCGATTTTGCCTATCCGGCGTTCGGGGATCGGCCGGTGAGTGAGATAACGGCGAAGGAATTGCTCGCGCTGCTGCGCGAGATCGAAGGTCGAGGCATTTACGAAACCGCGAAGCGGCTGCGCAGCACGTGCGGCATGGTGTTTCGCTACGCGATCGCCACAGGGCGGGCCGAACGCGATCCGTCTGCTGATCTGCGCGGCGCGCTGACGACGCACCGGGTGATCCACCGCGCCACCATCGTAGAGCCAACCGGACATCGGGGCGCTCCTACGCGCCATCGACGGGTTCGACGGACAGCCGACCACGCGGGCCGCGCTGCGCCTCGCCCCGCATGTGTTTGTGCGTCCGGGCGAACTGCGACACGCCGAGTGGAACGAATTCGACCTCAATGCCGCCGTCTGGATTATACCGGCATCAAAAATGAAAATGCGCCGCCCGCATCGGGTACCGCTGTCGCAGCAATCGCTCAACATAATCCGCGAGTTGCGCGAGATCACTGGCAACGGGCGGTTGGTGTTCCCTTCAGTTCGCACCGTGTTGCGACCGATCTCGGAGAATACCCTCAATGCAGCGCTGCGCCGGCTCGGCTACGCCTCGGAAGACATGAGCACCCATGGTTTCCGCTCAATGGCTTCCACTCGGCTGAACGAGATGGGCAGGTGGAACCCAGACGCCATCGAGCGACAACTCGCTCACCAGGAGGCAAATGCGGTGCGGCGCGCGTACACCCATGGGGCGGAGTTTTGGTCTGAGCGCATCCAGATGATGCAGGCGTGGTCAGATTATCTCGACGCGCTTAAAGCGGGTGGGACCGTTCTTCCCTTCGCTACGGCCGTCGCGCCCTAATGCGCAGCACGGAGGCTGTTCAATGATCGCAGCGCCGGACGACCGGCACACGGGCTTCCAGATCAAATACTGGCTTTCGCACTGACGCCTCCTAACCCATCTTAATGCAGCGTGAGCGGGTAGGGGGATCGAGGCGCGGTTCGGGCTTCGAATGATGCCGACGTTTCCTCGATCCCCCCTATCATTCCGTACGGCGAGTTTTCCCCAGTACGGCTGGAAGGCTGACCTTTCAGACGACGCCTTCCCAGATGGTGGTCCAGCTTAAGCCTGCTCCCGGCATACGCTGGCCAACTCCGGTTTGCATCCGCCCTTCGTGCGCCTCGTGGCCTCATCGGTGGCATGATGCCGGAAGCAGGGAGGGCTCTTACCAGGGAAGGCAACATTAACGCCCGGTTTCACGCTTTTGTCGTCAAGGAGCTGAGCGGCGCGTCCAGCATATAAACGAAGCCGGTGGGCTCGTAGGCGAGCTGAACCTTGCCTCTCAACTGCTGTCCAAGCGACCCCATCATGCGGGTGCCGAAGCCTCGGCGAGTAGGCGCCTCGACGAGGGGGCCACCTTTTTCAGTCCACGTCAGCCGGAGCCGCTGCGTTTCGTCGTCGCTCGTCCACCCGATTTCGACGCGTCCACCGGGCACCGACAGCGCGCCGAATTTCGTGGTGTTTGTGCACAGTTCGTTGAGCGTCATCGCAAGCGCGATCACGGCGCCCGAGGTGATCCCGATATCGGGGCCGTCGATCGAAAATCGTCCTGCGCTCTGGCCATCATAAGGTTCGGTCGCACGGCGAACGGTGTTCACAAGGCTGGAGTTGGCCCAACTGACTTGCATCAGCAGATCGTGCGCACGTCCAAGCGCCATCAGCCGGCCTTCAATAGCATGCTGTCCGTGCTCGATGCTGGTAGCCGTTCGCAGACTCTGGGACGCAATGGCGCTCACGGTCGCGAGCGTGTTCTTGATGCGATGATGCAACTCTTCGAGAATAAGCTTCTGAAGCTTGTCTGCGGCTTCACGCTCCTTGTAACCTGACACTTTCAGCGCAAGGAGCAGACACGACCAAGCCGCGCCAATTGCTCCAGTGGCGTCGGGCCAATCTTCTACTATGCCCCAATTTCTCCGCGCCGTCAGCGATTTCCTCGCAACGAGCATCAGGTGGATGCCGCGGAACTTAATCGGGTCGAGCGCGTTGAACGTTGGGTTGCTCCCTACAAAGCGACGCACTCATTTCCGAGGCCTATGCAGGCCCTCGGTTCGACATCGGCTACGTAAGTGCGATCTCTGACGCAACCGCCGGTCGGCGGTGAGAACAATTTTGAGAGGAATTCAATTTGATCCATCACAGGAAACATCAACTTGTCCGGAATACGTTTCTGACTGCGGCATTCGTCTGCGGTTTCAGTCTGGCAAATAACACGCCGTCATTGGCGCATCCACACCACGGGCCTGGCCTCCACTCCTCCGACAATCACCGCCATATTGGCCGATCGGAAGGTCATCACGTAAGTCACCGGCAAGGCCGTCTCTTAATAAGTCATCGGACTGATGGGCTCGGTATGGCCTCGGTCTACAGCGGCGGAAGCACCGCAAGCGGAGAGCGTATGAATTCAGGCGCCATGACCGCCGCCCATCGGACGCTGCCTTTTGGCACAATGGTCACGGTCACCAACGATCACACCGGGAACTCTGTTGTGGTGCGCATCAATGACCGCGGTCCGTTTGTGCGCGGCCGCATCATCGATTTGAGCCCGGCGGCAGCGCGGTTGATTGGCGTCAGCGGCGTCTCCCCGGTGTCGCTAAGAGTGGGCGGATGAGGGCTGTAACGCCCGGCAGGCACAGATATACGATGATGGTCGCTGGCTAAGTTTTCTCAAACGAGCAAGGCGGGCGCGATGAAGTGGCTTCTGGTGGCCTTAATGGCTTCGACAGGCATTGTGTCGGCACACGCCTACACTTGCGCTGATGTACGCGCTCTCAGTCAGGAGAAACAGGCTTATTACATCGCCGGCGGCCTGGGACATGAATTTCGTGAGCGTGTCCTTCAGGCCATTGAGGTCCGTCCGCAGCGACTGTAGATCGCTGCCGGCCGAATTCATCGCCTCATCGGCCGCGCTACCCACGGCTTCCTTACCACGCGCGATCGAATCCGAAACGGACAAACCGCCCGACGCATTCACGCCGCCGCGAGAGTTCTCCTTGAATTGACCGCTGCCGGCGAATTGGTTGCTGCCGGCAGATTGCGATTCCGAACGTGCACTCTTGTTTTCCATTTTACTCGTCCTTTGGTAGTTCCACAGAAGGCGTTATGCGCCGCTTATTCGCGAAGACCACGTGTTAGTGGTGCCAAAACAACGCAAGCAAAATGACGATCGGTATTGGAACGCCCAACAGCCAAAAAAGTGCGCCTCGACCAAATCCCATGTCGACCTCCCTCAGTTGCATCAGTGAATATTCCCGGCAACAACGTCCGGGCCCGCAAGAGGTTCCGCCGATCTAAGGCACATTCGTAACGAACCTGGAACTTTGCGGCTACATTCGCTCTTGCGGTTGCGCAGATTGCTCCCGCAGAGATCGCGACGTCATGAATGATCCCACGTTTTCAACCTTCGAAGAGAAATCAAAGCCCTCCCAAACTCTACCGGCATCACCATCCGACGAAGCGGCCGGTCCTCCCGATGAAACGTCCTCGACTGTCAACGGCGATTTGCGCCGGCGGTATTTGCTGCGGCGCTTCTGGCGAAGTGCAAGAGGCTTCTGGGGCAAGAATGGCCACCGCGCGGCTTGGCCGCTGTCCGCCGGCAACCTGCTCATCATCGTTCTCAATCTTGCGACTTTGTATGGCATGAACGTCTGGAACCGCGGAATTTTTGACGCCTTGGACAAGCGGAATTCGGAGCGCGTTTTTGAACTCGCGTTGATCTATTTTCCGCTCCTTGCCGCCAGCGTATTCTTGGGGGTCGTTCAGGTTTACGCGCGCATGACGACGCAGCGCTGCTGGCGGGCGTGGCTGAACGATCATCTGATCGGACGATGGCTGACGAATGGGCGCTATTACCAGCTCAACCTCGTGAGCGGCGACCACCAAAATCCGGAGTTCCGCATTGCGGACGATGTGCGCATCGCAACAGAATCCCCGGTCGAGTTTATGACCGGCGTCGTCTCGGCGCTCCTTTCGGCGGCAACGTTCATCATCGTATTGTGGACGATCGGCGGGGCGCTCGAATTTGCTGTGGGCGGTTGGCATATAGCCATTCCGGGGTTTCTAGTCGTGACGGCCGTCCTCTATTCCGTCGTAGCCAGCGGGGCCATGGTGCTCATAGGGAGCCGCTTCGTCCACGTATCCGAGGGTAAAAACCAAGCCGAAGCGGAGTACCGATACGTCCTCACGCGGTTGCGCGAAAACGGGGAAAGCATCGCCCTGATCGGCGGCGAGGAGGAAGAGCGTGCCGGTGTCGATCGGTCCTTGAAGAACGTCCTGCGGACGTGGCGCGACATCTGCATCCAGACCATGAAAACCACCATCGTCTCGCAGACCAGCGGCTTCGTTGCGCCCATTCTCCCCGTTTTCCTGTGCGCTCCCAAGTATCTCGACGGGTCGATGTCGCTCGGTTGCAAGCGGCATCCGCCTTTACGATCGTGCAGGCCGCCTTCAACTGGCTGGTAGATAACTACCCGCGCCTCGCCGATTGGACCGCCTCCGCCCGGCGCGTCAGCACGCTGATGCTGTCGCTCGACGCGCTCGAAAAGGCTGAAGGCGGCGAAGGCATCAGTCGCATCGTCCGCAGCGGAGACGGCGAAGCCGCCGCACTGCGATTGCGTGACCTTTCGATCACGCTGGACGATGGGACCGCAGTTGTCGATGAAACGGAGGTCGCGATCTCACCGGGCGAACGCGTGTTGATCGCCGGCGACTCCGGCACCGGCAAGAGCACGCTGATACGCGCCATAGCGGGGCTGTGGCCGTGGGGGGAAGGCAAAATCGAGGTGCAGAAGGACGCCAGGATCATGTTTCTGCCGCAGCGTCCTTACATCCCGGTCGGCTCGCTGCGCCGCGCTGCCACCTATCCGGAGACCGCCGAAAGCCGAAGCATGGAGGAAATCGCCCGTGCCTTCAAACAGGTCGGCCTCGACCATTTGATCCCGCGCCTCGACGAGGATGCGCCGTGGGATCAGACGCTGTCGGGCGGGGAAAAGCAGCGCCTGGCGTTTGCACGCATCGTCCTCCACGAGCCCGATATCATCGTTTTGGACGAAGCGACTGCCGCACTGGATCCGCAAAGCCAGAACAGACTCTATGGAACTGCTGGTGCGGCAACCCGAACATACGACGCTGATCAGCGTCGGCCATCGGCCCGAACTCGAGTTGTTTCACAGCAGAAAAATCGTCCTGGAGCGTCGGCGCGGCGGAACGCGGCTCGTCAGCGACATTCATCTCGAAAAGAAATCCCGCCCGCGGGGATTGATCTGGGACTGGTTGCGACGCAGCACGGGATCAGGGGCGCCGAAGAACAAGGAGCTGGGCCACCGCTGAACGGGACCCCGCTTCCAGGCAGCCGATTCGCGTAATGATGTCTTCCCGGGCTATCGCACTCGGGACGTCTCGAATAGGAACCACAACCGCCGCTCGGCGCCGTCGATGAATAGTTCCAGTTGTCCGGCGGTGGCGGCGTCCTCGCATTCCTCGGAGAGCTTGTGCGCCTTGCGCATCTTGGCGACCACCTTCTTGTGGTCGGCAATCAGCTCCGCCAGCATCTCCTCGGAATCGACGAATTCCGCGTCATTCTCGGGGAGCGTGGCAAGCCGGGTGATATGTCCGAGCGAGCGCACCGTGGTGCCCCCCAGCTTGCGCACCCGCTCCGCAAGGTCGTCTACCGTTGCGAAGATCTGCTCGGCCTGTTCGTCGAACATGAGGTGATAATCGCGAAAGTGCGGTCCGCTGACGTGCCAGTGGAAATTCTTCGTTTTGACGAAGAGCACGAAGGTGTCGGCGAGAATTTCATTCAAAGCTGCTGCCATGGCGCTCGTGGCCTTGTTGGACAGGTCGATCGGCGTGTCCAGGTCGGCTGCAACGTTCAGACGTTTCACTTTTTCCACGGCGGCACCTCGGTTTGGAGGAAGGCGGGACGCGACGGCAACTCTGTCGATTCTTTTTGGTTCCGTGAAAGCCGGAACAATCCGGAGCCGGGACCTCGGGCTGTCGGTGTTTTCACATGCGCTGCATCATGAGCGCGTATGCATGATGTCGACCGCTCACTGCATAGGAAATCCGCGGGGAACAATCCTGTTTCGACGTGTTCAGGTACGTGTGTTCTCTTTGACGAGAACGACAATGTTTGCGTTCATGCCATCAAGATGGAGTGTTGCGATGTTGAATAAACTTGCGATTGCGGCCGCGCTCGCGGCGACAACTCTGGCCGGCGCCGCCTATGCACAACAGACCACGACGGGGGTGGCTACTCCCATGCAGGGTCAAGTACTGAATGCGCTGCCGTCGAATTCGACGACGGTTACGAACTACTACAAGCAGAATGTCTACGACACATCTGATACCAAGATCGGCGAGATCAGCGATGTGCTGGTCGGCAAGGACGGCAAGGTCGAGGCCTTCGTTGTTTCGGTCGGCGGCTTCCTCGGAATGGGCGAAAAGGACGTCGCCGTGCCATTCAACGCCATCCGCGCCACCGAAAAGAACGGCAAGTGGTATCTCACCATGAACGCGACCAAGGACTCGCTCAAGGCTGCACATGGCTACAAGTACGACAAGGCCAAGGCGACCTGGGTGCCGACGTAAGTCACGGCCGACTTAGTGCCGCTCAATCATTCCGAATATTTCACCACCTGTCGCAACCGCGGCAGGGGTTTTTGCGTTGGTGCGTGCGAACAAGTGCGCCGGATTAAGCGGGGCGAGAAAAGATCTCCTCGAAACGGTATCATTTCATGCTCGCTCAGCTGATCAAGCGAAGGTTCAACACTCCTCGCGCGGTTATTACATCGGTTTGAAGTGGATCCACCTGCGGGAACTTTTCGCAGCGCTGTGCGTTAGGGAGTGCAGCGTAGCGATAGGAGACTGCCTCATGCTTTCGACCATCCTCGTAGTGGTGCTCATTCTATTATTGATCGGTGCTCTCCCGACTTGGGGTTACAGCGGCTCCTGGGGATATGGTCCGGGCGGAATTGTGGGTGTTTTGCTGATCGTCGTGATCGTACTTGCGCTGACCGGCCGAATATAGCGTCTGCTGTGTGCAGCGGTGCAGTGATGCCGCGGCATCAACGGTGAAACTGCATAAATACTCGCGTGCTAACTCGGTAGCTTGCGTTAAAGGAGCTTGATATGGACTGGAATCGGGTTGAAGGAAACTGGAAGCAGATCAAAGGTAGGGTCAAGGAAAAGTGGGGAAAGCTCACTGACGACGATCTAAACGTGATCAATGGCCGGCGCGATCAACTGGAAGGCAAGATCCAAGAACGCTACGGCATTGCGAAAGACCAGACGCGAAAAGACATCGACGACTGGTTCAGCGCTCAGAAGTGGTAATGAAAGGACGGCCCGGCCTTGTGCCGGGCTTGTCATTCAATTGGTCTGGGTGTTCTTTTCGAATAAGGGTTGAGCAGCATCATAACTTGGCTGGAACACGTGGAACATACGGAACATGGCATCCGTGTTCACGTTGGTAAGCATCCTGTCCGTTCGAGCTGGACACGGACTTACCAAGGAGGTTATGCAAATGAATATCAGTCGGTTATTGATTTCGGCCGCGGCGGCCGCGCTCATCGCTGGGGCGAGCGTCGCGGTGGCTCAGCAGCAGGAGCAGCCGCGCGGCGTTCCGGCGCAGAAGGTGGCGCCGAAGTCGCCCACGGGCGAGCGGGCCGGCGAGCCAGCCAACCGTGCGGCCCCGGGCCGCTCCGCGACGCAACAAGGCGCGGCGGATTCCAATCGAAACAGTCCGGTGGAACAGCGCGAGGGAAACAAACCTAATCGTGCCAGAGAGCTGCAGAGCGGCGACCGGAAGGAGACAACGGGGCAGGCGCCCCAAAACGAAAACCGCGGTCGTCGCGAGACCACCGGACAGGCTCCACAGAACGAGCGGCGGGACAGCGATCGCAAGGAGCCCGATCGGGCGACTGACGAGAAGACGCGGGACCAGAACCGGGCGACCGGGGAGCGCGGGCGCAATAATGAGCGCGATCGGTCGACGGTCGGCCAGGGTGCGGCGCCCAGCAAGGGGCCGAATTCGAGCCTGTCGGTGAACATCACGCCGGAGAAGCGGACGCGGATCCACGACGTCTTCATCAAGGAGCGCTCGACTCCGAGGGTCGACCATGTGGACTTCGACCTGTCGGTGGGGACGCCGGTGCCACGTTCGGTTCGTGTCGTCGCGGTTCCCCGCGAGATCATCGAGATCGAGCCGCAGTGGCGCGGCTATGAATACTTCATGGTCGGCGACCAGGTCGTGATCGTAGACCCGCGGTCGATGGAGATCGTGGCCGTGTTGGACGTTTAAGCGGGTTGTTATAAGGGAGAGAAAGGCGCCGGGAAATCCCGGTGCCTTTATCTTATGCGGCGAGGACCGGCGCAATTGCGCTCTAAGGCGTTCCGGTTGCGAGTGCGGGGCGGGGGCGCGCAGGCGCCGCATCTGGTGGGCATTCGGTGGAAGTATCGGGCTCCCGTCGGCCCATGGTCCAATTATACGAGAGCCGTATCTCATAATTCGGCACCGTCCAGCACGCACCGTCGGAATCCATGAATACGACCCACAGCAAGGCCGATTCCGGCCCATAGTCGATGACGAAATATGCCCAGCCAGAACCTTTCGGCGTTTCGAGGTGCAATGGTGGATCCAGCTGTGTAATCACTTTTTCATGTCCTCGTTGCGGTGGCGCGCCTAAACCTCAAGAATGTAGTCGGCGCGAGTCACCCGAACTGAGGGTACAGTCTCTTCAGCTTGACGCGGGCGTCGGCGGTTTTGAATTGCCAGTTGGCCTTGGCGTGGTGCTTGTTGCGGTGGTCCTGCCATGCGTTGACTTCGTGGGCGAGGATTTGCTTGTCGGCGATGCGGCGATCCAGACACTGCGACGCGAGCACGCCGAGTTCGGATTCGGCCATGTCGAGCCAACTGCCGTGCTTGGGCGTGTAGTGCCATTCGAAACGCTCGACGAGCCGGCGTGCCTCGGCGGCGGGGAAGGCTTCGTAGAGCGAGGCGGGCTTGTGGGTGTTGAGATTGTCCTGCACCAGCACGATCTTCGCCGCGTCGGGAAAATGCACGTCCGACAAATCCCTGAGCATATGGGCATAATCGATGGCGGTGTGGCGGTCGGTGACTTTCACATGCCGCCACCCTTCCAGCGGCGCGAACACCATGAACAGATTGGCGACGCCATT
>CAWBSI010000010.1:0-58203 GCA_963791375.1 uncultured Alphaproteobacteria bacterium
GCGCTTGGCGGCGTGACCGCGTGTCCGACGGCTCTCGGCGCTTTTGATTCCGATAGCCCGCGCATTTCATTGTTTCCCCGGACTTTTTTGTCCGCGGGCGTGCAATCTGTCAGTGGGTTGGCGCGATCACCCGCGCTCTTTATGCATCAGCCTCGGCGGGTGCGGCCGCGCGGCGCTCAGTGGCGGCGCGTTCGATGGCGTCGGCGAGGTATTCCGGCGACTGCGCGCCGGACACCGCGAACACGCCGCCCAGGATGAAGCAGGGGACGCCCGTCGATGCCGGCATTCTTGGCCGCCTCCGCTTCCGCCTCGACCTCTGCTACGTCCTTGTCGCTCGCAAGCCAGCGGCGGACCTCGTCGGGGTCCATGCCGCAGTCCCGCGCGGCGCCGACCAGCACCTCCGGATCGGACAGATCGGCGCCTTCGGTGAAATAGAGCTCCATCAGGCGCTGCTTCATGCGTGCGGGATCGCCGGTCTCGCCCGACCACTGGATCAGCCGATGGCAGTCGATGGTATTGGGCTGGCGGGCGATGGCGTCCATATTATAGGCGAGGCCCTCCTGGTGGGCGGCCATCACGATGCGCTGGGCGTTCGCCTTGTAGCGGTCGACCGAGCCGAACTTGGTGGTGAGATATTCCTCCCGGCTGATGCCCTCGCGTGGCACCCAGGGATTGAGGAAATAGGGCCGGTAGCGCACCGCCACGGGAATGCCCGGCTTGAGGGCAATCGCCTTTTCGAGCCGCCGCTTGCCGATGAAGCACCAGGGACAGACGACATCGGAGACGACGTCGATCGTCAACGGCTCCGGGCTTTGGGCGGGCATGGGCTTCTCCTCTAATAGTCGAGGAGAAGATAGGGTGCCCCTCACTCCGCGGCAACGGCGACCGGTTCCGGGTCCGTGACGCGCGCCAGGAGGGATTCCGGGGTATCCGTCAGCTTGAGGAAGGCGAGCGTCACCATGGGGTCGATGCCGGTTTGGCCGCTGTCGCCGGATTCCCAGTCCAGCATGGTCTGGCGCATCATGCTCGCGATCTTGCGGGCGGTCACGTGGGCGTTGCGCGGCGCCGCCTCGGCGAACACCACCACGATGGAGCCGTCTTCGGTCTGGCAGGCGAAGTCCATCGGGCGCAGCAGCCGGCCGGTCAGCCGTGCCGCGTCGATGCGGAAGCGCCAGCCGAGATCGGGCGGGAACGCGAACCGCGCGATCGACATGGGAACCCGGCGCGCCCGGTGGTCGGCGACGACGCGCGGCATATCGCGCGCGAACGCGCTGATGGTGTAAAGCCCGGTCTGCGCATCGATGGTCCCGCGGCTGTCCAGCGCCACCACATGGCGGCGCAGCCGTGTGCCGAAGGAATGGACGCGTACCATTGGCAGCATATGGGCGACGATGTCGGCGGGATCGCCGCTGACCGGTTCGAGATTGGTGTGCCGCCCACGCTCGATGGTCGCCGGCATCTCCGCGACCAGGCCGATTGGCAGGTCGCGAAAGCGCGAATCCGCGGCCAGTGCGGTGAGGAAGGCTTCGATCATGCTCGGCCCGAATCCATCGCCGATGATGAGGCCGTCGACATCGCGGGTATTGAGGTGGCGCGCGGCATTCTCCACGCTGAGCGCGCCGATCAGGCCGACCCGCGCGCCGACCGCCGCGGTCAGCGCCGGATAGGTGCGGCCGCGGCCGGCCACCAGTACGGTCGCCTCGTCCAGCGGGTCGAAAGCCGGCAATTCCGGAACGTCGGCGCCGTTGCCGCGCAGGGTGTCGATCCGGCGCAGCACCGTCGCATGAAGGGTGCGCACCCGGAGCGCGGCAGCGATCCGGGCGACCACCTGTTCGACGCCTGCGCCGGCATCGACGGGCAGCACGTCGAGCACGGTGGGACCGCAACCCTTTACCCGCGCAACCACCGGCATGAAGGGTCCCGGCACGGCGTCGATGGCGGCAATGAGGTCGTCGAGGACCGATCCGGCCGGGGCCTGATCGGGGTCTGCGAACACCACCGCCGCCGGCCCGAGCTGGCCGATCGTGGCTGCGGCCTCCGCCAGCTTGCTCTCGACCACGGGAAACGCGCCCGCCCCGGCGAGGCCGGCCATCAGCTTGCGGTCATGGTGATCGGAAACGACAAGAATCGGACCTGGAAGCGACATGGTTTGCTCGGGTTCCCAGAGCCTGATCCCGACCTTTCGGACAAGATCATGCTCAAGATCAAAGAGATCGAGCACTATCAATTCGACCTGAAACGACAGCGCCGTAAACGAGTGGGTAACCTAAGCGAACGCTGTTAACGGCTCGTCAATAACGAGCCTGCCGAGGCAACGCGGGCAAACAATTGCGTTCGATGGGGCCTCCGGGACCGCCGCTGCCGCCCGCGGACTCCTGCCCGTAATCGGACCGGCTTTATCAACTCACGCGGCGTCGCGGGCATCGCTGCCGCCGCGCGCCCGAAAGGCGTTGACGACAAGGGGATTGAAGCCGAGTTCCGCGAGCGCGTCGCGCACGGCGTCACGGCGCACCGCGATGCCGGCGACGCGCTGGCCGGCGAGGCTGTCGGGAAAGGCCGCGACCATGGCGCCCGGCTCGATCTGCGACACCGTTTCCTGGAGCCGCGCCGTGATGAAGCGGTAGCCGCCCATGCAAACGATGCCCGCCGGCGGGCCGGTGACGACGAGGGCGCTGCCTGCGGCACGGCAGGGATAGCCGGTGTCCAGAAATCCGTTTGCATCGACCGCCGCCGGCGGCGAGCCCGGCGGGAAGGGGAAACGCGGCACCATCGGCCCGCGCAACCCCAGCGTTCCCTGGCGTGTGCGCGCCGCCTCGATCAGGAGAGGCCCGTTGTCCTGGGGGCGCCGCGCCGGACCGGGCACGAGGCCCGTGGGGCGGCCGTCGGCACCACGGCTTGCCGCCATCAGGCCGGCCTCGCCGAATGCGACGACGTCCATCAGCCCTGGCCAGGAGGGCTGCCATGACGGGCAGGCGGCGAGGCGCTCCGGGTTGCGCCACATGGCGATCACCCGGCGGACTGCAGTATCGGCGAACATGCCGATTTCCGCGGCGCGGGCGGCAAGGCTGCCGGGGACGATGACGGTATCGCATCCGAGATCGAGGAACTGCCGGCGCAGTGCGAACGGGTCGAACGGATGATGGAGTGCAAGGGTGGCGTGTGACAACAGCCAGGGGATGAGGGTAGTGGCGATGGCGGGCGCTGAGCCGAGGCAGAGCGAGGAGAGAATCGTCACCTTGGGTTCGAACCGGCCCTCCAGCATCGGCTCGAGACCGGCCATCACCATCTCGGCATGGCTGCGTGCGACCGGCGTCAACCCGGCGGCGGTCACGTCCCAGGTGACCACGGCGACATGGGCGTAGGCCGCCGGATCGGGTTCGACGGCGGCAAATGCCTCGCCGGCCGATCTCGCCGCGGTGTCGGACGCCAGCAAATCGTCGAGCGAGATGGTGCCGTCGCCGGTGCCGAATACATAGACGCGGTCCAGCGTCGGAGCGTCTGCCGCGACGGCGGCCGCGAGAGCGCCATGATCGGTGGCGCCGATGCGCTCCATGGTGATCAGCGCGCGGGCGCCGACTGCGGCGATCCCTGCGGTGCAGTCGGCGCGACGCCACAGCAGCGGAAGCGGCGAGGCGATCAGGCCTGCGCGCACGACGCCCAGCAATGCGAGCACGGCTTCGACCGTGTTCGGCATTTGCAGGGCGACGACCTGGTCGCGCTCGAAGCCGTCCTCGTGGAGCCGCGCGGCGACGGCGGTGATGGCGCGATCGGCTTCGGCGAAGGTGAGCCGGCGCGGAGCACCGGAGGTGAAGGCTTCGCGATTGGGAGGGTCGAGCAGGGCGACATCGTCCGGGCGCAGGGCGACGGCGGCGCGGAACAGGTCGTCGAGGGTGATGCGCCCGCCGGCGCCGGCGGTCTTTTGAGGTTGCGGGGATCCGAGGATCATGACGTTCCTCACTGCGGTGGTTGGCGCCACCAGGTTTCGGGCAGATAGCCGGACAGCGAGGTCGTGGCCGGGTGGCGGACCGGCGCCCAGCGGGCGATCCACTGGGCCGGCAGGTGGAACAACGGAACGACATAGGTGCCGGACATCAGCACGCGGTCGAGCGCGCGAACCGCGGCGACGAATTCGTTCGCGGCCGCGGGCCGTGAGCATCGCTGCGATCATAGCGTCGGCGGCGGCGCTGCGCATGCCCATGTAATTGCGGCTGCCCTGTTCATCGGCGGCGGCCGAGCCCCAGTAGAACGCCTGCTCGTTGCCGGGCGAAAGCGATTCATCCCAGCGATTCTGAATCATGTCGAAGTCGAAACCGATCCGGCGCTGGTCGTATTGCACGGCGTCGACCATGCGGATGCGCGCCTCGATGCCGGCGCGCTTGAGGCTCTGTGCAAACGCAAGCGCCAGGCGCTCCTGGTCCTTGGTGGTCACCATGATCTCGAAGCCCAAAGGCTGCCCGGTGGCGCGGCTCTTCAGCGCCGTGCCGGCGAGCTCGTAGCCGGCCTCGCGCAACAGGGCGAGGGCGCGGCCGAGCGACTCGCGGTCGCGGCCGGAGCCGTCGGTCGACGGCGGCGCATAGGTGCCGTCGAGGACATCTGGCCGCACCGCGCCCGGAAACGGCGCCAGCAGTGCGCGCTCGGCCGCATCGGCCGGCCGGCCGCGCGCGGCGAGTTCGCTGCCTTCGAAGAAGCTCGCGGTGCGGCTGTAGCGGCCGTAGAAGAAATTCTTGTTGAGCCACTCGAAGTCGAACAAGCAGTGTGATCGCCTCACGCACGCGAACGTCGGCGAAGATCGGACGGCGGGTGTTGAACACCAGCGCCGACATCGGCTTCGGCAGGCCATACGGAATTTCTTCCCGGATCACGCGGCCGTCGCGGACGGCGGGGAAATCATAGGCGGTCTCCCACCGGCCCGGATCGGTCTCGTCGCGAACGTCGTAGAGACCCTTCTTGAAGCCTTCGAGGTGGCTGTTGGCGTCGCGATAGTAGTCGAAACGGAGCACGTCGAAGTTCCAGAAGCCGCGGTTGGCCGCAAGCTCGCGTCCCCAGTAGCCGGGATTGCGGCGCAGCGTGAAGCTGCGTCCGGGGTCGACCTCCGCCACCACATAGGGTCCGCTCCCCAATGGCGGGGCGAACGAGGTGTCTTCGAAGTGCTCGGGATCGATGGCATGGCGAGGCAGGATCGGCATCAGGCCGAGGATGAGAGGCAGCTCGCGGTCGGCGGCGCCGGAGAGGTCGAAGCGCACGGTCCGCTCGGAGAGCGCAGTGGCGCGGGCGACCTTGACGTAATAGGTGCGGTAATTCGGACGGCCGTGATCCCTGAGCAATTCCCAGGAGAAGATGACGTCGGCCGCGGTCACCGGCGTGCCGTCGGCGAACGCTGCTCTGGGATCGAGATCGAACGTCACATAGGACCGCTCGGAGTCGGTCTCGACCGAGCGGGCCAGGAGGCCGTACAGCGTGAACGGCTCGTCATAGCCGCGCACCAGCAGGCTTTCGAACACGCTGCCACGCAGCTCCGGCGGCGCGAGTCCCTTGACGATGAAGGGATTGAGGCTGTCGAACGTGCCGAGCACGCCGCGCACGAGGCGGCCGCCCTTGGGCGCATCGGGATTGACGTAGCGGAAGGCGGAGAAGCCCTCCGCGAGCGCCGGCTCTCCATGCATGGCGATGGCATGAGCGGCCTGCGCCGGCGTGCGGGCGGCAATGAGAAACATCCCGGCGACAAGCAACGCGCAACCGGCGACGAGCGGAGCCCATGCGACAAGATGCACCGGCCCAGTCCAGCGGAAACCGGCCGGTCGACGACGATCGCGGATGGGCGCGGCGTGAGACACCGGGTTACGCTCTTTCGAATCGATCAGGACATGTATCATACCGTCCGCAGTCGCGTTCGCGCTGCGCCTGTTTGATGCACACAGATCGGGCTTTCCGGAGGCACATGATTGAGCTATCACGCCGGTGTCGCGGTCACTTTGCTGCCGTAATTGGCGTCGAGACAGCGGGTAGGGTGGACCAGCGCGCTTGCGGCCGCATCGAACGATCGGCGGCCTCGGGGAAAAAAGCGTGCGCAGGCAATAACCTGGATTCGGTGGGTGGTTCTGATCGGTGAATCGAAACGGTTTCCACGCAAAGCCGGATTCCGCTTTTGCCGAATGTGCTTTGGGCCTAGATACAGACGCCGTGGGGCGGCCAGAGGTGAGGATTCCTGATGACGTATGCGATCGTATGGACGCGGCCTAAGATGGCGCGCAAGGCGGCGGTTACGGCGCTCGCCGTGACGATGCTCTCCGCAGGATTTTTCAGCGCGGCATTCGCGCAGCAGCCGACAACCCCGGCGCCCGCAGCGCCTGCGAAGCCCCCGGCGAAACCGGCAGCGAAACCGGCCGCGCCCAAGGCGCCGGCGGCTGCAGCTCAGCCCGCCCCTGCTGCACCGGCGCCACAGGCGGCGGCTCCAGGCCCGGCGCCGGAAATGCCGCAGCTCATCTATTCTCCGTGGGCCAAATTCTGCGGCAAGGGCCAGGATGCGACGGCCAAGCAGGTCTGCTTCACCGGCAAGGACGCCCGCACCGAGGCGGGGCAGCCGGTCATCGCGGCCGCACTGATCGAGCCCGACGGCGAACCGAAGAAACTGTTCCGCATCACCCTGCCGAGCCCATTGCAACTGCAATACGGCACCCGCGTCATCGTCGACCAGCAGCCGCCCATGACGGGGCCGTTCTTCACCTGCTTCGCCAATGGCTGCATGGCCGACTACGAGGCCACTCCCGACCTCATCGGCAAGCTCAAGCACGGCCAGATGCTGACGATCCAGGCGATCAATCTGGCCGGCGCCGCCATCAGCTTCCCGCTGCCGCTGGTCGATTTCGCCAAGGCCAATGAAGGCCCGCCCACCGATCCCAAGGTGTTCGAGGAGCAGCAGAAGAAGCTGCAGGACGAGTTGCAGAAGCGTGCCGACGAGGCTCGCAAGAAGCTCGAAGGCCAGGGCGGCGCGGCGCCGGCACCGACCCGCTGAGCGGGTCGGCCACCGCTTCGACCGGGGTAGCGGGTCCGGATCGTTGCGGCATGAGCGCGCGGTTTTCAGCTCGCTTTCCCCATGTCATAGTGGGGCATGGCGCGCCTCGACAAATACGACATCATCGGATTGATCCTGCTCGGCTTGATCGCCGCCTTGTGGATCACTCATTTTCTGCTGCCGACGCCGCCGCCGACGCCGCCCTGATGAGGCGCCCGAGCATCCCTCTGCTCCGCGAACCTCAGCGCTTGACGCCGGCGCCCGCGGCGGTGCGCGCCCATTTGGCCATGTCGGCGGCGATGTAGGCGGCGAATTCCTCCGACGTGCCGGACTCCACGTCCATGCCCTGCTGCTGCAGAGGGCCGTAGACATCGCGTGACTTTACAGCTTCGCGTGTCGCGGCAGCGAGCCGCTCGATGATGTCGTGCGGCACGCCTGTGGGCGCCATCATGCCGAACCATCCGGAGGTGTCGTAGCCGGGCAGACCGGACTCGGCGACGGTCGGCAGGTCTGGGGCGACGCTCGTCCGCTTCGATCCCGTCGAGGCCAGCGCGACGATCCTGCCCTCCTCGACGAATTGCATGGCGGAGGAGGCCGGCGAGAACACCACCTGGACGCGGCCGGCGAGGAGGTCGGTGACGGCCTGTGCCGTGCCGGGATAGGGCACGTGAATGAGCTTGATGCCGGCCATGACGTTGAACAGTTCGCCGGAGAAATGCGAGCCGCTGCCGACGCCGGCCGAGCCGAATGCGAGCCCGTCCGGCTTGTCGCGCGCAAGCTTGATGAGTTCGGCGATGGTTTTGACGCCGACCGAGGGGTGCACGACGACGAGGTTCGGGACGGTGGCGAACAGCGAGACCGGGACGAGATCCCTCGTGAGGTCGTAGGGAAGGTTGGGCGTCAGCGCGGCGCTGATGGTGTTGGCGACGGTGCCCTGCAGCAGCGTGTAACCGTCCTTGGGCGCCTTGGCGACGTAGTTGGTGGCGATGTTGCTGGCGGCGCCGGTGCGGTTTTCGACGACGAATTGCTGGCCGAGAATCTGGCCGAGCTTTTGGCACAGCACCCGCGCGGCGATATCGCCGGACGAGCCGGGGCCGAAGCCCACGACTACCCGCACCGGCCGGGTCGGATAATCCTCTGCTGCAGCGGCGCCGGCGAGAACGCTAAACGCGAGCGCGACGGCCAGGAGTCTCGGATGCGGCATGATCGGACGCCTCGGTGGGTCAGGTCCGTCAATATAGCAAATCCCGCCCCGCGGTCACGCCAGCGCCGCCGCGGCGCCGCGCCACGGTACGACGGCGGCAATCACTTCGACAGGCCGGCAGGCTCGCTGAATTCCGAGGTTGCGCCGTCCCTGGAGGTGAGCGTCGCGGTGACAGACTGCGCCGCCGCCGGCGCGCCGACCGTGAGCGAGAATACAGCGTGGCCATTTGCGTCGGTCGCGGCGACCGCGTCGCCCAGGTAGAACTCTCCCTCCGTGCCGCCCGGCTGGCGGTTGGCAAAGACTTCGACGACGAAGCGCGACAGCGGCGTGGCGTCGAAATGACCTTGCACGTTCAAGCCCGCACCGGTCTGGCGCACGGCATCGAGGCTCGGCGCCTTGAGTCCCTTGTTGGGAGCCGCCTGGCAGTCGGGCGCCGGCGCGCCGCTGGGAGCACCGTCCGGACAGATCTCGGCGGGTTTGGCCGGGGCGGCGACGCCGACGCCGCGCAGCCCGACATAGCGGGCATGCTCGGGCCCGGGCGTGCCCAGCACGATGCCGCCGCGGCGCAATTCGGGGTCGCAACTGCCGCCCGAGGCGCAACGTTCGATCTTGCGGCCATTGTCGAAGATGGAATTGCGGGAGATGCGCACGACGGTGCCGCCGGCGGTCGGCCGCACCGCGATGCCGACGGCATTGCCGAACAGGATGTTGCCGTCGATCATGTTGCCGATGCCGGACAGCGAGAGCCCCAGCGTGTTGTCGGTGAAGGTGTTGGCGCCGATGAAGTTGCGGTTGCCGGAATTCACCTGGATGCCGTCGGAGTAACCTTCGAACCGATTGCGCACCACGACATTGTCGTGGCCGAGCAGGATCTCGATGCCCTGCGAGGGCTCCTTGTTGGCTGCCGTGGAGCGGAACAGGTTGTCGGCGACGAGATTGAAGGCGGCGCCGCGGGTGAGCTCGAGGCCGTCGCCATTATCGAGGAAGACGTTGCGCAGCACCTTGTTGTGCAGGGTGGTGGTCGCGGTGGCATTGCCGTTGCCGTCGTCGCCGGTCAGCATCACGCCGGCGCCGCCGCGGTTGGCGACGATGCGGTTGTCGTGGATGGTATTGCCGCTGGAGCGATGGATCAGCACGCCGATGCAGAAATTGCGGATCTCGAGGCCGCTGATGTCGACGGCTGCGGTGTCGACCAGCGCGAGCCCTGGCGCCGTGGTGGTGCGTACATTGGCGCCGAACTGGCCGGGCACCGCACCGGGGCAGGATTGCGGGCCCTTGTCTTCGACGACGCCGGCGCCGTCGAGCACGATGAACTCTCCGGTCTTTGCCCAGGCCGCACCGGCAATCTGCACCGGCCCCTTGATCGCCGGCAGCAGCGCGGTCGGCTTGATCACATAGGGCGGCGTGCCGGCGGCGGCGATCTCGATGCGATAGCGGCCGGGGGCACGGTTGCTGGCCTCGATCGCCCAGCGCAGCGAGCCCTCGTTGCCGTCATCGGCATAGCGGGTGACGCGCAATGCTTCGACGGCCGGCGCCGGCACTTGGGCCGAGGCTTGGGCCGAGGCTTGAGCGGGCAGGGCAAGCAACAGCAGCGCCGCGGCGCGGCTTGGCCGATGGCGTCGCAAAAGATGGCCCTCAGTTCAGGAGGGAGTTGCGGGGGTGGTAGCCGCCCTTGTCGTCGAGATCGAACACTTCGGCGACCTGGGGATGACGCACCGGCTCGCCGGATTCGTCCGGCAGCAGGTTCTGCTCGGAGACATAGGCGACATATTCGGTTTCGGCGTTTTCCGCGAACAGATGATAGAACGGCTGATCCTTGTTCGGCCGCACCTCGGCCGGGATCGACTGGTACCATTCCTCGGTGTTGTTGAACAAAGGATCGATGTCGAAGACGACGCCGCGAAACGGATAGACGCGGTGCCGCACGACTTGGCCGACGTTGTATTTGGCGATTCGAATCTTATTCATGGCGACACAATTACCCCCCAATTGTGGCACTCCGTTTCCAACACCTGAACAACCGTTCAGAAAACATTTGCCTCACAGGCCGTAGGACACTGCCATGGCAGGGTCCCTGCTGGCAACGATGCGGGCGAGATCGACCACCACCTTGGCCTGCTTCCAGGTGGCATCGTCCTGCATCTTGCCGTCGATCATGACCGCGCCGCTGCCGTCCGGCATCGCGGCCAGGATCTTCTTCGCAAACGCGACTTCGGCCGGTTCAGGCGAGAAAACGCGCTTGGCGATGTCGACCTGGGTCGGATGCAAAGTCCATGCCCCGGCGCAACCCATCAGGAAGGCGTTGCGGAACTGGGCCTCGCAGGCCGCCGGGTCGGAAAAGTCGCCGAACGGGCCATAGAACGGCTTGATGCCGGCGGCAGCGCAGGCGTCGACCATCTTGGCGGTGGTGTAATGCCAGAGGTCCTGCTGGAACCGCGTCGCGGGCGCCGTTGCCGGCGTCGGCGAGCACGACGTAGTCGGGATGGCCACCGCCGACCCTCGTCGTTTTCATCGCTCGGGACGCCGCGAGGTCGGCGGGACCGAGGCTGATCCCATGCATGCGCGGGGAGGCGGCCGCGATCTCGGCGACGTTGTCGACGCCCTCGGCGGTCTCCAGGATGGCGTGGATCAGGATCGGGCGCTTGACGCTGTTCTTCGCCTCGAGCTGGGCGAGAAGCTGGTCGAGATAGTGGATGTCCCACTCGCCCTCGACCTTTGGCAGCATGACGACGTCGAGCTTGTCGCCGATGGCCGCGACGATCTCGACGACATCGTCGAGCGCCCATGGCGAGTTCAGCGCGTTGATCCGGGTCCACAGCCCGGTGCTGCCGAAATCACTGGCCTTGGCCATCTCGATGAAGCCGCGTCGCGCCGCCTCCTTGGCATCGGCCGGAATGGCGTCTTCGAGATTGCCGAGCACCACGTCGACCTGGCGGATCAGGTCCGGCACCTTTTCGCGTATCTTGGCGATGTGCGGCGGCACGAAATGGATCATGCGCTCGAGCCGGACCGGCAATTCGCGCAGTGGCGCAGGCGCGCCGATCGCCAGCGGCTTGAAGAATTGACGCGGCAGCTTCATCGGGATTCTCGATGGTTGCGGGGCCTGACGCTATCGACAGCGACCCGGCGGGCTCTAAGGAACGCCCGGACGCTAAATGATGCCCGGATATGCGCCAAGCGCCAAAAAGCGCCAAGGCAGGGAGCAAATCATAGTCGTCGGAGTGGCTGCCCATCAGATAAGCGGGAAGTTGGCAACCCGGTGTGCAAGTGATTGTTGAATAGGCAGAATTTCGACGATGAAATCGCTACGTTTAAACCCGAATATGGCAGAAATGTCACAGCAAATTGCTTCGGACTGAGATAGTAATTTTACCAATACGACTCGAACTGCTGATCTTGGGATGGGGGTTCTTTTTCATGAAAAAGCTGATGCTCGCAGGTGCGATGCTGCTGACGGTTACCGGTTTTGCACAAGCCGCGGATATGTTGCTGAAGGCGCCGCCTCCGCTTGCGCCAGTCTTCGCGTGGAGCGGATTCTACATCGGTGCGACGGCCGGCGCTTCCTGGACCAATGAAAATCTGGGACTCAGTGTCGCTAATGGACCGAACCCGGCATTCAACGTTTTCGATATCCCTGCGATCAACGCCTTGGGATCGGACAATACCGTGAACGCGAATGCGACCTTCGGCGGAAAGGTCGGGTACAATTGGCAGTGGAACCCGTTGGTGTTTGGGGTCGAAGCGGATATTTTTTCGCTTCACTACAACCACACCGCGGCGGTTACGGGCACTCCGTTTACCTCCCCCGCCGGCGGACCACTCTTTGGGTTCGCGACCTTCAACTCTAACGTTTCGACCTCATGGGCCTCTACGGTCCGCGGCCGACTCGGCTTTGCCACCGACCATCTCCTCTTCTACGGGACCGCGGGCGCTGCGTTCGGCAAAGTCAGCTTCAGCAACTCATACAGGGACTTCTCCCCGCTCGAACTTGGCTTTGGCCTAGAGTTCGACGACGGCGAGCCAGACGAAAGTGGGTTGGGCCGCCGGCGGTGGCCTGGACTATCTGCTCACGCCGTCGTGGGTCCTCAGCGTCGAATATCTGCACATCGATCTCGGCACGCTCAGCGCCGTCGGGACAGTTCACAGCCTGAACCCGACGACTGCGAGCTTCAATTTTACGACGGACCCGACGAGCGACTTGGTGCGCGGCAGCATCGCCTACAAGTTCTGATTGGGTAGAATTCTGATCGGTAGAAATGCCCCGGCCTCTGCCGGGGCATTTCTGCTTCGACGACCCTGTCCGGGAAACATTTCGAGTCCGCCAATTTCCGAATCTGACTGCGTCGACGGTTGCCGGACGCTCGCACCTTCCCCGACCCAAGGCCGATCCACGACCATCCGGCCCGGCTACGGGACCAAAATGCGACGATGCAGGAGCGTGTGGAGGGGCACTCGGCCGCTCACCGGATTTGCAGCCGTTGGGCAATCCGGATGAGCAAGCGACTGTTTAATAGGCAGAATTTTTCTTGGGCCGAACCAATGCATTATTCTGAAATATGGCAGAAATGTCACAGAAAAACGCCTGCGGTTGAGCTATGAATTCTACCAAGAGAGTCGAGACTTGAATTGGGATGGGGGTCCTTTTCATGAAAAAGCTGATGCTCACGGGTGCGTTGCTCCTGGCCATTACCGGTCTCGCACAAGCTGCCGACATGCCTCTCAAGGCGCCGCCTATGCCTGCGCCGGTCTATAGCTGGTCGGGATGGTATGTCGGCGTCAACGGCGGCGGGGCGTGGAGCTCCAGCGAGCAGGAGACGTTCTCGGGTACCGGGGGGTTAGCGCCGGTCTTCTTTGCCTTCAACGAATTCCCGACCTCGCTCTCGGCAAGCAGCCACGGCGGCGTCGGCGGTCTGCAGACCGGATACAACTGGCAGGTCTCGTCGTGGTGGCTTGTCGGTTTCGAGACCGATATCCAGCTCAGCAACTATGCCGGAACGGCGATTGCGACTCCGAACCCGACGCCTCCGTTCTTCCCATTCACCACCCAGGTTTCGCAGCAAAGCACCTGGTTCGGCACCCTTCGTGGGCGGCTCGGCTTCCTGGCGACGCCTAACATCCTCCTCTACGGAACTGGCGGCCTTGCTTACGGTCAGACCGAGACCAGCTTTTCCACGATCCCGGTTGGCTTCAACCTTGGAACCTGCCCTATAAACTTCACTTGCGCGGTCGGAAGGTCGACCTCCAATCAGACCGGATGGGCAGCAGGCGGCGGCTTCGAGTGGATGTTTGCCCCGAAGTGGACGTTGCGGGCGGAATACCTGTTCGTCGATCTCGGCTCACAGTCAGTGACGGTGCCGTCGCTTAACACGATCGGCACGCCGGTCAATTTCACCGCCACGTCCACGTTCAAGGAAAACATCGCGCGCGCCGCCATCAATTTCGGGTTCTGACGGCGTCGACGATCTCATTGCCGAACGCGCAAGCGCGAAGCACAAAAAGGCCCCGGTTCCCCGGGGCCTTTTTGTATGGCGGCTGATTCTGTGCTGCGGCTGGGTTTTGTTGGGGATGCGGGGCGAGGGAAGTCTCGCGAAGCGCGAGAACCATCCGCTGATCGAAATTCAAGGTGGCCCTTTCGGCACGCCGACGCCGGTGCAGAAGTCCCAATGCGTCGCCGCTGTGTGGGTGCCGCATCTTCCCGATCTGATATCGGTGTACTTTGACGGATTGGCGTAGAGGTTCGTCAATTCCGCACCCGACGAGAGCCTGAACGCGTTCTGCAGGTTGGTTATCCCTGCCACGACAGGCGTCGCAACGCTGGTCCCGCCGACGACGAGCCACCCGCCCGCTGCCGAATCATAGATCCAAACTCCGCTGTTGGGATCGGCCACCGCCGAGAGGTCCGGCGTCCCGCGGGCAGCGCCCACGGTCTTTGCAACGGAACTCTGATAGGCGGGTCGACTTTCGAATTGGCTCGGCCCTCCGCCGCCGTCTGCCCATGCCGTTTCCTTCTGGAAATTGCCGCTCGCCCTGCTGCGCAAAATCTTGGTGCCACCGACAGCCACCACATTGGGTGAAACCGCGGGATATGACGTCCCGGGGGTGTCTCCGGTCGCGACGAAGTACGTCACGCCGGCGGCGGTGAAGGCCACGTCGCCGCTGGTTTCGCCGGAAAACTCGCTGGCGCCCCAGCTGTTTGATATCTGTCCGCCTCCACCCGCGGTAACCAGTTGGCCGGCCAAAGCCACGGCGGCCAGCAAATCCGAAAGACTATCCGACTGCGCCTCCACCAGGATGATCTTGGCGTTGGGCGCCATGGCGTGGGCCCATTGGATGTCGAGCGAGATTTCCATCTCCCAGCCCGAATCATAGGGCGGCGGCGTGTCGGTCGAGGTCGCGCTCGAGGTCGCATAAACGATCTGGAAGTTCGCTGCATTCGGCAATGGCAGTCCGAAATTCTGGCTGAAGACGGTCAAATCTGCCGTCGCCCTGGGCGCGTCGAAGGCGTCCACGATGGCGATGACCCGGCTGCCCCCGTTGGGCACCGTGAACACCTTGTGCGGATTGCAGCCGGTGACCGGCGTCACCAGCGCGTAGATGCATGCGATCGATGCCGGCGTCTCGTTGTTGTTTCCTGCAAAGGGAGGACCGGAAACCGCCGGGCTTGGCGTCGGCAGCCCTTCGGCCGGATGAAAAAGGTGCACGTTGGTGTGCGCCTTTCCGCTTCCCGCGCGCAGAAGGGAAGAGGATGGAGTGACCACGACGGCTCCATCGGAGAGCGTCTGCACGTCCGCATTTGGATCCAATGCGCGATATCTCGCGTATTGGGCCGATGCGGGCGCGACCGACAACATCAACGCCAGCGCCGTCAAGAACTTGAGCAATGCAACCCCCACCCGTTCTTCTGAAATGGTCAATTAGCATTCGGAACACCATGGTTGCAAAGGAACCATGTCCAAAATGAGTGCTCGGACGGTCGCATGGCCCGATCTGCAGCGCAGTCACTCCGACGCGCGTACTTCGCGCTGACTCCGGACGGAGAGGCTGCTGCATCTTCGAAACGGGTAGGGCTGGCCCGCTCCTTGCCAGCGCGAGGCGGCTGCGCTCCACTCGAGCCGTGATGTCGAAAGAGGACGGGATGCCCAAAACCTTGCTCGCCCGAAACGCCGACGTGCTCGTCACCATGGATGCGGACCGGCGGGAGATCCGCAATGGCGGGCTCTACATCGAAGAAAACCGCATCATGGCGGTGGGCCCGAGCGACACCCTGCCGGCAACGGCAGACGAAGTCATCGACCTCGCCGGCCATATCGTCATTCCCGGCCTGGTCAACACGCACCACCACATGTTCCAGTGCCTGACCCGGGTGGTCCCGCCGGCGCAGAACGGCGAGCTGTTCGACTGGCTCACCGCGCTGTTCCCGATCTGGGCCGGCCTGACGCCGGAGATGATCGAGGTTTCGACCAAGACCGCGATGGCCGAGTTGATCCTGTCCGGCTGCACCACCGCGATGGATCACCTCTACCTCTATCCCAACGGCGCCCGCCTCGACGACGAGATCGCCGCGGCGTCCGAGATCGGCATGCGCTTCCACGCCAGCCGCGGCGCCATGAGCGTCGGCGTCAGCAAAGGCGGCTTGCCGCCCGACAGCCTCGTCGAGGACGAGGCTGCGGTGCTGCGCGATACCAGGCGCCTCATCGAGACCTATCACGACAAGTCGCGGTATTCGATGCTGCGCATCGTGGTCGCGCCGTGCTCGCCCTTTACCGTGAGCCCGGACCTGATGCGCGAGGCGGCCGCGCTTGCCCGCAGCTACGGCGTCTCGCTGCACACCCATCTCGCCGAGAACGACAAGGACGTCGCCTACAGCCGCGAGAAGTTCAACCTGACGCCGGCACAATATGCCGAGAAGCTCGATTGGGTCGGCCATGATGTCTGGCATGCCCACTGCGTCAAGCTCGACGATCACGGCATCAAGCTGTTCGGCCGCACCGGGACCGGCGTCGCCCATTGCCCGTGCTCGAACATGCGCCTCGCTTCCGGCATCGCACCGGTCGGCCGGATGCGCGCCGCGGGGGTTCCGGTCGGCCTCGGCGTCGATGGCTCGGCGTCGAACGATTCCAGCGGCCTGATGGCCGAGGCGCGCCAGGCGATGCTGCTCGCCCGCGTCGGCTTCGGCCCCAATGCGATGACCGCCCGCGAGGCGCTGGAGATCGCGACGCTGGGCGGCGCCAAGGTGCTCAACCGTGACGACATCGGAGCGCTGGCGCCCGACATGGCGGCCGACTTCGTCGCATTCGACCTGCGCCGGGTCTCCCTTGCCGGCGGCCTGCACGATCCGGTCGCGGCGCTGGTGTTCTGCGCCCCGGGCGAGGTCGCGCTCAGCGTCATCGACGGCCGCATCGTCGTCAGGGACGGCCGGCTTGCGACCCTCGATCTCCCGGTCCTGATCGAGCGGCACAACCGGCTGGCGCGGGTATTGGTGGGCGGAGCGCGGCTGATCGAATTAGCCGCGGTAAACCGCCCATCATGCTGCAATGCAATATAGACAGCGGCAGCGCACGCGAAGGCGGACATTCACCTTTAGAAAAAATTGCCGGAAAATACGCGCCAAAGCGGTCGCCTTGGCGGGCGGATTTGGCTATCATGCCGATATATTGAAGGTCCTGCGCTCGATAACCGCAATGACAAACGAGTGGACGTCGCCCAGGGGTTTCGTCGCCAACTCAGTTGGTGCGATCGGCGGATCCGCGGTCGGCGGGATCACGTTTCTGCTGGGTGCACCGTGGTGGTCGCTGCCGCTCTGCGCCGCCGCCGGGTTCCTGATCAGTCTTCTGCTCCCAGCCTGGAATTCCAATGCGAACGCGCCTGCGCCCCTCATCGCGGCGTTGCGGGTTTGCCGGGACTTGCCGCTTTGGGATCGCCTCGCGATGTCGGCGCTGCTCGTGGTGACGGCCAGCGCCGTCTATATCGGGCTGAAGGACCTCCCTATCCTGACGGCGTTTTATCTGTTCCTGCTGCCGATCGTGCTCGCTCATCTGCTGTTCGGCGCACGATGCGGCATAACTGCAGGCTTCGTCAGCCTGATCGCCATCTATTATTTCGTCGTTCCGCCGAAGAACAGCTTTGCCGTTCATAGCGTCCGAGAACTCGGTCTCATCTGCGCCTTTGCGCTGCTCGCTTTCATCACCTCGGCGACGCTTGCGGTCGTGACCGACATCGCCGGGACGGAGGGCGAGCGCCAGCCGCAGCAGTGAGTGCGTGCTGAGGTTCCAAAACCCGACGAACCCGTCTTCGATCTTTCCGGTTCATGCTCCCAGCATCTTGCGCGCCTCCGCGGGCGTCGCGACATGGTCGCCGAGGATCTCGATGATCTCAGCGGCCTTCTCCACCAGCGCCGCGTTGCTGGGCGCGAGCTGGCCCTTGCCGAGATAGATGTTGTCCTCGAGCCCGACCCGGACATGGCCGCCGAGCAGCACTGCCTGGGCCACCATGGGAAACTGATAGAGCGAGATGCCGAAGGCGAACCACGGCGAATCCGGCGGCAGCATGCTGCGCATGTAGTGCATCGCCTCCGGCGTCGCCGGCTGGCCCCAGGCGATGCCGAGGCAGATCTGGAACATGCCGGGCGGCTTGATGTGGCCGGTCTCGATCATGCGCTTGGCGAGCAGCAGATGGCCGGCCTCGAACACTTCGAGCTCCGGGACCACGCCGGTGTCGCGGATCGCGACCGCCATGGCTTCTAGATAGCTCGGCGTGTTGACGAAGACATAGCCGCCCATGTTCATGCTGCCCATGTCGAGGCTGCAGATGTCGGGCTTGAGCTCGATGATGTGCTCGACGCGCTGGGCCGGCAGCTTCATGTTGGTGGCGGGACCGGGCTTGAGCGGGTCGTCGGCGCCGGGCGTGAAGCGCGCGCCGGGGCCGGTGGTGAGATTGATGAGCACGTCGCTGCCACTGGCGCGGATGCGCTCGACCACCTCGCGATACAGCGCCTTGTCCATGCTGGGCCGGGTGGTCTGGGGATCGCGCACATGAATGTGCACGATCGCGGCCCCGGCCTTGGCGGCGTCGATTGCCGACTGGGCAATCTGCTGCGGCGTCACCGGAACGGCCGGGTTCCTGCCCGGCGTATCCGCCGATCCGGTGACGGCGCACGAAATCATGACCTTGCGTTGCATACGATATCCCCGGCGTTTGTCTCCCTGCCGATACCTTAGAGCGTTATCCATTCAGGTTGAATCGGATAACGCCCCAAAGCCATTGATTTTGAGCATCATCTTGTCCGACTTTTCGGGATCATGCTCTGAACCAGCGCGGGGCGCGCCCAGTCCGCAGACCGGGCGCTGCGGGATATCGCTGTTTTTCTGACCGCGCCGTCAGATCAGGCGCTGCATTTCCTGCGCGGAGGGCACCTGACCGCTGGGGGTGAGATGGTCGACCAGTTCCGGCAAATGCTGGCTGAGGCCATCCAGCAACTCCTCGCGCGACAGGCCGAATTGCGAGGTGAGGGTCTGGATCTGGTCCGCCCCGAGTGCGGAGCTGAGATCCTTCGGCGAGATCGGACGGTTCGGTCCGGTGCCGACCCAGGAATTGGCGGCCTCGCCATGGCCGCTCTGCTGCAACTGCTTGAGCAGATCATTCAGGCCGCCGCTGAGTACAGTGCCGGCTGCACCGCCGGCGAGCAGGCCGCCGAGCCCGCCCTTGAGCAAGTCGTTCAATCCGCCGCCGGACATTCCCCCTGCGCCGGGCGTGCCCGCGGCGACCGTGCCGCCGGTCGGCCGCGCCGGAGGAGGCGGGGGCGTCGGGGCCGCGGCCGGCTTGCTGCCGCCGGTCACGCTCTTGAGCGCCTTGAAGGCGAGCAGGCCGAGCAGCGCCATCATGATCGGCGACATGCCGCCGCCGCTGGAATTGGTGTTGGCAGGCGTAGGCGTACGCGCGCCGCGCGGACCGTTCTGCATGCCGTTGAGAACATCCATCAGTCCCATGTTCGCCTCCGTATTTACCGAGGAACTTCATTTGCCAGGAAAGCGGGTAGCGAGTAGATGGGACCGGGAGACGACAACGGCAAGGCCGTCGGTTTCGCCGGATTTTTGTCAAACTGAATCAAGGCGCTGTGCCGGTGGCTCCCGCCTCGCCGCGCATCAGAACAGGCATCGCGGCAGATGGCGCGATGCCTTCACGCATGACGGCGCGGCGCAGCGGGCCGATGCGGTCGAGCGCATAGAGGCCGAGGCCGCGCAACCCTTGAAAGGGCAGGAAATCCGAGAGCAGTGAACGGTTGAGGATATCGATGGCGAGGGTCCGGCTGCCGATGTCGGGCCGCCGCTGCCGTTCATATTCCGCCGTCACCGTGTCCGCACCAATGTCGCCCCCGCCGTGGAAGGCATCGCCCGCGACCTCCGCGATGGTCACCGCATCCCGCAGGCCGAGATTGAGGCCTTGGGCGCCGATCGGCGGAAACACATGGGCGGCCTCGCCGACCAGCGCCACGCGGCCGGCGGCGGCGCGGCTCGCGGTTGCCGCCACGAGGGGAAATGCACCGTGGCCGGGCTCGACCCTCACCTTGCCGAGGATCGAATGGCAGCGCCGCTCGATCTCGGCGTCGAGCGCCCCTCCGCTCAGTCGCACAAGGCTTTCCGCCTCCGCAGGGGCAACCACGCAGACGAGGCTCGATCGCAAGCCGGGCAGCGGCACGACCGTGAAGGGGCCGTGCGCAGTATGGAATTCCGTAGAAATATCATGATGGGGCCGGGAGTGGCTGAGAATGTAGGTGAGAGCGGTCTGGGGATAACTGTGTTCCTCCATCGCGATCCCGGCCGCCGCCCGGCAAATCGACGCGCGGCCGTCCGCGCCAACCACGAGTTGGGTCCGCAGGGGCGGCCCGTCGGCGGGAACGACCGTGACTTCAGAGGCCTCGATTAAAATGGATTGCGCGGCTGAATCGACGTGGACGAGCCCGGAGGTCGCAGCCGCGCGTTCCCACAACGCGGCGACGAGATGCCGGTTCTCGATATTCCAGCCGAACGCGGGAAGTCCGATCTCGGCGGCTTCGAACCGCACTTCGGGCGCGCGCCACAGCCGCCTGGTGTCGTCGGCGATACGCATCACCCGCAGCGGAGCGGCATGAGCCCGGCAGGTCCCCCATACGCCGAGCGCCTCGAGCGCGGCGACCGAGCCGGCCAGCAGCGCCGTGGTGCGGTTGTCGACCTGTGCCGGCCGCCTCGCCACCAGCGACACCGGCACGCCGCAATGGGCAAGCGCCAGCGCCGCGACGAGCCCGGCGGGCCCGCCGCCGATCACCGCACAAGTGCGGGGTGCTGGAGCGCTTTCCGTCATGTCCGCTTGGGCCCTTTGGCGGCAACGTCTACCATGGGGGCACGCGCCGGTGACAAGGGATCGTCCAAGATGTCGCAACCGGGGCAACCCCGCTTTCACGGGGGTGGGGGCCAAGCTATTCTCGGGAAAAAGCATTCCCCGGGGAGGGACCCGCCCTATGAAAGCCTATCGACGCCTCGGCGAGGCGGTGGCGGCGACTTTACTGCTGCTGGCGCCCGCCATGTGGAATGGCTTTCCGTTCCTGCAATACGACAGCGGCGGCTATCTGGCGCGGTGGTTCGAGGGCTATCTGGTGCCGAGCCGCTCGACGGTCTACGGCCTGTTTGCCGTCGCCGGATGGCCGCTCGACTTCTGGCCCGAAATGGTGGTGCAGGCGGCGGTCGCGGTTTGGATCATACATCTGGTGCTGCGGGTGAACGGCTTCGGCGAGCGTCCGCTGGCGCTGCTCGGCACCGTGGCCGCGCTTGCCGCCACGACCTCGCTGCCCTGGATCGCCGACATCCTGCTCACCGACATATTCGCGGGCACCGCGGTGCTCGCGCTGTATCTCCTGCTGTTCACGCCGGCGGCGCTGAGCCGGTGCGAGACGGCCGGGCTGGTGCTGCTGGTCGGCTTTGCCGCCGCCACCCACAGCGCGACTCTCGCGGTGCTGATGGCGATCGTGGCGGCCGCTGGATTGGCGCGGCTCTATCGGCGCGACCTCCTGCCGTTGCCCGCACTCGGGCGCGGCGCCGGTGCGCTGGTGCTCGGGGTCGTGATGCTGCTCGGCGGCCAACTTCGCGCTGTCGGGCCACCTCGCCTGGACGCCCGGCGGCTATGGCATCGTGTTCGCGCGCATGATGCAGGACGGCATCGTGGCGCGCTACCTCGAGGATCACTGCCCGGAGGAGAGGCTGAAGCTGTGCCCGTATCGCCACAAGCTGCCGCGCACGGCGGACGAGTTCCTGTGGAGCCAGGGTCCGTTCAATGAGCTCGGCCGCTTCGCGGGGCTCGGCGACGAAATGCGCACCATCGTGCTGGAAAGCCTCACCGAATATCCGGAAGCTCAGATCGAGACAGCGATCGCGGCCTCGGTCAAGCAGCTCGTCACGGTGGAAAGCGGCGAGGGCGTGCTCACGACCATCTGGCACACCTACGGCATCATCGAGCATTACATGCCGACGGTCGTGCCGGCGATGCGGGCGGCGCGGCAGCAGCACGGCGAGGTGAGCTTCAAGGCCCTCAATGAGATCCAGGTGCCGGTGGCGCTGATCTCCATGCTGCTGCTGGTGCCGGTCATCGTGCTCGCCGGGCGCGCGGAATACGGCGATCTGCGGCTGCTCGCCGCGACCGTCGCCGTCGCCCTCCTCGCCAATGCGGTCGTGTGCGGGGCGTTGTCGAACCCGCATAGCCGCTACGGCGCCCGGCTCGCCTGGATCGCGACCTTCGCGGTCGCGCTGGTGCCGATGCGCTATGCGATGACGCGGCCGTGGAAGACCGCGGCAGCCGAGGCGTGACGGGGCAGGGCTATCCCGGCCCCGTGACATCCGCGACGTAATGCTATGCTGCCAGCGAAACGGCCCGCACCGGCGCCATGCCATGCCGGTGCGGACGATGACAACAGGGGCGGTCGTTGGATCATTTCGACGGTCGGACGGTCGGCCGCTTTTCCGTTCATGTGCTCACGGCGGCGGGGGCGGCCTGCGCGCTTCTCGCCTTGATGGCGGCGGTCGCGGCGCACTGGGCCGGAATGTTCGCCTGGCTCGGGCTCGCGCTTGCGGTCGACGCCGCCGATGGTCCGCTGGCGCGCCGGCTCGAGGTCGCGAGGACCCTGCCGCGCTGGTCGGGAGAGACGCTCGACCTCGTGGTGGATTTCACGACCTACGTGTTCGTGCCGGCCTATGCCATCGCGGCGAGCGGGCTGCTGCCGGCCGGCCTCGGCGCCCCCGCGGGCGTCCTCGTCGTGGTCACCGGCGCGCTCTATTTCGCCGACCGCGCCATGAAGACTCCCGATAATTATTTCCGCGGCTTTCCCGCCCTGTGGAACGTCGCCGCGTTCTACCTCCTGCTGCTGCGCCCGGGACCGGCGTCGGCAACGGTGATCGTTGTGGCGCTTGCCGTGGCGACCTTCGTGCCGTTCCCGTTCATCCACCCCTTGCGGGTGCCGCGCTACCGCGCATTCAACATCGCAGTGCTCGCCGTCTGGGGCGTGCTGGCGGTCGTGGCTCTCGTGCGCGACCTCATGCCGCCGGCCTGGGTCACCGTCGCCTTGTGCCTGATCGGCGTTTATGTTGTCTGCGCCGGATATTTTCGAACCAGGCCGTGAGCACGTGCTTGACCTCCTGACCGATCTCAATGCCTGGGCGGCGCTCGCGAGCCTGACCGCGCTCGAGATCGTGCTCGGCGTCGACAATGTCGTCTTCATCTCGATCCTGGTGGGGCGTCTCGACCCCCGCCGTTCCGAAATCGCCCGGCGCGTCGGCCTCGGGCTGGCGCTCATCTTCCGCATCGCGCTCCTGTTTGCGCTGACCTCGCTGCTCGGCTTGTCCGCCACCGTGTTCACGGTGTGGGACAATCCGTTCTCCTGGCACGACCTCATTCTGATCGGCGGCGGTCTCTTCCTCATCGCCAAGGCGACCCACGAGATGCATGCGGAGATCGACATCCCCGACGACGATGAGCCGGCCGCGGAAAAGGCGCAGTCCCCGGCGGCGGCCTCGATGGCGCTGGTCATCGTTCAGCTCGTCGCCATCGATCTCGTCTTCTCCATCGATTCCATCGTCACTGCGATCGGCATGTCGCGCGATATCCGCATCATGGTCGCCGCGGTGCTGATCGCGGTGGCCATCATGTATGCGGCGTCGGGGCCGGTGGCGCGGTTCGTCGCCAACCACCCCACCACCAAGATGCTGGCGCTGGCGTTTCTGCTGCTGATCGGGGTGGCGCTGGTGGCCGACGGCTTCGACTTTCACATCCCGCGCGGCTACATCTACTTCGCGATGGCCTTCGCCGCCGCGGTGGAGGCTTTCAACGTGCTGGCGGCGCGCAAGCGGCGGCGCTCGGGGAAAAGACAGGCATGACCGACAAGATCGTTCTCGTTACCGGCTCGAGCCGCGGCATCGGCGCGGCGACGGCGCGGCTCGCCGCCGCCGACGGCTACGATGTCGCCGTGAATTTCGCGACCGACAAGGCCGGCGCCGCGGCCGTGGTGGCGGACATCGAGAAGGCGGGCCGCCGCGCCGTGGCGATCCAGGCCGATGTGAGCCGGGAAGAGGACGTCGAGCGCCTGTTCGCGACCATCGATCGAGACGCTCGGCCGCCTGACCCATCTCGTCTTCAACTCCGGCATCACCGGCCCGGTGTCGCGGATCGATGCGCTCGCCACCGATGCCGCCCGCGCCATTCTCGACGTCAACGTGCTCGGCGCCTTCCTGTGCGCGCGGGCCGCCATACCGCGGATATCGAAGGCGCAGGGCGGGGCAGGGGGCGCCATGGTGCTGATCTCCTCGGCCATGGCGACGCTGGGCGGGCCCGGCGAATATGTGATGTACGCGACCTCCAAGGGCGCCGTGGAGAGCCTGTCGATCGGCCTTGCGCGCGAAGCTCGCCGCCGAGGGCATCCGCGTCAACGTGGTCGAGCCGGGGCCGATCGCGACCGGCATCCACCCGCCCGGCCGGCTCGAACGCATCACCAAGGCGGTGCCGATGGCGCGGCCCGGCACCCCGGACGAGATCGCCCAGGCGGTGATGTTCCTGCTCTCGGAGCAGTCGTCGTTCACGACCGGCGCGGTGCTGCGGGTGGGGCAGGAGGACGGTGAGGGGCGGCTGTAGCGGGCGCCGCCTTGATCCCGGGTGTGAACGGCATAAGCTGCGGCCCAGCGGCGGCGCAGACCGCTGTTTTCAAATTCGGGGAGAATCCGCGATGAAAATCAGGACGGCAGGAATTTTGGCGATTTTCGCCTGGCTTGCATTGACCGGCTTCGCGTCGGCTCAGGACCTCGGACCCAACATCAAGAAGTTCGGGGAAGGCATCTACGTCTACGTCGGCCAGAATTTCAATTCCAACAGCGGAATCATCCTGACCCAGGACGGCGTCGTGGTGATCGACACCGGGCAGAACCCGATCATCTCGCGGGAGATCGCGGACGCCGTCAAGAAGCTCACCTCGATGCCGGTGCGCTTCGTCCTCGACACCGAGCCGCATCCGGATCACACCACCGGCCATTTCCTGTTCTCGCCGCCGGCCGTCGTCATTGCCGCGGCCGGGGCCGGAGCCTCCATGCGCGCGCGCGAAGCCGAAGACCCCCAGCGCATCCAGAAGATGGCGGCCTCTTCCCCGGCGATGAAGGCGGCGCTGGAAGGCTACCGGTTCGTCCCGCCGCAGATCGAATATCAGGGGAAGATGACGCTCAACGTGGGCGAGCGGACCTTCGAGCTGATGTACCAGAAGGGCGTCCACAGCGAAGCCGACACCGCGGTGTGGATGCCCAGGGAGCGCGTGCTGTTCTCGGCATCGGGGAACCTTCCGAGCCAGATCAACATCCTGCGCCCCTTCGTCACCATTCCCGACATTCTCGCAGCCGCGAAGATGCTCAAGGCGCTCAATCCGGAGCACGTGATCCCCGGGCATGGCCCTCCCGGCACGGCGAAGATCTTCGACGACAGCGAGCAGTATTACGCGCTGCTGCTCGACCGCGTCGGCAAGATGGTGAAGGAGGGCAAGACGCTCGACCAGATCAAGGCGGAAGTGAAGATGCCGGAATACGCGAGCTGGGCCAGCCAGGACCGGTTCCCGACCAACGTCGCGCCGCCTACAAGGCGGTGAAGGGGAACTGACCGGGGCGCCGCTCTTCGCGCGAACCCGGAAATGACGGCGCGGGCGCGAGCCGCGCCGCCTCGCTGCTGTCGACCCCTAATCCGTGAACACCAGCGATTGCTGGAAGCGGATGGCGTCGGCGGTGGTGTTCTCCCCGCCGGGAAGCGCTTTTCCCTCGATCTGATAGAGCCGATGATTGCGGTAGAACACCGCGACCATCGAACGGCTGCCTTCCGCCCCGGCAATGCTGAGCTGACGTCCGTAAACCTGGCTGATGCGGTGAGGTATATCGAGCTTGATCTCGCCTCCCTGGGACAGCGTCTTGATCGCATGATCGACGACGTCCTTTTCCGCCTGGGCGGCGCCGGAGAGGTCGGCGACCATCATTCGGAATATGCCGCCGTCCTGTGCAACCGAATAGATCCGTGCTTCGACCATGCGGCCGTCGGCAGTCTGATATGGGGTGGTCTCGATCTTGGGTTCGGCGGGGAAGGAGACGGTGAAGGCGTCGCTCGGATAGGCGTATTCGGTCCACCCCTCCGCCATTGCGGAGGCGCAGGCGGCAATCGACGCGACGATGAAGGCGATCAGGCGCATTTTTGGGCTCCGAGCCGCATATTCCAACGACATGCGAACCTTTGGAAGAAGATCATTGCTGGGGATCAAATAGGTCGGAGTGCGGTTCAATTCAACCGGAATGGCATTCCGCCGGCATTCAACCACGCAAACCCAAACCCGTATTCCCCGATCTGTGAAACATCCTAACGACCTCATCCTGAGGAGCCGTGCGCAGCGCGGCGTCTCGAAGGATGGCTACAGGCGCTTTCGTCGCACCAAGTTGCACGCGTGGTGCTTGCTGCCATCCTTCGAGACGCGTCCTGCGGACGCTCCTCAGGATGAGGTCGTAAGATAAGATCAGCAGCACCCGAGCCTATTCCAGCGGCTCGACCTTGACGAGCGCGGCGCCGTGGTTGTTGCCGACCCAGAAAGTCGGCGGTGTCGTGTTGTTGTCGACGAAGACGCGGCGGACGTTGGTCTGGTGGGGCAGCGGGTATTCCGTGAACTTGCCGGTCTCGGTGCTCATGCGCAGGATGCGGTCGGCGTTCATCCCGGCGGTCCAGAGGTCGCCGTTCTTGTCGAGGGCCGCATCATAGGGCGCGAAGAACTTGCCCGGCACCTCCCATTCCTTGAATTTTTCGGTCCGCGTGTCGAACATGCCGACGCGCTCCTGGGCGAATTCGGCAAACCACACCCGGCCCTGGTCGTCCATCCGGCCGCGGCGCGGCCGCGAGCGCTTGGTGGGCGTCGGATAGAGCGAAACTTCGCCGGTCTTGGCGTCGATCTTGCCGATGTTCTCGCCGTTGAAGTCGAGGAACCAGATGTTGTTTCCGGGATCGGCGAAGATGCTGTAGACCGAATGCCGTCCCTCGACGTTCTGGAACGGCTTGAACAGCTCGGTCCGGCCGGTCGTCATGTCCATGCGGTAGATGCCGGGAACGCTGGGGTCCTGCATCCAGATCTTGTTGTCGACGGTCCAGTGCTGGACGCCCACCATGGCCTGCTGGGAGTCGTTCTTGAGGAGGTCCGGCGGCAGCTGCCAGGTCTGGAATTGCTCGGACGCCCGGTCGAACTTCGCCATCCCGGCCTGGAACATCAGGCCGAGCCACAGATTGCCCTGCGGGTCGGCTTCGAGGTCGAGCGCGCCGGTGGGCCAGCCCGAACGCTGCAGCGGCACCGGATAGGCCTTGTAGGCCAGCGTCTTGGGATCGAACCGCCCGAGCATCTGGCCGCTGAAGTCGCTATGCCAGACGATCCCGTCGGCGTCGACCATCACGTCATGAGGCTGGATTTCCTGGTTCGGCAGGTCGTATTCGGTGATGACGACGCGGGTGCCGGCGCCGGAGACGCGCGGCATGGTCTTGAGCGGGTAGGCCCGCTCGCCCGCGCTGCGGTTGATGCTGGCGAAGTACGCCGCCACCTTGTCGGTGTTCGGAACGAACTGCTCCATGTTGCGCGCGACCGCCCGCACCTGGGGCTTCTTGTAGAAGCTGTTGTTGGAGTATCCGGCCATGCGATGCATGACCTCGACGAACTCGTCGGCGGTGTGGGTCGAGCTCACGATGCGCTCGACGGTGTGGCAGTTGGTGCAGCCGAACAACGCCTTTTTCTGGTCGTCGGTGCCGGGAACGCTGTGCATCCATTCCTGGTTGGAGAGCTGGCGGGCGAGATCCTTGGTCTTGACGAGCTTCACGTCCACGGCCGCAGGCTTGCCGCCGGCGAGCGTCACCGCCTTCGCGCCGTCGAGATCGTAGCCGGCGGCGCGGATGCTCAGGGCATATTCGCCGTCGCCGAGCTTGCCCGCCGGGAAACTGAACTGCCCCTTGTCGTCGCTGACGACGCTGACGGTGACGATCGAGCCGGCCTTCCTGGCGCTCACGATGACGCCTTCCATGGCGCCTTCTTCCGCGGAGGTCACGGTGCCCGCGAGCGCAGGCGGCGCCTTGGTCTGGGCCTGGACGGAGGTCGCGGCATGGCCGAGGATGAAAAGCGCGGCGGCGGCGATCGAAGCACAAATTCTCGGGCGCAGACTGCTTTGGCGCAAACTTCTTGGGCGCAAACTTCTTGGGCGCATGGGTCGTCCCTCCGGCGTCGACGTCTCAGTTATCACCGGTCGTTGTGCCGGCCGCTCGACGCAGCCGGCATTGTTTCACGGCGCGGCGGCCAGTCAATCAGGCTTGCCCAATATTCCCGTGCCGTCCGAACATTCCGGGCCATTGCTTGCGTCGAGAGTATCCACGCCGCCCCAAAATGCGCTACCCTCTCGATCAAGGCCGGTCTGCTTCAACATCGGTCAAAACGGGAGGTGGCGATGAAAATGTCTCGACGCGAGACCATGCAGTTCTCCACGGCGGCGTTGGCGGGACTTTCGCTCGCCGAACTCAAGGCCCAGGAAGTTGCGGCTCAAGGCGCGCCGCAGCCCGACGGCCTCGTCGACACCAAGCTGCGCCAGATCTCGACGCTGCCGCTCAACCCCGACGGCTCTGCCGTCGAGTTCGCGCCCCAGGAAGCCGGCGCGATCACGGGCGTGCTCTGGCGCACCAAGAACCAGACCCCGGAAGGCGAATACGACTTCCACAAGATGAAGATCAAGATCGACGGGCGCGGCACCGCCAAGCTGTCGGGGACCCTGACCTCGGACATTCTCGAAAAGCTGCCGCGGCATTCCTACGTGGTCCGGCTGCAATGCGGCGCCCCCAATCCGCGCGGCACCGTGAAGTGGACGGGGGTGCGGTTTTCCGATTTCGCCAAGGCGGTCGAAGCACAGAGCTTCGCCTATTATTGCCGGCTGGTGGGCTCGGACGGCTACTTCATCGACGAGGACATGACGACGCTCATGCACCCGCAGGTCGTGCTGGCCTGGCAGCTCAATGACGCGCCCATTCCGCCGCAGCACGGCGCGCCGCTGCGCCTCATCGTTCCGTTCCGCTACGGCGCACGCAGCCTCAAGGCGATCACGGAAATCCAGTTCACCGCGACGTCGTTCGCGCCGCCCAAGCCGTGGCCGACCTAGGGACAGTTTCCTGGCCCGATCCGTAGGATGGGTGGAGCGAAGCGATACCCATCGTCTGCCCATCGACGCGGTCCGTGATGGGTTTCGCGAGGGCTCAACCCATCCTACGAGCTGCGCCGCGCATGGCCTCCTTGCGTCGCCGCCGCGACTACCTATGATCCCGCGCCATTGGAACGGCGGGATTCCCTGCGAACCCTGCCCCTGACAATAAGGGAGAGAGACATGGTTGCGGCAGTGCGCGTGCATAAGACTGGCGGCCCCGAGGTGCTCACCTACGAGGAGATCGACATACCGGCGCCGGGGCCGGGGCAGGTCAGGCTCAAGCAGCACACCGCCGGGGTCAATTTCATCGACACCTATTTCCGCACCGGCTTGTATCCGTCGCCGGTCGGGTTGCCGTTCGTCTCCGGCAATGAAGGCGCCGGCGAGGTGATCGCGGTGGGGCCGGGCGTGACCGACCTCAAGGTCGGCGACCGCGTCGGCTACGTGGTGCCGCTCGGCGCCTATGCCGCCGAACGCGTGCTGCCAGCGGACCGCGCCGTCAAGCTGCCGGCCGGCATCAGCTACGAGCAGGCTGCCGCCACCATGCTCAAGGGCATGACGGTGTGCTACCTCGTGCGCCGCACCTTCGCGGTGAAGAAGGGCGACACCGTGCTCATCCATGCTGCCGCCGGAGGCGTCGGCCTGATCGCGTCGCAATGGGCGAATGCGCTGGGCGCGACCGTGATCGGCACCGTCGGCTCCAAGGAGAAGGCCGAGCTCGCGAAGGCCAATGGCTGTCACCACACCATCCTCTATCGCGACGAGGACTTCGTCGCCCGCGTCAAGGAGATCACCAAGGGCGCGCTGTGCGACGTCGTCTATGACGGCGTCGGCAAGACCACCTTTCCGGCCTCGCTCGACTGCATCCGCCCGCTCGGCATGTTCGTGAGCTTCGGCAGCGCCTCGGGCCCGATCGAGGCCTTCAACATCAACCTGCTGCAGACGAAGGGCTCGCTGTTCGCGACGCGGCCGACGCTCAACCACTATGCCGCCAAGCGCGAGGATCTCCTCAAGCTCGCCGCCGAGACCTTCGAGGTGGTCGCCAGCGGCAAGGTGAAGATCCCGGTCAACCAGACCTATCCGCTCAAAGAGGCCGCGAAGGCGCACCGCGACCTCGAGTCCCGCGCCACCACCGGCGCGTCGATCCTGCTGACCTGACCGGCGCTTCCGACAGGCCGATCACCTCTCCCCGCAATCGAAATCGGCTATTGCCGATTTCGATCCCTTCTCAGGTACCGAAGTCGGGTAAACCCGACTTCGGTTGGGGAGAGGGAGAAGAGGTCCCGCGCCAGAATGACAACGACAGGCGGGGGGTGGGGGTTAATATTTCTGCAAAACAACCCCATGCAAAGCAGAATTGTAATTGGATACCGTATGAAGCGGAATGACGGGCGGCATCGGGCGGGACGGCTCGGCGTCGCCGCGGCGGCGCTCGCAGCCGCCGCATCGAGCGTCGGGGCGGCGAGCCCGATGACCGACGACGAGGTGGTCGCGCTCGCGGCGCAAGCATTGCATCGTCTGCCATGCCGACATGCCGACCCATCCGGCCTTCGACAAGCCGCCCAAGGGCATCAGGCTGGAGACGATCGAAGAGTTGCGCCGCAACGCCAAGCAGATCGTGGAACAGGCCGTGGTCGGGCGGATGATGCCGCTCGGCAACGAGACCGACATGACCGACGAGGAGCGCGACCGGCTCGGCGCCTGGGCCGAAGGCCGGAAGTAATGAAGGTCTGGGGCATTTGGGCGACGCTGGCCTTGGCCATCCTGGCCTTCATCCTCGGCCAGGCCATGGGCATCGCGGTCCTCACGATGGTGAAGAATTTCGACCCGGCGCGGGTCGATTCCGACGGAACCGCGGTCGCGATCTACACTCTCGTCGGTAACCCGATCGAGATCGTCACGCTGGTGCTGGCGACGCGGCTCTCCGGCTCCGACGCGCTGGAGTATCTCGGCCTCGATATACCGCGCCGGCGCGACATCGCGATCGCGGTGGCCGCGCTCTTCGCGGTGATCGCCGGGGCCGATGCCGTGACCTATGCGCTCGGCAAGGAACTGGTGCCGGCGTTCCAGCTCGAACTCCACCGCACCGCCCGGGCCGAAGGCACACTGCCTTTGCTGTGGCTCGCGATCATCGTCGCGGCGCCGGTGGGAGAGGAACTGCTGTTCCGCGGCTTCATGTTCCGCGGTTTCGTCCACGACCCCCGCGACGCGCTGCCCGGCATCCTCGTGATCGCGCTGATCTGGTCGATGCTCCACGTCCAGTACGACTGGTTCGGCACCGCGCAGGTGTTTCTGATCGGCGTGCTCTTCGGTGTCGTGCGCTGGCGCTCGGGCTCGACGACGCTGGTGATCCTGCTCCACATGCTGCTCAACCTGGAGAGCGTGGTGGAGACGGTGATCGTGATGGGGTGGGTGTAGGGCTTATCTCTCCCGACTTCGGGGAGTGGGCAGGGTGGGGTCTTTCTTCCAATGCCAGTTCTCTCTGCGACCCCGGCCCGAAGAAAGACCCCACCCTGACCCTCCCCGAAGTCGGGGAGGGAGAAGTGCAGCCCTCACATCATGTCCGCCAGCCACGCCATCACCGGATGCTCGAGCGTGCCGTCGGGCAGCCGCGGCAGCACGAACACCTCGATGCCGGTGGCGAAGCGGCGGATGGTGGCGGCGGTGTCGTCGAGGCCGGCGGCGCTGCCCGGCGTCTCGTTCACCACCACGGCGGCGACCTTGAGGCCGTTGCGGTCGAGCACGTCGAGCGCCGACAGGGTGTGGCTGAGCGTGCCGACATAGCTGCCGGCGGCGAGGATCAGCGGCAGGTCGATCTCGATCATCCAGTCGAGCACGGTATGGCGATCGTCGAGCGGCACCATGATGCCGCCGATGCCTTCGACGATGAGCGCATCGCGGTGGCGCGCGACGGCGCGGCGGCAATGGGCGTTGAGGGCGGCGAAGTCGATTTTCGCGCCCTCCCGGCGCGCGGCGATGTCGGGGGAAAGCGGCGCGCGCAGCCGGTACGGCGACACATCCGCGATCAGCTCCGGCGTGAGCGTCTGGCCGAGCGCCAGCAGCAGGCGGCCGGTGTCGCTCGCCTGGGGGGCGCGGGGATCGAACCCGGTGATGACGGGCTTGAGCGCCTCGACGGTGCGACCGCGGGCACGCAATTGATGGATCAGGCCGCGGGCGATGAAGGTCTTGCCGATATCGGTGCCGGTGGCGGTGATGAAGACGGCGGTCATGCCGCGGCCGCCACGCGGGTGCGCACGAGATCGGCGAGCCGGGCGATGTCGCCGTCGTCGTGGCGCGCGGTGAAGGCAAAGCGCAGCCGCGCGGTGCCGGCCGGCACCGTGGGCGGGCGGATCGGCACCACCAGAAAGCCCTCCGCCTCGAGAAGCCGCGCCGCGGCAAGCGCCGCTTCGGCTGAGCCGACGATCAGCGGCACGATCTGGCTCTTAGCCGGCGGCAGGCCGGCGCGGGTGGTGAAGGCGCGCGCCTTGGCGAGCGGCATGGCGGTGAGCGCGGGATCGCCGGCAATGAGATCGAGCGCGGCGACGGCGGCGGCGACGGTCGCGGGCGGCAGAGCCGTGGAGTAGATCAGGGTGCGGGCGCGGCTCTTCATCAGCTCGATCACCGGCGTCGAGGCGCAGAGATAGCCGCCATAGCCGCCGATCGCCTTCGACAGCGTGCCCATCTGCAGCGGCACGTCGGCGGCGCTGCCGGTCGCGAAGGTCGAGCCGCGGCCGCGGCCGAGGACGCCGATGCCGTGGGCATCGTCCGCCATCAGCCAGGCGTCGTATTCGCGCCCGAGCCGGCCGAGCGCGGGGAGGGGGGCGAGGTCGCCGTCCATGGAGAACACGCCGTCGGTGAGGATCAGCGTCTTGCCGTGGCCGGTGCGGCGCTCGCGAAGGAGCGCGCGCAGATCGTCGAGGTCGTTATGCCGGTAGGGCAGGACGGTCGCGCCGGAGAGCCGCGCGCCTGCCCACAGGCAGGCATGAGCAAGTTCGTCGATCAGCACGAGATCGCCGCTGCCGACGAGCGCCGGGACGATACCGGTATTGGCGAGATAGCCGGAGCCGAACACGCAAGCCGCCGCGGTGCCCTTGAGCCGCGCCAGCCGCGCCTCCAGCGCGTCGTAGAGCGGATGGTTCCCGGTGACGAGCCTGGAGGCGCCGGCGCCGACGCCATATTCCGCGATGGCGGCGCGCGCGGCTTCCGCCAGCGCGGGATGACTGGAGAGCCCGAGATAGTCGTTGCACGAGAACGAGACGAGACGCCGGCCGTCGCGCTCGACTACGACGTCGCGGCGCGCGGTGGTCACCAGCGCACGGCGCAGGTGCCGGCCCTCGAGGCCGGCGAGCTTGGCGGTGGCGAAGTCGTCGAGGGATGACATTATCTGCTACGGTGTAGCGCGGATGGCTTGACGTTCCAAATCGGACGGGTCAAAGAACCGGCTCAATGCACCCCAATTCAGGCAAAAAATACGCCGCCGACGCGAGCGGCCCGGCGGATTGGCATGACCTGTCCCACATCTGGCTGCCCTATGCGCAGATGAAGACCGCCGGCGCGCCGCTGCCGGTCAAGGCGACGCGCGGCAGCCGGATCATTCTCGCCGACGGCAGGGAACTCATCGACGGCATCGCGTCGTGGTGGACCGCCTGCCACGGCTATAACCATCCCCACATCGCCGCCGCCGTGAAGCGCCAGCTCGACGTCATGCCTCATGTGATGTTCGGTGGGCTCGCCCATGAAGGCGCGCTGACGCTGGCGCGGCGTCTCGCCGCGCTGATGCCGGGACTCGACCGGGTGTTCTTTTCCGACTCCGGATCGGTCGCCGTCGAAGTCGCCATGAAGATGGCGATGCAATACTGGCTCAACAAAGGCGTCCGCGGCCGCACCAAGTTCGTCGCCTTCCGCGGCGCCTATCACGGCGACACCAGCGGCGCCATGGCGGTGTCGGACCCGGAAGACGGCATGCACCGCATGTTCGGCGCCCTGCTGCCGCGGCATTACGTGCGCGACCTGCCGTCCGACGACGCGCGCCTCGCGCAGCTGGAGCGGCTCGTCGCCGGCCATGCCGACGAGATCGCGGGGATCATCGTCGAGCCGCTGGTCCAGGGCGCCGGCGGCATGCGCTTCTCCGATGCCGACACGCTGCGCCGGCTGCGGCTGTTCGCCGACCGTCACCAGCTGCTGCTGATCTTCGACGAGATCTTCACCGGCTTCGGCCGCACCGGAACCATGTTCGCATCCGAGTCCGCCGGCGTCGCGCCCGACATCGTCACGCTGTCCAAGGCGCTCACGGCGGGAACGCTGCCGCTCGCCGCGACGCTGGCGCGCAAAGAGGTGTTCGATGCCTTCTGGTCGGACGATCCCTCGCACGCGCTCATGCATGGCCCGACCTACATGGCGAACGCGCTGGCCTGCGCCGCCGCCAATGCCTCGCTCGACCTGTTCGAGCGCGAGCCGCGGCTGGCGCAGGTCGCGGCGATCGAACAGGCGCTGCACGACGGGCTCGCACCGTGTCGCGACATGCCTGGCGTGCGCGACGTCCGCGTCATGGGAGCGATCGGCGTCGTCGAACTCGAAGCGCATCGACGACGTCGATGCGCTGCGGCGCCGGTTCGTCGCCGAAGGCGTCTTCGTGCGCCCGTTCGGCACCATCGTCTACCTGACGCCGGCCTTCACCATTTCGCCGGACGAGCTTGGCGCGCTCACCGGTGCCGTGGTCAGGGTCGTCGGGACGATGGGGAACGGATGAGCGCCTTGTTCAGCCTTGCCGAGGTCGAGGCGGCGCTGCCGGTCGTGCGCGCGGTGATGCCGCCGACGCCGCAATACGCCTGGCCGCAGCTCGCGGCGGTGACCGGCGCGGAAGTCTTCGTCAAGCACGAGAACCACACGCCGACCGGCGCCTTCAAGCTGCGTGGCGGGCTCGTCTATGTGGACGGGCTCAAGCGCGCGCGCCCGCAGACGACCGGCATCGTGAGCGCAACGCGCGGCAATCACGGCCAGTCGCTCGCCTGCGCCGGCGCGCCGCGCCGGCCTGCGGCGTCGCCATCGTGGTGCCGCACGGCAATTCCGCGGAGAAGAACGCGGCGATGCGCGGCTTCGGCGCCGAACTGATCGAGCACGGCCGCGATTTCGACGAGGCGAAGGAGCAAGCCGCGACCCTCGCGCGCGATCGCGGCTACGAGTTCGTGCCGTCCTTCCACCGCGACCTCGTCATCGGGGTCGCGACCTACGCCCACGAATTTCTCAGCGCGATCGCCGATCTCGATACCGTCTATGTGCCGATCGGCCTCGGCTCCGGCATCTGCGGCATGATCGGCGTGCGCGATGCACTCGGGCTTGCGGACGCGCATCGTCGGCGTGGTGGCGCAGAATGCCAATGCCTATGCGCGCTCCTTCGCGGCAGGCCATGTGGTGTGCCACAATGCCGCCCGCACCTTCGCCGACGGCATGGCGGTGCGGGTGCCCGACGCGACCGCGCTCGACGTCATCCGGGAGGGAGCCGAGCGCATCGTCGAAGTGTCGGAGGACGAGATCGCCGAAGCGATCCGGCTCTATTTCAGCGCGACCCACACGCTCACCGAGGGCGCCGCGGCGGCGCCGCTCGCCGCCCTGATGAAGGAGCGCGAGCGCATGAAAGGCCGCCGCGTCGGCCTCGTCGTCACCGGGCAGAACATTGATACGCCTGTCATGGCGAAGGTGCTGGCGGGCGAGACGCCGGAGGCGTAGCGGGCAACGGCCGCTTCAGAACCCCACCACCGTCCCGTACAGATCATACGCCTCGGCGCGCTCGATCTTCACGGTCGCGAATTCGCCGACCCGGAGCGGGCGGCGTGAGGCGACGTAGACGGTGCCGTCGATCTCTGGGGCGTCGCCCTTGGTGCGGCCCTTGCCGACGGTGGGGCCGACGGCGTCGATCAGCACCTGCTGGCGGGTGCCGACCCGGCGCTTGAGACGCTTCGCGGAGATCGCCTGCTGGCGCTGCATGAAGCGGTGCCAGCGCTCCTCCTTTACTTCGTCGGGCACGGCGGGCCCGCCTCGTTGGCGGCGGCGCCCTTGACCGGCTCGTAGCGGAAGCAGCCGACCCGGTCGAGGGCGGCTTCGTCGAGCCAGTCGAGCAGGAAGGCGAATTCCTCCTCGGTCTCGCCGGGGAAGCCGACGATGAAGGTCGAGCGCAGCGTGATGTCGGGGCAGATCTCGCGCCAGCGACTTATGCGCTCCAGGGTCTTTTCCTGGGCGGCGGGGCGGCGCATGCGGCGCAGCACCTCGGGGCTCGCATGCTGGAACGGCACGTCGAGATAGGGCAGCACCTTGCCCTCCGCCATCAGCGGAATGACCTCGTCCACATGGGGATAGGGATAGACGTAGTGCAGGCGGATCCAGACGCCGAGCTCGCCGAGCGCAGTGGCGAGATCGAGAAACCGCGCCCGCAGGTCGCGGTCCTGCCACCGGCTCGCGGCATATTTGATGTCGACGCCATAGGCCGAGGTGTCCTGGGAGATGACGAGCAGCTCCTTCACCCCGGCGACGACCAGGCGTTCGGCCTCGCGCATCACGTCGGCGGCCGGGCGCGATACGAGGTCGCCGCGCAGCTTCGGGATGATGCAGAAGCTGCAGCGGTTGTTGCAGCCCTCGGAAATCTTGAGATAGGCGTAGTGGCGCGGCGTGAGCTTGATGCCCTCCGGCGGCACCAGGTCGACGAACGGGTGGTGGCGCGGCGGCGCGGCCCGGTGCACCGCGTCGAGCACGCTTTCGTATTGCTGCGGGCCGGTGATGGCGAGCACGTTGGGAAATCGCTCGGTGATCTTTTCCGGCTCCGCGCCCATGCAGCCGGTGACGATCACCTTGCCGTTATCGCGCAGCGCGGCGCCGATGGCGTCGAGGGACTCCGCCTGGGCGCTGTCGAGAAAGCCGCAGGTGTTGACGATCACGAGGTCGGCGCCGTCATGCTGGCGCGCGAGCTCGTAGCCCTCCGCGCGCAGCCGCGTGATGATGCGCTCGGAATCGACCAGCGCCTTGGGGCAGCCGAGCGAGACAAAGCTGATGCGGCGCGCCGGTTCGGGCGGCGGCGATGGTTCGACGTCCTGGGAAGCCATGGGCGCGATATAAGCTGTTCCTGCCGCCGATGCGAGGGCGCTGAATTAGGACATAAGTCCAACTGCGGATAGGTTGCCGGCGCCGAGGCGCCGTTCACCCCGGCGTCACGACGAAATGCCACGGCGTCGTCCCTGCGACAAATGGAGTCTCAGGGCTTCCAAGATTTTGCCAAGATCGCTACAGAGTTTCCCGCAGTCCGACATCCGCCCCACGGGTCGGCCGGGGGCGGCATACAAGAAAACTTGATTTCCAAGGAGTTGGCGCGATGAAAACATCCTCGGTCGCGGTCTTGCTCGTATTTGCATCGCTTGCGCTGCCGGCCGCCGCCGCCGAGCCCAACAAGGACATCAAGGGGCTCTACCTGCTCACGGATTATCCGGCGGTGTCGGTGCGGCCGGGAACCACCTCGACGGTGTCGCTGCGCCTGCAGAATTACGGCCTGCCGCCCGAGCGCTATGCGCTGACGGTCGACGGCACGCCGGCGGGCTGGACCGCGACGCTGCTCGGCGGCGGGCAGCCGATCGCCGCCGCCATGCCGGCGACCGACCAGAGCGTCAGCCTGCAGCTGCGCCTCGACGTGCCCGCCAATGCCGACCTGACCGCCCAGACCCTGACGGTCAAGGCCGAAGGGCAGGGCAACAATGTGAGCCTGCCGCTCACCATCAATCTCGCCAAGGAACTGCCGGCGAAGCTCGCGATCACGCCGCAACTGCCGTCGCTGCGCGGCACCCCGAAGTCGAGCTTCGACTACACCCTCAGCCATCAAGAACGACAGCGGCCGCAATCTCACCGTCAGCGTCGCCGCGACCGCGCCGCGCAATTTCGAGACCTCCTTCACCGAGGCCTATGGCACCCAGGAACTGTCCTCGGTGCCGATCGACGCCGGCGCCTCCAAGGACGTCAAGCTCAAGGTGCGGCCGCCGTCCTCGGTCGATGCCGGCACCTTCCCGATCGAGGTCACGGCGTCCGCCGCCGACGCCTCCGCCAAGACCGAGCTGACCATGGAGATCGCCGGGCAGCCGCGGCTTTCCATCGCCGGCCGCGACGGCCTCGTCAGCGCCCGCGCCGTCGCCGGCGAGCAGACCACGGTGCCGATCGTCGTCGCCAATGACGGCACCGCGCCCGCCGACAATATCGACCTGTCGGGTTCGGCGCCCGAGCGGCTGGAAGGTCAAGTTCGAGCCCAAGACCATCGAGCGCATCGCGCCCAACGCCACCAGCGAGGCCAATGCCCTGATCACGCCCACCGACAAGTCGCTGGCCGGCGACTACATGGCGACCATCCGGGCGGCCTCGCGCGGCGAGAACGCCTCGACCCAGTTCCGCGTGACGGTCGGCACCTCCACCACCTGGGGCATGGTCGGCGTCGGCGTCATCGGCGCGGCGCTGCTGCTTGATGTTCGGCGCGGTCGCAAGGTTCGGACGGCGATGAGCGAGCCCGTCATCACCGCGCGCGGCCTCACCAAGCGCTATGGCGACGAGCGTCGTCGTCGACGGCATCGACTTCGACATCCTCAAGGGCGAGACCTTCGGCCTGTTGGGGCCGAACGGCGCCGGCAAGACCACCACCATCCTGATGATGCTCGGCCTGACCGAAGTGTCGGCCGGCGAGGTGCGGGTGATGGGCCACGACCCCGTGCGCGAGCCGCTCGCGGTCAAGCGCCGGGTCGGCTATCTGCCCGACGCGGTCGGCTTCTACGACAACATGACGGCGGTCGAGAACCTCGCCTATACGGCGCGGCTGATGGGGTTTGCCCGCAACGTCCGCGAGGCCCGCATCGCCGATGCGCTGGCGCGCGTGCGGCTTGTCCGATGTCGCCCACAAGCGGGTCGCGACCTTCTCGCGCGGCATGCGCCAGCGGCTCGGCCTCGCCGAGCTGATCATGAAGCAGCGCCGAGATCGCCATCCTGGACGAGCCGACCTCGGGCCTCGACCCGCAGTCGACCCACGAATTCCTCGACATGATCGAGGACCTCAAGCGCGACGGCGTCACGGTGCTGATCACCTCGCATCTGCTCGACCAGGTGCAGCGCCTGTGCGACCGCGTCGCGCTGTTCCAGCGGCGGCCGCATCCTGATGATGGGGACGGTGCCGGAACTCGCGCGCCAGGTGCTGGGCGCCGGCTTCGTGGTCGACGTCGAGGCCACCGCCGCGCCGGGCAGGAACTGGCGGCGCGGCTCGGCGCCATCCCGGGCGTGACGACGGTCGCAGACGCGACCGGCGACATCCATTACCGCCTGACGGCCGATCACGACGTGCGGCCGGACGCGGCGCGCGCCGTCGTCGCCGCCGACGGCGCGCTGACCCGGCTTTCGGTCGACAATCCGAGCCTCGACGCCATCTACACCCGCTTCTTCGAGAAGCAGGCGGCCACCGAGAAGGAGATGCGCGATGCAGCGTGAGGGCTCGCCCTGGCAGGGCCTCGGCACGGTGGTGCTCAAGGAGCTCGCCGATCACTTCGACAGCGCGCGCATGCTGCTTGCTCGCATTGCTGATGGTGCTCACCGCGGCAGTGCCGCTCTACAGCGCGATCACCAGCTTGCGCGACACCACGGCGGAAGACCCGTTCCTGCTGCTCAAGCTGTTCAATCCGGGCGGCCAGACCGCTGCCCTCGTTCGTCGCCATTCTCGGCTTTCGTCATCCCGCTGATGGCGATCGGGCTCGGCTTCGACGCCATCAATGGCGAGCACAACCGCCGCACCCTGTCGCGCATCCTCGCCCAGCCGATCTATCGCGACGCCCTGCTGGCGGGAAAGTTCCTCGCCGGCCTCGCGTACGCTCGCGGATCAACCTGGTGTGCCTGTGGCTCCTGGTGGTCGGGCTCGGGGTGCTGTTCCTCGGGCGTGCCGCCGAGCGGGGAGGAGATTCGCCCGCTCGCTGGTCTTCCTGCTCATCGCGCGTCGCCTATGCCGGCGTCTGGCTCGCGGTGGCGATGCTGTTCTCGGTGCTGTTCCGCTCGCCGGCGACGGCGGCGCTGCTGTCGCTCGGCGTCTGGCTGTTCATGACGCTGTTGTGGCCGATGATCGCCCCGGTGCTCGCGCAGATGATCGCGCCGCCGGACATCCGCTACGTCATGCTCGGCCTTCGGAGCCCGGAGACGCTGCAGTGGCAGCAGGCGCTGTCGCGTCTTTCGCCCAATCAATTGTTCGAGCGAGGCGGTGCTCGCCGATCCTGACGCCGACGACGCCGTCGCTCGGCCCGCTCCTCGATCAGATCCGCCAGCTGCAGGGCGCGGTGGTCGGCGCGGCGCTGCCGCTGCAAGGAAAGCCTGATGATCGCCTGGCCCCAGGTGGTCGGCCTCATCGCCGGCGCGATCGTGCTGTTCGTCGCCACCTATGTCGTGTTCCAGCGGCAGGAGGTAAGGGCGTAGGCAATAGGTAAAAAAGTAGGGCGAAAATCGTCGGGCATTCTAAATTCCGATGAAACCAAATCGGACGTCCGTAGTTGATACGCAATCGTGTCAACCAGGGAGCGTTCATGCCTCTGCCCCGCGATTACGATGTCGTTGCGATCCAATCCCGCGATCCCTGTCGCCCCCCGTGCGGAGTATCGGGTACGGCCCAGCGGCGATGCCTGGATCATCGCCTATGACGGCGACGAATACGGTCCCTACCGGAGCCGTCACGAAGCGATGTTCTGCGCCGTCGATGCCGCCCACAAGCTGGGCGAGCAGGGCAGGGACGCGACGGTGCGCTTGATCGATGCCACCGGCCGCCCCGTGGCCGCGTGGACCTACGGCGAAGATCGCTATCCGCCGGTGTTCCTCGACGCGCCGTAGAGGCACGGTTTCGGCCAATCTGCTTCTTTTTCGCCACCGTTTGTGCGGGAACCCGAACCCGGCATGACGCGTTGCTGCCGGACTCCTGTCGATAATGCAGCCGATCGAAGATCCTCGGCCCGCGGCGCCGCGAGGTGCACCATGGACGCTGAATTCAAGTTTGGTATCGAGGAGGAGTACTTCCTGGTCGATGCCGAAACCAAGTCGGTCATCTGCGCTATGCCCAAGCCGTTCCTGGAGGCGGCCAAGAAGGCTGTCGCCAGGACAGGCGGCCAGGTGACGAGCGAGATGCTGCAGGCGCAGATCGAAGTGGCGACCGCTCCGCACACGGACATGAAGGCGGCGCGCGAGGAGCTGCGCCATCTGCGCCGGACCCTGGCAGAGGTCGGAGCGGAGCATGGGTTGGCGATCCTTGCCGCCGGCACCCATCCGACCGCTGCGTGGCTCGAATCCCGGCAGACCGAATCCGAGCGCTACGACACCGTCATGGAAGATCTCCAGATGATCGGCCGGCGCAACATGCTGTGCGGCATGCATGTGCATGTGGAGCTGCCCGACCCCGACGCGCGTGTCAGCGTGATGACGCGGATGCTGCCCTTCCTGCCGCTGTTCGTGGCGCTTGCCACCTCCTCGCCGTTCTGGCAGTCGCGGCCGACCGGGCTCATGGGCTACCGGCTCGCCGCCTATGACGAGGAGCCTCGCACCGGAATGCCCGAATTGTTCCACGACAAGAAGGAGTTCGACGCCTATGTGGCGGCGCTGGTGAAGGCCGGCGTCATCGCCGATGCGAGCTTCATCTGGTGGGCAATGCGCCCTTCGCTCGGCCACCCGACCCTGGAATTACGTGCGCCCGACAGCTGCACGCTGGTGGAGGATTCTGTCGCCATCGCGGCGCTGTTCCGCGTGCTCGCCCGCCGGCTCTTCCGCGATCCCAAGCTCAACGCCGATCTCGACGCGGTGGCCCGCGCCATCGCCGTCGAAAACAAGTGGCGGGCGCAGCGTTACGGCGTCCACGGCACGTTCGTCGGCGAGGATGGGGCCTTCTCGATCCGCTCGATGATCGATCGGATCATCGAAGAGACCGAGGAAGACGCCGCGGTGCTCGGCTGCGGCGCCGAACTCGAGCGGTGCCGGGCCATCGCCGATGCCGGCACCTCGGCAGACGCGCAGCTCGCCGTGTACCGCGCCCACCGCCCCACCGAGGGCCGCGCCGCGGCGCTGCAGGCGGTGACGAGCTGGCTCGTCGCGGCCACGCTGGAATGACGCCTGGCGCGGCGCACAGGGGAACGGCGCATAAAAAAACCGAGCCCCGTTTCCGGGGCTCGGTCCGCAACTCATCAGGGGCGAAGTGTTACTTCGCCTTGTCCTTGAGGGCGGCGAGGTCGGCCTCGCTGCGCAGCGTCATGACGCCCATCTTGCTGTCGCGATAGATCGGAACGATGACCTTCGTCACGCCGTCGCGCTCCAGGAGAGAAACGTGGCGAATTTCCGTCCCGCGGGTCGGCAGGTCGAACATCGTCCACTGGCCACTGGCGGGATCGTACTTGGTGATCCGGTCCGCGGTCCACAGATTGCCCCACACATTGTGATTCTGGTCGACCGCGATGTGATAGGGCTGGTAGGCCGAATCCGGGAACGGGATGATCGTCGTCTGCATCGTCTTGGTATCGATGCGGGCGAGGCTCGATCCCCAGGAATTACCGACCCACAGCACATCGGCGTTCTTGTCGGTACCCATGCGCCGCGGTCCCTGAGACCACGGAAGCGGCGTGTTGAACGAGAGCTCGTTGTAGCCCTCATAAAATTCACGCGCCTTCGGGGTCACGCGGTCCATCTGCTCCTTCATGGACGGCAGGGATACTTCGGTCGCCTTGCCGGTCGCAATGTCGCCGCGGCCGATGGTGTCGAGCGCCATCTGGGCCCACCAGCCGTTGCCGTCGCGATCGCCGGCGGCCCCGTAGGTCATGCCGGTGCCCTTCGGCGAGTTGTACGGCTTGATCGACTTGAAGTCGGTGAACTGCTCGGTCACGGGGTCGAAGCGCACGGCCCCATCGGGAGCCGAAGCCCAGATCTTGCCCTTGCCGTCGACGTCCATGGTCACCGCGCCGCCAAGCGGCGACATGGTGGACGGCGTCTGGTAGACGCTGATCTTCTCGGTCTTGACGTCGAGCTTGCCGAGCGCGCGCCGTCCCGGGTTCACGTCGAACCAGAAGTCGCCATTGCCGTCCCGCACAAGCCCGTGGGCATTGGCGGCACGCCCGTCGTTGCGGTCGACCTTCAACCACTTCACCTCACCGGTCTTGGCGTCGACTTTGCCGATCGTGGCGAGCGTGTTGGGGTTGTTGTTGGTGAAATAAATATTGCCGTTGAGGTCCATGCCGCCGTCATGCGGCATCTGGCCGAGCTTCGAGGTTATGCCGAGCGACCAATCCGAGCCGTCGTTGATCGCGCTGGCGGACTTGACGCCCTGGACTCCGATGCCGGCGTCCGGGTTGAGCGGCAGGTCATAGGTCGTCCAAACGACGCGGGCGGCTTCGCCGGTCGGGCGCGGACGGTCCTTGAACTTCATCGAGGTTTCGCCGGGGCCGCGCGCCCGCGCCAGATAGGCCGCGAGGTCCTTGCGGTTGTATTCGATGATCTTGCTGACCTTGGCATTGGCGCCAGGATACACGCCGGAACCGGGAACCACCTTCATCAGGTTGATGATTTTGTTCCAGCCGGCTTCGTCGAACTTGAACTGCAAGGGGTAGCCCGGCGTGTGGCAGCCCGTGCATTCATTGGTGAAGATCTTTTTGATGTTGGCGTCTTCAGGCGTTGCGTCCGGCAAGCCTGCGACCATCAACTCCGGCGGCAGCTGACGATAACGCTCCTCCGGGTCGGCGATGGTGGCGAGCTTGAAGTCCTGGTGCTTGGTCGCCGCAAGGTCAACCTCACCCTTCACGGTGTGGAAGCCCAGGGCCTGTGCCCATACCTGATATTTGCCGTCGGCCATGGACGGGAAAAAATAGTCGCCGTTCTGGTCGGTATAGACGCTCGTCGTGATTGTCGAGCCTTCCTTCTTGGCCGACACCTGCACGCCTTCGAGCTTCTGTCCGCTCGCCGACGCGATCGAACCGGTCAGCAATTGATCGGCGCAAGCCGGGGCGGCCAGTCCGAGCGCGACCAGACCGGCGACGCTCGCTAACAGTTTTCCTCGAATATGTGTCATTGTGTGCTTCTCCTTCACGGTCATTCTCCGCCGCCCCCGCGGGATGCATTTGCGGGCGGTGCTGCTTGCACGGGTACTGTTCTCACGTACGAAATGATGGCCTCGATTTCGTCGGGCTTGAGGTAGAACTTGAAAGCCGGCATGCGCGGCGTGCCGTTTTCGACGAACTCACGCATGACGTCGTTGTCGCCGCCGCCGGCGTCCTTGTTGAGCGCCGGGCCATAGGTCTTCGCCCCCAGCGAGGGCGGCAAATGGCACACCCCGCACGATTGTGCGAAAACCTGGCGGCCGAGCTTCTGCTGGTCAGTGAGATTGTCGGCGGGCTGTTGGGCAAGCGCACCCGGGGCCCATGACCCGATTGACGACGCGATCACGAGCAAACCAAACCACGCGCTGCACTTCATCTGGCAATTCCTCGGTCGGGCACTATATTTTTTGTCAGCATACAGGCCGCTCTTACCGAAGGGAAGTAACGGATTGATTGACGCTGAGCGAAATTGTCACGCGTCGGCCGTGTGCGGCGAAAAAAATCGCCGTCGCCGTGCCGGACCCGCCCCATTTGCATGTTGCGACGCGGCGCGACCGCGTCGCGGATCAAATGGCCTTTTGCCTCCCACCGATGGAGATCGACCATGAGTTGGATGCCCGACAAGGACCCGGTGCTCGGCGACAAGGCGTCATGCGATGCGCTCGAACTCGTGATCGTGCCGCGGGCCCGCGATCTCGGCGGCTTCGAGGTGCGCCGCGCGCTGCCGCACGGCAAGCGCCAGATGGTCGGACCGTTCATCTTCTTCGACCAGATCGGCCCGGTGCAGTTCATCGCCGGGCAGGGCATGGACGTGCGGCCGCATCCCCATATCGGGCTCGCCACCGTCACCTATCTGTTCGACGGCAAGATCATGCATCGCGACAGCGAGGGCAACGCCCTGGAGATCATGCCGGGGGCCATGAACCTGATGACGGCCGGCCGCGGCATCGCGCACTCCGAACGCACCCCCGACGAGGCGCGCCGCGCCGGCCAGAACATGTTCGGGATCCAGAGCTGGATCGCGCTGCCGCAGGCCGACGAGGAGATCGCGCCGTCGTTCCAGCATTTCGATGCGGCGAGCCTGCCGGTGGTGGAAGACCGCGGCGTGTGGGCGCGGGTCATCGCCGGGATCGGCATTCGGCCGCACATCCCCGGTCGGCATGCTGTCGGAATGGCTCTATGCCGAGGTGGTGCTCGAGCCCGGCGCCAGCGCGCCGCTCGATCCCGGCCATGAGGAACGCGCGATCTATGTGGTGGAAGGCGAGATCGAGATCGCAGGCGAGCGCTTCACCGGACCGCAGATGCTGATCTTCCGGCCCGGCGACCGGATCACGGCGCGGGCGATGTCGCGCGCGCGGCTGATGTTCCTCGGCGGCACGGCGCTCGAGGGGCCGCGCTACATCTGGTGGAATTTCGTGTCCTCGCGCCGCGAGCGGATCGAGCAGGCCAAGGAGGAATGGAAGACAGGCCGTTTCGCGCCGGTGCCCGGCGAGACCGAGTTCATTCCGCTGCCGGACCGATAGGGTTTCCTACCCTCCCCGTCTTCGGGGAGGGTAGGGTGGGGTTCTTTCTTCCTTTGCTCGGCCGTGCCCGTGGCCGCCACCCGACCTCGGTCTCGCTCGGCCACCCTCCCCGAAGTCGGGAAGGGATGAGAGCTACGGACAAGGATGGCGCAAGCCGTCGGTGCCGATATAGGTGCCGCTCTGCGGATCGTAGGACCGGTATCGCTGCGCGCAGTAGCCGGGGTCCCCGCCGCCTCGGGGCGGCGGCCCATAGGCACCGGCTCCCGGCGGCGGCCCGTTATAGGCAGGAGGCGGTCCGTAATCTCCGGGTGGGGGCGCCTCATAGACCGGCCCATAGTAGGGGTAGGGGGGCGGGTAGGCCGGGTAATAGGGGCCGTAGCCGTAATAGGGAGCGGCCAGCGCACCGCCTATGATCGCGCCGCCGACGATGCCGGCGCCAACGCCCCATCCCCAGCCGCCACCACCCCAACCACCACCGCCGCGCCAACCGCCTCCGCCCCAGCCGCCGCCACCGCCGCGCCATGCACCGCCACCGCCACCGCGCCATCCACCGCCCCCACCGCCGCCCCAGCGGACGGATTCGACGTTGCTCGGCGCCGTGTTCCTGACCGCGAGCGCATCGGAAAGCGGCGTCGCCGACGCCGCGCTCGCGAACGCTCCAAGGCCAGCCGCCAGCAGCCCCGCGGCAGCAAGGGCGGGCACGCGATTGATCATCTGGTGTTCTCCATTACCTCCGACCCGGCAAGGACAGGGCGGAATGAGGCTCGAAGCTTGATCGGATTCAAGACCTGATCCGGTCGAACACTTGCTGAATTTGATGTGCGCGAAATCCTCGGCAACACTGTGGCGGTGCCCCGGTCGCGGTCATTGCCGAGGCGCCGGGAAGCAATGCGCCCAGCCCCGCCGTCGATCATTTCTGTAACGGAATCGAAAGGTCGAAGCCGCATTTATGACACCTGAAACTATCTTCCTTTTCGGAGCCGGGAGCCTCGGTGAGCGAAGATCGCGTTTCGCGGTCAACCCAACAACGGGGGCATTGAAGGCTTCCGCCGATCTCAGGCTGGAAGCGCGCAAGGCGCTCCTGCAACGTAGTTGTGGAATGGAGGTACGTCTCTATCTCAGCCTTGCGCGCCTTTATGTCCGCAAGCTCGTGTTTCAGATAGACGGAGCGCTGCTTGGCGTGGCGCCCGATCTCTGCGGCAAACTTCCTGATCTCCCTCGCGTAGGGCATTACCTGTCTCCAATGACGGGTTTCTTCCGCGCCAAGTTCATGACCTTTTCGCCACCCGGCTTCGGGCAAGCTACGGCGCGCGGACGGCGCCGGCGGCCTCTTTTCGAAATCCGAATCCGTTTGGGACCAACCGGTGCGATCAATCGCGCTGTCAGAGGCTCCAACCCCCTGGGGAGTAAAAGTTGGGGTTGGAGCCCGCTGCAGCGGTCACAAAGCGCGCCAACGCGGTTACAATCCCAAACGCGCTCCGGACGCAGGCATCATCGCCAGCCTGCATTTCGCCTTCGCTAATGATCCGCGGCATCACCGGGGAGAAGTTGTGACCAAATTGGCGAATAATCTTGCCGGCCACAGCCGCAACGATGCCCGCTCGCATGTTGCAGAGGGGTCATTGGCTCGATCGACGGACGGTGGCTTACCCTCTCAGGCCCCTCGTAACAGGCGTCAGCGTCGAAAGGTGGCGTTGCCGCGCATTCCCGGCTTCGCTATGCAGGGCCGCGGCGGCAGCAAGATCGCCACGGAACGGGACGCGGAGATGGAAACGCTGAGGACCACGGGCGGGCGGACGCGCCGGCATGTTCTGATCGGCTGCGCCGCGGCTTTGACGGCAATGCGCGTCGGCGCCGCGCGGGGGCAGGCCGCCTATCCCGTTCGCGCGATCAAGATCGTGATCCCGTTTTCCGCCGGCGCCGTGTCCGACATCTGCGTGCGCATCCTCGCCGAACGGCTGGCGCCGCGGTTGGGCCAGCAGATCGTCATCGACAATCAGTCCGGCCCCGGCGGCATCGCCGCCGCCCACGCTGCGCTCTCGGCGCCGCGGGACGGTTATACCCTGGAGATTCTCGCGAACTCGACCGCCGTCGCGGTGTCCCAGTTCAACAACCTCGGCTACGATCCCTTCACCGATTTCATTCCGATCTCCGGCATCAGCGATTTCGGCTACGTGATCGGCACCAATACCGGCTCGCGTTTCGCTGACCTCGGGCAGGTGCTCGCCGACATGCGCAGCCGGCCGGGCGCCATCAATGTCGGGACCAGCGCCGCCGGCACCAGCCCCTATTTCATGGCCGAGCTCCTCAAGATCATGGCCAAGGTGGACTTCACCATCGTGCCCTACCGGCTGACTTCCGAGCTCACCATGTCGATGCTGCGCGGCGACGTCGATGTCTATATCGACACCTTCGGAGCGTTCAAAAGCTCGTGGGAGAGCAAGCGCGCGCGGGCCTTGGCGACCACCGGGGCGACGCGCCTGCCGCTGCTGCCGGACGTGCCGACCATCGACGAGCAAGGCGTGACCGGCTTCGACGTCACGTCCTGGAACGGGCTGTTCGCCCCGGCGAACACGCCGCCCGAGGCGATCGCCCGCCTGACCCGGGACGTCGCGGCGGCCCTTGCGGAGCCGCAGGTGGCGCAGGGCTTTCGCGACGCCGGCGCGATCGTCGCGCCGCTGCCGCCGGCGGCGCTGGCGAAGCGGCTGCGCAGCGACACCGAAAAATGGGCGCGCGTGATTGCGCTGCTCAACGTCCCGAAGAAGTAGGGGCCACCCTCACGCCGGCGCCAGCTCGCCCTTGACCTGGGTGCGGTGCATGATGCGGCGCTGCTTGGGGTCGAAGGCATCGCGACGGTGCATGGTGCAGCGGTTGTCCCACAATACCAGGTCGCCGACGCGCCAGACGTGCTCCCAGGCGAATTGCGGCCGCTCCACATAGCTCCAGAGCTCGTCGAGCAGCACTTCGGACTCGGCAAGCTCCAGCCCGCCGATATAGGCGTTGCGGCGGCGGCCGAGATAGAGCATGCGCCGGCCGGTATCGGGATGGGTGCACACCAGCGGATGCAGGGCGCCGGGGGAGGTGCGCGGATCGTCGGTCGGCGTGACGCCCTGGCGGACGTAGCCGCCGCTGTTGTAGGTGCCGTCGTGCTTGATCTTGAGGCCGGCGATGCGCTCCTTCAGCTTGGCGGGAAGCGCGTCGTAGATGGCGTACATGCTGCAGAACGACGTGTTGCCGCCGCTGGTCGGGATTTCGAGGGAATAAAGCATGCTCGCCTTCGGCGGCATGTCGAGATAGGACATGTCGGTGTGCCACACCGCTTCGCCGTCGCCGAGGCTGCCGATCGGCTCGCCGTTCACCTTGACGTTGGAGACGATGTAGATTTCCGGCATGCCCTCCACGAAACGGCGGCCGGTTTCCTGGATCGGCGCCCAGTCGAGATCGCCAAAGCGGCGGCTGAATGCGATCAGATCCTGGTCGCTCAGCGTCTGGCCGCGAAACAGAACGACGGCATGATCATGCCAAGCCCGCAGCACCCGTTGGAAGGCGCCATCGTCCAGCGTCCTGAGATCACCCGCCCGGACCTCGGCGCCCAACGCCGCTCCGGTCGGGAGCACGGCGATGGCATCGGCGGCGACACGATCCGGTGACAGGGCTTGAACGCTCGGCGTCATGATTGCCTCCCGGCGCACAATTCTTGGGGAATGACTTGCGCCGGGCGGAAAACTAGCACCATCGCGGCCAACCGCAACGGCTTCGACCCTCCCCTTGTTCAGGGGAGGGAGCCAAGCCGTGCCTACCGGCGCGCCTTGATTGCCGAGCTATTCCCGATGCACGCCGCGCGTCTGCCGTTCCGCCCACCACAGCGTCAAGGCGAACCCGATGAAGGCGATTGTGATGGCACTGACCATGATCGCAGTTTCGGTCGTCATAGCGAGTCTCCCCTCGAAAGGAGAGCAGGATCGCCGAACCGGTTCCCGGAAACTTTGATCGAAGTCAAATTTCGCGGGGAGAAACCGCTTTGCGGTCCCGACGAAGCTTGTCATCAAAATGTCATGAACGACATTGCATGAGGGGGGTCATGGCGACATGGGCGGCCGTGGACCTAAGTTGATGTCGCCAGACGAGAGCGTGTTCGCCGCGCCGCCATCGAGGCGGTCCGGCGGTGACCGGACATTGGCAATGACGGCCTGCGCCAGAGAATCCTACCGGTCCGCGATGCGCATCCGCAACGATTCCGGCGAGCTCGACAAGCTGACGCGCTGGATCATCGAGGCCTGCGAGGCGGCGCGGCTTTCCAAAAAGACGTCGTTCGCGGTGCAGCTGTGCCTGGACGAAGCGGTCGCGAACATCCTGGAGCACGGCAAGGGCAGCGCAGGCGCGTCCGCGATCGCCGCCGATCTCGAGTGCTCGGATTCGAAGGTCGTCCTTGAGATCGAGGACGACGGCAGCCCGTTCGACCCGAGCGTGGTGGCGGCCCCGCAGACACCGCAGACGTTGGAAGCCGCATCGCCGGGCGGGCGCGGCATTCACCTCATCCGCCAGTTCTCGTCGCGCATGGAATACGCCAGGACCGGCGGCCACAATCGGCTGCCGGCTGACATTCGGCGACTGACAAGCCGACCCACACGGACGCAATATCGCCGGCGGCGAAGGCTTCCCCCGCCGCATCGCAATGCACAGGAGCCTTTGACTGGATTGTTCCGGTTAACTATAGACTTCGGACGGGGCTATCGAGCCGGTGGCGGGAGGGCAAGCTTCACGAAACATCAATGTCCTGCGTCGATCTTGACGGGGACCGCCCTCACAGGCGTTTTCCCGGCGTAAATCCATCCTCTCGTCTACCGCGTGCAACAACCGTGGCGCTCATCCAAAAGACAGCCGACCCCACCGATCTGGCAATGATGCGCCGCTGCATCGAGCTCTCGCGGGCCGCGACACGCGAAGGCGAATATCCCTTTGCGACGGTCATCGCGCTGGACGGCAGAGTGGTCGCGGAGGCGATCAATCATGCGGTTCGCGACGGCGACGTGTCCCGCCACGCCGAGGTGATCGCGCTGTCGCAGGCGCAGAAGATCCTCGGCCGCAAGGGGCTTCGTCGCGCCACGCTCTATACCAATGTCGAGCCCTGCGCGATGTGCTCGTTTTGCGCCCGCGAGGCGCAGGTCGGCCGGGTGGTCTATGCGATCGGCTCTCCGGTGATGGGCGGATCGTCGAAGTGGAATATCCTGCGCGACGAGGACGTGACGGACCGCCTGCCGCAGATCTTCGGCTCGGTGCCGGAGGTGGTCAGCGGCCTGTTGAACCAGGAAGCCGAGCAGGTGTGGCGGGAGTGGAATCCGGCCGCCTGGCATATGATCAAGCGCCTGGGGTTCATGACCGACCCCGCGGCGCCGGTGGTTCGCGTCGAGCCGGCCCGCAGCTGGTCGCTGTGGCGCTACCTGCGGGGCCTGATCGCGTCGGGCGCCTAGCTGGCCGCCACGCGCGTTACGGCGGCGTCAGCTCGTAGATGATCATCGATTCGATGTAGAGCGAATGCTCGTGCACCTGGCGGGCGTGAAATCCGGCGTGATCGATCAGTTTGCTGAAGAGATCGAGGTCGGAATCCGAGGAGACCATCACGTACATCCGGCCTCCCGGATTGAGCCGCTCGCGGGACTGGTCGAACAGCGCGGATATGTAGCGGTACTTCGAGCCGGCGTGCCAGCCGAGATCGGCGAGGTTGCGCGGCTCGCCCGCATGCTTGGGCGGGCTCGACAGGATCACGTCGAACAGCGGCCGCGGCGCCAGCGCCGCGAGGAGGTCGGAGCACACCGCGGACACGCGGTCGCCGAGCCCATTGGCGCGCGCGTTCTCGGCGGCGTTGAGCGCAGCATTCGGGTTGATGTCGGCGGCGACGACGTAGGACGCGCCGGCGCGGGCGGCCGCGAGCGCGAGCACGCCGGTTCCGGTCCCGACGTCCAGCACGCGCTTGCCGGAGAGGTCGAGGCCATCGAGGAACGCGGCGAAGGCTTCGCTGCTGATGAAGAAGCGGGGATGAAACACGGTCGGTCGCACGGTGAGGCGGAACCCCGCGGCACGGGTGTTGCGAATGCTCTGCCGTGACAGGACCAGGTGGTAGGAGAAAAAATGAATGACGCTGCGCAGGAGCCGGCGGAACGGACCGTGCGGCGTGCCGCGGCGGCCGAGAGCGCCGACGGTCTGGTCCACGGCCTGGCCGTCTGCGCGATTGATTTGATCCATGACTGGCACTGCTCCCGCGACAATGTGGGCCGGTAACCCGCGGAAGGGCCGGCCGATCTGCACGCCGACGCCCTGACCCTACCCGTTGCCAGGGAGCCCGTCGGGCCTGTCCCGTTCATGGACAGGATAGCACTCAAAGTCAAAGGACATAAGGTTGATCGTCCCGCGGCGAGCGAGGCTTGATAGAGATCAATGCTGGACAGCGCGCCGCCGCTTTGTTTCGATCGACTGCGCCGCGATGTTGCGGCCTCGCCGGATGGCCCATGCAATCCCGGAATTTCGTCGTCAGGCGCCGCCCGCGGCTCGCCGCGATCAAGGCGCACCCGAAGATGGACTTCGCCGATTACGAGCGGCGGCTGGCGACGTTGCAGGGGGCGCTGCAGCTCATCCAGCAGGCCTATCTGGGAACCTCGGAGCGGGCACTCGTCGTCCTCGAAGGATGGGATACCGCCGGCAAGGGCGGCCTCGTCCGCCGCCTCGGCTGGGCGCTCGATCCCCGCAGCTTCAAGGTCCACCCGATCGCCGCGCCGGATCAGCACGAGCGCGCCCAGCACTACCTCGAGCGCTTCTGGCGTCGTCTGCCGGAGAAGGGGCAGATCATTGCGTTCGATCGCTCGTGGTACGGCCGCGTGCTGGTGGAGCGTGTCGAGGGCTTCGCGACCGCCAAGGAATGGCAGCGCGCCTATCGCGAGATCAACGAGTTCGAGCGCACGCTGGTCAACTCGGGGTCCGCCTCGTCAAGCTGTTCCTGCATATCACCCCGGACGAGCAGGTGCGCCGGTTCCGCGACCGGCTCATCGATCCCCTGAAGCGGTGGAAACTGTCCTACGAGGATTTTCGTAACCGCGCCCGCTGGTCCGACTACGAGACCGCGATCGAAGACATGATGGACGAAACCTCGACCAAGCATGCCCCGTGGTATCTGATTCCGGCCAACAACAAGCCCTACGGCCGGATCGCGGCGCTGCGCATCCTCGTCGACAGGCTCGGAAAGAACGTGCCGCTGGAGCCGCGGCCGATCGATCCGGGCATCCTCAAGCGGGCGAAGAGGGCATTGCGTCTTTCAGCGTCCGTTGTCAGGCGCGCCTCTCAGCCAGGCAAGGGCAAGATCCGATCGAAACGGAACGTTTCGGAGAAGTGATCCCGGCCTGCCCGGTGGCGACCCGCCTCCCTGCGTTCAACTTCCGATCTGCTCCAGGTTCACGCCGGTGGTCTCGATCCGGAACATCCAGGTGACGACGGCGCCCAGCAGCGACGTGCCGACCAGGATGAAAAGCAGTGTCCTGGTCCCGATATCGGCCAGCAGAATCGGAAACAGAAAAGCCGTCGCGACGGCGCCGATCTTGGCGATGGCCGCGGCGAATCCCGCGCCCATGCCGCGGACCCCCGTTGGAAACACTTCGCCGGCGAGCAGGTAGGTCTGGGCGTTCGGGCCGAGATTGGTCATGAAGTTGAACAGCATGAAGCCGGCGAAGATGAGAAGGGTCGCGGTCATGCCGGTCGCGAAAGTGGAAGCGGCGGCAATGAGCAGGCCGGCGGCGCAGCCGATGAAGCCCCATACCTGCAGCCGGATGCTGCCGAGCCTGTCGACGAAAATGATCGCGCAGACGATGCCGACGATCAGCAGCACGTCGATCGTGGCCGCGCCCCTGGCCGCCAGCTCGTCATTGCCGATGAGGTCGGCGAGGCTGCGCACATGTTCCGTCTTGTGACCGAGCGCGGCGGCGAGGATGGTCGGCGTGAAGAGGCCGATGCCATAGGTCCCGAGATCCTGAAGAAACCAGGGGATCGAGGCGAGGAGGGTGGCGCGGCGGTTGGCTTTGCCGAACAGCGCCCAAAAGCTCTGCCGTGACCGGACGGCGGTGGCGGAGGTGAATTCCACGACCCTCGGATAGACCGGCTCCCGCGCCAGCAGCCGCGCCATCTGCGCCCGCGCATCGCCAAGCCGGCCCCGGACCAGCAGCCAATGCGCGCTTTCGGTGATGGAGAAGCGGCCGATGGTGACGAGCAAGGCGGGAATGACGGCGGTCGCATACATCCAGCGCCACGCGCCGATCTCGGGAACGTTCTTGAGCACGAGATAGCCCACAAGCGTTCCCACCAGCGCTCCCACCGCCTGGAAGCCGAACGCCGCCAGCACCAGGCGCCCGCGGGCGCTGGTGGGAATGCTCTCGGAAATGATCAGATGGGCGGTCGGGTAGTCGCAGCCCAGCGCGAGCCCCAGCCCGAACAGGCAGGCCACCAGCCAGAGATAGCCCGGGCTCGCCACCAGCAGCACGAGGAAGACCATGAAAATGATCATCTCGACGATGAACATGAACTTGCGGCCGAAATAGTCCGACAGGCCGCCGAGGCCGACGGCGCCGATGAGGATGCCGAACAGGCTCGCCGCTCCGACCACCCCGTGCTCGGCCCGCGTGAGGCCGAACTCCTCGGCGATGAGCGGCATGCCGACGCCGGTCATGAAGACGACGAGGCCCTCGAAGAACTTGCCGGCCGCGGCGAGCCACCAGATGCGCCACTGCATGGCGGTCATGGGCGACCACAGCAGCGGCGTCCCGTCCGACCAAACCGGCGTCTCGTCGATATAGGCCTGGACCGATCGCTCGCGCGGCGAGGTCTGCAGTCCGGGCGCCGCGGGCGCGTCAATCATGATGCAGCGATTCTCATGATGTTCAGACCCTGCCACCGATCGCAGCGCTGGCAGGGCGAGCGATCCGGCGCATGGCGGACTGTCCGCGGCTAGCGAGGCGACGTCACGGGCTTGGCGTGCCGCGGACGCGACACGCGGGGCGTGACGACCGTGTGGCTTTGCCTCGTTGACTCCGCATCCCTCAATGCCTTCCTGGATTCGGCAAGCCGCGCGTCGTACCCGGGCGAGATCGTGGCTGTCGGCGGTCTGGCGAGCGCCGGCCCGAGAGAGGCCCAGCCACCGAGCGAAAGCAGTGTAGTCACGGCAACCGTTCCGGCGAACTTCTTCATCATGGCCCCCTGCTGCATGTTGCGACGAAACCTGGCGGAAGGAGTGTCCGCTATATCATATTGATTTATATCACATAAATGACGCGCATTGGTGGCTATCTACAACTCTACCTACAGCACCCCGCTAACTAAACCGATGTTTCAGAAATCGAACCCCGCCTCTCGCGGAGGTGAGTTCGGGAGCCCTGGGCGGCTCTACTGCCGGCAGTTGCTTCCTCGATATGCTCGGCGTGTTCACGGAATTCGAAAGCGATCTGCGGCGCGAGTCCTCACGTTGCTTGGTGAGCACCGAGGTTCTTGACGCCCGGAATTGACACTATGAGGTCGACTGCGGTGCGAAAGGGCCCAAGGTTCGCCTGCACTTGCGCGTCGACCGTGGCCATGGCGGCATCGAGAGTGTCGATCTGATTGAGATGAAGGCGTAGCAGGAAGCGATGGTGCTTCGTCACGCGGCCCCGAAGGGCCTCACGGAGTTCCTCCGGTGACGCCTTCACCCGCCGACTAGCAAGGTTGGCCAGTTTGACGGGATTGGTTTCGCCGGCAATCAGTGCCTCAATTATGGCGCGGCCGCTCTTGCCCATCAAATCGGTAAGCACAAAGTCCAATTTGATGTTGGCGTCTTCGAGTGTCTTTTGCACCCGCAGCACGTGGCTGGACTGTTCACGGACCAATTGCTTGCGCGTGCGTAGCAGATTGCGCATCTCTTGGGTCTGCGTGTCCGGCACGAAGCTCGCCCGGATCAGACCGTGCGCCAACAGTTCGGCCAGCCACATCGCATCGTTGATGTCAGTCTTGCGGCCCGGCACGTTCTTCACGTGCGCGGCATTTGCCAACACCAATACGAACTCCCCATCATCCAAGATGTGCCACACCGGCTTCCAGTAGACGCCGGTCGCCTCCATTGCCACATGCGTGCACTCGTTTGCAGATAGCCACTCCGACAAGCGCAGAAGGTCCGCCGTAGTCGTCTGGAAGGTACGAACTTCGGTCGTCACCTTGCCGTTGGATACGAGGCGCAGGCAGGCCACCACCGTCTCTTTGTGAACGTCGAGACCGCAACATCGTCGATGCAACAACTCCATCTCCTCCTCCTGGGTTGCGTCGTCGGCGTGGGGTCCCGTAAATAAGAACTCTAAGAAGCGTGCTCCGGGGCCGATGACGGCCCGTGGCGACAGTCTGAGGTGCTCCAGGAACCCCGGGTCCAACTAATGAACGGGCTTAATTGCACCAAGCGGATAGCGACCTCGGTGCCGACGACGCGGCCACAGAATAGCAACGTTTCATGCGCTGCAGGTCCGGCAAGGCCCGGTGGAGAACTAATGAGAACGCACGCGCGCTGATATCCATGGTGGCCCGGAGCACACGCTCCAATCAGAGGCCGGATACATTGATGCAAGACCGAAGAGCCGACAGATCGACGAAAACCTCTTGCGACGCACGGCCGGACCATACATAAGGGTCATCAGCGCCATTTCGGCGGCGTCATGCCCTCGTCCGCTTGACCCCCAGCACCGGACGATTCGGACAACGACCGGCTCGTCCGGGTCGGGCCAACAGCAGCCATCATACCGACGGTCGAATTTCGTCGCGAACCCAGGCCAAGCTAGCGCCAGCGGGGGTCCTTACAGTTGTTCTCCTCTTTAAAGACCGCCTCAACTCGCTCCTTACCCCATATCTTGTTTCCCGCTCTACGAGGGTTCGCTATAAAAGCTCGGTTCCGACCAGAAAAGTACATGTTTATAGCCGCCTTGCACGCCTCCACGCTTTCGTAATTACTATTATGTAGTATCGCGCGCGCCATCCCGCTGAATACAGACTCAATAACATTCAAAAATTGAGCTCCCGCCGGAAGAGGCATGAGCTCGACAATGGGGATTTTGTGACGTCTTTTGAATTTATCACTATTGATTTCATCGACAACGCAATAGAGCATCTTAAATTCATGCCATGATGCAAAATCCCACGAAACAAAAATGCGCTTTTGCTCTCTGTGCAGTATGACCAGCCGCCTCACTGCTTAATCATCTCCTTAGAATTCTTTTTTTGGAATAAAAGTGTACGATTTGATTCGACGACAACTCTAAAGCTGCCGTGCAAATGAGGGAGCCCTTGCTTCTTTGCCTCTGCGGTATCGTCCGTATCTGATCGCCAGGAACGAGTGCTAGGCCACCACGAACTCTTACCGAGAAAGGGCCGAATTCGTCGATGGAAAAGAACTTCTCTTCTGACGCAAGATGAGAAAGAGTATTCGTAATCTTAGTTAGTTTATCGCGATAAGCGGGATCGGCGCTCATTAGCGACTTCTTTGCTTTCTTAAACTTGTAACCAGCAGCAAGGAAATACTCCGATATTGAACTCCTCGACGCACGCTCGCCATACTTCTTCTCGTACGCCTCTGACAGCGCCTGCAAGCTCCACGATGATCGATTGATGCCGTGGGCTTTCGGTGTTTCGTGAATAATTTTGATCAACCGTTTCTTTTTTTCCCTAATGACTATTGGTGCTTCTTCAGACAGCCTGCGCGATCTTTTCACAGGAAGGGCATCAATTCCTACGCACTCGTACGTCAGATACCAGTTTTTAACAGTACGTCGCGCCCGGCCAATTTTATTGCATATCTCAGACAAAGGATGGTTGGATGAACGGCCGAGCAATGCAAGCGCCACTTCCCATTTTCGTCGATCATGTGATCGTTGCCAACTCTTGAGTACAGCATAATCACATGGCTTAATTGTGATCTGCAGTTGCTTTGCTCCCGACATCCTGCAGTGCCCGTGTTCCAATCGCCAAGAAGCGTAAAGGGAAGCAAACTGTGAATATTTATAGCTGCATTGCTCTGCAACCTCTGCGCGCCAAGCATCCAGGACAGACAGCCCATCAATTGCGATTCGCGAATGAATCGCGGGTAAGCGGTCCAGCAGTTGGCGTTTTCGGCGCGATCGGATTGGATGTTTAGAATTTGGAAATAGTCGAACAACGAGCTGAGAACGAGGCAGGCAGTCTATTTCCGATAACGTCATGGAAGACCGCTTAAAGGCATCAATATACCTTGTTGCGCTATTTCGTGATATTCTCAGTTGGGTCGCCGCTTGGGCTTTATTGAAATTATTAGCGGCATACCTGTGCAAGAGCTTCCGAATTTTGTGCGCGGGAAGGGGACTTTGTGGCATGATGAATGGCTCCGCGAAGATTGGCCAATCCCGTAGGCGTAAAGCTTGGCGTCCATCAGACTACACCGCTGAGTTCTGCGCCAGAGGAAACCTGCCCGACTGGGCCGGGGTCGCTCGTCCCCGTGATCAGGACTCAATGTCGGCTGCGGGTCATGCACAAACTCCAAAGTGTGTCTGCCGTGACGGCAGCTTTCCTCGGAAGCAGCCATTGATGG
>CAWBSI010000011.1:0-409648 GCA_963791375.1 uncultured Alphaproteobacteria bacterium
CACCGCGGAAGCGCCAAGAAATATGCCCCGGGCAGCAAGCTGGGCGATCTGGTCAAGAACATCCCGGACGTCGAGCACCCCGTCATACGGACGCACCCCGTCACCGGACGAAGAGCCATTTACGTGCGCGAAGGCGAATGCGTCGCGATTTGCGGCACACCGGACGAGCAAAGCCTCCCCCTCATCAAGGAGCTCGCGGACACGGTCACGCGGCCGGAGTTTTGCTACCGGCATCAGTGGCGCGTCGCAGACCTGCTGATGTGGGACAACAGCATGACCCAGCATCTGGCGATCAGCGACTATCAGCTGCCGCTGCGGCGGCTGATGCATCGCGTCACCGTGAATGGTACGGTGCCGATCTGATTGACGCGCCGCGCGGCCCCGACGGAGGCACGGATTCGATCGTTGGCCAGGCGTCGAGGACTGCATATGAGGCCGCCCATCCGTCTCCTGGCTTTAGCTTTCGCACTCGTCTGCATCTCTCCGGCGAAGGCGGAGACCTATCCCGAGCGACCCATCCGTCTGATCGTGCCCTTCGCGGCCGGCGGCACCGTCGACATTATTGCCCGCATCGTGAGCGCCAAGCTGTCGGAGATTGCCGGCAGCAAGGTCGTCGTCGACGACCGAGGCGGGGCCGGCGGCGTCATCGGCACCGAGATTACGGCGCAGGCGCCGGGCGACGGCTACACCCTGCTGATCCACAGCGGCTCGATCACCTACGATCCGTCCCTGCACGACAAGCTGCCCTACGACACCATGAAGGATCTTGCGCCCGTCGCGATGATCGGGACGACGCCCAATCTGCTGGTCGTGACGCCGTCGTTCCCGGCGCGCTCCGCGCACGACCTCATCCACATGGCGCGCGAGAAGCCGGGGGGGATCACCTACGCCACCGGCGGTTTCGGCAGCTCCTCGCATCTCGCCGTCGCGCTCTTCAGCTTTCTGTCGGGAGCCAAGTTCAATCACGTGCCCTATAAGGGAGCGGGACCGGCGCTCGCCGACGTCGTGGCCGGCCACGTCGATTTCACGGTCGCAACCATGCCGGGCGCGATCCAGCAGGTCCGATCGAGCAGCCTGCGAGCGTTGGGGATATCGAGCCTGACGCGATCGCCCGAACTGCCCGACGTGCCGACGATCGCCGAGACAGGGCTGCCGGGTTACGAATACGTCGCATGGTTCGGCATATTCGCTCCCGGGACAACCCGGCCCGAGCTGGTCGCGCGTATCAACGCCTTGCTGCGCGAGGCCGTGGACTCGCCCGACACGCGCGGTCGGCTGCGCATTCAAGGCGTCGAGCCGCAGATTGAGTTGCCGGATCAATTTCGTGAGAAGGTGAAATCAGAGATCGAGCGATGGGGCCCCGTCATCGAGAAATCCGGGATCAAGGGTTCGCCTTGAAGCGGGCTCGGTGGATGGCCGGCGTGTTACCGCGAGGATAATGTGATCATACTTGTCGCGGCGCGGCTCCTGCGCCGGCCAGCGATATGCCCGGTGAGCGCGCATGGCCGACGCAGCCGCATCCCACCAGGCCGCCCGCGTAGGAGCGCAGCTACATCGAGGGCCGCAATGTCGCTGGCGGCGGCGCATTGCCCGAGCGCCGCATGCAAGGATGGGTGATCCCGAGCCCCAGGCGCTCAACCGCGACGGCATTGCGGATCGATGAGGTCGGCCTCGTATTTGCGGCGCGGCTGCGCGAGAAATGCGTGTAGCGACCGCGCCACTCCATCCGGGTTACGTGTGCTGGTGCGTCACACAGCTCCCAACACGCCTCGGTCCTACGGCGCAGGCGGGGGTTCCGGGTTTCTTGAACACCGCGTCGACGGCGGCTTGGGTACATTTTTCGCCGTCGGCGCTGGACACGCCCATCGAGCCGATCACCTCGCCGTCGTCGGCAGATCAGCAAGCTTCTCGACGAATTCGGCCGCTCGCCGAGTATCACCCACAGTACGCCATCGTGGAACGCGTCCTGGATGTCGTCATCATGGGCCAGCGCTTGCGCCAGGATCGTCTTGCCGAAGCCACCTGCTCCGCGCAGCGCGGCCGTGATGGCGACGGCGTCACCCTTGGTATCAAGCAACGCAGCCTTGAGCTTCGCGAACTCCTCGGGACGTGCGACGAAGCCCTCGGGCAAAGCTCGCGCCATGAACGGGCGGCGGGCGCCTTGACCCGGCTCCTTTAGGACATTGATCAATGCCAGCCACCGGTCGGGTCGAGCAAACTCTTGCTCTTACCCAATCAGGGAGTTGGTCGAACGCCGGTGGTGTGAAGCCCGGCCGCGCGGACCAGAAAACGTTCGGGGGCGACATTGCCCTCACGCCATGCCAGCCGCCATTCGCGGCGGACGACATCGCGCGACAGGGCTTGGGCCGACGCAAGTAGAATGACATTATCGATGGCGGCCTGTCCGCGGATCACGTCCTCGATTTCGGTCCACCAGTGATCGCCAGCGAGGTAGCGTACGTCGTGCCAGACGATGCCCTCGCCTAGGTCACCCTCAATTCGCCGGCGCAGTTCGAGGGCGGTGTCGAGATCGGAGCGGGCATATGAAAGGAAGACGCGGGGACGCAGGGTGTCGGGCATGAGTGCTCGCGGCAGTATATTTCAGGCCTACGAGGAGCCGTCCGAACGAACGAATAAGGGGCTGACGATCCATTAGCTGACGAGGACGGCAACGTGGCAACGCGATCCACTTATTCACTTGGCGGATGGCTTCAGAAAATTGCATTGGCAGCGCGACGGATCGAGCGAGTGGGTTTCGAGTGAGAATATTGTGCACCAGGATGACTGTCGCATTTGGCGTTGAAATTGCGCCCTCTATCGTAAGTGAGGAGCGCTCCGAGCGCCGACGGCACATTGGAATGCCAAGCGCCGCCTTATTCTAAATAGTCTTTCATATCAATCACTTAAAAAATATTGAGCTTGGGAAGCTGTCGTTCTACCACTGAACTACGCCCGCGAACGCTACACCCTCCAAGTACTTTTCAGACACACGTTGCGTCAAGCCGTGCCATCACAACGCGATCCGTTCGAGTTGACTCGGATAGCCGTCATGCGCCAGCGGACTGAATAGCAGAACAACGTGCCGAGAGCCATATCGGCAACCTCCGGGGGCCGGCCGGATGCATCGGCTGCCCACCGCACAAGGCCCCCCAAGAACCGTCTTCGGGCTCCTACGGCACACTGACGCGGCCCCTGCCGCGGCGATGGCGCCGGGATTTCTACTCAACTAGTATCCCACCGGCACCGCCGTCGGGATCGCTCGCGGCGGTACAAACGCCGTTCAAATGGGGTCGGAGAGGAAGCTTCCATGGCTGATGGAGAGGGCGCCAAGTTTGCCCGCAGGGATGTCCTCAAGCAGTTCGCGACGGTGGCCGGCACGGCGCAGTTTTCGCCCGCGCTGGCGGCGACCATCGGGGCATCGGCCGCGGCTACAGCCGCGCAGGCCGAGACCCCGGCTGCGCCCGCCGCGGCGGCGCCTGCGGGTTACCAGTCGCTGAGCCTCGACGAGGCCGCCTTCGTCGAAGCGCTCGTCAACGTCATGTGCCCGGCCGATCACCTGACCCCGAACGGCGTCGATTGCGGGCTCGCGACCTACATGGATCGCCAGCTCGCCGGCGGCTTCGGCCAGGGCGAGCGGCTCTACTCGCACGGGCCGTGGAAAAAGGGCAAGCCGCAATTCGGCTACCAGCTGCCGCTCACGCCCGAGCAGTTCTTCAAGATCGGGGTCGCAGCCGCCAACGCCGCCTGCAAGAAGCAGTTCAACAAGAATTTCGACGCCTTGCCCGCGGCCGACGCCGACGCCTTCCTGACGCAGCTTGCGGCCGGCAAAGTCACCGATCCGCGCGTGCCGCTCGACCTCTGGTTCAACGGTCTCGTCTACCCCTTGTTCGTCCAGGCCTGCTATGCCGACCCGATCTATGGCGGCAACCACGACAAGGTGTTCTGGCGGATGATCGGTTATCCGGGCCTGCCGGCGACGCACCAGCGCGACATGATCGCGTTCCGCGGCAAGCCGTATCCCGGCGCCAAGGATCCGAAATCCATCGCCGACTTCAGCTGAGGAAATCCAATCATGGCCACCAGGCTGAACAAGCGCACCGTCGTCATCGTCGGCGGCGGACTGACCGCGGCGCTGGTCGCGCGGCAACTGACCGCGAAGGGCACCGACGTGCTCGTGCTCGAGCGCGGCGGCGACCGCCGCGACAGCGCGGCCGCGAAGATTCCCAGTCAGCGCGACGAGCTGCGCTGGGACGTCCGCGGCGGCCTCGGACAGGACTGGTCGATCGAAACCTACACGGCGCGGCACTCGCCGAAGGAGGACTCGCTTCCGGCGCGCCGGCTCGCGGCATTCCTGCCGGGCGACGGCCTCGGCGGCGCCGCCAGCCACTGGAACGGCTTTGCCTGGCGCTGGTCGGAATACGAGCCGACGCTGCGCACGCGCTACGAGACGCGCTACGGCAAGCAGGCGATCCCGGCCGACATGCCGATCCAGGACTGGGGCACGACCTACGCCGAAATGGAGCCCTATCACCACCTGTTCGAGAAGCTCTACGGCCTCTCCGGCAAGGCCGGGAACATCAAGGGCGAGCTGCAGCCCGGCGGCAATCCGTTCGAGGCGCCGCGGCGCGACGACTATCCGCAGCCGCCGCTGGAGCCGACCCAGGCCGGGCTCATCTTCAAGGCGACCTGCGAAAAGCTCGGCTACAAGCCCTTCATCGCGCCGTCGGGCAACTCGTCCGGGGCCTACACCAACCCCGACGGGATGCGGCTCGGGCCCTGCCAGTATTGCGGCCATTGCGAGAAATTCATCTGCGAGGCACAGGCCAAGGCGACGCCGGAGGTGCTGCTCTATCCGGTGCTGTTCCAGCGGCCGAACTTCGAGATGCGGCTGCGCACCCACGTCCTCGGCATCGACTACGACAAGCACGCCAAGCGCGCCACCGGCGTGCGCTATCTCGATCTCGTCACCGGCGAGGAATACGAGCAGCCGGCCGACGTGGTCGTGCTCGCCGCCTTCACCATGACGAACACCAGGCTCCTGCTGCTGGGCGGCATCGGCACGCCCTATGATCCCGCCACCGGCGCGGGCGTGGTCGGCAAGAACTTCTGCTACCAGACGAGTTCCGCCGTGAACGTGTTCAAGAAGGATTGGTGGATCAATCCGTTCCTGGCGAGCGGCAGCACCGGCGTGACCATCGATGAATTCAACAACGACAATTTCGACCACGGCGGCCTCGGTTTCCTCGGCGGCGCCGGCATCAGCGCGAACCTCACCAATGGCCGCCCGATCGGAAACCGCCGGGTACCGCCGGGCACGCCGCGCTGGGGCACCAAGTGGAAAGAGGCCAGCGCCGACTGGTACGCCCATTCGTTCACGCTGCAGGCGCAAGGCACCAGCTATCCGCACCGCGACAACTACCTCGATCTCGACCCGGTCTACCAGGACGCCTACGGCCTGCCGCTGCTGCGCATGACGTTCGACTGGCGCGACAACGACATGAAGATGTCGGAGTACTGCACCAAGAAGATCGCCGAGATCGCCAAGGCGACCGACGCGACCATCGTCGGGCCGACGGCGCCGCGCAAGGCGCCGTTCGACACCCGCGTCTATCAGAGTACCCACGTCACCGGCGGCACCCCCATGGGCGCCGACCCCAAGAACAGCGTGGTGTCGGCACACCTGCAGCACTGGGATGCGCAGAACCTGTTCGTGGTCGGCGCGTCGGCCTATCCGCACAATGCCGGCTACAACCCGACCGCGCTGCTCGCGGCGCTGGCGCTGCGGCTGGGGGATGATCTCACGGGGTATGTGGAGAGGCCGCGGATGCTGTGAGAGAGGCGGGCGAGGAGCACGCCGTACGATCCAACGTTCTTGGAGCCCATAACGCTTCAAATTGAATTGGTGCTCTGAAGTGTGAACCACTTCACATCATGCATCCCCATCTCCGTATACTTTATGGAGTTGGCTGGGTCCGATGCGCAAGCGACGCGCAGCCAATGTCCCGATCCTCGCGCATGCCACCCGGTCATCTGCATTGCCTCGCCGAAGGTAGTGCCGATCGTCAACGCGTCTCCGGCTGCGTTGGAGGTTGTGACATGATCATCATGCGAGAGATCGTTTTGAAGAGTGAATGGATCATTCCAGTCCTGTCGCTCTTCGTCGTCGCCTGGACCCGCTTCAACCAGCCGCCGACCAACCGCTCCGGGACGACTTTCGTCCTCTTCTTCTTCGGCGTGATATTTTACTACGCCTTGATCGTATCACTCTGGCTCCTGGTCATCATCGGGCTCAGCCAAGGCAGCATTGGTTTCGACAAACTTTTTCAAGTGCTGGCAAATATGGATCCGAAGGCACAAGGCCAGCTTGATCAATACGCTCCGATCTTTGCGGCACTTATCATCGTCGTCGCGTCGCAATTCCGCCAAGTGTCACGGATTGATACGGCCGCGCGGTCGTTTTGCGTCCAGCTCGCAGCGATACCACGTGAAGCCGACCGCCTTGCGGTCGAACTCGCGCAAAGTGCCGACTTTCAGCCGCAGGCTGAGCAGCTCCGGGGCCAAGTCACCGACATCATCTCCGGAATCAGCCCGCAGGCGCTGAACTTCAGCGGCGATGGGACGCTTTCCGCACGCTTCAAGAGGGCGGTTGCTCTGTACTGGCTTTTCGTCGGGCCGAGGAATAACGGCAAGCTCCCATTTCCTGTGAATGCTCATAGCCGATCCGTCTACGCCAGGATCATGCAACTCGGGGAAGCGACGGCGGCTCGTGCAGACGCACGTTACGAGGAGATGATGCAGAGAGGCCTTGCCTATTTTACGTCTCCGCATCCAACCAGGGAGCTCAAAGAAACGCTGAACTGCAACATTACGGAGGTTTCGAGTCTCATCTGCAGCCTTATCGCGCGTTTCGTCCTTTGTTGCGAAGTGACGCGGAGCGGGCGGCGCCAGCGGCTCTCGAGCATGGGTTTCGATGCCACCCACCCGATGCCGACCTTCGGACGGGACCAATGGGTGACCACGATCCTCGCCGTCATCATTCTGAGCGTCGGCATGATGGCTTTAATGCCGGGGACGCATCCGATCGCAACCAGCAAAATTCTGACCATCGCGATCACCTTCGGAGTCTCGATCGGGTTCGCCGTCTTGGGCGCCGTTCTGGTCGCGCAGCGCTTCATCGAGCGCTATGCGGAAGAAAGGCCGGCATTTCCGCCGATCGCCGAGTTGACGCTCGCGGCCCTCATCGTCGCGGGGCTTTCGGTCGCTTTGCGGATCGGAATCCCGCTCGTCCCCGCCTTGATCCAAGGCGGCAGCTCCGGATTTCAGGACGTTGTCACTCAGTTTGTGGAAAGGTGGCCAGGAATTATTCTTCCGTTCGTTTGCACGATCTCCCTTGGGCTTCTTTGTTCTTATCTGGGATCGCTGAACTGGAGCTGGCACCGCGCCGCAGCTGTTGGGGCGCTCGGCAACGGGCTCGCCTTCATGGCCGCGGGCTGGCTCGTCGGATCGCTGCTCGACGATAACGTCATTGCCCAGTTCTACGTGCATCCGGAACACGCGATTCGCCTCATTACGATCAACACCGCAATGACCGGTGTCATGGTCGGCGCCATGGTCCTTGCGGTCTTCAACAAGTCCCAGCGCGTGCGCAAGGAAGTCGCTGCGCGTGCGGCCGACAACCCGCACGCGGGTGTTCCCGAGGTCTACGCGCCCCCGCTGGTGGACGATCTCGATGCCGCCCCGGCACTGCCATCGAGATCGGAAGCCGCCCAAAATCTCGGAGGCTACAAACGCTCCGACGTGGAGGCATTGGAAGGACGTTATGTCTGCTTCCGGCCAGCCTTCTCGTCCATCGGCGTAATCAACTCCTACCTCATCGTCGTCCGTTGGGACGAATCCGCGTCCTGCCTCATTTTCGAGGAGCAGGACCGCGTCGACGCTGGGCACACTCAAAGCGGGCGTGTGTACATTCCGGAGGGGCGGCCGTTCATGAGCTTCGTTACCGTCGAACGAGGGGCGATGCGCCTGATCATGGTATCCCGCCCCGAGGCCAAAGAACCTGCGCGCGGTCTCATCATGACGCTGTCGAACCCGGGTGGAGCGCATTTCACGCCGGCGAGCGCTCCCATCGTGCTTAAGCGCGTGGTGGGCGAAGCGCCTCAACTCGGTTTCGTTCGGCTGGGCGAGCGCGATTACGACAAGTATTGCCAGGAACTCGAAATCGTCATGCCCACGTTCGGGTGCTTCGCCACGGCGCTGCATCCGGCTCCAGCCGTCGAACCGACGCCGGCTAAGCCGGTGGAGGAGGTTCGCTTGTCCGTCGTAAGATGACCGGCCGGCTCAAAGCTTCAGCCGTCGGCCAGTGCACCTAGTCGACGACGATGCTCGCGAGCCCCGCCATCCGCGCCGCGCCAGCCGCGGTGACGCGGCTCACGCCTTGTAGCGCTCAAGTAGCTCCGCCTCCGGATCGGCGCCGAGCCCCGGCCCGTTCGGCACATCGACGCCACCATTCTCCACCGGAACCGTGCGCGCGTACGCGGTGAAGCCGACATCGGCGAACAGGCGTTCCAGCGGCGCTGTCCGCGCCTTGGCGGCGAGTGCGTGCAGGGTCGCGAGGTAGCCGGGGCCGAAGAAGAACGCGTGGGGCACGCAGGTCGCGCCGGCCCGCTCGGCCTCGGTCGCGATCTGCCAGAGGTTGGTGAGGCCGCCGATCTTGACGACGCTCGGCTGCACGAAATCGGTGGCGCCGGCCGCCACCATCCTGCGGAAGTCCAGCACGCCCGTGGCGTTCTCGCCCATCGCCAGCGGCACGCCGGTCGCGCGCCGCAACGCCGCGAGGGACTCGAAATCGTCCGGCGGCCAGATCGGCTCCTCGACCCAGTACGGCTTCGACGCCGCCATGGCGGCGACCGGCGCGGTCGCCTCCTCCGCGGTCCAGGCGCAGTTGGTGTCCACCATGATCGGGATGTCGGGGCCGGCAACGTCGCGCGCCGCGGCCACGGCTTGCGCGGTGCGCTCATGGAGCTTGATGTGGCGATGGCCGCGTTCGAGCGCACGCGCCACGTTGCGGCGCACGTGCTCCACCGAGCCGCCGTATTGCAGCAGCGACGCATAGGTCTCGACCCGCTTGCGCCGCGCGCCGCCAAGCAGCGTCGCGACCGAAACGCCTTCGAGCTTGCCGCGGATGTCCCACAGCGCGATGTCGAGCCCGCTCAGCGCATGGATCACCGGGCCGGCGCGGCCGAGATTGTGCAGCAGGCGCTCGAGGCGCGCCGTGAGATTTGTATCGGTCGCGTCCTGCCCGACGGCGAGATGCCTGATCCAGTTGTCGAACGCTGCCGTGACCGTCGAGCCGCTGTTGCCAAATGCCTCGCCCCAGCCGACGACGCCGTTGCTGGTGGCCACGCGCACGAACAGCGCTTCCACATGGGTGCGCGGCCTGCCCGCGAACGAAGGCGGCGGCGCCCAGGTGTCGAGCGGAATGCGCAGCGCGATGGTGTCGATCGATGCGATGACGGTGGGCATGTCCGAGTCCTCTCGGTGGGCGAGCTTGCATATGTATCCGTCATTCCGGGGCGGTGCGAAGCACTACTGGTCACAAGTGCGGCGCTGCGATCCCCCTCTCCCGCTTGCGGGGGAGGGTTGGGGAGGGGGCCCGCCGACGCGTCGCACATACCGCCCGCGCCCCCTCCCTGACCCTCCCCCGCAAGCGGGAGAGGGAAAAAGCGGGCTCCCGCTACGGCGTGCGTCTTGCACCACAGCGCTGGATTCCGGGTTCGCGCGAAGGAAGGCGCGCGCCCGGGAATGACGAGCTACTGATCCAGCTGCAGGCCGAACTCCTGGATCGTCGCCTCGACGTCCTTGCGGGTCTGCGCGATGACCGCGCGCAGCTCGTCCGGGGTCGACGACACGGGAATGGAGCCGGCGCGCTCGGTGACGGCCTGATAGTCCGGCGAGGCGACGATCGCCGTGATGTGGCGGTTGAGAAGGCTGATGATCGCCGGCGCCGTCCCGGCCGCGGCGCAGATCCCGAGCCAGCCGTACCGGACGAAATCGACGCCCTGCTCCCGCAGCGTCGGCACGAGGGGCGCGGCGGCGAGGCGCGCCGGGCTGGAGACCCCGAGAATCCGGAGCATGCCGTCGTTCGCCAGCGGGATGATCGAGAACATCGGCGAGACGAAGAACTGCACGCGACCGGGAAGCAGGTCCTGCAACGCCTGGGCGCCGCCGCGGTAGGGCACCCGGTTCATGGCGATGCCGGTGAGGCGTTCGAGCTGCCGGGCGAAGATTTCCTGCGCCGATCCGGCTCCGATCGTGCCGTAGCTGATTTCGCCGGGGTGGGCCTTGGCGTAGCGCACGAACGCGGCGAGGTCCGGTGCGGGAACCGAATTGGAGAGGGCGAGGCCGTAGTAGTATTTCGAGATCAGGGAGATCGGCGCGAGATCGGAAAGCTCGTACTGGGCGTTTCGATAGACCGCCGCGTTGATGGCTTCGAAATGCGTGCACAGCAGCAGATTGTAGCCGTCCTTGGGCTGGCCGAGCACGTCACGGGTCGCGAGCATGCCGGCGGCCGCGGGCTTGTTTTCGACGATCACGCGTTGTCCCAGCAGCGCGCCCAGCTTGTCGGCGATGTAGCGGGCCGGAATGTCGGTCGAGCCTCCGGCGGCAAAGCCGACGACCAGACGGATCGGCTTGGTTGGGTAGGCGTCCTGGGCCTGCGAGAAGTCCGAACCGAGCATCGCCACGATGGCGAGCGCGATGAGGAGGCGTCTGGCTGCGAACGACATCGATCTTCTCTCCGACGTAAGCCCAGCTCAGTCGAGCGAACGGCGGAGCGTTTTGCGATTACGCGGACCGTCATGTCTGGCCGGCTTGACCGGGCAATCCAGTCGGCCCGGTCCGCGCCAACCGGATCGCCCGGTCAAGCCGGGCGATGACGGCGAAGTGTGTGGATCGCGCTTCAGCGAAACGCGAACACTACCCCCACAGCGCCTTGCTGGCGAGGCGCGCGCCTTCGACGAGGCTTGCGAGCTTGGCCCACACGATCTCCGGCTCGATTTCCGGCGGCTCCGTCGCCGAAAGCGTGGACGCGAATCCGCAGTCGGTGCTGGCCATCACGTGCTCGCGCCCGACGATCCCGGCGAGGCGGACGATGCGCTGCGCGACCAGCTCCGGATGCTCGACCACGACCGCCGCCTGGGTGACGCAGCCCGGCACCAGCACCTTGCCGTCCGGCAGCTTCACCGTTTCCCAGACACGCCATTCGTGCTCGTGGCGCGGGTTCGCCATCTCGAAGGAATAATAGCCGGCGCGGATGGTGACGATGAGGTCGGCGAGATGCTTCAGCTCGAGGTCGCTGGTGCGCGGCCCCATGTTGATGCCGTAGCAGGTGTGATGGCGCACCCGCTCCGGCGGAATATCGCGCAGCGCGTGGTTGAGCGCCTCGATGCGCCGCTTCGCCCAGGCGCGCGCCTCGTCCACCGTCTGGTCGGGGGAGAGCATGTAGTACATGGCGAGCCGGGGATCGTCGATCTGCAGCATGAAGCCGGCGTCGATGATGGCGAGATATTCCTGCCGCAGCGCCTCGGCCACGGCGTAGAGGTGCTCCTCGTCATTGCCGTAGTGGCGGTTTTCCATGAGGCCGACGCAGCTCGACGGCGACACCGACGGCATGAACACGTCCACATGCGCCGCGCCGGCGAGGCGCGGCTTTCAGGTTCGCGATGTCCGCTGCAAGCTGCGCCTGGCCGACATAGGTGATCGGCCCGGTGCAGGCATAGCGCGTGGCCTGCGTTCCCGAATGGGAGCCGTCCTTGTAGAAGGCGGGAAACGCCCGGTTCTCGCGGGTGGCGCGAACACCCGGCTTCGGCGTGATGGGTTCGAGGCCGCTGAGCCGGTCGGTCACGTAATACTGAAAGCTGGTCTTGGAGAATTCGCCGTCGCTGACGACGTCGATGCCGAGCGCGGCCTGCTTGGCGACGATCGCGATCACCGCCTCATGCAGTTCGTCCGCCAGGGCCTTGGGGTCGTAGCTCTGCCCGGTCATCCGCGCCAGCAGCTTCGCCGACAGCGAAGCCGGGCGAGGAAGACTGCCCACATGGGTGGTGACGATGCGGCGCGCGCGTTCGGAGATCAAATCCATGTGTCGAGTCCCGGCAGTGTGTCAGCGCAAGCAGATTCAGCGGAGCCGCGTCACCCCGCCGGCGGCGCCACCGCCGCTTCGCCCTGCCCGCTGATCTGCAATTCGCGGGCGACGAAGCCGGAGGCCTTCATCTCCTCGATGAACTTGCGCAGGAACGCCACGCCGGCGTCGCGGCCCTTGGGCGTGCCCATTGCCTGCTCGATCGCCATGAAGCGTCCGGGGATCAGCCGCATGTCCGTACGCGACTTCGCAAAGGCGGTGATGGGCTGGCCCACGCCGGCGGCGGCTTCGAGCTTGTCGGCCACGAACATGTCGAGGGATTCCGGCCCGCTCGGCCGCCGCACCAGCTTGGCGTGCTTGAGGGCGCGGGTGAGGTAGAGGTCGTAGGCGCTGCCCTGGGCCACCGCGACGCGGATGCCGTCATGGTCGACGTCCTCGACGGTTTTGAGCGCAGAGTCCTTGGGCACGACATAGATGCCTTCGATCACCACATAGGGCGGCGTGAAGGAAATGCCCTCGCCCCGCACGGGATCGATGGCGAGGAAGCAGATGTCCAGCCCCCCGGCATTGACCGCCGCGGTCACCTTGCCGGCGGCGTCGAAGCCGACGAAGGAGATCGGCACCCCGAGCCGCTTGGCGAGTTCGCGCGCCAGCGCCGAAGAGACGCCGCGCGGCTCGCCGGTCGCCGGGTCCTTCTGGGCCAGCACGGTATTGCCGAAATTGATCGCGACGCGCAGCGTGCCGGTCGGCGCGAGCTCGGATACGATGTCTCGTGAAACGTCAGCCATGATGCCACCGATGCGGGATGTGAGAGGAAAGGCGAGCGAACACCGCGACCTGGGAAGCTGCGCGGAGCTCATGGCGCGAGAATAGTGCAGTGGGTGGGCCCGCACAATCGCAGTCGCGTGAGCAAGTGGGGTGGGCAAAGCGATGTGCCTACCTTCAGCCGCCAACTCTCTTGGGACCTCATCCAGAGGAGCGCGCACCGAAGTCAGGCCTGCCTGACTTCGGCAACCGATGGTGTCGAAATCGGCAACAGCCGATTTCGATTGCGCGCGTCTCGAAGGATGGCAACAGGCCGCAGCGTGTGTGGCCATCCTTCGAGACGCCGTGCTTCGCACGGCTCCTCAGGACGAGGTTGTAAGAGAATACAAATGCTCAGCTGCGGAAATGCTTCGACAGCTTGAGGCTCTGCGCCTGGTAGTTGGAGCCGATGCCTTCGCCGTAGAGGGTGTCCGGGCGCGCCAGCATCTTCTCGTAGACGAGGCGGCCGACGATCTGGCCGTGCTCGAGGATGAACGGCACTTCGCGCGAGCGCACCTCGAGCACCGCGCGGGCTGCCGCGCCCGCCGGCGCCGGCATAGCCGAAGCCGGGATCGAAGAAGCCGGCATAGTGCACGCGGAACTCGCCCACCAGCGGATCGAACGGCACCATCTCGGCGGCGTAGTCGGGCGGCACCTGCACGGCCTCGCAGGAGGCCAGGATGTAGAACTCGTCGGGGTCGAGGATCAGGCTTTCGTCGCGCCGCGCCCGGATCGGCTCCCAGAACTCGGCGCACGTCGTAGCTCGCGCGGCGGTCCACGTCGATCAGCGCCGGTGTGGCGCTTGGCGCGGTAGCCGATGAAGCGGTCGGCGCCGAAGCCGCGGAGATCGACGCCCACCGGGACGCCGTCGGAGAGGTCGGGCGTCGGCGTATCGACCAGGCGCTCGCGCTCATGCAGCGCCTTGAGCGCATCGCCGGCCAGCACGGCGTGGCCGTGGCGGAACCTGATCTGCGACAGGCGCGAGCCCTCGCGCACCAGCACCGGGAAGGTCCGCGGACTGATCTCCGCATAGAGCGGGCCGTGATAGCCTGGCCCGATGCGGTCGAAGCCGCGGGTGGCGTCGGCGATCACCCGGGTGAACACGTCGAGCCGGCCGGTCGAGCTCTTCGGATTGGCGGCGCCGGCGATGTCCGGCGGCAGCGCGAGGCTTTCGAGCAGCGGCACGATGTAGACGCAGCCGGTCTCCAGGACGGCGCCGTCGCCGAGCGGGATCTCGTGCAGCTTCAATTCGTCGATGCGCTCGGCGACGGTGGAGTCCGGCCCCGGCAGGAAGCTCGCGCGCACGCGGTAGGCGACCTCGCCGAGGCGCAGGTCGATGCTCGCGGGCTGAATCTGGTCCTCGACCGGCTCGGCCGCGAGGATGATCGACGCCCATCTTGATGAGGGTCGAGATCATGCGGTCGGGCAGGATGCCCTTGTCGTCGGCGCGCAAGCTCAGGGACACGTTACCCTCGTCCCGCCGCGCATCTCTTCATGAGAGCGGCCTTTGCCGCTCTAGCCGATGGCCGGCTTGACGGAAAGGCTCGGCGCGTCCTATGAGCATCGTTATCCCGTGGTCATTTGAGCCGGCCGGCTTGCAGCCACGTTAAACAAGTCGCTAAAAGGCCGGGGACGCGTGTGCCCGGCCGTGGGGATTGTCCCCCGGCCGGGTTTTTTATTGGCCGAAGGAGGCCGTCATGTCCGCGTCCCAAGACCTTCAACGACAGTCCCTGCATCCGGAGACTCTGCATCCCGAGACCCGCCTGATCCATGCGGGCACCCTGCGCTCGCAGTTCGGCGAGACCTCGGAGGCGCTGTTCCTCACCCAGGGCTTCGTCTACGACAGCGCCGAGCAGTGCGAGGCGCGCTTCATCGGCACCGAGCCGGGCTATCTCTATTCCCGCTTCTCCAATCCGACCGTCAACATGTTCGAGAAGCGCATGGCGGCGTTCGAAGGCGCCGAGTCCGCGCGCGCCACCGCGACCGGCATGGCGGCGGTGCACAATGCGGTGATCGGGCAGGTCAAGGCCGGCGACCACGTCGTCGCCGCCAAGGCGCTGTTCGGCTCGTGCCGCTGGGTGGTGGAGGATTTCCTGCCGCGGTTCGGCGTCGCCTCGACCCTCGTCAACGGCCTCGATCTCGACGAATGGCGCCGCGCGGTGCGGCCCAACACCAAGGTGTTCTTCCTGGAGAGCCCGACCAATCCGACACTGGAGGTGCTCGACATCGCCGCGATCGCGGCCATCGCCCATGACGCCGGGGCCAAGCTCGTGGTCGACAACGTGTTCGCGACCCCGATCTTCCAGTCGCCGCTCGCGCTCGGCGCCGATTGCGTCGTCTATTCCGCCACCAAGCACATCGACGGCCAGGGCCGCTGCCTCGGCGGCATCATTCTGGCGTCGGAGAAATTCATCCAGGACCACATCCACAACCTGCTGCGCCAGAGCGGGCCGGCGATGTCGCCGTTCAATGCCTGGGTGCTGCTCAAGGGCCTGGAGACGCTGCCGCTGCGGGTCGAGCGCCAGACCGCCAATGCGGCGGTGATCGCCGACCTCGCTCGCCGGCAATCCCAAGATCACCCGGCTGATCTATCCGGGCCGCGCCGATCACCCGCAGGCCGCGACCATCAAGAAGCAGATGCGCGGCGGCTCGAACCTCGTCGCGCTTCGAGGTCAAGGGCGGCAAGCCCGCAGCTTTCCGCTTCCTCAATGCGCTCGAAGCTCGTGCGCATCACCAACAATCTCGGCGACGCCAAGAGCCTCATCACCCACCCCGCGACCACCACCCACCAGCGCCTGACGCCGCAGGCGCGCGCCGAGCTCGGCATCACCGACGGGCTGGTGCGGCTCTCGGTCGGGCTCGAGCATCGAGACGACATCGCCGCCGACCTGACCGCCGCGCTGGAGAAGGTGTAGCTTTCTTCTCCGTCCCCCAAAAAGGGGGAGGGTCGGGGTGGGGGTCGCGGGTCGCATGCCCAGAGCTTGTGGTGAGTCCGCGGGCCCCCTCCCTAACCTCCCCCTTTCAGAGGGAGGGGATCGAGCGGGCGCTGCGGCGTTTTCGCCCCCGGCTATGCGTTTTTTACCCGCTTTTAAGCCTGTCAGGCGGCCAAACGACGCTACTTTGCAGTAACTTAATTCGTCGCAACCATCTTCCCGAGTGCCCGGACAAGCATTAAATTCCGCGCATCCGGGTGATGCGGCTGTCGGCCGCTGCCCCCTGGCGCCCCAGGTCACCTCGGGCGAACGAAAGGATCATCCAATGTCGGATTTCGACCGGAACTATGCCACCCTGCGCGGCGTAGGGACCGATCGTGCGGTCGCCTATGATATGGGTCTGCGCGCCCATATGATCCGCGTCTACAACTACATGGCGGGCGGCGTCGCGCTGACCGGCGTCGTGGCCTGGTTCACCTATCAGATGGCGGTGGTGACCAACGCGGCCGGGGCGATCACCGGAATGACGCCGTTCGGACAGGCGCTGTTCGGCAGCCCGCTGATGTGGTTGCTGGTGCTCGCCCCGCTCGGCCTGGTGTTCTTCCTGAGCTTCCGCATCCAGCACATGCAGGCGTCGACGGCGCGGCTGTTGTTCTTCGTCTATGCCGGGCTGCTCGGGGTGTCGCTCGCGACCATCTTCATGGTCTACACGCACGCGTCGATCACGCGGGTGTTCTTCATCTCGGCCGCCTCGTTCGGCGCGCTGAGCCTCTACGGCTACACCACCCAGCGTAGTCTCGATGCGCATGGGCTCGTTCCTGGTCATGGGCCTGTTCGGGCTCATCATCGCGAGCCTCGTCAACATCTTCCTGAAGTCGAGCGGCCTCGACTGGGCGTTGTCGGTCATCGGCGTGCTGATCTTCGCCGGCCTGACCGCCTGGGACACCCAGAAGATCAAGGAAATGTACGACGTCCAGGATGACGGCACCGTCGCCGGCCGCAAGGCGGTGATGGGCGCGCTGTCGCTCTACCTCGACTTCATCAACATGTTCCTGTTCATGCTGCGGCTGTTCGGCGACCGCCGCTGACGCCAGACTCGACTCGACCGATTGGCGCGCCCCGGGGAACCGGGGCGCGTTTTTTTGACGCGTATCGACAACTTCGTTTTTCGACTTGGCGTCCGCCGCCGGCCGGGTTATGCGCGGAACATGACGACGCTCATCCGGGCGGCCACCGCCGCCGACATTCCCGCCATCACCGCCATCTACGCCCACGCGGTGCGCTTCGGCACCGCGTCTTTCGAGATCGATCCGCCCGACGAGGCGGAGATGGGCGAGCGCTTTCGCACCCTTGTCTCAGGCGGCTTTCCCTACCTCGTCGCGACCATTGATGATCGGCTCGCCGGTTACGCCTATGCCGGGCTCTACCGCACCCGTGTCGCCTACCGCAACACGCTCGAGGACTCCGTCTACATCGACCCGCAGTTCCACCGCCGCGGCATCGGCCGCGCCTTGCTCGATCGCCTGATGACGGAATCCGAGGCACGCGGCTACCGGCAGATGATCGCCGTGATCGGAGATTCCGCGCAACTGGGCTCGATCGCACTGCACCGTGCCGCGGGATTCCGCATGGTCGGAACGTTCGAAGCGGTCGGCCACAAGTTCGGCCGCTGGCTCGACACCGTGCTGATGCAGCGCGCGCTCGGCGCCGGGGCGACGACGGCGCCGGAAGCCTAGTTCGCCACCACGCAAAGCGAGCGGTCGATGGCGCGCAGCACCCGGTCGAGTTCGGGTCCGCGCCGCACGATCAGTCCGGTCGCGGAAATCACGCTGTAGGCGCCTTGCCGGCGCGCCAGGCGGGGATTTTTCTCGATGCGATAGATCGGCACTTCCGAGGTGCGGCGGAACACCGAGAACACGGCGCGGTCCTTGAGAAAGTCGATGGCGTAGTCCCGCCATTCGCCGTCCGCGACCTTGCGTCCGTAGAGACCGAAGATGCGGCTGAGCTCGCGCCGGTCGAAGGTAACGCGGGCGGTGGTGGTGGGGGGCGGCGCGATGCCCGCGAGCTCGCCGCCCTGGTGCTGGCTCGGATCGATTTCGCCGGGACCCATCATGCGGCGCCTCCTTTCATGGGAGTGTCATGATCGCCCCGAAACCGCATCCGCGGCAAGGGCCTCGCCTGCGCGCGCGGCAAATAAATTGCTGCGCCATTGTGGCGCGGCGGCGATCACGCATTCGTTAGTCCCATCACATAATGATGCCAAACTTCAGCCGCCGACCGGACTTGGTAAGTTGCGATATCAGCGTTGCCTAAGGGTCCGGCGCGATGCGAGTTCGGAACCCCCAGCCCCCCAGCCCCCCGATCTTGTATGGGCCGGACCCCGAGGCAAATCTTTCCGATCACGGAATCAACGGGCCGGAACTTTCCGGCCCGTTTTTTTCAGATCCCGAAAGCAGGCAGCATCCGCACAATGCGGCCGTATGTTCCACATGGGAACCGGCCAGCGCGAGCGCGCCGCCGCGCAGCGGGAGAATGCAAGTTGGGGCGGGATGTCAGTGCAGCGCGGCGAGCGAAGCGCCGAGCATCGGGCCGGGCTTGTCGGCGCTGCCGCCCTGCAAGATGACGGCGACGGCATCGACGCCGGTGGACTTGATGGCGTCGACCGGCACGCTGAAGCTCTCGTTCTTGCCCGACCACGACCCGAGCTTGATCCAGCGCCGCACCACATTGGTGTAGGTGATCGTGTGTCCGCGGTTTTCTCCGCGGCCGATGCCGACCGGCACCGACCGGCTGACCGGACACAGCCAGACCTCGCCGACGGAAGCCTCCCCGCTCGCCTTGGGCACTGTGACCGTCACACGATCTGCGCCGAGCGACAGCTGGACCGGCACCGACAGGGCCGGCGACTTCTCCCGGCTCTGCGTCACTGCGTGTTCGATGTCGTCGCGGTTGCTGCCCAGCGCCTGCGATACGCCATTGACGACCACCTGCGGGGTATAGACCTCGCGATCGCCGCGCACCCTGGAATAGGCCTTCTGACGCGCGGTGTGGCCCGGAATCGCCAGCGTGTCCTTCCAGCCGAGATAATCCCAATAATCGATCGGCAGGCTGAGCGTGATCAGCGACGGGTCATTCTTCAATTCGGAGAGAAGCTTGTCGGCTGCAGGGCAGGACGAGCAGCCCTGGCTGGTGAACAGCTCGATGACCGCGCGTGGCTCGGCCTGCACGGTCGTGCCGGCGGCACCGAGCAGAGCTGCGCCGAGCAGAGCCGCATCGATCGCGCCGATGAGCATCTTGGTCATGCCGATAGCCTCCCTGATGCCCGCCCCCTTTAGCATGGCTCCGAACGATTACAGGCTGTTCCGGACAAGGCCATGCTCTAGATCAAAAACTTTGGAGCGCAGTCCGACCTGAGACGAAAAGCGATCCAGCCTTCATTACGTCGCGGCGCGCTCACCCGCCACTCACTTCGAGGTGACCGAACAAAATATGAAAATGCCGCCGCGGTTAACCGCGGCGGCACGTCATGACGGATAGTCGTGGCCTCAGGCGGCGAGCTGGCGCAGCACGTATTGCAAGATGCCGCCGTTCTTGAAGTATTCCAGCTCGTCGAGGGTATCGATGCGGCAGATGAGGGGCACCCGCTTGAGGGTGCCGTCGCCGCCGACGATCTCGGCGATCATGCGCTGATGCGGCTTGAGGTCGCCGTGCAGGCCGCGGATCGTTACCGTTTCATTGCCCTTGAGGCCGAGGGACTGCCACGAGGAGCCCTCTTCGAACACCAGCGGAATGACGCCCATGCCGATCAGGTTCGAGCGATGGATGCGCTCGAACGACTGGCACACCACCGCGCGGATGCCGAGCAGGATGGTGCCCTTTGCCGCCCAGTCGCGCGAGGAGCCGGTGCCGTATTCCTTCCCGGCAAAGACGACGAGCGGCACGCGTTCGGTCTTGTATCGCATCGCAGCATCGTAGATCGGCATCTGCTCGCCGGACGGATAGTGGATCGTCACGCCGCCCTCGACACCGGGAACCATCTGGTTCTTGATGCGGATATTGGCGAAGGTGCCGCGCATCATCACTTCGTGATTGCCGCGCCGGGTGCCGTACTGATTGAAGTCGGCCGGCTTGACCTTGTGATCGATCAGGTATTTGCCCGCCGGCGACGCCGCCTTGATCGAGCCCGCCGGCGAGATGTGGTCGGTGGTGATGGAATCCAGGAACAGGCCGAGCACGCGCGCATCGACGATGTCGGTGAGCGGCGACGGGGAACGACCCATGCTGGTGAAATAGGGCGGGTTCTGCACATAGGTGGATTTCTTGTCCCACGCATAGGTCAGGCCGCCCTTGACCGCGATCTTGCTCCAGCTTGTATCGCCCTTGAACACGTTGGCGTATTTGCGCGCGAACACCTGCTTGGTGACGGTCTTCTTGATGACCGCCGCGATGTCGCGGCTCGACGGCCAGATGTCCTTGAGGAACACCTTCTTGCCGGCCTTGTCGACGCCGAGCGGCATCTTGGCGAAATCGAAATTCATCGTACCGGCGATGGCATAGGCGACCACCAGCGGCGGCGATGCGAGGTAGTTGGCGCGGACGTCCTGGTTGACCCGGCCTTCGAAGTTGCGATTGCCCGACAGCACCGCCGCAGCGACGAGATCATTGTCGTTGATGGTCTTGGAGATCTCCGGCGGCAGCGGCCCGGAATTGCCGATGCAGGTGGTGCAGCCATAGCCGACGAGATTGAAGCCGAGCTTGTCGAGGTCCTTCTGCAGCCCCGACTTGGCGAGATATTCGCCGACCACCTGGGAACCGGGCGCGAGCGAGGTCTTGACCCACGGCTTCACGGTGAGGCCCTTTGGCGGCGGCGTTGCGGGCGAGCAGCCCGGCGCCGACCATGACGCTGGGGTTCGAAGTGTTGGTGCATGACGTGATCGCCGCGATCACCACGTCGCCGTGGCCGAGATCGTGCTTGCGGCCTTCCACCGGGACCCGCTTTCCCGCCGACGCGGCCTTGCCGAACTCCTTGTCCATCGCCATCGCAAAACCCGCCTTGACGTCCTTCAGGGCGACGCGGTCCTGCGGGCGCTTGGGTCCGGCAAGCGACGGCTCGACCGAGGACAGCTCGAGCTTGAGCACGTCGGTGAACACCGGGTCCGGCGTGTTCTTGGTGCGGTACATGCCCTGCGCCTTGGCATAGGCGGCGACCAGCGCGACGCGAGCCTCCGGTCGCGCGGTGTTGCGCAGGTAGGCGATGGTGTCGTCGTCGACCGGGAAGAACCCGCAGGTGGCGCCGTATTCCGGCGACATGTTGCCGAGCGTGGCGCGATCGGCGATGGTCAGGCCGGAGAGGCCCGGGCCGAAGAACTCGACGAACTTGCCGACGACGCCGCGCTTGCGCAGCATTTGCGTGACGGTGAGCACGAGATCGGTGGCGGTGACGCCTTCCTTGAGCTTGCCGGAGAGCTTGACGCCGATCACCTCCGGCAAAACCATCGAATAGGGCTGGCCCAGCATGGCGGCTTCCGCCTCGATGCCGCCGACGCCCCAGCCGAGCACGGCGAGCCCGTTGACCATGGTGGTGTGGGAGTCGGTGCCGACCACCGTGTCCGGATAGGCCACTTCGCCGGTCACCGGCTTGCCTTCGACCTTCACGGTGTCCTTCGACGTAAACACGGTCTGCGAGAGATATTCGAGATTGACCTGGTGGCAGATGCCGGTCCCCGGGGGCACCACGCGGAACGCATCGAACGAGCCCTGCGCCCACTTGAGGAAGCGATAGCGCTCGGCATTCTGCTTGTATTCCTCCGCGACATTCTTTCCGAACGCCGCGTTGTCGCCGAAGAAGGTGATGGCGACCGAATGGTCGATGACGAGATCGACCGGCACCAGCGGGTTGATCCGCTTGGGATCGCCGCCGAGGTGCTTCATGGCGTCCCGCATCGCAGCGAGGTCGACGACGGCGGGGACGCCGGTGAAATCCTGCATCAGCACGCGGGCCGGGCGGAATGCGATCTCGCGCTCCGACGTCTTGGTCTTGAGCCATTGCGTGAACGCCAGGATGTCGTCCTTGGTGACGGTGCGACCGTCTTCATTCCGCAACAGATTTTCGAGCAGAACCTTCATCGAGAACGGCAGGCGGGAAATCCCCTTCAGGCCGTTTTTCTCTGCGACCGGAAGGCTGTAATAGATATATGACTTGGTGCCGACCTTGAGGGTGCGGGCGCATTTGAAACTGTCGAGCGAGGTCATCTGAGAGGTTCCATTCCGGCGGGCGGGGGAGGGCGGTTTTGGCAGCCGATCTGACGGGATAACGGATCGTCCGCAACGCGCAGCTTGCGCGCGAGTTCGCCCGAGTCGCGTCTAACCGCTGCGTTATAAGGGCATTTCACGGGTTCTACCACATGCACGAAAGTTTTGAACAAGCGATGGCTCGGAAATCGGCCGGATGCCTGCATGGATGCCTGCCAGGATCCCTGCGCCGCATGCATGGATCATGCCCGGCTCCATGCCCGGAAGGGCCGTGATGGAGCTCAGGGGCATCGAGCTGAGCTGCGTCCGGGGCGGCCGGCGCGTCTTCGCAGGGGTCAATTTCAACGTCGAATCAAGCAAATCCATGGTGCTGACGGGGGCCAACGGGGCCGGCAAGAGCTCGCTCCTGCGCCTTGTCGCCGGCCTGATCCGCCCCGACGAGGGCAAACTCTCGCTCACCGGGGGTGACGACGAATTGAGCGTCGGCGAGCAGGCGCATTATGTGGGTCATCTCGACCCCCTGAAGTCCGCGCTGACGGTTATCGAAAACCTCACCTTCTGGGTGTGCTTTCTCAATGGTGAAGCCCCGCCCGGACATGCGGGCGCGGTGCAGCAGGGCCTGGAGGCGGTCGGCCTCGGCGAACTCGGCCACCTGCCGGCGGGCTACCTGTCCGCCGGGCAGCGGCGACGGCTCTCGCTAGCACGGATGCTGGCGGTGCCGCGGCCGATCTGGCTGCTCGACGAGCCCACCACCGCTCTCGACGCAGCCTCGCAGGAGCGTCTCACCCGGGTGATGCGGGCCCACCTCGACGGCGGCGGGATCATCCTTGCCGCCACCCACGGGCCGCTCGGGCTCGACGACGCCCAGGAATTGCGGCTGGGGCCGAAGGTCGCGACCCCATGACGGTGACTTTGACGGCGACCATAGCGGCTTTGGCCGCCCTGTTTGCCCGCGATGCCCGGATCGCCATCCGCATCGGCGGCGGCGCCATGATCGGGGTGCTGTTCTTCCTCACCGTGGTGACCCTGGTGCCGTTTGCCATCGGGCCCGACCTCGCCCTGCTGCGCCGCATTGGACCGGCCATCCTGTGGCTGGGCGCGCTGCTGGCGTCGCTGCTCACCCTCGACCGGCTGTTCGCCAGCGACCATGACGACGGCTCCCTCGACCTGATCCTGATGGGGCGCATTCCGCTGGAAATCGTGGTCGTGACCAAGGCCCTGGCCCACTGGGTGACCACCGGCCTGCCGCTGGTTATCGCTTCCCCTGTTCTCGGCCTGTTCCTGAACCTGGAACCGGCGGCGCTGGGGTCGACGGCACTGACCCTGCTGCTTGGAACGCCGGCGCTGACCTTCATCGGGGTCATCGGCGCGGCGCTGGCGGTGGCGCTGCGCCGCGGCGGGCTGCTGATGCCGGTGATGGTGCTGCCGATGACCATTCCGGTGCTGATCTTCGGGGTCGCCGCCACCAATGCCGCCGTCGCCGGTCCGGTGCCGTTCGCGACCCCGTTCACGATCCTGTGTGCGCTCACCCTGATGAGCGCCGTGATCGGCCCGTTCGCCGCCGCCGCGACGCTGCGCCACGGGATGGAGTGACGGGCGGTAATATCGCGGTTTCCGACGCCGCCGTGACGCCGCATTGCGTGGGCATCATGGGCGGATTAAGACATGCGCCATGGCTCTCATCGACCTCGCCAATCCGACCCGTTTCCTCGCGCTCGTCGAGCGCGTGCTGCCGTGGCTCATCGCCGCGACCGTGCTCGCTTTCGCGATCGGGCTGCGCGGGGCGTATCTTGCGCCGGACGATTACCAGCAGGGCGCGACCGTCAAGATCATGTACATCCACGTGCCCAATGCGTGGCTGAGCATGTTCGTGTGGGGGGTGATGAGCCTCGCAGCCCTGGGCACGCTGGTGTGGCGGCACCCGCTCGCCGACGTCGCTGCCAAATGCGCGGCCCCGCTCGGCGCCGCCTTCACCTTTCTCGCCCTCGTCACCGGCTCGCTGTGGGGCCGCCCGATGTGGGGGACCTACTGGGTGTGGGACGCGCGGCTCACCTCGGTGCTGGTGCTGTTCCTGATGTATCTCGGCCTGATCGCGCTGTGGCGCACCATCGACGACCCCGCCCGCGCCGGCCGCGCCGCCGCGATCCTGACCCTGGTGGGCGCCGTCAACCTCCCCATCATCAAGTTCTCGGTCGACTGGTGGAACACACTGCATCAGCCGGCCTCGGTCATCCGCATGGGCGGGCCGACCATCGACCCCAGCCTGCTCGCGCCGCTGTTCGTCATGGCGGTCGCCTTCTCACTCCTGTTCATCACCCTGCATCTCGCCGCCATGCGCAACGAGATCATGCGCCGCCGGGTCCGCACCCTGCTGCTGACGCAAGCCGAGCGCGCGTAGAGGATTTCATGGACCTCGGACCCCACGCCGGTTTCATCATCATCGCCTATCTCATTACGATCGCCGTGGTCGGCGTGCTCATCGCCTGGGTGGTCGGCGACTATTTCGCGCAAAAGCGCGCGCTGGCCGATCTCGACCGCCGCGGCATCACCCGCAGATCCGCCGAGCCGCGGCCGGCCGGGGTCAAGGAGCCGGCATGACCGTCGTCGAGAACCCGCCCGTACGCAAACGCCGTCTGCTGGTGCTGCTGCCGCTCGTCGCCTTTCTCGCCCTGGCGGCGCTGTTCTACTTCCGCCTCGGCGCCGGCGATCCCTCGCGGATACCCTCCGCGCTGATCGGCCGCGAGGCGCCCGCGACCGATCTGCCCGCCGTGGCCGGGCTCGAGCGCAACGGCCAGCCGGTGCCCGGCATCGTGCCTGCGGACTTCAAGGGCGCAGTCACGGTGCTCAATGTCTGGGCGTCATGGTGCGTGCCCTGCCGCGACGAGGCGGCGCTGCTGGTGAAGCTTGCCGGCGACAAACGCATCCGCCTGGTCGGCATCAACTACAAGGACCAGGCCGACAATGCCCGCCGATTCCTCGGCCGATTCGGCAATCCCTTTGCCGCCTCCGGCGCCGACGCCAACGGCCGCGCCGCGATCGAGTGGGGCGTCTATGGGGTGCCCGAAACCTTCATCGTCGGGCGCGACGGCAGGATCGCCTACAAGCTGGTCGGGCCGCTGACGCCGGAAAACCTCGAGCGGGTGGTGAAGCCCGAAATCGAGAAGGCGCTCGCCGCCTCGTAGCCTCAGCTTTTCGGGATTTCTTCCGCCGCCGCCGGCTCGACCGCGTATTTCATCAGCAGCGGAACCTGCAGGGCGCCGAACAGGAAGGTGAGCGGCATGAATCCGAATACCTTCGCATTGACCCAGAAATCGGTCGACTGGGTGCGCCAGACCACCTCGTTGAGCACCGCGAGCAGAAAGAAGAACGCGGCCCAGCGCAGCGTCAGCTTGCGCCAGCCCTCATCGGTGATGTGGAACACCGAATCGAACACGATCTCCAGGAGCGGCTTGTCGAAGAGATAGCCGAGGAGCAGTGCGCCGCCGAACAGTGTGTAGATGATGGTGGGCTTGACCTTGATGAAGGTCTCGTCGTGCAGCACCAGCGTCAGGCCGCCGAACACCAGCACGATGACTGCCGACACCACAGGCATGATCGGCCAGTGCCGCGTCAGCACATAGGAGATGCCCAGCGCGATCACCACGGCCACCATGAACACCGCGGTGCCGGCAAAGATGCCCAGCCGCGAATTCGCGACGAAGAACAGCAGCAACGGGCCGACGTCGAGGGCGAGCTTGAGGTACGGATTGAGTTTCGGCTTGTCTGTCATGGGATGGATTTAGCCCAGCACGATGAATGTGTCTTGTGTCATTCCGCCTCGCGCTGCAACCGGCGCTGGTAGAGCGATTGCAGATTGAACCAGAATTCCGGGCTGGTGCCAAACCAATGGCCGAGACGCAGGGCGGTGTCGGCCGTCACGCCACGCTGGCCGTTGATGATTGCGGTGACGCGATTAACCGGAACGTCGATCTGCCGCGCCAATTCGGCTGCGGAGATGCCGATTTCCCTGAGCTCTTCGGCAAGGTGTTCGCCGGGATGGATCGGGGTGCGCGCCATGGGGTACCTCCTGAGTGAATCCGCAGCTCAGGTCCGTGCCGCCGCCAGATAGGCGCGCCACGGCGTCCAGTAGAACTTCTCCCAGCCTTCGGTCACGCCCTGATGGTCGTGTTCCGGCACGTCGAGATGGACGAGGTCGATCCGGCCGCCCTCCCCGTCAGGGGTAAAACTTAGAATCAGCGTCGAATCCGGATCGGCGTCGGCGAACTTCACCGAGCGCCACGACTGCACGACGATCACCGGCGCAACCACGGCGAGCATGGTGCCGCTGAGGCTGCCCTCGAAGGCGCGAAACGGCGACCCGGCGGCGGCGGCGATCGTCACCGGTGCGCCGGTGATTTCTGCATGCCTGACCGGGTCCATATACATGCCGAAAAGAGCCTGCGGCGGGGCGCCCAGGCGGACCGACTGCTTGATGATGGTTCTCATCACGTGTCCTCGTCCGCACCTGCCAGGGCGCGGGCGAAGTCGCGCGCCGCGAACGGGGCGAGATCGTCGATGCCCTCGCCGACCCCGATGAAGTGCACCGGCAGGCCGTACTTGGCGGCGATGGCCGCGAGAATGCCGCCGCGCGCGGTGCCGTCGAGCTTGGTCATGACGAGCCCGGTCACGCCGGCCACCTTGGAGAACTCCTCCACCTGCGACAGCGCATTCTGCCCCACCGTGGCGTCGAGCACGAGCAGCACCGCATGGGGCGCCGCCGGGTCGATCTTCTTGAGGACACGGACGATCTTGTGCAACTCGTCCATCAGCCCGGCCTTGTTCTGCAGGCGGCCGGCGGTGTCGACGATCAGCACGTCGATCCCCTGCGCCTGCGCCGCGGCGAGCGCCTCGTAGACGAGGCCGGCGGCATCGGCGCCCTGGGCGCCGGAGATCACCGGGCTTCTGCTGCGCGCGCCCCAGATCTTGAGCTGCTCGATGGCGGCGGCACGGAAGGTGTCGCCCGCCGCCAGCATGACGCGGCGGCCCTCGCGGGAAAATCGCGCGGCGAGCTTGCCGATGGTCGTGGTCTTGCCGGACCCGTTGACCCCGGCCACCAGGATCACGAACGGCTTGCAGGCGGGATCGATCGCCAGCGGAATGGCGACGGGAATGAGGATCTTCTCGATCTCGGCGGCGAGAATCGCCTTGACCTCGTCGGCGCTCACGGTCTTGTCGTAGCGGCCCTCGCCCACCGCGGCGGCAATGCGGGCCGCGGCACCGACGCCGAGATCGGCGCGGATCAGCACGTCCTCCAGCTCTTCCAGCACGCCGGCATCGAGCTTGCGCTTGGAGACGAGATCGGAAATCGCGGTGGCGATGGAGGCGGAGGTGCGGGCGAGGCCGCCGCGCAGCCGCCGCCACCAGCTTTGGCGGGTTTCGCTGCTTGCCGATTGGCCACCCGCCGCTTCGCCCGGTTCCGAGATGCTGTCATTCATGTCGGCCGCCGTGATACCCGTTTCGCCATGTCACTGAAAGAGTTCCCACCTAAAGAGATGACCCCGGACGAGATGCTGGCCCGCGTGCTCCACCGCGACGGCCTGATGCTGGTCATCGACAAGCCCGCGGGGATGCCGGTGCATCGCGGGCCGAAGGGCGGCGGGAGCCTCGAAGACCATTTCGACGCCCTGCGCTACGGCCTGCCGCGGCCGCCGGCGCTTGCCCACCGGCTCGACAAGGACACCTCGGGATGCCTGGTGCTGGGACGGCACCGCAAGGCGCTTGCTCATCTGGGGCTTCTGTTCAAGCACGGCAAGGTCGGCAAGACCTATTGGGCGGTGGTCGAAGGCGGTCCCGACGGCGAGGCAGGCACCATCGACATGGCGCTGGGACGGCTCGACGAAAGCCGGGGCTGGTGGATGAAGCCGGACCCCAAGGGCCTGCCGTCGGTGACCACCTGGAAGGTGCTGGGGCGAGGTACCGGCGACGCCGCAGCGACGGATCAGAGGCCGCTCACCTGGCTAGCACTGACGCCGGTGACCGGCCGCACCCACCAGCTTCGGGTGCATTGCGCGGCGATGGGATGGCCGATCGTCGGCGACAACATCTACGGCACCGCGCCGCGATTCGGCGGCCCCGTCATGCACCTCCATGCCCGCGAGATCACCGTGCCGATCTCGAAGAACAAGGAGCCCGTGCGGGTCATCGCCCCGGTGCCGGCCCATATGCGCGAGCGGCTCACGGCGTGCGGATGGAATGGCGCGGACGACAGATCGGAGCGTGTTGCCGGGGAGAGCAATTCATTTTTCGAAAAACAACCCCATGCAAAGTAGAATTCCTTGTGCCGACGCCGCCCCAAGCGGTGCTATTGCACCGCCCGTTCTGAGGTTGGGTCCACGAGCGCCGAAGCCGGCGTTCACTCGCCCCTGATGTTGGCGGCCTTGATGACGGGACCCCAGAGTTCGGTCTCGGCCTTGAGATGCCGACCGAGTTCTTCGGGCGTCGAGCCGACCACGGCGACGCCGAGCAGTTCCATCTTCTCGCGGATGGCGGGTTCCGCGAGCACCGCAACCACGTCGGAGTTGAGCTTGCGAACGATTTCGGGCGGCGTCTGGGCGGGAACATAAAGCGCGTACCACGCCGTCACGTCGAATCCCGGCAGTGCGACTTCCGCCACCGACGGCAATTCCGGCGCCGCCGAGAATCGCTTCGCGGAGGTGACCGCGAGGCCGCGCACCTGGCCGTTGCGCACCAGCGAGAGCGTAGCGCCGAAGGTGTTGAAGGTCACGTCGACGCGCCCGCCAATGACATCGGTCATGGCCGGCCCGGCGCCACGATAAGGGATGTGGGTCATTTCGATGCCGGCACGGCGCTTGAACAGCTCGCCGGCGAGATGAGTAGAGGTGCCGGTGCCGGACGACGCGAACGTCGTCTTGCCGCCATTGCCCTTGGCATAGGCGATGAATTCCGCGACCGTCTTGGCCGGCGAGGCGTTCGGCACCGCCATGAGATCGGGATAGGTCGCGAGCAGCGTCACCGGCGCGAAATCGGTGAACGAATCATAGCCGAGCGTCGAAAACAGGAAGCGATTGATCGCAAAGGGCAGCGAACAGAACAGGACGGTATAGCCGTCGGGCGCCGCATGGGCGACCGCCTCGGTGCCGATATTGGTGCTGCCGCCGCCCTTGTTCTCGATGACGATCTGGTAACCCGCGGATTTCGACAGGCCGGCCGCGAGGATGCGGGCGACGGCGTCGGTTCCCCCGCCGGGAGTGAAGGGGACGATGATCCGCACCACCCGTTGCGGCCAATTCCGCGCAATTGCCGGTGGGGTAGTCTGAGCCTCGGCGCCATGCGGCCACGCCGCGACCGCACCGCCCAGAGCGACAAGGAAATCACGCCGTTTCATGTCGCTGCTCCCTGGTGTCCCGCCCCAACATCTCGCCCGCGATCGCTTGCTGGCCCCGCCATTATTGGACATAGAATGCTTTTTTCCAACATGGTGAAATGACCAGCATGCCCTCCGGTGTCTTCGATTCCATTCTGCTCAAGCATGTGTGGGGCACGCAAGCGCTCCGCGCGGTCTTCAACGACGAGAACCGCGTTCAGAAGTGGTTCGACTTCGAAGCCGCGCTTGCCCTCGCCCAGGCCGAGCTCGGCATCATTCCGCAGGCCGCAGCCGACGAGATTGCCCGCAAGGCCAAGGTCGAGAACGTGGACCTCGAGGTGATCGCCGCGGGCATTCGCCAGGTCAATCATCCCCTGGTGCCGGCGCTGCGCGCCCTGCAGGCGGTTTGCGCCGATGGCCACGGCGAATTTCTCCACTTCGGGCCGACCACCCAGGACGTGCTCGACACCGGGGCTATGCTGCAGCTCAAGGAGGCGCACCGGATCTTTGTGCGCGACCTCAAGGCCGTCGGGCGCGTGTTGTACGCCCTCGCCGAAAAGTACAAGGACACGCCGATGGTGGGGCGCACCCATGCGGTGCAGGCGCTCCCAATCACCTTCGGCCACAAATGCGCGATCTGGCTTTCCGAAACCGGCCGCAACTACGAGCGCCTCAGGCAGCTCGAGGCGCGCACCTTCGTCGGCAGCCTGGTCGGCGCGGTCGGCACTAAGGCATCGCTGGGGGATCGCGCCTTCGAGCTCGACGAGCGGGTGATGGCGCGGCTCGGCCTGGGGGTCGCCGATATCTCCTGGCAGCCGGCGCGGGATCGCCTCGTTGAATATACGGGCGTGCTCGGGCTGATCGGCGGCAGCCTCGCCAAGGTCGCCGCCGAGATCGTCAGCCTCGCCCACAACGAGATCGACGAAATCGGCGAGCCCTTCACCGAAGGCAAGGTCGGGTCCTCGACCATGCCCCACAAGCGCAACCCCGTGATCGCCGAAGGCGTCGTCGCGGTCGGCCGCACGCTGCGTTACACCGTCGCCCTCATGCACGACGCGCTGATCGTGGAGCACGAGCGCGACGCCACCGCGTGGCGGATCGAGTGGAAGGCGCTTGCCGGAGGCCTGCCTGATGACCGGCGCGATCCTGGAGAAGATGAACACCATCCTCTCCGGCCTCGAAGTGAACCCCGCCAAGATGCGGCGCAACCTCGATGTGCTCGGCGGCTTCCTGCTGTCGGAACGGGTCATGTTCGCGCTCGCCGAGCCGCTGGGAAAGCAGACCGCCCACGAGGCGGTGTACGAGGCGTCGATGCGCGGCATCGCCGAGGGCATCACCTTCGAGCAGGCCCTGATGGAAAGCCCGAAGGTGCAACATGCGATCGGAACCCAAGCCCTGAAGGCCCTGCTCGACCCCACCACCTACGTGGGCTTCGCGCCGGAAATCGTCGCGCGCGTGCTCGCCGAGGCGCGCGCGTCCGGCTGGATGACGGAGGAGGCGGGTCGGGAGCCGGGTTGATGGCACCGGCGATCCGCGGCCGGTGCGTGCCCGAGGATGCAAAACTTCTAGGTACGCCCGATGACGTAGACCCAAGGTATGGCAAAATAGAAGGCTGCTCTAGCTGTGCGCGCCTCCAATTCCGCCAGCCACCGTTCGGCGTCGATTTCGCGGATGCCGAATTTGGGTGCGAGATCGCGCACCCAATTCAGGTAGGCCCGTGCATAGGACTCCGGGGTGAGTTCCAGATCGACAAACAGGATCGTTTCAGTTGTAGCGTCAGCGAACCCGCCGGCCGCCATCAGTTCGGGGAGCAGGCGACCCATTTGTCCTTCGGATACATCCTGCCACTCCTCTGTGAAGTCTGCGAAGCCGTGGACTAGTCGGCGCGTAAGTTCCCGGTCGCCGCTGGCGAGGATCACGCCGTCAAAGTCATGGTGACCAAAGAGCAGCCGTCCGCCGGGTTTGAGGCGCGCTTTTGCCTGTTCGATCAGACCAGTGCGATCACGGACGCATTCAAGTACGTTCTGGCAGACGACTACATCGAATGCCCGCGCGCCGAATGGCAGTCCTGCTGCAATGTCCGCATTGGCAATTTTCAGGCGACCAGACGCAATATCGTCGGCATGTTGCTCCTTGATCTCCTGCAGTAGTCCTGGGTTGCGATCTAACGCAACGACCCGGCCACTCGGCCCGACGCGATCCAGAAAGCAAGTCAAGGCAGCGCCTCGGCCGCAACCCAAGTCAAGAATCGTATCGCCCGAAGAGATGGTCACAAGCTCTGCGATGCTTCGGTGAAAATCGTCGCGAACCCATCGGGCGTTCAAAGAACGCATTGCCCCGGCTCCAACCAGTCGTGACGGAATGAGGACTTTACAACTCAGGGCGCGGCCCAATTGCGACCTTCGTCTAATAGTTGCATACTTCCTTTATGCAATGTATAGTTGCTGCTGGGCTTTCGCATCTTTCCGCGCGCGAAGCCCGGTCATTTTATGGAGAACACAATGCGCCTAGAGAAGCATCAGGAGAGTTCCGACAAGATAATTCCCGTGATCGCAGCTCTCCCATATCGCGTTCAGTACGACCGCGATGAAACTGAGCAGGCTCTAGCAGACGTGCCTACGTACGATCCGTCGCAACAGCGCACCCTATACGAAGCTCGCGACTACTCGACGTCCCGTGAAGAGGACAGCGCCGGCGGCGGAATCATTCAGAGAACCAAAAACGATACGAAAAAAGACGACTAGTTTGACTATACTGGTTGTCTCCAGCAAGAAGGACGCCCACTGCTCATGGGTAACCGACGAGATTGACCGATTCGGGTGCCCATGGGTTCGTATTAACACCGAAGACTTTGCGACGAATGTTGCGCTTACACTCGATCCGACCATCGGCACGGGCGCGATGTTCATTCGAGACAGCGAACGTCGCGTCACGCTATCCGAAATCCGAGCAGTTTGGTATCGAAAGCCAGAGCCCGCTGATCTCTCCCACTTCGAGGTTGATCGCGAAGGCCTGAACTATATTGAGGGAGAGTTCAACGAAGTCCTCAGTGGAATATATTCCCTGCTCAAAGATGCATTCTGGATAAACAACCCACTGGCGATGCGGCTTATTCACCGCAAACTGTATCAATTGAAGGTAGCACGATCTCTTGGGCTTGCTACGCCTGCGACCATTGTTTCCAACATCAAGGAGGACGTGCTGAAGTTTGCGGCGCGGATCGATGGGGATTTGGCGATCAAATCGCTTAGTTCACTGTCTGTGTGGACACATCGGGCCACAGACACGATCCAATACGGATGTTTCACAAGACGCGTGACGCAAGATGAGCTTCATTCAGTCGCCGATAATATTTCCTGCTTGCCGACCATCTACCAGGAATACGTTGAGAAGGCGTACGAGATAAGGGCCACGGTGGTCGGCAAGAACTGTTTTTCCTGTCGCATCGATAGCCAATCGACTGAGTTCGGCAAGGATGACTTTCGCTTGGCGAGCCACGTCGCAGAGCACTCAGCGTACACGCTACCGAATGAAGTCGAACACCGACTCCTTCAATATATGCAGGTGCTTGGCATCAATTTCGGATGCTTCGACATCATTAAGTCGACGAAGGGAGAATATGTCTTTTTAGAATGCAATCCGAACGGACAGTGGCTATGGATCGAGAAAATTATCAAAATCGGAATAGCGCGCGCATTGGCCCATATGCTCCTGGGGGCCTCTGGACACAAGACGAGCGCCCCGGAAATGATTGGCTGCTCGGAAGCGTGATTGGAAGCATGCCGCTCAACATGGTGGGCCCCCTAGCTCCATTAATCGGCGCGCTTATTAGTGCTGTCATCGCAGCGCTGGTGACATATCTCGTGGTGGTGCAAAGAAAGAAAGTCGCGTTTTGGATTGCAACGAATGAAAGCCTGGTGCCGCCTCAGAATAGGCATCAAAATATTGTATTCAAAATTGGTGATAAGGAGATGCCCAGATTAAACAGAGGGGGAATTCAAGTAAAAAACCTAGGCAATTCGTGCATACCGAGATTTGCATTCGAGCTGGAACTGCTGGGAGAGCATCCGGTTTGTATAGCAGAAGTTGCCGCTCGTGACGCGAAACTGCGCGATGACGTGAAGCTGGAACAGACGGCGAGTGCCGCTAACATAGTCCTCAGGGTGTCGCTCGATTTCTTTAACCCGAGGGAGGCGTTCCAGGTACTAACATATTTCGACGGGATAGCGACGGATTGGAATTTGAGCTTCCGCATGGAGGAAGTTCGATTTAAGGTGCAACGGGGCGACTATTAATCTGCGTCGCCGCCTGGTCCGCCGATGACCTCGGAGGGACGTGGGTTGGCCATCTCGCTTCGATCGTCGCCTTCAGGCGGTCCGGCCGAGATCTGGGCCGCGCATCTGTATGAGATAATGAAACATCTCGGGCAGATCCCTCGCTTCGCGATCACATGCCGCGCAGCAGGCAGCGGCGGTTGACCGGTTGCAGCGGACGCGCGTTCATGGGGAAGATCACCTTGAACGCCTCGATGTCCTCGGCGGCGACTTCGATCGGATGTTCGTAGACGTTCCAGTCGACCACCTCTGAACAAGGTGGCGTCGTCAGCGAACCCTTGTAGCGGTAGAGGGCCCGGTTGGCAGGCAGGAACTGGCGCGGGTCGACCGGCTTGGCGAGAGCCTTTTCGTCATCGCTTCGCGGCGCCACCTTCATGATCGCGGCGAAGGCTGCGTTCTTGCGGCCGGCTTTCATGAAAACGCCCACCACGGCCAGGCGTCCGTCCGGCATGGACAAAGTGGACCTCGATCGCGCTCCGCTTGCCGCCGATCGCATGCTCGCCCGGCACATGGAAGTGGAACGGACGAGATTGTAGACGTCCTTGCCGATCGTCAGGGTGCTGCCCGGCGTCGCGAGCCGACCCGGCGATGTCGGACGATGCCGCGCTTTCTGAAGATTTTGCGGTTGCGTCAGGAAACGCATAGCCGTCGCCAGCCAATCCAATTTTTATCAGGCGGCCGAGGCCGTGGTCCCAGCGCCGAGGGGATCGCTGTGATGCGCTCCTCCACAAGCGTCGCATCGCGGCACCGAATGCGCGCGACCCCGTTAGTTTTGACAGTTAGCGGACGTTTTCCGCTGGCGGTAATGCAAGAACGAAAGTGAACACATACGCGCGTCGGCGCAAGGGAGAGCGTCGTGAAACATCCGCTTCAAGCGGCCGTCGCGGTCATCGCGGCAGTATCGGCGGCGGGTTCGACTTTGGCGGCAACTCTGGCGAGGCAGTCCCGTCGCGAGAGGCTCGATGTTCGCCGTGACCGCGGCTGCGCTCGGAGCGAGCGCTACCCGGCGATCGCTTCTGTCGTGCTGGTGGCGGTGGCGACGCTCGCGGGCGCCGGTGCACCCGCGGCCGCCGCGGATGCTGTGCCGCTTTACATCGAGGTTGGCGACGTGGCGCGGGCGCCGATCGGATGGATCGAGTTCTGCGCGTCCCATCTCGCCGAATGTGCCGCGGCCCCTTCAGCCCCGCGCGATGTCGTGGTCACGCCGAAGGCCATCAAGGACCTCGTGAGCGTCAATCGATACGTCAACGAAGCGATCAGGCCGATGACCGACCTCGATCACTGGGGCACGATCGAGAAGTGGTCCTATCCGGACGACGGCTACGGCGATTGCGAGGACTACGTTCTGCTCAAGCGGCGCATGCTGATCCAGGCCGGCTGGCCGCGCGAGGCGCTCCTCATCACCGTGGTGCGCGACCGCAATGACGATGGGCACGCCGTGCTCACTGTGAAGACCGACCGCGGCGAGTACATTCTCGACAACCAGACCGAAGACCTCCTGCCGTGGTTCGAGACCGGCTACCGCTTCGTCAAGCGCCAGTCGCAGAGGGACCCGAACGTCTGGGTCTCCCTCGGCGATCCCCGGCCGGCGCCGACCACCGTCGCCCGCCAGCGCTAGAGCATGATCCCGAAAAATTGCAGACTTTTCGGACAAGATCATGCTCAGAATCAAGGGCTTTAGAGCGCCATCCGATTCAACCTGGAGCGATGGCGCTCTGGAACGCGCCCTTCGCGCCGATCAAGCGCCCCTCATCTTTTGACAGTTAGCGGACGTTTCCCGCGGGCAGTAGTACTGCAAACGAAAGTGGGCACACGCACGCGCCATGATGGCGCTGGAGGGCACCATGAAACATTTGCTGGCGGGTCTCGCAATCATCGCAGCGATATCGGCGGCGGGTTCGGCTCTGGCGGCGGACTTGCTGCTCCGCGCCGTCGCGCCGTCATACGCCGCTCATTGGAGTGCGCACGGACCACGAGAGCTCGGCACGCGAAATCGTCCGCGTTCAGCGGAAGCTTTTGCCTTGACCGACCGGGGCGCCGTCGTCGCCGCCACGGATCTGAAAGCGCGAGACAGTCGCGTTCTCGAATTTCTGCGCTGGAAAGAGCAGCAGGGCGCCGCAAACGGCCGCGTCGTTGAGTTGTCGCGGTAGACGACGCGGCGATGCGGGGCATCGCCGCGGGCATCTGTTTGAGTCGCGCCGTCGTCACACGCCGCGCAGCAGGAAGCGCCGGTTGACCGGTTGCAAGGGACGCGCGTTCATGGGGAAGATCGCCTTGAACGCCTCGATGTCCTCGGCGGCGACTTCGATCGGGTGTTCGTAGACGTTCCAGTCGACCACCTCGGAACAAGGTGGCGTCGTCAGCGAACCCTTGTAGCGGTAGAGGGCCCGGTTGGCAGGCAGGAACTGGCGCGGGTCGATCGGCTTGTCGAGCGTCTTCTCGCCCTCCTTTTTGGGCGCCGCCTTCATGATCGCGGCGAAGGCCGCGTTCTTGCGGCCGGCTTTCATGAAAACGCCGACGACGGCCAAGCGTCCGTCCGGCCCGGCATGGACGAAGTGGACCTCCATCGCGCTCCGCTTGCCGCCGATCGCATGCTCGCTCGGCGCATGGAAATGGAACTGGACGAGTTTGTAGACGTCCTTGCCGATCGTCAGGGTGCTGCCCGGCGTCGCGTTCGCCTGGATGGTGTGACCGTTGTTGACGATCTCAAAGGCCTGCGGCTTCCAGTCGAGATTGAGCGGATCGAGCGTCGCCTTGACGCCGCTGGAGAGGTCGATCGGCGATTGTTCGGCGCCAAGGGCACAGGCTTTGTAGCTCTCGTCGAGCTCACCCCATTTCGCGGCTCCGCCATGCTCTTCGTATTCCCAATGCGGACCTTCCGCGCGTGCCACTGTCGCGCAAACCGGACAGGCCACGAGACCCGCCAAGAGCCGGCGCCGATTCAGCAACATGTCATCCTCCGAGCTATTCCTTCGCGCATGGCCGTCGGCGTCTGCGCGTAAACGCAGTATTGACCGAGCACCGTTACACAATTGCAAAAAGATCAGGCCCCTCTGATCTTCTTCGGCGGATCGTCAATAAATCGTCGCCTTGAGCCGCTCCGGCGCGGTGCGGTCGTGCTCCGGGCCGCCCATCGCGCCATTGGTGATGCCGGCGAGGATGGTGCCGGGGGTCGGCAGGCTCTTGCGGTCGACCTGGGTCGCGGGGTCCCACAGCTTGGAGCGCACGATCGCCTTGGCGCACTGGTAGTAGACCCGCTCCACGGTGACGACGATGACGCTGCGCGGCGTCTTGTCGTTGAACACGAAGCTCCGGCACAGCTCCGGATCGGTCGAGATTGCGGCGCGGCCGTTGATGCGAATGACTTCGCCGCAGCCCGGGATCAGGAACATCAGGGAGATGCGGGGATCGTGGAGCAGGTTGCGCAGGCTGTCGATGCGGTTGTTGCCGCGCCGGTCGGGTATCAGCAGCGTCTTTTCGTCCGCAACGCGCACGAAGCCCGGCGGGTCGCCACGCGGCGTGCAGTCGAGGCCGTCGGGACCGCTGGTCGCCATCGCAAAAAACGGCGCCGCTTCGATGAAGGCGCGGTAGTGGGCGTTGACATGGTCGATCTCTTTGACCAGCGACGGCCCGAACGGCTTGTCGTAGAGCGCCTCGAGCTGCTCCATCGTGGTGACGAGATGACCGTTCGATCCGTTGGTCGCCATGTATGCGCTCCATGCCTTAAGCCGCGATCAGGCGGCGGCCGTCATGGCCAGTCATCTCGGCATCAATGACGATGCCGGGCTCGACCGGCCGCTCGAACCGCACCGGGGTGAAATGCTCGCTGCGTCCGCTGTCGTCGGTCTCGGTGAGCACGCGGCGACGTGCGCCGACCTCGCCGTCGAGATGGCGGCGCAGCGCCGCCTCGCCCGCTTCGCGCAAGCGCCGGGCGCGGTCCTTGGCGACCTCGCGGGCGACCTGCGGCATGCGCGCCGCCGGCGTTCCCGGCCGCGGCGAATAGGGAAACACATGCAGGTAGGTGAGCCCGCAATCGGCGACGAGGTCGAGCGAGCGCGCAAACATCGCCTCGGTCTCGGTGGGAAAGCCGGCGATGATGTCGGCGCCGAACACCATGCCGGGGCGCAAGCCGGCGCAGCCGCTCGCACAGCGCCACCGAAGCGGCGCGCGAATGCCGGCGCTTCATGCGCTTGAGGATGAGGTCGTCGCCGGCCTGCAGCGAGAGATGCAGATGCGGCATCAGGCGCGGCTCCTCGGCGAACGCCGCGAACAGCTCGTCGTCGATCTCGACGCAATCGAGCGACGACAGCCGCAGCCGCTCGAGCGATCCGGCATGGCGCAGGATCTGGCGCACCAGGGTGCCGAGCTTCGGCGCGCCCGGCAGATCGGCGCCGTAGCTCGTGAGATCGACGCCGGTGAGGACCACTTCGCGATAGCCGTTGTCGGCGAGGCGGCGCACCTGCGTCACCACTTCGCCCATCGGCACCGAGCGCGAATTGCCGCGACCGAACGGGATGATGCAGAAGGTGCAGCGATGGTCGCAGCCGTTCTGGACCTGGACATAGGCGCGGCTGCGTCCCTCCAGCCCCTCGATCAGGTGCGCGGCGGTTTCCTTCACCGACATGATGTCGTTGACGACGATCTTCTGCTCGCTGCCGATGCCGAAATCGGGCGGCCGCGCCAAGGCCTCGCGCGCCGCGATCCAGGCCTCGCCCGCGATCTTGTCGTCATTGCCGATGACGCGGTCGACTTCCGCCATCGCGGCGAAGCTCTCGGGGCTCGTCTGCGCCGCGCATCCGGTGACGATGATGCGTGCCTGCGGGCGCTCGCGCTTGGCCTTGCGGATCGCCTGCCGGGCCTGGCGCTCGGCTTCGGCGGTCACCGCGCAGGTGTTGACGACGACGACATCGGCGAGGCCGGCCGCGGCGGCATGGCGCCGGATCACCTCGGATTCATAGGTGTTGAGGCGGCAGCCGAAGGTGAGGACGTCGACGCTCATCGGCCCGCGCCAGCTTTTGGGGCCGCGCCGCCTTGCCGCGCCGGCTTCGAACAGCGCCGGATCGAACCGGCCTTCGAACTCGTATTCGACCGGCCCGGTCATCAGCACATGGTCGTCGGCCTCCCGCCACTCGATGGCGAGATCGCCGCCGGGGAGCGTGACCGTGACCTTGCGTCCGGTCCGCTTGGTGCGGGCGGCGCAGACCGCGGCGGCGCACGCGGCCGAGCCGCAGGCCCGGGTGAGGCCGGCGCCGCGTTCCCAGGTCCGCACGATCAGATGCTCGCGCGAGACCACCTGGGCGAGCGGAGATATTGGCGCGGTCCGGAAAGATCGGATGGTGCTCCAGCAACGGGCCGATCTTGCCCAAATCATAGGCAGTCGACGTCATCGACCCAGAAGACCGCATGGGGATTGCCCATGCTGACTGCAGAGGGGGAATGCAAAATCGGATGGTCGATCGGCCCGATCTGCAGCTCGATCGCCCTGGTGTCGGAAAACTCCTCGGCGAGGGGGATCTCGGTCCAGTGGAAGCGAGGCTGGCCCATGTCGACGGTGGAGGTCAGCGGCGCCTGGCCCTGAAAGCAGGCCAGCAGACCGGCCCGGGTCTCCACCGTGAGCGTGGAATTACCACTCTGCTTGAACAGGATATCGGCGACACAGCGCATCCCGTTGCCGCAGGCGCCGGCTTCCGAACCGTCATTGTTGAAGATGCGTACGTATGCATCGGTTCCAGCGGCGCGCGGCGGATAGACCGCCATCAGCTGGTCATAGGGCGCGGCGACCGCGGCAGCGCGGGCATCGGCGGCGGTGATCGCCTGGGGCGTGGCGCGCATGTCTACGACAACGATCTCGTTGCCGAGACCGTTCATTTTGATAAAGGGATGGTTGGCGAGTGCGTTCATGCCTCGATCTTGCCGACTAGCCCTGCTTATAGGGTTGCAACGAATAAATCGCCAGCCGGTCCCTGCATCGTGTAATATCGAGGTTGCAGCCGGCGCATCTTTTGCTGGCTTTCGCCGATTGGGGGCGATGCCGGGGAGAAACCGATGATCCCTTCACGAATCTGGTGGTTGTCCGCGGCAGCGGCCGCGGCGTTGAGCTTTGCAGTCCTCTCGCCCGCGTCGGCGCAAGCGCCGCCTGCCGCGGCGCCGCCCGGCGGCGGCCTCGAACGATCCGTTCGGCGAGGAAGTGACGCTGGTGGAAAAGACCATCGTCTACGTATCGCCGGTTCCGGAATGTGGGATTCCGCCTTCGATACCATCGTCGGCGGCTTCAAGACCGTCTACGGCGCCATGGCCAAGCTAGGCATCAAGGCCACCGGGGCGCCGATGACCATCTACACGGCGACCGACGACACCGGCTTCCAGTTCCAGGCGGCGGTGCCGGTGGCGCAGGCGCCCACCGTGCCGGCCGGCGGCGATATCACGGTCGGCAAGTCGCCCGCCGGCAAGGCCCTCAAGTTCGTCCATCGCGGCTCCTATGACGCCATGGACACGACTTACGAGGCGATCACCAACTATCTCGACGAGAAGCAGCTCGAAGCCAAGGATCTGTTCGTCGAGCAGTACATGAAGGATCCGGTGACGACGCCGGAAGACGACCTGGTGATCGAGGTCTACGTCCCGCTCAAGTGATCTCCCAGGCCTGTCCTGGCCGAAGCACGCGGAACCTCTCCCGGTCGATCCCGGCGCCCTCCAGGGCCCGGGAGAGCGCGATCACCGGCGCGTCGATTGATTCGTCGGTGAGCTTGAACGTGCCGTGATGATGGGCGAGCGCAAGCTCCGCGCCGCAATCCCCGAACGCCCGCACCGCCTCCTCCGGATTCATGTGCTGATCGCGCATGAACCAGCGCGGCTCATAGGCGCCGATCGGCAGGATCGCGAGACGGAACGGACCGTAGCGCTCCCGCGCCTCGCGAAATCGTAAACCGTCGCCATAGCCCGAATCGGTGACGTGATAGATGCGGCCGGCGGGCGTTTCGATGACGAAGCCCGCCCACAGGGTCTTGTTGCGATCGAACAGGCCGCGCGCCGACCAGTGCCGCAACGGCACCAGCGTGACGGCCAGATCGGGCGCAAGCACGACCCTCTCGTGCCAGTCGAAGGCTTCGGCCGCGATGGCGGGATCATGGGTGCGCATCACGGTGTCGTTGCCGAGCGGCGTGACGACGCGCGGCCCATGGGCGGCGGCCAGCCGCGACAGCGTCGCGAGGTCGAGATGATCGTAATGGCCATGAGACACCAGCACCGCGTCGATGGGCGGCAGGGCATCGAACGCGATGCCGGGATCGTTGACCCGCTTCGGCCCGGCAAAGCCGACCGGGGACGCACGCTCCGACCACACGGGATCGAACAGCAGATTGATGCCGGCGGACTGGATGAGAAGCGTCGCATGGCCGACGAAGCCGATCCGGATCGCAGTTCCGGCAGACCCGGGCGGGCGGGCGTGTCCGCATAGGGGCTCGACGCCCATTCCGGCCATTTTTCGCCGCGTCCGGAGGCCATCCACCGCAGCATGTCGAGGGCACCTTTCGGCGCCGCGCCATGGGGATCGTGGAACCGGGTTCCGTCGAAATGATCCGACACCGGCCCGTCGTGATAGGCCGACGCCAGCGCGCGCAACCAGCCGACGCTGCCGCCCAGCGCCGCGGCGGCGGTCATCCAGGCAAACAGGTTGCGACGAGATGGCGGCATCGGCTGCATCGTTTCCGTCTTGCGGCGGCGCGGCTTACCGCATACTCGTGGCGGCATCGCGTTCCGGTGCGAAAGCTGCAATCTGGTTTGAAGCATGATCTTGTCCGAAAAGTCTGCAACTTTTCGGGATCATGCTCTGAGGGAGGGAATTGGCATGTCGGAATTGACCCCTGATGAAATCCGCGCGGCGGTGCATCCGATCGACGACGCCGTCGTCGCCGAAATCATCGCCACCGGCGTAAATCACGACGAGTTGGTGGAGGCGTGCCATTTCTTCGCCAGAGGACCGGAAGAGCAAGACCACCTCATGACGTGCCGACGGGGCCGGGTCGGCCGGGTGGTGTCGATCCTGGAGCGGATCGGGCCGGAGGTGAAGGAAAGCTGGCTCGGCGAATTCGGCTCGCGGTTCCAATGACGGCGGCTCGTCAAATGACGGCTCGGCGGCCGCGGTTGACTTGCCCGCCGCCCCGCCCTAAGTCTCCCGCAGCTCTCGAAAAGAGCCGTAGTTCACCCTGCCGCCCGGTCCCGTGAGGCCGGAGGTCAACGCCCGACAGCGCTGTGCGCCCTCGGGCGTGTTTGTCGTTTAACGCGGCGTTGCATTCGGTGGTGTCGTTCGATGTTCGAAGGCCTGTCCGACAAGCTGTCCGGCATTCTCGACCGGTTGACGCGCCGCGGCGCGCTCACCGCGGCCGATGTCGACGCGGCGTCGCGGGAGGTCCGGCGCGCGCTGCTGGAAGCCGACGTCGCGCTCGACGTGGTGCGGGCCTTCGTCGACCGGGTGCGCGAACGCGCGGTCGGGGTCGAGGTCGTGAAGTCGGTCACCCCCGGCCAGATGATCGTGAAGATCGTCCATGACCAGCTGATCGAGACGCTCGGCGCCACCGCCGATCCGATCGACCTCAATGCCCCGGCGCCGGTGCCGATCATGATGGTGGGGCTGCAGGGCTCCGGCAAGACCACCACCACCGCCAAGATCGCGCGGCGCCTCAGCGAGCAGATGCGGCGCAAGACGCTGATGGCCTCCCTCGACACCAGGCGTCCGGCGGCGATGGAGCAGCTCGCGGTGCTGGGCAAGCAGGTCGGCGTCGATACCCTGCCGATCGTCGCCGGGCAGACGCCGGTGCAGATCGCGCGGCGCGCCATCGAGGCCGGCCGGCTCGGCGGCTACGACGTGGTCATGCTCGACACCGCCGGCCGCACCACCCTCGACGAGGCGATGATGGCCGAGGCGGCGGAGGTGAAGGCCGCCGCGCATCCGCACGAGGTCCTCCTCGTCGCCGACAGCCTGACCGGCCAGGACGCCGTCAATCTCGCCCGCGCGTTCGACCAGCGCGTCGGCCTCACCGGCATCGTGCTCACCCGGGTCGACGGCGACGGCCGCGGCGGCGCGGCGCTCTCCATGCGCGCAGTGACCGGCAAGCCGATCAAGCTGATGGGCACCGGCGAAAAGCTCGATGCGCTGGAGGATTTCCATCCCGCCCGCATCGCCGACCGCATCCTCGGCATGGGCGACATCGTCTCGCTGGTCGAGAAGGCCGCGGCGACCATCGACCACCGAAAAGGCGATGCGCACCGCCGAGCGCATGCGCAAGGGCGCCTTCGACCTCAACGACCTGCGCGAGCAGCTCGAGCAGATGCAGAAGATGGGCGGCCTCGGCGGGCTGATGGGCATGCTTCCCGGCATCGCCAAGATGAAGAACCAGATCGCCGCCGCCAATCTCGACGACGGCCTGCTCAAGCGCCAGGTCGCGATCATCCTGTCGATGACGCCGCAGGAGCGGCGCAACCCCGACCTGCTCAAGGCGAGCCGCAAGAAGCGCGATCGCCGCCGGCTCCGGCACCAAGGTCGAGGAGGTCAACAAGCTCCTCAAGATGCACCGGGGCATGGCCGACATGATGAAGGCGATGGGCGGCGCCAAGCGCGGCCCGCTCGCCGGCCTCGCCAATGCGCTCGGCATGGGTGGCGGCATGCCGAGCCCGGAGGAAATGGCGAAGCTCGCCGAAAAAATGCCGGGCGGGATTCCAGGTGGGATTCCCAGTGGAATTCCAGGTGGCCTGCCCGGCGGATTGCCGGGCGCGCCCAAGCTGCCGCCGACATTTCCCGGCGCACCCGGCGGATTACCCGGCCTCCCGAAGGGGCCGTTGCCGGGGCTCGGCGGCTTTCCGGGCCTCGGAAAGAAGAAATGAGCGACGCGACGCGCCCGCAGACGTCATCGCCGGGCTTGACCCGGCGATCTCGATCGGGCGGGCACGGCGCTTCCCTAATCGAGATGGCCGGCACAAGCCCGGCCATGACAATTCCACAGAAACGAACACGCTGAGAAAGGACTTCCAATGTCTCTGAAAATCCGGATGGCCCGCGCCGGCACCAAGAAGCGGCCGGTCTATCACATCGTGGTGGCCGACAGCCGCTATCCCCGCGACGGCCGCTTCATCGAGCGGCTCGGCTATTTCAATCCGCTGCTGCCGAAGGAAAATACCGACCGGCTCAAATTCGATATCGAGAAGGCCAAGGCCTGGCTCGCCAAGGGTGCGACGCCGTCCGACCGCATCCTGCGCTTCCTCGACGCCGCCGGCGTGAGAAAGCGCCCCGCGCGCAACAATCCGGAACAGGCGCTCCCGCGCAAGGAGCGCAAGGCCCGCGCCGAGGCGGCCGCCAAGGCCGCGCCGCCCGCCAAACCCGCGGCCGCCAAGGCTCCGGGCGCGCCGAGCTGCACGTTGACCTCCTCCCGTCGCGCCGCGCGCGACGGCCTCCCCCGTCCGCGGAGGAGCGAGCCCGCGCGCGCCGACGGTCCTGCGACGGCGTCCGCGCCGGCGGATCCCGGCCAGGCTCCCGCCCGCGCGGGCAAGCAGATCTGCGTGGCGCGGATCGGCGCCGCCCACGGCACCACCGGCGAAGTCAGGCTGTGGCCGTTCACGGCGATCCCAAGGCGGTCGGCCGCTATGGTGCGCTCGAGACCGCCGATGGACGCGCCATCGAGATCGAATCGCTGCGGCCCACCAAGGACTTCTTCATCGCCCGCATCAAGGGCGTGACCGACCGCAACGGCGCCGAGCGGCTGCGCAATGTCGATCTGTTCGTCCCCCGCGACCGCCTGCCGCCGCCCGCAGCGGACGAGTATTACTATGCCGACCTGATCGGGCTCGCCGCCTCGGACACGCAGGGCCGCCCGATCGGCACCGTCATCGCCATCCATGATTTCGGCGCCGGCGACCTCCTGGAGATCGTGCCGCCCGGCGGCGGCGAGACCGATGCTGCTGCCGTTCACCGCTGCTGTCGTGCCGGCGATCGACATCGCGGCCGGGCGCATCGTCCTGGATCCGCCCGCGGAGATCGAGGCCGACGCTGCGGAGCCGCAGGATCGCGACGGTCAGTAGCCTTTTCTTTCCCTCCCCGTCTTCGGGGAGGGGTAGGGTGGGGTCTGCCTTACCAGACGCTTTGCCGTAGAAGACCCCACCCCGGCCCTCCCCGAAGTCGGGGAGGGAGAAGCAAGCGACAAGTCGGCCATGTGGCGCGCAACCGTTCTCACCATTTTCCCCGACATGTTCCCGGGACCGCTGGGCGCGAGCCTCGCCGGCAAGGCGAGCGCCAGGGGCCTGTGGTCGCTCGCGGCGGTCGACATCAGGGATTACGCGACCGACAAGCATCGTGCCGTCGACGACACCCCCGCCGGCGGCGGCCCCGGCATGGTGATGAAGCCGGACGTGATCGCCCGCGCCATCGATGCGGTCGCCGCCGATGACCGCCCCCGCCTGCTGATGAGCCCGCGCGGCCGCCTGCTGACCCAGGCGCGGGTGCGCGAGCTCGCGGCCGGGCCGGGGATCACGGTGGTGTGCGGCCGTTTCGAGGGGATCGACGAACGCGTCATCGCCGGCCGCGCCCTCGAAGAGGTATCCATTGGCGACTATGTGCTCTCGGGCGGCGAGATCGCCGCCATGGCTGTGATCGATGCCTGCGTGCGGCTGATTCCCGGCGTGATGGGCAAGGAAGCCTCCGGCGCCGAGGAAAGCTTCTCCGACGGCCTCCTCGAATACCCGCAATTCACCCGGCCGCAGGTATGGGAGGGCCGCGCCATTCCGGAGGTTCTGACCTCGGGCGACCACGGCAAGGTCGAGGCGTGGCGGCGCGACGAGGCCGCCCGCATCACCCGGGAGCGCCGGCCCGACCTGTGGACCGCCCATCTGGCCGGCAATGATTCGCGCAAGAAGTCGCCACCGGAAGGGTGACAAAGGCGTGACTTTGTCGTATAGGCGGCGCCGAACAGGCGGCCTGCCGTCCGACCCCCATCCGGCGCCGCCGACGGAGATATCCCATGAACGTGATCCAGCAGCTCGAAAAAGAGCAGATGGCGAAGCTTTCCGCCGGCAAGGAAATCCCGGATTTCGGTCCCGGCGACACCGTGCTGGTCAACGTGAAGGTGGTGGAAGGCGACCGCACCCGCGTGCAGGCCTATGAAGGCGTCTGCATCGGCCGCTCCGGCGCCGGCCTCAACGAGAACTTCACGGTACGGAAGATTTCCTACGGCGAGGGCGTCGAGCGCGTGTTCCCGCTTTATTCCCCGATGATCGACTCCATCAATGTCGTGCGTCGCGGCAAGGTCCGGCGTGCCAAACTGTATTACCTGCGCGAGCGGCGCGGCAAATCCGCCCGCATCACCGAGCGCACGGACCGGCAGGCGGAGACACCCGAAGCCGCGGAGTAGTCCGCGGGTTCGGCGGCGAACCCTTCATCGCAGGCGTTCGAAGCCGTCAGAATTCCAATCGGGAACGGACGGGGCCCGCCGCGGCGATCTATACGCTGCCTTTGCGCGGGGACCACACCGAGGATTGCGCTGGACGGTTACGGTCCGGAGCCAAGCCTCCGATCAGTAATTGACGGATGGGCAGTAAGGCTTCTGTGGCTCGCAGTACTCCCCAATTGTCATCAGCGTCATCGGCCTGCTCGAACGAAAACCTTGCGTCAAGCACCAGCGCAACAGCGCGGTGCGACGAACGGGCAGCAGCAGCGAAATCGGCCGTCTCGCGATCCGCGCCGCCCCCACCAGGAGCGCACGCATATCCTCGTCCGTTTCAGCGACGCCGTGATTCGCAAGCCAGTTCGTGGGTGCTGCCATATAGGCGCACAAGTGCCCGCTTCTCACGGCCGCGGTCGGAGACCCCGTCACCAGAGCGTCGCGCAATTCATTCGTGCGCGAATAGCCGTGAACCCTTTCATGCAGCGCCTCGCAACTTTCCATATCGGCTGCAGTGAGGGGCCGTATCTGCCACCCCGGATCTTGCTGAGTGCTCTTCGGAATTCCTTCCAGCACAACGAAAGCTTCGCGAGCATCAAATCCCAGGGACGCATAAAGCGACAGGGATTGCATGTTGTACGTCTCCTGAAGGAGGCGGACGCCGCGTGAGCCGCTGGCCCGTTCGAGCACCGCTTCCATCAATCGCCGCCCGGTCCCGCGTGCCTGAACGGCCGGATCGATGACAATGGGACCGATTGCTCGAATCGGATCACGCTCGCTCAAAAAGTTGAAACCCACGACTGCGCCGCCGTCGCTTCTGAATTCAGCAACCACAGCAAAAATCGCAGGATGACGGATGAACGCAGCGACACGCCGCGTAGCGGCCTCAATCGAAGGAAAGATGGAAGCAAACCCATGGCGCTCGTTGATCGCGCGAAAGCCCTCATAGCAGATGCGACCGCATTCATCAGAATCAGAATCCAATGCGGGGCGGATAATGATGTGCTGGGGCGATTGAGGCATTTAAGGCTGGAAGTCCAATGGCAGAAGTGCTCAGCATTAGGCCCGATCAGGCGGGCACAGGCTGGCGGCGATAATAACCGCTCCTGGCCCATCGCGTCGGTTTCATTATTTGGATCATGTCCGTTTCTGACAGTAGCGGACACACGAGCCGACGAGGCGATCCGGTTCGCGCACTACCCTGCGCATACGGCCCCATCGCGGCGGGTATCGCAGGCGGCCGTGAGCTGCCCCTGCCCCTCGCGCATCACCCACTTGGCGCTGCCGATGTCGGCCCGCGGCATGACCGTGGTGCGGAAGCCGGCCTGCTCGAACAGGCGGCGGCTTTCGGAATCGAGGTCGGGCTCGCACCGAATCTCGGGCTCCACTCCACCTTGCAGATCGACCGGGGCGGTTCCCGGGAACAGCATCCAGCGCGGTTCGCCCGCGGCTTGCGCGATGTCCTCATGCCCAAACAGGACCCGGGACAGGACCTGAAGATTGACCTGCGGCTGGGCGTCGCCGCCGGGCGATCCGCCGGCCATGATCGGGCCGTCGGGGTCGCAGACCATCACGCTGTGCAGCGTGTGCATGGTCTTCTTGCCGGGGCGCAGTCCGTTCGGATGATTCTCGTCGAGGAAGAATCCGGAGAGCCGGCTGTTGAGCAGGATGCCGGTCTCGTCGGTGACGACGCCGGAGCCGAAATCGGCGAATAGGCTCAGGATCAGCGAAGCCGCATTGCCGTCGCCATCGATCACCGAAATGGTCGTCGTTTCGGTTCCCGTATGGGCGAGAGCGGGACGCGACGGCTGGCCCGGCAGCCGCCCGTCGACCATGGCCTGCGCGCGTTCGAAGGAATTTGCGTGGTCGCCGAGGAAGCCGAGCCGTTCCGCAAAAGCGATTTGCAAGGCGCGCGCGGCGTGCGGCCACAAGGCCCTGATGTCTTCACTGTCTTTGCCGCGCCGCTCCGACGTCAGGCGCAATGCCCGCAGCAGGACCGCGCCCTGCGAGATCGGCGGCTGTGTCGCCACCGACAGCGCGCCGATACCGATCGTGAGCGCCGGCGTGATTTGCGGCGCCACGCATGCGAGGTCTTCCGGCGCGATCAATCCACCTGCACGGGAAACGGAGCGCACGATGTCATCAGCGATCTTTCCGCGATAGAAGCTTTGCTGGTCGCGGGCGATCGCAGACAAGGCGGCGGCGAGCTTCTCCTGCTTCAGGGTGCCGCCTTCCGGGATCGGGGCGCCACCGACCAGATAGGTGTCCGCCCAACTCTGCTGCGCCGAGCAGACGGCCGCGAGTTCCTTCGACAGCCTGGCGAGACGCGCGCCGACGGCAAAGCCGTTGCGCGCGAGCGCGGTCGCCGGCTCCAGCAGTTTCGCCAGCGGCCAGCTGGTCCAGCGCTCCGACAGCGCCTGCCAGCCGGCGACCAGCCCTGGCGGCTGGATCGACAAAGGGCCTCGCAGCGGGACGAAGCTGTGGCCGCGGGCGCGATACTGCGCAATGTCGCCGCGGCGCGGCGCGGCACCGGTGGAATTCAACGCCACGACGCCGGGCGCATCGCGCGTCTTCACCAGCGCGAACAGATCGCCGCCGATCGACACCGAATGCGGCAGCGTGACGCACAGCACGGCCGAGCCTGCGAGGGCGGCATCGATCACGTTGCCGCCCTGTGCCAGCACGCCGGCGGCCGCTTCCGTCGCGTATCGGCAACCGGAAGCGATGGCAAAGCGGCTGCCGACGCTTTTGCGAAACCGCGCCATGGTGCGTCCCGCCGTCACGGCGCCGGCGGCTTGGTGCGGCCGCCGGGCGATCTTCGCGTCTTCAAAGTTGCCGCAAGCCCTCGCATGACATCGATGACCGCGTCGAGGGCCGGTTCGTTTTGGGCGACCGGATAGGTCATCACGAACGAGTTCGACGGCAGTTGCACCTGCACCGGAACCTGCGTCACGAGGCCGGCATCGAGCTCCTGCCGCGCACATTCGATCGGGACGAAACTCATGCCCATCCCGGTCGCGGTCATCTTCACCGCCGTGGTCAGGCTGTTGCAGATGATGGTCTGGCTGGCTCGCAATCCTCTGCTCTTGAACCAGCCTTCGATCGTCGCGATGTGGTGGCCGCCGGATTGCAGCAATATCGTTCGCTGGGCCAGCGTGTCGATCGTGAGCGGCTTTCCCGTCCATTTCGGCCCGGGCGCGATCCACGACACCTGGACTTGCCAGAACGGCTCGCTGGCCAAATCCGGTTCACGCACCGGCCCCACGACGCAGGCGATGTCCATTTCCCGGGTCCGAACCTTGCGCACGAGATCGTTGGTCAGCCCGACTTCGACGTCGACGGTCAGTTGCGGCAGCTCGGCGGACAATTTGCGCATAAGCTCCGGCAGCTGCGTATAGGCGATGGTTTCGACCACACCCATCCGGATACGTCCCACGAGCGCAGACCGCTTGCCGATCGTGCACTGGATCTCGCCGATATCGCCGAGCACGCGCTGCGCATAGGGCACCAGCGCGCGGCCCCGCGCGGTAATGCGACATTGTCGCGTCGAGCGTTCGAACAAGCGGACGCCGAGCTCGGATTCCAGCTCTGAAATTCGCTTCGAAACTGCCGGCGGGGTGGCGTTCAGCCGGCGCGCCGCGCCCTGGAAGCTGCCCGCTTCCACAACCGCGACGAAGGCCTCGAGTTCTTTGACGCTGGGCATGCACCAACATTACATGAAATTTCCTCATGAATAAACCAATCAAAAAGAAGCTACTCGTTATGAAACGGTTTCTTCATACTCGGCATTCGCGAGAGGTATGGAAATGCGCGTTGTCGATGAAGTCGTTGATCTCACGATGCCTTTCTACGAGGGCATGCCGTGCGACGATCTCGGCCCCAAAATATGGGAGCGGCTCGGCTTTTCCTATTCGCGGCAACTCTATCAGAACACCCAATCGCGCGCCGGCCGGGTGTTCCTGACCACCGATCACACCGGCACGCACCTCGATGGGCCGCTGCGGTTCGATCCCACCGGCAGCCCGATCGAGAAGATTCCACTGGAGAGCTTCATCCGTCCGGCGCGCTTGCTCGACCTGCGCAGCCTCGGACGCGACGGCCTGATCGACCAGGACGCGCTGGAAGCCGCGGGCGGCGGCCGGATCAAGCCGGGCGACGCCGCGGTGCTCTGGACCGGACAGGACCGCCATGTCAAAGACCCCGATTATTTCTGGCACCGCCCGCAACTCACGGAGGCCGGCGCCGAATACCTGGTGGAGAGGAAGGCCGGCATCGTCGCGGCCGATTTTCCCGGCATCGGACGTCCGAGCGACGACCGCTACGTGATCAAACGGATCCTGCATCGCGGCGGCTGCATGACGGTCGAGCAGCTGCGCAACCTCAAGGCGGTCCCCAACGAGCCCTGGCATCTGTTCTGCGGTCCCCTGCGAATCCGCGGCGCGGCCGGGTCGATCATTCGCGCCTGCGCCCTCGTGAACTGGCGGGCGAGCAAGATCGTCGACATGACCCACGAATTCTTCATCGGCATGCCGACCATAGGCGCCGAGCCGACATACTGGACGCGCGCCAACCACAAGCTGACCTCGACCTTCTACAAGGGCGAATTGTCGTATCAAACCCATTCGCTGTTCCTGACCGAGCACGCCGGCACTCATTTCGACGTGCCGTATCATTTCAACGAGCAAGGCCGGGCCATTCACGACTACACGCCGGACGAGCTGCTGGTTCCCGCGAAGCTGCTGGACATGACGCACAGGAAGCCGATGGAGCCGATCGGGCCTGACGATCTCGAGGCCGCCGCGAGACGCGGCAACGTCTCGATCCTCCCGGGGGACGGCATCGTCGTGTGGACCGGCCACGACAAGAACTATCTCACGCGCAAGGATTTCATCGGCCACCGCCAGTTCATCACCGCGGACGGCGCGAAATGGCTCGCCGCGCAACGGCCGCAGATGGTGATCACCGATCTGGTCGGCCTCGACGAACCGACCGACCTCACGACGCCCGTGCATAACACGTTGCTGCACAACGATGTCTGCATGCTCCAGGTCACCGCCAATCTCGGCGAAATGGCGAAGGGAGCCTGGTATGTCGCGGCGTTTCCCATCAACCTGGTCCAGGGAACCGGCTCTCCGGTGCGCGCATTCGCCGCCCGCACGTGATAAATAAATGCTTCGCTCGTCGTGAACCTGATGGTCTGATCCCAACGATTTGTTTCCCAAATGTTGGGACAGGTCAGCCCGGTGACTTATTGAAGTGGTAGGGCGGTCTATCCAGGCGGAGGGGTAACATCTGTTTGGGTCGCACACTTGCGAGGAGATGGCAGATGTCGAGAACAGGACTTGGATTGGCGGTGGCGCTTGCCTTCGCCTCGACATTGAGCATCGCGGCACAGGCGGAGTCGACGCTGGACAAGGTCAAGCGCGACGGCGTCTTGAAGGTGTGCACCCCCCAGATCGTCCCGGACCTCTACAAGGACCCGAAGACGGGCGAATGGCAGGGGGTGATGGCCGATCTGCTCACCGGCCTGACGTCATGGATGAAGGTCAAGATGCAACCGGTGGAGGTCGGCGGCTTCGACACCGCCGTGCTGACGCTCAAGCAGGGCAATTGCGACCTGATCGGCTCGAGCATGGTCTACAACGCGCCGCGCGCCATGGAGATCAACTTCATTCGGCCGTTCGGGGCGAAGGGGATCAACGCGGTCATGCTCAAGGGCAATCCCAAGGGTCTCAAGACGCCCGCCGATCTCAACGACGCCGGCGTGACGATCGTCACCAGCCTCGGATCGCGTGAGCACGAATTCGCCACGCGCAGCTTCCCCAAGGCCAAGCTGCTCGCCGTCAAGGTGCCGGCCGCGATCCAGATCGTCGAGCACGTGAAGCGCGGCGACGCGACCGTCGCGATTCTCCCGACCATCACGGTCAAATGGTGGCTGCAGGTGCCCGACAACGCGAGTTGGGGAGAGATGGCTTTTCCCAATGAGGACTTCGGCAACGCGCCGAACGGCTGGGCGGTTCGCTACGGCGATCCCGACTGGAAGGACTTCCTCGACAACTACTCAGGCTACGTGGCCGCGAACAACATCGCAGCCAAGCTTTATGAGGAGTACTTGGAGCGCGCAAACCCCTTTATCAAGCCCCAATAGGCTTGAAGACGGCGGCGGGCGGGCATGTCAGTCAATCGAATCTGGACCATATTCCACGACAATTTCGATCTGCTGCTGAGCGGACTTTGGGTGACCATACAAGTCAGCCTGCTGGCATTCGCGATTTCACTGTTCGCCGGGCTGATCCTGTGCATGGGGACGATTTCACGGACGCGGCTGGTGCGTTGGCCCGCCGTGCTGGTCATGGAGTTCTGCCGCAACACGCCGATCCTGGTGCAGCTCGTCTGGGTGCACTTCGCATGGCCGGAAATTCTCGGCATCACCTTCACGCCATGGCAAAGTGCGGTCACGGCGCTGGCGATGCAATCGAGCGGCTATCTCGCCGAGGAGTTCCGCGCCGGGATCGAATCGATCGATCGCGGCCAGGTGGAGGCGGCGCAGTCGCTCGGCATGACCTATACGCGGCTGATGGTCCGCATCGTCATTCCGCAGGCGGTCATCAGGGTGCTGCCCGGCATCCTCAATCAGTTCGTCACCTGCTTCAAATCGAGCAGCATCGTCTCGATCATCGCCGTGCCGGACATCATGTATTACGCCTCCCTGATCGTGAGCCAGACCTTCCTTCCCATGCCGGTCTACACGATCGTCGCTCTCATCTATTTTCTGATGGTCATGGCAATTTCATACCTGATGAAGCTGGCGACGCGGCGGCTGCCTAATTTCGGATATTTTCACACTCATATCGAACCGGCCGCCGCGTGATGAACATGCCCGCAGATTCCATCGCTGTGCGCGGCGTGCACAAGCGGTTCGGCCGGCTCGAGGTGCTGCGCGGCATAGATATCGACGTCGGCAGCGGTCAGACCGTCGCGGTGCTCGGTCCGAGCGGGTCCGGAAAGAGCACGCTGGTCCGCTGCATCAACCATCTGGAGGCGTTCCAGGACGGAACGATTCAGGTGGGCGGCACCCGCATAACGCCCGCCGGCCTGGAGACCGGGGACCGGCGGCTCGGCAATCGCGACATCGCGAAGTTTCGCACCAATGTCGGGATGGTGTTCCAGGCGTTCAACCTGTTCCCGCATTTGACCGTCATAGGCAACATCATCGAGGCGCCGGTCCAGGTCCTGGGATGGCCGCGCAAGGATGCGATCGAGAAGGCGACCGCCCTGCTCGACAAGGTCAACCTGCTCGACAAGGCGAAGATCTATCCCGCCTTCCTCTCCGGCGGCCAGCAGCAGCGCGTCGCGATCGTGCGGGCGCTGGTGATGGATCCCAAGGTCATGCTGTTCGACGAGCCGACCTCGGCCCTCGACCCGGAATTGACCGGCGAGGTGCTCAAGGTGATAGGCGAGCTCGCGATCCGCGGGCGCACCTCGATCATCGTGACCCATGAGCTCGGTTTCGCACGCGAGGTCGCGGACAAAATCGTGTTCATGGATGCCGGCAAGGTCGTCGAGGAAGGATCGCCGGACGATGTGCTCGACAATCCCAAGACCGACCGAACCCGCGCTTTCATCCGCAGGATCCGATGACTGGGAGCGAACCATTGGACATCTACCAACGCCTCGGCGTCAGGAAGCGCGTCAACGGCGCCGGCCTGCTGACCCGGCTGGGGGGCAGCCTGATGGCGCCGGAAGTCCTCGACGCGATGCGTGAAGCGGCGGGCGCATTCGTGGACATGGCGGAGCTGCAATGCCGCGCCAGCGATGCCATCGCCCGGCACACGGGCGCCGAAGCCGGCATCGTCACCAGCGGAGCCGCGGCGGCGATCACGCTCGCCACCGCGGCCTGCCTGACCCGGCTGGACCTCGCCCGGATGGAGCGGCTTCCCGACACCGAGGGCATGCCCAATGAAGTGATCATGTTTCGCGCCCACCGCACCGGCTACGACCATGCCATCCGTGCCGCCGGCGCCCGCATCGTCGAGGTCGGCTTCAACGACATTGCGGCCGGCTCCGGGGTCCGGGGCCTGGAGGGCTGGGAGATCGAAGCCGCGATCGGACCGAAAACCGTCGCCATCGCCTATGCCGCCAATCCAACCGGACAGCCTTCTCTGGCAGCGGTCGCAGCGGTGGCGAAGAAACACGATCTGCCGGTCATCGTCGACGCCGCTGCGCAACTGCCGCCCAGAGCGAACCTCAAGCGCTTCATCGCCGAGGGCGCATCGCTGGTCGCCTACAGCGGCGGCAAGGCCATCCGCGGCCCACAGGGCACCGGCATCCTGTGTGGCAAGAAGGAACTGGTGGCCGCCGCCCTCATCCAGCAGCTGGACATGGACATCCTGATCGAGACCTGGACGCGGCCCGCCGGCCTGCTCGATGGCTACTTCAAAGACCGGCTTCCGCATCACGGCCTCGGCCGCGGTTGCAAGGTGGACAAGGAATCGATCGTGGGCCTGCTCGTCGCGCTGGAGCGGTTTTCGGCAGCCGACGAAGACGAGGAAAACAGCCGGCACGAGTCCCAGCTGGAGGCTCTCGATCGCCTGATCTCGAAGCGCGGACACGTCTATCCGACGCTGCTCGGCGCGGCCGCGACGCGGCGCTATCCCATGCTCGAAATCCGGTTCGACGAGCGCGCACTCGGTTTTGACGCCGCAGAAATCAGCCGCAGGCTGCAACGCCAGCCGACGCCCGTCCATCTGGGCGAACGGCGGCTTCGCGAAGGAATTCTGCTGGTCGACGCATCGGGCCTGCAGCCCGGCGACGAAAAGATCATCGCCACAGCCCTCGATGCTGCGTTGAAAGCGCCGCGCGGCACCAATTGAATTGAGCAGGAATTGCATGGCTTTCATTCACAACAATCCGGTGCGCGATGTGCTGGCTGCCCGCAAGCAGCTTGCGGCCCGGATCGAAAGCAGCCGGGACCAGCTGATCCGGTTTTGCAGCGAGCTCGGGCGCATCGACAACCGCAATCCGCCGGGCGACACCCAGGCAATGGTTGCGGCCTGCCGCGGCATGCTCGATGGCGTCGCGGGCATCGTGCTCGAGGAGATCGTCAGCGAGATGCCCAAGGTCAACCTGATCGCAACCCTGTCCGGCGGATCGCCGGGAGCCCGGCTGGTCATGAACGGCCATCTGGACACCGGCCCTGTGATCGATTCCGAACTGTGGACCGTTCCGCCGTTCGGCGGCGTCATCGCCGCTGGCCGCATCTACGGCCGCGGCATTGCCGACATGAAAGCCGGCGTTGCCGTCGATGTTCTCGCCATGCGCTTGCTCGCGGAGTTCCGCGAACACCTGCGCGGCGAGCTCGTTCTCATGCTGGTGGCCGACGAGGGCACCGGCGCCCAGTATGGGACGCAATTCGTGCTGGAGACGCGCGCCGAACTCGCAGGCGACGCGATGCTCAGCGCCGATGCCGGAACTTCGGGAATTGCCAGAATCGGCGAGAAGGGGTTCGTCTGGCTCGAGATCGAAGCGCAGGGCAAGACCGGCGGATCGGCCCACCCCCATCTCGGCGTCAATGCCATCGAGCACCTGCTGCCCGCACTGCACGCGATCCGGACGGTGGCCGAAAGTACGATGCCCATCCCCGAGAACATCAGGGCAGCGATCGAAAAGACCGGCGGACGATCCGAGATCGGCGCCGGCGAAACGCATACGCTCACCCACACCACCGTCACCATAGGGATGGTGGGGGGCGGCGTCCGCATCAACAGCATCCCGAGCAAGGCAACGGCGCAGATCGACATAAGGATACCGCCGGGATCTACGGTCGCGCATATCCGGTCGCAGATCGCGAGCGTGCTCGACCGCATCCCCCGTGTCACTTGGCGCATTCTCGATGCGGCGGAGCCGACCTGGACCGCGCCCGAGGAGGCGATCGTCACGGCCGTCGTCCGCAATGCCGAGGCGCTCCTGGGGGAGCCGATCGACTTTTCGATCCGCGCGGGGTTCTCGGACGGCCGCTTCTTCCGGCAACGCCGCGTGCCGACGGTGGTCTATGGCGCCACGGCGCACAACGGCAGTGCGCCCGACGAGCATGTCCTGATCAGCGACCTCGAAACCGTGTTCAAGGTCCAGGCGCTCACGGCGTTCGACTATCTCGCCGGCGACGACGCGCCGGGCGGCTGAGCCCGGTCAGGCCAGGATTATCCCTGCCCGGGCGCGGTCGCCCCTGCCGGGTCCTGCCGCAGCGACACGGCACTTTCCCTCGCCGCCGCGAACGACTACATAGGCGCCGACATCGTCTTCGCATCTCTCGAGGAACCACCGTTCATGGCCGCGCCGCGCACGCTTTACGATAAAATCTGGGAAGATCATCTGGTCGACGAGCAGCCGGACGGCACCTGCCTCATCTATATCGACCGTCATCTCGTCCACGAAGTGACGAGCCCGCAGGCGTTCGAGGGGCTGCGGCTGACCGGCCGCAAGGTTCACGCGCCGGAAAAGACGCTCCTGGTCGTCGACCACAACGTCCCCACCACCGACCGCACCAAGCCCAATCCGGACCCGGAAAGCGCCGCGCAGATCGCCTATCTCGCCGAGAACGCCAAGCTGTTCGGCCTGGAATACTACGACGAATTCGACCGCCGCCAGGGCATCGTCCACATCATAGGGCCGGAGCAGGGCTTCACGCTGCCGGGCACCACGCTCGTCTGCGGCGACAGCCACACCGCCACCCACGGCGCCTTCGGCTCGCTGGCCTACGGCGTCGGCACGTCCGAGGTCGAGCATGTGCTCGCCACCCAGACGCTGTACCAGAAGAAATCGAAGAACATGCGCGCTGTGGTCGACGGCAAGCTGCCGAATGGGGTCACCGCCAAGGACATCATCCTCGCCATCATCGGCGAGATCGGCACCGCGGGAGGCACCGGCTACGCGCTGGAATATGCCGGCGACGCCATCTCGGCGCTGTCCATGGAAGGGCGCATGACCGTCTGCAACATGTCGGTGGAAGCGGGCGCCAAGGCCGGGTTCATCGCGCCCGACGAGAAGGTCTATGCCTATCTCAAGGACCGCCCCAAGGCACCCAAGGGCGAGGCCTGGGACGCGGCGCGGCGCTATTGGGACACGCTGCGCTCCGACGACGGCGCGCGTTTCGATCGCGAGATAAGGCTCGACGCCGCCAGCCTGCCGCCGCTGGTGACCTGGGGCACCAGCCCCGAGCAGGTCGTTTCGGTGACCGGACGGGTGCCGGTTCCCGCCGACATCGCCGACGAGAACAAGCGCATCGCGGCTGCCACCTCGCTCGCCTATATGGGCCTCAAGGGCGGCGAGAAGATCACCGATATCGCCATCGACCGCGTCTTCATCGGTTCCTGCACCAATGGACGCATCGAGGACTTGCGGGCGGCCGCCCGCGTCGTCGAGGGCAAGACCGTCAACGGCCATGTCAACGCGATGATCGTTCCCGGTTCCGGCCTCGTGAAGGAACAGGCGGAGGCCGAAGGTCTCGACCGCATCTTCCTCGCCGCGGGCTTCGAGTGGCGCGAGCCCGGCTGCTCCATGTGCCTCGCCATGAATCCGGACAAGCTGGCGCCCGGCGAGCGCTGCGCCTCGACCTCGAACCGTAACTTCGAAGGACGCCAGGGCTACAAGGGCCGCACCCACCTGGTGTCACCCGCCATGGCCGCGGCGGCCGCCATCGCCGGCCGCTTCGTCGACATCCGGGAGTGGCGCTGACGGGCGCCCGGTCTGGAAAAGCTGCCGCACGCAAAAAAGACCCGCCGTGAGGCGGGTCTTTTCCGTTTGCGTGCATCAATACCAGCGATGCCAACGGTAGCAGACATTGACGTGCCGCCAGCCGGCCCAGGTGTGAACCCAGCGCCAGCAGCCGCGATTGTAGTAATACGGGTAGTATCCGTACCTATAGCCGCGGTGGAACCCGAAGCGGTTGAAGCGGTGGAAGCGATGGACGCCGGCAAAGCGCACGCCGCGATGGCCGACGAAGTGGCGGCCGCCAAAGCCGCGAACGGCGAACCGGTGACCGCCAAACCCATGGCCACCAAATCCGTGACCGCCACCGAAACCATGGCCGCCACCTCCGTGACCACCGCCTCCGTGACCGCCGCCACCATGGCCTCCGCCGCCGCGGGCATCGGCGACCTGGGGCAGCGCCATGAACCCGGCGACGAGCATTGCAAACATCAGATAGAGCAGCTTACGACTCACGACACACTCCTATTGGACGGTTTTTCTCCCGTTGCCATAGACGTGCTCGGATGATGGCGAAGCTGCGGCCGCGCGAATCGTATTTATCGCAGAGTCGTATTTATCGCAGTGCCCACCAACATCTGGTTTTCGGCACGATGGTGGGGCCGGCATAGCGTTGCTCGATCACGAGCGAATCGGAGCATTGCCGGACCAGCCGCCGCGACGACGGCTCGACCTCGATGCGCAGGGGCGCCCGACGTTGGACGCGCGGGCGGGCCTGATCGTCTTGGGCCGAGGCGGGCCCCGCGACCCCGGCAACTGCAAAGGCGATCACCGCCAACCCCGTCATGGATATGCGCATGGCTTGTCCCCCGTTCGAGCACGCCACGGTTCCCCAACATGGCGCCGACGTCAACAGTGTCTAACGCCGACATTTGGTTCCCGAATATTGGGAAAAGTAAGCCCAGTAACCTATTGAAGGAGCCGGGTGTCCAATTCGAACGGGCGGGAACCACCTGTTTGGGTCGCACCACCCGCTTTATGAATGCGGGTTCAGAAAACCAACGCCACGAGCATCTGCATGCCCAAGAATCCTGTCGCTGACCCCATCGCCGACCCGCTCGCCTGGCGCGCGGTGACGGCGCCCTCGCTCACCGATTTCGAAATCCTGGCCACCGAGGTCTACCGCGGCCTGCCGAAGAAGTTTCGCACCCTGTGCGAAGACCTCGTGATCCGGATCGAGGACTTCGCCACCGACGAGGTGCTCGACGAAATGGACATCGACGACCCGTTCGATCTGCTCGGGCTGTTCCAGGGGGTCGGGCTGCCGTTCCGCGCCGAAAGCGCGCCGGTGCACATGCCCAACATGATCTGGCTGTATCGCCGGCCGATCCTCGACTATTGGAGCGACCACGAGGAGGCGCTCGGCGCCGTCGTCGCCCATGTGCTCATCCATGAGATCGGTCATCATTTCGGCCTGTCCGACGACGACATGGAGGCGATCGAAGCGGGAGCCGACTGAGTGGTGCGACCAAACAGATGGTTCCCATCGTTTGGATAATCGCCACTCGCTTCAGATAGGGTCAGACCACTGCGGCTATTTCCGCTTTTCCAGCGCGGCGAGGCGCTGGTTGAGATTGGCGATCGAGAAGGCCAGGATGTAGAACAAGGGCGCCAGGCCGATGATGAGGGCGATCATCTCGTTGAAATCGCCCCATCTGGTGCCCACATACGGCACCGCCAGCAGCCCGAGGACGCTGATCACGAGGCACACCGCGAACCGCGACGAATAGTTTCTGAGGTCTGCCGCTTCGGTCATCGTTCCCTGCTCACTGTTGATCCGCGCGCACCATAGCCATTTCCCCGGCGCTGCCTAGGTCTGCGCCGCGCGGTCTTGACCGGGCGGCGGCGAGCGTTCATGACCTCACGCCGGGACTTCGGAGAGGAACGATGGAGAAATTCACGGTTGTCGAGGGCGTTGCAGCGCCGCTGAAGATGATCAACGTCGATACCGACGCGATCATCCCGAAGCAGTATTTGAAGACGATCAAGCGCACCGGCCTCGGCGTCGGGCTGTTCTCGGAAAAGCGCTATCGCGACGACGGCAGCGAGAACCCCGACTTCGTCCTCAATAAGCCTGCCTACCGCAATGCCAAGATCCTGGTCGCCGGTGACAATTTCGGCTGCGGCTCGTCGCGCGAGCATGCCCCCTGGGCGCTGCTCGACTTCGGCATCACCTGCGTGATCTCGACCTCGTTCGGCGACATCTTCTACAACAACTGCTTCAAGAACGGCGTGCTCCCCATCAAGGTGAGCCCGGAGGACCTGGAGAAGCTGTTCGACGACGCCGATCGCGGCGCCAATGCGCGGCTGACCATCGATCTCGACAAGCAGGAGATCCGCGGGCCCGACGGCGGCCTGATCAAGTTCGACATCGACCCCCACCGCAAGCACTGCATGCTCAACGGCCTCGACGACATCGGCCTGACCTTGGTGAAGAAGGACAAGATCGCGAGCTTCGAGGATAAGGCCAGGGCCGCGCGCCCGTGGGCGTGAGGGTCTCGATGTCCCGGCCTGACAATCACTACCATGTCAAAGGCGCGGACTTGCGGTCTCCCTCCCCCTGAAAGGGGGAGGATTGAGGTGGGGGTCCGCTGACTCGTCACCCCATACCCCTCCCCAACCCTCCCCCCGCAAGCGGGAGAGGGAGAGGGTTCACGCCCCCCGCGACGCGATCGCCTCCGCGATGGCGACCGTGCGCCGCGCCATGTCCGCATGCAGGCGTTCGACCATGCGCCCGTCGATCTGCACCACGCCCTTGTCGCGGTTTTCCGGCAGGTCGAACACGGCGATGAGCTTGTAGGCCTGTTCGATCTCGGTGGGGGTGGGTGAAAAGGCCGAATTGCAGGGCTCGATCTGGTTCGGATGGATCAGGGTCTTGCCGTCGAAACCCATTTCGCGGCCCTGAGCGCATTCGCGGCGGAAGCCCTCGATGTCCGACAGGTCGTTGTAGACGCCGTCGAGGATGTCGATGCCGAAGGCATGGGCGGCGAGCAGACATTGCATCAGCCATGGCAGCATCGGAGCGCGTCCGGGAATGAGCCGGGCGCGGGTTTCCTTGGCGATGTCGTTGGTGCCCATGACGAAGCCGGCGAGCCGGGTCTCCGGATCGGACGCGCTTGCCGCGATGGCGGGAGCGTTGATGATCCCGAGCGGCGTTTCCATCATCGCCCACACCCGGATCTTGTGATCGGCGGCGATGTCGATGAGGCGCGCCGCGATGTCCTGGATCTGGCCGGGCGTGGATATCTTGGGCACCAGGATGCCATCGGGACGCGCCTTGGCCGCGGCGGCGAGATCGTCGAGCCACCATTGGGTGTCGAGCGCATTGATGCGCACGATCACTTCGCGCGCGCCGAAGCCGCCGGCCTTCACCGCGTCCGTGACCTGCTTGCGCGCCGCCACCTTGGCGTCGGGCGCAACGGAATCCTCGAGGTCGAGGATCACGGCATCGCAGGGCAGGGTCTTCGCCTTTTCCAGCGCGCGCGCATTGGCGCCGGGCATGTAAAGCATGCTGCGGCGCGGACGGATGGTCATGTGGTGTTCTCCTGGGCTGTCGGGTCCGATGATACAGGCGATGCAAGCTGCGCACCAAATGGCGGAGGAGGCCGGAGCGATCGCAAGGGATGGATGGGCAACAGCCCGCCGCACGCCTCCGCCAAGATATGGTATCGTCTCGTGCAATGACCGGGCGGGGCCCGCGCCTCGCGCGATCCGAACGGGAGGCGAGCGATGAAGCGACGCGAATTCATGACCCTCTTCGGCAGCGCAGTGGTGGGTGGAACAGCCTTGGGAGCCGCGGCCTGGCCCGTTGGCGCGGGCGCGCAGCAAGCGTCCGGACCGCTCGACGCGGCATTGCGCAAGGCGGTCGACGACAAGGCCTTCCCCGGCGTCGTCGCCATGGCGACCGACCGCCAGCGGACCCTCTATCAGGGCGCATTCGGCATGGCGGACATCGCGACCGGCCGCGCGCTCACGGCCGATGCGCTGTTCCGGATCGCGTCGATGACCAAGGCGATCACCTCGACCGCGGCGATGCAACTCATCGAGCAGGGCCGGTTCGGCCTCGACGACCCCGTGGAAAAATACCTGCCGGCCTTTGCCCGCCTGCAGGTGTTCGAGTCCTTCGACCCCGCCACCGGCGCCTACCGGGTGCACCCGGCGACGCGGATCGCCACCGTGCGCCACCTGATGACCCACACCTCCGGGCTCGGCTACGGCTTCACCAGCGCGACCGTGCGCGATTTCAAGCCGCGCGCCGGCGAGGATTATCCGGTCGGCCCGCTGCTGTTCGAGCCCGGCGAGCGGTGGCACTACGGCACCAGCACCGACTGGCTGGGCAGGCTGGTCGAGGCCGTCTCCGGCCGGCCGCTCGACGAATATTTCCGCCTGCGCATCCTGGAGCCGCTCGGAATGGCCGACACGTTCTACAACGTGCCGGCGGACAAGCAGGCCCGCCTCGTCGCCGTGCATCATCGCGAAGCCGACGGCACGATCGTGAAGGACGCCACGCAGCCGGCGCCGACCGTCAACCCGATCATCGGCGGCGGCGGGCTGTCGTCGACCGCGAGCGACTACATCCGGTTCGTGCGGATGATCCTCAATGACGGCGCGCTCGACGGCGTGCGCATCCTCAAGGCCGACACCGTCGAGGCGATGAGCCGCAACCAGATCGGCGCCATCGGCGTTCCCGCCCTCAAGACCGCGCTGCCGCAACGCAGCGACGATTTCAGCTTCGTCGCCGACGGCCGCGACAAATGGGGGCTGGGCTTCCTGATCACCGTCGACCAGGTCCCCGGCAAGCGCTCGGCCGGGAGCCTGAGCTGGGGCGGGATCTACAACACCTATTTCTGGATCGACCGCACCCGCGGCGTCGCCGGCGTGATCATCGCCCAGTTCCTGCCGTTCGCCGACCGCAAGGCGCTCGCCGCGTACGACACCTTCGAACGCGGCGTGTACCAGCTCGCCGACGCCTCGCGGTAGGCGCCGTCTTCCTGCGCCGGCGCAGGCCGGAACCCGGAATCCCGTTTGTGTCGATGATGCCAGATCGGCACATCGCGTTTTGCAGCGATTTAACCAGTGCATAACCAATCGATCGACGGTCTCTGCCTCGCTCGATTCGTTCTCCGTGAACAGAACCGGAGCGATGTCTCAGAGCGGCACATCGCACTGCGCGTCGGCTTAACCCGCACATAACGAATCGATCGACGGCCTGACGCCTCGCTCGATTCGTTCTCCGTGAACAGATCGGAACGACGGCTGAGCGCCGATGGAGTTGCTGGTTTTTCGTTGAGCTGAGAACACGTCGCTGTCATCGCCCGGCTTTGACCGGGCGATCCAGTAAACACCGACCGGGCGTACTGGATTGCCCGGTCAAGCCGGGCAATGACAATTCCAGATAAGCGGAACGAGGCTCAGGCCGCCTGCTTCTTCGCCTCGATCAGCTTGCGCTTGATCAGGGTTTCCGCGATCTGGATGGTGTTGAGCGCGGCGCCCTTGCGCAGGTTGTCGGAGACGCACCACAGCACGAGGCCGTTCTCCACCGTCGCGTCCTCGCGGATGCGGCTGATGTAGGTCGCGTCCTCGCCGGCGCATTCATAGGGCGTCACGTAGCCGCCCGGCTCGCGCCGGTCGAGCACGACGCAGCCGGGGGCCTTGCGCAGAAGGTCGCGCGCCTCGTCGACGCTGATCGGCTGCTCGAACTCGATGTTGACCGACTCGGAATGGCCGATGAACACCGGCACCCGCACGCAGGTGGCGACCAGCCATGATCTTGGGATCGAGGATCTTCTTGGTCTCCACCACCATCTTCCATTCTTCCCGGTGAAGCCGTCCTCCATGAAGACGTCGATCTGCGGGATCACGTTGAAGGCGATGCGCTTGGGAAATTTCTTGGTCACGACCTCGCCGACCGTGAACACCGCCTTGGTCTGGGTGAACAGCTCGTCCATGGCGTCCTTGCCGGCGCCGGACACCGACTGGTAGGTCGACACGACGACGCGCTTGATGCGGGCGTGGTCATGGAGCGGCTTGAGCGCGACCACGAGCTGCGCCGTCGAGCAGTTCGGATTGGCGATGATGCCGCGCTTGCGGAAATCCAGCGAGCGCCTCGGCGTTGACCTCCGGGACCACCAGGGGAACGTCGGAATCGTAGCGCCAGCACGACGAATTATCGATCACCACCGCGCCCATGGCGGCGATCCGCGGCGAGTATTCCTTGGACACCGCCGAGCCCGCCGACATCAGGCAGATGTCGACGTCGGAGAAGTCGTAGTAGTCCAGCGCCTTGCATTTGAGCGTCCGGTCGCCGAACGACACGTCCACGCCATGGCTCTTGCGCGAGGCGAGAGCAACGACTTCGTCGGCGGGAAACGACCGCTCGGCCAGGATGCTGAGCATCTCCCGGCCCACATTGCCGGTGGCGCCGACGACGGCGACCTTGAAACCCATGGTATGTCTCCAAAAAGGCTGGTCCGCTGCGGTGCAACCGCAGGGGTTGGAGGGTTCTAATGGGGAACGGCGGGCAATTCAACGATTGGGTTGGGGCGGACCGGGCCCCGCCTGTTACCTGTTGCTGTTCTGACGCAAGTGTGTACTTATACACACTATGAAGACCTATCGGCACCCTGCGGAGCATTGAGAAGTAATCGGGGCTCAAGCTGAGGTGAGCGTCATGCGCCAATATATCGGTCTTATCCATAAGGAAGCAGCCAGCGACTATGGCGTGTCGTTTCCTGACTTTCCCGGCGTCGTCACGGCCGGCAAGGACCTGGATGACGCCCGCGCCATGGCCGACGAGGCTCTCGCCCTGCATATCGAGGGACTGGTCGAAGATGGCGAGGCCATTCCGGAGGCTTCCAGCCTCGAGGAGGTCATGACTCATCCGGAGAACCGGGATGGCGTGGCGATCCTGGTAGCCATCAAAACCGACGCGCATAAAACCGTGCGGGTGAATGTCACTCTCCCCGCCGACGTGCTCGCGCAGATCGATAGATTTGCGGAAAGTCGCGGCTACACGCGGTCCGGGTTTTTGACTCAGGCAGCCAAGCGCGTCATCGAAGAAGAGGAACGAACCGCGTGATGCGACTTGCGGTCACCCACTCACACCTTCCGCAGAAAATCAAAATCGCATCCGGCCCGCGCCAATCCTAGGATTTGCCCAGCAGCGGGATCGACTTCACGCGAGCAGGGCGGCGACGTCGATCGCGACGCCGGGAGTCAGGACCGGCGAGAGCGCTCCGCTGGTCAGCCGCTCGCGCAATCCATAGGCGCCGTCCGCCGGCTTGCGAAAAACCTCGACCGTGGCGCCGGCGATGTCGACGATCCAGACCTCGGGCACGCCGAATCGCGCATAAAGCCCGAGCTTGGCTCCTCGGTCGTAGGCCAAGGAGCTGTCGGAAACCTCGACCAGAAGGAGGACGTCGGCCGCGGCGGGATGGCTCGCGCGATAATCGTCGGCGCGGGGGCGCAGGAGCATGAGATCGGGTTCGGGCTCGTTATAGGCGTCGAGACGCAGGGGGCTTTGCACGAAGACGAGCGCGATGGCATCCGCCACGGCGCGGTTGAGGAGGCGAGCCAGACGATTGGTGACTGCGGCGTGTGGGCTGCCGATGGGGTTCATGTCGATGATTTCCCCGTCGATCAGCTCGACGCGTTCCTCGCGTTTGAGGATCCCGGCCTCGGCCATCCTATAATAGGCATCGACGTCGAGCCGATGCCGCGCCGGCCCGTGTGGACGCTCAAGAGTTTCGCCCATGGGTCTGTCTCCGATGCGCCATCTTACTATTGCGCCGCCCGAAACGCCAATTTTGCGCGGGTGGGCGCGGACCGGGTCAGCGCGAAAACGTCCGGACGAACTGTGTCCAACTGCCGGCCGCGCTCACAGCGGACAGCATCGCTTGGATACATAAGCAGACTCTCCCCGTCACCCCCAGGGACCGTGTCGACTGAGGAGCTTCACGCCAAGCTCATTGTGTACCCGACCCGTTATGGCGCCGCACCGCCCTATACCTTCCGCAAAAAATCGAAATCGCAGCCGTCCTCGGCCTGCAACACACTTTGCATGTAGAGCCGGGCGTAGCCCCGCATGCCTTCGTGGGTGGCCGGGCGATGCGTGGCGCGGCGTTTGGCAAGCTCGGAGTCGTCGACCTTGAGGTTGAGGGAGCGATTCGCCACCGACAGCGCGATGCGGTCGCCGTTGCGCACGAAGGCGAGCGGTCCGCCGACCGCGGATTCCGGCGAAACGTGGAGGACGATGGTGCCGTAGGCGGTGCCGCTCATGCGGGCGTCGGAAATGCGGACCATGTCCTTGACGCCGGCGCGGGCGAGCTTGCCCGGGATCGGCAGATAGCCGGCCTCCGGCATGGCGTAGCCGCTCTTCGGCCCGGCGTTCTGCAGCACGAGGAAATCGTCGGGGGTCACGTCGAGATCGGGCGAATCGATCCGCTTCGCCAGATCGTCGAGGGAGGTGAACACCACGGCGCGGCCCTCGCGCTCGAACAGGCGCGGGTCGGCGGCGGAGCGCTTGAGGATCGCGCCATTGGGCGCCAGCGAGCCGAACAGCGCCACCAGCCCGCCGAACTTCTGGTACGGGTCGCTCAGCGGGCGGATCACCTTGCGATCGACCCACGGCGCTTCGCCGGCGAGGCGCTCGCCCAGGGTCTCGCCCGTCACCGTCATGACGTCGAGATGCAGCAGCGGCTTGAGCTCGCGCATGACCGCGCCGATGCCGCCGGCGGCGAACAGGTCCGACATGTAGTGCTGGCCGGTCGGCTTGAGGTCGACCAGGATCGGCGTTTCGTCGGACATCGCGTTGAGGCGCTCGAGCGATACCTGGACGCCGACGCGGCCGGCGATGGCGGCGAGATGGACCAGCCCATTGGTCGAGCCGCCGATCGCCAGCAGCACGCGTAGCGCGTTCTCGATCGACTTCGCGGTGATGATCCGGCTCGGGCGCAGATCAGTGCCGATCATCGCCACCGCGCGGCGTCCGCTTTCCTCGGCGGCGCGCAACCGATCGGCGTGGACCGCGGGAATGGCCGCGGTGCCGGGCAGGGTCATGCCGAGCGCTTCGGCGAGCGAGGCCATGGTGCTGGCGGTGCCCATCACCGCGCAGCTTCCTGCTGTGGTCGCAAGATTGCCCTCGATGTCGACGATCTCCCGATCCGACACCTCCTTGGCGCGGTACTTCGCCCAGAAGCGCCGGCAGTCCGTGCACGCACCGAGGCGCTCGCCATGGTAATCCATCGGCAGCATCGGGCCGCCGATGAGCTGCACCGCCGGCACGTCGGCGGAGGCCGCCCCCATCAGCAGCGCCGGCACGGTCTTGTCGCAACCGCCGACCAGCACCACGGCATCCATCGGCTGGGCGCGGATCATCTCCTCGGCGTCCATCGCCATGAGGTTGCGGAACATCATGCTGGTCGGGCTGAGGAAGGTTTCCCCCAGCGAGATGGTCGGGAAATCGATCGGGAGCGCGCCCGCCGCGAGCACGCCGCGCTTCACCGCGTCGACCAGCTCGGGAAAATGCCGGTGGCAGTTGTTGAAGCCGCCAGCGGCCTGGCAAATGCCCACCACCCGGCGCGACAGCATTTCCGAGGAGTAGCCCATGGACTTGGCGAACGAGCGCCGCAGGTAGAGCGAGAAATCGGCGTCGCCGTAATTGGTCAGGCCGCGCGCAAGCCCGTGCTTTTCTTCGGTCAAGGGAACTCCTGTGCCCAGGCTTGAAGGATCGTCCGGCGTTGTCTTCGTCTCAGTGCAGCCGGTCGAGAATGTCGCGGGTGATGTCGGCGCCGGTCTCGGCATCGCGGACGATGAATCGCTCGCCATCCAGGATCATGTTCGGCCAAGTGGTCGAGGGAGACGTAGGTCGCGCTCACGGTGTTGTAGAGACGGCGGTTGGCGTACCGCTTGATCAGGACCGGATCCGTTTTGGCGCCATGTTTCTCGGGCATGTCGGTAATCTGCGTCGCATAAGTTCCAATTTCAAGACGGACGTGATTTGCTGACGCATCCGGAGGATCGACAATGACCTATGTCGTCGTCGATGGCTGCATCAAGTGCAAATACATGGAGTGCGTCGACGTCTGCCCCGTGGATTGCTTCTACGAGGGCCCCGACATGCTCGTCATTCATCCCAGCGAATGCGTCGATTGCGGCAAGTGCGAGCCCGCGTGTCCGGCCGATGCGATCAAGCCGGGCAACGCGCCGGGAGTCGAAAAATCCCTGCGCCTCAACGCGAAATTCGCGGCTGTCTGGCCGAACATCGCGAAGAAGCCGCCGGACTGATCCGGCAGTCCGGCGGCAGCGATGTCCAAAGCCGCTACGGCAGTTCTGAAATCAGCTTCACGAACTCGGCTTCCGGCCACGCCCTGACGGTTCGCGTGCGCACGTTGCCCTGGGAGCCCAGCGCCATCGCCCATTTGGCGACGTTGTCCCCGTTGGGCGTGTCGACGATGACGACGAGATCATTTTCGCCGGAGGTCAGGAAGACTTGCTTGACCTCGACTCCCAATTTCTTGGCGAGTTCCTTGGAGGCAGCGGCGCGCTTGGGCGCGTCCTTGACCGAACGGATTCCCTGATCAGTCCAATTGATCGAGCAAATGAACATGGGCATCGGGTTCCTCCCTTGCTACTTGGCCGCCGGGACTCCCGTTCTACGCCGGCGGGACGTGCACCGGCCCCGGTCGGTTGCTGCCGCCCGCCGTCAACTCCCGTAATTCTGCTTGAGGTAGTTGGCTATCACCGCCGCGTCGGCGTCGCTGATCGGGGCGCCGAAGACATTTCTCATCTTGGCGACTTCAGCGTCCCACAGGGCCGCATTGGGGAACGGCGAATTCATCTGGATATAGTCCAGGCTGTGGCAGACGGCGCAATTGGTCTCGACCTTGTCGAGACCGGGCGCCTTCTTGAGCTCGACGCTCGGTTCCTGGGCCAGCGCGGGCGCTGCGATGAGCGCGGCGAACGCGGCAACGGCAATTCTGCGCATGATCTCGTCCCTCAGGCGACGTTGAGCGTGATGGTCTGCATCACGTTGTGATGGTAGCCCGCCGGGTTCAGGATCAATTCGGCGGTCTGGGTCTGCCCCACCTTGTTGATGGCGCGGGCCGTCACCGTGAGCTTGCCCTTGGCCGCGGGGGTGACGGTGAAGCTGAAGGGACGGAACGCGAAGCGGCCGAGATCTTCGCCGAGTTGGGCTTCCCTCCAGCTATGGCCGCCATCGGTGGAGACCTCCACGGTGCGGATGCCGTAGCCGCCATCCCAGGCGACGCCGCCGATGGTGACGGGAGCGCCGGCCTTCACGTCGCTGCCGTCGTCATGGCTGGTGATCAGGGAGTTCACCACCATCTCGGTGATGGGGGTGTTGACCTCGGTGTCCTGGGATGGGAAGCGCGCCAGCAGCGGGAAGCGCCCGAGCGGCACCCGGTAGGCCGATTTCATCCAGAAGCCGTCGAACGGCTTGGTGACCGCCGTGATCGAGGTGATGTGCTTGACCCAGTAGGTCGCGGTCCAGCCGGGCACGATGATTCGCGCCGGGAAGCCGTTGAAATGCGGCAGCGGCTGACCGTTCATTTCATAGGCGACGAGACCGTCCTCGATCGCCTTGGCGACCGGGACGCTCTTGACGAAATCGGGGGTCTTGTCGAGGACCGGCCCGTCGGCGCCGTCGAGCACGAGCTCAATGGCTTCTTTCTTCAGGCCGACCTTGTCGAGCACGTCCTTGAGCCGCGCGCCCTTGAAGCGGGCGCAGCCCATGGCGCCATAGCCCCATTCGACGCCGACCACATGGGGCTCGAACAGTCCGCGGCGATTGCCCGAGCACTGGCATACCGCGACCACTTCCGTCGCCGGCATCGCCTTGAGGTCGTCGAGGGAAAGCTGCACCTGGCCATTGGCGCCCTCGCCGCCGACCTTGAGCCGCCACGTCTTTGCATCGACATTCGGGATATCGGCAAGGTGGTAGCGGACGAAAAAGGCGTCGTTGGGCGTGATCGCGGTGCGGAAATTGGCGATCGGGGTCTCGTAATTGGGGGGCCGGTAGGAGAGCTTGATCAGCGGCTTCTTGCCCGGCAGCGCCTCCAGCACCGCCTCGGCGCGCATGCCGGCAGGCAGGCCCTTGGGCAGATCGAGGGGCGCAGCCACGGCCTTGAGCAGATCGAGGCCCATCCCGGAGCCGGCAACAACCGCGCCGACGCCGGCGCCTTCGAGCAGACGCCGTCTGCTGATCATGGGTCGTCCTCCCAACGTTCCGGCGTGACCGCCGGTCGCCAACTTTCCGGCGTGACGGCCGGTCGCTAGACCTAACCTTAAAGCTCTGAAGGGAGGCATAATTTTTCGGATGGCTGATATGACATTTCGACACACGATTGTCGGGTCAGCCACCCGCCAGCCCGGCCTCGGAGTTGTGGCGGAGCGGCGTCGCCGCGCCCGCGGCGCGAATATGCCGGCCTCCGCCGTCTGCGGCTTTTCGGCATCACGCGGCAAATCTCTTTGATCCCCCGCATGATTTCGCCTGAAATGTCTGCAACTGTTAGGAATGATGCATTAACGTGTCCGGTGGACAGCTTTGTTTGGGGGAATCGAGGGAGCCATGCGCGTACAAAAATTTCTGCTGCTCATTGCCGCCGGGGCCGCGGTCGTGATGCTCGCTACCGCTCCGGGCGTAGCGCAGACCGGCCAGACCACCCGGGCCAAGCGCCCAAAAGCTACCCGATCGACCCGATAACGGGATACCCGGTGCCGCCCGACCGGGGATACCGGGTCGCCAACCGCCAGCCGGCGCAGAGTCACGGTCAGCCGGCGCACCTATCTCGATCCGGGCACGGCGCAGAGAAGCCCGCTGCAAGAGCACTATCACGACTACGCGTTCCCGCCGGACTCGGCGTCGAGCATCTTCTACGACCCGACCGACGTGGGACGTGAACTTCCACAACCGGACGCCATTCCCGAACTGCTTCGATCTGCCGGGCTTCTGCAAGTAGTTCCGGCGCGGCGCGCGCAGGCGCGACCTTCGACCTACCTATCCACCGTCATGGCCGGGCTTCGTCCCGGCCATCTCGCTTGTGAAGGCAGGGGCACAAGGATTCCATGCAGTGCCCTGCTAATCGAGATCGCCGGAACAGGTCCGGCGATGACGTTGGTGGGTGTAGAGCCGGCACTCTCCCTTTGGCGTCCTAAGCCGCCAGCCGTTCCATTTCGGCGATCACGGCGGCGCCCATCTCGGCGGTTCCGACCACCGTTGCGCCTTCCGACTTGATGTCGCCGGTGCGCAGTCCCCTGGCGAGGGTGGCGGCGATCGCCTGGTCGATCAGGTCGGCCTCCTTGCCCATGGCGAAGGAATAGCGCAGCGCCATCGCGAACGACGCCAGCATCGCGATCGGGTTCGCCTGGCCCTTGCCGGCGATGTCGGGCGCCGAGCCGTGGACCGGCTCGTAGAGCGCCTTGCGCTTCTTGGTCTTGGCGTCGATCTCGCCGAGCGAGGCGGACGGCAGCATGCCGAGCGAACCCGTGAGCATCGCCGCCACGTCCGACAGCACGTCGCCGAACAGATTGTCGGTGACGATGACGTCGAACTGCTTGGGCCAGCGCACCAGCTGCATGGCGCCGGCATCGGCGAGCTGGTGCTCGAGCTGCACGTCCTTGAACTCGCGGGCATGCACCTGGTTGACCACCTCGTGCCACAGCACGCCGGTCTTCATCACGTTGCGCTTTTCCATCGAGGTGAGCTTGTTGCGCCGCTTGCGCGCGAGCTCGAAGCCGACCCGGGCGATGCGCTCGATCTCGTAGGTGTCGTAGACCTGGGTATCGACCGCGCGCTTCTGGCCGTTGCCGAGGTCGGTGATGGTCTTCGGCTCGCCGAAATAGACCCCGCCGGTCAGCTCGCGCACGATGACGATGTCGAGGCCGTCGACCACCTCGCGCTTGAGGCTCGAGGCATCCGCGAGCGCGGGATAGCAGATCGCCGGCCGCAGATTGGCGAACAGGCCGAGGTCCTTGCGCAGGCGCAGCAGCCCGGCCTCGGGCCGGGCGTCATAGGGCACCGCATCCCATTTGGGACCGCCCACCGCACCGAAGATCACGGCGTCGGCGGCCTGCGCGAGCGCCATGGTGGCGTCGGTGACGGCCACCTTGTGGGCGTCGTAGCAGGAGCCGCCCACCAGCGCCTCCTCGGTCGTGAAACGACCCCAGCCCGCGCGCGTTCATCCAGGCGATGAGCTTCTTGACCTCGGCCATGACCTCGGGGCCGATGCCGTCGCCGGGAAGCAGAAGGAGCTTGTAGGTCGCCATGAAAGAGCCTCGTCTGGTGTGGGAGGGCCGCGGATGCCGCCGGCGCGAATTGCTAGATGGCGCCCGACCACTTGGCAAGCGGCCGGGTCCGGTGGCGTGCCGGACTCAAACCCGTCAGCTGCCGCTGAACCAGTTGTAGCCGCGGTCTTCCCAGTAGCCGCCGAGGTTCTTGTCGGTCACGTAGATGGCCGATGACGTGCTTCGGGTTCTTGAAGCCGAGCTTGGTCGGGATGCGCACCTTCATCGGGAACCCGTATTTGCGCGGCAGGATCTCGTCGGCGAACTTGAACGTCATCTGGGTCTGCGGATGCAGCGCGGTCGGCATGTCGATGGTGTTCGAATAGCCCTCGGCACACTGGAACCAGACGTATTTGGCGCTCAGATCGGCGCCGACGCGCTTGAGGAAATCGCGCAGCGGCGTTCCCGTCCATGAGCCGATGGCGCTCCAGCCTTCGATGCAGATGTGCCGGGTGATCTGCTTTTCCTGCGGCAGCGCATAGAGCTCCTCGAGGCTCCAGGACTTCTTGTTCTCGACCATGCCGCCGACCTCGAGCATGTAGGTCTCGCCGTCGACTTCCGGCGCGTCGTCCTCGGGATAATAGGCGTTGAACGGGAACGGCTTCGTGATCGCGCTTTCCGGATAGGTCGGCGCGAGCTTGTGCGGATTGAAGATCGCCGCCTGGACACGGTCGTTGAACCGCGACATCGCCATCAGCGCGTTCTCCGCGGTGAGGCTGTCGACGATGTCGCAGCCGGTGAGCATCGTGACAGCGCCGAGCCCCGCGGCGCCGCGCAGGAACAGTACGCCGCGACGGATCCGGCAGCAGCTTCGCCGCGTCCTTGATCAGCAGCCGGGGGTCGACGCCGGGAACGGCTCTGCGAATCTTCGCCATGTCTTCCTCAACAACAAAAGCTTTGCCTCAAGACCAAAAGCAGCGTTACCGGCCGCGAATCATCGCGCGCAGGCTCTTCGGCACCAGGATCGCGAGCACGATATGCACCACGAGAAAACCGACGATCGCCGACATCGCGAAGAAATGGACGTAACGGGCGGCATCATAGCCGCCGAACACCGCGGTGAGCTCCTGGACCTGCACCGGCTTCCAGATCGAAATCCCCGACAGCACGATGAGAATGCCGGCGCCGATCACCCCGAGATAGAGCAGCCGCTGCACGGCGTTGTAGACCGAGAGATCGTCGTGGGAGAGCTTGCCGGTGAGCGCGGCGCCGAGATCGTGGACGACGTCGGCCGGCCGGACCGGCAGCAGCTTGCGGCGGAACCGGCCGGTCGCGATGCCCAGCGTGAGATAGACGAGCCCGTTGACGACGAGCAGCCACATCGCCGCGAAGTGCCACAGCAGCGCGCCCGACAGGCCGTCGAGGCCATCGCCGATGGTGATCGCGGGCGGGAATTCGAACGCAAACAGCGGCGACGCATTGTAGATGCGCCATCCCGACGTGATCATGACGAACATCGCCAGCGCATTGACCCAATGGGTGACGCGCACCCAGGCCGGATGGATCATCGCACCGGCCGGCGCCTGCGTCATCGAGATCTCTGCGGAGCCTATCGTCATGGCGCAAAGCTATATCAATTCGGACGGCGAGCGTCCTCACAATCGTGTCACCTCGGAAGCGGCGGGAAACCGGCCGGGCCTTGAGGACTCGTCCGCGAATTGTCGCTTCGATTCCCGTGATCGAACGGCACTTCTACTCCCTCTCCCGCTTGCGGGGGAGGGTTGGGGAGGGGGCTCTCGCCGCGAGTCTGTGCCGTTGGAATTGCCCCCTCCCTGACCCTCCCCCGCAAGCGGGAGAGGGACGAAAACTGAGTGGACGCATCCTTAGCCTAACGTCGGAGTCCATTGCCGCCGGAACGTGGTAAGTTCGCCCCGCCGGAAGAAAGCCTCGAGGGGCGGGACGATCTGCATGGCAAAGAATTTTCCCGGAAATTATTTCGAGGATTTCCGTCTCGGTCAGACCATCAGGCATGCGACGCCGCGCACGGTCACGGTGGGCGACGCGTCGCTCTACACCGCGCTCTACGGCACGCGTTTCGCCGTGCAGTCGTCGGACGCGTTCGCCCGCGCCGATCGGCTATCCGCGCGCGCCGGTCGACGACCTCCTGGTGTTCCACATCGTGTTCGGCAAGACCGTGCCGGACATCTCGCTCAATGCGGTCGCCAATCTCGGCTATGCGAATTGCCGCTTCCTCGCGCCGGTGTTTCCGGGCGACACGCTGTCGGCGACGTCGGAGGTGATCGGCCTCAAGGAAAACTCCAACCGCAAGACCGGCATCGTCTATGTGCGCTCGACCGGCTTCAACGAGAGCGGCGCGCCGGTGCTCGACTATGTGCGCTGGGTGATGGTGCACAAGCGCGACGCCGACGCGCCGGCGCCGGCGGAGCACGTGCCGGACCTGCCGAAGACGGTCGCCGCCGCCGAGATCGGAAAGGCTTGCCCGCCGTTGCGCCTGGGCGCGCTGGGACAATGCGCTGGCCGGCAGCACCCAGCGGTTCGGCGATTATTCGCCGGGCGAACGCATCGACCATGTGGACGGCATGACGGTGGAAGAGGCCGAGCATCAGCTCGCGACCCGCCTCTACCAGAATACGGCCAAGGTCCATTTCAACCAGTTCACCGAAGGACAGGGCCGCTTCGGCCGCCGGCTGATCTATGGCGGCCACGTCATTTCGCTCGCCCGCGCGCTCTCCTTCAACGGCCTCGCCAACGCCTTCCACGTCGGCGCCATCAATGGCGGGCGCCATGTCGCGCCGCTGTTCGCCGGCGACACGGTCTTTGCCTGGTCGCAGGTGATCGAGCGGCTCGACCTGCCCGGTCGCAGCGACGTCGGCGCGCTGCGGCTGCGCCTGGTCGCCACCAAGAACCGGCCGTGCGCGGACTTCCCCGACAAAACCGGCAAGGATTACGACCCCGCCGTCATCCTGGACCTCGACTATTGGGTGGTGATGCCGCGTTGACGGGCCGGGGACCGACGGGACGAGCGATCGGAACATATCAAAACAATATTGCCGGTATGCATGTCCTGTTCACGACAAAAGCCAACGATGCTCGCCCCGCAGCCGGCATTCCACGCCGCTTTATGCGCCATGCCAATGTTGGCATTGCACTTGCTCCCTGCATCTGCTTGAACAAGCCCGTCTGAACCAAGACACCGTATTTTGGGTTGAAAATCATGGCCGAAGCCAAGGGCCCTCGCCGCGCGGCCGCTGTCGCCGCATCTCCAGATTTATCGGCCGATGCTCACGATGATGATGTCCATCGTCCATCGGATCACCGGCGCAGCGCTCTATTTCGGCACCTTGCTGCTGGCCTGGTGGCTGCTCGCCGCCGCCTCCGGGCCGAACGCCTATGCCACCTTCCAGACGGTGGCGTCGAGCTTCATCGGGCGGATCGTCCTGTTCGGCTACACCTGGGCACTGGTCCACCACATGCTCGGCGGCATCCGCCACCTGATCTGGGACACCGGACACGGCTTCGGCCCGGCCGAACGCGAATGGCTGGCGCGCGCCAACCTGGTGGGCTCCATCGCGCTGACGATCCTGTTGTGGTTCGTCGGCGGATTCCTGATGGGGGGCTTGCGGTGACGCGGGCGGGGCTGAGGAGATCTGCATCATGAAGACGCCGGACATGCACAACCGGGATATGCGTACACCCCTGGGCCGCGTTCTCGGCTACGGCTCGGCGAAGTCGGGAACCGAGCATTTCATCGAGCAGCGCCTGACCGCGCTCGCCAACATTCCCCTGACCATCGCGGCGGTGCTGATCGTCATTTCGCTGATCGGGCACAATCACGCGGCGGTGGTGCAGATCCTGGGGTCGTCGCCGGTCGCGATCATCATGCTCCTTTTCATCATCTCGGCCGCCTACCATATGAAGATCGGAATGCAGGTGATCATCGAGGATTACGTCCATGACGAGGCAGCCAAATACGCGCTGCTGATCGCCAACACCTTCTTCGCGATCGCGGTGGGATTCTCGTCGATCTACGCGATCCTCAAGCTGTCGTTTGGAGTTTGAGCCGATGTCCACCAACGGATCAGCAAAGGGAGCTGCCCCCGCGGTCAATGGGCGGGCCTATCCGATCGAAGATCACAGCTACGACGTGATCGTGGTCGGGGCCGGCGGCTCCGGCCTGCGCGCGGTGGTCGGCTGCAGCGAAGCAGGGCTGCGCACCGCCTGCATCAGCAAGGTGTTTCCGACCCGCTCGCACACCGTCGCGGCCCAGGGCGGCATTGCTGCAGCGCTCGGCAACATGGGCGAGGACGACTGGCGCTGGCACATGTACGACACCGTCAAGGGGTCGGACTGGCTCGGCGATCAGGACGCCATCGAATATATGTGCCGCAATGCGCCGTCGGCGGTGTATGAGCTCGAGCACTGGGGTATTCCGTTTTCGCGCACCGAGGACGGCAAGATCTACCAGCGCCCGTTCGGCGGCATGACCACCTATTACGGCAAGGGCATCGCGCAACGCACCTGCGCCGCCGCCGACCGCACCGGCCACGCCATGCTGCACACGCTCTACGGCGCCGCGCTCAAGCATGCCGCCGAGTTCTTCATCGAGTATTTCGTCATCGACCTCATCATGGAGGACGGCCGCTGCCGCGGCGTGGTCGCGATGAAGCTCGACGACGGCAGCATCCACCGCTTCCGCGCCCACATGACCATCCTCGCGACCGGCGGTTACGGGCGCGCCTATTTCTCCTGCACCTCGGCACACACCTGCACCGGCGACGGCAATGCCATGGTGCTGCGCGCCGGCCTGCCCCTCCAGGACATGGAATTCGTCCAGTTCCACCCCACCGGCATCTACGGCGCAGGGTGCCTGATCACCGAAGGCTCGCGCGGGGAAGGCGGCTACCTCACCAATTCCGAGGGCGAGCGCTTCATGGAGCGCTATGCGCCCTCGGCCAAGGACCTCGCCTCGCGCGACGTGGTTTCGCGCGCCATGACCATCGAGATGCGCGAGGGCCGCGGCGTCGGCAAGCTCAAGGACCATCTCTATCTGCACCTCGATCATCTCGATCCCGCGGTGCTGCACGAGCGGCTGCCCGGCATTTCCGAGAGCGCGCGAATTTTCTCCGGCGTCGACGTGACCCGCGAGCCGATCCCGGTGCTCCCCACCGTGCACTACAACATGGGCGGCATCCCCACCAATTATCACGGCGAGGTCCTCACCAAGAAGGAACGGCGATCCCGACACGGTCGTGCCGGGACTGATGGCGCTCGGCGAAGCCGGCTGCGTGTCGGTGCATGGCGCCAACCGGCTCGGCTCCAATTCGCTGATCGATCTCGTGGTGTTCGGGCGCGCATCGGCGCTGCGCTGCGCCGAGCTGATCGAGCCCAACGAAAAGCACGCCGAGCTGCCGAAGGATTCCGCCGAGCTGCCGCTGTCGCGGCTCGACAAGTTCCGCTATGCCGACGGCACGACGCCGACCGCCGAGCTGCGCCTGCACATGCAGAAGGTGATGCAGTCCAACTGCGCGGTGTTCCGCACCGGAGAGGTACTGCAGGAGGGCTCCAAGCTCATCCACGAGGTGATGGGCGGCGTCGGCGAGGCCAAGGTGTTCGACCGCTCGCTGATCTGGAATTCCGATCTGATGGAGACGCTGGAATTCGACAATCTGATCGCGCAGGCGGTCGTGACCATGGATTCGGCGGCCAATCGCACCGAGAGCCGCGGCGCCCATGCGCGCGAGGACTATCCCGACCGCGACGACAAGAACTGGATGAAGCACACGCTGGCCTGGCTCGATTTCACCACCCGCAAGGTGACGATCGACTACCGCCCGGTGCACACCTACACCATGACCAACGAGGTGCAGTACATCGAGCCGAAGGCGCGGGTTTATTGAGGTTCGCGGCACTCGCCGACGCCTGAAGGCGCGAGTCGTTCAAATAGATCGAGAAAGCAATGGTCGAATTTACTCTCCCGAAAAACTCGAAAGTAACCGAAGGCAAGACTTGGCCGGCGCCGGCGGGGGCGCGCAATCTGCGCGAATACCGCATCTATCGCTGGAACCCCGACGACGGGCACAATCCGCGCCTCGACACCTACCAGGTCGATCTCGGCGATTGCGGCCCGATGGTTCTCGATGCGCTGATCTGGATCAAGAACAAGGTCGATCCGACCCTGACGTTCCGCCGCTCCTGCCGCGAGGGCGTGTGCGGCTCCTGCGCCATGAACATCGACGGCACCAACACGCTCGCCTGCACCATGGACATGAAGGACATCAAGGGCGACGGTGCGCATCTATCCGCTGCCGCACATGCCTGTCGTGAAGGACCTGGTGCCCGATCTCACCAATTTCTATGCCCAGCAGGCGTCGATCCAGCCGTGGCTGCAGACCGTCTCGGTCACGCCGCGAGAAGGAGTGGAAGCAGAGCCACGACGAGCGCGAAAAGCTCGACGGGCTGTACGAATGCATCCTGTGCGCATGCTGCTCGACCTCGTGCCCGAGCTATTGGTGGAACAGCGACCGCTATCTCGGCCCGGCGGCGCTGCTGCAGGCCTATCGCTGGATCAGCGACAGCCGCGACGAGGCCAAGGGCGAGCGGCTCGACGATCTCGAAGACCCGTTCCGCCTGTACCGCTGCCACACCATCATGAACTGCACCAAGGCCTGCCCCAAGGGGCTCAATCCGGCCAAGGCGATCGCCGACATCAAGAAGCTGATGGTCGAGCGCAGGGCCTGAGCCGCGCGCGCCGCGCCGGCGACAAAAAGCCTTGCACACGCATGGGTTTACCATGCGGCATGGGAAACTTCCGTCCGCCGTAGTTTTGGCGTGTTGTTGGCATTGCTGCTGCTCGCTGCGCCGATTTCGTTGCGCGAACGCGCCGAATCGTGGAACAGGCGCGGACCGATCCAACCGGGGGACGAACCGCATGACACGCACGTCTTTTCTGTTTTCCGCAGCAATGCTGGCCATCGTTGCGACATCCTGCGGCGCCGGTCCGGCCGCCGCCCTGGACGACGGACTGCGCGTGGCGCAGGCCGCCGAGCCAAACGATCCGCGCCGGCCGCCGGGCCAGCGCCCCGGGCAAGCCCCGCCCGGCCAGCAGGGCCGCCCGCCGGCGCCGAATGCAGCGCCGCCCCAGCATCCGCCGGGGGCTGCAGCCCCGCCCGCCCAGCACACGCCGCCCGCCGCGGCCGTACCGCCGGCCCAGCACACACCGCCGGCCGCCGCCGCGCCGCCGACTCAGCGCACGCCGCCCGCCGCGGCGGCACCCCCTGTTCAACGCACGCCTCCAGCGGCCGCCGCGCCGCCGGCCCAACCGGTTCCGCCGGCCGCCGCCGCTCCGCCCGCCCGCCCGGTTCCGCCGGTCGCCCAGCCGAACGCGCCGCAGCGGCCGGGAACGACACCGGCCATAGCGCCGACGGCCCAACCCAACCAGTTGGCACCGCGGCCCGGCGCCCCGCAGACGCTCCCGCCGGCAGCAGCCCAGACCCCACCCAACGCACCAGGGATGATCCAGCAGCCCGGACGTGCGCCGGCGGCCGTCGTTGCGCCAGCACCGGCTCTGGTCCCGGGAGGCATCCGTCCGGGTCCACAGCAGGCGAACACCCCGCCCGCGCCGGCTCCGGGCGTCCAGGGTCAACGTCCGCCGGCAGCCGCATTGGCGGTTGCGCCGGTGACCCACCCGGTCGATCCCAAGACGATGCCCCAGCACCTCGAGCAGTTGCGCAGCGACCGCCACGAGGTGCAGGAGGGCAACCGCACCGTCATCCGGGAGTCCGACCGCACCATCATTCGCGAAGGCGGCCACGACATCATCCGGCACGATGAAGCCGCCCGCTTCGCGTTCAACGCCCGCGAGGTCAATGTCGAGCGCCGCGGCAATGCCACCGTTACCGTCGCGCTGCGCCCCGACGGCTCGCGCATCGTCACCGAAGTCGATGACAACGGCAGGCTGCTGCGCCGCGTGCGGCGCGACGCGGCCGGCCGCGAGATCATCATCATCGACAACACCGTCGTGGTCGGCGGGCCCGGTCTCGTTGTCGGTGGCGCAGTGCTCGCGGTGGGTGCTGGCATCGCCATTGGCGGTCCCGGCTTCTTCGTCGACCTCGCCCCGCCGGTGGTGCGGATCGCCCCCGAGCTCTATATCCGCGAGACCGTCCGGGCGACGCCGGATGAAATCTACCTGACGCTGGCCGCGCCGCCGGTCGAACGCATCGAACGCCGCTATGCGCTCGATGAAATCCGCTACAGCGAACCGTTGCGTGCGCGGATGCCGCGGATCGACATCGACACCGTGAACTTCGAGTTCGGCTCGTGGGAGGTCGCGCCCGACCAGGTGCAACGTCTCGCCGGCGTCGCCCAGGGCATCCAGACGGGCGGTGCAGCGCAACCCGGCCGAGGTCTTCCTGGTCGAAGGCCACACCGACGCGGTGGGCAACGACGTCGACAATCTGTCGCTGTCCGACCGCCGCGCCGAATCGGTCGCGGTGGTGCTGACCAACCAGTTCGGGATACCGCCGGAAAACCTCACCAGCCAGGGCTACGGCAAGCAGTTCCTCAAGATCCCGACGCCCGCGCCGGAGCGCGCCAACCGCCGCGTCGCGGTGCGCCGCATCACGCCGCTGCTGACCGGCCAGAACTGATTTCTGGAAACGACTGATCCGGGGCGGGCCGAACACGCCGGCCCCGGATTTTTTTGCGCTGTCATTCCGGGGCGCAGCATTCTTCTCCCTCCCCGACTTCGGGGAGGGCAGGGTGGGGTTCTTGCGTCCTTCGATCGGCCGTGCCCGTAGCCCCCACCCGACCGAGCTTCGCTCGGCCACCCTCAAGCTCGGCATAATCGCCCGCCGAAGACGGGGAGGGATTCTCCTACAGCTTCAGCTTCTTCTTGCGCTGGCCGAGCGTGCGCAGCCGCAGCGCGTTGAGCCGGATGAAGCCGGCGGCGTCGCGGTGGTCGTAGGCGACCGCGCCTTCCTCGAAGGTGACGAGGTCCTGGTCGTAGAGCGAATAGGGGCTGTCGCGGCCGACCACGCCGACGCTGCCCTTGTAGAGCTTCAGCCGCACTTCGCCGGTGACGAATTCCTGGCTGCGGTCGATCGCGGCCTGCAGCATCTCGCGCTCCGGGGCGAACCAGAAGCCGTTATAGACGAGCTCGGCATATTTCGGCATCAGCTCGTCCTTGAGATGCATGGCGCCGCGGTCGAGCGTGATGGATTCGATGCCGCGATGGGCGGCATGCAGGATGGTGCCGCCGGGCGTCTCGTACATGCCGCGCGACTTCATGCCGACGAACCGGTTCTCGACGAGATCGAGGCGGCCGATGCCGTTGGCGCGGCCGAGCTCGTTCAGGCGGGCGAGCAGCGCCGCCGGCGACAGCGTCCGGCCGTCGATCGAGACGGCGTCGCCGCGCTCGAAACCGATGGTGATGTAGGTCGGCCGGTCCGGCGCGTCTTCCGGGTCGATGGTGCGCGAATAGACATAGTCCGGCACCTCCTGCGCCGGGTCTTCCAGCACCTTGCCTTCGGAGGAGGCGTGCAGGAGGTTGGCGTCGACCGAGAACGGCGCTTCGCCGCGCTTGTCCTTGGCGATCGGGATCTGGTGCTGCTCGGCGAATTCGATCAGCCGCGTGCGCGAGGTGAGGTCCCATTCGCGCCACGGCGCGATCACCTTCACGTCGGGCTTGAGGGCGTAATAGGCGAGCTCGAAGCGCACCTGGTCGTTGCCCTTGCCGGTGGCGCCGTGGGCGACCGCGTCGGCGCCGACCTTCTCGGCGATCTCGATCTGCTTCTTGGCGATCAGCGGCCGCGCGATCGAGGTGCCGAGCAGATATTGGCCCTCATAGAGCGTATTGGCGCGGAACATCGGGAACACATAGTCGCGCACGAACTCCTCGCGCAGGTCCTCGATGAAGATGTTCTCCGGCTTGATGCCGAGCAGCAGCGCCTTGTCGCGCGCCGGCGCGAGCTCCTCGCCCTGGCCGAGATCGGCGGTGAAGGTGACGACCTCGCAGCCATAGGTGATCTGCAGCCATTTCAGGATGATCGATGTGTCGAGCCCGCCCGAATAGGCGAGCACCACCTTCTTGACGTCGCCTTTGGCCACACCGGTCTCCCGCCGCTCGCGCTTCTCGAAATCGGCGCGGACTATAGGGCGAATGCCGGCGCAAGCGGGGCGCGCCCAGCCTAGGCGATGTAGCCCGGACGGAGCGCAGCGCAATCCGGGACCGCCCTCCCCGCATTCCGCTCGCTCCCGACGGGCTACTCGACGAGCTCAGCAGCACCACGAAGCGCAGCGGCCCCGGCAGCGCGGAATCGAACGGCCAGCAGGTCGAGAGCGCGAGATGCCGGCCGGGCGCGGCGGGATCGATGCCCGAAGCGTCCCAGCGCACCACCGCCGTGTCGGTGACGCGGAAGCGCAGGCGGTCGCCGTCGCGCCGGGTCACCACGATCTCGTCGCCGGCGCCGACGTCCTTGAGAAAGGCGAAATGGGTGTCGCGATGGGCGGCGTAGACCGCGGTGCCGTCTTCGCCCGGGTCCGGCGTGCGCTCCACATGGCCGGGGCCGAAGGCGAGCGCCTGGCCGCTGCCGCCGGCCAGCACGATGGCGTGGGCGCCGAGCCGGGGCACTTCGATGCGCGCCACCGGCCAGGTATCGGCCCACGACCATGGCTTGACCGCGGCGCCGGTGGCGAGGCTCGCGGCGAAGGCACGCTCCAGCAGCAACCTGGGCGAGCAGCGCCTTGGCGTGGATGTAGAGCGCGTCGCCGACCAGCCAGCATCCGGCGAGGGCGAAAATGGCGGCCGCCGCGAAGGAAGTTCGCGACGACCGCCACGGCGATGACGGCGGGGGCGGAGGGGGACGTGCCGTCATCTCTCTCCTCACTGCTCCGATGGGTGGAGGGGACAGCGGAACACGAGGAGAAGCGAAAGGGCGAGCAACAGGAGCCCGGCCAGCAGCTTGAGTTCGGCGTCGGTTGCGGTCCTCGGCAGCGCCACGCCGGCGGGCGCACGGGCGACGGCCGAAGCAAAAGCCAGCGATTTCGTCGGCTGTCGGCTGGGCCGCCGCGGGCTGGGGCGCCGCATGCGGGCGGGCGTCGGCGCGGCGCTCCAGGGGAGCAGCAAGCGGCTTGTGCTCGCCGCCGAACACCTTGTCGAACTCCCAGCCCGCCGGCAGGTTGAGCGGCAGGTCGGCGCGGGTGAGGTGGACGCCATTCGGCCGGCTCGGCGTCGCGTCGACCGCGACCAGGCTGGTGAGACGGCTGACGAGGTGGTGAGTGAGCGCCAGCGCCAGGATGCGCTTGTCCGCCTCGTCGCCGGTGATGCGGTTGTGCCGCCGCTCCATCTCCGCATCAGTGATTTTGCGCCGGGCCCACAGCTTGGAGAGGCCCGTTCCCTCAGCCGCCCCGGCCACCGGCACGCTGACGGTCCAGGGGCGGTCGCCGATCATGCCGGAGATTTCCAGGGTGCCGGCGAGCGAGCCGACCCGGGCAGCGATCACCACGGGCTCGCCGCGATAAAGATCGGGCAGCGCCGCGGGCGTGGCATCGAAGGCGCCGCCGGAGTAGCGTCGCGGTGAGGCTCGTCACCGCCGGGCTTTCCAGCTTGTCGGCGAGCTCGCGCATGCGGTCCTGCACCTCGTCGACCGAGCCGATATGGGTGAAGGTGCCGCGGCCGATCTCGGCGGCGCGCGTCATCAGGAAGCTGTTGGGCGCCGAGCCGATGCCGACCATGAACACGCGGGAGCGCCCGCGCATGGCCGCGATGGTCTCGAACAGCTCCTGCTCGTTGCCGATCTCGCCGTCGGTGAGGAACACGACCTGGCGCAGATGGTGCTGGTCGTCGCCGCTCCGGTCACGCCGAGCGCCGCCTTCATGGGCGGGACCATCTCGGTGCCGCCGCGCGCCTGCAGCGCCGAGACGAAAGACTTGGCGCGGGCGATGTTGTCGGGACCGGCCGCGACGGGATCGGCGAACAGCACGTCCATGGTGTCGTCGAAGCGGATGACGTTGAAGCGGTCGGCGGGCTTGAGCCGGTCGAGCGCGTAGATGAGGCTCGCCTTCGCCTGCATGATCGAGGTGCCGCCCATCGAGCCGGAATTGTCGATGACGAACACGACCTCGCGCGGCAGCGGCTTCGCCTTCGCATCCGTCAGCAGCGGCGGCGTCACCAGCGCCAGCAGATAGTCGGCATTGCCGACATGCTCGCGGAACAGGCCCACGGAAGGCGCCGCGGTCGCAGCCGGCGTCCAGGTCAGCTCGAAATCGCGATCGGCCGGCACCACATGAGCGTCGAGCTTGACGACGCGGACGTCGTCCGCCGGCGCTTCCATGGTGACGGCGTGAGTGCGGCTCTTGACCTCGCCGAGCGGAAAGCCGGCATTGAGGCGCACCGTGATCGCGACCGGATTGGTCGGCGGCTCGACCGCGGGGTCGAGCACCGGCGGCGTGATGCGGTCGCGATCGGGGACGGGATCGCTGACCTCGCCCCAGCCGCGGCCGGAGACCTCGGCGGTCTGCGCCACCGGCGCGGGCATGTAGCGCGGCGCCACCACCAGCGGCACGCGCAACGAGGAGACGTTGCCGGAGCGGCGCACCGGCTCCTGGTATTCGATCTGCACCAGCACGGTCTCGCCGGGACCGATATTGGCGACCGAATTGGTGAACATGTTCGGCCGTTCCTGCTCGAACAGCGTCGCCTTCTGCCCGGCGCGCTTGGCGCTTTCGTAGATGGCCTTGGCTTCCTTGCGCTCCTTGATCTCGCCGACGACGATGCGCTCGCCGATCACCATCTTCAGGGTATCGACGGCGCCTCCATCGGGCAGCGGATTGACGTAGACCGCCTCGACCCAGTTCGCGGTGGGATTGCTGAAAAGCTGGGTGATGCGCGCGCGGGACGTCGGGCCCGACACGGTGATGTCGATATCGGTGGCGAGGCGAGGCGCCTCGACGGTGCGCTCGCCGTCGCGCAGCAGCAGCGAGCCCATGCGGGCTTCGCCCGGCGCAAGCTGCGGCAGCACCGCGGCGCAGGCGACCGCGGTCGCCGCCAGAATGACCGCGATGGCAGCAGCGAGAATGAGGCCGATGGCGAGGGAAATCCGGAACCAGGGGGAAGCGAGTGCGAGCGCGTTGGCGTCGGCCGCGCCCTGCCGAACCGAAGAGGTCATGATTGTTCTCCTGGACGTTTGATCCACCGTTGCGGTCCACCCTTGCGCCCGCTGCCTTTGTGCGGGGGAAACCGCCTGCGCCGCGAGCGTCTTTCCCGATCATGTTCGGCAAGGAAGCGCCGCGGCGCGTATCGCCGAATCCGGGTTGTGCGGATTTGTGCGGAGTTGTACGGATCGAGACGGGAAACCGGCCACGTGACCGATCAGAACCTGTCCGACCAGCAGAGCCGTCTCATCGCGAGCCAGATTCGCGAGGAATTGGCGCGCCGCCGCATCTCCCGGCGCGGGCTGGCGGACCTCGCGAAAATCAGCATTTCCACCCTGGAGAAGGCGCTGTCCGGCCGCCGCCCGTTCACGCTCGCCACCACGATCCGCCTCGAGGAGGCGCTGGGCGTGAGCCTGCGCGCCAAGGGGCCGGAAGCGCCGCCGGCGCCGAGCGTGCTCGCGCCGGGCGAACTCGGCTACTATTCGCGGCCGTCGGTGGCTTGGCTCGAAGGCATCTATGTGACGCTGCGCCCGTCGTTCAGCGATCCCGCCGCGATCTACGCCTACCGCACCGAAATCCTGTGGGACGACGAGAATTCGCGCCTGGCGTTTCGCGAAGTCCGAGCGGGTCGACGCCGCCTTCTCCCAGGCCGGCGCGGTCTCGGTGCCGAACCAATCCGGCTACATCTATTTCATCACCAATCGCAACGGCCAGTACCGCCTGGTGATCGTCAGCCGCCCCACCATCTCCGGCGAGATGTACGGCATCATCACCACGCTGCAGTCCGGCCGCGGCTCGCAACTGATGCCGGTGGCCGCGCCCATCGTGCTGGTCCCGCCGAGGGCGCTCAAGCAGGTGCAGTTCGGACGGATTTCAGCAGGCGATCCCTGCCACGCGACCTACCGGCACTATCTCAAGCGCACTGTCGAGGAGCCGTTCGCACTGTTCTTGCCGCCGTGAGATGCGGCAACGCGCGAGGAAGCGTCAGAGCTGGCCGCCAAGCTCTTGCTCGATCACTGCGCGCAACGGCGGTAAGTCCTCTAGTAGTGTCTTCCAGACGCGGCGCGGCAGCACGTCCTCATAATTATGCCGGTAGAAGTTTCCGGCCGCCGCCATCTCTCGCCACAAAATCTGCGGGTGGCGGGCCTTCAGCTCGTCCGACAAGCGCCGCGACGCTCGGAAATGATTTCAAGGCAGCGGGTGACGGCATAAAGCGGCATGAGATCATCGCGTAGGCTTTCGAACCTCGGCCTTGCACGAACCGCTCCGCCAATTCGATGTGATGGAGCATGTCGCGGAGCGCGCCGCTTTCTTTCTCAGAAAGCATAAACGGCATCCCGCGCCGACGGCGTGCGCAGGTGAGGCTTGAGCGCTTCGCGGTCGATCACATCGACCGGTCCCTCGAACAGGCCGGCGATATAATCCTTGAGTCGCATGTACTCGTAGATCGAGCCCTCGGCCTCCGGCTCGAATTCCACCAATATGTCGAGGTCGCTATCGGGCCGGTTGTCGCCGCGCGCCACCGAGCCGAACACAGCCGCATGACGGATGCCGCGCGCGCGCAACGCGCCCTCGTAACGGCGCAGGGTCGCAACGGCATCGTCGACATTCATCATGCTAAAAATATAGCATGAAGTGGCCTGCTTTCCATTGTGCAGAGCGCCCTCGATCCACTTTTGGCCGACCGCCTGACGAGCTATCGTGGCTGGCAATCCGGACCGACAACCGAGCGGTACCTTGCGGGGCATTCGCGCCCACGCCCCGGAGCAAGGGAGATGAAATGTCCAGTCACCTCGCCCGATCGCGGCTCCAACTCGCCGTCGCCATTGCTGCCCTGAGCCTCGCGACCGCGGTCCAGGCGGTCGAACTGAACCCAGCGGCCGTCATCTACAAGACGCCCGAGCAATTCACGTGGGCCGACCCGACCGACAAGGTCGCGACCAACCGGACCGTGCTCCACGGCGATCCCGAGAAGCCCGGAGACCTCTATATCTACATCAACAAGTTCAAGCCCAACCGTTTCGGCGGCCCGCACACGCACCCCAACGACCGGTTCATCACCGTGATCGAGGGCGCGGGGTGGAAGGGCACCGGGCCGGTGGTCGACCCCGCGCACGCCATGCGGCTGCCGAAGGGCTCGTTCATGATCGACCATGCCATGAAAGTGCATTGGGACGGGACCAAGGACGAAAACAGCGCCTACCTGATCACCGGCTACGGACCCGTCGCCAATACCCCGGTCCCCAAGGCCACCGGCGCCTACGCCGGGCTCGATCCCAGTGGCGTCACCACCAAGACGCCCGACCAGATCGAATGGAAGGACAATGGCGGCAACCTGACCGCGACGCTCGTGGGCGATCCGGGGAAGCCTGGGCTCTACGTGCAGATGCTGACGTGGAAGAAGGGCAATAATTTCAGCCGTCCGCATTTTCACCCGAACGACCGCTTCATCACCGTGCTCTCGGGCACCTGGTGGGTCGGCACCGGCAACAAATTCGATCCGGCAAACCTCACGGTTCCCATGAAGGCCGGCACCTTCGTCACCCACTTCGGCAAGGGCGTGCATTGGGACGGCGCCAAGGACGAGGACACGACGCTGCTCATCATAGGCGAAGGGCCGGCCACCGGCACCCTCGCGGAGGAAGCCAAATAGCCGGCCGGCGATTTAGGCGGTGCTGCCCGACGCGATCTGCGGCGGCATCACGCCGCCGCGAGTTCAATCCGCATGCCGTCCGGATCGGCGATGCGCACCGATCCGGGAGCACCTTCGTCCTGCGCCGCAATTCCTCGCTCGCGCAGGACGCGCCTGACCGAATCGGCATTGAAGTCCTTGACGGCGATCCGGATGTGATCGAGGCCGCGACCCGTCGCGGGGCTGGAATTCGCCGGAGCCGAAATCAATTCGAGCACCGCATCGCCGACACCGAACGTCCTCGAACGGCTCGAAGCTGCCGATGCAATCTCGGTGCCGAACAGCCGGCGATAGAAGTCGCCGGCATGGGCGAGGTCGGCGCAGTTAATGCCGATGCGGCTCATCGAAAGCGGCGACAAGGCCGGCCCGACGCGGGCGGGAGGCTGATAGGGCGCGGCGGTCTGGCGTGCCCACCCGCCGGTTGGTCTGAGCTGCATCAAGGCTCCGTCGAGATCGGCGATCCACACATCGGTGGCTGATCTCGGCGGCACCGCAATGCCGGCACCCTGCAATTTCGCCGTCAGCTTCGCCTTCTCGTAATCGCGAATCCCGAGGGAGTAGTGATCGAGGTCCGGCCGGTCCGGAGGGAACGCCTGCGATATGGCGAGATAGCCGTCGCCGAACTTCAGGAAGTAGCCTTCGCTCGGCGGCACGTCCGGCCGGGCTCTGAGCGCAGGATTCCTGAGCAGCGGCGTGTCGAACAGCCCGATGTAGAATTCCGCCGTCTTGGCGACGCTCGACACCCGGACATTGACGTGGTCGAGCGACACCGGTTGCATGATCGCCGGCTCGGCCGCGCTTGCGCTGGGGATCGCTGCCATCGCGCCCAGCAGCGCGAGAGTTTCGCGGCGCGAAACCATGCCGGCACGTATTCTCTGTGCGTGATCCATAGGCATTTCCTCCCTGTCGGCTTGTTCGCTTGCCTGTCCGTCACTTCCGCGTTTGCTTGAAATATTTCAGATCGGGCGGCGGCTGGTCTTTCAACGTGGGCATCAGCAGCCCGTCCGAGCTGAGGAAATAAGCCTGCCCGCCGATATCGACGTGGACGTTGCCCTCGGCACAGACGTCCTCATGCCACCAGATCGGCTGCTTGGTTTGCGCGCGGCGGTAGTTCTTGGTGACGGTCCAGGGACGCGTCAGCGCATGATCGATGGTGGTGATCTCGTCGTGAAGAAGGTTCGGGTCGGCCTTGTCCACATAGATGCGCTCTTTGATGATGCTCTGATTGTCACGGTGCAATGGAATGCCGCTGACATCGTAATTTCGTGGGCCCTTGAGGCCGCGCGTCTCGACCACCAGCGCGTCGTAGCGGCCGTCGCCGTCCTCGTCGACCCATCGGCCGATCGAATAACCCGCATACATCGGGTCGTCATTCATGCCGTCGGGAAAGTCGCGCCCATCGGTATGGATGCGACGATTGTCGTGGATGTGTTCCATCAGGACGTAGGTGGTCTCCGGCGTGACGACGACCTCCATCGGCGCGTAAGCGTGCATGATGCGCGGCATGCCCGGCGGCAGGCACTTGTAGGTCGGGTCGCTGCCCTGGCCGCCCGCCTTCTTGTCGGCGAGGTTTACCTCGTAGAGGGCCTGATACTCCGCCGTCAGCGGCGCCTCCTGCAACCGGCCGGGAGGCTTGGTCGGATCGAATCGACCCGCTCCCGCATTGCCCTCGGCGCGGTTCCACTTGCCCTTCAGATTGGGATACTTGGCGTCGTCGAACGCGTGGGCGGCGGTAAAGGTCACACACAGCGCCGCCATGAGCGCGACGATACCGATCGAGCTTCGGTCATGCATGGTTATCCTCCCGAACGGCGGGCGCCCTTGCTTCCGGCGAATTGGAAAACCAACCGCTGGAATGCTCCGGTGATTATCGGAGCCTGAGCGCTTCCGCTAAGCGGGAGTCCTGCATGAAAGGGAGCCCCTGGCAAGACCATGCGAGGGGACGGCCGACGACTGGCACACCATATGGCAGCGCCTGGTCCGCATTGGTTCGTCCTGCGTGAGAACCGAAGGGGAAATCACCCCGCCGCGCCGCGCGAGAACCAGGACAACAGGCCGCGCCCGCCATTGGCAGCGGGCTTGGCTTTCGGTTCCGCCACTTCAGGCTCGGGGCCGGGATCGTCGGGAACCTGAATCGGGGCAATGCCGGGAGGGTGCATGACCTCGGGCGGCGGCGCGGGCGAGAGGTCGATCGAGAGCGGCGCCGGCGTGGACTTCGTCTCGATCTTGATCTCCGGCCTGCTCTCGGACCTGGGTTCGAGCTTGAGTTCCGGCCTGAGTTCCGGCCTGGGTGCCGGCTTGGCTTCAACCCTGATCTCCGGCTTGATCTCCTTCGCGACAGGTATCACCTCGGGAATAACCGGGGCGGCGATGGCGGGCGCCGAAGGCGCCGGTTCGAGCAACGGGCCGCGCGGCGTGAGATCCGCCACCGGGACGCGCCATTGGAAGGCATCGAGCCGGCCGCTCGCCGGCGACACCGGCATCCAGTTTTCGGCGATCAGCCCGTCCGCGGTCCAGACCGGGTCGAGGCCGGCATGGACGGCGCGCGCCATCCATTGACGAGAGCGGCCGATGTCGCCGGTCTCGGCTTCCTCGAGTTGCGCCATCAGGGTGGCGACCCGCCGGGTAGGCGCCGAGATCAGCGGCTTGAGGCTCGCCCGCGCCTCCGCGAATTCGTGGGCGTCGAGCGCCGCCCGCGCCACCGCGAGCCGGCCTTCCAGATGGTTTTCGGCGAGATGCGACAGGATGCGGATGCGGGAGAGCCGCTCGCGCGCCGACGCGCCGGGAACGAGATCGCCATAGGCGTCGGCGATATCGGGATGCGGCGCCTCCCGCCAAGCAGCCTCGAGGATGCGTCCGGCCTTGCGGCGGTCGCCCGCAGCCGCCAGCAGGCGACCGGCAAGCGCGGCCGCCGGGATGAGGCCCGGACACAGCTTGACCGCTTCCTGCGCGAGTTCGCTCGCGGCGGCACGGTCGGTGTTCTCGAGCGACAGGGCGCGCGCCGCGAGCAGCACGGCGCGCTGGCGGCGGTAGGTGTCCTTGTCGACCAGCCCGCCCCGGCTGTTGCGTTCGAGCGCCTCGAGCGCGCCCGGCCAGTTGCCGTCGGCGCAATGGAAATCGAACGCCGCCTGTCCCGCCCAGGCGAGCGACGGCGCCGCCTTTGCGGCCTCCTCGGCAAAGCCGCGGGCGGCAGCGACGTCGTTGCGCCGCTGCGCCTCGACGAACAGGCCATGCAGGCCCAGGAGCTTGGTTTCCGATCGGTCCGCCATGGTGCGGAAGGCCGCATCGGCGCCGCCGCGCGCGCCGGACAACTGCGCGGTCTGCGCCTGCAGCAGCAGCGTCAGGGGCTGGTCGGCGGCATGCCGGGCTGCCTCGTTGGCGTGCCTGACCGCGGCGCGCACGTCCCCGGCGCCGATGGCGACGAGACCTCGCGTGATCGCGTGATGACCTCTGGCGGCGCGCCGCTGCGCCGACCGCCGCGCCAGCTTCGCCGGCGCAGTCAGGAGATAGACGAGCATCGTCCATGCGATCAGCGATGCACAGACGATGGCGAGGACCACGCCGATCAGCACGGCGACCGACGTATCGGCGTGGTAGCCGAGCCAGTTGATGGCGACTTCGCCGGGCCGGTCCGCGAGCCATGCCGCGACGAAGGCGAGCCCGGCGGTGACGATCAGAAAGACGATGAGCCGGATCATCGGTTGGTGGCGCCTGCGGGAGTGCCGAGCTTGGCGAAGGACACGGCGACGAGTTGTGCCGAGGCGGCGGTGGCGGCCTGGCGCGCCAACGCCTTCTTGCGCCAGGGCTCTGCGATCGCGCGAGCCGGCGCCGGCAGCTTGTCGAGCTCGGCGAGCACGCCGACGAGATCCCGCCGCGCCATGTCGCGATCGATCCGCCCGATAACCGTTGCAGCATCGTCGCCCGGGCGGTCTCCGGCCGGGCGGATGCGGACCAGCCTTTGGGCGTGGGCCTGGAGGCGATCCAGATAGTTCTCTTCCTGAGCGGCCGGCGCGGACACCTTGAGCATCTCCGGGATCAGCCCCGTAAGCTCGCGAAACAGCTCCGGCGGATTCGGCACCCCGGTGGCCGCGAACGGCGCAATGCCCGCGAGCATGGCGGGGTCGACCCCGACCGCCTTTGCGGCGGCCAGTTCCGCCGTGAACGGCTCGCCGCGCTCCAGCGCGAAGCGCAGGCCGGCGGCGATGAGAGCGAAGCGGAGCGGCTCATCGGCCTTGGGCGCAGCGGATTCGGCAACCTGGTCCCGGATCGCCTTGACCAGGGTTTCGACGGCGTCGAGGCGGCTGTTGAGACCCGCAAGCTCCGCCTGCGCGCTCTGGTGCTGCTTGTCCTGGTCGGCGTCGGCGCGGTTCACCTCGGCCATCGCCTTGGCGACGGCTTCGGAGCGCTCGCGGGCTTCCTTTGCGGCGGACGCATTGTCCCCGTTCTGCCGGTCGAGATCGGCCACGTGTTCGGCAAGCGGCTTCACCTGCGCCTCGACCGCGGCGAGCCGGCCGGCCAGCGTCGGATCGGGTGCGGCCGGCGGTGGGTGGCGCGGATTCGAGCTTGGCAATCCGGGCCGACAATTCCTCGATCTTGCCGATGTCGGTTCTGCCGTTTTCGGGCGCCGTGGCCGCGGACGCAGTTTCAAGGCGACCAAGCCGCGCTGAGAGCTCCTTGATCTCGGCATCGGCCTTGCCGAAGTCGGGCGCGGGAGCCGGCGGCGGAGCGGATTCGAGCTTTGCAAGCCGCTCCGACAGTTCCTCGATCTTGGCGGCAGGGACCTTGCCCATGTCGGGCACCGTTGCCGCTGCCACTTGGGCCGCGCTCTGGGTTTGCAATTCAACGCGGGCCAGCCGCGCACTCAATTCATCGGTGCCGCGATCGTCGAGCGGGGCGAAGTAGACCCACGCGGCGCCCCCTGCGAGGACCGCAAGCCCGGCGCCGAGCGAGCCGGCGGCCAGGATGGGAAACCATGGGGTCCTGGAACGGGCGGCAGGCGGCGGCGCCGATGCGGCGACTTCGGGCGAAGCTTCGGTGGCGGCGGCGTTCTCGACCGGCACCTCCACCGCCTTCACATCGATGGTCGGCGGCGGCCGGCGCCGGCGGCCGTCGGGCGATCCGCTACCCTGCGGCCCGCTGCCCTGCCCCGCGTCGTCATCCGTATCCGCCATGGCGTATCTCCGATTCCGAACCTGCCAAGGGCATACTGCGGACGCAGTGTCCCGGCAATGGAACTTCCTGCCATGCTTTCATGGCATATCGATAAGGGCGAGAAGGGCCGTTTCGTTCGGCGCCCCGGCTATGTGGACGGCGGCAGCGCCGGCCGCGGCGAGCGGCAGCGCGACCTGGGACGATAGGCAGAAGTGCCTGATCTTCATCGCAAAATCCATGATCCCGGCCGCCCTCGCGGCGGCGACGAAGGCCCCGGACGTGCGGGCGGAATAGTGCAGCACCCCATCGATCGCGCCGCCGGCGATGGCGGCGCGCGCGCCCGCGTCCAAATCACCCACGATCACGGCGCGATAGGCGATGACGGTCTCGACCGCCCGGCCCGCCATGGCCGTGGTAGCGGCGAGATCACCGGCCTGATCGCTTGCGGCGAAATAGATCAGCGGCAGGCCGACATCCCCTGTCTTGGCCGCGACCAGCCCGGCGAGATCGTCGACATCGCCCTCCGCGGAGACCACGTCGGCGAACCCGGCCGTCATGGCCGCTGCCCGGGTGCGGCCCCCGACCGCATAGGCGGGCAGGCCGACAAGCTCGCCGAACCGGCGATGGGCGGCGACGGCGCGCACCGCGTTAGCGCTGGTGAACACGACGCCCGCCCATGGGCCGGCGCCGAACCGCGCGTCCGTCACGGGCTCGATCCGCAGCAGTGGCGCCAGCACGACCTCATGGCCGCGGGCGCGCAACCGCGCCGCGGTGCGCGTGCCATCCGGTTCCGGTCTGGTGACGAGGAGGCGCACGCGCTCACCCCGCGGTAAAGAAATCCGGCGCCGCCCGGCTCTTCAATTCCTGCCCGGCGTCGGCGCCGAGCCGGGCAGCGTCGGCGGCTGCACCGGTGCGGGAGGTCTCGATGGCCTCGCTGCCGTCGGGCCGCAGGATCAGCCCGCGGAACGCGACCGCGCCGCCGGCGATGCGCGCATGGCCCGCAATGGGCGTGCGGCAGGAGCCGTCGAGCACGGCGAGAAAGGCGCGCTCGGCGCTGATGGCGGTCAGCGTGTCCGGATGATTGATGGCGGCGAGGAGATCGCGGGTGCGCCGGTCCTCGGCGCGGGTTTCGATCCCGATCGCGCCCTGCCCCACCGCGGGCAGGAAACTGTCGACGTCGAGGATGGAAGTCGCGGCCGCGGCGCGGCCGAGCCGGTTGAGCCCGGCGAGCGCCAGCAGCGTCGCATCCACCACGCCGTCATCGAGCTTCCTCAGGCGCGTCTCCACGTTGCCGCGAAACGGCACCACGGTGATGTCCGGCCGCAGCCGCTTGACCATCGCCTGGCGGCGGAGCGAAGCGGTGCCGACCACCGCGCCGGGCGCAAGACCCGCGAGCGTTGCCGCCTTGCGGCTGATGAAGGCGTCGCGGACATCCTCGCGCGGCAGGCACGCCGCCAGCATGAGCCCATCGGGGAGGACCGTCGGCATGTCCTTAGAGGAATGCACCGCGAGATCGACGCTGCCGTCGAGCAGCGCCTGCTCGATCTCCTTGGTGAACAGACCCTTGCCGCCGACCTCGGACAGCGGGCGGTCCTGGATCATGTCCCCGGACGTCTTGATCACGGTGATCCCTATGGCCTCGGGCGCGACGCCATGGGCCGAAGCCAGCCGTGCGCGCACCTCGTGCGCCTGCCACAGCGCCAGCGGGCTGCCGCGCGTGCCGATACGCAGAAACGGCGCGGTGGAGGATTGCGTCATGGGACCCCGTAATGCTACTCGCGGTCATTGATAGATATTGCGCATGATCTGGTCCGAAAAGTCTGCAACTTTTCGGGATCATGCGTTAGATACTGCGCGTGATCTGGTCCGAAAAGTCTGCAACTTTTCGGGATCAGCGCTAAGCACCACGGCGCCTGCAAAAATGCAAACCGCGAACTCGCGCGAGACCACATGCAAGGCCACATGATCGTGCTCGGCATCGAGACGACTTGCGACGAAACCGCGGCGGCGCTGGTCGAGCGGGCCGAGGACGGCCACGGAACCATCCTTTCCAATGTGGTGCTGTCGCAGATCGAGGAGCATGCGGCGTTCGGCGGCGTGGTTCCGGAGATCGCGGCGCGCGCTCACGTGGAGGCGCTCGACATCATCATCGCCACCGCCATGCGCGACGCCGGACGCAGCTTTGCCGACATCGACGGCATCGCCGCCGCGGCCGGTCCCGGCCTGATCGGTGGCGTTATCGTCGGCCTCACCACCGCCAAGGCGATAGCGCTGGTGCAGGAAAAACCGCTGGTCGCGGTCAATCATCTGGAGGCGCATGCGCTCACCGCGCGGCTCACCGACGCGACACCGTTTCCCTACTGCCTGTTCCTGGCGTCCGGCGGCCATACCCAGATCGTCGCGGTACGCGGCGTCGGCGACTACGTCCGCCTCGGCACCACCCGCGACGACGCCATCGGCGAGGCGTTCGACAAGACCGCGAAGCTCCTCGGCCTCGGCTATCCCGGCGGGCCCAAGGTCGAGCGCGAGGCCGCGCGTGGCGACCGCGGCCGATTCCTGCTGCCGCGACCCATGAGCGGCCGGCGCGATGCCGACTTTTCCCTGTCCGGGCTCAAGACGGCGGTGCGGCTCGAGGCCGAGAAGATCGCGCCCCTGTCGGACCAGGATGTGGCCGATCTCGCCGCTTCGTTCCAGCTCGCGGTGGTGGAAATGGTCACCGACCGGCTGCGCCACGGCCTGCGGCTGTTTCGCGAGCGCTTCGGCGCGCCCACCGCCCTGGTGGCGTCCGGCGGCGTCGCTGCGAACCAGGCGATCCGCGACGCGCTGCTCGATGTCGCCCTGCAGGACCAGGTGCCGCTGGTGGTTCCACCGCCCGCCCTGTGCACCGACAATGCCGCGATGATCGCCTGGGCCGGTGCGGAGCGCCTCGCCCACGGCTTGCGCGATGCGCTCGACGTGAGCCCGCGGGCGCGCTGGCCGCTCGACCAGGTGGACAAGCCGGCCGGCGAACCGGCGGCGGCCGCGGACGCATAAGCCCGCCATGATCGCCCAACGCATCGCGGTGATCGGGGCCGGCGCCTGGGGAACCGCGCTTGCCAATGTCATCGCCCGCGCCGGCCGCGCGGTGACCTTGTGGGCCCGCGATCCGGCCGTCGCGCAAGCCATCACGGCGAAGCGGGAAAGCCCGCGATTGCCGGGGGTGCGGATCGACGAGCGGGTGACGCTCGCGGCGCTGTCCGGCGGCGCACCCGGCGGCAGGCCTGATGGCGATGCGATCCTCGTCGTGGTGCCGGCGCAAGCCTTACGCGCCGCCGTTTCCGATCTCGCCGGCGCGGTCGCGACCGGAACGCCGGTGGTCGCCTGCGCCAAGGGCATCGAGCGCGGCACCGGACGCTTCATGACCGAGATCATCGCGGAGTGCCTGCCGGCGGCGACACCCGCGATCCTGTCGGGGCCGAGCTTTGCCGCCGACGTCGCGCGGGGATTGCCGACCGCGGTGACGCTGGCCGCGCCGGACGAGGCCACCGCGAAGATGCTGGCGCATTCGCTCGGCTCGGCGACGTTCCGGCCTTATCATTCGACCGACGTGCGCGGCGTCGAGATCGGCGGCGCCGCCAAGAACGTGCTGGCGATCGCCGCCGGCATCGTTTCCGGCCGCAAGCTCGGCGCCAGCGCCGCCGCGGCGCTGACGACGCGCGGCTTCGCCGAGCTGGTGCGGTTCGGCCGCGCCCATGGCGCGCGGGCGGAAACGCTGACGGGCCTGTCGGGACTGGGCGATCTCATCTTGACCTGCTCGAGCGCGCAGTCGCGTAATTTCTGGCTCGGCCGCATGCTCGGCGAGGGCCGCAGCCTCGACGAGGTGCGACGCGCCGGCCAGCTCGCCGAGGGCGTCTTCACGGCATCGGTGCTCGTCGAGATGGCAAAGGCAAAGCAGGTCGAGACGCCGATCGCCGCCGCCGTCGCCGCCGTGCTCGACGGGACGCTCGGTATCGACGAGGCCATCGAGACGCTGCTGACGCGGCCGTTCCGCGCGGAGGGATGAACATGAATTACTGGCTGATCAAATCGGAACCCGAGACGTGGTCGTGGGACCAGCAGGTCAAGAAGGGCGCCAAGGGCGAGGCCTGGACCGGGGTGCGCAACCACACCGCCAAGCAGAACCTTGTGAAGATGAAGAAGGGCGACCGCCTGTTCTTCTACCACTCCGGCGAAGGCAAGGAGATCGTCGGGATCGCCGAGGTCATCCGCGAAAGCTTTCCCGACCCGACCGCGTCGCCCGGCGACCCCTGGGTCGCGGTGGACGTGAAGGCGATGGCGCCGCTCGCAAAGCCGGTCTCGCTCACGGCGATCAAGGCGGAGCCGAAGCTCAAGGAGATGGCGCTCGTGAAGCAGTCGCGGCTCTCGGTGCAGCCGGTGACGGCGCAGGAATGGAACCTCGTCTGCGCCATGGGCGGGGTGAAGCCGTAGCCAAGGTGACGGCCCCACCGTCGGCGTGGCCCCATGTCTGGGCGCCTCGGCGGTTGGGGCGCCAATTTCTCTGCGAAACAACCCCATGCAAAGTAGAATTCGGCCGGCCCAGCAGACATTGCCGCGTCCGCGCGGCCTCTGACTTTGGCCACGCCAATTAGTCTAACCGACCGCTCGCAACACCCTTTACACGCGGGCGCTGGGACGGTCATATTCGCAAACGGGAGGTGGGGAACAAATTGACCAAGCCCCTGACATTGCCGTGGCGACAAATTGCCAGCTGGATCATCGCTAACGCGCTGATTCTGCAGTTGGTCCTGTCTCCAATGGTGATGTTGCCGCAAGGTGGGTTTGACGCCGCTCAAGGCGGCGCGATCACTTTCGCACTGTGCACCCATGGCGATGAGAGCGGCAAGCTTCCCGCGGATGACAAGGATGCGACTTGCCAGCTGTGTCTGATCTGCAGCTTGGCGTCTCTGCTTCCCGATCCGTCGCGAGTACCGGTGGCAAGCTCCGACCACCTGCCAGCGCAGTGGTCCAGGCTGGCGGTCGCAGTGCCGCGTTCGAAGCGATTGGCTCAAGAGCGATCTAGAGGACCTCCGCGCATGGCGTGAATCGTTGCGGCGACTCAGCCGCACACATTCTTCACGCCCTCTGTTACAGCGGAGACTGCCATGTCGACCCGTTTAATGGGCGCAGCCTCGGTCGGGCTCGCGTTCGCGCTTTCAGCCTTCATCACTTTCGTGCCTGTTTCGGACGCCCTGGCCCACTGCTTCGTCGGAGCCCGGTTCCTTCCCGCGACGCTGACCGTCGACGATCCCTGCGTTGCCGATGAACTCTCGATACCGACCGCGTTCTTCTTCAAGAACGGGGACGATCCTTCGTCGCGCGAGACCGACATTTCGGGCGAATTTTCGAAGCGCATCACCGACGCTTTTGGCGTCTCGTTCAATTCGACCTGGACGCGCATCAGTCCTCCCGGCGGCCCCGCAGTCAACGGGTTCCAGAACCTGGAAACCACGTTCAAGTATCAGTTTCTGACCGTGCCGGCGAGCGAACTGGTGATGTCGGCTGCCGTCGTCGTCGAGTGGGGCAAGACCGGCGCCACTTCTGTGGGGGCCGATCCCTTCAGCACCATCACCCCGACTTTGTACTTTGGCAAAGGGTTTGGCGAGTTGCCGGATACAGCCGGCTGGTTGCGACCATTTGCACTCACCGGACAGGTGGGCTACGCGATCCCCACTAGCCCATCAACCGTCACGATCGACCCAAGTTCCGGTGATGTCAGCATCACCAACAATCCCCAATTCCTCGTTTACGGCGGCTCGCTCCAGTACAGCATGCCGTACCTGAAGGCGAACGTCATCGACCTCGAATTGCCAGACCTCGTCAATCATCTCATACCGATCGTCGAGGCGCAGTTCAGCACGCCGGTGGCCAACAACTTAGGTACCGGGATCATAACCACCGGCACCGTAAACCCGGGCGTCATCTGGGTCGGCAATTACTTCCAGGTTGGAGTGGAGGCCCTCGTCCCGATCAACCGCGCCAGCGGCACCAGCGTCGGCGTCGTGGCGCAGTTGCATCTCTATCTCGATGACATGTTCCCGTACGGCATCGGCAAGCCGTTGTTTGGCGGCTCGGCCACAACAGGGAGGCTGCCGCTGGGCAACTGACATGCGCACCACATCGATCGTCGTTCATTTGGCGTGGCTTACGGTTCTCGGCATTGCTGCCGCCGGCGCCCATGCCTTTCTCGATCATGCAGAACCCCGGGTCGGCAGCACGGTCCATGCTGCCCCACGCGAGGTCTCGCTTTCATTCACCCAAAACCTCGAGCCGCGCTTCAGCACGGTTACGGTCACAGACGCGTCGGGCCAGCGTGTGGACTCGGGCAGGCCCACCGTCAACGGAAGCATCATGCGCGTGCCCTTGCGGGGCATTCGCGCTGGCACTTACCGCGTGAGTTGGCGAGTGCTTTCGGTCGACACCCACACGACCGAGGGCGCATTCAGCTTCCATGTGGAATGATGTCGTTGCACGCGGTTTGACGAGAGACACCCGTGTTCGATGCCCTGGTCGCGGTTCGCGCCATTCACTTTGCTTCGACCGCAATGGTGGCGGGCGGTATCATGTTTCGCGCGTTCGTCGGCGAGCCGAGTTTCGGCCGGGAAGCCGCCAGTTTGCCCCCGGGCGCGCAAGCGTATCGGCGGCAAGTCAATCGCATGGTGTGGACGAGCTTGGCAGTCTCCGTCGCATCGGGAACCCTCTGGCTCATGCTGCTCGCCAAGGACATCGGGAAGCAGTCATGGCAGGACTTGTTCTCAAACGACATCGTCTTGGTAGTCCTGACGGCGACCCAGTTTGGACATGCCTGGATGGCGCGTTTTGCGGTTGCGCTGTTGCTTTGTCTCGCCTTGCTGTTCGGCGGCACCCGAGGGGCCGCCCGACGAGGATCGCTGACCTGCATCCTCGCCTCACTCTTGATGGGCGCCTTGGCCTGGTCGGGCCATGCAGGCGGCACACCCGGATCGGCGGGCGTCATCCATCGGGGAAGCGATTTCCTCCATCTCGTGGCGGCGGGAGCTTGGTTGGGTGGTCTCGTGCCGCTGGCTCTCATTCTGCGCCTCGCACGGACAAACGCCGATTCGACACTTGCGAAGGTTGCGCAAACTGCGACGCTTCGATTTTCGAGGCTCGGGTCAATCAGCGTCGGGACTATCCTGGCCACCGGTATCGTGAACACCTGGTCGTTGGTGGGCAGTATGCAGGCCCTCATCACATCGCAATACGGACTACTGCTGCTTGTGAAGGTGGGACTTTTCGTAGTGATGGTCGGCATCGCCGCCATCAACCGGCTGCGACTTGCACCAATGTTCCCGCATGCCGCCGCGATGGGTTCGCTTCAACGCAATGCGCTCATCGAATTCATTCTGGGCTTGATCATCGTTGTAATTGTCGGCGCGCTGGGAATGCTGCCGCCTGCCATTCACGAGGATATGCACCTCCACTCGCATTGAGTTCCATTCGATCCGGATGTCTGCGCCATTGGCGGGGTGAAGCCGTAACCAAGGTCGCTTCTCCCTCCCCCTGAAGAAGGGGGAGGGAGCGCCGCATTACTCCGTCTGCAGGGTGAAGGCGATCAGGCGACCGAATATGAGGACCAGCACCCAGCAGGCGATCGAGATCCCTCCTGCGAGCCTCGCCGCCAGCGGCGGCGTCGGACTGAGGTTCCATTCTTTCACGCCGCGAACCGTGATGAACTCGAAAATCATCATGTTGATGCCGGCAATGACGATGAGCGCCATCTTGATCCAGAACATGGCGTTCACGAAATACTCGGGGGCCCGGCTGATGAACAGCAGCGAACCTGCAATCACTGCAATGGCAAAGGCAGCCCAGGTGAACGGCAGGACTTTCCGCGAGAGTTCCGCGACGGGACGTTTGGTCGAAGCGAACCCGAGCAGGCGCAAATCCACGATCGCGATCGTGCCGATCACCATCGCAATCGCGAAGACATGCACCACCTCGACGGTGGTGAAGGCCCACGCTTTTTTGTGAATGAATACGGCCAACGGCAAGGCTTGTAGCCATTCCAGGAACGCGGTGATGGACTGCAAGTTCAGCTCCTCCCTGGATTGATGTTCTTTACGCGCTTCTTGTCTTCGTTGGGCCCGGGACGTTACCGCCTCGTTCAGCCGTTCTCAATCGCAGAGTAACCCTGAAATGACAGGAAAGCGCAAAGCCCCGGGAGCGCGGTCGCCGCAATCGTCGCGCGAATCGCAAGAAACAGCCCGGCGATGACGTCCTGGCTGCGACGCCTTCGAGGTTGTCATCGGGTTCAAGTCATTCGATAATTGCGCACCAGCCTGGTGTCGTCGCAAAGAGCCGGGAAAGGAAACGCCATGGACACTATTCAGCGTCATAAGAGATGATACGTTCTGGAACATCCTGCTCTTCATTCACTTCGTGCTGGCGGTCGGCCTGCTGGCGGCGGTCACGCTTCAGGCGGCGGCCGTGCTGATGCCGGCGCGACAGGTGGCGGGCGGTTACATCGATCGCAGCCCGGTGCCGGCGGTGTCCTACACCACCCTGATCGTCGTCCTCTATGTGATCCAGGCGCTCATGGGCGCGTGGATCTACGTCAAGTACCGCACCTACGTCAGAATTCCCATGGAGGAACTCCGCCACTGGTGGACGCTCGGATCCTTCGAATTCAAGGAGCACGTCGTGGCGATGGGCTTGGGCCTCCTCCCGGCCTATTGGTATTTCTGGCGGCAGCCTCTGTCCGCGCAAGATGCCGTCGTACGCAAGTGGGTGACCGTTTTCCTGGCCGTTAGCGTGTGGTACGGTTTTGTCGTGGGCCACGTCGCCAACGATTTCCGAGGGGTCGGATCATGACGCAGACCTTGGATGCAGCCGAGCGATTCTCCCGGGCGGACGGCTCCCGCGCGAATGAAGCGTCCGGCATCGGCGACGCAGGCGAGGACGAAGTTCGGGACCTTCGCGATCACGTTCGGGATCGCATTCGCACTCGTGTATACGGTCTTGGAGCGGCTCAATTGGCCGGTCTTCACCTTCATGCCGGTGGGCTACAAGGTCTATTTCGGGATTTACCGGCCCCTGCGCGGGGAAGGTCCACCCATGTATTGGTATGGCTGGATCGTGCTCGCAGCCGTCAGCGCGCTCGTTATAGGCTTGATCGCTACGCGAGTTTCCGATCAGGCGCTCCGCCGGGCGACCTTTTTCTGTTGCGTCCTGGGGGCGCTCTGGCCGGCCTTCCTCACCGTGCTGAGGAGTTTCGGCGCCGATTGGCAAAGCCTCGACGCCGAATTCATGAACTCGGTCTGGGCGGCGGCAGTTCCGGCGTTGATAGGGCACAGCAGCCATCACCTATTTCGTCCCGTCCCAATTCGTGCAGCGCGTGTGGACCAGCTTGTTGCTGATCGTGCCGATCGGCGGACTCGTCGTCCTCGGCTACTCGCTCCAGCAGTACTTCGTGCGATAGCCACGACGTATCCGGCGACGCGACAGATCGGTTCCATCCCTGCCTTCCGCCGCGAAGGACGGATGGGCGCCCGGCGGCGCGGGGGCGGCGTGGACTGCGGAAACAAGACGATGAGCACATGTCTCGCCATCATCTTCGGCGCACTCGCGGTGCTGCTGCTGGGCCAGGCATCGGCTCAGACGGGCGCACCTGCGGGTTCGCGAGCGGACTTGCAGGACGCCGGCAAGCCGCCGCCCCTGACACTGCGGGCCCGCATCCCGCTTCCCGGCGTCTACGGGCGCATCGATCACTACGGGTGGGACAGCAAGCGCGGCATCTTGATCGTATCTGCGCTCGGCAACGACACCGTCGAGATCGTCAACTCGTGGAAGCGGGTGCACACGATCACCGGCCTGGAGCATCCGCAGGCGTCGCTCTATGTGCCGGGCGTCGACCGCATCGTGGTGTCGAGCCAATCGGGCAAGCTGCGCTTCTACGACGCAGAAACCTACAAGCTCCTGAAGACGCTGGACTTCGGCACGGACGCAGACACCGACAACATGCGCTACGATCCGCTGTCGAAGAAAGTGTACGTGGGCTACGGCCGCGGTTCGCGCGGCGCGCTCGCGATCGTCGACCCCACCGGCATGGAGCGGATGGAGGAGTTCAAGCTCGGCAGCCATCCGGAATCGTTTCAACTGGAACGGGACGGGCCGCGGATTTTCGTGAACCTTCCGGACCAGGAATCCATCGGGGTCATCGACCAGAAGACCGGTACCGTGACGAAATGGAAGATTCCAGGCCACGGCAATACGCACGCGATGGCCTTGGACGAGGCCAATCACCGCCTGTTCACGGCCGCCCTGCAACCCGGACGATTTGTCGTGATCGACACCGAGTTCGGGCGCGGTGGTGGCAACCCTCCCGTGCGTGCTCGGCGTCGACGATTTGTGGTTCGATGCCGCCCGAAAGCGGATTTATGCGCCTGGGTCCGGCGCCATCGACGTGTTCCAGCAGGTCGACCCCGGCCATTACGCCGCAATTGCGCATGTGGTGGTCGGGGCCGGAGCCGGCAGCACCAGCTTTCACCTCAAGAGCCGCACCCAGGACAGCTTGTTCATGTCTTGGCCCAACATGCTGTCCCAGGGCGGATCGGAGATACTGCTGTTCTACGTCGACGACTGACCGCCTGGCCGCAGGCGCGGCGGCCTCATGACGGCTGTTTGCACGGCAGTAACCAATCCGTTCAGGCGGTTGCGGTCGCAACCGGGACATCGGAAGCATCACGATAAGCTTGCCGATGTTCCTTCTCATGGGCTAATTCCTGGGCTAGACTGGAGCAAAGGAAGCAAGCCATCCTTCGCGATGGCCAAAGATCGGGCGGGAAACATGAAAACATCCGAACGCGCGTCTCTGTTGCTGGGGCTGGCATTCTTCATTCCCTTTGCCATGGCAAGCGCGGCATGGGCGGGCGGCGCTTCGCTGGACGAGGACGAGGAAGATCAGAGCAATGCCGGCGTGTCCTTCTTCGGCTTTGCCAAGGACCTCAACCGCGGCGGCGGCGTAGCTGACGCCAAGGTGAGCGCCGACATCAAGAATCGCAATGCGAGCCTCGTGACCCGGACCGACGACCAGGGACATTTCAAGTTTTCCGGCTTCAGCAAGGATATCGATCCCAAGGACGTCGAGATCACCTGCAGCAAGGACGGCTTCAAGCTCCAGCGCACCGTTCGCCGCCAGGCCGCCGGCGATGCCGTGAGCACCGTCGAGGTCGATTGCCTGATGGTCAAACCCTAGCTTTCAGAATTCCCATGTGATGTGCGTCCGCGGTGCCCTGCGCTTTGTTTTGATCGGCATTGCGGTCGCAGTGTGTGCGCCGCCGAAGAGTTTCGCCGAGCCCGCCCTTGCGCTGACCGGCCGCGTCACGTCGGCGCAGGAAGGCGCGATGGAAGGCGTGCTGGTCAGCGCCAAGCGCGACGGCTCGCCGCTCACCGTCACGGTCGTCACCGACGCCACCGGCCGCTACGGCTTTCCCTCCGGCCGGCTCGCTCCCGGACATTACGCGCTGGCGATCCGCGCCATCGGCTACGAGCTCGCCGCGCCGGCCGGCGTGGATGTCGGCGCCGGGCACCCGGCGAAAGCCGATCTCGCGCTGGCGAAGGTCGAAGACATTTCCGGCCAGCTCACCAGCACCGAATGGTTCACCAGCATGCCGGGCACGGCGGAGCAGAAGCGTCCGCTGATCGAATGCATGAGCTGCCACACGCTGGAGCGGGTGGTGCGCTCGAAGTTCACCGCCGACGAATTCGTCGGCGTGCTCAAGCGCATGGCGAACTTCGCCAACAATTCGACCATGCAGCACGTGCAGCCGCGCATGGTCGAGCGCCCGGTGCCCGACGATCGCGCCCGCAAGGTCGCGGAGTATCTTTCGACCGTCAATCTGAGCAAGATCGACCACTGGGACTACGAGCTCAAGACCCTGCCCCGCCCGACCGGCCGGGCGACACGGGTGATCATCACCGAATACGACATGCCGCGCGCGACCATCGCGCCCCATGACGTGCGCACCGATGCCGACGGCTTCATCTGGTACTCGAATTTCGTCGAGCCCTATCTCGGCCGGCTCGATCCGCGCACCGGCGCCCACGTGGAATACGCCTATCCGCTGCCGAAGCCGAACTTCCCCGCCGGCGCGCTTGCGCTCGAGCCGGACCATGACGGCAACTGGTGGCTCGCCCTGATGTTCCAGGGCGGACTCATCAAGTTCGACACGCGCACCATGACGTTCCGCCACTATCCGCTGCCGAAGGAGCTCGACAGCGACACCGCGCAGCAATCCATGGTGATGCCGCGGCAGTCCCACATCGACGGCAAGGTCTGGACCAACGACGTCAATTCCCATTCGATCCTGCGGCTCGATGTCGCCACCGGCGCCTACGATGTCGTCGATCCCTTCAAGGACATGCCGGTGGGCCGCAACCATTCGCCCTATGGCATGACCGCGGACAAGGACAACAACCTGTTCTTCATGGACTTCGGCGACGAGAGCATCGGGCGCGTCGACGCCAAGACGTTTCGCGGCACGATCTACCAGACCCCGACCCCGCGCTCGCGGCCGCGCCGCACCATGCTCGACGACAAGGGGCGGCTGTGGTTCGCCGAATTCGCCGCCAACAAGCTCGGCATGTTCGACATCGAGCGCGAGAGCTTCAAGGAATGGGACGTGCCGACGCCGCACACCTATCCCTATGACGCCTTTCTCGACAAGAACGGCGAATTGTGGAGCGGCTCGATGTCGAACGACCGCGTGCTGCGGCTCGACCCGCAGACCGGCAAATCGGTCGAATACCTGCTGCCGCACCAGACCAATGTCCGCCGCATCTTCATCGACAACACCACGACGCCGGTGACGTTCTGGGCCGGCAACAATCACCACGCCGCTATCGTCAAGGTCGAGCCGCTGGACTAGATTGCACCGCCCGCGAGCGGGACGGAGATTTTCCGATTGTACCGACCTATACGTGTCATTGCCCGGCTTGACCGGGCAATCCAGTACGCCCGGTCGGTGTTTACTGGATCGCCCGGTCAAGCCGGACGATGACAGCGATGGCTGATGGCGGAGGGGCACATCATGAATTTCGGCGGAGTCGATACCTGGGCGATCGTTCTCGCGGCGGTGGCCGGATATATCGTGGGCGCCGCCTGGTACATGGCGCTGTCGAAGCCGTGGATGGCGGCCCACGGCTTCACCCACGAATCGCTGAAGGCGAACCAGTCGCCCCTGCCCTTCGTCCTCGCCTTCGTGGCGAACCTGGTGATTGCCACAGCGCTGGCCGGCGTGGTCGGCCATCTCGGCGTCGGACAGGTGACATTGAAGAACGCGGTGATCTCGGCGGTCGCGCTGTGGCTCGGCTTCGTGGCGACGACGCTCGCCGTCAACTACAGCTTCGGCCGACGCCCGCTCAAGCTGTTCCTGATCGACGCCGGGCACTGGCTGGCGGTGTTCATCGTCCAGGGCATCGTGATCGGCGCCATGGGCGTGTAAGCCTTTATTGGTGTCATTGCCCGGCTTGACCGGGCAATCCAGTAATCGCCGCCGATGTTTACTGGATCGCCCGGTCAAGCCGGGCGATGACATGAACAGTATGCATGAAGAAAGCACTCTCGCGGCGCGACCACTACCAATTGCTAGGGTCGGTCCATCGGCGACGCTTGATCTCGATCAAGCCCGCTCGACCAAAGTGTGACATTCGATGGCTTGTGACTTCCCGAACGGGCGTCGCATAATAGCGGCCGGGAAACGTTCGAGACATCGCGCACGAGTCACAAAAAAATGCGCCAGGGAGTGCCGGCATGAGCGAGCAGATCTACGATGTGCCTCCGGAATGGAAGAAGCGCGCCTTCATCGACGAAGCCAAGTATGAGGCGATGTATGCGCGCTCGGTAAGCGATCCGAACGCCTTCTGGGGCGAACAGGCAAAGCGCATCGACTGGTTCAAGCCCTTCACCAAGGTCAAGAACACCTCGTTCGATCCGCACCACGTCTCGATCAAATGGTTCGAGGACGGCGTCACCAACATCGCCCACAACTGCATCGACCGCCATCTCGCCAAGCGCGGCGACCAGGTCGCCATCATCTGGGAGGGCGACGATCCCAAGGACGACCGCAAGATCACCTACCGCGAGCTCCACGCGCGAGGTGTGCCGGTTCGCCAACGTGCTCAAGTCGCGCGGCGTCAAGAAGGGCGACCGCGTCACCATCTACCTGCCGATGATTCCCGAAGCGACCTACGCGATGCTCGCCTGCGCGCGGATCGGCGCAATCCATTCCGTGGTGTTCGGCGGCTTCTCGCCGGATTCGCTCGCCGGCCGCATCGAGGACGCCAAGTCCGCCGTGGTCGTGACCGCCGACGAAGGCCTGCGCGGCGGCCGCAAGGTGCCGCTAAAGGCGAACGCCGACGCCGCCGCCGACCGCGCCGGCAATGTCGAAAGCATGGTGGTGGTGCGCCGCACCGGCGCCGCAGTGAACATGAAGGCCGGCCGCGACGTCTATTACGACGAGATCGCGAAGACCGTGCCGGCAGAGTGTCCGTGCGAGCCCATGAACGCGGAGGACCCGCTGTTCATCCTCTATACGTCGGGCTCGACCGGCAAGCCCAAGGGCGTGCTCCACACCACCGGCGGCTATCTCGTGTTCGCCTCGATGACCCACCAATACGTGTTCGACTATCACGACGGCGACATCTACTGGTGCACCGCCGACGTCGGCTGGGTGACCGGGCACAGCTACATCGTCTATGGGCCGCTGGCGAACGGCGCCACCAGCCTGATGTTCGAGGGCGTGCCGAACTACCCCACCAATTCGCGGTTCTGGGAGGTCATCGACAAGCACAAGGTCAACATCTTCTACACCGCGCCCACCGCGATCCGCGCGCTGATGCAGGCCGGCGACAGCCCCGTGAAGAGAACGTCGCGCGCGACCCTGCGGCTGCTCGGCACGGTCGGCGAGCCGATCAATCCGGAAGCGTGGGAATGGTACTACCGCGTGGTGGGCGAGCGGCGCTGCCCGATCGTCGACACCTGGTGGCAGACCGAGACCGGCGGCATCCTCATCACGCCGCTGCCGGGCGCGACCAGGCTCAAGCCCGGCTCGGCGACGCGGCCGTTCTTCGGCGTGCAGCCCGAAATCGTCGATGCCGAAGGCAAGGTGATGACGGGCGCCGCCGCCGGCAATCTGTGCATCGCGGATGCCTGGCCGGGGATGATGCGCACCGTCTATGGCGACCACGAGCGCTTCGTGCAGACCTATTTCTCCACCTATGTGGGCAAGTACTTCACCGGCGACGGCTGCCGGCGCGACGCCGACGGCTACTACTGGATCACCGGCCGGGTCGACGACGTCATCAACGTCGCCGGACACCGGCTCGGCACCGCGGAAGTGGAATCGGCGCTGGTCGCCCACCCCAAGGTCTCGGAAGCCGCCGTCGTCGGCTATCCCCACGACATCAAGGGCCAGGGCATCTATGCCTATGTGACCCTGATGTCGGGCGAAGCGCCCACCGAGGAACTGCGCAAGGAGCTGGTGACCTGGGTGCGCAAGGAGATCGGCCCGATCGCCTCGCCCGACCTGATCCAGTTCGCGCCGAGCCTGCCCAAGACCCGGTCCGGCAAGATCATGCGGCGCATCCTGCGCAAGATCGCCGAAGACGAGTTCGGCAATCTCGGCGACACCTCGACGCTCGCCGAGCCCGCCGTGGTGAGCGACCTCATCGACAACCGCCAGAACCGCAAGAGCGCTTAAGGCACTGGGCACGGGGAAACGCCGCAACCCTTCACATCGTCATGGCCGGGCTTCGTCCCGGCCATCTCGATAGTGAGGGCACCGCCCTTTGATCGCGTCGACGGCTGTGCCTCCTAATCGAGATCGCCGGAAAAGTCCGGCGATAACGGTGGGGTTGGGGCGCCCGCCGCGGGCCTCAGAGCGGGTGTGGCACGCAGGCTACACACCGCGCTTGTTTGCATGGTGTCACCCCAGAGCAACTATTCCGCGGCCGATTTTTGATATTGTTCGCGCGGGGAATTTTGCATCGGGGTGTTTCAAATGATTCGGTCTCGCCTTTCGGCCGCGACTGCAGTCGCGGCAATTCTTGTCGGATATCCCTGCATCATCAGCACGCCGGCAGCGGCGCGCGAAACCGTGGCCATCAGCGGCTATTCGCCCGGCACCATCGTCGTGCGCACCAGCCAACGGGCGCTCTACTACGTCATCGACTCGGGCCATGCATTGCGCTACCCGGTCGGCGTCGGCCGGGCCGGCAAGCAATGGTCCGGCACCGCCTACATCAACGGCAAGTACCTCAGCCCGGCTTGGTCGCCGCCTGCCGATATCAGGCGTGACAAGCCGTCGCTCCCGGCCGTGATTCCCGGCGGATCCCCGCACAATCCCATGGGTGTGGCGGCCATGACGCTGTCGGGCGGCGAATATGCCATCCACGGCACCAACCAGCCGGGCTCGATCGGCGGCTTCGTGTCCTATGGCTGCATCCGCATGTACAATCAGGACATCACCGACCTGTATTCCCGGGTCAGCTACGGCACCACGGTGGTGGTGACGCAGTAATCCGGGGATAAGGCGGGGAGCGCTGTCGCTTCGGGGGCGAGCGACAGCGCTCCCCGTTTCTTTTCGGGACGGCGCGTCCCGCGTCGTTACGGCGTCGCCTGGTCATCGCACCAGCCGCGGCGCTTGCCGCCGCCGTAGCTGCGCGCGTAGCCCTTCGCCAGCAATTCCGATGACACGTTCGCAATCGAGCGCGTGCCCGCATCGGCGACGACGCGGCCGCCGTATTTGTCGAGCGTGATCGCGGAGACGCCGACCGCACCTTCGGCGAGCATGTCGCGCAAGGCGTCGCGGGCGGCTTCCGCCATGGTGCGCTCCGCCGGGCACCGCGCTTTCAATTCGGGCGCATCGATGCCGCGCAGCCTGATCTTGGTGGTGATGTCGAGGCCCGGCCACAGATGGACCCGCGCCTCGAAGGTGTCGCCGTCGATCACCCGCAGCACCTCGGCGGGATGGGTTGCGGTGGCCGCGGACGACGGTCGGGGGCGGCGGGGTGGCTTCCGACGGAACGGCGGGCGCCGGCCGGCTCTGCACCGTCAGGACCACGAGGCCGCCGCCGATGAAACCGGCGGCGAACACGGCCATGGTGCGCGTTCCTGCGGGGCGTGAGGAATATGATCTCGCATTGCTGATCATATTCCTATAATAGCACTGATTCGCCCGACGACAAGAATACAATTCACAGGTTGTATGATGAGTTAAACTTCTACCGTTCAGAAGTCGCAGGCAATACCTTTGACCTCCCAGTCGCCGTAGCGAACCGGCTCCGGGCCGCGCCGGCCGTTGAATTCCTTGGGGCGCTCTTTCACCTGGCGGTCGATCTCGGCGCGGCGGGCCTGCGCCTCGGCGAGTGCCCGCTGGGCGGCTGGGGAAAGGGCGCGCGGGGCCGCTGCCGGCGCCTCGCGTTCGGCATCCGTTCCGGATTTCGTTGGACTTAGTTCACTCATTGCCATTCAAATGCGGATTCGTGGGGGAGCGGTCAAGGCGTAGGCCGCATGATCCCGAAAGGTTGCAGACTTTTCGGGACCGGATCGTAGGCAAAAATCTAAGTTAATCGATTGCCGGTATATTCGGGGCCGATGCGGTCGCGACCTGCGCATTCAAAAAGAACGGCTGGAGCACCTTTGGCAATTATCGATCCGACACCGTGGCCATCCCTTCGGGTAGAGCCGGATGGCAGGCTGATCTCTTTGATCTCACGCATGATCCCGTTTGAGCGGTCCTCCTCTTCCAGGGGACGATCATGCCGGTGAACCGCCCGGCGGCGGCGGAGGCGGCACCGGGCCTGGCAACGCGGCGTATCGCCGCCGAGCTGCTGGAAGGGGTGCTGTTCCGCGGCCGGCCGCTCGACGAGCAGCTCGACGGCAGGCACGCCCTGCCCGGCCTGGCCCAGCTTGCGGAGCGCGACCGGGCGCTGGCCCGCCGCATCGTCGCGACGGTGTTGCGCCGGCTCGGCACCTTGCGCCGGCTGATCGGCGATCTGCTCAGCCGCGGGCTGCCCGCCGAGGCGCCCCGCGTCGAAACCGCGCTGCTGATCGGCGCCGCCCAGATCATGTTCCTCGACGTTCCCGATCATGCCGCCGTCGACCTGTCGGTGCGCCTGGTCCAGGCCGACCGCCGCGACAACCGCTATGCCGGCCTCGTCAATGCGGTGCTGCGGCGGATCGCCCGCGGCGAAGGCGCGACTGCGCTTGCCAAGCTCGAGCCGCTCGACCTCGACACCCCGGAATGGATGCTGGCGCGCTGGGTGAAGGCCTATGGCGCGGAGACGGCGCATGCCATCGCCCGCGCCAACCGGGCGGAGCCGCCGCTCGACCTCACGGTCAAGGCCGACCCGGAGCGCTGGGCGGCCGAGCTCGGCGGCATCGTCCTGCCCACCGGCTCGGTGCGCCTCGCCGCGCATGGGCCGATCCCGGCCCTGCCCGGCTTTGGCGAGGGCGCCTGGTGGGTCCAGGATGCCGCCGCCGCGCTGCCGGCGCGGCTGTTCGGCGACCTCTCCGGCCGCACCGCGGCCGACCTTTGCGCGGCGCCCGGCGGCAAGACCGCGCAGCTGGTGGCGGCGGGCGCGACGGTCACCGCGGTCGACCGCGCCGAGCCCCGGCTGGGCCGGCTGCGCGAGAACCTCGCCCGGCTCGGGCTTTCGGCGACCACCGTCGCCGCCGCGGCCGAGGACTGGCAGGCGGGCCCGTTCGACGCCGTGCTGGTGGACGCGCCGTGCACCTCGACCGGCACCATCCGCCGCCATCCCGACATTCCCTGGCGCAAGGCGGCGTCGGATATCGAGGCCCTGTCGGCGCTGCAAAGGCGGCTTCTCCACAACGCGATCACGCTGACGCGGCCGGGCGGCACGATCGTGTTCTGCACCTGCTCGCTGGAGCCGGAAGAAGGCGAAGCCATCGTCGCCGCCGCGCTGGGAGAGGACCGACGGATCGCGCGCAATCCCATTGCAGCGTCGCAATTCGCCGGGCCTCGAAGGCCTCATCACCGCGCAGGGAGATCTGCGCACGCTGCCCTGCCATTGGCCGAATGCGGACCCGCGCATGTCCGGCCTCGACGGCTTTTATGCCGCCCGCCTGGAGCGGCTGCGAACATGACCGGTGTCCCCGCACGGTTGCCCTCGGCAAACCCTTCGTTATGTTGTCGAATGGCAAGCAGGCGGTTTTTGCCGGTGACGAGAAGGGGCCAGCCTCTATGTCCGTTGTGATCGCGGACCGCTCGCGGCTGTCTTGGCTGGCGCTTCGCCGCAGGTTCAACAACCTCAAGGCACGGGTGAAGGTGCATCCCGTGGCGGGGCTCGTCTATTGGGTGGCCCCGTCCGAGCGCCTCGTCATCGCGCCCCAGGAACTTCGCACCGCCGATCCGACCCGCGCCGGCGAAATCTATGCGGGCCGCTTCGGCTTTGCCGGCAAGGTCGTGGTCTGCGACGGCCGCTCGCCGTTCGAGATGGTGCCGCCCTCGGACGAATGGGCCGACGTGTTGCTCGGCTTCGGCTGGCTGCGCCATTTGCGGGCGGCGGATTCGACCATCAACCGCGCCAATGCCCGCGCCCTCGTGGACGAATGGATCACGCTGCAGGGCAGCTGGCATCCGGTGGCGTGGCAGCCGGAGATCGTCGCGCGGCGAATCATCTCGTGGCTGTGCCAGTCGCCGGTCATTCTCCACGACGCCGACCTGCGGTTCTATCGCCGGTTCCTGCGCAGCCTCACCCGCCAGGTCCGCTATCTCCGCGGCACCGCGAACGACGCCCGCGACGGCGTGCCCCGGCTGCAGGCGCGCATCGCGCTGGTCTATGCGGTGCTGTGCATGGCGAAGCAAATCCGCCATCTGCGCGGCGCGACGCGTCGCCTCGTCAACGAGCTCGAACGGCAGATCCTGCCGGACGGCGGCCACATCAGCCGCAATCCCGGCGTCATCATCGACATCCTGCTCGATCTCCTGCCGCTGAGCCAGGCCTTCACCGCGCGCAACGTGGCGCCGCCGCCGGCGCTGATCAACGCCATCGACCGCATGATGCCGATGCTGCGCTTCTTCCGCCACGGCGACGGCAGCTTCGCCCTGTTCAACGGCATGGGCCCGACGCCGTCCGACCTGCTCGCCACCGTGCTCGCCTATGACGACGCCCGCGGCACCCCGGTCGCCAACGCGCCCTACTCCGGCTACCAGCGCATCGATGCCGGAACGACCGTCGTGTTGATGGACACCGGCACGCCGCCGCCGCCGGAGGTGAGCGCCGACGCCCACGCCGGATGCCTCGCATTCGAATTCTCCAGCAAGCAGCAGCGCATCGTCGTCAATTGCGGCATGCCGGGCAACAGCAAGGAGAACTGGCGTCAGGTCGCGCGCGCGACCGCAGCCCATTCCACCGTCACCTTCAACGACACCTCGTCGTGCCGGTTCCTGGACTCCATTGCGTTCCGGCGGCTGTTCGGCGTCCCCATCGTGGAGGGGCCGGAGAACGTCACCGTCGCCCGCGACACAGAGAATGCGGCGACGTCCTGCGCGCCGCCCATGACGGTTACGCCGAACGCTTCGGCATCATCCACGAGCGCTTCGTGTCGCTCTCCGAGGACGGCAACAAGCTCGACGGCGAAGACATCTTCCTGCCCGCGACCGGCAATTCGCTGCCCGAGAACGCGCTCGATCATTTCGCGGTCCGCTTCCACCTGCATCCCTCGATCCGCGTCAACCGGCTGACCGACGGGCACGGCGCCGTATTGCTGCTGCCGAACAAGGACGTCTGGAACCTCAACTCCCATGAGGACGAGGTCGCGCTGGAGGAGAGCGTCTACCTCGCCGGCAACGATGGGCCGCGCCGCACCACGCAAGTCGTGATCTACGGCCGCGCCCGCGAATTCCACCGCGTGCACTGGACCTTCAGCCACGTGCCGCATCTGGCGCCCGGAGCCAAGCGCCCGCGCGGCCCCGAGCCCGAACTGCCGCTCTGACGGTTGCGTCTGCGCGCACCTCTCCCCGCATGCGGGCGAGGGCAGGGCTCTTGCGCTACGGCTCGCCGAGATGCACAGCGCGCTTAGGCGAGAAAGACCCGACGATCGGAACTCCCCGTAGACACGGCAATGCCGAGAAAGTGAGACGCCATGGCCGATCAACTGCGCCGCGTTTCCCGCGCTCTTCTCTCGGTGTCGGACAAGACCGGGCTGATCGATTTCGCCCGCGTGCTGGCCGGATACGGCATCGAGCTGGTCTCCACCGGCGGCACCGCGAAGACGCTCGCGGGAGCCGGCCTCGCCGTGCGCGACGTGTCCGAGCTCACCGGCTTTCCGGAGATGATGGACGGCCGCGTCAAGACCTTGCACCCGAAGGTCCATGGCGGCCTGCTGGCGATCCGCGCCGACGCCGAGCATGCCCGGGCCATGCAGGCCCACGGCATTCCCGCGATCGATCTCCTCGTCGTCAATCTCTACCCGTTCGAGGACACGGTGGCGAAAGGCGCGGGCTTCGACGACTGCGTCGAGAACATCGACATCGGCGGTCCCGCCATGATCCGGGCGGCGGCCAAGAACCATGCCGACGTCGCCGTGATCGTCGAGCCCGGCGACTATGCGGCGCTCGCCGCCGAGCTCGCGAGGCACGGCGGTTCGACCACGCTCGCACTGCGCCGGCGGCTCGCAGCAAAAGCCTATGCGCGCACCGCGACCTATGACGCGGCGATCTCCAACTGGTTCGCCGCCGAGCTGCAGGACGCCGCACCGGACTTCCGCGCCTTCGGCGGGCGCCGGGCGCAAGCGCTGCGCTACGGCGAGAACCCGCACCAGACCGCCGCCTTCTACCGCACACCGGATCCCCGGTTCGGGATCGCGACCGCGCGCCAGGTCCAGGGCAAGCAGCTCTCCTACAACAACCTCAACGACACCGACGCCGCCTATGAATGCGTCGCCGAATTCGATCCCGCCGTCACCGCGGCCTGCGCCATCATCAAGCACGCCAATCCCTGCGGCGTCGCCGCGGGAGACGGCCTGCTCGATGCCTATCGCAAGGCGCTCGCCTGCGATCCGGTTTCGGCCTTCGGCGGCATCGTCGCGCTGAACCGGCCGCTCGACGCCGACGCCGCCCGCGCCATCACCGAGATCTTCACCGAGGTGATCATCGCGCCGGAGGCGAGCGAGGAGGCGGTCGCCATCGTCGGCGCCAAGAAGAACCTGCGACTGCTGCTGGCCGGCGGCGTGCCGGACCCGCGCGCGCCGGGCATGACCGTCAAGTCGGTCGCCGGAGGGCTGCTGGTGCAATCGCGCGACAACGCCGTGGTCGACGAGATGCAGCTGACCACGGTGACGAAACGTGCACCGACCGCGCAAGAGCTCGCCGACCTGCGCTTTGCCTTCCGGGTCGCCAAGCACGTCAAGTCGAACACCATCGTCTACGTCAAGGACCGCGCCACCGTCGGCATCGGCGCCGGGCAGATGAGCCGGGTCGATGCGGCGCGCATCGCCGCGCTCAAGGCGAAGGACGCTGCCGCTGCGGCGGGGCTCGAGATGCCGGCGACCCAGGGCTCGGTGGTCGCGTCGGACGCGTTCTTTCCGTTTGCCGACGGCCTCCTGGTCGCCATCGAGGCCGGCGCCACCGCCGTCATCCAGCCCGGCGGCTCGGTGCGCGACGACGAGGTCATCAAGGCCGCCGACGAACACGGCATCGCCATGGTGTTCACCGGCACCCGCCATTTCCGGCATTAGCGCATTTTCCGACTACGCTGACCCTATTGGTGTCATTGCCCGGCTTGACCGGGCAATCCAGTGCTCACTGTCGGTGTTTACTGGATCGCCCGGTCAAGCCGGGCGACGACAGCGAGGTGGGTCTCGGCAGAAGAGGCCCCGCGGAACCCCGACTGGGCGTCGGCGTAGCGCGTGCCGATCGCGGCACGGTCTGCTATGATTGTGCAGCGAAAAACAATAATCGCGAGGGAGGCCCATGAGGCGCCGGGAGTTCATTGCCGCTTTGGGCGGCGCGGCGACGTTTGCGTTCGCCGCACGAGCGGACAGCCCCGAGCGCGTGCGGCGGGTCGGCGTGCTGATTTTCGGGGCCGAGGACGATCCGGTGACGCAAACGCGGGTGGACGGATTGCGGCAAGGGCTCCAGAAAGCTGGACTGGGTCGAAGGCCGCAACCTGCAGATCGACTTTCGCTTCGGCGCCGCCGACCCCGGCCGCATCCGTTCCTACGCCAAGGAGTTGGTGAGCCTCGCTCCCGACGTGATCGTCACCGGCGCCGCACCGGCCACCCATGCGGTGCTGGCGCAGACGCAGACCATTCCGGTCGTCTTCGTCGAGGTGACCAACGAGCTGGGCTACGGTCTTTCGGGAAAGCTGGCGCGCCCGGAGGCCAACAGCACCGGAATCACCAATCTGTATCTTGCGATCGGCGCCCGATGGCTGGAGCTGCTCAAGGAGGCGGCGCCGCACCTTGCCAGGGTCGCGCTGCTTTTCAACCCGGAGTTCGACGCCCGGGCTTACCTTGCAGCCATCGAGACGGCCGCCGGCACCTATCACGTGAAGACGACCAGGGTTCCGGTCGCAACGACCATGACATCGAGCACTGCGCTCGCCGCCGTTGCGGCGGAGCCGAACGGGGGCCTGCTGGTGGTGCCGCCCACGCCGGCCTTCACCGAGATCCAGTCTGATCTTCAAGCTGGCGAACCAATACCGGCTGCCCGCCATCTATCCGACCCGCGGCTTCGTCGCCGAAGGTGGTCTGATGGCTTACGGCGCGGTCAGCTCCGACCTGTTCCAGCAGGCCGCGACCTATGTCGACCGCATCCTGCACGGCGCAAAGCCGAGCGAGCTGCCGGTCGGCTTTCCGACCAAGTTCGACCTTGTCGTCAATCTCAAGGCCGCCAAGGCGATCGGCCTCGAATTTCCGCCGACGCTGCTCGCCCGCGCCGCCGAAGTCATCGAATGAGGCGACCCGGCGAGAGGGACTGGATTGTTCAACGGATAATGAGACGGGTATTCGCAGCGATTGCATTGGGCCTCGCGGCCACGACGGCAGGCCTCGCCGCCGATGCCGACACATCGCCGGTCGCTCCGCCGTCGAGCGGCACGCCGTCGCTCGCACCGGTTCTCAAGAAGATCACCCCGGCGGTGGTCAGCATCGAGACCAGGGGCCGCGGTCGCACCGGACCCGAAGTACCAGAAGGCGCGAGTCGCGCGAGGTCGACAGCATCGGCTCCGGCGTGGTGTACGACGCGCAAGCGGGGCTTCATCGTCACCAACGATCACGTCCTCGAGCGACGCGAACGAGATAACGGTGACGCTCACGGACGGCCGCACGCTGAAGGCAAAGCGGGTCGGCGGCGATCCGGATTTCGATCTCGCCGTCATCTCGGTGCCGACGGAAAATCTCACCTCGATCCCGTTCGGGGACTCCCGCCAGCTCGAGGTCGGCGATTTCGTGCTCGCCATCGGCTATCCCGCGAATATCGGCCAGTCCGTGACCTCCGGGATCGTCAGCGGCCTGCACCGGTCCAATGTCGGGCTCGAGCAGTTCGAGAATTTCATCCAGACCGATGCGGCGATCTATCCCGGGAACTCCGGCGGCGCGCTCGTCAACCTGCAAGGCGACCTCGTCGGCATCAATACCGCCTTCATCGGCGCCACCAGCACCAATCCCGGCATGGGCTTTGCGATTCCGGTCAACATGGCGCGCATCATCGCGGACCAGATCGTGGAGTTCGGCGAGATCCGCCGCGGCTCGCTCGGCGTCACGTTCGACGATCCGACGCCCGACGTGATCCGCGAGCTCAAGATCTCCGCCCCGCAAGGCGGCGCCGTAATCACCAAGGTCGCTCCGGGATCGTCGGGAGCACGCGCCGGCCTGAAATCCGGCGATGTCGTGACGGACATCGGCAACCGGCCGGTGTCGGGCGCCGGCTTCCTGCGCAACCGGCTGGCGCTGCTGCGCGTCGGCGAGGTCGCCGATCTCAGCGTGCTGCGCGACGGCAAGCCGCTGAAAATCCAGGCGACGGTGGCGGAACGTGAGGCCCCGCGCGGCCGCGCGAAGTAAGCGCTTGCGCTGCGCAAAATCGGACGGCCTGACCAAAGGACGGCTCTCGCGAAGCATGACTTTTGCAACAATATTGACCCACAGCGGAAGTGCCGCGTATGGCCGTAACACGCGGCGGCGCCGTTTCATCTCGCGATCACCCATACAACAAAATCGGAATGTGACCTGAATACTACAGTCAAGGGCCCCAATCAGTGAGACACTTTCTTTAACAAATTGAGGTGGGGGCAACTGACGCGAAGGTTCATGCCTGCAAGCGTGCTGGCAATGGCGACGGTTACGTCACCGAACCGCAATTCGGCTCTCCCACCGCTTGGGTCCACCTCCGTTCTGACGCCGAACTTTAATTCGCGAGCCTTTCCATGCGCCCCGACAACAGAAGCAAGACTTCTCAGACACAGGCTGATTTCGTGCGTAGCGCTCGGCGCCATGACGGTCAACGTGTTTGCCCCGATCGCCGCAGCCGAAGCCCAGACCTTGAGCCCGTCGAGCACCCGCGCCCCCCGCACCAGCACCCCGATCAAACACCTCATTGTCGTGATCGGCGAGAATCGCAGCTTCGACAATGTCTTCGCAACCTATGTCCCTCCCGATCCGAATCAGTCGGTGTGGAATCTGCTGTCGCAAGGGATCGTCGATATAACCGGCGCGCCTGGGCTAAATGCAGCAACGGCGTTGCAACAACAGGCGACTGACCAAGGCACATACCAACTGGCTCCGTCGAAAACCGTCGCGTTTCCCACTTTGCCGCAACCGAGCACCACGCTCAGCGCGATCCCGTACAGCCCTTGCTTGCTGTCGACGCTGCTCTCTTTCGCCGGAAAGAACCCTGCAGGCTATTCGTTTTGCAACGATAACGGGCTTTCCCCGCCGATGAGTAATCCTTTGCTTGCCATGGGAGGAACCGGCCAACCTTTCTATTTTCCGAGCGACAATATTTATCCGGTGCCGGATTGCAGGTATCCGCTCGAACTTGCCGAATGCACCCTATTCTCTAGTGGGCGCCTCTGTGAGCCCGAGCAATTGCCAGCCGCTGGCGTCGCCGTTCATCCCTAAACCCGGGGGGGTCACGAAAACCGTTTTCAGCGACAACACCGGCGATCCCGTGCATCGATTCTTCCAGATGTGGCAACAAAATGATTGTAGCAACGCTTCGAGGTCTCCTCTCAATCCCAGCGGATGCCCCCACGATCTCTATACTTGGGTCGCGACGAGCGTTGGGTGGCAGATCACGCAGAATGGAAACCCGCCAACCGACGATCAACAAACATTCCAAGGCGGAGTCGCGATGGGTTTCTACAACATGGCGGCCGGTGACTATCCCTATTTTCAGTCGCTCGCCCATCAATACGCAATCAGCGACAATTATCACCAGCCCGTCATGGGAGGGACTGGGGCGAACTCGCAGTTCCTGTTGACCGGCGACGTCTTCTATTACACGGACAGCCAAGGCAACGCGGCGACGCCCCCGGCCAATTTGATAGAAAATCCCGATCCTCAGCCGGGCAGCAACAATTTCTACACACACGCCAGTCCTGGACCGATCGACAGCGGAAACACCAGCACCGGCGGCCTCGTCAATTGCTCCGATTCGACCCAGCCCGGCGTGGCGGCGATCCGGAACTATCTCGCGTCTATGCCGTATCGGCTGTTTAGAAATGGTAATTGCGCGCAGGGCCATTTCTACCAAGTGGACAACGAGTATCCCTATTACAATCACCTTGGCGGCGTGATTAGCCAAGCGGACGTTAACGAATTTCCCGCCGGCCCGGCCTTTGCGATTGGTCCGCAGACGATCCCAACGATCGGCGATTCCCTCTCTGCCAAGAATATTCCGTGGAAATACTACGGCGAGGGCTTCGATCAGGCGGCCAGTCAGCCGATTGCGAACGAGCTCTATTGCGCAATCTGCAACGCCTTTCAGTATTCGCGTTCAATCATGACGGGCCCGCTGAAGAGCAACCTGCAAGACCTCCCCTCGTTCTTCACAGACGTGAGCGAAGGCACGCTGCCCGCTGTCTCTTTCGTCAAGCCCGATATCCTGCTCGACAGCCATCCCGGAACCTCGACGCCGCCGCTGTTCGAGGCATTCGTGCAAAACATCATCCAGGCGGTCCAAAATAACCCCGCATTGTGGCAGGATACTGCAATCCTGATCACCTTCGACGAGTCGGGCGGCTACTATGATTCCGGATATATCCAGCCGATCGACTTTTTCGGAGACGGCCCGCGCACGGTGCTGATCGCAGTGTCGCCTTTCGCCAACCCGGGCTTCGTCGATCACACTTATTTCGACCATGCTTCGATCTTGAAGTTCATCGAGTACAACTGGCGCCTGAAGCCGCTGTCAAATCGCAGCCGCGACAATCTGCCAAATCCCACCACATTGCGCCATGAGCCGTATTTTCCGCGCAACAGCCCGGCCATCGGCGATTTGACGACGATGTTCCGGTTCTGAGGTGACGGTCCTTAAGCTGCAAAAGCCGGGATCAATTAACTGAAGGCAACGATCCCGGCCAGGCTTGGGGTGTAGCTCCAAGGCGAGCTGGGCGGCATCATGTCCGGAGCTGGCGAAAGCTGACACTGCATTGCCAGCCCGGCGGTTACTGGATCGCCCGGTCGAGCCGGGCGATGACAGTTATCGGGTTCTGTCAGAGACAGCACACCAGCGCCTTTCACGCCGTGCGCGCGAGGTCGGCCAGCATGCTCGCCGCCACCGAGAGCTTGGAGAGCGTCAATCCCGAGGCGGCGATCTCATGGACGGCTTGGCGGACGCGCTCGGCGCCGCCTTTGGCCGTAACCCAGGTGGAGACCGCCGCGGCGCCGCTGCCGGACGCCGTCACCTCGGCCGCGATGCGCCGCATCGCGTCGCCGATGGTGTCGAGGGCGCGATCGAGCGCGAGCCGGTCGAAATAATCCGTGACCTTGATGCTGCCGGCGGCGCCGACGACGCGATCGAGCTGGAAATACGCGATCGCGGCGAAATAGGTCTGCGCGGCCTCGGCGACCGGCTTGCCGGTGCGATCGGCGATGAGAACGGCGTCGGCCGCGGCAGCGAGCGCGGGGAGCGTTGCGAGCCGCTGCGCCAGCGCGTCGGGCACCCCCTCCGCGACGAGCTTGTCCGCGCGCTGGGCCAGAGCTTGTGTCGCGTCCTCGGGCAGCAGCCCGTCCAGCGCATCGGCGACCGCCGCGATCCCGGACTGGTAATGCGCGATGACGCCGGCGAGGCCCTGGCCGAGATCGACATTGCGCAGGAACCAGACGATGCGGTCGAGCAGGAGATTCTGCACCGCTACGAACAGGGTGATCTGCGCCATGCCGGCGATCTTGCCGTCGAGCTCCTCGATCTCGGTGTTGAGCGCTGTCAGCCCGAAGCTGTCGCGCACCGCCGCGAACGCGCCGGCGATGCGGTCGACCGTCGCGCCGGTCTGGTCGGCGATGCGCACCACGAGGGTCGGCCCGCCGCGGTTGATCATGGAATTGGCGAGCCCGGTCGAGATGATGTCGCGGCGCAGGCGGTGACGCTCCAGCGCGTCGGGAAACCGACTCGAGATCGAGGGCGGGAAATAACGACCGAGCTCGCGGGCGAGATAGGGATCGTCCGGCACGCTCGAATTGAGCAGGTCGGCGTGGAGCGAGAGCTTGGCATAGGCGAGCAGCACCGCGATCTCGGGACGGGTCAGCGGTGAGGCGCGCCGGCGGCGCTCCGCGATCTCCATGTCGTCCGGGAGGAACTCGACCGCGCGGTCGAGCAATTGGCGCTTCTCCAGCGTCTGCATCAGCCGTTGCTGAAAGCCGAGATCCTCCAGGCCGCGCCGTTCGACCAGCGAGATCGCGAGGGTCTGCTGATAATTGTTGCGCAGCACGAGGGCCGCGACCTCGTCGGTCATGCTGGCCAGAAGAGCGTTGCGCTCCGGCCGCTGCAGCCGGCCGTCGCGCATGGGGATGCTCAGGGCGATCTTGAGATTGACCTCGACGTCGGAGGTGTTGACGCCGGCGGAGTTGTCGATCGCATCGGTGTTGAGCCGAACGCCGTGGAACGCCGCCTCGATGCGGCCGCGCTGGGTCATGCCGAGATTGGCGCCTTCGCCGATCACCTTGCAGCGCAGCTCGGCGCCGGCGGCGCGGATTGCGTCATTGGTGCGATCGCCCACGGCTTCGTTGCTTTCGTTCGACGCCTTCACATAGGTGCCGATGCCGCCGAACCACAGCAGGTCTACGGGCGCCCTGAGGATCGCATTCATGATCTCCTGGGGCGTCATCTTCTGCGCCGGCAGGCCGAGGGCGGCGCGGGCCTGTGCGCTCAGCGTGATCTCCTTCGCCGACCGGGAGTATACGCCGCCGCCGGGCGATATCAGGTAACGGTCATAGTCCTGCCAGCTCGAGCGCGGCAGGGCGAACAGCCGTTCGCGCTCCTTGAAGCTGAGCTGGGGCTCGGGATCGGGATCGATGAAGATGTCGCGGTGATCGAAGGCGGCGACGAGCTTGATGGTGCGCTCGCGCAGCATGCCATTGCCGAACACGTCGCCGGACATGTCGCCGACCCCGACGACGGTGAATGGGCTCGCGGCGAGATCGACGTCCATCTCGCGGAAATGGCGCTTGACCGATTCCCAGGCGCCGCGGGCGGTGATGCCCATCTTCTTGTGGTCGTAGCCGGTCGAGCCGCCGGAGGCGAAGGCGTCGTCGAGCCAGAAGCCATGCTCGCGCGCGATATCGTTGGCGATGTCCGAGAAGGTCGCGGTGCCCTTGTCGGCAGCGACCACGAGATAGGGGTCGTCGCCGTCATGGCGCACGAGGTCGGTCGGCGGCACCACGCGCTCGAGGTCGAGATTGTCGGTCATGTCGAGCATGGTGGACATGAAGATCCGGTAGGTGGCGATGCCCTCGCCCTGGATCGCATCGCGATTGCCCACGGGAAGATGCTTGGGGATGAAGCCGCCCTTGGCGCCGACCGGAACGATGACCGCGTTCTTGACCTGCTGCGCCTTGACGAGGCCGAGGATCTCGGTGCGAAAATCCTGCGGCCGGTCCGACCACCTTATCCCGCCGCGCGCCACCGGCCCGAATCGCAGATGCACCGCCTCCAGCCGCGGCGAACAGAGGAAAATCTCGAAGCGCGGGCGCGGCAGCGGCATGCCGTCCACCTTGCGGCTGTCGAACTTGAGGGCGATGACGGGCTTGGCGTCGCCGCCGCGATCGGTCTGGATAGTAATTGGTACGCAGCGCGGAGGTCACCGCGTTGACGAAATGGCGCAGGATGCGGTCTTCGTCGAGGCTCGCAACCTTGGCGAGCCCGGCATCGATCTCGGCGAGCATCGCGCCCTGGCGCTCCTCGCGCTCGGGAGGCGGCACCGCAAGGCGTGGATCGAAGCGCGTCTCGAACAGCGCCGAGATTCGCGCCGCGAGGCCGGCATGCTTGACGAGGGTCGACCACATATAGTCCTGGGAATAGGGCACGCTGATCTGGCGCAGATAGCGCGACAGGGTGCGCAGCAGCGCCACCTGACGCCACGTCAGTCCGGCGACGAGCACCAGCGCATTGTAGCCGTCGTTTTCGGCGTCGTCGCACATGACGGCGGCGAAGCAGTCGTCGAGCCGCCCCTTGGCCGCTTCGAAATCGATCGCGCCATCGCCGATGAATTCGAGCAGCATGTCGTGCAGCCAGAATTGCCGCTGGTCCGGTCCGCCGGGCTCGGCGTGATAGGTGCTCTCGTCGACGACCCTGAAACCCATGTGCTCGAGCACGGGTACGCGCTCCGACAGCGGCAGCGGACGGCCGTGGCTCCACAGCTTGAGACGGGCCGCGCCGGCATCGTCGCCGCCGGCGCCGCGCTGGAAATCGACGCCGAGCGGAGCATCGGCGGACATCGCCTCGAGCGTCGCGATGTCCTGCACCGCGGTCGCGGCCGCAAAGGCATCGCGATAGGTCGCCGAAAACGCGCCGCCGTAGCGGGCGAAGAGACCGCGTGCAATGATCGGATCGTGGGCAGCGGCCAGCGCCTCGAGCAGGAGATCCGGCCACGTCTTCATGACGCGTGAGACGTCGGATTCGAGCTGGGCGCGGTCCGGATGGGCCAACGCCCCGTCTTTCTGCGCGATGATGAAATGCACGCGCACGAGGGGGCCTTCCGGGAAGTACGGGACGAACGACGCGACCTCGCCGTTGAACGCGCTCGCCAGCAGCCGTCCGATCACGGCGCGCGCGCCGCTGCCATACGGCTCGCGCGGCACGTAGACCAGGACGGAGACGAAGCGCTCGAACCAGTCGTAGCGCGGCAGCACCCGCACGCGCGGCCGTTCGCTGAGCTGCAGGATGATCGACGCGAAGTGGAACAGCGTGTCCTCGTCGATCTGGAACAGCTCGTCGCGCGGATAGGTGTCCAGCACGTTGGTGAGCGTGCGGCCGGAATGGCTGTTGGGGCTGTATCCGGCGCGCGCGAGGACGCTGGCGACCTTGCGGCGCAGATAGGGAATGTTGCGGGTCGAGCGGGTGTAGGCCGTCGCGGTGAACAGGCCGACGATCTGAAATCCGCCGGTGGGCCGGCCGTCGCGGTCATAATGCTTGACCCCGACGAGGTCCATCGCCACCCGCCGGTGCACCCGCGAGCGCGCATTGGTCTTGGTGATGAAGAGCAGCCGGCGCTCCTGGAACGCGGCCTGTGCCCGCGGCGACATTTCAATCCGGCCGCCATCGGTGGTGATCACTTCGCCGTCGTCGCCGCGCAGGACGCCGAGGGAGGAGTTCGGGACGGCGTCGAGGACATTGCCGTCCTCTGCCAGCTGATAATCGCGAACGCCGAGGAAGGTGAAATTATTGTCCTTGCAGCCATTCCAGGAACTGAATGCCCTCGGCGACCTCGTCTTCCGGCAGCGCCGGCGGATCGGCCTTGAGCGCATCGATGATCGAGGCGACGCGGTCCACCATGGGGCGCCAGTCTTCCACCGCGTGGCGGACGTCGGCGAGCACGTCGGCGAGCGCAGCGATCAGAGCGCTTTTCGTAGCTTCATCGTCGATGCGGTCGACGTGGATCTGGATCACGCTTTCGCGCAGCGCGGCCGGGGAATGATCAGCACCGGTCGAAAGGCCGATGAGGGCGCCGGCGGGGTTGCGCTCGACCGTAAGCACGGGGTGGACCAGCAGGTGGGTGTCGAGGCCCCGCTCGGTGAGCGCGCCCATGACGGAATCGACCAGGAACGGCATGTCGTCATTGACGAGCTCAATGATGGAGACGTTCTTGAGCCGGGGACCGTCTTCGGGCGGCGCCGTCGCGACGCGGATTTTCGCGGTCCGCGGCTTGCGTTCGGCAAGGAACTGCCAGGTCGACGCCGCGATGTCGGCAAGCTCGGCCGCCTCGTAGCGGATGAGGTCCTCGGCGGCGGCACGGCCAAGCAGTTGCGCCGCAAAATCATCCGGCACGTCGACGGCGCGCGCGTGCAGGATCGCGCCGGCCTGCGCCAGAAGCGCACGTGCCGCGCGCTCGTCCGCGGAGGCGGTCGCAAGCTCGGCCGCGGTCTCCGGCGGCGGCGTGTCGGCCGGGCTCGACACCGGCCGCTCGTCCAGGTTCGTACTCGTACTCATAGGGCGTCTCCCGAATCCGGGCGCAGATTGCGCCCTAATGCGGCGCGGCGGAAGAGCGCAGGCTTTCGCTCCCGGCAACGAAGCTGTTAGCTTCGGCGCCAACCAGAAAGGAGGACTCGATGGCCGGCAAGCCCCATACGAAACCCAAGCCGCCGCTGCGCGGGGCCGCCGATGGCGACGACACCGTCATCACCGCACTCGACCTCAAGCCCACCGAGCTTACCCCGGCGATGCGGGCGTATTTCGACAAATGTACGGAGAAGCTCGGCTTCGTTCCCAATGTGCTGAGGGCCTACGCGTTCGACATGCCGAAGCTCGAGGCATTCATCGCCATGTACAACGACCTCATGCTCGGGCCGTCCGGGCTGTCGAAGCTCGAACGCGAGATGATCGCGGTGGCGGTGTCCGCGGAAAACCGCTGCTACTACTGTCTCACCGCCCATGGCGCCGCCGTGCGCGCCCTGTCCGACGATCCCGTCCTCGGCGAGTTGATGGTGATGAACTACCGCGCCGCCCGGCTCGACCGGCGCCAGCGCGCGATGCTCGATTTCGCCGTCAAGTTGACGGCGCAGCCCGCTGCGATCGAGCAAGCCGACCGCGCGGCCGTGCGCGAGGCCGGCTTTTCCGACCGCGACATTTGGGACATTGCGGCGGTGGCCGGGTTCTTCAACATGTCCAACCGGGTCGCTGCGGCGACGGACATGCGCCCGAATTCGATCTACCATGGCCAGAAGCGGGGCTAGTGGCGCGAGCGGACGGTTCCCATCTGTTCGGACAGGTCGCCCCACTGCTTCAGACAGGGGTGGGCTGACTTATGCCGACATCTGGGAGCCAAATGTCGGCACAGACCACCAGCTCTCCACCGCCGGGATTCCCAAAAAGCCAAGGTAAACCGTAACTTATGCCCGACAGAACGACTGTTCCAAATCGTGTTGCCGCACGCCTGCTGGCGGCCCTCGCAGTCGTGGCCCTCGCGGCGGCCCCGCTGTGTGCCCAGGAGCGCTTCGTCCAGCAGAGCACCGGGGCAGCCTCCGCCCAGGTGGCGACCGCCCAGCACGCCATGGTGGTGAGCCAGGAGCAAAAGGCGACCCGGATCGGTCTCGACGTGCTCGAACGCGGCGGCAACGCGGTCGATGCGGCGGTGGCTGTCGGCTTCGCGCTGGCGGTCAGCCTGCCCAAGGCGGGCAATCTCGGCGGCGGCGGCTTCATGCTGGTGCATCTGGCCGAGCGCAACGAGACGGTGGCAATCGACTACCGCGAAACCGCCCCGGCGGCGACGAGGTCTGACGTCTTCCTCGACCCGGACGGACAGGCCGACCCCCGCAAGTCGCGCGACACCGGGCTTGGCGTCGGCGTCCCCGGCACGGTCGCCGGGCTCACGCTGGCCCTCGAGCGCTACGGCTCGGGCAAGTTCACCCTCGCCGATCTGATCGCGCCGGCGGTGCGGCTCGCCCGCGAGGGAGTCCCGATCAAGGACGACCTGTTCGATTCGCTTCTGCTCGCGCAGCCGCGGCTGGCGCAGTGGCCCTCGACGGTTGCCATTTTCCTCAAACCCGGTGGCGCGCCCCCTGCCCTCGGCGACATGCTGGTCCAGCCCGACCTCGCCGACACGCTGGATGCGATCGGCCGCGACGGCCCGCGTGCCTTCTATGTCGGCCCGATCGCCGACAAGATCGTCGCCGCGGTGCGCGGCGCCGGCGGCGTGATGGTCCGCGGCGACCTCGAAAATTACAGCCCGGTCATTCGCAACCCCGTGCGCGGGACCTATCGCGGCTATGACATCGTCGCGATGCCGCCGCCGTCGTCCGGCGGCGTTCACCTGGTCGAGATGCTCAACATCCTGGAGGGCTATCCCTCCCGCAAGGTCAGCGACGGCTCGACGGCCGCCCTGCACCTGCAGATCGAAGCGATGAAGCTCGCCTACGCCGACCGCGCCGCCTTTCTCGGCGACAGCGACCGCGTCGACGTCCCGGTGGACTGGCTGACCTCGAAGGGCCACGCGACGGAGCTCCGGGACATGATCGATCCCAAGCACACCCGTCCGGCGCATGAGATGCGTCCGGACATCGCGATCCCCGGCAGCGGGAACACCACGCATTTCTCGGTGGTGGATGCCGCCGGCAACGCCGTCGCCAACACCTATACGCTCAATTTCAATTACGGGCTCGGCCTCGTCGCCGGCGGCACCGGCATCATGCTCAACAACGAGCTGGACGATTTCGCCGCCAAGCCCGGCGTGGCGAACGCATTCGGCCTGGTCGGCGGCGCCGCCAACGCGCCCGGGTCGGACAAGCGGCCGCTGTCGTCCATGAGCCCCACCATCGTGCTCAAGGACGGCAAGGTGGTGCTGGTCACCGGCGCGCCCGGCGGCAGCCGCATCATCACCACCGTGCTGCAGGTGATCGTGAACGCCCTCGACGGCCACAAGGCGATCGGCGATGCCGTGGCGGCGCCGCGGTTGCATCACCAGTGGTGGCCGGACGAGGTCGTAGTGGAGCAGAACTTCCCGGTCGACAAGATCCGCGCGCTCACGGCGCTCGGTCACAAGGTGGAGGTCGGGCCGTTGTTCGGCTCCGCCCATTCGATCGAGGTCACGCCGCGCGGGCTCACCGGCGCCGCAGACCTGCGGGCGCGCGGCGCTGGCGCGGCGGGGTATTGAGCCGGCGTGGCGAAAGGGCGAGCGTTATTTAAGAGACGACGCGCCGCTGCTCGAACATGCGGGCGAGACGCCTGCGCGCATCGCTATTGCGGCTGCGCCGTACGCCGATGTTGATCGACATGCCGCGGTCATAGGCCGGCACGAACAGCCGGGCCACATGCTGCCCGCCGCCGATCGGCCGTGACGACTTTTCGAAGCTTTTGCCCAGCAGTCCAACGGTGAAACGCGACATGTACACACCCAACGCAAGAGGCCGCCTGAGCAAACTGGAGCGGGCGAAGGGATTCGAACCCTCGACCCCAACCTTGGCAAGGTTGTGCTCTACCCCTGAGCTACACCCGCATCCGGACCGGCAGCAAAACCGCCGGCCGCCTTCCTATGCCAAATAGGGCCGCCCTTTGCAACCGCTTCCGCCGGCGCTGGTTTCCCATTTGGCGAACGGGCTCACCGGGGCTACATCCTGATACCCGCAAAGCTGCGCCAATCCTCCGGCCATGAATGCCCGCCACGCCCGCCGAACTGTTTGCCTGTCTCGATCGCCTCGGCATCGCTCACGCGACCGTCGCGCATCCTGCCCTGTTCACGGTGGAGCAATCCCGGGCGCTGCGCGGGCAGATCCCGGGCGGTCACACCAAGAACCTGTTCCTGCGGGACAAGCGCGGGGACTTCTATCTCGTCGTGGCGCTGGAAGATGCGGTGATCCCATTGAAGGGTCTGCACCAGCGCCTCGGCGCCGGACGGTTTTCGTTCGGTTCGGCGGAGGCCATGCGGGAGACCCTCGGCGTCGAGCCTGGATCGGTCACGCCCTTCGCGGCCATCAACGACACCGCTGGGCGGGTCAAGGTGGTCCTCGATGCCGCCATGCTCACCCATGAGATGCTCAATTTTCATCCCCTGGTGAACACGATGACCACCTCGATCTCGCGGGCGGGATTGCTGAAATTCCTGGAGGCGACCGGCCACGCGCCGCGGGTCGAAAGCGTCTCGGAGGCCGCCACAGGGGTGGACTGAGCGCGATTGCAATCGGTCCGATCCTTACCATCTAACCGGAAATGCGTGGGTTGCGGCCCCGTCGCCCGCCCCGGCATGGGGTGTCGCCGGTCCGGTCGGCAACGCGAAGCGTGCGAGCGGATTTCATTTCAAATGTGATGTATCTGGAGCATGGTCCGATCATGGAACCGAACCTGTTGCGGGGCGAGGAAAGGCCGATGTTGACGAATGAAGGGGTGGCGGCTCAAGCCGCGGACAATCTCATCAAGGACACCACGACACAGTCCTTCATGAAGGACGTGATCGAGGAGTTGCGCCGCCAGCCGGTGCTCGTCGATTTCTGGGCGCCGTGGTGCGGGCCGTGCAAGCAGCTCACCCCAGTCCTGGAAAAGGCCGTGCGGGCGCTCAAGGGCAAGGCCAAGCTGGTCAAGATGAACATCGACGAGCACCCCGCCGTTCCCGGCCAGATGGGCATCCAGTCGATCCCGGCGGTGATCGCCTTCGTCGACGGCAAGCCGGCGGACGGCTTTCTCGGCGCGCTGCCCGAAGGCCAGGTGATCGCCTTTCTCGAGCGCCTGACCAAGCAGCCGATCGGCGGCGAAGACAAGGAGCTTCTCAAGGAGGCGGACGCAGCGCTCGCGGCCGGCAATGCGGCGGGCGCCGCCGCCATCTATGCCGAAATCCTGGCCGAGACCCCCGACAATATTCCTGCCATCGCCGGCCTCGCGCGATCCTATCTGGAGACCGGGGAAATCGAGAAGGCCAAGCTGACGCTCGCCCAGGTGCCCGAGGCCAAGCGCAACGAGGCCCCGGTGGCGGCGGCCCGCGCCGCGCTGGAGGTGGCCGAGCAGGCCGCCGCGCTCGGCCCGATCGGCGAACTGGAGAAGAAGGTCGCAGCCGATCCGCTCGACCATCAGGCGCGGTTCGATCTGGCCTTGGCGCTCAACGGCCACAACCGGCGCCAGGAGGCGCTCGATCACCTCATCGAGATCGTGCGCCGCGACCGCAAGTGGAACGATGACGGCGCCCGCAAGCAGCTCGTGCAGTTCTTCGAGGCATGGGGACCGACCGACGAGTTCACTGTAGCCGGACGGCGGAGCCTGTCGTCGATCCTGTTCGCGTAGAGCGGGGCTCGCGACCTCGCCCCCTTTGTCCAGGACGAGGCGCCGGGCCGAGACCATGGAGTGCGGCGATGCCGATGAATGCGGTCTATCGCGGTCCCGCCGATCTTCCGGAAATAATTTCCGTGTTCCCGTTGCCGGGGGCGCTGCTGCTGCCGCGCGGACAGATGCCGCTCAACATTTTCGAGCCGCGCTATCTCGCACTGGTCGACGATGCGCTGCGCGACGGTCACCGGCTGATCGGGATGATCCAGCCCGATCCCGCCCATCCCGGCACCGAGGACCGCCCGGGCCTCTACAAGATCGGATGTGCCGGCCGGATCACCCAGCTCGCCGAGACCGGCGACGGCCGCTATCTCCTGCAGCTCACCGGCGTCGCCCGCTTTCGCATCGTCGAGGAGCTCAAGGTGGCGACCGCTTATCGGCAGTGCCGCGTCGACTTCACGGCGTTCACCGACGATTTCGTCGCGCGCAAGGGCGAGGATGCCGTCGACCGCAAGGCGGTGCTTGTCGCATTGAGCGACTTCCTCAAGGCGAACGACCTCAAGGCCGACTGGGCCGGCATCGAAAGCGCCTCCAACGAGGCGCTGGTCAATGCGCTCGCCATGATGTCGCCCTACGATCCCGCGGAGAAGCAGGCGATGCTGGAGGCGCCGGACCTCAAGACCCGCGCGGAAATCCTGGTGGCCGTCACCGAGATCGCGCTTGCCCGGGCCAATACCGAGGGCGATCCGCCGCTGCAATGAAATTCATGCGGTGACTTGCGGGCTTGAATACCGGCGCAGAAGTCGGGATAAGGGGCGACCTCACCGAAGTGGAAATCGCCATGACCCCCGCGTCCGACCGTCCGGCCACCGCCGTCGACCCCAAGCTCCTGGAAATCCTGGTCTGCCCGCTGACCAAGGGACCGCTCGAATACGACGCCGAGAAGCAGGAATTGATTTCCCGCTCCGCCAAGCTCGCCTATCCGATCCGCGACGGGATACCGATCATGCTGCCGGAAGAAGCACGTCGTCTCGACTGAGTGTTCCGACGACCCTTCCCTGCTTTTGCATCAGCGGCGGGGCGGGATCGGGCAATGATGCGCATCAATGCTTGCCGGGCGCGCAAGCGAAATCAGGGGACCAGGATGCTCAAGATCTGGGGAAGAACCACGTCTTCCAATGTGCAGAAGGCGATGTTCGCCGTCGGCGAGCTCGGGCTTGCCCATGAGCGCATCGACATCGGCGGCCCGTTCGGCAAGAACCGGGAGCCGGCCTATCTCGCCATGAATCCCAACGGCCTCGTTCCCACCCTGGAAGAAGATGGATTTCTGTTGTGGGAATCCAATTCGATCATCCGCTACCTCGCCGCCAAGTTCGGCGCCGGCACGCTCGAGCCCACCGACCTGCGCACCCGTGCGCTGGCGAGCAAATGGATGGACTGGCAGCTCTCGGTGCTCGGCCCCGCCATCACGCCGGTGTTCTGGGGCATGATCCGCACCCCGCCGGAAAAGCGCGATCACAAGGCGATCGACGACGGCAAGGTCAAGACCACGGCGGCGGTGAAGATCCTCGACGATCAGTTCGCCAAGACCCAATACGCCGCCGGCGACGCCTTCTCCATGGGCGACATCCCGATCGCGATCATGTGCTACCGCTATCGCGAGCTGGTGCCGGAGCGGCCGGCGTTTCCGAATTTCGAGCGCTGGTACGCGGCGATTGCCGCCAGAAAAGCGTTCCGCGACCACGTGTCGAGCATTCCGCTGACATAAGCGTGTCTCCGATCGCATTTCCGGGGCAGTGTCATTGCCGCGACTTGACCGGGCAATCCAGTACGGCCCGGTCGGTGTTTACTGGATCGCCCGGTCAAGCCGGGCGATGACAGCAAAGTGCCGGTCGACCTGAACGAAGACGCTCCACGCGTGCGTCTTACAGCGCCTCGCCCCGCAGCAGCTTCGGCACGTCGCCGGTGAGGCCCGCGGCCTCGCGCATGAACATGCGCTTGAGCGGCGGCAGGCGATCGACGACGCCGAGGCCGATGTCGCGGACGAGGCGCAGCACGTCGGAGCGGTTGGAGAACAGCCGGTTGAGCACGTCGGTCGAGACGCTCATGGTCATGGTGTCGAAGCGGCGCCAGCGCTGATAGCGCTCCAGCACCGTGGCATCGCCGGGATCGAGGCCGAGCCGCGCCGCATCGACCACCGCCTCGGCCAGCGCCGCGATGTCGCGCAGGCCCATGTTCAGGCCCTGCCCCGCAATCGGGTGGATGACGTGGGCGGCGTCGCCGACCAGCGCCATGCGCTCGGCGATGAAGCTGCGCGCCACCCATAGCCCGAGCGGATAGGCGCGGCGCGGACCGGCGAGGGCGATGTCGCCGAGATGCAGGCCGAAGCGCTTTTCCAGCTCGTCGCGAAATTCGGCGTCCGGCAAGGCCACGAAGCGCTCGGCTTCGGCGCTGCGCTCGGTCCACACGATCGAGCTGCGGTTGTGGCGCAACGGCAGGATCGCGAACGGGCCGCCGGGCAGGAAATGCTCCTCGGCGCGGCCGTGATGATCGCGCTCATGGGCGACCGTCGTCACGATGGCCGACTGTCCATAGGACCAGCCATGGACCGCGATGCCGGCGCGCTCGCGCAGCCGCGACCGGCCGCCGTCGGCGGCCACGAGAAGCTTCGCCGTCGCAGGCTCGCGCCATCGCCGAGCTCGACGGTCACGCCCGTGCGCGTCGGCGGTGAAATCCTTCACCGGCTGCGGAGACGAGCGTCACGCCTGCGGCCGCGGCCTTGGCTGCGAGCTCCGCCACCAGCCGCGCATTTTCGATCATATGCGCGAACGGCTCGCCGGGCGCGATCTCGCCCTCGAAGGTCAGGAACACCGGCCGCGCGGCATCATCGACGCGGCTGTCGGTGATCACCATGTCGAGGATCGGCTGGGCCTCTGCGGCGACCGCCTCCCACACGCCGAGCGCCTCGAACATGCGGCGCGGCGCCGCCGCGATCGCCGAGGCGCGCGGGTCTTCGCCGCGCGGCGAGCTCCGGATCGGCGAGCGTGACCGCAAAGCGCGGCCCCAGCGCCTGGCGCAGCGCCAGCGCCAGCGCCAGGCCGGCAAACCCGCCGCCGGCGATCAGGACATCGGTGTTGGCAAGTGCGCGTCAACTTGTCTGCCTTCGGCGGATATGGCGTCGGGACTCGAGCTTAGCACCGACCGGGCCAGTCGCCTTCGACAAGCTGACCAAGGGGTGCAACGCCTGTCATTCGAGCGCGAAAAAAGAGTTCATCAAGATTCAGCGTCCGACCGTACCGCCGGTGAGCAATCAGGTGTTCCATCCCTGAGGAACCGCTCGAAACCCCCACGCGCTGAGCGTCCGACCATCGCACTATTGACTCGACGGCGCCCGCAGGCGTGACTGCCGCGCCTCGCACGTGAGCCCATTGCATGGGCCGGTTGGACGAAGTCCCGATGACATCAGCCGTCCAGGATCTCCTGACCATTCTCGATCTCGAGCCGATCGAGGTGAACCTGTTTCGCGGCCGCTCGCCGCAACAGGGCTGGCAGCGCGTGTTCGGCGGCCAGGTGATCGGACAGGCGCTGGTCGCCGCCTGCCGCACCGTCGACGACATCGCCGACCGGCCGCCGCATTCGCTCCATGCCTATTTCCTGCTGGCAGGCGATCCCAAGGTCCCCATCGTCTACGAGGTCGACCGCATCCGCGACGGCCGCAGCTTCACCACCCGCCGGGTGGTGGCGATCCAGCACGGCCACGCGATCTTTTCCATGGCGGTGTCGTTCCATGTGGACGAGCCCGGGCTCACCCATCAGGCCAGGATGCCGGAGGTGCCGGGCCCGGAGCAATTGCCGAGCGATGCCGACATCCGCGATCGCGTGCTGCCGATGATGCCGGACGCCGGTGCGGCGCTATTACGAGCGCGAGCGGCCGATCGAGCTGCGCCCAGTCGAATTCGAACGCTACCTCGGCAAGAAATATCCCGACGCGCGATTCCATGTCTGGATCCGCACCACCGCGCCGCTGCCGGCGGCGGCGGCGATCCATCAATGCGCCCTCGCCTATGCGTCCGACCTGATGCTGCTCGATGCGGCGCTGATTCCCCACGGCCGCACCGTGTTCGAGAAGACCATCATGGCCGCGAGCCTCGACCATGCGCTGTGGTTCCACCGGCCGTTTCGCGCCGATGAATGGCTGCTCTACGCCCAGGACAGCCCCAGCGCTTCGGGCGGACGCGGCTTCGCCCGCGGCTTGATCTTCACCCGCGACGGCGTGCTGGTCGCATCGGTCGCCCAGGAGGGCTTGGTTCGCGAGCGGCTCGAGAAGAGCCCGTGAGCGGTGAATCCGACCGCCCGCGCTGCCGCGGCCCCATGACGCGGCAGCCTGCTTGCGTTATGCTCGATATTCAGGCGTTGACACAAATTTTCAACACGCGCACACCGACAAGGCCGGATTGCCTTCCGATCCAACCGAGAAGGTGGGGCGAGACCAAGAATGCCCCCGGCAGGAGGACGCTACGGTCATGAAGCTCATCGTCGCCATCATCAAGCCGTTCAAGCTGGACGACGTCCGGCAGGCCCTGACGCCGATCGGCATTACCGGAATGACCGTGACCGAGGTCAAGGGCTATGGGCGACAGAAGGGCCACACTGAAATCTACCGCGGCGCCGAATATGCGGTGAACTTCCTGCCCAAGCTGCGCGTCGAGGTGGCTGTGTCGTCCGACCGAGCCGCCAAGACCGTCGAGGCGATCACCGCGGCGGCCCGCACCGGCCAGATCGGCGACGGCAAGATTTTCGTCATGACGCTCGATCACGCCGTGCGCATCCGCACCAGCGAAACCGACAGCGACGCGCTTTAATTAATCAGCAGCTTTCTCCGTCTGCGGCGCTGCGGAAGGAATTTCGCACGCTCGCGGCGCTGTTGCCTATTATTTAGGCACGGTGTCCTGTTACGGTCGCTCGTGGGTCGTGACCGATTCCACGCACGCGCGGCCTCGCCGGCCCATAGGTCGCGAAAATGGCCCCCTCATCCCCAAATCGACGGCCGGTTCCGGAACTTGGCATGAGGCTTGATTGCTCCACGGCGGCGAACGCGCCGGCATCCGCCGGATTGCCTGGCTCGCCGCGTGAAACAGCCCGTCTGCGGATCAGAAGGGGCCATAGCTGGGGTAAGGGAACGATGAAAATCGTAATGGCCATCATCAAGCCATTCAAGCTCGACGAGGTGCGCGACGCGCTGACTGCAATTGGGGTGCACGGAATGACGGTTACCGAGGTCAAGGGCTACGGGCGTCAGAAGGGACACACCGAGATTTATCGCGGCACCGAATATGCCGTGAGCTTCCTGCCGAAATTGAAGGTCGAGGTCGCGGTTGCGGCGAACCAGTTGGACAAGGTCATCGAAACCATCACCGCGGCCGCCAAGACCGGCCAGATCGGTGACGGCAAGATATTCGTTTTCGGTCTCGAGCAGGCGGTGCGCATCCGCACCGGCGAGACCGACGTCGCAGCACTGTGAGCAGCCCTCGCTTTCGGACAGGAGCTTTCAAGCAATGACATCGAGAATTCCCTATCGGGTGGGGCTCGCCGTGCTCGTCGCCGGCCTGTTCGCCGCAACCGCGGCACTGGCCGACGAGCCGACCGTCAACAAGGGCGACAACGCCTGGATGCTGACCTCGACGGTCCTCGTCCTGCTGATGACGATACCGGGACTGGCGCTGTTCTATGGCGGCCTGGTGCGTTCCAAGAACATGCTGAGCGTGCTCACCCATGTCTTCTACACCGTCTGCGTCGTCGTTCTGATCTGGGTTATCTACGGCTACAGCCTCGCCTTCACCGGCGGCTCGCCCTATATCGGCGGCCTTTCCAAGGCCTTCCTCATGGGCGTGACGCCGGATTCCAAGGCGGCGACGTTCTCGGTCGGCGCCAACATCTCCGAGCTACGTCTATATCTGCTTCCAGATGACCTTCGCGGCGATCACGCCCGCGCTGATCGTCGGCGCCTTCGCCGAGCGCATGAAATTCAGCGCGGTGGCCCTGTTCATCCCGCTGTGGGTGACCCTGATCTATTTCCCGATCGCGCACATGGTCTGGTATTGGGCCGGCCCCGACGCCATCGCCGATGCCGCCAAGGCGCTCGCTGCCGCGACCGACGACGCCGCCAAGAAGACTGGCTCAGGCCAAGCTCGACGAAGTTCTGGCCGACGGCGGCCAGGTCTATCTGTGGGGCGCCATCGACTTCGCCGGCGGCACCGTCGTGCACATCAATGCCGGCATTGCCGGGCTCGTCGGGGCGCTCATGGTCGGCAAGCGCATCGGCTCACGGCAAGGAAGTGATGGCCCCCCATTCGATGGTCATGACCATGATCGGGGCCTCACTGCTGTGGGTCGGCTGGTTCGGCTTCAACGCCGGCTCCAACCTCGAAGCCAGCGGCGGCGCCGCGCTCGCGATGATCAACTCCTTCGTGGCCACCGCCGCAGCGGCAATGTCCTGGATGTTCGCGGAGTGGATCTTCCGGGGCAAGCCGTCCCTGCTCGGCGCGCTCTCCGGTTGCGTGGCCGGCCTCGTCGCGGTCACGCCCGCGTCCGGCTTTGCCGGCCCGATGGGGGCGATCGTGCTCGGCCTCGTCGTCGGCGTCGTCTGCCTGTTCTTCGTGTCGGTGGTCAAGAACGCCTTCGGCTATGACGACGCGCTCGACGTGTTCGGCGTGCATTGCATCGGCGGCATTGTCGGCGCGCTGGGCACCGGCATCCTGGTCAGTCCCATGCTCGGCGGCACCGGGATCATGGACTACACCACCGGCAAGATCGCCGATTACGACATGTGGACGCAGCTCATCTCCCAGGGCAAGGCGGTCGGGACCACGCTGGTGTGGTCCGGGGTCGGTTCTGCTGATCCTCTACAAGATCGTCGACGTCCTGGTCGGATTGCGACCGACGCCGGAAGCCGAGCGCGAAGGTCTCGATCTCACCGATCACGGCGAGCGCGCCTACGATCTGTGACGGCGGCCCGGCCTTCCCTGCGGGAGGCCGGCCGCCCAGGGATACGGAGGGGGCAAATACCCGGCACTGCCCCCGCCGTCATGGGGAGGCCCTGGTGCAAGCCAGGGCCTCTTTCTTTTGCGACCCTTTCTTTCGTTCCCCGCCGCCTTGACCGCGATGGTTAATCGCGCCTTAACCTCGCCGCCGCTATGTTTCGCAAAGGCGGCCGAACGAGGCCGGGTGTGCAGATGTCCATGAACAGCGCCGAACGCGGGCTTCCTCTCTCGACCGGTCGGATCGTCGACACGCGTTCCCCGTTCGTGCGCCTCGCCGAGCTCATTGCCGACGTGAAGCCGGGCAAGCCGGTCATCGATCTCGGCGGTCGGCGAGCCCAAGCACCCGGTGCCGGATTTCGTCGGCCCGGTGATCTCCGCCCACATCAAGGAATTCGGGCGCTATCCGCGCAATGAAGGAACGCCGCAGTTCCGCCGTGCCGCGGCGGAATGGGCCGCGCGTCGCTATGGGCTCGGCCGCATTCCCGATCCCGACCGCGAAGTCCTGGTGCTCAACGGTTCGCGCGAGGGCCTTTTTCTCGGCGCCATTGCCGCGCAACGCCACGTGGCGAACCGCGCGGGGCGGCCGGCCATCCTGGTTCCGAACCCCTTCTATGCGGCCTATTCGGCAGGCGCCGCCGCCGCCGATTGCGAGGTCGTGTACATGCCGACCACGCGGCCGACCGGGTTCCTGCCCGATCTCGACGCCCTCGACGGCACCCTGCTCGCGCGCACCGTCGTAATGTTCCTCGCGACCCCCTCCAATCCGCAGGGCGCGGTGGCCGACCTCGCCTATCTGCAGCGCCTCACCGCGATGGCGCGCCGGTACGGCTTCCTGCTGTTCTGCGACGAGTGCTACTCGGAAATCTACACCAAGGCGCCTCCGGCCGGCGCGCTCGAAGCCGCCGGCGATCGAGTTCGAAAACGTCGTGCTGTTCCAGTCGCTGTCCAAGCGCTCCAATCTTCCCGGCCTGCGCATCGGGTTCGCCATGGGAGATCGCCGCTTCATCGCCAAATTCCTGGAACTGCGAAACGTCGCGGCGCCCCAGGTCCCGATCCCGACCCAGGAGGTCGCGATCGCGGCCTATGGCGACGAGGCCCATGTCGAGGCGAACCGCGATCTCTATCGCCAGAAGTTCGATCTCGCCGACCAGATCATCGGCGACCGTTACGGTCACCGCCGGCCCGCCGGCGGCTTCTTCCTGTGGCTCGACGTCGGCGCGCTCGGCGGCAGCGAGGCGGCCGCCGCGAGGCTGTGGCGGGACGCCGGCGTGCGCGTGCTGCCGGGACGCTACATCGCGCGCGACCAGGCCGACGGCAGCAATCCCGGTGCGGATTATATCCGCGTCGCCATGGTGCATGACAAAGAGACGACGGCGGAAGCGTTGCATCGCATCGTCGCAGTGCTTGGTTGAAGAACCTGGCTTGGTTGAAGGACGTGCTTGGATGAACGGAGCTTAGACCCGTGGCGATGTCGACGGCGGAGCGCAACTATCACGGACCGTTCACGATGGACGATTTCCGCGCCATCATTCATCGCCGCCTGCGCGAGATCGCAGGGCTGGGGCTGATCGCCGTCTCGTGCGGCGCGGCTGCCGCGCTCGCCACCTGGTCGGTGAAGGATCCGAGCTTCAGCCACGCCACCAGCGCGCCGGTGCGCAATCTCCTCGGCGCGCCCGGCGCGATCGCGGCCGATCTCGCGACCCAGCTGTTCGGCCTCGCGACCATCGCCATCATTCTGCCGATCGCGGCATGGGGCTGGCGGCTGTTCACCCATCGCCGGCTCGATCGGATGCGCTGGCGCGTGCCGGCCTGGCTGATCGGCCTCGCCGCCGCGGCCGCGTTTGCCTCATGCCTGACCCGCACGCCGCAATGGCCGCTGCCGACCGGCATCGGCGGCGTCATCGGCGATGCCGTGATCCGCGCCGTCGCATCCGTGGTCGGCGGACCGCTGTTCGGAACCGGCCGCACGGTGGCCGCGGTATCGTTCGGCGTCATCGCCTTCGTCATGCTCGTCATCGCCTCCGGCTTCGGCTTCCAGCGGCCCGGCAAAGCGGAGCATATGGAGGATGCGGAGGAAGAGACGGACGAGGATGACGAGGGCGGGTCGGTTTCGATCGGCTGGCTGGTGCACTACTTCCTCAGCCTGAAAGCGCGGGTGTTTCGTCCGATCGCAGCCGTTTTTGGCCACACCTTTGGAACGTTGCTCCCGCGCAAGGCTGCGACCGCGCCCGCAATGCGCGCCGAGCCGCGGTTCGCGGTGCGGACCGGTCCGGCCACGGCGCCGGACGACGAACCGGAGCCGGAGGACGAAGACGGCGAGGATTCCCGGCCGCAGGTCGCCCGTGCGGCGCGCAAGCCGCGGCCGGCGGCGAAAACCACCCGCAAGTCCCCCGACGGATACGAGCTGCCGCCGCTCAACCTGCTCGCCGCGCCCAAATCTTCAGACCGCTTCGCGCCGAGCACGGAGGCGATCCAGGAGACCGCGGTTTCGCTCGAGCATGTGCTCGGCGATTTCGGCGTGCGCGGCGAAATCATCAATGCGCGGCCGGGGCCGGTGGTGACGCTGTATGAGCTCGAGCCGGCGCCGGGAATCAAATCGTCGCGGGTGATCGGGCTCGCCGACGACATTGCGCGCTCCATGAGCGCACTGTCGGCGCGCGTCGCCGTGGTTTCCGGGCGCAACGTCATCGGCATCGAGCTGCCGAACGCCACGCGGGAGAAGGTCTATCTGCGCGAGCTGCTCGCTGCCGAGGAATACGTCTCGAGCGGGGCGCAGCTCCCGCTGTGCCTCGGCAAGACGATCGGCGGCGAATCCGTGATCGTCAATCTCGCCAAGATGCCGCATCTCCTGATCGCCGGCACCACCGGCTCCGGCAAATCGGTCGCCATCAACACCATGATCCTGAGCCTGCTGTACCGGCTGCGGCCGGACCAGTGCCGGCTGATCATGGTCGATCCGAAAATGCTGGAACTGTCGGTCTATGACGGCATCCCGCATCTGCTCACGCCGGTCGTCACCGATCCCAAGAAGGCGGTGGTGGCGCTGAAATGGGCGGTGCGCGAGATGGAGGACCGCTACAAGAAGATGGCCAAGCTCGGCGTGCGCAACATCGACGGCTACAATGCGCGCCTGTCCGAGGCCCGCGCGCGCGGCGAGATGCTGTCGCGCACCGTGCACACCGGCTATGACCCCGACAGCGGCGAGGCGATCTACGAGAAGGAGGAGTTCGATCTCGACCTCCTGCCTTATCTCGTCGTCATCGTCGACGAGATGGCGGACCTGATGATGGTCGCCGGCAAGGACATCGAAGGCGCGATCCAGCGCCTGGCGCAGATGGCGCGGGCGGCGGGCATCCATGTCGTGCTGGCGACCCAGCGGCCTTCCGTCGACGTCATCACCGGCACCATCAAGGCGAATTTCCCGACCCGCATCTCGTTCCAGGTGACCTCGAAGATCGACAGCCGCACCATTCTCGGCGAGCAGGGCGCCGAGCAGTTGCTCGGGCAGGGCGACATGCTCTACATGGCCGGCGGCGGGCGCATCAGCCGCGTGCACGGTCCATTCGTCTCCGACGACGAGGTCGAAAAGATCGTCCGCCACCTCAAGACCCAGGGGCAGCCGCAATATCTCGAAGCGGTGACCGCGGAGGACGATTCCGAAGGCGAGGACGGCGCCGTGTTCGACGCGACCGCGATGGGCGAGCCCGATGGAGCCGATCTCTACCAGCAGGCCGTCGCGGTGGTGACGCGCGACCGCAAGGCCTCGACCAGCTACATCCAGCGGCGGCTGCAGATCGGCTACAATCGCGCCGCGTCGCTGATGGAACGGATGGAGAAGGAAGGCATCATCGGCCAGCCCAACCACGCCGGCAAACGCGAAATCCTGGTTGGCGGCGAAGAGGACGAGCGCTATTGAAGAGGCGAATGGTGGGGGCACCGGCAGCCGGTTCCCATCGATTTGGACGAGTCGTCCCGCTACTTCAATAAGTTAGCGGGCCATGCGGGTTGTGTCGTGAAAAGGCCATAGGGCAGGGCTAGCCCGGTCAAACATTGGACAAGGACTGGGGAGATGTACATGGGACGGGCGGGGCTGATCGCGCTGGTCGGGCTGTTTTTCCTGGCTACGCCGATAATGGTCGCGCCGGCGCAGACCGTGCCGATGCCTCAGCCGGCGCCGAAGCGCACCGGTTCCGTGGTCAAGCCGCCCGCCTCGATCCTGCCCGACACCTCTCGGACACCGGCGCCGACCAAGCAGGCCGAGCCGATCACGACCGAGGCCGGCCAGCACGCGCTGGTCGATCGGGTGAGCCTCTATCTTTCGACCATACAGACGCTGGTCGGCAATTTCGTCCAGGTCGGGCCGGACGGGCGCAAGACCGAAGGAAAATTCTACATCCAGAAACCCGGCCGGGTCCGGTTCGAATATGATCCGCCCAGCCCGATCGATGTCGTCGCCGACGGCTCCTTCGTGCAGGTGCGCGACCGCAAGCTCGACACCAAGGACACCTATCCGCTTGTCGACGACGCCGCTGCGCTACCTGCTCGCGGACCGCATCGATCTGTGGCGCGAGACCCATCTGGTGTCGGTCGGCCAGGACGACAAATACGTCACCATCACCATCGAGGAACGGTCGCTGGTGGTCGGCACCCACCGCCTGATGATGATGTTCGACGCCAAGGACTTTCAGTTGCTGCAATGGACCGTGACCGATCCGCAGGGCTACGACACCACCGTCGGGGTGTACAATCTCGACACCAACAAGAAGCCCGACCCCAACATGTTCCGGATCAGCTACGGGCCGCTCGATCACATCGCGCAATAGGCCGACCGATTCGTTTCCTGCCCGTGCGCCTGACCGTCACCACCTGGAACATCAATTCGGTGCGGCTGCGCATCAACCTGGTCGCGCGCTTCCTGCGCGCGGTGCAGCCGGACGTGCTGTGCCTCCAGGAAACCAAGTGCCCGGACGACAAGTTTCCGCTCAAGCGGTTCAAGCGCATGGGCTACACCCATTTCGCGCTCAACGGGCAGAAGGGCTATCACGGCGTCGCCATCGTTTCGCGGCTGCCGTTCGACGCAATCGACATCCGCGGCTACTGCGGGAAAACCGACTGTCGCCACATCGCCGTGAAGATCGGCGGCGAGGCCGGCTTTGCCGAGGCGACGACCGTGCACAATTTCTACGTCCCCGCCGGCGGCGACGAGCCCGACCCCGACATCAACGAGAAATTCGCCCACAAGCTCGCCTTCCTCGACGAGATGCGCGGCGCGCCGGACCTCCACCCGATGAACGGCGCGCGATCGATCCTCGTCGGCGATCTCAACGTCGCGCCGCTCGAGCACGATGTCTGGAGCCACAAGCAGCTTCTCCGGGTGGTCTCGCACACGCCGATCGAATGCGAGAAGCTCAACGCGGTGCGCGATGCCGGCGCCTGGGTCGACATCATGCGCACCTTCGTGCCGGAGCCGGCCAAGCTCTACACGTGGTGGAGCTACCGCGCCGCCGACTGGCAGGCGGTCGACCGCGGCCGACGCCTCGATCACATCTGGGTCTCACCGGCGATCGCCGACCGGGTGTCGAGCATGGCCATCGCGAAGCAGGCGCGGGGCTGGAGCCAGCCGTCCGACCATGTCCCGGTGACGGCGGTGCTGGAGTTGTGAGGCGGCACTGAAAGCGCGGCATTCACTTCTCCACCATTCCGCTGACTTCGACGATATTCAGAGTCGCAAGGAAGCCGCCGCGTCTTGATGCCTCCTCGCACGAACTCCACCAGCGCAGCGCATCCCCATCCGTCAAAGCGCCGGATTTCACCGCCTCCGCCCGCACACGCTCCAAGTCGAAAATGATCCGCGCATCTTCGAAGCGCGTCACACACAGCGGATGCACTTCACATCTGATGTCGCCGACGCCTTGGTCCGCGAAGATCAGACCCAGCTCACGGCCGATATAGGGATTTCGGAAGGACTGCTTCCATTGCTCGGCGAGCATTGTCCCGATCGTCACGTCGCCGTTGTAAAGCACGAATGTGCCCCAATCCGGCTCAGACGCAACGATGCGTCCTGCCGATCGCGTGACCCTGATCATCTCAGCAATCACCGATCGCGGCTCATCCATGTGCTGAAGCGAGCGGTCAATCCGGATTGCGTCAAAGCCGTCAGACGGAAACGGAAGCGCCGTGCTGCTCCCGTGAAAAATTTTCACATTCGAATGATCTTTGGCACGCGACCGGGCGATCTCGATAAATCGTCGCTGATGTCAACTCCCCAAATTTCGGAGGAGGGATGGAGCTTCGCCATCCCGATGACGTCGAAGCCGACACCGCATCCGACATCCAATATCCTGGATGACTTCTTGATATCGAGGCGGGCCCATGTCGCCGCCTTGTATGCTTTGAAAAACGGTATGTCGTTCATGAAATCAAGGCAGCGGACGAGATCGGCGAACACGCCCGCGCCGTCGGAATCTCTGAACGCGGTCGCGATGTTTTCCACGCAAGTCTCCGATGAGGTCAGGTCGTCGCCGGATCGGGATGACGGTCGACGCCCCTGCGATGGACGGTTGCTCCTGGCATCGCGGCGACGCGGGGCTGGAGAGCGCCGGCGCGTCCTACCGCCGCGACGGATCGAGCAACCCGCGCACCGCGTAGAGTTCGTCGCTTGCCTCGTTGGCGCGTTCGGCGATGCGGTCGCGCATCAGCCGCGCCGCATCCGGGAAGCCTTCGAGCACCTTGCGGAACAGGCTGCGGGTGATTCGCATCACCGTCGAAGGCTCGAGCGCGATGGCGGTGACGGGGCGCTTGGTCTCCGTCACCAGGGCGAGTTCGCCGAGAAGGACGCCGGGCCCGACGGTGATGCCGGGGTCCGAGGGGTCGGCACCGGGCAAGGCCAGCTTCAACGATGCCTTCCTGGATGACGTAGCCGCCATCGGCGGCGTCGCCGGCCGAAAACAGCACTTCACCGCTCTCCAGGTGCCTCGCCTCCGAGCCGATGGCAATGATCTGCAACGCCGAAAATCCGAGCTGGGCGAAAGTCGTCACCCGCTCCAGGAAAAAGATATCGTCCTCGATCGTCATTGGTTTTGCAGCAGCATCTCACGCGTAGACTTGCACCACATATGAAGGAGTGGGGCGACTATCCAACGACGGTTCGGATCGCACCATTATGGGACCAGCTTGTAGCCGCCCGCCTCGGTCACCAGGATTTCCGGGGAGGCGGCGTCCTTCTCGATCTTCTGGCGCAGGCGATAGATGTGGGTCTCCAGGGTATGGGTCGTCACCCCGGAATTGTAGCCCCACACCTCCTGAAGCAGGACTTCGCGGGAGATCGGGCGCAGGCCGGCCCGGTAGAGGAAGCGCAGGATGGCGGTTTCCTTCTCGGTCAGCCGCACCTTGTTGCCCTTGGGGCCCATCAGCAGCTTGGAGCTGGGCTGGAACGTGTAGGGCCCGATGGTGAAGATCGCGTCCTCGCTCGCCTCGTGCTGGCGCAGTTGCGCCCGGATGCGCGCCAGCAGCACCGCGAAGCGGAACGGCTTCGCCACATAGTCGTTGGCGCCGGATTCGAGGCCCAGGATGGTGTCGGAATCGGTGTCGTGGCCGGTCAGCATGATGATCGGCGCCTTGAAGCCGTTCTTGCGCAGGATCCGCACCGCCTCGCGACCGTCGATGTCGGGCAGGCCCACATCCATGATGACGAGGTCGACCTGGCCGCCCTTGGCCGCCTGCACGCCCTTGGTGCCGGACTCGGCCGCGACCGCCTCGAATTCCTCGTGCAGGGACAGTTGCTCGACCAAGGCTTCGCGGAGCTCGGTGTCATCGTCGACGATCAGAATTCTTCGCGCATTTGGCATGTCGAGCCTCGGCGGGCGCGCTGCGACTCCAGCGCGAATACGGCGTCACCAGCAGGATTCCGAATCATCTTGCAGGCGACACAAAGTACATTGAATCGGTTAAAGTTCCGGCCCCTTCGAACCGTGGCGGATTCGGACCATCCGCGGCAAGTAGAGCAAGACGGCACAAAAGAGCAAGCACCGCCGATCCGTCCAGACGACCCAAGAGAACCGCAAGGCGGGCGATCGCCGCGACCACCGAACCCCCGGCAACCGCACCATGCACCGCATTTCGCTCTCGAGAATCGACGTCTGGTCACGGCCGGGCGACCGCCGCCGCGGCTGGCTTGCTGCGGGCTCCCAGCGGATCGCAGTGGCGCTCGGCCGCGGCGGCATCAAGGCCGACAAGCGGGAAGGGGACGGCGCGCACCCCCGCGGGCCGGTTCCGGCCGGTCCGGCTGTGGTGGCGCGGCGACCGCGCGGCACGGCCGGCCACCCTGCTGCCGGTTCGCCCGATCGACCCGGCCGATGGCTGGTGCGAGGATCCCTCAGACCGCCGCTACAACCAGCCGATCCGCCTCCTGCCCGGCGCCCCCGGCGACCGCCTGACCCGCAGCGATTCGCTCTACGACCTCGTCATCGAAATCGACCACAACACGCGGCCCCGGGTCGCCGGCCGCGGCAGCGCCGTGTTCATTCATGTGGCCCGGCCGGGCCTCGCCCCGACGGCCGGCTGCGTCGCCATGCCGGTGGCCGCCTTGAAGCGCCTGCTGCGGCGGCTCGGACCAAACACGAGAATCGTGATTCATCCCTGATGCTTGGTGTCGCAAGTGCGGAGGTACCCCTCTCCCGCTTGCGGAGGAGGGTCTGGGGAGGGGGTCCGCTAACTCGTCCTTGTCACCCGTCTCCCAAACCGCCCGTGCCCCCTCCCTGACCCTCCCCCGCAAGCGGGAGAGGGGAAAGCTCTCACGCCCGGTGCCCGAATACGGCGCTTCCGACCCGCACATGGGTGGCGCCGAACTGGATGGCGATGCGGGAAATCCGCGCTCATCCCCATGGACAGCAGCCGCAGTCCGTTGCGCGCCGCGATCTTGGCGGTGAGAGCGAAGTGCGGCGCCGGCGGCTCGTCGACGCGGCGGGATGCACATCAGCCCCGCGATGGCGAGGCCGAAGCTGTCGCGGCAGGCGGCGACGAAGGCATCGGCGTCCTGCGGGAGCACGCCCGCCTTTTGCGGCTCGGCGCCGGTATTGACCTGGACGAACAGAACCGGGCTGCGGCCCTGCTTTTCGATTTCCTTCGCTACCGCCGCGCAGACGCTGGGCCGGTCGATGGAATGGATGGCGTCGAACAGGCCGACCGCTTCGCGGGCCTTGTTGGATTGCAGCGGCCCGATCAGGTGCAGCTCGAGGCCGGGGTGCCGGTCCCGCAGCGCCGGCCATTTGGAGGAGGCTTCCTGGACCCGGTTTTCCCCGAACACGTGCTGGCCGGCGGCGATGATCGGCGCAATGGCGTCGATACCGAAGGTCTTGGAGACCGCGACCAGGGTCACGTCCTCGGCACGACGCCCCGCCGCGCGGCAGGCGCCGGCGATCTCGAGGCGCACCGCCGTAAGGCCGGCGGTCGGATCATGCTGGGGCGAAGGGAGCGATCATAATCGGGCCTATCTGCTTGTTTTAACAAAATTTCCACAGGGAGAGGGTAGGGTGCCTGCGGGGGACGGACCACTTGGCAGCGGAACCGTCTGGTGCGGTTGACCGCAGCGCCGCAATGATGTCCTAGTCCGGTGGTTTTTCGGCGGCGCAATAGTAAGCAATTGTCATGAGTATCGAGCGATATAACGCCCGCGCAGCGGAAACCCGCTGGCAACGCGTATGGGACGAGCGGGGCGTGTTCGCAACCCGCAACGACGACCCGCGCGCAAAATACTACGTGCTCGAGATGTTCCCGTACCCCTCCGGGCGCATCCACATGGGCCATGTGCGCAACTACGCCATGGGGGACGTGGTGGCGCGCTACAAGCGCGCCCGCGGGTTCAACGTGCTTCACCCCATGGGCTGGGACGCCTTCGGCATGCCGGCCGAAAACGCGGCCATGGCCAACAAGGTCCATCCGCGCACCTGGACCTACGAGAACATCGCCACCATGAAGGGGCAGCTCAAGTCGATGGGCCTGTCGCTGGACTGGAGCCGCGAGATCGCGACCTGCGATCCCGCCTACTACAAGCACCAGCAGAAGATGTTTCTCGACTTCCTCGCCGCCGGCCTGGTCGAGCGCAAGCAATCCAAGGTGAACTGGGACCCGGTCGACCACACCGTGCTCGCCAACGAGCAGGTCATCGACGGGCGTGGCTGGCGCTCCGGCGCGCTGGTCGAGCAGCGCGAGCTGACTCAGTGGTTCTTCAAGATCACGGATTTTTCCGAAGACCTTCTCGCCGCGCTCGACCGGCTCGATCGCTGGCCGGAGAAGGTTCGGCTGATGCAGCGCAACTGGATCGGGCGCTCGGAAGGCCTGCACATCCGCTTCCCGCTCGATCCCGCCACCACGCCCAACGGCGAATCCGAGCTCGAAGTCTTCACCACTCGCCACGACACCATCTTCGGCGTGAAGTTCATGGCCGTGGCGCCGGACCACCCGCTCGCCACCGCTGCGGCGGCGAAGAACCCGGCGCTCGCCGCCTTCATCGCCGAGTGCAAGCGCAGCGGCACCGCCGAGGCGCTGATCGAAAAGGCGGAAAAGCTGGGCTTCGACACCGGTATCAAGGCGGTCCACCCGTTCGACCCTGCCCGCAGGATTCCGGTCTATGTCGCCAATTTCATTCTGATGGAATATGGCACCGGCGCCATCTACGGCACCCCGGCCCATGACCAGCGCGACCTCGACTTCGCCAACAAATACGGGCTCGGCAACATCCCAGTGGTGTGTCCGGAGGGCCAGGACCCCGCCACCTTCGTCATCACCGACGTCGCCTATGACGGCGACGGCCGGATGATCAATTCGCGCTTCCTCGACGGCATGACCATCGCGCAGGCCAAGGAGGAGGTCGCAACGCCGGCTCGAGCACGAAATGCGCGGCAATCGCCCGCTGGCGCAGCGACAGGTGAATTTCCGCCTGCGCGACTGGGGCATTTCGCGGCAGCGCTATTGGGGCTGCCCGATCCCGATCATCCACTGCCAAGCCTGCGGCGTCGTGCCGGTGCCGGCCAAGGACCTGCCGGTGCAATTGCCCGACGATGTCGATTTCGACAAGCCCGGCAATCCGCTCGACCGTCATCCCACCTGGAAGCAGGTGGCCTGCCCGAGCTGCGGCGGCCCGGCGCGCCGCGAAACCGACACCATGGACACCTTCGTCGATTCGTCGTGGTATTTCGCCCGCTTCACCGATCCCTGGATCGCGACGGCGCCAACCGACCGCAAGGCGGTCGACGCGTGGCTGCCGGTCGACCAGTATATCGGCGGCATCGAGCATGCCATCCTGCACCTGCTCTACAGCCGCTTCTTCACCCGCGCCATGAAGGCGACCGGTCACGCCGGGATCGACGAGCCGTTCGCCGGCCTGTTCACCCAGGGCATGGTGGTCCACGAGACCTATCGCACCGCCGACGGCGCCTGGGCGGCGCCGGCAGAGGTGAAGATCGAATCGGTCGGGGAGACGCGCCAGGCGTCGCTGATCGCCACCGGTGCGCCGGTCGAGATCGGCTCCATCGAGAAGATGTCGAAGTCGAAGCGCAACACCGTCGATCCCGACGACATCATCGGCTCGTTCGGCGCCGACACCGCGCGGTGGTTCATGCTCTCGGATTCGCCGCCCGAACGCGACGTGATCTGGACCGAGGAGGGCGTCCAGGGCGCATGGCGTTTCGTCCAGCGGCTGTGGCGGCTGGTGAACGAGGCAGCGGCTTTCGCGGCGACCGCGCCGACGACCCGGCCGGAGAACTTCTCGGCGGCTGCGACCAGCCTGCGCAAGGCCTCCCACGGCGCGCTGGCCCGGGTCTCCGAGGACATCGAAAAGCTGCGTTTCAACCGCTGCATCGCCCACATCTACGAATTCACCAATGTCCTGCAGGCGACGCTCGCCGAGGCCGGGGCAACCCCGGCACCCGACTTGGCCTGGGCCGTCCACGAAGCGGCCGAAATTCTCGTGCAACTCTTCCAGCCCATGATGCCCCATCTCGCTGAAGAATGCTGGGCGGCGCTCGGCCACCGGAGCCTGCTCGCGGAGCAGGGCTGGCCCGTGGTCGAACGCGAGCTGTTGCTCGAAAGCACCATTACGCTGCCGGTCCAGGTCAACGGCAAGAAGCGGGCGGACGTAACCGTTGCGCGCGATGCCGGCAACGTCGATATTGAAGCGGCTGTGCTCGCCCTCGACGCGGTCCGCCGCGCGCTCGACGGCAAGGCTCCGAAGAAGGTGATCGTCGTGCCACAGAGGATCGTCAATGTGGTGGCTTGAATTGCGCTCGCCGAGTCGCGTGGCCTTGCGCATTGCGTTGCGCATCGTCGGTGTGTGCGCCGCGGCCGTTCCGCTGGCGAGCTGCTTTCAGCCGCTCTATGGGGATGTGTCCTTCACCAGCAGCCCGAGCGTCGCCGCGGCGATGGCGACGGTCGACGTCAACCAGATCGCCGCCGCCAACGGCACGCCGCTGTCGCGGATCGCGGTCGAGGTGCGCAATAAGCTGCTGTTCCACATCACCGGTGGCGGCGCCGCCGCGCCGCCCGCCTATCGCCTCAACATCACCCTGACGGCGAACAACCTGTCGGTCATCGTCGACATCAACAGCGGCCGGCCGGACACGGAGAATTACGCGCTCAACTGCACGTACTCGCTCCAAGACATCAAGACCGGCAAGCCGGTGCTGAGCAGCCAGACCTTCGCCCGCGTCTCCTATGATATTCCGGGCCAGGCCCAGCGCTTCGCCCGCGCCCGCGCGCTACGCGACGCCGAGGACCGTGCCGCGCAGCTGATCGCGGACAATATCAGGGCGCGGCTGGCGTCGTTCTTCGTCGCGGGCACCTGAGCGGCCGCCGATGGTGGCGGTCAAGAACGCCGACGTCGATCGATACGTCGCAAGGCCCGATCCGGCCAAGCCGATCATCCTGGTGTTCGGACCCGACGCGGGGCTGGTGCGTGAACGCACCGAAGCCCTCGTCGCCTCCGCCGTCGAGGATCCCCGCGACCCCTTCGCGCTCGCCCGCATCGATGGCGACGCGCTGGCCGAGGAACCGGAGCGGCTGGTGGAAGAGGCCCATACGGTGCCGCTGTTCGGCGGCCGCCGCGCGGTCTGGGTCAAGGCGGGCGGGCGGAACTTCACGGCATCCGTCGAGCGCGTGCTCGCCGCTCCGCCGGGCGCCGACTGCCGCATCGTCATCGAGGCCGGCGATCTCAAGCGCAGCGCGCCGTTGCGCGCCTTGTGCGAACGGGCCCCGGCCGCCGCGGCGCTCGCCTGCTACGCTGATGCCGACCGCGATCTCGGCCGCCTGATCGACGAGGAGATGCGCGGTGCCGGGCTCTCGATCGCTCCGGACGCGCGTGCCACCCTGATGGCACTGATCGGCGGCGACCGCGGCACCTCGCGGTCGGAATTGCGCAAGCTCGCGCTCTATGCCCACGGCAAGCCGGGCATCGGGCTTGACGACGTGCTCGCCGTGGTCGCTGACGCCTCCGAGTCGAAGCTTGACGAAGTCGTCGATGCCGCCTTTGCCGGGAAGCTGCCGGACTTGGAGACCAATTTCGCCAAGGCGCGTTCGACGGGCGTCACGGCCGGCGCGATCGTCAGCGCGGCGATCCGGCAGGCCGCGGCTCTCCACCGCCTGCGTCTCACCATGGATCAGGGGCGGTCGGCCGGCGACGTGGTAGCGGGTGCCGGACCCGCCATTCATTTCAGCCGCAAGGCGCTGGTGCAGGCGGCGCTGTCGATCTGGAGCGCGAAGCGGCTCGAACGCATCATCGGACAGCTTGGCGATACCGCCCTGGAGGTGCGGCAACGTGCCAGCCTCGCCTACCCGATCGCGAACCGGATGCTGCTTTTGATTGCGCGCTCCGCCCGCGGCAAAGAATAAGACAGCTAGGTCGGCTGTCATATCCCCAACATATTTACAGCTTTTCCACAGTCATAATTGGATGTCAACTATTTGATATTATGTAGTAATTTTACTTATCAACACTGCGCATTAGAATTCACTCAAACCGACGAATGTCGGCAGCAGCGGCACCGGCAGCCTCGCCCGCAATTCGCACCGGCTCGATGCGCTCTGGCGCAGGACGCCGGACCCGGATTTGCGGTCGCGGCCGACTCCTGTCTTGCGCCTCAAAGGCATCCAGACGAGAGTGCCGCCAACCGCGTGAGCCCTGATCTTCGCTGCGACGCAGCGATTGCAGAACGCGCCCACGAACAAACGATGACGGTTCGCTGACCCGGACCCGTCACATCGCCGAGGGAGGATTTCATGAACGGCTGGTTACGGGGCCTCGTTGCGGCGGCCGCATGGGCGGCGGCAAGCACTGCATACGCCCAGGACGCCTACCCGTCGAAGCCGGTGCATCTGCTGGTGCCGTTCCCGCCCGGCGGCGCGGTCGACATCGTCGCGCGCACCCTCGGCGACGAGCTTGCGAAGCGGCTGGGCCAGTCGATCATCATCGAGAACCGCCCCGGCGCCGGCGGCACCATCGCGGCGCAGGCGACGGCGAAATCGCCGCCGGACGGCTACACCCTGGTCGTGGTCGCGAGCGGGCACGCCATCGTGCCGTTCCTGTTCCCGAAGCTGCAATACGACGTGTTCAACGATTTCACGCCGATTTCGCTGCTCGGCAATTCGCCGAACCTGGTGCTGGTCAGGGCGGATTCGCCGATGAAGTCACTGGCCGACCTGATCGCGCTGGCGCGCCAGAAGCCGGGGCAGCTGTCCTATGGCCATGCCGGCAATGGCACCTCGCCGCATCTCGCCGGCGAACTCCTGAAGGCAACGGCCAAGATCAACATCGCCGCCGTTCCCTACAAGGGCGGCGCGCCGGCGCTCAACGATCTCATGGGCGGCCACATCCCGATCACCTTCAATAACTTGCCCGAATCGATCGCGCAGATTCAGGCCGGCACGGTACGGCCGCTGGCGGTGACCACGATCAAGCGCTCGCCGATGCTGCCGAACGTGCCGACCGTCGCCGAATCCGGCTTGACCGAGTACGACACCGGCGTGTGGTGGGGCGTGCTGGCACCGGCCCATTTGCCCGCCGATATCCAGGCCCGGTTGTCCCGTGACTGTGCCGACGCGATGAGATCGCCGGCGGTGAAAGAACGCTTCGCCACCCTCGGCGCCACGCCGATCGGCGGCACCGCCGCGGAATTCGCCAAGCTGATCCGCTCCGACTACGACAAGTGGGGGCCGGTCATCAAAGCCGCCGGCATCCAGGGCGAGTGACCGCGCCGCGATCATGATTCCCGGATGTCCGCCGCCGCGCGAACCGACGCGGCCGAAGATCCCGCCGCCGCCGCGGGCCTGCGATACCCATGCCCATGTGTTCGGCCCGGCGGCGCAGTTTCCCTACGCCGAGGACCGCAGCTACACGCCGCCCGATGCGCCGCTCGAAAAGTATCTGCGGATGCTCGATACGGTCGGCTTTTCGCGCGGCGTCCTGGTGCAGGGCAGCGCCCATGGGCGCGACAACGCGGCGATGCTCGACGCGCTCGCGCGCCATCCCGAACGGCTGCGCGGGGTCGCCGTGGCCGATGCGGATGTCTCGCCGGCGGAGTTGCGACGCTGGCACGCCGGCGGGGTGCGCGGATTGCGGTTCAACCATTTCTTCCGCGGCGGCGCGCTGCATTACCGCGGCGGCGTGCCCCTCGAGGCGGCGAAAGCGCTCGCGCCGGTCATGGCCGAGCTCGGCTGGCACCTGCAGCTCTGGATCGACGTCAAGGATCTGCCGGAGACGATCCCGGTCCTCAAGGCGATCGGCCGTCCCGTGGTGATCGATCACATGGGCCGCACCGATGCCCGCGCCGGCACCGCGACGCCGGGCTTCCAAAGCCTGCTGCGCCTCGTCGGCGACGGCGGCTGCTGGGTCAAGGTCTCCGGCGCCCACCGCCTGAGCCAGAGCGCGCCGGACTATCCCGACGCGCGGCCGTTCCACGAGGCGCTGGTGCGCGCCAATCCCGAGCGTCTGGTCTGGGGCAGCGACTGGCCGCATCCGCGCATCGAAGGCGAGATGCCCGATGCCGGGCGGCTGTTCGAGCTGTTCCAGCAATGGACGCCCGATGAAACGACGCGCCGGCGTATCCTGGTCGGCAATCCCGCGCGGCTTTACGATTTTCCGAGCTGATGCGCTACTTGGCGGCAGTGTCCGGCCCGGTATCGCCGGCGCCGCGAAATGCGCTAGGGTCGGCCTCAATTCAAACGCGCGGCCAAACGCACGCAGGCAGAATACAGGGAGGACAGGTCATGGATTCCGAAAACGGCATCTCGCGCCGCCGCATGCTGGCAATGTCGGCGGCGGGCGGCCTCGCGCTCGGCGGCAGCCGTTTCGCCCGCGCGCAGACGGCCAAGCGCATCGACCAGTTCGCCCCCGAGCTCGACAAGATCATCTCGACGTCGGAGCCGATCCTCGAACTGGCGACCGGTTTCGGCGGCGGCGGCAACAGCGAGGGACCGGTGTGGTGGAAGGAGGGCGGCTATCTCCTGTTCAACTCGATCGGCGAAAACCGCCGCATCAAATATACGCCGGGGCAGGGCACCTCGGTCGCGAAGGAGCCGACCAACGGCGCCAACGGCCTCACCCGCGATCCCCAGGGCCGGCTGGTTTCCTGCGAAGGCCTGACGCGCCGCGTGACGCGCGAGGAGACCGACGGCAGCATTACCGTGATCGCTAACAGCTTCCAGGGCCACCGCCTCAACAAGCCCAACGACGTGGTGGTGAAGTCCGACGGCGCGGTCTACTTCACCGATCCCTGGAACATCCCGGCGCTGCCGCAGCAATGGGACCTCACCTATAACGGCGTGTTCCGGGTGTCGCCCGACCTCGGCTCCATCAATCTGCTGATCGACCATTTGGTGCTGCCCAACGGGCTCGCCTTTTCGCCCGACGAGAGCGTGCTCTACATCAACGATTCCCGCCGCCGCCAGATCCGCGCCTTCGACGTGCTGCCCAACGGCCTGCTCGCCAAGCAGACCGAACGGGTGTTCGTCGAGCTCGCAGGCACCGAGCCCGGCGGACCCGACGGCATGAAGGTGGACATCGCCGGCAACGTCTATTGCGGCGGCCCCGGCGGCATCTACGTCATGGACCCGCAGGGCAAGAAGCTCGGCCGCATCGTCCACGGCAATCCGCAGACGACCAATCTCGCGTTCGGCGGCGACGACTGGAAGACGCTGTATTTCACCAGCCGGACGACACTCGGCTCCGTCCGGGTGAAGATTCCAGGCGTTCCCGTGCCGGCGCCGAAGCGGTCGTAGGGCACCGCACCGGCCCAACTCACCTGCTCATTCCCGGGCGGAAGCGTACCCAGCACGGCGACGATGATCAGTATGACCGCAGCCACGCCGGCTTCGATCAGGCTGTTGTTGCGAAGCTGCCGCAGCGCATCCCATCGCGCCGAAGTCTCCGCTCCCTGAACCAGCCGCGGCGTGAGCCGGAGCCGATTGACCGCGGCGACAGACAGCATGACGAGGAACAGCGCGACCTTCGCCAACAGCAGGCGGCCATAGTTAGTGCCGAACAGCGCCGGCACACTGCCTGCGAGCTCCCAGGTGTTGACGATGCCGGATGCCAGCACAATTGCGACGCTCACGATGCCGAGCGTCGAAAAACGCAGCGTCGCTTCGCGCGCGATCGCGACCGAATGCTCGCCGCCGTCCTTCGCGACGGCACCGAGCAGCACAGCAAGCGGCACCAGCGCCCCGGCCCATGAAGCGGCAGCCAAGAGGTGCAGCGCGTCGGCGCTCTCGTGAACAATGCCATCGACGCCCGAGCCTGCGGCTGAATGACCGGCGAACGCCAGGGTTCCGACGAGGGCGGCACCGGACGCGAGCGCCACGACGCGCGGCCGTGGCGATGGGCGCACGGCAGCGAACCACGCGAGGTTTGCCACCGCGAGCACCGCAACCAGGCCGGACCGAACCAGCCAGACGTGGCCGAATCCGGTGTCGGACAGCACCGTCCAGACGACGTCTTCGGACCACATCGCCGCCAGCGGGCGCTCGCTCATCTGCGCCGCCAGCGCGACGAGCCAGGCCGCGCCGGAGAGCACGACCAGGGCGAGGCTCGCCCAGGCGATGCCCGCGAGCCGCCGACGCACCACGGCGGCGATCGGTTCATTCCCATCGGCAACACGGAATGCCGGCTCGCCGACGAACGCGAGAAAGAACCCGACGCCCGCCACCGACAATGTCGCGGCGAAATGGATGGCGCGCACCCAGATCAGCGGCTCATCCAAGCGCTGCTCCTTCGATCCTGCGAATCCTTCAAAACCTCATCCAGAGGAGCGCGCTCTTGCGCGCGTCTCCTCTGGATGAGGTTCCAAAAAATTCACGGGCTCTTCGATTTAAGTTGATGCGAGTGAAGCTACTCGCCGACCTTGAACGTGAAATCACCGTTGACCTTGTGCGTGTCCGCCGACACAGCTTTCCACTCGACTTTGTAGACACCGGGCTCCAGCGGCGGCAGCAACACCCGGATGACCATGCGATCGGCCTTGTCGACGGACGCGTCACCCTTGTCGACCTGCTTGCCCGCCGCATCCCGCACCACGACGGAACTGAATTTGGGCTCCAGCTTCTCGCTGAAACGGAGCGTGACTTCGCTCGGCGCCACCTGCACGGTGCCGCCGGCCGCCGGCGTCGCACGAACGAGATGCGCGTGCGCGGACGCGGCTATAGTCGCGGACAGCGACCAGGGCGGCGGATGCGGCGAGAACGTGATTGTACGTTGAGTTGACATTTGAACCTCCTAGTTTGCGTTCTGACAGCATGTGGACCGATGGAACATTACGGCGAGCACCAATGCCGGCGCCGCCACCTTCACTTCGCCTTTTCGATCTTCGTGACGACGGATTGGCCGTTTACGTCCTCGGCATCGAATTTCACTTTGTCGCCGGCCTTGACGGACTTGAGCATGGCGGCGTCTTGCGCCTTGTAGACCATGGTCATGCCCTCATCCATTCCGAGCTTCTTGATCGGGCCGTGCTTGATGGTGATCTTCCCGGCGCGACTGATCGACCTTCGTGACCTGGCCGTCGATCAGGGATGATTGCGCGACCGCAGCTTGGGATACGGCGCAGAACGAGAGCGCAAACAGGAGTGTCCTAACGTTTTTCATCTCAGCTTCCTCCTTCTCAATGCTGGCGTGATGAAGACGACGATTTGGCGCCGGGCTTGACCACTTTGAATTCCGCGGCCGCAGCACGGTTTGCAGTGTTCTCGGCGCGCCGCGGCGGCTCGCCGGCATTGCCCTTGAATTCGTAAGCGACGGTTCCTTCCGGATTTCGGTAAGGACCGGGGTCGCCATAGTCGTCGGGCGCGAGCCCCTCGCGCACCTTCACCACCGAGAACATGCCGCCCATTTCCATCGGCCCGAACTGACCGAATCCGGTCATCATCGGCAGCGTGTTTTCCGGCATTGGCATTTCCATGGCGCCCATCTCGGCCATGCCGGTCGAGCCCATGGCCATGTAGTCCGGAACGAGTTTGCGGGCGCGGACGAGATCGCGCTTCGGCACGCCGATGAAAGTCTTCACGCTGTGCCCCATGGCGTTCATGGTGTGATGCGACTTGTGGCAGTGGATCGCCCAGTCGCCGGGCTCGTCGGCGACGTATTCGAAGACGCGCACCGCGCCCACCGGCACGTCCGTCGACACCTCCGGCAGCCGCGCGCCCGGCGGCACCCAGCCGCCGTCGGTGCAGGTCACTTCGAACGGCTCGCCGTGCTTATGGATGGGATGGTTGGTCATGGAAAGATTGCCGACCCGCACCCGGACGCGGTCGCCCCGCCGCACCACCAGGGGATCGATGCCGGGAAACACCCGCGTGTTCCAGGTCCACAGATTGAATTCGGTCATGGTGGTGACCCGCGGGACGTAACTGCCGGGATCGACGTCGTAGCTCGCCAGCAGGAACACGAAGTCGCGATCGACGCGGTGCAATTCGGGATCGCGCGGATGGACGACGATGCTTCCCATCATGCCCATGGCAATCTGCACCATTTCATCGGCATGAGGATGGTACATGAACGTCCCGCTGCGCCGCATGACGAACTCGTAGACGAAGGTCTTGCCGGGATTGATGTGCGGCTGCGTGAGGCCGCCGACGCCGTCCATGCCGTTGGGCAGCAGCAGGCCATGCCAGTGCACCGTGGTGTGCTCAGGCAGACGGTTGGTGACGAAGACGCGGACCTTGTCGCCCTCCACGCATTCGATGGTCGGGCCCGGCGACTGGCCATTGTAGCCCCACAAATGCGCGATCATCCCCGGCGCGATCTCGCGCCGCACCGGCTCGGCGACCAGGTGGAATTCCTTCCAGTCGCCGTTCATGCGAAACGGCAGCGTCCAGCCGTTGAGCGTCACCACCGGGCGATAAGGCGGCCCGGCGGCGGGATGGAGCGGCGGCTGCGTCGCCGCCAGTGAACCGATCGTGGCCTCCGGAATCGCCTGGGCCTGCGCACGTCCGCCGACCACGGCTGCGCCCGCGAGCGTCGCTGCCGACAGCCTGACCAATCCGCGTCGCGATATGTTCATGGGTCGCCTCGATCAATTGTGGCCGGCGGCGGACGCCGCGGCGAGTGCGGGGGCGGACGGCTCTGCCGCCGCTCCGGTGAATCCGCCGGCGATGACTGCGCGCAGATCGGCATCCGCGAGCCAGAAATCCCGGTCGGCAGCGATGGCCGCCGTGTTCGACGCGATGCGCTGGCGTGCCTCGGCGAGCAGGGCGAAGACGTCGACCTGCATGGCGTTGTAGCGCAGCAGCATTTCGTCGGAGATGATCTTGCGCAGCGGCAGCACGTCGCGGCGGTAATGCTGCGCAATATCGTAGGTCGAGCGATAGGCTTGGTAGGCGTCGCGCGCCTGCGAACGCACGTTCACCGCGCGCGCGACCAGGCGGTTGACGGCCTGCATGTAGGTCGCCTCCGCCTCGTGCACGCGCACTTCGCCGAAATCGAACAGCGGGACCTGTAATTCGACGCGCCCGCCGCGCTCGGTGAAAGTGCTGCCGCCCGGCTCGCGCGCCGTCTTGGCATCGCCGCCGGCATCCAGCAGATTGATGAAGCGCGTCGCGTCCGTGAGCCCGTAGGACTTGGCGAGCACCTCCACCTCGATCCGCGCCATCTGCAGATCGACGCGGCGGGCCACCGCCTCGACTTCCACATTGGCGAGGGCGCGCGGCCGCCCCGGCAGCGGCGGCAGCGCATTCGGCAGGCGGAAATTGGTCTCGTTGCCCCACACGCCGATCCAGCGGATCAAGTCTTCGCGCGCGGCGACAGCGCGCCGGCGCGCGCTGGCCGTCTCCGCGGTCAGATCGGCGTAGAACACCTGGTCGCGGGCCTGGTCGAGCTTGTTCAGCGCGCCGCTCTCGCCGAGACGCCGCGACAGTTGCGCCGCGGTTTCCGCCGACGCCGTCGCCTCCTCGAGAAAGCGCGCCAGCGTCCGTGCCGCCACCGCCTGGTAGTAAGCGCGCCGCGTCTGCGCTGCGAACCGCAGGGTTTCGAGCGCCGCCTTGAGCTGGGCCTGGTGAAACCGATCGCCCGCGATTTCCGCACGGGCCGGCAGCGTCGCCAGCGCGAGAATGCTGACCACGACCACGCGCTCGAACTCGAAAGCGCCGCCGCCGGCAATGTCGGACACGGAAAATGTCGGGTTGGGCGGCAGCGACGCCTTCACCAGCGCCGCCTCGGAAATGCCGAGCTCGCTGTAGGCGGCTTGCAGATCGCGGTTGTTGAGAAGCGCGATCTGAACCGCCGCATCGGCCGTGAGCGGTCTCCTGAGCAGACGCCTGACCGCGTCGCGGGCAATCTCCGCATCCTCGGGCGTGCGGAGCGCCACGACATCCTTGCCCAGCTCGGAGCCGGCAATGTCCTGCACCGCACCCATGCCGCCGTCGGGCGAGAAACCCGCGCAGCCCGCGAGCAAGACGGCGAGGCCGATCATCACGCCCGAGAAGCGCAGTCGCCATCGCAGATGTGGCATGCGCACCTCATGGCTTTGGCGGCCGGCGCGTTGCGATCGTTCTGGTCTTGCCAGGACGACGGGTCGACCGGCCGCCGGCTCTCATAGGGTCCGACGGGCGAGCGGTAGGCCACGGCGGGCACGCGCGTGCGCGGATCGGTCGGGTCGGGCCCGGCCAAAGGCGCAGGCGGCACCGGGGTGCAGGCCTCGAGGACCAGGGCAAGCGCCGCGATTGCGGCGAGCCTGACCCAGCGGTACGTCGGCAGCGCGATCGGCCGAACAACCGCGGCGGAACGCGTGCGAGCATGCGCAAGCATGGAATCTCTCCTGGCTGACGAAAGACGTACGCGGGCGCAAACGCGCCACGCGCCGTTCAATGCGGCAGTCAGGCGATCGGAGGCCGGATGATGCGGTCGGGGCCGCGGCCGATCAGGGCGTCGGCCAGCAGCGGGATGACGGTCGAAGTCAGCCGCGACGGCGCGGGGGCAGGGCGAAGCGCTCCGGCGAGCGCCACCATGGGAAACAAGCCGCAGCACTCGCCGGGGCGGCTTTTGCCGCTGTCGGAACCGGCGGGAGCCTTGGCGCCCTCCACCTGACCGCCGATGGCGTGGTGGTGATGGTCGCCGGCATGGACGTCTGCCGTGCCCTCGTGATGGTGCGCCGCGGCGGAAGCATTCGGCACAGCGTGGTCATGTATGGAGAGCGCGGCGAGCTCGTCTATCAGGCAAGGCGGGGCCATGCGTCCATCGGCCAGCGCGAAAGCGACGGCGGGCAGCAGGATGCAAAAAGCATAGAGCGTGGCGAGCGCCACCCCTGCTTTCACGCGAAAGGACTTCGTGGGTAACGACAACATCCCACTTCCCGCAATATCGCTGGCGACTGCTCGTATCAACCCCACCCCAGGCGAGCGCACCCATGATAGTCCATCGCAGTCGCTTTGCAATTGCAGGGACGCCACACCTCACGCCGGTGTCAGGACCACGGTGGCGGCACTGGCCGCGGGGACCTCGGCAGAGAATTCGGTCCCGGTGGCTTGCACCGGCTCCTTCATCGCCGAGGCCCAGCCGCCATAATCATCGAGCGTTGCACCGCCGAAGGTCACATCGGGGCCATCAGCCGCCGGCCCGACGAGCCGCAGCACGTGGCCCTGGCCAAACCGGTGGCCGGGATCGATGGCGACCTGCGAGGCGCGGCCGAGATCCCGGTTGATGAGGCAGATGCGCAAGGTTCCACTGGCGGCACGGACGGCATAGGCCGAGAGCGCGTCGCTCCCGCCGTCGAGCCGGATTGGCACCAGGGCACCGTCGCCGGCGTGGGCGAACATCAGCATGCCGTAATAGGGCGCGCGTGCCACCAGGCCGCCCCGCGAGCCGTGGGAAATCGGGGTGTAGATCTTTTCCTCGCCGGCGTGGAAATTGACGCCGGCGCCGCCGGCCGCCGCGATCCGAAACATCAGGTCGATAGTCCACAAGGCGGCGCCCAGGGTGTCGCTGACCTTCGGCCGGCCGCCGCCATAGACCGAATTGGTCTCGGCGATGCGATAGGGCAGGTGCCAGGTCCGGCCGAGCTGCCCCATGGTGGCGAGCATCGGCGCGACCTGTCCGCCGGCGCGCATCAGCTTTTCGAGCGTGACCTTGGGGTTGCTCGCGGGGCCGTCGGCATAATGATGCACGGTGAGCATGACGAGGCCTTCCGGCGCGGTCTTCGCGAAGGGCGCTATCCAACTGGTGTCGAAGGCAACGTCAGGCCCGGCGAACCGGACTTCGGGCACGCGATCGCGAATCGCGCGGTGAAACCGCTGCCACTCCGCGATGAAGGCGGCGACGTCATAGCCGCGCGGCCGCACCCCCGACCATTGGCCGAAGCCGTCCGGCTCGTTGCCGATCTGGAAGGCGAGGAGCTGCGGGCCGATCGCATTGGCGACATAGGCCGCCTCGGCGGCAGCGTCTTCCGCGGTACCGGTCGCGAGATTGAGACCATAGATGAGCTGCCAATCCAGCGCGCGCATGAATAACGCCAGGCGATCGACTGCCCCGGGGGTGATGAGGAAGCTCCCCCGCGACACCTTGGTCGCGGGTCCTCCCCACAGGGTACGCTCGGTGGTGTTTCCGCCGAGCCGCAGCACGCCGCGCGGGCCCAAGGTGCGCAACAGGCAAATCAGCGTTCGATTGTCCGGCGTGAAAAAATCATTCGCGGCGAGGACAGCGGACTCGTAGCTCAGTCCAGTGAAATCAGCCGGGATCGGACGCCCGGGATTGTCGTGATCAACGATGAGGCGCGCGATGGCAACGCTCGGCGCGCAGGCCGACGGCCCCACCAGGGCGGCACTGGCACCGGCGACCGTCGCAAGAAAGTCGCGGCGGTTCACCATGCGCCTCCTCGATCAGCGCGCCCTCAGCATACGGATAGGTTAGCACAGATATTTGCAGACGAAATTCTTCACTGCGCTGATCGGGTTCCCGAGACTTGCGTAGCTCCCCGAATGTCCGGAGCTTCCGAACGGACCGCCCTCATCGGCGACCTTGCTGCCCTTCTTTTTCGGCGTCTTGTCCGCAATGACCATGGCCCAGTAGGTCTTGTACCGGGTCCCATCGTTGCGGGCGACGGCAACGCCGACGGTGTCGGCCCGGGACTGCAGCAGATTGGCATTGTGGCCCGGCGAGTGCTCCCACATCCGCAAGGTCTCTTCCCAGGTCTTGGTGCCGGCAGCGATATTCTCCGCCGCCACGCCGGTCGCATGGGCGCCGGAAATGCGCGAGGCGAACGACCCGGCGACGCTGTGATCCATGATGCCGGCGGCAGCCATAGCCTTGGCCTGCCGTTCGGCGACTTTGGTGAGTTCCGGGTCGGTCTTGACCGTGGAAAGGCCGTGCTCGTGCCGGTACTTCGAGATCATCTCGGCCATGTCTTCCGCATGCGCCAGCGGAACCGTAACGGCCATGACGGCGGCAAAAAAATAGACAGTCCTCATCGCACCCCCCATTTCGCCCGCGATGCAGGCGAATCTCATCGGGGGCGGATGAGGCGGATATGAGGCAGAGTCTGCCCGGTTTCGCCTTATTCCGACGTGATGCCGGTGGCGCGGATCAGATCTCCCCAGGTATCGATCTGCCGCTTAAGGAAGGCCGGGGCATCCGCGAAGGCCCCCACATAGGGTTCGTATCCCAGGCTGCGCAGGCGCTTGTCCACGTCTGGCCGGGCGGTGACCTTGTTCACCGCCGCATTCAACCGGGCGCAGATCTCGGCGGGTGTCTTCGCGGGTGCGAGCATGCCGATCCAGCCGTTGATGCCGAGGCCGGGCAAACCGAGCTCGTCCAGGGTCGGGATATCCGGCAGCGCCCCGGCCCGCCGCGGGCCCGTCACCGCCAGCACCCGGGCCGCACCCTGATCCACCTGCGGATGAACCTCGGCGACCGGCGCGGCGAGGATGTCCACATGATTGCCGAGCAGCGCATTGAGCGCGGGCGCGCCGCTCTGGAACGGAACGCCCGTCGCATTCGCCTTGGCCAGCACCTTGAAGACATATTCGGCGACGATGCGGGCCGACGACCCGCCATAGCCGAAGGTGAACGGCTTTGCCTTACCGGCCTGCAGAAATTCCGACAGGGTGCGGGCGGGATTGACGGCGTTCACGGCGAGGCCCTGGCTGTCGATCGCCACGAACGCCACCGGACGCAGGTCCTCGGTGGCATAGCCGGGATTCTTGTAGAAGGTCTGGTTGATGGCGTAGCTGTTGCCGGTGAACAGGATGGTGTGGCCGTCCGGCGGCGCGGCGGCGACCGCCTTGGCGGCGATGTTGGAAGCCGCGCCCGGCCGGTTCTCGATCACGATGGAATAGCCGAACTGCTCACCGAGGCCCTGGGCGATCACCCGCGCAAAGGTGTCGATGCCGCCGCCGGGAGCGAACCCGACGATGAAAGTGATCTTCCCGTTCGGGTAATCCGGCGCTTGTGCATTGGCCGGGTATCCCCACGCGAGCGGAATCAAGAAGAGCGCGGCGGCTGTCCAGAACCGGCGAGATCGCATCTTGCCCCTCCCTGTTGGCCTATTACTTCAACTGCCGCGATCAGCTCGCTATCAGCGCGTCCCTGAACGCCTTGCGCACATGGGGCCCGTGCAGGCGCGAATAGTCGCGCTCCTGCGGCCCGCTCGAGGTGATCTTCAGGTCCGCGAACACCGGCCCCGTTTCGCCAAGCACGGCGCCGATCTGTTGCTCGAACATCTTGAGGTCGGAGAAATCGTATACGACGCGATACCCCGCCGCACGGGCGAAGCCGGCGAAGTCGACCTTGTCACGGCCCGGAATCGGGTGTCCGCCGTTGGCCTCATAGGTCCCGTTCTCGCACACGAAGTGGTAGAGATTCGGCGGCGCAGCAGCGCCGATCGTCACCAGGCTGCCGAGGTTCATCAGCAGGCTGCCGTCGCCATCGAGCACGATGACGCGCCTGTCGGGCCGCCCCAGCGCGAGCCCCAGCGCGTGCGAGGAGGCGAGCCCCATGGCGCCGTGGGAGAGATAGTTGAGCGGGTGCGGTCGGATGTCGATCCAGTCGAACGCGGTGCTGTAGACGGGAAGCACGATGTCGGCATCGGTGACGTGGCGCGCCAGCGCCCTGAGGCAATCGTCGCGCTTCATCATGACGGCCTCCGTCCGATCAGAAGAACGACCGGGCGCATCTCTGCATAGGCCGCGTCGATCGCCGGGGCGATCTTGCCGACATCGGCCTCCCCTTCGATCTCGTGATAGGTGATGCCCATGGCGTCGAGCAGGGGTTCGACGATGCGCACCCCATAGCGCTTGGACTGCCGCGGCGGAACGTCCGGCTCTTTTTCCAGCAGGCCCACCATCATGCAGATCGGCAGGGCATATTCGACCGCGACGCCGCGGATTGCGTTGATCGAATCGAGCAATCCGGTCTGCTGGATCAGCAGCAGCGAGCGCCGGCCGCAATAGGAGAGGCCCGCGCAGATACCGACGCCCTCGTCTTCCTTGCAGACGCGGATGAGGCGTGGGTCGGTTTGCTGCGCAAGCGGCCGCAGCAGGCCCTCGCTGGTGGTGATGTCCGGTACCGAAACGACGAACTCGATCCCGCTCGCCTTTATCTCCCGAATGATGCTTGCGCCGTGAAGGAAACCCTCCGGCGTACGAATCGCAGTGCTCGCAGATGGCATGGACGCTTCCTCACCAAACCCTGACCGGTTGGCCGGTTTTGCGGCAGAGTGCCCGCTTTCCGGTGAGGCGGCAACACCTTGAAACCCAAGCGCTGCGCGTAGGGCGGGCCCGCTTCAACTCGCCACCCACGGAGCCGCGGATTACGCTGCGCTAATCCGCCCTGCGAGCTATGAACGATTTGCAATCGGGTGTAAGCGCCGCAAACCCCGGCGGCATGCGGCGGGCCTTGGTTGCCTGCTCGAAGGCGTAGGCGAGGCGCAGCAGCACCGGCTCGCTCCAGGCGCGGCCGGTAAAGGTCACACCATAAGGATATTCCGGGGTCGGCCGGCCGCCGGCGCCGGAGACCATTCCGGCCGGCACCAGCACGCTGGGATAGCCGGCCTTGGCCGCGATGCTGGCGCCGTTGCGCCCGGGAAACAGGACGGCGTCGAGCGTGTGCTCATCCAAATAGGCGTCGAGCCCCAGCGTGCGGCTGGCAAGGATGTCCATCTGCCGTGCGGCGACGTATTCTATCTCGCTGAGGTCGCCCCGGGTGGCCTCCGACGCCTGGAAAATATCCTGACCAAAGCGCAAGGCGCGATCGGCATTGGCGGCGTTGAAGGCGACGATGTCGGCCATCGTCTGCATCTTCGTGCCTTTGGCCCAATCGCGGAGATAGGCGTTGAGGTCGTGCTTGAGCTCATAGAGATAGATGACCGGCCGCCGCTCCGGCTGGTTGACGGTCGGGCTTTCCGGATTGCGGTTGAGAATGGCCGCCTCGGTGCCGGGGCCGCCCATCCAACCGATGGTGGGAATGCTGGCGTGCACCAACACGGCGCCGGCCGCTTCGAGCACGGCGATGGCATTGCTCATGACCGCGGCGGCGCGCCGCGTCAGCGGACCGAAATAGACGTCATTGCCGGGATCGGCAGGATCGCTCGGAATGCCGATGCGGGCGCCGCGCAAGCCGTCCTTGTCGAGCACCGCCGTGTAATCCGGCGGCCGCCGCAGGTCCTGCGTCGCCGCATCGTCGGGATCCGGCGCCGCCAGCACATTGAGCAGGATCGCGGCATCGCGCACGGTGCGGGTGAGGGGACCGGCAGTGTCCTGGCTGTGGGCGATGGGGATGATGCCGGCGCGGCTGATCAGCCCCACCGTCGGCTTCACCGTGACCACGCCGTTCTGATTGGCCGGCGACAGCAGCGAGCCTGACGTCTCGGTGCCGATGGCCGCCGCCACGAGACCCGCCGCCACCGCGACCGCCGAGCCGGCGCTCGATCCGCCCGGCGTGACGAGGGGAATGCTCTTTCCGACGAGATCCGGGGCATAGGGATTGCGGACCTGGCCGCCGAGCGAGGAATAGCCGGCCGGCATGTCGATCGCGAGAATGTTGGCGAACTCGGTGAGGTTGGCCTTGCCGAGAATCACCGCGCCCGCATCGCGCAGGCGCTGCGTCACCGTTGCGTCGCGCCTGGCCTTTGCATCGGCGAGTGCCAGCGAGCCGGCGGTGGTGTGCTGGGCATCGCCGGTGGCGATGTTGTCCTTCAACAGGATCGGGATGCCTTCGAGCGGACGCCGTGTCGCAGGCGTTGCCGCGTCGAGCTTTTCCGCGATGGCGAGCGCCTCCGGATTGAGCTCGCGCACCGCATTGAGGCGCGGCCCGGCGCGATCATAGGCCTCGATCCGCGCGGTGTAGGCACGCACGAGATCGGCGGCGGTCGTCCTGCCCGCCGCGAGCGCGTCCTGCAGATCGTCGATGGTCGCGTTCTCGACGCAGACCGCTCCCGTTGCCGCTCCCATTGCAGCTCCCTCCGCCGCCAGGGCCGGCGCGGCCATCGCGAGCAACAGCACGAGAACCCGCAGCATCAAAACCTCCCTCGATCGGCGTGTACAGGGCGGCCTCGTGCAATTTCCGATTCCACATCAGGCGCGCGCGCTTTAGTGTGGGCGAACGCGAGAACGATCGCAATGGCCGGCGGCATCCCACCCGAACGGACATTGACGATGCGCCGGCGCGGTGGCCCAACGCCGCGCCGTCATCCCGAGAGGAACGCCTTGAGACTTGCCCGCCGACATTTCCTGCAGCTCGCCGGGGGCGCCGCCCTTGGGGCCATGCCGCGACGCGCCGCGGCGCTCGATTATCCGACCCGCCCCGTGCGCATCATCGTCGGCAATGCCGCCGGCAGCACGGTGGATTTCCTGGCGCGGCTGGTCGGGCAGTGGCTGGGCGACCGGCTCGGCCAGCAGTTCCTGGTCGAGAACCGGCCGGGCGCCGGCGGCAACATCGCCGCCGAGGCAGTGGTGAGGGCAGCACCCGACGGCTACACGCTGCTGCTGGTGACCACCAGCAACATGATCAACGCCACGCTCTACCCGAAGCTGAACTACAACTTCATCCGCGACATCGCCCCGGTGGCGAGCATCGGCCGCGGGCCCCTGGTGATGGAGGTCAATCCGTCGTTCCCTGCGCAGACGGTTCCCGAGTTCATCGCCTATGCCAAAGCCAACCCCGGCAAGATCAATGTCGGGTCAGGAGGCAACGGCACCTCGCCGCATGTTTCCGGCGAGCTGTTCAAGATGATGGCCGGGCTCGACATGGTGCATGTGCCCTATCGCGGCATCTCGCAGGCGCTCACCGATCTGATCGGCGGACAGGTGCAGCTCATGTTCGATACCACCGCGGGCTCGATCGGCTACATCAGGGCGGGCAAGCTGCGGCCGCTGGCGGTGACGACCACGACACGCATCGCGGCTCTCCCGGACGTTCCGCCATTGGGCGATTTCCTGCCGGGCTACGAATCGAGCTCGTTCAACGGCATCGGCGCGCCGCGCGATACGCCCACTGAGATCATCGACAGGCTCAACCACGAGATCAATGCCGGCCTCGCCGATCCCAAAATGAAGGCGCGTCTCGACGAGCTTGGCATCATCCAGGTGACCGGCACGCCCGCCGAATTCGGTGTGCGCATCGTCGAGGAGACCGAGAAGTGGGCGAGGGTCGTCAAATTCTCCGGCGCCAAGTCCGAGTAGAGCAAGGCGCCAACAAGCCTGCCGCCAATCGCATAAGGGGGAAACATGATCATCGATTTTCACGTCCACGTGCTGCCGCCGGAAGACATGCCGGCCTTCACCGGGACCGGCTTTCACCGCAACATCCGCGCGACCAAGACCGGCACCGTTCCGACCACCATCGAGAATGCGCTCGAAGCCGCGAAGATCGGCGGCGTCGACATCACGGTCATCTCCAACCCGATCCACAATCTGCGCGACATGGATCGCACCCAGCAGCTCGAACGCTGCAAGCGGCAGAATCATTTCAATGCGGCCCAGCAGGCAAAATATCCGAGCATCGTCGGCATGGCGTCGACGGTGCCTTACGGCGGCGACCCATTCCTGCGCGAGTTCGAGCGCGCGGTGAAGGACGACGGACTCAAGGGCGCCTGGATCACGTCGAGCCTGCAAGGCAGCTACCCGGACGATGACGACGCGCTGCCGTTCTTCCAGCTCGCGACCGAGCTCGACGTTCCCGTGGTGGTCCATCCGCCTTCCGTTGGGTTTGGCGAGGAGCGGCTCAGAGACTATCGGTTGGCGTCGAGCGTCGGCCGCCCCATGGACGGCGCGCTCGCGATTGCGCGCCTGATCGTGCGCGGCGTGTTCGAGAAATTCCCGACCCTCAAGCTGGTCGGCACCCATCTCGGCGGCGGCATCTGCGAGATGATCGGCCGCATGGACTATGCCTATCGCCTGCAGGACGAGGCCTACTTCCTCGGCTCCTACGAGCCGATGCTGATCAAGCATGCGCCGAGCCACTACCTCAAGATGATGTATTTGGAATCGACCTGCTATCACCCGCCGGCGGCGCGATGCGCGGTCGACACCGTGGGCGTCGACCATTTCATCTTCGGCACCGACTCGCCGCCGCTGTTCGTCCTCAAGAAGGAGGGCGTCGACCTCATCAACAAGATCGGCCTGACCGACGAGGAAAAGAACAAGGTCTATTACGAGAATGCCAAGCGGCTTCTGAAGCTGTGAGACCGATCGCGTCGAGAAGCGTTCTCCGTCTAGGTTCGCACTTCATTGTCATCGCCCGGCTCGACCGGGCGATCCAGTAAACACCGACCGTGAGTACTGGATTGCCCGGTCAAGCCGGGCAATGACATCAATGGGGTTTGCGTAATTCGGACAACGATCACAAGCGGACCCGCCTACTACGGCGTTCGCTCCAGCCGCTTGATGATTTCCTGGAGCTGATCGAGATCGCGGTAAGCGATGTGGACGCTGCCGCGCCCACCTTTGTGATCGATGCTCACCTTGAGGCCGAGCGCATCGCCGAGGCGCTTTTCCAAGGCAGCGGTGTCGGCATCCTTGACCGCAGCAGGGCGCGGGCGGCGGGCGACGTGCTCCCGAACCAGTTCCTCCACCTGCCGCACATTGAGACCGCGTGTGATGATTTCGCGCGTCAGCGCCTCAGCATTGGCATTGCCGATCAGCGCGCGCGCATGTCCCGCGCTCAGCTCTCCGCTGCGAATGAAGGCCTGCACCGCTTCCGGCAGCTTGAGCAGCCGCAGCATGTTGGTGACGTGGCTGCGGCTCTTGCCGACGATCCTGGCGATTTCGTCCTGGCTGTATTTGAACTCGTCGCCGAGCGCCTGGTAGCCCGCGGCTTCTTCCAGCGGATTGAGGTCTTCGCGCTGGACGTTCTCGATGATCGCCAGCTCGAGCGCTTCGGCGTCGCTGACTTCGAGGACGACGACGGGAACATCGTGGATGCCGGCGCGCTGCGCGGCGCGCCAGCGGCGTTCGCCGGCGATGATCTCGAAGGCGCCGGAAGCGCCGGGGGCCGGGCGCACCGCGATCGGCTGGATGATGCCGCGCTCCTTGATGGAGGCGGCGAGTTCGTCGAGTTCGGCCGCCGCGAACTGGCGGCGCGGATTGCGCGGGTTGGGATGCAGGAACTCGATGGCGACACGGCGCTGACCGCGGGCGCGCTCGGGGCTCTTATTGGTCTCGGCGCCCATGTCGCCGATCAGGGATGCAAGCCCGCGACCCAGTCGCGAGCGCGCGGGCTCGTCCGCCATCGCCGGTTCTCCCGAAAAGTCGTTCACGCCCGTACCTCGCCCGATTCTCGTCGTTCAAGTCGCTCGTTGCGAGCTCAGCTTGCGGGATGTCCCATCAGTTCGCGTTCGCGCTGGATGACTTCGGTGGCGAGCTTGAGGTAGGCCTCGCTGCCCACGCATTTGAGATCGTAGACCAGCACCGGCTTGCCGTAGGACGGCGCCTCCGACACCCGCACGTTGCGCGGGATCACGGTGTCGTAGACCTTGCTCCCCATGAACTCGCGCACGTCGGCCACCACCTGGCCGGAGAGATTGTTGCGCGCATCGAACATGGTCAGCACGATGCCGTGGATGCTCAGCGTCGGATTGAGCGTCTCGCGCACCTGCTCGACGGTCTTGAGGAGCTGCGACAGGCCCTCCAGCGCAAAGAACTCGCATTGCAGCGGCACCAGGATCGCGTTGGCCGCGGCCATGGCGTTGACCGTGAGCAGGTTCAGCGACGGCGGACAATCGACCAGCACGTAGCTGAAGGCGATCTCGTCGGGCGCCGGCGTGCGCAGCGGCGCCAGCGCGTTGCGGAGACGAAACGCCCGGTCGCGCGCCTGCCCGACCTCGAGCTCGAAGCCCGACAGATCGATAGTCGACGATGCAATGTAGAGCCGCGGAACCGCGGTCGCGAGCACCGCGGCGCGCAGGCGGGTGTCGCCGACGAGGACGTCATAGGTCGAGAATCGCCGGCTGGCGCGGTCGATGCCGAGGCCGGTGGAGGCGTTGCCCTGCGGATCGAGGTCGATGATCAGCACCCGCTCGCCAACGGCGGCGAGCGCGGTCCCGAGATTGATGGCGGTCGTGGTCTTGCCGACACCGCCCTTCTGATTGGCGATGGCAAGGACCCGCGGAGCCACCGCCGGGGCGGATGATGTTACCGGCGGGTCCGGAACAGGAACGGATGGGTCGGACATGCGGCCTCGCGATCTAGTTTCCCCGGCGCCGCTTCAGGCGGCGGACCATCAGGATACGTCCTGTCGGGCTGGTCTGACTGGGAACCGCAGTATGCTCGATAGTCCAATATTTAGCGGCTTCGGTCAATTCAGCATCAACATCTTGACCCTTCAGGAGCAGCCCTTGTGCACCCCTTTCTATGAAAGGGAATATCATGGTTAACAAGTCCTTAAGAGGGGCAACCGCTCGAGCCGTCACGATATCGGTCTCGCCGGCCAGGCGCGGCGCGACATCTTCGATGCGGCCGTGATGAACGGTGGCGGGCACGCCGGTCTCGTGAACTGCGTCCCGCAGGAACGTGGCCTTCTTCCCGATGCTCTCGATCAGGTGGACATGGGCGCCGGGGATGTCCGCCATGGCGCATGCGATCACCATTCCGGGAAAGCCGCCGCCGGAGCCGAGATCGACCCAGCGCCGCGCCTGCGGCGCCAGCGGCAGGAGCTGAAGCGAATCCGCGACGTGCCGCGTCCAGATGATCGGGATGGTGGACGACGCGATGAGGTTGGTCGTCTGCTGGCGATCAAGCAGAAGCGCGACGAACCGGCTCAGCCGTTCCGATGTTTCACGTGAAACATGGAACGGCGCCAAGGCGCGCTCGCGGGCCGTGGGATCGTTGATCACATCCGGCCGAGCAAGATCCATCGGATCGGACCTATCGCTTCAATTCGCGTGAGCGAACGGCTTTCTTTGCTCCCTCTCCCGCTTGCGGGGGAGGGTTGGGGGAGGGGGCTCTCGCAACGAGTTAGTGCCGTGGAATTGCCCCCTCCCTGACCCTCCCCCGCAAGCGGGAGAGGGGACGAAAGCTGCTGGCGGGCGAACCCTAGCCGGCCACGGCGCACATAGGCGGCAACCAGCGTCAGCGCGGCCGGCGTGATGCCGTCGAGCCGGCCGGCATGGCCGATGGTTCGCGGCCGGGCCGCGGCGAGCTTCTGGCGGAACTCGTTGGACAGCCCGGGCACGGCGGCATAGTCGAGCTGCTCCGGAAGCTCGAAGCTTTCATCGCGCCGGAACGCGGCGACATCGGCCGCCTGGCGCTCCAGGTAAACCGCGTATTTCGCGTCGGTCTCAAGCTGGGCGGCGACGGCCGCGGGCACGTCCAGGAACTCGGGCCAGATGCGGGCGATATCCGCGATGCCCGTCTCCGGGTAGGACAACAGATCGAAGGCGCTGCGCCGCTGGCCGTCCTTATTGAGCGAGAGGCCGTAGCGCTCAGCCTCAGAGGGCGTCACCGTCAGGGTCCGCGCACGTTCGCGAGCGCGATCGAGGACTGCCAGCTTTTCCTCGAAGCGTTGGCGGCGCCGGCCACCCACGCAGCCGATCTTGATCCCCCGCGCGGTCAGCCGCTGGTCCGCATTGTCGGCACGCAGGGTCAGGCGGTATTCCGCCCGCGAGGTGAACATGCGGTAGGGCTCAGTGACGCCGCGGCTGACGAGGTCGTCGATCATGACCCCGAGATAGGATTCGCAGCGGTCGAACAGGATGTCCGCAGAGCCGCCGGCGCGGGCCGCGGCGTTGAGACCGGCCACCACGCCCTGTCCGGCGGCCTCCTCATAGCCGGTCGTGCCATTGATCTGGCCGGCCAGGAACAGGCCCCGCAGCCGCTTGGTTTCCAGAGTCGGATTGAGCTCGCGGGGATCGACGTGGTCGTATTCGATGGCATAGCCCGGCCGGGTGATGACGGCGTTCTCCAGCCCGGGGATGGTAGCGACGAAGGCGCGCTGGACGTCCTCGGGAAGCGATGTGGAGATGCCGTTGGGATAGACGGTCGGATCGTCGAGGCCTTCCGGCTCCAGGAAGATCTGGTGTCCGTCGCGTTCGCCGAAGCGGACGATCTTGTCCTCCACCGAGGGACAATAGCGGGGCCCACGGCTTTGGATCTGGCCGGAGTACATGGGCGAGCGGTGTACGTTCGCCCGGATGATGGCGTGGGTGGCCTCAGTGGTGCGTGTGATCGCGCACTGGATCTGCGGGTTCTCGATGCGGTCGGTCAGCGCCGAAAACGGCTCCGGCGGCTCGTCCCCGGGCTGCATCTCCAGGCGGGACCAGTCGATGGTGCGGCCATCCAGGCGGGGCGGGGTGCCGGTCTTGAGCCGCCCGAGGGAGAAGCCCAGGCGTTCCAGGGTCAGCGACAGCCCGAGCGCGGGCGCTTCGCCCACGCGGCCGGCGGGGGTGCGCTGCTCGCCGATATGGATGAGGCCGCGCAGGAACGTGCCGGTGGTCAGGACCACGGCGGGCGCCGCGAACGCACGACCATCGGTGAGCTTGACGCCGGCCGTGGCGCCGGCGTTAACGATGAGGTCGTCCGCCTCGCCTTCGATCACCGTGAGGTTCGCACATTCCTGGATGGCGCGCTGCATCGCCGCGGCGTAGAGGCGCCGGTCGGCCTGCGCGCGCGGACCCCGGACCGCGGGTCCCTTGCGCCGGTTGAGCACGCGAAACTGGATGCCGCCCTGATCGGCGACCCGGCCCATCAATCCATCGAGCGCATCGATCTCGCGGACCAGATGGCCCTTGCCAAGGCCGCCGATGGCGGGGTTGCAGGACATGGCACCGACGGTATCGAAGCGGTGCGTGACGAGGGCGGTCTTCGCGCCCATGCGCGCGGCCACGGCCGCCGCCTCACAGCCGGCATGACCGCCGCCAATCACGACGACATCGTAATGAGCGTCCATCGACCAGGAATCCCGAATGCCCGCGCTTTTAGTCGAGCCGCGTGGGCGCGTCAAAGCTGCTCGCGGCCACCGCGATGTTTCACGTGAAACATGCTCGAAAGCAGAAGATAGGTCTTATCATTTGCCGATACAGAAATCGCGGAAGATGACGTCGAGCACGTCTTCCACATCGACGCGCCCAGTGAGTCGGCCAAGATCCCGCGCGGCCAGGCGCAGCTCTTCCGCGATGATGTCCTCGCGCCCGGCTGGTTCACCCAGGGCGCGTTGGAGGGCTTGGTGGCAGCCCGAGAGCAAGTGACGGTGGCGCTCCCGGGTAATGAGGACGGATTCATTGGTCGAGAAAGTGCCGACCATGAATTCTTCAAGCATTTTCAGTAATTTATCGAATGACTCCCCGGTCTTCGCCGATATCATCACGGATTTGTGATCACGCAGCGGGAGACTGCCTCTATCTACTTGAATTATATCGCATTTATTCAGAACGACCCAAGTCTCGGGGAACCGCTCGCACAAGTCGACCGGAGGTGGTTTCGGGTCCGTCGCATCGGCCACCCACAGGATGAGGTCCGCTTGCGACGCCCGCTCGCGCGCCCGTCGCACGCCCTCCTGTTCGACCGGATCGTCCGAATCGCGAATCCCTGCGGTGTCGAGCACGGTCACGGGATACCCGCCGAGATCGAGGCTGACCTCGATGATATCCCGCGTGGTGCCCGCATGGGGCGATACGATCGCCGCCGGCCGCCCCGCCAAGCGATTGAGGATACTTGACTTTCCGACATTCACCGGTCCGGCGATAGCGACCACCGGCCCCTCCCGCAACCGCTCGCCCCGGCGCTGATCGGCGAGCAGGACGCCGATCTCCCCGTCCAATTCCCGGGCAATCTCAAGCGCGGGCGCCATCAGGTCGTGCGGGACATCCCCCTCGTCGGGAAAATCGATGATCGCTTCCACCAGCGCCAGGGCCGCGATCAGCCGGGTCCGCCACTCCTCCGCCCGCTCGCCCAGAAGACCCGCAAGCTGCCGGAACGCTTGGCGCCGCTGTGCCTCGGTCTCCGCCCCGATCAGGTCGGCGAGGCCTTCGACCCCCGTCAGGTCCAGCTTGCCGTTCTCGAATGAGCGTCGCGTGAATTCGCCGGGCTCCGCCGCACGCAACCCGGGCATGCCGCCGAGTACGGCCAGCACGGCGGCGACCACCGCACGCCCGCCATGGAGATGGAATTCGACAGTGTCCTCGCCGGTCTCGCTGCGCGGCCCGGGAAACCACAGCACCAGCGCGTCGTCGATCGGCTCGCCGCTGGCGGGATCGCGTAATCGTCCCAGCATCGCCTCGCGCGGCGCCGGCATTCTCCGTGCCAGCGCCGCCAGCGCATCGCCGGCCCGCGGCCCGCTCACGCGCACCACCGCGATGGCGGCAGGGAGCCGGCCCGAGGAGAGCGCGAAAATGGTATCGACAGGCGCCATGAAATTCCTGCACCGGAGGACTAAGTGACTGTCACGATGGCACTCTCCTCCCTCCCCCTGAAGAAGGGGGAGGGAGTCGAGGTTCCTCATACTCCCAGCCTCCTGGATCGTGGGCACAAATTCTGCTCCGATGGGTTATCCCAGCAGGCCCAACCCCCGAACCGCCCAATGACATCACCTTCCACATCAGCTTCCCCGGCGCGCGAAAATCGTCTGGCCCTCGAGACCAGCCCCTATCTGCTGCAGCACCGGCACAATCCCGTGGATTGGTGGTCGTGGGGGCCCGAAGCCCTCAATGCGGCGAAGCAGAGCAACAAGCCGATCCTGCTCTCGATCGGCTACGCGGCCTGCCACTGGTGCCACGTTATGGCCCACGAAAGCTTCGAGGACGCGCCGACCGCGGCGGTCATGAATGATCTCTTCATCAACATAAAGGTCGACCGCGAGGAGCGGCCCGACATCGACCAGATCTACATGGCGGCGCTGCATCATCTGGGCGAGCAGGGCGGCTGGCCGCTGACCATGTTCCTCACTCCCGACGGCGAGCCGGTGTGGGGCGGCACTTATTTTCCCAAGGTGTCGCGCTATGGCCGGCCCGGATTCGTCGACGTCATGCAGGAGGTCGCGCGTCTGTTTCGCGAGGAGCCGCAGCGCATCGCCCACAACCGCGATGCCCTGATGACGGCGCTGGCGAAAAGGTCACGCCCCACCAACCAGGTCGTGATCGGGGCTCGCGAGCTCGACGCCACCGCGAACGCCATCGCCCGTGCCTTCGATCCCGTCAATGGCGGGCTGGGCCGCGCGCCCAAATTTCCGCAGTGCTCCATGCTGGAGGTGCTGTGGCGCGCCGGCATGCGGCGCGACGATGTGCGCTTCTTCGAACTGGTCGAGCACACGCTCGCGCATATGTGCGAGGGCGGCATCTACGATCATCTCGGCGGCGGCTTCTCGCGCTATTCCGTCGACGAGCGCTGGCTGGTGCCGCATTTCGAGAAGATGCTGTACGACAACGCACAGCTTCTCGAACTCCTGGCGCTCGCCCATGTCCGCAGCGGCAACGACCTGTTCCGGCAGCGCGCCGAGGAAACCGTCGAATGGCTCGCGCGCGAGATGACGACGCCGGAGGGCGCATTCTCCGCCTCGCTCGATGCGGATTCTGAAGGCGAGGAAGGCAAGTTCTATGTGTGGTCGCGCGCCGAGATCGAAGACATCCTCGGCCCGCGCGACGCCGAATTTTTCGCGCTCACCTACGACGTGACGCCGGGCGGCAATTTCGAAGGCCACAACATCCTCAATCGCCTCGCATCCCTGAGCGAAGCAAAAGAGAAAACTCAAGACGCCGGCGAGCCTCGCATCGGCAAGGAGGCGGGCCCGCCCACCAACGGTTCTGCGCCCGGCCAGCAGATGCCCGACGCCGATTACCTGCTCGCGCAGAAGCGCCGGGCCGACAACATCACCCGGCTTGCCGGATTGCGGCAAGTATTGCTGGCCGCGCGCGCCACCAGGGTTCGCCCCGGCCTCGACGACAAGGTGCTGGCGGACTGGAACGGGCTGATGATCGCCGCGTTGGTCAACGCCGGCGTGATGCTGCGGCAGCCCCATTGGCTCGACCTCGCCAAGCGCGCCTTCGCCTTCATCGCGCAGCACATGACCCGCGGCGACCGGCTCGGCCACTCCTGGCGGGCGGGGAAATTGCTGCTGCCCGGGCTCGCATCGGACTATGCCGCCATGATCCGGGCGGCGATCGCGCTGCATGAAGCCACCGGGGCGCAGGAATATCTCTTCGCCGCGCTGGCCTGGCAGGCGGCGCTCGACCGCCACTACGCCAACAACGACAATGGCGGCTACTACCTCACCGCCAATGATGCGGAGGGCCTGGTGGTGCGCCCGGACTCGACTGTGGACGAGGCGATCCCGAACCCCGCCGGCCTTGCAGCGCAGAACCTGGTGCGGCTTGCCGTCCTCACCGGCGACGACATCTGGCGGGAGCGCGCCGATATCCTGTTCGACGGCCTGCTGCCCATCGCGGCGGAAAGCATGTACCTGCACGCCAGCCTGCTCAACGGCCTCGACCTGCGGCTGCGCGCCATCGAGATCGTCGCGGTCGGCCCACAAGCCGGAAAGTTCGCCGACGTGGCGCTCGCACTGCCCTACCTCGACCGCGTCGTAGCGCGCGCTGCGAGCACCGAAGCCCTGCCGCCCGGGCATCCGGCGCGCGCAGTCTCCCTTGCGCCGGAAGCAACCGCCGCCCTCGTGTGCGCCGGCGAACGCTGCTCCCTGCCGGTCACCGACCCGGGAAAGCTCGCGGAAGCAGTCGCCGCCGCGCGGTCACAGCCCGCGTCGGCGTGATCGAACGGCTGTTTTACTCCCTCTCCCGCAAGCGGGAGAGGGGACCAAACTGACTATTCCCGAGCGAAGACGACGGAAATCACCTTGCCGCGTAAGGTCCGATTTCCGGCTTGCCCTGCGTATGAGCCAGCTCGCCGAGCTCTGCCTTCACGCCCCGCGCGATGGCGGCCATCTCGTTGCCGGCCTGGAAGCATGAGAAGTCCGGCCGGTCCCTCCATGCGAGCGGCCCGCACAGCTTCACGCCGGCCTTGATCGCGGCATCATGGACGATGTTGATCTCCCGCTCGTAGTCGGGATCGCCCTGCTTGTAGCCGGCGAAATTGCCGAGATCGCTGCTGGCAGCAAAGATCGCATGCACGCCCGGCACCTTGGCGATCTCGTCGGCGTTCTTGAGCCCTTCCAGCGTCTCGATCATCAGGATCAGCACGAGATTGTCGTTGATGGTGTTGCGGTATCCGCCGGGGACATTGCCCCACATGTTCGGATCGAAAGCGTGGCCGCCGCCCAAGCTGCGCTTGCCGAGCGGGGGGAAATAGGCCCAGTCCCTGGCGGCGATCGCTTCCTCCACCGTGTCGATGGTCGGAACGATGAGAACCAGCGCTCCGGAATCGAGCGCATGGGCGATCTGGTACTCATCGGTGTAGGGCACACGGGCACCCGGCACCGCCTTGGCGTTCGGGCAGGTGCGCCACGCTATGGCGGCCTGATCCCAGGTGGTCGGAGAATGCTGCATCTCGGTCCAGATGAAGTCGTATCCCGCATTGGCCATGGCGCAGTAAGTGCGCGGATCGGCCGGCGCGACCACGGTGCCGCCGACCAGCTTGGCGCCTTGCAGCAGCTTGATCTTCGCGGGGTTCCAGATCTTGCTGCCCGGCGGCGGATTGAATGCCGTGCCGTATTTCCAGGAGTTCGCATCGAACCGCCCCTGGTTCACGGCGCCCGGCGGCGCGACCTCACGAGCCTTGCTGTCGATGCCTGCCGGCGCAGCGAGCGGAAACGCACTTTGCTGCGCGTCAGCCTGCGCCGAACACAGGCTCACGAACGCGCACGCGACCATCAGTCCTGCCGGAATCCTCATCGCACGCCCTCCCTGAATGTTTCTCGGACGAGTTGGCTCATCCGCTTGCAGCAGGCTACACCACCTGCAAGACGGTACGGAAGGCCAAGACAACCTTGAGCTAACTGCGGGACCTGTCAGGGCGCGAGGCCGAGGCCCTTGCGAAGCTCGGTCTTCACGGCATCGAAGTCGGCTTTGAACTCCGGCTTCTGCAGCATCAGCGTGACCATGACCACGCCGCCGATATGGCCGCCTTCCCAGTCGGAGGGATAGGCGACGCCGCTCGCGACGCGCTGCTCGCCATAGTCCCAGCCGCGGGCAAACAGCTCGCGCTTCTTCTCCGGCACCATCATGGCGAGGAGAAACGCCGCCTCGGCGCCGAATGTGCTGTGCCCACTTGGGTAGGTCGGGCTCGTCGACGCGGCCGCGATGTTGGCAGGCGGCTTGACCTCGGGATTCGCCTGATACGGACGCGACCGCTTGTAGGCCTGCTTGATCGGGCGAACGCCCACCGCCGAGTCATTCCTGACCTTGTCGAAGAAGACGCCCGCCAACGGAAAGCGCTCCTTGGTGAAATTCGGACCGAAGATCTCGCCCGCAAAGCGATAAACGGACTGCTCGGTATCGGCCTGGATGCGCGCCAGCCGTTCCGGCGTGACCTCCTTCTGGAGTTCCAGCACGGTCTGCATGTCGCGCTTGTCCCTGGCCGAGCCATCGGCCGGCGGCGGCGGCAACAGGTTGCCGAAGTCCGCATCATTGGCGCTGAGATAAGGCTTGTCGGACAAAGCGGACGCCGACGCGACGCCGACGCACAAAAAAAGTGCCGACCATAGAACGTGCTTGCGCATGTATTTCCTCCCAGAATCGTCTTGGGGCTGCGTGGTTCGCTTACGTTGACCCTAATGATGTCATTGCCCGGCTTGACCGGGCAATCCAGTACGCCCAGTCGGTGTTTACTGGATCGCCCGGTCAAGCCGGGCGATGACAGCGTGGTATGTTTGAATCTAAACGAAAAGCGCCGCAGCACATTACGTGTTCATCGATTCGAAGAACTCGGAATTGCTCTTGGTGTTGCGCAGCTTGTCGAGCAGGAAGTCGATGGCGTCCATGGTGCCCATCGGATTGAGGATGCGGCGGAGCACGTACATCTTCTTGAGCACGTCGGGCGGCGTGAGCAGCTCTTCCTTGCGGGTGCCGGAGCGCGTGATGTCGATCGCGGGGAAGGTGCGCTTGTCCGCGACCTTGCGGTCGAGAATCAATTCCGAATTGCCGGTGCCCTTGAATTCTTCGAAAATCACTTCGTCCATGCGGCTGCCGGTATCGATCAGGGCCGTCGCGATGATGGTCAGCGAGCCGCCCTCTTCGATGTTGCGGGCGGCGCCGAAGAAGCGCTTCGGCCGCTGCAGTGCGTTGGCGTCGACGCCGCCGGTCAGCACCTTGCCCGAAGACGGGACCACGGTGTTGTAGGCGCGGCCGAGGCGGGTGATCGAAGTCGAGCAAAATCACCACGTCGCGGCCATGCTCGACCAAACGCTTGGCTTTCTCGATCACCATCTCCGCGACCTGGACGTGACGCGCCGCCGGTTCGTCGAAGGTCGAGGAGATCACCTCGCCTTTGACCGAGCGCTGCATGTCGGTGACTTCCTCCGGCCGCTCATCGATCAGGAGCACGATCAGGTAGCATTCGGGATGATTGGCGGTGATGGCGTGGGCGATGTTCTGCAGCAGCACGGTCTTGCCGGTGCGCGGCGGCGACACGATCAGCGCGCGCTGGCCCTTGCCGATCGGTGAGACGATGTCGATGACGCGCGGCGAAAGATCCTTCTTGGTGGGATCCTCGTGCTCCATGCGCAACCGCTCGTCCGGATAGAGCGGCGTCAGGTTGTCGAAGTTGATCTTGTGGCGCGCCTTCTCGGGGTCTTCGAAGTTGATGGTGTTGACCTTGAGAAGGGCGAAATAGCGTTCGCCCTCTTTCGGGCTTCTGATCTCGCCCTCGATCGTGTCGCCGGTGCGCAGGCCGAAGCGACGGATCTGCGAGGGCGATACGTAGATGTCGTCGGGGCCGGGCAGGTAATTCGCCTCGGGAGCGCGCAGGAAGCCGAAGCCGTCCTGGAGAACTTCGACGACGCCTTCGCCGATAATGTCGACTTCGTTTTGGGCAAGCTGCTTGAGAATCGCGAACATCAGCTCCTGCTTGCGCATGGTCGAGGCGTTCTCGACGCTGTGTTCTTCGGCAAAAACAAGCAATTCAGTGGGGGATTTGGACTTGAGGTCCTGGAGTTTCATTTCCCGCATGCGGGTGATCCTGTGGGGCGACCGACGGAAAAACGCCGATCGTGGAGATGGAAGGGAAGGGACCGCAGGTCGTTGGCGAAGCGAGGACGCTAAACCTTGGCCCGATACATCGGGTGGGTCCCTACTCGGGCCGCCCTCGAAAGTATCTGCCTGCGTTCGGTGAGATGAGCCCAACATAGGAAAAGTTCGGAACCATTGCAAGGGTTCCCGAAGCATTGGGCACTTTTTTGCTCAAAACGGCTTGACCACGACCAGGATGACGATGCCGATCATGAGAAGTGTCGGCACCTCGTTCATGATCCGATAGAACTTCTGGGTGTGGCGATTCCGGTCGGCGGCGAAATCCTTCATCCACCGCGCCAGCATGCCATGGACCCCGGACATGGCGAGTACCAGCACAAGCTTGCCATACAGCCAGGGCGCGGAAAGAAAATTACCGGTCCAGGCGAGCCACAGGCCCAGCACCCAGGTTGCGATCATCGCAGGATTGATGATCGCCCGCAGCAGGCGACGTTCCATGACCTTGAAGGTCTCCGATTGCGTCGACCCCGGAGCGGCCTCGCAGTGGTAGACGAACAGCCGCGGCAGATAGAGCATTCCGGCCATCCACGCGATCACCGCGATGATGTGCAGTGCCTTCAGCCAGAGATACAGGCTCGCCGTCATGCCAAGGATGCCCCCGCCTTCCACCCACGAACCCGTGCGATCATGCGTTCCACATGAGAGATCGGTGTTTCCGGCAGGATGCCGTGACCCAGATTGAAAATGAAAGGACGGTCGGCGAACGATTCCAGGATGGCGTCGACTTCGCGGTCGAGGGCAGACCCACCTGCCAGCAAGGCCAGCGGATCGAGATTGCCCTGGACCGGGCGGCGACGCTGAATCTCGTTGCGGGCAAAGCCGCGATCGATCATCCAGTCCAACCCCACCGCATCGACATCAACACTATCCACATAGGTCTTCAGGGACGTCCCCGCGCCGCGCGGAAATCCGATGATCTTCGCGCCCGGGATTCGCTGCCGCAAGCCTGCGACAATTCGCTTCGCCGGTCCGATGCACCATCGCTCGAATTCGTTCGGTCCAAGCACTCCGGCCCAGGTGTCGAACAATTGCACCGCATCCACGCCGGCTTCAAACTGGGCGGCCAAGTACTCGATCGAGGCTTCGGTCAGGATATCGATGAGCTTGGCGAAGGCATCGGCGTCCCGATACGCAAACAGCCGCGCCGGCGCCTGATCGGGCGTGCCGTATCCGGCGACCATATAGGTCGCAACCGTCCATGGTGCCCCGCAGAACCCCAACAACACGACCTCGCGCGGCAATTTGGTCCGCACGATCCTGATAGTCTCGAATACGGCTGCAAGCGTGCCAAGATCGATCTTGCGCGCGATCACTCCCAGGTCATTGGAACCGATCACCGGCGCGAGACGCGGTCCTTCGCCAGCGGCAAAAGACACGTGCTGGCCCAGTGCGTGGGGAACCACCAGGATGTCAGAAAACAAGATGGCGGCGTCGAAACCGAACCTCCGCACCGGTTGCAACGTTACTTCCGCGGCGAGATCGGGATTGAAGCAGAGGTCGAGAAATGAACCGGCCTTCTCACGCAGAGCACGATATTCGGGCAGGTAGCGGCCTGCCTGACGCATCATCCACATCGGCGGGCTGGGGCAAGTTTGACCCGACAGCACCTTGAGGATCGCGAGTTCTACACACGGGGAGGGCATCGACTGGTCCATTCTAAAAACTAGAGAAGATTCTGATTTTTGTTGTTGTTTGACGTTGGATAAGACTCATGAATCGCATTCCACAGGCGACGGCCGAGTTGCCCACAGGCATCGACCGGCTTCTACCGTCACGCAGCAATCATGCATAGCGGGAAAATCGTTCATGCCGGAGTTGCTTAGCGCCTCCAGGGGGCGCAAAGCCGGTGGTGTTCTTCCTAATTGCCAACAGGACAGAATTGATCCTGCCTGGCGCGGTCCTCCCTGTGGCTATGTGGACGGTCATGCAGCCCTTTCGAGGCGGTGCTTGCTCTTCGGCCACAGGCGTGGCTTTCTCCCCACTGATCCACAGGGATTCAACGGCAACCGCCGATGTCGCATCGCAATGCCAGCTTCTTTCATCTTCATCTCGTCTCCGATTCCACCGGCGAGACGCTGATCACGGTTGCCCGCGCGGCTTGTGCTCAATACGTCAATGCGTCGCCGGTCGAACATGTCTACCCGGCGGTTCGGACCAATAAGCAGCTCGATCGGGTTCTGACTGAGATAGAGACATCTCCGGGCGTCATCCTTTATACACTCCTCGATCAGTCCCTGATTGGCCGCCTGGAAGAGAAATGCCGGGAGCTGGGGCTGCCCTGCCTCTCGATTCTTGGTCCGGTCTTGAGCCTGTTCCAGTCCTATCTCGGCGCCGAATCGACCCATAAGGTCGGCGCACAGCACATCCTCAACGCGGATTATTTCAAGCGGATCGACGCGCTCAACTACACCATGATGCACGACGACGGTCAGCTCGCCGACGATCTCGAAAATGCCGACGTCATCCTGGTCGGGGTGTCGCGAACCTCAAAGACGCCGACCTCGATCTATCTCGCCAACCGGGGCGTCAAGACCGCCAATATTCCGCTGGTGCCGGGCATGCCGGCGCCGCCGGCGCTGGAGACGGTGCGCCGGCCGCTGGTGGTGGGGCTGTTCGCGAGCCCGGAGCGCATCGTGCAGATCCGGCAGAACCGGCTGCTCGGGCTCAAAGCGCACCGCGACGACGACCAGTACATCGATCGCCAGGCGGTCGCCGAGGAGATCGCATTCTCGCGGCGTCTCTGCAGCAAACACGAGTGGCCGTTGATCGACGTGACCCGGCGCTCGATCGAGGAAACGGCATCGGCGATCATGTCGCTCCTCGCCGAACGCCGCCGCCTGCCGGCGGAGTGATCCATGCCGCTGTGGTGCGCCGCTCAACCGCTGGTGCTCGCATCGCGCAGCGCACCGCGCCGGGCGATGCTCGAAGCGGCCGGCCTCCCGGTCGAGATCAGCCTGCCCGGACTCGACGAGCGTGCCGTCGAAGCGGCGGCAGGCCCGCTCGGCCCCGCCGAAGCGGCCCTCTTGCTGGCCCGCGAAAAGGCAAGCGCGGTCGCGCGACACAAGCCGGGCCGACTGGTGGTGGGCGCCGACCAGACACTGGCACTGGGAAACCGGCGCTTCGACAAGCCGCGCGACCGCGCCGCTGCGCGCGCGCAACTCATGGCCCTGTCCGGCAACACCCATCAGCTCCATTCCGCCGTCGCCGTGGTGCGCGGCGACGAGGTGCTGCTGGAGGCGGTCGATACCGCGAGCCTGACCATGCGAAGCCTGTCGGATGCTTTTCTCGACGCCTATTTCGAGGCGGCCGGGGCGGCGGTGCTGGAAAGTGTCGGCGGCTATCAGCTCGAAAAGCTCGGCGTCCACCTGTTCGAGCGCATCGAGGGTGACCATTTCACCATCCTCGGCCTGCCCTTGTTCGAGCTCATCTCTTTCCTGCGGCGGGACGGATGCCTGGCTGGGTAAGGATTGGCGGGGTAGGTGCAATGGTGGTGATCGGCCTCACCGGTTCGCTCGGAATGGGCAAGAGCACGGCGTTGCGGTTCTTCGCCGAGGCCGGCGTTCCCGTCTACGACGCCGATGAAGCGGTGCACCGGCTTTATGCTGGGGAGGCGGCTGCGTCTATCGAGGCGGCGTTCCCCGGTACCACCGGAGAACATGGGGTCGACCGCGCCAGGCTGGCGCAGGCGGTGCTCGGCGATCCCGCCGCATTGGCGCGCCTGGAGGCGATCGTGCATCCGCTGGTGCGCCGGGAGGAGCAGCGCTTTCTCGAGGCAGCCGAGAAAGCAGAGGCGCGGGTCGCCGTGCTCGACATCCCCCTGCTGTTCGAAACCGGCGGTGACGCCCGCGTAGACGCCGTCGTGGTGGTGTCGGCGCCCCCCGAGATGCAGCGGGCGCGTGCCTTCGAGCGGCCCGGCATGACCGAGGACAAATTCCGCGCCCTGGTCGCCAAGCAGATGCCGGACGAAGAAAAGCGCCGCCGCGCTGATTTCGTCGTGGATAGCTCCCAGAACCTCGATTACGCCCGGGCCCAGGTCCATGCCATCCTGCGCGCAGCCGAAACGCTTCCGATTCGCCGGAGCTGATCGGACCAGGTCCAGAAACGAGACCATGCGCGAAATCGTGTTCGACACCGAGACCACCGGGCTCGACCCTTACCAGGGTCACCGGCTGCTCGAGATCGGCTGCATCGAACTCGTCAACCGCTTCCCGACCGGGCAGACCTTCCACCGCTATATCAACCCTCAGCGGGACATTCCGGCCGAGGCGTTCGCGGTCCACGGCCTGTCGCTCGAGTTCCTCAAGGACAAGTCGCTGTTCGCCGACATCGCTGCCGAGCTCATGGATTTCATCGGCGACGCCCCGCTGGTCGCCCACAATGCGAGCTTCGATCTCGGCTTTCTCAATGCCGAGCTGGAACGGGTGAGCCTTCCCGCCATTTCGCGCGACCGCCTGGTCGACACGCTGCTGCTGGCGCGGCGCAAATATCCGGGCGGGTCGAACCGGCTCGACGACCTGTGCCAGCGCTTCGGCATCGACAACAGCCGCCGCACCAAGCATGGCGCGCTGCTCGACGCCGAGCTTCTGGCGGAGGTCTATCTTGAGCTGATCGGGGCGCGTCAGGCCCAGCTCGGCCTGGTGTCGGCGACGCTGACGCCGGCCGCGGCGACGCAGTCGAGCCGGACCATCCGGGTGCGCCCGTTCGCATTGCTGGCGCGCCTGTCCGACGCCGAACGGGCCGCCCACCGCGCCCTGGTCGTGAGCCTCGGCCCGAAGGCGATCTGGAACGAATACGCGCGGCAGGCCGCGAGAGCGGCTTTGGAGTGACCGAACGCAGTCTTTGATTTTGAGCATGATCCTATCCGAAAAGTCTGCGACTTTTCGGGATCATGCTTTAATTCGCCATCAGCACCGGCAGGGTGGCGTGCCCGAGGATGTGGCGGGTCGCGCCTCCGAAAATCAACTGCCGCAAGCGGCTCTGGGTGTAGGCGCCCTTGACCAGCAGGTCGCAATTCAATGATTGCGCCGCGGCAAGGACTACTTCGCCGGTGGTGCGGCCCGCGACATCGACGATCAACAGCGTTGCGGCGATGCCGTTGCGCTGCAGGTACTGAACCGCCTGCTCGGGCGGTGGTCCGGGAACTTCGTTCCCGCCTTTCACGTACAGCACGGTGACGCGCTCGGCGCTCTTGAGCAGCGGCATCGCCAGCGCGGTGGTGCGCGCCTGCTCGGTGCTGCAGTTCCATGCAATCAGGACGTTGGTGCCGAGCTGGCGCGGCGGTACCGGCGGAGCCAGCAGGACCGGCCGGCCGCTTTCGAACAGGCCGGATTCGAGCGCGCGGACGTGCAGACCGATCGTCTTGGCTTCGGGCCGGCTCATGACGATGACGTCGAACACCCGGCCATAGCTGCCGACGAAGCCTTCCCCTTCCGGCGCATCATCGAGCCAACCGTAGGACAACGACGAGGCCGCGGCGTTGGCGCGCGGCACCGCCTGCTCGCCCATGAAGGCCTCGAAGATCTGGCGGGCGCGCCGGGCCTCTTCGATGTTCTCGTCGCGCAGCGACTCCAATGGAATGGCCCCGGCCATATCGACCGCGACGAATTCATTGACCCGGAACCGCAGGGCAAAGCCCTCGATATAGCTGTCGAATCGCCGCGCCAGCATGAGCGCGGTCTCCAATGCCGGGCGGATCACTTCGTGAGATTCGGTCGGAACGAGAATCGTCTTCATGGTATGGCCGCCTCCCCCACGCTGCAGCTTCCCGAAGTACGACGCAAGCATAGGCCATGATGGGGACGGCGACAAACGCACGCGAAGTCGCGGCTGCGAAACGCGTGCAAAAGTGCTCTATAGGCGGCGCCGCCCGATCCCGGGGCGGGATTGCAACGGATGGTCGAAGTACTTGGCATGACTGAGAAATCGAGCGGCTTCGCATGGCCCGGCGGGGCTCGGATCGCGGTGGCGGTGACCTGCCTCCTGGAGAACTGGTCGGGCGACAAAGGGCCGCCCTTCTCGGTGCAGACCACCTCGCTCAAGCCCGGCACCCACGACCGCGCCGCCATGACCTGGGGCACCTATGGAGGCCGCGCGGGGGTGTGGCGGCTGATGAAGATACTCGACGCCAACGGCGTGCCCGCGACATTCTGCGCCAATGCCAAGTCGATGGAGCTCGCGCCGCAGGCGGTCGAGCAGATGCTGCGCTCCGGCCACGAGATCGCCGCCCATTCCTACACCCAGGACAACATCGTCGCCTATCTCACGCGGGACGAGGAGCAGGCCGTCATCGCGCGCTGCATCGAGGTGTTCCGCAAGCTGACGGGAGTGCCGCCGAAGGGCTGGCTCAGCCCGGTGCTGGCATCGTCGGCGCACACGGAGGAGCTTCTCACCGCTGCGGGCTTCCTGTGGTACGGCGACTACAACCACATCGACCTGCCGTTCTGCGTCGAGCGCGGCAGCGGCACGATCGTCGCGTTTCCTCACAGCGACTACGCCGACCACCGGGTGCTGCGCGGCAATCCGCGCGACTGGTACGACGTCTACAAGGACACCTTCGACTATCTCTACCAGAACGAGCCGACCGCGTTCCTCAACGTGACCGTCCATTGCCATTTTGGCGGCCGTCCGCTGATGGCGGCGATGGTCGACAAGATCCTGAAATATTTCAGCGGTTTCCCCGACGTCTGGATGGTGCGCCACGACCGGCTGGCGCAATGGGTGCTCGACAACCGCATCGGCGAGTGGACCAACCGGGAGCGGTTCTATCCGGGATAGCCCGCGCCGTCGCGTCGGCGATGTTGGTGACAGGGCTCATTTTGATCCGAGGCCGAAGACGAGCGCCACGCGGAACCGGCCCGAGCGCAATTGGTCAGGTTTGATCGCCGTATCTCTCGGTTACAGCGGCGGCGACGAACCTTTTGCGTCCGTCACGGCCCGTGGTCGTGCCATGGGCGGCGCACCAGGCCGGAAATGTGTTGGGGTCGATGGGAACGCGCATGACGGGATGTCCGTAAGCCTTGAGTTCCCGCTCCATTTCCTCGGCCATCTTCAGCCACTCTTTCCAGGTCGGTGGCATCTTGTTGCCATCGTCGAAGATTTGCAGCAGCGCCGGATAATCGTCCTCTTTGATCCAATAGGCTCCGACCGCCGGAAGCGGTCGGTCGTCGAAGTTAGTCATGCTTCGTCATCCCGCAAATGTTGGATGTAACTAGCCAAAACAGTGAAAGTGCAGAGCTGTCCGCTTCGACGGTCGCTACCAAGGGGCAAGGCGGAGAATGTGAATGTCGGGCGTGGGCCCGCGACCCATCAAAATTCCATCAGGTCTTTGGCGATGAGCACCTGTCCAGAAAAGTGCTTTTTCACAAGTTCCCCGATAGCGTGCATATTCGTCTTTCGGGTCGGCCGTGGCCGGCAGATGCGTGAGGACGACGGTCTTGACGCCAGCGCGTGCGGCCATCTCCCCGACCTGCTCCGGGCTCACGTGTTCCTCAACAATGTGCCGGATTGTCTCTTCCTGCTGCTTGGGCGTCATCGCCTGCCAGCGCCCAATCTGGATTTGCCGGGCCTTGAATTCCTCGATCGAGTTGACTTCGGAGACGAGCAGATCGGCCCCCTTTGCGAGCGCCGAGATGGCATCGCTCGGGCCCGTATCTCCGGTGAACACGATCGAGCGGTCCGCCGTGTCGAAGCGAAAAGCGTAGGACTTGTATTTGCCGTGAGCCGGGTTTCCCGGTGCAAAGTGGAAGTGACTGTTTTCAACCGCGGTCACCTTGATGTTGGCGTCCTGGAAGATCACTCCGGGTTCCTTGTTGTGACCGCTGAATATCTTTGAGGCCATGACCGTTCTGGTCCCGTCACCCATACGTACTTCCGCATTGACGTCCAGGAATGGCAGGATTCCCTTGACGGTTTCCTCCGTTCCGGGCGGACCGTAGACGTTGACGGGCTTGGTGCGGATCGAGTCGTATTGCACGGCCAAGAGTGCGGGTAGCCCGCTCGTGTGGTCGCTGTGCGGATGCGTGATGAAAATCGTGTCGATGTCGCGAAACCCGATCCTGGCTCGCGTGAGGCGGCGCGTCACGCCGTCGCCTGCATCGATGATGTAAGGGATACCATTGACGATCAATACATTTGATGATTGCGCGCGAGAGACTGTTGGATTGGGCCCGGAGCGCGTGCCTAAGGTGATGAGACGGGTGCCGGTCTTCGACTGCGGCACCGTTTGCGCCCCTGCGATGCGCAGCAAGACCGGCAGCACGGCGGCACTCGCTGCCAGATGCAGAAATTCACGGCGTAGAGGTTTCATAGTTACCGTTCCCGATGCTGACGGCGCGAACAAGCCACGCGGGGATGAGCGGAAGCCAAGCGTTCCGGTCACTTCTGCGATCTATTGAAATACCTCAGATCAGGCGGCGCCTGCCCCTTATTGGCGGGCATCAGGTAACCGTCCGAACTCAGATAATAGTGTTCCTTTCCGATGAATACCCACGCGTTATACTCGGCGCAGACGGATTCCGGCCACGCCGACCGGGGGTCGGCATTGCGAACGTATCTCTTGTCCACGATCCACGGCCGCGTCAAAGCGTGGTCGATCACCGTGATTTCGTCATGAAGGATTTTGGAATCCGCCTTGTCGAGGAAAATGCGTTCCTTGAAGATCGACTGATTGTCCCGGTGCAGCGGCAGGCCGGTGACGTCATAAAGACGGGGTCCCTTGAAGCCACGGGTCTCGACCTCGAGCACGTCGTAGCGACCATCGCCGTCCTCGTCGATCCAGCGTCCGATTGAATAGCCCTGAAATGTAGGCTCGATTTCCTTGGGCCAGTCGCGTCCGTCGGTGAAGATGCGGCGCAAGGGGTCGAAGTCGGCAATCAAAATGTAGGTCGTCTCCGGCGTGATGACGAATTCCAGCGGGCGGAATGCAACCATCATCCACGGCATGCCGGCCGCGCTACAACGGGAATGGTCGCCGCTGTCGCCCAGCCCGCCGCGGGCCTGATCCGCAACGCTCGCCTCCAGAATCGCCTTGTACTCGGGCGTCAGCGGCGCCTCCTGTGCCAACCCACCCGACTTGGTCTGGTCGAATGAAGGTTGGCCGGGAACTCCGCGAACGATGAACCGGTTCCACTGGCCCTTCAGGTTGGGATATTTCGAGTAATCCAAGATCTGGGCGCTGGCGGCTGACAACGGCAGTGCCGCCAATACGATTGCAGCAAACAAGCTTCGACAAAGCATCACTGTTCTCCCGTCATCGCCAAAGAGCAGCCATTGAGGAAGGAGGCGAGCCAACGGCACCCGTGCTGCCCGTTGCACGGATCGGGATTTCGGCACGTCCCGCCGGCAGCTTTCAGATCAGGCTATACGACGACGCGCGTGGGAGGAAGGGACTCGCGGCACCAGTTGTTGTCACAGACCTGCTCGACTGAGGCCGTCGGCGGCCGAAATTTTTTGCGTTGCAATTCGGCAGCGATCGGGTGTCGAGCAGCCTCGCCGGTTGAGCTAGTCTCGGGACCGCCAATCAATGCATTGCGAAAGATGTATTCGCCCTCGATATTCGCTGTCTTGAGGGTCGACCACCATTTCTCGATCTCAGCCTTTTGATAGGCGTACAGCGCCTCCGGCGTCTGCTGGTCGCGCGACGCCATGAAGTGGCTACTTCGTGCAACAAGTCGTCAGGTCGTACCACGTATCCGGGCTGCGGACGCCCATGACCACCTGCCGGATCGCCTCGGTCACCAGTTCCGGTTGATCCTGGTGGATGTCGTGGCCACTGTCTTTGGCAACGAAGAAGCGCGCGTTCGGGACGAGCGTCGCCATGTCCTCGTTCGCCGCACGCAAGACTGATTCAAGTGCTTGGGACGTGAACCCCTCCGCCTCCTCCGTCAGCTCGAACGGACGCGCATGGGCGAGGACCGCCAGCGGCATGGGGCCGAGCGGTGTGGAAGCTGCCGCCTGCCGCATCACGACGTTGTCTTTGCCGTATCCCAGGGTCTCGAGATCGCCGTAGCCGGGGATAGGCTTTACCGTGTCGGTGCCGAACCGCACGTTGAGCCGCACCAGGGCCGCCCACCGCTCGGGGGTCAGCAGCGTTTCGAGCCGCTCGGAATAGGGGTCGACAAGGATGAGCCCGACGACCTCACCGGGGTACGTGCTGGCATAGAGCCGGACAAAGAGGCCGCCCAGCGAGTGGCCGGTCAGCACGAAGGGGCCGGGGACGCCCGCGGCGTGGAGCAATGCGTGGAGGTCGGCAACGACGCTCGGGGCGGTCCGTGGCTGTGGGACGAGGTCGCTGCGGCTCGGGCGCACGTCGTCCTTGAGGGGGGCTACGGTTCCCGGTCGGTCGTAGGCGCAAACGTGAGTGAAAGCGGCCACGCCCGCGAGAACCATCGTCCGCGGCCCCCCTGACTGGTGGAGATCCTCGCTCCAAACCCTGGCCGAACTGCGGTAGCCGGCTTCGAGCACGACCGTGGGGCTGCCGGTACCACGGCACTCCAAGTAGATGCGCCGACCGCCGCCGATGTCGATGAGGCCGCCGAAGTCACCCTGCGAGGCAGATGCTGCCGACACGGCTGTCCCCTGGGCCGAGAGCGGAGCCGCTGTGACGAGTTGGAGCGTGACGACGCCGGCCGCAATCGCGCAGAGCACGCTGCGTGGCATCTTGAAATAGTGCAAACCAATCGACGCTCGCATGAACCCTCCGAATATCGGCCGGCCGGGCCGCTGCTGGCGTGGACCGGCCGCGCCGGGAGCCGCTGCGCTACTTGTCGGTGAGCCGGGGATTGGCGCGCCGGCCCATGTCTTTGCAGTCGTCGTCGGTCTTGAGGCCGGTGGCATGGATGCCGTGAACGGCGAGTTCCTCGTCGCGATCCTCGGTGTCGCCGGTCACTCCGACGGCGCCGATCACCTCGCCGTCGGCATCGCGGATCGGCATGCCGCCACCTTCGGGAAACATCTGGTCGCCGCTGGCGGCGATCAGATAGCGCATGAAGGCGGGCTTTTCCTCGTTGCGGATGCGCACGAGCTTGGACGAGCGGCCGAGCGCCAGTGCCGAATAGGCCTTCCCGAACGCCATTTCAAAGCGAATCATCGAGGCGCCGTCTTCCTTCTGGAACGCCTTCACCTTGCAGCCCGGCTCGACCACGATCACCGCCAGCGGCCGGCATCCCAGCGCCACGCCGCGTTCGATGATCGCTTCGATGATGCGATTGGCCTGCGCCAATGTGAGAGCGGCCATGAATCAGGTCTCCAGAATCTGTCGCAAGGAGCGTGTTTCGCTCAGTTGACACACACTTCGCTGTCATCGCCCGGCTCGACCGGGCGATCCAGTAAACACCGACCGTGAGTACTGGATTGCCCGGTCAAGCCGAGCAATGACACTAATAGGGTCAGCGCAATTGGAAAACGCCCCAGGCTACCTTCCTTGGCCGATCGTCTTGCGGAAGGGATGGGCGGGATAGACGCCGAGAATCTTGAGCGAGTCCGGCTGCGTGAAGAAGGCGAGTTCCTCCAGCGCCAGCTTGAGGCCGGGGTCGTCGGGATGACCCTCGACATCGGAATAGAACTGGGTGGCGGAGAACGTGCCTTCGAGCATGTAGCTCTCGAGCTTGGTCATGTTCACGCCGTTGGTGGCGAAGCCGCCCAGCGCCTTGTACAGCGCTGCCGGAATGTTGCGGACCTGGAACACGAAGGTGGTGAGCACCTGCCCGTTGCCGCGCGCCGCCCGCTTGTCCGACCGCGACAGCACCACGAAGCGCGTCGTCGAATGGGATTCGTCTTCGATGTTTTCGGCAATGATGTCGAGGCCGTAGATCTGCGCCGCCAGCCGCGATGCGATCGCCGCGCAGCTGCGGTCGCCGCGCTCGGCGACCTCGCGGGCGGCGCCGGCGGTGTCGGCGGCGACGACGCTCTTCACGCCGAGCTTGCGGATGAAGTTGCGGCACTGCCCCAGCGCCATGATGTGGCTTTCGACCGATTTGATCTCCGGCAGCCGCACGCCCTTGAGCGCCAGGAGCTGGTTGCGGATCGGCAGGAACGATTCGGCGATGATGTGGAGGCCCGCGATGGGCATCAGGTGGTGGATGTCGGCAACCCGGCCCGCCACCGAGTTCTCGATCGGGATCATGCCGAGATCGGCTTCTCCGCTCGCTACCGCGTTGAGCGCGTCCTCGAAGGTCGGGCACGGCGTCGGCTCTGCGTCGGGATAGGCCTCCTGGCAGGCGATGTGGGAATTCGCTCCGGGTTCGCCCTGGAACACGATCTTCAATGGTTTGGTGGAGGTGGCCATAGTGTTCCCTAAAGTAAGCTCGGTGCGCTCTATGCGGGGTTGGGTGGCGAAGTCAACGCCGCGCGCGCAGCTTCGAGGTCTTCCGGCGTGTCTACCCCTAGCGGCACCGACCTGACGATGGCGACATCGATGCGCATGCCGGCTTCGAGCGCACGCAATTGCTCGAGCTTCTCGCGCCGCTCCAGCGGCGACGGCGGGAGATGCACGAATCTTGCGAGCGCGGCCCGCCGGTAGGCATAAAGCCCGATATGGTGGTAGAGCGGCCCGTCGCCGGACGGGGCGGTTGCGCGGGTGAAGTAGAGCGCCCGCAGGCGGTCCGGGCCGACCGGCGTGCCCACGACCTTGACGACATTGGGGTTGGTGCGCTCCTGCGCGTTGCGGATCTCGGCGGCGATGGTCGCGATATCGACGGCCGGATCGGCGAGCGGCGCCAGGGCGGCGCGGATATCGGCGGGATCGAGGGTCGGCAGATCGCCCTGCACATTGACCACGATGTCAGCCGCCCCGGAAGGGTCGATCCGTTCCAGCGCCTCGAAGATACGGTCGGAACCTGAGACATGATCGGGCCGGGTCATCACGGCCCGCCCGCCGGCCTTTGTCACGGCCGCCTCGATCTCCGCCGAATCGGTCGCGACGAACACCGGGCCGACCCCGGCGGCGGCCGCCCGGTCCATCACATGGGCGATCATCGGCCTGCCTGCGATCTCGGCGAGCGGCTTGCCGGGCAGCCGGGTCGCCGCCATCCGGGCCGGTATGAGGATGATGACGTTTCCCGCCATGGAATCCGCGCTGTACAGGTCCACATTGCCTCGCGAATGATCCCGAAAAGCTGCAGACTTTTCGGACAAGATCATGCGCAAAATCAAAAGGATTCGAGTGCGACCCTGCCTGGTTCGCGTTCTAAGACGCAAGTTCAAGTTCGGGTCCGCTTATACGGGTTGCCACACCGGAGGCAAACCGGCTATCTCTGCCCCGCTCGGGGCCCCGGCCTGACGCCCAGCCATCTCTTATGTGGGACCATTCGGCGATGGACTCCTTTGAATTCAACAAGATCGCTGGCGCGATCCTCGGCACGTGCCTGTTTCTGGTGGGCTTGAACATCACGGCGGAGGCGATTTTCGCCCCACCCAAGCCGGCCAAGCCCGGCTACGTGATCGAGATTCCCAAAGAGGGTGTCGGCGGCGGGGCGGCCAAGCCGGCGCCCGAGGAATCGATTGAAAAGCTCCTCGCCAGCGCAACGGTCGAGCGCGGCCAGAGCGCGGCCAAGATCTGCGCGGCCTGCCATACCTTCGATAAAGGCGGTGCCAACAAGGTCGGTCCCAACCTCTGGGGCATCGTCGGGCGTCCGCGGGCGTCGGAGCCCGGCTTCATGTACTCCGAGGCGATGAAGGCGAAGCGTGGCGACTGGACCATCGATGACCTGAATAAATTCCTGGAAAACCCCAAAGGCTTCATTCCAGGCACCCTGATGACCTTCGGCGGCTTCCAGCGCGGCAGCCAGCGGGCCGACGTCATCGACTATCTCAATTCCCTCTCGGACAATCCGAAGCCGCTTCCGGTTGCCAAGCAGTAGCGGTGGCAGAACCGGCGGCGGTTCGAGCGGGGTTACCGCTCGCGGCGCGGGTTGGGGGGTATGATCGCGAAGAGTTGCAGGGCTTTTTGCGCGGGATCATGACTAAAATCAATGACGCCGGAGCGCGGTTCGATTCTAGTCGAAACGACGGTGCTCCAGCGGCCATTCGACACGCCGCATTCGGTCGCGTTGCGGCACGGTGGCGCCGCAATCAAAAAGCACCATAAAATGGTTTATCCTGATCCGTACCCGCGCGCAGTTGCGGTGCAGACATGGTTGGAGGAGGCCCAATTGAACGCCAAGTCTTTTCAGCGCGCCTGCGTCGCGGCGCTGTTGTTTGCGATCCCGGCCCTGTCGGCCGTCCAGGCTGCTGGCACCGAGGAATACGACTGGCGGCACGGGCTGTCGCTGTACGGCGACCTCAAGTACAAGCCGGACTTCAAGCATTTCGATTACGTCAATCCGAAAGCCCCCAAGGGCGGCGCAGCCCGTCAGGTCGCCATCGGCACCTTCGACAATTTCAATCCGGTGATTGCAGGTGTGAAAGGGACGATGGCCGTCGGCGTCGACCTCATTTACGACAGCTTGATGATTGGTCCCCTGGATGAAGTATCGAGCGCGTACGGGTTGCTGGCCGAGAGCGTGAGCCATCCCGATGACTTCTCCTCGGTCACCTACCGCCTGCGACCGCAAGCCAAATGGCACGACGGCAAGCCGGTGACGCCCGACGACGTGATCTTCTCGTTCAACGCGTTCAGGCAGGACAATCCCCAGCTCTCCGCCTACTACCAGCATGTGACGAAGGTCGAGAAAACCGGCGAGCGCGAGATTACGTTCACCTTCGATTCGCCCGGCAATCGCGAATTGCCGCTGATCGTCAGCCAGATCAATATCCTGCCTAAGCACTGGTTCGAAGGCGTCGACAAATCCGGCAACAAGCGCGACATCACCGCCACGACCCTCGAGCCGCCGCTCGGCAATGGCGCCTACCGGATCAAGGAGTTCACGCCGGGACGTTCCATCGTCTACGAGCGGGTCAAGGATTATTGGGGCAAGGACCTGCCCGTGAACATCGGGCGGGATAATTTCGACGAGCTCCGCTACGAATATTTCCGCGACACGACGGTGGCGCTCGAAGCGTTCAAGGCCGATCAGATCGACTGGCGCAACGAGAACGTCGCGAAGAATTGGGCGACTGCCTATGATTTTCCGGCGGTCCTCGACAAACGGGTCATCAAGGAGGAATTTCCGATCCGCAATTTCGGCGTGATGCAAGGCTTCGTCCTGAACACCAGGCGCGCCAAGTTCAGCGATCCGAGGGTGCGACGGGCCTTCAACCTGGCGCTCGATTTCGAGGAGATGAACAAGCAGTTCTTCTACGGCACGTACCATCGCATCAACAGCTACTACGAGGGCACCGAGCTCGCATCGAGCGGGCTCCCCACCGGCCTCGAGCTGGAGATCCTGGAGACGGTGCGCGACCAGGTGCCGCCGGAAGTCTTCACCACCGAATACAAGAATCCCGTCAACGGCAACCCGGAGGCGGTGCGCAGAAATTTGCGCGAGGCGACCCGGATGCTGCGAGAGGCCGGCTGGGAGATCCGAAACCAGAAGCTCGTCAACGCCAAGACGGGCGAGCCGATGACCGCCGAGTTCCTCCTCGATGAACCCGTATTCGAGCGGTTCGTGCTGTTCTACAAGCCGGTACTGGAGCGACTCGGCATCGAGGTCAGCCTGCGCACCGTCGACGATGCGCAGTACGAGAATCGCGTTCGCGCCTTTGACTTCGATGTCGTCGTCGGATCGTGGGGAGAAACCTTGTCGCCGGGCAACGAGCAGCGCGGCTATTGGGGATCGCGGTCCGCGGATCGGCCCGGCTCGCGCAATCTCATCGGGATCAAGAATCCGGCCGTCGACAAGTTGATCAACCGCTTGGTCTTTGCCAAGAGCCGGGAGGAGCTGGTCGCTGCTACGAAAGCGCTCGATCGCGTCCTGCTGTGGAACAACTACATCGTGCCGCAGTGGACCTACGGCAAAGTGCGGGCGGCGCGCTGGGATCGCTTCTCCCATCCGGAAAAACTTCCCGAATACGGGAATTCGGCTTTCCCGACGCTGTGGTGGTGGGACGAGGCGAAGGCCGCAAAGACCGGAGGCCGGCAGTGACGCGCAACGGCGACGGCCTCACGCGCCGCAAGGTGCTGGTTCTCTCGGCCGGCGCGATTACGGCGAGCGCCGTCGGCTGCCCGCAGGCCGATGCCGCCGGCGACGCCGAAGACGGCGAGGTCCATGGCATCTCCGGATTCGGTGATCTCAAATATCCCCGCGATTTCCGCAATTTCGAATATGTCGATCCCGATGCGCCCAAGGGCGGTGTGTTCTCGCAGATCGGGCCGAGCCGGCAGTACAACCAGAACTTCCTCACCTTCAATTCGCTCAACAGCTACATCCTGCGCGGCGACGCGGCCCAGGGCATGGAGCTGACCTTCGCCAACCTGATGACGTCCGCCGCCGACGAACCTGATGCGATGTATGGTCTCGTCGCCCGCGCGGTGCGCATCTCGCCGGACGGTCTCGTCTATCGCTTTGCGCTGCGCCCGGAGGCGCGTTTCCACGACGGCACCAAGCTTAGCGCGCAGGACGCCGCGTTCTCGCTCAACCTTCTCAAGGAGAAGGGCCACCCCATTATCCAGCAGCGTCTGCGCGAGATGGCCGGCACTGAGGCTGTCGACGACCAGACCCTCGTGGTGCGTTTCGTCGAAAAGCGCGCGCGCGATGTCCCGCTGTTCGTGGCGGGCTTGCCGATCTTCTCGCGGGCCTATTACGCCACACGCAATTTCGAGGAATCGAGCCTCGAGACCCCGCTGGGGTCGGGACCCTACAAGGTCGGGCGTTTCGAGCCCGGCCGTTTCATCGAGTACCAGCGCGTGGCGGATTGGTGGGGCGCTGCGCTGCCGGTGAGCGTCGGCCAGAACAACTTCGATACGCTGCGCTATGAGTATTACCGGGACCGTGAAGTCGGCTTCGAAGGCTTCACGGCGAAGAGCTATCTGTTCCGGGAGGAATTCACCTCGCGCACCTGGGCGACCCGCTACGATTTCCCTGCCATGCGCGACGGCCGGGTGAAGCGGGCCGACTTGCCGGACGACACCCCTTCGGGCGCGCAAGGCTGGTTCCTCAATCTGCGCCGCCCGAAATTCGCCAATTCGCAGCTTCGCCTCGCCTTGAATTACGCCTTCGATTTCGAATGGACCAACAAGACCATCATGTACGGGTCCTATCTGCGGACCCAGTCGGTGTTCCAGAATTCCGACATGATGGCGAAGGGGCTGCCGAGCCCGCAAGAGCTCGAGCTGCTGGAGCCGTGGCGGGGCAGGGTGCCGGACCAGGTGTTCGGCGAGGCGTTCGTGCCGCCGGTTTCCGACGGCTCCGGCCAGGACCGCGCGCTGCTGCGCAAGGGATCGCAGATCCTCAGCGATGCCGGTTTCCCCATCAAGGGCGGCAAGCGGGTCGATGCCAAGGGTCAGCCGATCACATTCGAGTTCCTGATCGACGAGCCGACGTTCGAGCCCCACCACATGCCGTTCATCAAGAACCTCAAGACACTCGGCATCGATGCGACGCTGCGGATCGTCGATCCCGTGCAGTATCGCGCCCGCATCGACGATTTCGATTTCGATGTCACGGTGGAACGGTTCGGCTTTTCGACCATACCCGGGGATTCACTGCGCGGCTATTTCTCTTCCCGGGCGGCCACGACCAAGGGATCGCAGAATGTCGCCGGCATCGCCGATCCCGCGATCGACGCCCTGATCGAGAAGATCATCGCTGCCGATACCCGCGTGGAACTCGTGGCCGCGGCGCGCGCGCTCGACCGCGTCATCCGTTCCGGCAACTACTGGATTCCGCACTGGTATAAGGCCTCGCACTGGGTTGCCTATTGGGACGCGTTCGGCCATCCCCCGACGAAGCCGCGTTATTCCCGCGGCATTCCCGAGACTTGGTGGTATGATCGCGCCAAGGCAGCCAAGCTCGAGAAATCGGGATAACCAGTTCTCTCCATGACCGCCTACATCATCCGCCGCATCCTGTTCATGATCCCGACCCTGATCGGGATCATGCTGGTTTCTTTCACGGTGGTGCAATTCGCCCCCGGCGGGCCGGTCGAGCGGATCATCGCCCAGCTTTCCGGCGCCGACACCGGAGCGACCTCGCGCATTTCCGGATCGGCTGGCGGCGACTTCGGCGCCCGCGCCCAAGCGCAGGGAGCTTCCCAGCTCGATGCCGCGAATTCGAAGTACCGTGGCGCCCAGGGGCTCGATCCCGAGTTCATCAAGCGTCTGGAGAAGCAGTTCGGCTTCGACAAGCCGGCCTATGAGCGATTCTTCTTGATGCTGGGGCATTACGCCACCTTCGATTTCGGCAAGAGCTACTTCCGCGACGTCAGCGTCCTGCAATTGGTCAAGGAAAAGCTGCCGGTGTCGATTTCGCTCGGCTTGTGGACGACGCTGCTCACCTACCTGATCTCGATCCCGCTCGGGATCAGGAAGGCGGTCGTCGACGGCTCGCCCTTCGACGTCTGGACCTCCGGTGTCGTCATCATCGGGAACGCAATTCCCGGATTCCTGTTCGCCGTGCTTCTCATCGTGCTGTTCGCCGGCGGCTCGTTTCTCGACCTGTTCCCGCTGCGCGGCCTGACGTCGGACAATTGGGCGATGTTTCCCTGGTGGAAGAAGATCCTCGACTATTTCTGGCACCTGACGCTGCCGCTGTTCGCCATGGGCGTCGGCGCCTTTGCGACCATGACGATCTTTACCAAGAACTGCTTCCTCGACGAGATACGCAAGCAATATGTCCTGACCGCGCGCGCCAAGGGCTGCAACGACCGCCAGGTCCTCTACGGCCACATCTTCCGCAACGCCATGCTGCTGATCATCGCCGGCTTTCCCGGCGCGTTCGTGCGCGTCTTCTTCACCGGCGCGCTGCTGATCGAGACCATCTTCTCGCTCGACGGTCTCGGCCTGCTCAGCTTCGAAAGCGTGCTGAACCGCGACTATCCCGTCGTGTTCGCGAACCTCTATATCTTCGCGTTGCTCGGCCTCGTGATCAACCTTCTTTCCGATCTCACCTATACCTGGGTCGATCCCCGCATCGACTTCGAGACCCGGGAGGTGTGAGGTGGACGCGCGCACTCCCTCCGCCTCCGAGGTGATTGCTGCAGCCCCCGCCGCCCCACGGCCCCGCGGCCGCTTTACGCTGACGCCGATCAACCTGAGGCGATGGCAGAACTTCAAGGCGAATGGGCGCGGCTACTGGTCCTTGTGGATCTTTCTGGTGCTGTTCGTGGCTTCGCTCGGCGCCGAATTCATCGCCAATGACAAGCCGTTCTTCGTGAGCTTCGAGGGCAAATTCTATTTCCCGGCGGTGGTGAAGTATCCGGAGACCGCGTTCGGCGGGGATTTCGAAACCGCCGCCGATTATCGCGATCCCTATCTGCAGAAGCTGATCGCCGAAAAGGGCGGCTTCATGCTGTGGCCGCCGATCCGCTATTCCTACGACACCCACAACCTCGACCTACCTACGCCGGCGCCGTCGCCGCCGACCTGGATGCTGACCGAGGCCCAGTGCAAGGAAGTGGTCGAGCGCAAGCACGTCAACGGATGCAGCGATCTCGAATACAATTGGCTCGGCACCGACGACCAGGGGCGCGACGTGGTCGCCCGCGTCATCTATGGCTTCCGCATTTCCGTGCTGTTCGGCCTGATCCTGACCATCATATCCTCGGTGGTCGGCGTCGCCGCCGGCGCCGTGCAGGGCTATTTCGGCGGTTGGACCGATCTTCTGTTTCAGCGTTTCATCGAGATCTGGAACTCGTTGCCCGAGCTCTATCTGCTGCTCATCATCTCCTCGGTGCTGGTGCCTGGGTTCTTCACCCTGCTTGGAATTCTCCTGCTGTTCTCCTGGGTCTCGCTGGTCGGGCTGGTGCGGGCGGAATTCCTGCGCGGCCGGAATTTCGAATACATTCAGGCCGCCCGGGCGCTCGGCGTCTCCAATGCCGTCATCATGTTCCGCCATCTCTTGCCCAACGCCATGGTCGCAACCATGACGATGCTGCCGTTCATCCTGTCGGGCTCGGTGATGTCGCTCACCGCGCTCGACTTCCTGGGCTTCGGCCTGCCGCCGGGCTCGCCGTCGCTCGGCGAATTGCTGCAGCAGGGCAAGTCGAACATCCAGGCGCCGTGGCTCGGAATTTCCGGCTTCTTCACCATCGCCACCATGATGTCGCTCCTGATCTTCATCGGCGAGGCCATCCGCGACGCATTCGACCCGCGCAAGACGTTTGGGTGAACACCATGGACGCGTCCGCATCTCCCCTGCTTTCGGTTCGCGATCTGTCGGTCGCGTTCGGCCACGGCGGCCGCGAGATGCTGGCGGTCGACCGGGTATCGTTCGAGATCAAGAAGGGCGAGACGCTCGCGCTGGTCGGCGAGTCCGGATCGGGCAAGTCGGTCACCGCGTTGTCGATCATGAAGTTGCTGCCCTATCCGTCGGCGCGCCATCCCTCCGGCTCCATCCTCTTCAAGGGGCAGGACCTGATGCGTCTCTCCGACCGGGAGATCAGGCGCCACCGCGGCGGCGACATCACCATCGTGTTCCAGGAGCCGATGACGTCGCTCAATCCGCTCCACACCATCGAAAAGCAGCTCGCTGAAATCCTGCTGTTGCATGGCGGCGTGACCGGCAAGCAGGCGCGGGCGCGGATCATCGAACTGCTCACGTTGTGCGGGATCCCCGAGCCGGAATCCCGGCTGCAGAGCTATCCGCACCAGCTCTCTGGCGGCCAGCGCCAGCGCGTGATGATCGCGATGGCGCTCGCCAACGAGCCGGATCTGCTGATCGCCGACGAGCCGACGACCGCGCTCGACGTCACCGTACAGGCGCAGATTCTTCAGCTTCTCAAGGACCTGCAGTCGCGCCTCGGGATGGCGATCCTGTTCATCACCCATGACCTCGGCATCGTCCGCAAGATCGCGGAGCGGGTCTGCGTGATGAAGGAGGGCAAGATCGTCGAGCACGGATCGGTCGAGCAGGTGTTCAACTCGCCGCAGCATCCCTACACGCGCGATCTTCTGGCCGCAGAGCCCAAGGTCCAGCCGGCGCCGCTCAATCCAAAGGGCGACGTCATCATCCGCACCGACGATCTCAAGGTCTGGTTCCCGATCAAGCGCGGCGTGCTGCGCAAGGTGGTCGGTCACATCAAGGCGGTGGACGGCGTCAGCATCGAGGTGCGCCGGGGCGAGACACTGGGCATCGTCGGCGAATCCGGGTCCGGCAAGACGACGCTGGGCTTAGCGATCCTGCGGCTGATTTCGTCCAACGGTCCCATCGTGTTTCTCGGCCGCGACCTGCACGGCCTGAAGTTCAAGGCGATGCGGCCGTTCCGGCGCGACATGCAGATCGTGTTCCAGGACCCCTACGGCTCGCTCAGCCCGCGCATGTCGATCGCCGACATCATCGTGGAAGGCCTGCAGGTGCATCAACCCCAGCTCAGCGACGCCGAACGCGAAGATCGCGTGGTCCGCGCGCTGGTCGAGGTCGGCCTCGATCCGGAGACGCGGTTTCGCTATCCGCACGAATTCTCCGGCGGCCAGCGCCAGCGTATCGCGGTCGCGCGCGCGGTGGTGCTGGAGCCGACCTTCGTCGTCCTCGACGAGCCCACCAGCGCGCTGGACATGCTGATCCAGTCCCAGATCGTCGATCTCCTGCGCGACCTGCAGCACCGCAAGGACCTCACCTATCTCTTCATCTCCCACGACCTGCGGGTGGTGGCGGCGCTGGCGAGCAAGCTGATCGTGATGCGCCAGGGCAAGGTCGTCGAGGAAGGCTCCGCCGCCGATATTTTCAGGGCGCCGAAAAGTCCATATACCAAAGCCCTGTTCGCCGCCGCCTTCAATCTCGAACCCGTCGCCGACGACGTGGTGGCGCAATAGGGACGGCACGAACTGGAGCATTTCCCAACAGCACCGGCCCTATCGGTGTCTTTGCCCGGCTTGACCGGGCAATCCAGTACGCCCGGTCGGTGTTTTCTGGATCGCCCGGTCAAGCCGGCGATGACAACGAAGTGGGTATCGCCCAAAGCGAAAAGCGCACTAAGTTGCTGCGACCGTGCGGACGTGATGCGCTTTGCGAGGACCAATGATCGTCGATTCCCATGCTCATCTCGTGCCGCCGGATCTTCTCCAGGCGATCCGTCGCGACCGCGCGCGCTTTCCCTCCGTGCGTGTCATCGAGGAAGGTGGCGGGATCGCCTTTGCCTTCGCCGGAGGCAAGGCGACGCGTCCGGTGTCGAAGCCGTTGAGCGACATTCCCGGACGCCTCGCCTGGATGCGGCAGCAGGGAATCGATCGCCAGGTCTGCGGCGGCTGGGTCGACATGTTCGGCTATGAGCTGCCGCCCGCCGAAGGGCAAGCCTGGAGTCGGATGACCAACGAGGCGCTGCTCGCCACCGCGAAAGCCGAACGTGCCTTCGTTCCGCTCGCCACCGTGCCGCTGCAGGACGGCGCCGCCGCCGCCGCCGTTCTCAAGAGCGCCGTCGCGGCGGGGTGTCCCGGCGCCATGATCGGCACCTTGCCCCGCGGCATCGGCAGCGTGCTCGACACCGCCGATCTCGATGTTTTCTGGGCGACCGCCGACGACCTCGGCGCGGCGATCCACATCCATCCGAGCTTCGATGCCGGCGACAACCGCACCAATGATTACGGCCTGCAGAATGCGGTCGGCCGCATCACCGACGCCATGGTCGCGGTGGCGCGGCTGATCTGCAAGGGCCACATCGCGCGCTACAAGAACATCAAGTTCATCGCGCCGATGGGCAGCGCCGGCCTGCCGTTTCTGGTCGGCCGCCTGCAGCGGAATTTCGAACTGACGCCGGGCCTGGGCGATCCCGTTGAGGCGCTGTCGCGCATCTATACCGACACCATCCTGCACGATCCCCGCGTCCTGCGCTTCGTGATCGAGATCATCGGTGCGGACCGGATCATGATGGGATCGGACCAGCCGTTCCCGATCGGGGACCTGATGCCGATGAAGATCGTCGCCGCCGGCGGGGTCGACGCCGCCACCGCCGCGCGGATCAACGGCGGCCTCGCCGCCGAGCTGTTCCGGCTGGGTTGAACGGGCCGCGCCGGCATGGACCCGCCCGCGCGACCTGCCAAGCCAGTGCCGCCCAAGCCGGTGCTGCGCCCCGCAGTATTCCTCGATCGCGACGGCACCCTCAACGAAGACACCGGCTACGTACATCGCTGGAAGGACTTCCGCTGGCTGCCCGGCGCCAAGGCGGCGATCCGCCGGCTCAACGAGGGCGGCGTCTACGTTTTCGTTGTCACCAATCAATCCGGCGTGGCGCGCGGCATGTTCGGTGAAGACGCCGTGACGGCGCTCCATGCCAGGATGCGCGATGATCTGCGTGCAAGCGGCGCCGCTATAGACGACATCCGCTATTGCCCGCATCATCCCGACGCGGCCGTCGCCGCCTATCGGCTCGCGTGCCCCTGCCGCAAGCCGGCGCCCGGAATGATCCTCGACCTCATCGCGCATTGGCAGGTCGATGCGGCCGCAAGCGTGATGGTCGGCGATAAGGAGATCGACGCCCAGGCCGGCCGTGCCGCCGGCATCAGGGGCGAAATCGTGCCAGGCGGGGAACTCGAAGGTTTCGTCGACAGGTTCCTGCGGCAGCTGCGATCCGGTGCAAGTTGAGTGAACTGCGCCTGGATCAGCCGTCTTCCTCGTGCAGCAGGATGAGAAATCCGACCAGCCCGCCGGCGATGATCGGCAGCCAGGCCGCAAGCATGGGATAGAGCAATTCGGCCTTGCTCAAATCCTCCGTCACCTTCGAGAGCACATAGATGGAGAAGCCGGCCACGATGCCCATCAGGATTCGCTGCGGCACGCCGCCGAAGCGGAACGCGCGCAGGCTGAAGGAAGCGGCCAGCAGCACCATCGCCGCCTGCAGGAACGGTCGCGCCAGCAGAAGCTGGTATTGGAGCCGGTAGCCGGCCGCGGCGAGCCCGGAATCCTCGGCGAACCGGATGTAGGTCGGCAGATGCCAGAACCCGACCGTGTCCGGCGCCGCGAAACTCTCGGCGACCTGCTCGCGCGTCAACTTCGTCGACAAGGAATAGGTTTCGAAGTCCTGCGGCAGCACGTTGGGCGCGTAGACGCGCGCCTCGCGCAATTGCCAGGCGCCCGGCTTGAGTTCCGCGCTCTTGGCCTCGATGCGTTCCCTGAATTCGCCGGTCGGGCTGAAGGTGAATGCGATGATGGAGTTGAGCTTGAGCCCCTGTTCGCGGCTCTGCAGCGCATTCATGATGGATTCGCCGTCGTTGCCGCGCTGGCGCACCCAGTAGCCGCTGTCATAGGAGTCCATGACCGTTTGGAACTGGCCGAAAATCTGCGACTCGATCCGCTTCGAGATCTCGCGCAGGTTCGCCGACACCGGATTGTAGACCAGCGTGCCGAACGCGCCGAGAACGAGCGCGACGGCGAGCGCAGGCGCAATGATCTGCCATACCGAAATGCCCGCCCCGCGCGCGACCACGAGTTCCATCCGCCGCGACAGGCTGAAGAAGCACGTCATCGCTCCGATCAGCACGCTGAACGGGAACAGACGTTCCATGATTTGCGGTACGCGGAAAACCGACACCACCACCAGCATTGAGGCCTGGGCTTTGGGTGCATCGGAGGCTCGTCGCATCAGGTCGATGTAGTCGACGAACAGCACCAGCACGAAAACGCCGGCGAACACCGCCACGAACGACACGAAAAAACGGCCGGCGAAATAGCGCGCGAGCGTTCTCGATCCCATTCATTGCCCTTCCACCTTGCCGCCCAATACTTTAAGGCCAAACCGACGGCGCGCCAACCCTCGATGATCTCAATGCAGCGTTCACCCCCCATTCGGCGGTCAGCGATCTGGAGCAATCTGACCAAACCGGCGCGCCACGGGCACCGTTTCCCGCTATACTGCCCTCGACAACACCGGAGGAGCCATGCGCCATATAGCGTTCACCATCGCGACTGCGATCTTGATGTTTGGGCTTGCAACCCACACCCGAGCGACCGCAGCCGAGATCACCGTGCTCGCCGCGGCGGCGATCGAGCAGCCGTTCGAGACCGTTGCGCACGCATTCGAGCACGATACCGGCACCAAGGTCAGCGTCCAATTCGGCTCGGTCGGGGCGATCCAGAACAAGCTCAAGGCCGGCACCAAGCCTGACCTCGTGATCCTGTCGACCGCGGCCGTGGCGGCGGCCGAGAAGGACGGCGCGGTGCTGGCCGGAAGCCGCGCCGTCGTCGGCCGAGCCGAGATCGGCGTTGCGGTCCGCGACGGCACTCTGGCGCCGGACATTTCGACGACCGACGCTTTCAAGAAGGCGCTCTTCGCCGCGAAATCGGTCTCGTTCACCGATCCGGCCGGCGGCGGAACGGCTGCGGTCTTCGTCGCCGGCCTGTTCGATCGGCTCGGCGTCACGGACATCGTGAAGAAAAAGGCAGTGCGGTTCAACACCGGCCGCGAGGTGATTGCTGCCGTGCTGAAGGGCGACGCCGAGCTGGGCATCGGCTTTACCACCGAGTTCGTTCCGGTCAAAGGCGTGAAGGTGGTCGGCGCGCTGCCGAAGGAGATCGAGTTCGTCAACGAATACTCGGCCTACATCCCTGCAACGAGCGCCGCCGCCGAGCCGGCGCGGGCGTTTCTGGCTTACCTCGCCCGCCCGGCCTCGCGCGACACCTTCAAGGCCGCCGGCGTGATGCCGTAGTCCGCTAGGTATCATTTTCCGTTCTGTGGTCAGGTGGGTCAACGCGTGCCGAAAGCGCGGTCGCCGGCGTCGCCGAGGCCGGGGATGATGTAGGCGTTTTCGTCGAGGCGATCGTCGATGGCCGCCGTCCAGATTCGCACGTCGGGATGGATGCCGCGCAACCGCTCCAGTGCCGGCGGTACCGTGATGAGGCAGACGAACCTGATGTCCTTGGCGCCGCGCTCCTTGATCCGGTCCACCGCCGCGACGGCGGTGTTGCCGGTGGCGATGATCGGCGAGATGACGATGACCTGGCGCTCGGCGATGTCGACCGGCGCCTTGAAGAAATATTCCACCGCCACCAGGGTGTCGGGGTCGCGGTAAAGCCCGATATGGGCGACACGCGCCGCCGGGACCAGCTCCAGCATGCCCTCGACGAGGGTCATGCCGGCGCGCAGGATCGGGGCGAACACCAGCTTCTTGCCGGCGAGCTGCGGCGCTTTCATGCGCGCCATCGGCGTCTCGATCTCGACGAGGTCGAGCGGCAGGTCGCGCGTGACCTCGTAGCACATGAGGATGCCGAGCTCGCGGCACAGCTCGCGAAACGATTTGGTCGATCGGCTCTTGTCGCGCAGCAGGGTCAGCTTGTGCTGCACCAGCGGATGCCCGACGACGGTCACGCCTTCCATGGTTCGCCCCTTGGAGCATGATCCCGAAAAGTTGCAGACTTTTCGGACAAGATCATGCTCAAAATCAAAGACATTAGAGCGCTAGCCGATTCAACCTGAATGGACAGCGTTCCAGTCAAAACACGGTTCCGTCGCTGATGACGGCGACCGGCGGCGCGCCGTCCGGCCGCAGCCGCCGCGCCAGCATGCGGCCTGCGGCCCAGGTCCCGCCTTGCAGGATGCACGCGAGCGGCAGGTCGCGCGCATCACGCCGCAGCCGCAGCCGCACCAGCCCCGCCAGACGGTCGAGCAGGGCCACGGTGAGGGCGCGCCATTCGACCACCAGCGGTGAGGAAACGTCGTGCTGGCGCAGCGCATCCTCGGCGTCGCGGAACACCAGCGTGCCGGTATCGACGAAAAGCCCGCCATTGCGATACTCCGCAAGCCCGGTCAAGCCATCGATGTCGGTCACGGTGATGCCGGCGCGCTGCATCGGCTCGATCAACGAGTAGGCGAGCCACTGGGACAGCTTGTGGAGCGGCACCAGCTGGTCGGTGGCGTCGTCGGTGCGCAGCGCGGGATGCCGCCAGCAATCCCCCAGGGGAATGCCGCCCAGCGTGATCCGCGAGGGCCAGATCGGCCCGAGATGGATGAGCAGCTCGCGCAGGATGGTGGCGGCTTCGATGCGGCCGCCCGTGGCGAGGCCGGCGAGATGATCGAACAGGCCGCCGGGCCGCGGCTCGTCCATGGTTCCGAAGATCGCCGGCGCTGCCGCCACGGTGCGGCCGAGCCGGCGCAGCAGGTCGGCGCGGCCGGCGACGCCGAGCAGCGGATTGGTCGTCGCTCACCTGGAAGCCCGCGAGCAACGTCTCGTCGGCGAGCCGTTCGAGCGCCCGCGCATCGGCCCGCAGGGGGTCGCCGGGATGGGCCGAAAACGCGCCGCCGGCGAACATGGCGAGGCTCGCCAGCGCCAGCCCCTCCGAGCGGCCGATCTCGCGACCGGCCGCGCCGTCGCGGAAACGCCAGTCCGGGCCGGCGCCGGCATCGAGCAGCACGCTGACCATGGCGAGATCGAATTCGGCCCGTGCCCGCGCGGCGCGATCGCGCCAGGGGGCGGCGCCGGCGACGCTCGTCCAGCGGTCCTGTCCGTCGAGCACGAAATGCCGCCATCGCGAATGGAAGGGAATGTCGAGATCGGGATAGGCCGCGCGCGTGACCTCGAGGGTCAGGTCGGCGGCGTGCTCAAGGCGGTCCAGATCGATCCGGAAATGCGGCAGCCCATCCTCGAGGCCCTTGCGCAGCAGCAGGTTCGCCCGTTCGCGCACGGCGGCGGCGCTCAGCAGCGACAGGGCGGCGGCGGTTTCAGCGTTCACGCTCAATATTTCTCGAGCGGCCGTCCGACCGTGTCGGCGGGCTCCTGCGGTGCCGGTTCCGGCGAGTAGTAGCCGGCCGCGCGCTTGGCATCGATCTCCACATGGGCGTCGGGCGGCACCAGGTCGTCGGGGATGGCGACGCGTTCGACGATCTCGATGCCCTGGGACACCAGCGCGTCATGCTTCATGTCGCTCATGGAGACGAAGCGGTCGATGCGCCGCAGGCCGAGCCAATGGATCGGGTCGGGCATCAGCTGCTGGAACCGCGCGTCCTGAACGCCGGCGACGCACTCGGTCCGCTCGAAATAGGTGGAGGCGGAGTCGCCGCCTTCCTGGCGCTTGCGGGCGTTGTAGACGAGGAACTTCGTCACCTCGCCCAGCGCGCGCCCTTCCTTGCGGTTATAGACGATGACGCCGAGCCCGCCCGCCTGGGCCGCGCGGGCGCATTCCTCGATGCCGTGGATGAGATAGGGCCGGCAGGTGCAGATGTCGGAGCCGAACACGTCGGAGCCGTTGCATTCGTCGTGGACCCGGCAGGTGATCTTGGTGCGGGGATCGGCGAGCTTTTCCACGTCGCCGAACAGGTACACGGTGTTGCCGCCGATGGGCGGCAGGAACACGTGCATGTCCGGACGGGTGACGAGCTCGGGAAACATCCCGGCGGTCTGCTCGAACAGGGCGCGGCGCAGATGCGTCTCCGAGGTGCCGAAGCGCTCGGCAACGCCCGGCAGGTACCACACGGGATCGATCGCGACCTTGACGACGGAAACGCTGCCATTGTCGTGGATGTGCTTACCGTCGGCCTCGAGGCGTCCGGCGCGGATGGCATCGCGCATCTCGATGAGATCGAGCCGCGCGCGGGTGACCGCGATGGTGGGGCGGACATCGAGGCCCTCGGCGATCTCGGTCTTGAAGGTCTCGGCGACCAGATGGCCCCACGGGTCGAGCGAGACGATGCGCCCCGGCTCCGACCATTGCGGGAACGGCCCGATGGTCGCGGCCGGATAGGTATTGGTCAGGTCCGGGCGGCGGATCGGATCGAGTGCGCCGGCCGTCACCGCAAGCGCGCGATAAAGCGCATAGGAGCCGCCATGGGTGCCGATGACGTTGCGGTCATGGAGCCGCGACACCGTGCCGATGATGGGTCCTCGCGCGCGCGCCGAGGCCGCGCCCCAGTGGATCGGGAAGCGCGCCTTGCCGCCCGGCTCCGGATGGGAGGTGAGGCGGATGTGATCGGTGCGGTTGGACGTCATGTTCGGCCTTCGAAAAACTAAATCGCCCGCGAAGCGGCGGTAGGTTTCCAGTGGTGTCGCGAAAGTGCGGAGCCGTCGCTAAAGGAATGAAGGTCGACCGGACCTGCAGCCCCGCAAAAAAGGAATATAGCCCTGGAAAGGCGATCCCGCTACCCGGTAGATGCGAAAAATACCTTGCGGCTTCCGCTGGTTAAGGCCCCCAGGCCGCGGTCTCTTGGGGCGCTTCGGCCTCCTCGCGGGCGCCATCGATCACCCTGACCAGCGCGCGCAGCGCCTCCGGCACGCCTTGGTGCGACACCCCCGATATGACGAGCGGAGTCTTCTTGGCTGCGCGCTTGAGCCGTGCCTTCTGCTCCTTCAATTGTTCCGGCAGCAGTGCATCGGCCTTGTTGAGCGCGACGATTTCCGGCTTGTCGGCGAGCCCATGGCCGTAGGCCGAAAGCTCCGCACGCACGATTTTGTAGGCCTTTCCGGCGTGCTCGCAGGTGCCGTCGACGAGATGGAGCAGGACGCGGCAGCGCTCCACATGGCCGAGGAAACGGTCACCCAGCCCGATGCCTTCATGGGCGCCGGCAATGAGGCCTGGAATATCCGCCAGCACGAACTCGCGGCCATCGACCGAGACCACGCCGAGCTGCGGATGCAGGGTAGTGAAGGGATAGTCGGCGATCTTGGGCTTCGCCGCGCTCACCGCCGCGAGGAAGGTCGACTTGCCCGCATTGGGCAGCCCCACCAGGCCGGCATCGGCGATCAGCTTGAGGCGCAGCCAGATGGTGCGCTCCTCGCCTTCGAGCCCGGGATTGGCGTGACGCGGCGCGCGATTGGTCGAGGACTTGAAATGGGCATTGCCGAACCCGCCATTGCCGCCTTTGGCGAGCACCACACGGTCGCCGATGGCGGTGAGGTCTGCGAGCAGGGTCTCGTTGTCCTCGTCGAAAATCTGGGTGCCCTTGGGGACCTTGAGAACGACGCCGGCGCCGTTCGCGCCGGTGCGGTTCTTGCCCATGCCGTGACCGCCGGTCTTGGCCTTGAAGTGCTGCTGATAGCGGTAGTCGATCAGCGTGTTGAGGCCGTCGACGCATTCGGCGACGACGTCGCCGCCGCGCCCGCCATCGCCGCCGTCGGGGCCGCCGAACTCGATGAATTTCTCGCGGCGGAACGAGACGCTGCCCGCTCCGCCGTCGCCCGAGCGGATATAGATCTTGGCCTGATCGAGGAATTTCATCGCTATATCAAGCCTTTCCCGCACGGTTTTTCAAGGGCCGCGCGGGGACCGCAACCGCTGCTTCTCACCCGCGTTGCTGAGCCTTGATCTCGTTGAATTTGGACAGCGCTCGTTCAAATTTGTCGTTGAAGAGCCACATCGCATCGAGAATTTCGCGGAAGGATGCAGAAGACTTCGCCCTGTCGACTTGTCCAAAGGTGAAGATGCTGTTGTTGCGCAAATATCCCATGATCGTCGGGTCGGAAATTCTATGGTTGGTGAAGTTGCCTGAAGCGAGAGCGGCTTTGGTCGGACCGGGAATGATTTGGATGAGCTCGAAAAGCTTCATTTGATCGATCGGATCTGGCAGCGCCTTCGCGATCGCCGGTATCTGCGGGAAAAGGTCTATGTGTGCGTTCATGAGGCCGTTTCTCACGGCGATCCAGTGATTGTATCGACGGTCCAGATTGCCGACCCGCGCCTCTTCCTTGTCGTCGCGAGCGCCCAGTGCAGGATCGAAGGCTGCGATCGACTTCTTGATTGCTGCCCATTTCCTCTGGCCATTCTGATCCTCTGATACGCCGGTTTGAAAACTTCCCTTGTACTTGTTCGAACGCGCATTCCCCATGTTTTGATTGCCGTTCGTCTCGGCAAAGAAGAGGCCCAGGCTGATGCGGCCGGCCAGTTGCGCATTTGCTGCATCGAGGCCCCTGGCGCGCGCAATATCGGTTCCCAAGTCGACGACGTCCTTGAATGGAGTGTCCGAGTTTTGCGCATTGGCGGGCGGCGCCTGCATGATGGCGAAGAGGTTCGCATACTCATCGAGCAGCGGCTCATTGTCGGCATCGAAATACGCCGGAGGAATTCCGAATTTATTGGGTCTTCCGATCTTGGACGGAAGCGCGGCGGTGAGATCCTTGTACGCGCTTATCATGTTGTTGCGCGCGAGATAGACCGCTTGTCCGGGCAAGTTCGGCAGCTGTTGGTTCGAATTGATCTGCGCGCGCCGCTGGCTCAACAGCGACTTGAAACTGTTTACGGCGTTGTCGTACGCAGTGAGTGCATCCGCCTGTGATTTCGTGAGAGCCGCCGGCTGACCCTGCGCGGGGGAAATGAAGCTGAGATTGTCGAAGCCGGCCGGGCGCGGCAAAGCCGCGGCCGCGCCGCCGACCAGTGTGATGAAGTCCCGCCGTTTCATGAGGTTCCCTGCGCTGAGCGATAGCCTGTGAACTATCGCACAGCTCGCAGCCAAATAGCTGCTCTGCCGCGCGGGGCCGGCGCTAACCGGCGCGCCGCGGCGCCGGCTGCTTCGGCCGCGCGGCGCCCCAGCTCTTGAGCGAGGCCCAGATCCCGCGCTCCAGGCGGAACCGGTCGAGCGGCGCCGACGATCGGATGGCGCGGATGCGGTAGAGACCCACGCCGGTCCACTGGAAGCCGCATTTCTCCAGCACCCGCCGCGACGCCGGATTGCTGATGCGGGCGCCGGCGAGGAGCACCTGGTGCCCGCGGTCGCCGAAGGCATGGTCGATCAGGGCGCGGGCCGCCTCTGTGGCGTAGCCATTGCCCCAGAACGGCACGCCGAGCCAGTAGCCGATCTCCGGCACGCCGTCGCGGCTGTGATATCCGCAGGCGCCGATGACTTCGCCGCCCATGGTGACGACAAAGCGACATCTCGCCGTCGGTCTTGTTGGCAGCGCCGATCCACTCCCTGGCGTCGGTAATGGCGTAGGGATGCGGGATGCGGGCGGTATTCTCGGCAATGCGCCGGTCGTTGACGAGCGCGGCTACCTGCTTAGCGTCCTCGAGGCGCGGCGCGCGCAGGCACAGCCGCTCGGTCTCGAGGACGGGGGTACTTCCCTCGCGGAAGGTGTCGGTTGGGGTTCGGTCCAGCAAAGTCATCGTCGGGTTCCTTCGGTTTAAAAAACCATGAGGGGGAGCCGGCTGCCCGTCTCCCCCTCATCGGAACCCTTTGGGTCCACCGGGGCGACTGACGCGCCGGCGGACCCCAATGTGATCCACCGTCTATTCGGCCGCCACCTGCATCGGTACCACCGACACATAGACGCGGCCCTTGGCTTTCGTGCGGTACTCGATATGGCCGTCGATCAACGCGAACAGGGTGTGGTCCTTGCCGATGCCCACGTTGGGGCCAGGATGCCACTGGGTGCCGCGTTGCCGCACGATGATATTGCCGGCAAGGCACGCCTCACCGCCGAACTTCTTCACGCCGAGGCGCTGGCCCGCAGAATCGCGACCATTGCGCGACGATCCGCCTGCTTTTTTATGCGCCATGATTGTCTCCGTTCTATGGGGTCTTTTGTTCGATTTGATGACGGCTGCTCAACCAGCGCCGCCGCGAATTGCTTCAAATTGCTGTTATGCGACCGCTTCCGTCGTTTCGGCTTGCGGCCGCGGTTCCCGCTTCGGGCGCGGCGGCGGCGTTTGCGACGGCTTCTTGCCTTCGGTCAGAATCTCAGTAATTCGCACCAGCGAGAATTCCTGCCGATGGCCGCGCTTGCGCCGCGAATTCTTGCGGCGGCGCTTCTTGAAGGCGATGACCTTCGGCCCGCGCACATGATCCAGCACCTCGGCGGCGACCGTTGCGCCTGCGACCGTCGGCGCACCCAGCATGGTGCTGTCGCCGCCGACCACCAGGACTTCACCGAATTCGATCACCGAGCCCGGCTCGGCCTCGACCCGGTCGATCCGGAGGATGTCTTCGGCGACAACGCGATACTGCTTGCCGCCCGTTTTGATGACCGCGAACATCTTTTTCTTCCTTGTGTTCGTCACCCGATACACGGACAAGCGTGCCCGGACCGGCTTCTTTCGATCGTGGTTTGCGATGCAGCTGCGGACGTTCGGTTTTGCGGCACCAGGGTGCCGAAACAAGACCATTTGGCGTCGCAACAAAGCGCGCGGAACCGCTGCCGGCCCGCGCTGCCGGGGGTTTATGACCTGCGCAGGCCCGGCTGTCAAGAATTGGGGCCTTCGGCGCCATGCTCCCGGCCTGTAAAGACCACTTACAGGCATCTGCATTCGTCGCCGTTCCAGCGGCGTGCGAGTGGCACCGATGTGGTTGCGCTGCGACCGCCCCGCCCATTGACGCCGCCGGGACCACACAAGAGGATGCGACGGTCCGAATAAGGACACGGGTGTGCCACGGCGCGCGCCGTGAGTTTTCAACGCCGGGAGACGTCCATGAAGCCGGTCCGATGTGCCGCGGCAGCGCTCGCCCTCCTCGCCGCATGCACCGCCGTCCGGGCCGAGGATTACCCGACCCGCACCATCACCGTCCTGCTGCCGCTCACCGCCGGTGGCGCCATGGACATCCTGGCGCGAGCGATGGCGTCGAAGCTCGAGGAAAAGCTGGGCAGGCCGGTCGTGATCGAGAACCGCCCCGGCGGCGGCATGATCATCGCGGCCAACGCGACGGCCAAGGCGGCTCCCGACGGCTACACGCTGATGTTCGCGCCGGCGGGCGTCTTCACCACCAATGCGGCTCTCTACAAAAGCCTGCCTTACGATCCTGTCCGGGATTTCGCCCCCATAGCGTTGACCTCGCGGGTGCCGTTCGTGCTCGTGGTCAATCCGATGCTGCCGGTGAAGGCGACGGCCGATCTCATCACCTACGCCAAGGCGCGGCCGGGCGCGCTCACCTTCGGCTCCACCGGCACCGGATCGACGCCTCATCTCGCGGCCGAGATCTTCAAGACCATGGCCGGCATCGAGATGACCCACATTCCCTACAAGGGCAGCATCCCCGCGCTCACCGACGTGGTGGCCGGGCACATCCAGATGACCTTCACCGATCCCGCGATCTCGCCGCCGCTGATCGCGGAGGGCAAGGTGCGCGCGCTCGGCGTGACCTCGTTGGCGCGGGTCGGCGTATTGCCGCAGGTGCCTCCGATCGCCGACGCCCTTCCGGGGTTCGAGGCAGTGTCGTGGCACCTGCTGGTGGCGCCGGCCGGCACGCCGAAGGAGATCGTCGAAAAGCTCCACGCCGCAATCAAGGCGATTGTCGCGACCCCCGAGATGCAGCAGCAGATGATCGGTGAGGGCTTGATCCCGGTCGACACGCCGAGCACCGCTGAGCTGCGCACCTTCCTCGACCGCGAACTCGTCCGCTGGGGCAAGCTGGTGCAACAGGCCGGCATCGCGGGAACGGAGTAGGATGACAATCATGCTGCAGCGGGCCTTGCTGATCGCGCTTCTCGCCTTTGCCGGCATGCCGGCCCGCGCTGCCGACTATCCCGTCCGCCCCGTCAGCTTCATCGTCCCCTATGCCGCCGGCGGCGCGACCGATCTGATGGCACGACTGCTCGGCCAGCGGCTGGAGCAGCGCCTCGGCAAGCCGTTCGTCGTGGAAAACCGCCCCGGCGCCGGCACCGTGCTCGCCGCCGCCTATGTGTCGAAGCAGGCCCCGGACGGCTACACGCTGCTGCTCGGCACCAGCACGACCATGGCGATCAACGTCACCATTTACAAAAGCCTGCCTTACGATCCGACCCGTGATCTGGCTCCGGTCGCGAGCGTCGCCGGCGTGCCGTTCATCCTGGTCGTCAATCCGTCGCTGCCGGTGAACACCGTCGCCGAACTCGTCGCCTACGCGAAGGCCAAGCCCGAAGCGCTGACCTATGCTTCGAACGGCCATGGCGGCGCGGCCCACCTGCTCGGCGAACTCTTCAAGAGCATCACCGGGATCACGGCGACGCATGTGCCCTATAAGGGGCTCGCCCCCGCGCTCAACGATGTCGTCGCCGGCCATGTGTCGCTGATGTTCGGCGACTTCGGGACGACGCTGCCGCTGGTGCGCGCCGGAAAGCTGCGCGCGCTCGGCGTCTCGACCGCGCAGCGGGTCGGCGCGGCGCCCGAGATTGCCCCGCTCGCCGACGTCGGGCTTCCCGGCTTCGATGCCTCGTCCTGGCAGATGGTGGTGGCGCCCGCCGGGATGCCGCGCGATGTCCTCGCCAAGCTCAATGCCGAGCTGCGCGCGATCGTGGCGGATCAGCGCTTCGGCGAGGAACTCTCCGCCAAGGGCATGGTGCCGCTGGTGACGCCGTCGCCGGAGGAGCTGCAGGCCTACGTCAAATCGGAGATCGTGCGCTGGGCCGACGTGGTTCGCCGCGCCGGCGCCGCCGGCAGCGAGTGAGGTGAAGCCATGCGCGTGCGGGCACTCGTCGTTGTGTTCGGTCTCGTTGCCGCGAATGGTGCCGCCTTCGCCCAGGCCGACTATCCCAACCGCACCGTCACGCTGGTCTCGCCCTTCGTCGCCGGCGGCATGAGCAGCCTGCTCGGCCGCGCCGTCGCGCAGCGGCTCGAACAGCGCCTCGGTCGCAGCTTCATCATCGAGAACCGTCCCGGCGGCGGCTCGATCGCGGGCGCCGTCTCGGTCGCCCGTGCGCAGCCGGACGGCTACACCCTGCTGATTGCGCCCAATACGACGATCGCCACCAACGTCTCGCTGTACAAGAGCCTGCCCTACGATCCCGTCGCCGATTTCATTCCTTTGGCCTTGCTGGCGCGGGTGCCGGAAGTGCTGGTGGTCAACAGCGCCTTGCCGGTGAAGACGCTCGACGATCTCGTGAAATTCGCCAAGGCGACGCCGGGCGGGCTCACCTTCGGCTCCTCCGGGGTCGGAACCGCGCAACACCTCAATGGCGAGATGCTCAAGATCAAGCTCGGCATCGAGATGACCCACGTCCCCTATCGCGGCATTGCGCCCGCGCTCAACGATGCCGCCGGCGGCCATATCAGCCTGATGTTCACGGACATCCCGATTTCCATGCCGCTGATGGATGCCGGCAAGCTGCGCCCGATCGGCGTCACCACGGCGGAGCGGGTCGGCGCGCTGCCGAACGTGCCGGCGCTCGCGGAGATCGGGCTGACCGGATTCGACGAGGCGGCCTGGTTCATGGTGCTGGCGCCGGCGAAGACGCCGCGCGACACCGCGGAGAAGCTCGCCGCCGAAATCGGGCTCGCGGTGCACGATCCCGCGATCCGCCAGGAATTCGTCCGCCTCGGGCTGCTGCCGACGGACTCGCCGGGCATCGCCGCGCTGCAGGCATTCGTGCAGGCGGAGATCCAGCGCTGGGGCGACATCGTCCGCCGCACCGGCCTCGCCGGCGTCGAGCAGGCGAAGGAATGAGGGCGGGCACATTTCTGCAAGGAAAAATTCGATGGCCGCGAGCGTCAACCGCCAGATCGTGTTGAAGAGCCGTCCCGAGGGCGTGCCGAGCCTCGACAATTTCGCGCTAATCCAAGCGGCGATCCCGGAGCCGGGCGATGGCGAGGTGCTCATGCGCACCCTTTATCTCTCGCTCGATCCCTATATGCGCGGGCGCATGAGCGCGGCGAAATCCTATGCCAAGCCCACCGAGGTCGGGCGAGCTGATGGTGGGCGGCACGGTCGGCGAAATCGTCGCCTCGCGCCATCCGAAATATCGCCGTCGGCGACATCGTGCAGGGCTTTGGCGGCTGGCAAGAATACGCGCTTTCCAACGGCGTGGGGCTGCGCAAGCTCGACCCGGCGGCAGCGCCGGTCTCGACCGCGCTCGGCGTCCTCGGCATGCCCGGGATGACCGCCTATGTGGGCCTCCTCGAAATCGGGCAGCCCAAGCCCGGAGAGACCGTGGTGGTCGCGGCGGCCTCGGGCGCCGTCGGCTCGGTGGTCGGGCAGATCGCCAAGATCAGGGGATGCCAGACGGTGGGGATCGCCGGCGGCGCCGACAAGTGCCGCTTCGTCGTCGACACGCTCGGCTTCGACACTTGCGTCGATCATCGCGCGCCGGATTTCCGCGACGCGCTTGCCGCGGCGTGTCCCGGCGGCATCGACGTCTATTTCGAGAATGTCGGGGGCGCCGTGCAGCAGACGGTGTGGCCGCTGCTCAACGACTTCGCGCGCATTCCCGTGTGCGGCCTCATCGCGCAATACAGCCTGACCACCCCGATGCCGGGGCCGGATATGTTCACGGTGCTGCGCAAGCAACTCCTGCTGCGCGGCTTCATCGTCACCGACTTTGCCGCCAAGCACGGCGACTTCCTACGTGAAGCCGGCGAATGGGTGCGCAGCGGCCGCCTCAAATACCGCGAGGACATCACCGACGGGCTGGAAAACGCGCCGGCCACCTTCCTCGGCATGCTGCAGGGGACGAATTTCGGCAAGACGCTGGTGAGGGTGGCGAAGTGAAAAAAATGAGTTCATCCCAGCGTGAGCGACTTCGCGGGGACAAGCCAGGCCGCAAGGCCCCTGTCTTGTTCCAAGCGACATGGCAACTCCAGGGGCCTCAGGCCATGGAGAAATCGCCTCGAATCTCCGGCGGCCGACGCGGCAACCGCACACCCCTCTCGCGCATATCCTCCAGCACCAGGTAACTCTCAGCTGCACCGAGGGCATCCTCGAACGCATCATGTTGTGCGCGCGCGGGCAGCCCGAGGTCGGCCAGGATCGTCGCGTAGCGCAGATCGATCCTCGTGCCGGGTGGCGCTGAGCCGAACTTGCGATCGTAATAGAGCTTCGAAATGTCGATCAGCCGGTTCGGCAGGTGAATGTTCAGCATACCGAACAGGTACTTGTTCAACATGCGGACGTCGAAGGCGATCCAGTACCCGACCAGCGGCCGGCTGCCGATGAACCGAAGAAAGTCGGGCAGCGCCTCCGACATCGTCCGGCCTTGCGCCACATCCTGCTCGCGCAGGTGATGCACCTTGATCGCACCTGACTCCATCGGCGCGCCGGGCCTGATCACCGCCCGGAACGCCTGGCTGGTGAGAATGCGCGTGCCGCGGATCTTGATCGCCGCGATACTGATCACGTCGTCCGCCAACGTATCGAAACCGGTGGTTTCGCAGTCGAGCGAGACGATTTCGCCCGACTCGTCCGGCTGGAACAGAAAGGCGTATCTCTGGTCGGCGAGAAGCAGGCGATCGATCTTGGATCTGACCCAGCGACGCATGGTCTGCCCCGCTCAAAACATGTTGAGGTGATATCGATACCGGATCACCTCTCGAAAGCGTTTCACCACCCGGAACGCCTCGCGCAGCAGATCCCGATCGGAGGTCGAAAGTTCGCTCAAGCGGACGATCGACTCCATCTCGTGCTGCCCGGTCTTGACGGCGCGAAGCTGCGACCGCAGGCGGATTTCCATGAAATAGGACAGCGCGCTCGCGAGCTCGCGGCCGAGCTCGGCGCCGAGCACTCCGTCCGCGGCCAGCGTCTCGATGCGCCTCGCCGTCGCCGTGACGGTGATGCCGCGCTCGATCGACATCGTGCGAATGCCGTGAACGATGGGAAACGTGCCGGTCTTCTTGATGTCGATCAGGTCGGTCCCGACCCCGACGCTCACCATGATCGAGGTCAGCATCGAGGCGCTGGCGCCAGCGAACTGGTCGATGTAGCGCGCAAAATGGGCGAGATAGGCGGATTCACCGCGCATCATCTCGATCATGGCCGCCTTCGCGCGCTGCACCAGGCCGGGTTGGCCGGCGACGGCGACGGCATCGAAGAATATCCCCAGGTTCATGGCGCTGAACTCGTCGGGCGTCATGATCCAGGTTCTGATTTGGCGAATGAAATCTTCGACCGGTTGCGACCATTGCGGATTGCGGATCATCACGTTGCCGGGGCAAGGGGGAAAGCCGAACCGCTCGAGCGCCTCGGTGAAGGCGGTGCGGAAACTTGCGAGATCGGCTGGCGGAACCGGCGCCGCCAGGAGAAGTCCGTTGTCCTGGTCGGTGCGCACCGTCTGCTCGCCGCGGCCCTCCGAGCCCATGATCATCAGGCAGCCGGCGTCGCGGATCGACGGCGGCGCAATCATCTCGAACAGTTTGGTGACGAGCCTGCGATTGAGGTCGGAGGTGATCTCCGCGATCGCGTCGATCCGCACGCGCTCGCCGGCGAGACGCTCGACCTGCCGTTGGATGTCCTGCGCGGCCAGTGCGAGATCGTCGATGCCTTGCGCCCGGTCGATGCGACCGGGCACGAGCTGCGAATTGCCGGCCACCAGCCCGAGGATGTCGATATCCTCGAGCATCCCCACGAAGCCGCCGTTCGCGTGCACGGCGAGCCGCCGCTTGTTGTGGCGGGTCATCAGGATGAGCGCCTCGAAGATGAAGTCGTCCTGCCCTACGGACACGACCTCGAAATGGCAGATCGAGCGAACCGGAGCATCGAGCGGCCGGCGATCGAGCACGATCGCCTTCGACAGGTTCATGCCGGTCACGATACCGATCCGCTCGCCGTCACGGACGAACAGCGCATTGTTGTCGCGTTCGCGCATCAGCCGGCCCGCCGTCTCGATGGTCTCCGAGCCATCGATGAAGACGGCAGGATGTGTGCGCGCGTCACGCACCCGGGCGCGCAGAACCGAATCGACGCCACCGGGTCCCTGCCGCCGCGAATAACCCTCGAGCTTGCGGGAAATCTCCGAATAGAAGAAGGCTGCGAAGCCGGGATTGCGCCGGATCAAGGTGAGGATCGTCGATCGCGGCGCGAGATAGCAGAGCGTCTCCTCGGCTGCGATGAAGCGCTCTCCGGCGGCGCCGTGCACCACCGCACGGGCGTCGAAGCTGTCCTTCGGCCCCAGGATCGCCTCGACGGCATCGTCGTCGCGCTCTTCGACCGAACCCTTGATGATGACGTGCAAGTGCTCGGAGCCGCTGTTGCGCTCGACGATTACTTCACCGGGCCGGAAATAGCCGATGTCCAGCACCGCCCGCAGCTCGTTGATCTCATCGTGGGTAAGACGATCGAACGGCGGATTGTGGCTGTCGAACGATTGCGGCATCAGGCACCGCCTTCAATGAAGCAATGACCGAGCATCCATCGGCACGCCCGGCCATTGATCGGCAATTCACGCCACCCGGCATCACCAAGTCAATGAGCCAAGGCTCCGGTTGCTCCAATCCCGGTCTCGGATCGAACGAACTGGGCTTCGAAAGCGCCCTGCTCGGCGCGGGCGCGGGCAGTGGCGTCGATCTTCGAGAACAGCCAGATGCCGACGAACGCGATGGTCATCGAGAACAGGGCAGGGTTGTCATAGGGGAAGAGCGCGTCCTTGAACCCGAAGGTCTTGACCCACACCGCGGGGCTGAGCACCACCATCGCGACGGCGGACGAGAGCCCGAGCAGGCCGCCGATCAGCGCGCCGCGGCTCGTGGTTCCCTTCCAGAACACCGACATCAGCAAGACCGGAAAATTGCAGCTTGCCGCAACGGCGAAGGCAAGCCCCACCATGAAGGCGACGTTCTGGTTCTCGAAGATGTAGCCGAGGATGATCGCGACGATGCCGATCACGATGGCTGACAATTTCGAGATCCTCACCTCCTTGTCCTCGGACACCTTGCCTTTGGCGATGACCGAGGCATAGAGGTCGTGGCTCACCGCCGAGGCGCCGGCGAGCGTCAGCCCGGCGACCACCGCGAGGATCGTGGCGAACGCCACCGCGGAAATGAAGCCGAGGAAGAGCGAACCGCCGACCGCATTGGCAAGATGAATGGCCGCCATGTTGGTTCCGCCGAGCAGGTCGTTGACTTTGTTGTAGGCGCCGCTCGCCGCCACTTTGTAGTAGATCGGGTCGTTCATCAGAAAGGTGATGGCGCCGAAGCCGATGATGAAGGTGAGAATGTAGAAATAGCCGATGAAGCCGGTGGCGTAGAACACCGACTTGCGCGCGGCCTTGGCGTCGGCGACGGTGAAGAACCGCATCAGGATATGCGGCAGCCCGGCGGTGCCGAACATCAGCGCAAGGCCGAGCGAGATCGCCGAGATCGGATCGCTGACCAAACCTCCCGGCGCCATGATGGCCAGATGTTTCGGATGGATATCGACCGCGGTGCGGAACATCGCCTCGGGCGAGAAGCCGAATGACGCCAGCACCATGAAGGCCATGAAGGTGGCGCCTCCCAGGAGCAGGCAGGCCTTGATGATCTGCACCCACGTGGTCGCCACCATGCCGCCGAAGGCGACATAGACGACCATCAGCGCGCCGACGAGTATGACGGCGTAGAGATAGGGCAGACCGAACAGGAGCTCGATCAGCTTGCCGGCGCCCACCATCTGCGCAATCAGGTAGAAGGCCACCACGCTCAGCGTGCCGATCGAGGCCAGGATACGCGTCGGAGTAGCCTCCAGGCGGAATGCCGCAACGTCGGCGAAGGTGTACTTGCCGAGATTGCGCAGCCGCTCCGCTATCAGGAACAACACGATCGGCCATCCGACCAGCCAGCCGACAGAATAGATCAGGCCGTCGAAACCGGTTGCGAAGACGAGGCCGGATATGCCCAGGAACGACGCCGCGGACATGTAGTCGCCAGCGATCGCGAGTCCGTTCTGGAAACCGGTGATCCCGCCTCCGGCGGCATAGAAATCCGCCGCCGTCCGGGTTCGGTTCGCCGCCCATTTGGTGATGCCGAGCGTTGCGGCAACGAAGACGAAGAAGATGATGATGGCGGGAACGTTGAGCGCCTGGCGGCTGCCGCCTTCGATCGCGCCGGCGGCCAACGAGGGAGAGAAGCCAGCGGCACCGGCGAGGAGCCCCGTCGCGGTGAGGATGACGAAAAGCGCGCGCATCATTTCACCTTTTCCTTGATTTGGCGGGTGATCGGATCGAACTCGGAGTTCGCCCGATGGACGTAGATGCCCGTGAGCACGAACGCCGAGGCGATGACGAACAGGCCGACCGGAATGCCGACGGTGATGACGCCGCCACCGATCGGCGTACCGAGCAGCTTGGGGGCGAACGCGATCATCAGGATGAACCCGAAGTAGATGACCAGCATCGCGGCGGACAGGGCCCAAGCAAAGTGCGTGCGTTTGCCGACGAGCTCTCGAAACAGCGGCTCTTGCCGAATGCGTGAAACCTCGATGTCGTCCATTCTCAAACTCCGATTCCGGGAGCGTCGAGTGTCCGGGCAGCCGAAAAAATCGGCCGATCAATCATGGCCTTCGAGGACGACGAGGCTGCAACGCCCAGGGATTGACTGCCGCGCGAGGCCCTCCCATGGCCTCGCCGTCCAATTGACAGCGGCGCCTGGTCGATCGTTTGAGCTAGGTCAATTGTCGGCGCGATTTGTTCTAAGACTTTTTGCTATCGACCCGGGAAAAGGCCGCAACCCAGGGCAACCGCAGTGACCAACGTTTGCGGAAGCGATGGAGGTCGGATTCGGGTCAATCTTGCCGGCGCCGCGATGTCAGCCGACCCCCAGATTATGCTCCAATAGCGGCCATGCCGGTACGACGCTCGGTGTGCCGCGCCGAACTGCGCTGCGGAGCCAAGCGTGGCCCCAACACTTGTAGACTTCGCGCGGTCGAGCGCTCAGCCCGTCACGGTCGTCCGAGTATCGCCGGCTCGCAATCATGGACGGCGACGCCGTCCACCGGATTGACCTCGTTCTCCCACGGCCGCTTCTCCAGGGCGCGCATGGTGTCGTCATGCCCGGCCTTCCAGCGCACGCGAATCCCCGCGCTGGTGAAATCGATATCCCGGGAATTGCCTTCGCCTTCGACGTATGGGGCGTTGAGCCGCACGATATGCATGAAGGTGCCGCAGCCCCAGGCGGCGAACTCCTTCACTTCGGGTGTGTTGCGCTGCTCTTGCGGAACCAACTTGACGAGCTCGCGGACAATGTGGCGCATCCGATGAAGGACCTGCTGGCGGGCAATGTGGCTGTCGTCGCGGCTCGCGAACTGGATGTCCTTCTGGCGGCTGAGCACGTCCTCGAGCGATTGCGGTTCGGGCCCTGAGGTGTGCCACATCTGATCGGCGAACACGACGGAATCGCGCCTGGGATTGTCGTCGAACACGGCTTCGATGGGCGTGTTGGAATAGATGCCGCCGTCCCAATAGGGGTCGCCGTCGATGCGGACCGCCGGAAACGCCGGCGGCAATGCCGCCGAGGCGAGCACATGGTTGAGAGCAAGCGGCATGCGGGCACTATCCCAATAGTGCATCCGCCCGGTTTTCACGTTGACGGTGCCGACGGTGAGGCGAGGGTGCCCGGAATTGAACCATTTGGGATCGGTCAGCGCGGTCATCGTCTTTTCGAGGTCTTCGGTGTTGTACAGCGCCGCGCGCTCCACGCCGAGGGCCGCTTTGGCGCCTCCAAAGGTGAGCGCGTGGTTGGGCGTATAGTAGCCGGCCACGCCTCCGAACAGGGCCATCATGTGGGCAGACTTGTTGGTGAGATCCGCGAGATGCTTCGAGTTGGAAAACCATGGTGCAAGAAACGGAGAATCCTCCCACCATGGCTTGTATTCCATCGTCTTCCAGAACTCGCGAAGGTGATCGAGCCGCTTTTCAGGCGGATTGCCGGCGATAATTCCGGCATTGATGGCTCCGATCGAGGTACCGATGACCCAGTCCGGCTCTATTCCGGCTTCGTGCAGCGCCTCGTAGATGCCGCCTTGATAGGAACCCAATGCGCCGCCGCCCTGCAGCACCAGAACCACCTGGCCAGGCAGCTGCGGAGCTTTCTTTGTTGAACCCGATGGCGTGGTTGCGGGATTTTTCACCATGGCAGAAATCCTTGTCTTGCGCCGGCAGGCGCATCATTCCGCAATTTTACGGTCACGGGCAACATACAATCAATTGATCCGCCGTTGTGCGGTTCCGGCCGGGCAGGGCGCGGACACCCGGCCTGGGCCGGAATCCTTCGACGGCCGCTCGGGAGCGCGGCCGCCGCGGAATACGCCGGTGCGGCGGTGTGAACCGACGCCCTAGAGCGCCATCGTTTCAGGTTGAATCGGATAGCGCTCTAAAGTCTTTGATTTTGAGCATGATCTTGTCCGAAAAGTCTGCAACTTTTCGGGATCATGCTCTAGGGTCGGTGTTACGAGGTCAGTGTATGACGATCGTGGTTGCGCCCATACCCTCGCGGCTGACCAGGGCGTACAGCGTGGCGGCGTTGGACGGATGCAGCCGCACGCAGCCATGAGAGGCCGGTCCGCCGAGGCGGCTGATCTCGTAGCTGCCGTGGATCGCGTAGCCGCCATGGAAAAAGATCGAATAGGGCATCGGGGAGTTGTAATACAGCCTGGAGAAATGCGACCGCTCCATGTTCTGCGGGTGATACACGCCGCTCGGCGTCGAATAGCCGGATCGAGCGGTGGAGACCGCCCAGCGGTAGCTCGGCTGGCCGTTCACCGACACCGACATCGTCTGGCTGCCCTTGTCGATCGAAACGAGGATGTTGGCCTGCGCAGGCGCGGTCATGAATGCAATCGCCGCAGCGGCGGGCAACAGGTATGCGTGCTTGAACATGATGGACCTCGACAACAGCCGACACGCGGCGAAATCCGAGAATTCGATACTCGCGCAGCCGCGAGGTTTCCACAAGCGGGCTGCGAGAGTTTGTCGAGATCGATGATTAATGTCCGGCGCAATTTCACGCGCGAGATGCACGGCGGCAGAAAATCTTCGTAAACCTTACTCTTGTCGTGACTACTTCGGCGCGTTGATCTTTGCGGCCTCGATGACTTTCTTCCAACGCGGAATTTCCGTCGCGACATAGGCGCGGAATTCCTCCGGCGTCACGTCCCAGGGATCGACGCCTTCGGCAGCGAGGCGCTCCATCACGTCGGGCATCTTCATGATCTTGCGTATCTCTTCGTAGTAGCGCTTGAGGATAGGTGCCGGGGTGTGGGCGGGCGCGACGATGCCGTACCACTGCGACGCCTCGAATCCGGGCAGGGTCTCGGCAATGGCGGGGATTTCGGGCGCGACGGCGAGCCGCTTGAGCGTGGAAACGCCGATCCCGCGCATGGTTCCGGCATGGACGTGCTGCAGCACTGCCGTGCTTCCGGTCATGGTGAGCTGCACCTGTCCGGCGAGAAGATCGGTCAGCGCCGGAGCGGTGCCGCGGTAGGGCACCGGCACCATCTGCGTCTTCGCCGCGACGTTGAATGCCGCCATCGCGATATCGGCTGCGCTGCCGCTGCCGGCGGTGCTGTAGTTCAGCTTGCCGGGATTGGCATGGGCATAGTCGATGAGCTCCTGCACGGTCTTGACCGGCAGTGACGGGTTCACCACGAGAATGTTCGGGACCAGCCCGAGCGGCGCGACATAGTCGAAGCTCGTCAGGGTGTCGTAGCTGAGGTTTGGATACAGGCTCGGATTGACGCCGAGCGTGCCGATGTGGCCGGTCATCAGGGTGTAACCGTCGGGCGGCATGCGGGCGACCGCGGTCGAACCGATGGTGCCGCCGGCGCCGCCGCGATTGTCGACGATGACGGCGACGCCGAGCGCAGCGGCGAGCTTGTCGGCGATGGCGCGGGCGAAGACGTCGTTGGACCCGCCCGGCGGAAACGGCACCACCAGGGTGATGTTGCGGCTCGGCCAGGCCTGCGCGAGCGCCTTGCGTGCGAAGCCTGCGGCAAGTAGCAGCGCGCCGCCGCGTCCGAGAAGATGTCGCCGGTTCATTTCAGGCTTCCTTGCGCTTGTTGCCATTGATCTCGTTGGTATTGTTCTCGCGGCCGTCGATCGTGACCCGCGACTTCACGAGTTGATCGATTTCCCCGGTCGAATAGCCGATTTCCCGCAGGATTTCGACGCTGTCGCCACCCATCAAGGGGGCCGGCTTGAAATCCTCACGTCCCCCGGCCGAAAACCGGTTGGGAAAGGCGAGATCGATGATCTCGCCTTCGACGGGATGCTCCACCGTGCGGAAGAACCCGACATCATCCAGATGCTCGTCCGCCGCGAGGCTTTCGATGGTGTGGACCCGGCCGGCAGGGACGTCGGCCTTCTCCAGGATGTCGAGCCATTCCGCGGTGGTGCGCGTGCGCAGGCCCTGCGCCCGCATCTCGAAATACGCCCGCACATTGGCGAGCCGCGCCTTCACCGAGGAGAACCGCGGATCGCCTCTTGAGCTCTGGCCGCCCGATTGCGTCGAACAACGCGAAGGCCTGCGCGTCGGTGTTGGCGGACACGCAGATATGGCCGTCCGCGGTGGCGACCGGCTTCGCCAGCGGATCGAGCACGCGGGCGTCGCCGCTCTTGCCGCGCGGCGGCACGAAGGTGAGATCGCCCATGTGCTCGGCCAGCACGAAGGCCGCGACGTTCTCGAACATCGGCACCTCGATCGCCTGGCCTTCGCCGCTCTTCTCGCGCGCAAACAGCGCGGCGAGAATGCACTGCGTGGCGATCAGCCCGACGATATGATCGGCGAACACCATCGGCACGAAGCGCGGCTCGCCGAGCACACGGGCGTTGGTGTCGGTGACGCCGGCCAAGCCCTGGATGATGGTGTCGTAGGCGGGGCGGTCGCGATAGCGTCCGGCGCGTCCGAATCCCATGAGGTTGCACAGGATCAGCCGGGGATGCCGGCTGCGCAGGGCTTCGGCGCCGAGGCCGAGCCGCTCGAGCGCCGCCGGTCGCACATTGGCGATGAAGACATCCGCGGTTTCCAGCAGCCGATGCAGCGCGTCGCGGCCTTCCTGGCGCTTGAGGTCGAGGGCGATCGAGCGCTTGTTGCGGTTGAAGTGCATGAACTTGCCGGACAGCTGGCCGCTGTTGGACTGGCCGCCGAGCGAGCGCAAGAGGTCGCCGCCGGGCGCCTCCACCTTGATGACGTCGGCGCCGTAATCGGCGAGGTACAGAGTCGCCGTCGGGCCGACCACAACGGTGGTGAGGTCGACGATACGGATGCCGGCAAGTGCTCCCCCACTCATCTTGCGCCGCCGCTCACGATGACGCCTTGAGCGTGACGTCGACGCGGTAGTTGAGCCCACCATCGGGGCCCGACGCCCACAGCGCCGCGGTGTCGCCCTCCAACCGTCCGTTGAAGGTGATGCGCTCGCCGACGAACAGCGGCCGGATTGCGCGCGCCGCATAGCCGGCAATTGCGCGCGGCAGATGCGGCCGCGCCGTCTCAACCAGCAACAGCGCGGTGAGACCGCCATTCATGACCAGCGCCGGATAGCCCTCGAGGTCACGCGTATAGGGCAGGTCGTAATGGATGCGATGGGCATTGAAGGTGAGCGCGGAATAGCGGAACAGCAGCACGGTATCGAGCACGATTGCGCGGGACCAGTCGGGCTTGTCTTCGACGCGAGGCGCTTGCTTGGGTGCCTCGGTGGTGCCGGCCTCGACGGCGGCGCGGTAGACGAGGTCCTGCTCTTCGGTGATGGCGAGGCCGGACGGGCCGCTCATCTCATGGGTCACGGTCACGAGCGTGAATGACCCGGTGCGGCCGGTCTTGGGTTCGGCGCGCGAAACCGTCGAGAGCCGCGACACCGTGTCGCCGACCTGCAGCGCCCGGTGGAAGGTGGTGCGACGCCCCGCGAACATCCGCCGCGTGCCGTGCATCGGCGGCATGAAATCGCCGGTGGTGGGGTGGCCGTCGGGGCCGAGATCGCTCTGCCGCGCCACCGTCCCGAACAGGATCGCGTACCAGCTCTCCGGCAGCGCAGTGCCGCGCTTGAACGCGCCCGGGTCCTGGTCGAGCGTCGCGGCGAGCCGCTGCACCGCGCCGAGCGCGATTTCGTCCTCGTCCCGCTGGGTGCGGCCGAGCCATTCCTTGACCGAAGCTGCGTTGTCCAATGAACCTCTCCCGGCTGTGTCAAAATGCGTTCGTCGGGCGACATGTACTCTCTCCCTCCCCCTGAAAGGGGGAGGGTCGGGGAGGGGGTCGCGGGCGGTGCGGGCGATGAGTTAGCGGACCCCCACCCTAACCCTCCCCCTTTCAGGGGGAGGGAATACAAATCCTCACTCGTCACACAATTGTGCTGCGTGCGGCTGCGACATTGCCCCTCCCGCGGCAAACGTCAACACCGTTCGGCGCCGCAGCCGGCACGCCCGCCCTGTCGCGCGAAGCCGTAATCTGTCACATTCGCTCAGCACCAACGCAATTCTCGACGGGAGCTGTTTCGTGCCGATCCGTTCGCTTCTCTATGTGCCGGTTTCGTCCGAGCGTTTCGTCGCCAAGGCCCATGAGCGCGGCGCCGACGCCATCATCCTCGATCTCGAAGACGCCGTCGCTCCCGCGCAGAAGGCGGCGGCGCGGTCCGCCCTGGGCGCAGCCGTCGCGTCGGTCGGCCAGCGCGGCGCCGTCGTCTTCGTGCGCATCAATGCGGAGGCCGAACTGATCCGGCATGATGCCGAGGCGGCTTGCAGGGCCGGGGCGTTCGGCCTGTTCGTGCCGAAGGTGCCGGACGCTCGTGCGCTCGCGGCCTTTGCGGGATTCCTCGATGGGATCGAGCATTCGGCCGGCCGCGCACCGCTGCGGCTGGTGCCGATGATCGAGAACCCCGGCGCATTGCTCGACGCGAGGTCGATCGCGGCGGCGACGCCGCGCAATTTCGCTCTGACCACCGGCGGGGAGGATATCGCCACCTCGCTCGGCGCCGAGCCGACGCCGGAGGTCCTCCACGTTCCCAAGCTGCTGGTGCATTATGCCGCCAAGGCCGCCGGCCTGCGCTCGTTCGGGCTGATGCGCACGGTTGCCGACTATGACGACCTCATCGCCATGGAGAAGTCGGCCCGCGAGGCGCGCATGTTCGGCTTCGACGGCGCGAGCTGCGTCCATCCCTCGGTGGTGCCCATCCTCAACCGCGCGTTCTCGCCCTCGCCGGAAGAGCTCGACCGCGCGCGCCGCATGATCGCGGAATTCGAGCGCGCCAAGGCGAGCGGACACGGCGCCTTCGCGTTCGAAGGAAAGATGGTCGACGAGCCGGTGGTCCAGCGCGCCCGCGCGCTGCTGGAGCGGGCGTGAGGGGCTTTTCTCCCTCCCCCTTTCAGGGGGAGGGAGTAGAAAGGATCGCACTTCATCAAAGGCGAATGCTACGGAAGGGCTCCGAGCTGCTTGGCAAAGTGCACCCGCCGCAGCCCTTCCTCCTCGTTGCGGTGGGTCTCGACGTAGCCAAGCCGCGGATAGCGGGTGAGGTTCTCGGTCATGCGCTCGTTGGTGAAGAGGCGGATCGTCCGGTAGCCGGCGGCTCGCGCGGCAGCTTCAGCGAAATCAATGAGAGCACGGCCGTAGCCGCGTCCTTGGGCCGCGCTCTTTACGGCCACGTTGTCGAGCAGCATCGCGTGCTGTTCCGGAATGAGGACCACGAGGCCGGCGATGCCGGTGTCGTCCTCGAGCACGTGGACGCGCCCGTCTGCGATCAGCGCCCCGTAGTCTTCGAGCATGGGAGCCGGCGGGCGGCCGATGCGCGGGATGTAAACGGCATAGGCCTCGTGGACCAGCGCCACGATGGCGGCATGGTCGGCGGGGCGGGCGAGACGGATCGCGGACATGGCGAGTACTACGTTTCCGATGCTCGAATCATAACGATATCATCAATCAACCTCGTCCTGAGGAGCGCGCACCGAAGTCAGGCCTGCCTGACTTCGGCAACCAACGGTGTCGAAATTGGCAACAGCCGATTTCGATCGCGCGCGTCTCGAAGGACGGCCACAGGCGAGATCGTGCCCGCATCCATCCTTCGAGACGCCGTGCTTCGCACGGCTCCTCAGGATGAGGTCCGTGAGTTTAAGCCCCATCGTCCGATCTGATTGGTTTCACGGAATTGATCTATTAGGATGAGACTGCTTTCCAGCCGAATGAGGAGATCGCGATGATGTCGATGTTGCGTGGCGTTGCATGTGGCCTGTGGATCGCCGGGCTTTTCGTGCCGGCTGCGGCGCAAACCCCTGACGCCACGTTGCGTTCGACCCCGAGCACGGTGATCTGGGGTTACCTCACCGCCGATCTGCCGCCGGCGCTGACGATCAAGTCGGGCCAGACGGTGAAGATCGACACCGTGTCGCACCAGGGGCTCATGTCGAAGGACGATCCCGCGACGTTCTTCGGGGCCGCGGGTATTCCGCCGGGCGAAGTGCTGCAGGATGCCAAGGACATCTACGCCATGGTCGGACGCGTCAAGGGATTGAGCGCCCATGTGCTGACCGGCCCGCTCTACGTGGAAGGCGCCGCGCCCGGCGACATGCTGGAGGTGCGCATCCGCAAGTTCGATCTGCGGGTGCCCTATGGGGTGAACAACTCCGGGCCGGGCACCGGCGTGCTGGGCGATCTCCTCAGGGCGCCGGCGCCGAAGATCATCAAGCTCGATGTCGCCCGCAACGTCGCGCTGTTCTCGCCGGACATCGAGGTGCCGCTGGCGCCGTTCATGGGCATCATGGCGGTGGCGCCGCCGCGCGACGTGCTGATGGTGAGTTCGCGCCCGCCTTCGCGCTGGGGCGGCAACATGGATTTCAACAAGCTCACTGCCGGCGCGACGCTCTACCTGCCGGTGTTCAACACCGGGGCGCAGTTCTTCACCGGGGATTCCCACGCGGTGCAGGGTGACGGCGAGATCAACGGCACCGCCATCGAGGCGTCGCTCGCCGCGACGCTGCAGTTCATCGTCCACAAGGGCGAGGGCAAGGCGATGCGCTGGCCGCGCGCCGAGGACGCCGCGAACTACTACACCATGGGCATGGACCTCGATCTCGACGTCGCCATGCGCGAGGCAGTCCGCGAGACCGTCGACTTCCTGCAGGAGCGGTTCGGGCTGTCTGCTCCGGACGCCTACGCACTGACCAGCATCGGCGTCGACTTCCGCGTCGCCGAGGCGGTCGATTCCGTGCAGGTGATCTACGGCATGATCCCGAAGAAGCTGTTCAAGAAGAAGGCGGAGTATTGGGCGGCGCAGTAGCGTCGGGCGGCTCGGCACGCCTTGGACCGCTTCTCGTCATATTGACATACACTTCGCCGTCATCGCCCGGCTTGACCGGGCGATCCAGTAAACACCGGCCATGAGTACTGGATTGCCCGGTCAAGCCGGGCAATGACACCAACAGGGTAAGCGTAATCGGAAAACACCTCTACCGCATGTTCCCCGTGTGCCCCAACGAATAGCGCCCCGGCTGCGGCCACACGGTCAGCCCGTGCGGCTCGGTACCGACTGGGATTTTCTGCACGGTGCCGTCGGTGGTGTCGATCGCATAGACCTCGTTGTCGAACCGGCCGGACACCCACAATGTCTTGCCGTCGGCGCTGACATTGCCCATGTCGGGACTGCCGCCGCCGGGGATCGGCCATTGGGCCACCACCTTGCGGGTGGCAAAATCGAGCACCGCAATGCTGCCGTCGCCATGGCGGCGGCCGCGCACATTGTGGGAGCCGCGGTTGGTGACGTAGAGCTTGGTGCCGTCGCGGCTCGGATAGAGGCCGTGGGTGCCGGTGCCGGTGTGGATCAGGTCGATCTGGGTGAAGGTTTCGGCGTCGACCACGAAGACGCCGTCGGCATGCATGTCGGCGACATAGAAGACGTCGCCCTTCGGCGCGATGCGGATGTCCTGCGGCATGCCGCCGCCGGTGAGCTTGAGATAGCCCAGGACGCGGCGCTCGATCAGGTCGATCTTCACCAGCGAGGCGCTGAACTCGCAGGTGAAGATGGCGTAGCGGCCGTCGACCGAAAAGTCCGCATGATTGATGCCGCTGCATTGCGGCGCGGGTACCGAGAATTTGAGATCCATGGTGTGAGGATCGCGGAAGTCGAGACGCCGCCGCTGCTCCGCGACCACGATGGCGGCGCTGCCGTCGGGAGTGAAATAGAGATTGTAGGGATCGTCGACCAGAACGCTCGCACCGGGCTCGCCGGTGGTGGGATCGATCGGCGTGAGGGTGCCGGGCACTTTGCGCGCGCCGACGCTCGCAACCCAGAGGGTCTTGAGGTCGTAGGACGGCACCACGTGCTGGGCATGGCGGCCGACCGGAAAGCGGTTGAGAACCTTCAAGGTGGCGGGGTCGATCACATAGACGTCGCTCGAAGTGACGTGCGGCACATAGACCCGCGCCAGCGCGCCGGCGACGCCGGCGCTCATGTGGTCCGCGCCGGTCTCGCTGTAGACGTTGCTGCGATCCGGCACCGGCGGCATGCCCGGATAGTCCTGGGTCGCCTGGGCGAGCGCGCTGCCCGGCGCCAGCCCTGCGAGCGCCAGGAAAACTGCGCACGCTGCGGCGCGGAGAAAATCCGCGCATGGGAGCGAAAAGATTGCCATCGCAGGCGTCTCCTGAAGCAGGATCCCGAAATATCGTTGCGGGGAAATAACAGATTCGGGGCGGGCACGGGGCGCAATGTCCCCGAACCGCTCAAGATATCGGTTGATGGCTCGGACGCCGTGTCGTTCTGGGCGGCCAGACGCACCCGCAGCCGGCGCGGTCCCTTTCGGGGCCGCGCATGACTGCGAACGGCGATCTTGCAGAGCAGCCGCGTGGAGGCCGGCCGGGGCTTACACCTTCGCCGGCTCGCGGTAGAGCGCTTCCTCCATTTGCGAGGCCACGCCTTCCCGCTTCAAGGTCTCTTCGTATTCCTTGCGCAGGAACGGATCCTCGAGCCAGTACGGGATCGCGGTGCCGCCTTCCGTCACGTCGATCGCGCCTTCGTCGGTGTCCTTCTCGCCGGGGATGCCGGGCTTGTCCTTGCGGTGATTGTTTGGTCCGTACCAGCCGATCAACCGCAGCGGCTCCTTGCTGATGCCGAAATGGGCGTGGAACCAGTCGCCGCCATAGGGCGCCGCGGTGACGACGCCGACCGGCTCGTAATCCTGGCGATAGACCTGGTCGGCCTTGCCGTCCTGCCACGGCGTCATTCCGATCGAGCGCGGCCAAGTGTAGGTGTAGCCCTTGCCCTTGATGCAGACGAGCACCGCGGCCGAGGCGTGGGCGTGGGCCTTGGAATAGCGGCCGGTAATGTGCTCGCCGACGAACTGGTAGAACACGTTGCCGGCGAGCGCGGGCTCGAGGCGGCGGTAGCCGGGCGAGCGGCGGTTGTCGAGATAGAGCTCGGCGTTGAAGATGTCGGGCACCAGGTTGGTGCGCCGCATGGCGAGCCCGCGCAACTGGTCCGGCGCGACGTCGTCCTTCGGTTTGAAATAGTTCTCGCTGCCGTCGAAGCGCGACGGGAAGGTGACGGGGCAATTGAAGATCCAATCGCTGTCGCGGAAGATGTTCATCACGTTGGGCGCGGTGGACGCCACCAGGATGAGCGCCGGGCTCGATGCCGCGTTGATGATGCGGTGCCAGGTGTTGAGCGGGATCGAGAACATCGAGCCGCGCTGCCATTCGAAGGTGTGGGGCTTCTTCTGGTCGTCGGTCCACACCTCGGTGGTGCCGCGCCCCTCCACCACCACCATGATTTCCTCGTACATGTGGCGCTCGGGGTTGAGCGCGCCGGCGCCCGGCACCTCGATCACATAGCAGCCCCATCTGCCCTCGGTGCCGAACAGCTGGATGAAGGTGCCGTTGCCGCCCATCCGGTTCCAGCGCTTGAGCGGCATGTCCTGGACTCGGCGCACGCCGATGCCGCGAAAGATCGGGATTCCCTGCGCCTCCATGTAATCGTCATAGGGCGTATTGGGCCGCTTCCAGGCGCCGTATCCGGCGTTGCGCATTCCCTCCGGCTCGTGCCAGTGCTCGCCTGTTATCTCATGCATGGGCTGTCTCCTCGGCGGCTGTGATCACAGCATTTTCGGCGCTGCGGTTGTGTTTCACAAGTGCCGTCGGGGCGGGGACGACCGACGGCGTAAGGCGAATGTCTAGCAGACTCGTCGGTCACATGCCTCCGAACAGAAGGCCAGGATAAAGTTCGAGCCGCAGCAGCCAGCCGAACAGGAACCAGATGCCCGCCAGCGTGCAGGCGGCACTGACGAGGCAGACCAGATAGGACCGTCCGCCGCGCCAGCGCGTGGCGGCGAACACGTAGAGCGGGATCGCATAGGTCGCGCCGATCAGCGCGAAAGCGGCGACGAAGCCGGCGATCCAGACCATCGCCATGATCTGCTTGGCGACCGGATAGCTCGCCGGTCCGCCGCCATGGCGCGGGCGCGTCGTGACCGGATTGAGCCAGCCGGACAGCGTCCGCCCGAGCGGGGTCTGGGTGCGCGAGGCGATGTCGAGCACCGCCAGCGCGACCACGGTCCAGCCGATCAGCAGCGGCGTCGCGCGGGCCTCGGGGGAATACTGGTAGGCCGCGCCGAGATAGACGGCGGCGACGGCGGCGGCGGCCGCGGCCGGCAGGTATTCCGAGATCTCCGTGCCGAATACGCGCGCCATCGGTCAGGCCTTTCCCGCGCCGGCGGCGGTCTTGCCCTTGCGCGGGGGAAACAGCCGGGCGCGCAGCGGCGGCAGGATGAGAAACAGGACGATCGTCGCGATCAGCACCAGGCACATCCCGCGCGAGGTGAAGATCCACCAGCTGCTGTCGCCCATCATCATGGATTGGTGGAAGTTGCGCTCCGCGGTGGAGCCGAGCACCAGTGCGATGACGATGGTGAGGCGCGGGTAGTCGTAGCGGATCATGACGTAGCCGAGAATGCCGAACGCCAGCGTCAGGATCGGGTTTTCGATGCTGCGGTCGACCGCATAGGACCCGGTCATCGCCACCGCGATGATGATGGGAACGAAGATGCGGGAATCGACGAGGGTGATGAGCCCGAGCGGGCGCGCCAGCAGGACGCCGATGATGGAGGCGAGGATGCAGGCGCCGGTGAGCGCCCACACCAGGCCGTAGATCTCGTTCTGGTTCTGCGCCAGCATCAGCGGCCCCGGCTGCATGCCGTGCAGCACCAGAATCCCGAGGAACACCGCCATCTCGGCCCCGGAGGGAATGCCGAAGGCGATGGTGGGAATGAGCGCGCTGCCGTCCTTGGCGTTGATCGCCGCTTCCGGCGCGATCACGCCCTGGATGTTGCCCTTGCCGAAGCTGTCAGGGTCGTCGGAGGCCTGCATGGTCATGCTGTAGGACAGGAACGCCGCGACGGTGCCGCCCTCGCCGGGAATGGCGCCCACCACGGTGCCGATGATCGAGCCGCGCAGCACCGTGCGCCAATGCTGGAAGGTCGCCTTCACGCCGCTCATCATGCTGGTGATCTTCACCGTGCGCAGGTCCTTCGCCACGGTGCCGCCGGTGACGGAGAGATTGATCATCTCGGCGACGGCGAACAGCCCGATCAGCGCGGGAACGAGATGCACGCCGTCCCACAGATATTCGATGCCGGCGGCGAAGCGGGTGGTGCCGGTGACGCTGTCATAGCCGACGGTCGCGATCATCAGGCCGATGCCGCCGGTCAGGAGGCCGCGCAGCATCCTCCCGCTCAGGCTGCCGGCGACGGTGATGAGGGCGAGGATGGACAACAGGAAGAATTCCGGCGGCCCGAACAGCAGGACGAGCTGCTTCGCCACCGGCAGCACCGCCAGCACCGACACCGTGCCGATGATCCCGCCGAGCGAATTGGCGGTGGCCGCGGCGCCGATCGCATATCCCGCCTTGCCCTGCTGGGCCAGCGGATAGCCGTCGAGGCAGGTCGCGGCGTTGGGCGCCGAGCCCGGCGCGTTCAAGAGGATCGCGGTGAGCGAGCCGCCCATCGGCACCGCACCCATCACGCCGCCCGCGAGCGCGACCGCGGTGAACGGCTCGAGGCCGTAGGTCAGCGGCATCAGCAGCGCCAGCGCGGTGGCGCCGCCGAGCCCGGGCAGCGCCCCGAAGATGAGGCCGATGCCCATGCCGAGGCTCAGGAACATCAGTTCCCTGACCTGGAGCAGTCCCTCCACTCCGGCGACCCACGCATCCAACATGGCCGACCCGATTTTTCGGGCCACCGGGCCAAATCTTCAACCTGCCGTCGCCGGTCCGATCCGACGAGGTGGCGAAGTCTCGGCCGACGGCCTCACGTCTCAAGCACGACGGGCTTCCTGAGCCGGAAGCCGCGCCGCCAGTCTTATCGCGACATCAATCAGTTCGGCACCAGGTATTTGCGCCACTTGACGAAAAAATTGGATTGGGCGTGCACGTCGGCGACGACTTCGTCGGGAGACTGGAGCGTCAGTCCCATGCCGGTCTTCTCCGACAAGGCGACGACGGTGGGATCGTTGACCGCCTTGTCGATCGCCTCGACCAGGATCTTCTTGATGTCGGCCGGCAGGTTCGGCGGCGCCGCGACCATGCGCTCCACCACGATGTCGGCGAGCTGCGGCAGGCCGAGCGCGGCGGCATTCGGGACATCGGGCCTGGTGCCGTCGGTCGTGAAGCTCGCGAGCAGGCGCAGCGACTGGCCCGCCTCGAAGCGTTCCAGAATCGGCAGGTTGGTGATCACCGCGTCGCCGTCGCCGCGGACGGCGGCGGCCACATATTCGGACGAGCCCTTGTATCCCGTGATGAGCTGCAACTTGATGCCGAGGAGCTCGGTCGCGATCATGGTCACGCCATAGGCGGTGCCGTCGGGCCCGGTGGTGGTGAACTTGACCGGCCGTGTCGCCGAGAGCGCCTGCAGGTCCGCGACCGACTTGATCGGCGAATTCCACGGGACGGCGAGGGCGTAGGGATCACGGCCGAGACCGGCGAGCCAGGTGAACTTGTTCAGGTCATAGCCGCCGCCGCGCGCCTGCAGGACGAACAGCCCCGGGATGTTCAGGATCCCGATGGTGTAGCCGTCCGGCCGCGCGCGGTAGAGCTGGTTCACGCCCTTGGCGCCGCCGCCGGCGGGAACGTTGAGCGGGACCACGTTGACCTTGTTCGGCAGGTATTTTTCCATCACCGGCGCGATCGCGCGCGCATAGGCGTCGAACCCGCCCCCGACCTGGTTCGGGATGATGAAGGTGATGTCGCGCTCGGGAAATCCCGCGGCGACGCCCGGCCCTCCGAATGCCGTGATGGCGAGAATTGCGATCGAGATTGCCAGCGAGACTGCGAATCGGAGACGCGGACGATGCATGTTGCCCTCACGTGCACGAAGCGGGCAAATCTAACATCATCGCGGCCGCCGGGCCATCCGCGCGGCCGCGTCAGGCGAGCGGCTCTCGTCGCTGGCTTTTGCGGCCGCTTGCGGACCGCATGTGGGGCGTCAGTCGGTCTTCAGATAGACCGCGTGGCAGGCGTCGCAGGCGGTGCGCAGTTGGGCCATGGCAGCCCTGAACTCGGCCTCCTCGGGAGGCGCGGCTCGCATTGTAGGCGAGCTTCGAGGCCGCGGTCGCCTGCTTGTAGAAGTCGGCATATTTGGTCCATACCTCGGGCGCCGCGAAGGTGTCGGTCCCGGGGTCCTTGTCGACATTCGGCTTCCATTGATTGGTCGCGGCCGGAAACATATGCGGGAAAGCCATCATAAGGACCGAGACGATATCCGCCTGCTCGTTCGCGGTGGCGAGGTCGATCTTCTTGCTCGAGGAGGTCGCCGTCTCCAGCGCGTCCATCTTCGAGCTGATGGCGTCCATCACCGTCTTGCGCGCAAAAATTGCGTCGAAGGGCGTGGCGGCGCCCTGGTCCTGGCCCAACGCAGCCGACCCGCCGAGGCCTGCGGCCAGCAGGAGGCAGGCGGTGACGATCCGTGCTGGCTGCCGCGGGCGCGCAAACCGGTGGCTGGATCCCGTCATATGCTTTTCCTCCCCGCGGCTCTGAATCGGCCGCTCTTATCTGAAGTCGTCTCGGTCGGATATGATCTAGATCAAGTGAAAGATGCTGTCGCGGTACACGGCATGGCTAGCGCAGCCGGTCTTGTTTCGGGGTCCAGAGCGGCGTGGCCGCTCTGGATTATCAATATGTCGCGCATTCCGCGCGAACCGGACCAGGCTTCGCGGAAGCACGCTGCCTAAGACCGAGGCTCAGCCTTTCTTGGCGTGATGGCGAGCGGCCGGCGCCGCCGTTGCGGCCGGCGAGGGGCAGTTCGCCCAGTAGCCGTAGCCCATTTCGCTCCAGGATTTCGAAGTCTTGTAGCACTGGGTTCCGTTCTTCATCGGCCCGTAATTGTATTCGGCCTTGGCCGGGGTTCCGGCCAGTACTCCACCGAACAGCATTGCTGCCGCGGCGGTCGTCAGGATGAGACGCTGCATGTCTCTGCTCCTTGGGTAAGGCAACATGGCGGGATTGCCACATTGTCACCCAGCATCTTGCCGCAGCGCCGATCCAGTCACAAGCACTGCGTCGGGGAACCTGGATTGCAGCCCGCGCGGGTATGAACCGGTGCGGGAAACGAGATGCCGCACGGCCCCTTCGCAGGACAAAACGACCCACCGCTCCGGTCCGGAACGGCGGGTCGCACTTAGCCCCGCTCGCCTGCTTGGTCGAGCCTCAGGATTGCTTGGATTGATGATGGGTATCGTGATGACGGACGGTGCGGCTCGGGTTCGCCGTTGCGGCCGGGCTCGGGCAGGACGCCCAGTAGCCGTAGCCCTGGTTGTTCCAGCCGTTCGCCGACATCTTGTAGCACTGGGTCCCGTTCTTCAGTGGCCCGTAGTTGTACTCGGCCTTGGCCGAGGTCGTGGCCATTACCGCACCGGACAGCAATGCTGCTGCCGCTGCCGTCATGATGAGACGCTGCATGTCTCGCTCCTTGGGGTTGCGTTGCAACGATTTCGCACCGGCCGCGCCGGCCGGCTGCCGATCGTCTGCTGCTGATCTAGTAGCCGTCCCGCCCCGCGCAATCCGCTGATCGCAGCGCCGCGACGCATGGTCGCCAGGGGTGCGGCAACCCGTCACTTCTCGAAGGAACTGCAAATCCCACATTGAGGTCTGGAGCCATACACCGCGCGCACGCATCCCCGTGCCCCCCCAGCGTGCGGATGGCTTCGACTCGGAGGCTCGGTCGTTCGAACGGCCGAGCCTCTTTTTTCGCTGTGATTGGAGCTTAGCTTTTACTCTTTCTTGGCGATGCCGGTCACCAGCATGACGGCCGGCACGCTGCCCTTGTTTTCCATCCAATGGGTGGTGTTCTTGTCGGCGGTGAAGGTGTCTCCCGGGCCGTATTCCTTGGCAACGTCGCCGCGGTGCTCGATGACTTTTCCCGACAGGATGTAGACCACCTCGGGCCGGTCCTTGTGGCTGTGCGCCTTGTTTGATGCGCCGGGCTCGTAGGTCGTCAATTGCATGCGCATGACGCGGCCCTGCACGCTGTCCATCTCGGGGGAGAGATCAAGGTTCAGGAGCGGCTTGGCGACGGGCCCTTTGGGTTCGCCGGAGGGCGCTTGTGCGCTTGCCGCGCTCATCGAAACGGCGAGTGCGAAGCCTGAGAACCAGATGAGCGGAGCGATGTGCAGCGTCTTCATGGGAGCCTCCCTTGCACCACATGGCCGAAACCTCGCTTGTGTCGCAAGTCTGATGGCCATGCGGCCATTTCGCCTCAAAAGACCGGCGTCGGCAACGGCTATTTGGTTGCGGTGCGTGGCCGCGTGACGCGGCCGCATTATTCGCGGTAGGATCGCGGGCCGGAGGATCCGATGAGAATTCGTCCCAAGCCGTGGCATCCGCTCCCGACCGCCGTCGTGCTGGCCGTCGTCGCCTGCCTCGGCGCGGCTCCCGCGGTCGCGCAGAATTATCCGGACCATCTGATCAAGATCGTCGTGCCGTTCGCCCCCGGCGGGCCGGTGGACGTCGTGGCCCGCCTCGTCGCGCAGCGGATGGCGGTGATCCTCGGGCAGAACGTGATCATAGAGAACCGCGTCGGCGGCGGCGGCGTGATCGGCGCCAAGGCGGTCGCGAATGCCGAGCCGGACGGCTACACCCTGCTGTTCGGCAATGTCAGCACGCTGGCCGTGATCCCGGCGGTCGCGAAGAACAAGGATTACGATCCCGCCAAGAACTTCGTGCCGGTCGCCAAGGTTTCCGACAGTCCGGAAGTGCTGGTGGTCGCCTCGTCGTTTCCGGCGCGAACCGTGCAGGAACTGGTGACCATCGCCAGGAAAAATCCCGGCCGCCTCAATTTCGGTTCCTCCGGCTACGGCAACGCGACCCATCTGGCGGCGGAGTGGTTTAAGGCCAAGGCCGCGATCGACGTCGTCCATATTCCCTACAAAGGCCTGTCGGAGGTCGTGACCGCCGTGCTCGCCGACCAGGTCAAGTTCGTCTTCGGGGCGATCGAAGGCGTGATGCCGCACATCCAGGACGGTCAGTTGCGCGCGCTCGCGGTGACGAGCGAGAAGCGCTTTGCGCTGTTGCCGGAGCTTCCGACCATGATCGAGAGCGGCGTCGACGGTTTCGTGATCTCGAGCTTCCAGGGGGTGGTGGCCCCTGCCGGCACTCCCGCGGCCGTCGTCGCCAAGCTCAATACCGCGGTCAATGAGAGTGTGAACTCCCCGGAGATGCGGGCCCATCTCGCCAGGCTCGGCGCCACTCCAGCGACCGGCACGCCGGAGGAATTCGCGGCGTTCTTCGCAGTGGAAACCCGCAAATGGGAGGCGGTCGTCAAATCCGCGGGCGTCAGCGTCGATTAGTGCGTTTGCCAATTACGTCGATCCCCGACGGGGTCATTGCCCGGCTTGACCGGGCAATCCAGTACTCACGGTCGGTGCTTGCTGGATCGCCCGGTCAAGCCGGGCGATGACCGTAGAGTGTATTCCAACCGAACGAAAATCGCTCTAAGCCGGCACCGCGACCTTGAGCGGTCGCGGCTGCGGTGCCGCTTCGTCGTCGAGCGCCTGGATCTGTCGGTCCAAATCCCTGATCAGGAATTGCGCGAAGCGTGCCGAGGTGCAGGTAGAACGCGATCATCGCCAGCACGAATTCCATGTTGCGCGGCTTGTGGCGCAGGCAATCGAGGACGGTGCGCCAGAACTGCCGGCCCAGGTCGGTCCGGCGAAACGTCACGCAGCGGATCAGGCGGCCGAGCCCCTTCAACTCGCGCCAAGTCTCCGCGAATGAGAACTGGCCGGGCAAAGAAGGCCGGTCGAGCATGCGGCCGAGCGTTCGCACCCGCTCGAAATAGGCGTCGGGTTCGTAGACGTTTTGCAAGACGGCGCGGAAATCGGCCAGCACGTCGCGGCGCGGCCGCAGGGTGACGAAGTTCAGGCCGGCGCTGCATTGATCGCCCGCGCCCGCCAGGAACGGCAGGAGGCGGCCTTCCTTCTCGAGCCGGCGCGTGAGTTGCGTGTTCGGCAACGCGGTGAGGAGGCCGACCATGGCAGACCGGAATGCTGGTGGCCTCGATGCAATCCGCCATGGTGTCGGCGACGCTCGCCGCCTCGTTGTCGAAGCCGACGATGAAGCCGGCGATCACCACCATGCCGGCCTGATAGATGCGGTGCACGCTGTCGGCGAGGCTGCGCCGCGTGTTCTGCTTCTTCTGCATCGAAATCAGCGTTGCCGTATCGGGGCTTTCGATGCCGACGAAGACGAGGAAGAAATTGGCCTCCCGCAGCATCCGCAGCAGTTCCGCATCGTCGGCGAGATTCATCGAGGCTTCGGTCGAGAACTGGAACGGATAGCCGCGCTGCTTCTGCCACGCGGTCAGCGCCGGCAGGAAACGCTTGAGCGCCTTCTTGTTGCCGATGAGGTTGTCGTCGACGAAATCCACGTGGCCGCGATGGCCGAGCCGGTAGAGCGTGTCGAGTTCGCTGAGCATCTGCTCGTTGGTCTTGGCGCGCGGCACTCGGCCATAGAGCTCGATGATGTCGCAGAATTCGCAGTTGAACGGACAGCCCCGGGAGAACTGCACGCCGACATAGAGATAGTGTTCGAAATTCAAGAGATCGAAGCGCGGCGTCGGGCTCTTGGTGACGTCGGCCTGGAACTTCTCGCCTTCGAACACGCCTGTCGCGGCGCCGCCGACCACGCGTCGACGAACTGGTCGATAAGGCCTTCGGCCTCGCCGAGCACGAGAAAATCCGCGTGGCGGTAGATGTCCGGGCTCGACATGGCATCCGGGCCGCCGATCGCGACCGGCTTGCCGCGCTTGCTGGCACATCTCGATGACCGCGATCGCATCGTCCTGCTGCGGCAGCATCCCGCCGGTCATGACGAGATCGGCCCAGGCGAGGTCGGCGTCGGTCAGTTCCTCCGCGTTGCGGTTGACGAGGCGCAGGTTCCACGAGGCCGGCAGCAACGCCGCCACCGTGATCAGGCCGAGCGGCGGCGCCGGGCAGCGCGCGCCCCAGATGTCGCAGACCGCCTGCAGGTTCCAGAACGAGTTCGGATTGAACTTCGGAAACACCAGGAGCGCGTTCGGGCTCGTCCTCGTCATCCGGCTACTCCTTGGAGTTCGCTTGCGCGAACGATTCTCGTCAGCCGGGACGGCGGCTGCGTCACGCCGCGAGATTGCCGTGCTTGATCAGGTTCTCTTTCTGCTTGGCATTGCGGGGCGGCAGCTTGAACAGGCGCGCCGCGGTGCCGCCGAGGATGTTGTGCTTGGCCTTCTCCGTCAGGAACGGCAGGTCGTAGATCGTCGACGGCAGGTCGAAGTCCCAGTGCGGATAGTCGGAAGCGTAGAGGAGGTGATTTTCCGCGTCCATCATGCGGAACGTCTGCTCCATCGCGGCGTGATCCTGGATCTCCATCGGCTGCGAGGAGTAATACATGTCGCGCATGTAGTCGCTCGGCTTCTTCTTGAGCAGCGGGCACTCGGACGGCCGCATCATGTATTCATGGTCGAGCCGCTGCATCAGGAACGGAATCCAGGCGAGGCCGGACTCGATCCAGATCACCGGCAGCTTGGGGAACCGCTCGCCCAGGCCGTTCACCACCCAGTTGGTGCAGTGAAGGATGTTATAGAACGAGAAGCCCAGCGCATGCACCGAGATGAAGCGGTTGCAGCCGCGGAAGACGGCCTCGCCCCAATTGGCGGCGGAGTGGAACGACAGCACAAGGCCGCGTTCCTCGATGGCGCGGTAGAGCTTCATGTAGGCATTGTCGTGCACCGGCAACGTTCGCACGGTGGTGACCATGAAGCCGCCGACATGCTTGCGGTGGCCGAACGTCTCGACGTGGCGCATGCAGGCATCGGGATCGGAGAACGGCAGGCACAGCATCGAGAACATACGCCCGCCGGATTCCGGCAGCACCTTCTCGGTGATCCAGCGGTTGTAAGCCCAGCACAGCTCGGTCTCCATTTCCTTCTGGGGATGCAGCCCGATGCCGAGCATGCCGGTGGGAAACAGGCAGGAATAATCGACGCTCATGGCGTCCATCCAGCGGTGGCCGAGCGCAACGTCGCGGAGCCGGCCGGGCTCGGTCTTCTCGGTCGTGCGCAACGGATAGCGCGTCACCCGACCGCCGATATCCTGGAACGCGATCTGTGGGGCCTGGATGTTGCTGCCGCGCCCGCCCTTCTGGCGGCCGGACATGGTCAGCTGCCGCAGCACGTCGTTTTCCATGAACGGCAGGACGTCGGCGAAATGCTCGTTTTCATAGTGATGGGCGTCGACGTCGACGATCACGAGATCATCGAACTTGCGCTGGTGCGCCTGGCGGGTCGCATGCGCCAGCAACTGGCTGGTGTTGAGATCTTCGATGCTGATGCGCCGGTCGCGATCGGAAACAAGTTCCATTAACGTATCCTCATGATCTTCGAGCAGCGGCCACTATAGCCGATCCTGGTGCTGCCGGTAGACCGCGCGCGGCGGTCATCGCGTGAACTCCCTGTTGTCCCCTCTCCCGCTTGCGGGGGAGGGTCAGGGAGGGGGCCCTTTCCATTGGTTCGTGCGAGCGGCAAGCGCCCCCTCCCCAACCCTCCCCCGCAAGCGGGAGAGGGAGAGGCACGGGTTCATCCGGCGGCCGGCGGGCCGAGCCCGCGGGCGGCGCGGCGCGCGAGCTTGATCTCGGAATAGACCGGCGTGAGGTTGAACAGACGGCGGGCGTTCTCGCCGAGGATGTTGCGCTTGGCCTGCTCGGACAGGAACGACAGGCCGTGGATGGTCGACGGCAGGTCCATGTCCCAGTGCGGATAGTCGGAGGAGTAGAGCAGCTGGGTCTCCGCGTTGATCATCTCGAAGGTCAATTCCAGCGCCTTGCGGTTGTCGACCATTTCCATGGGCTGGCTGGTGAAATACATGTCGCGGATATAGTCGCTCGGCTTCTTCTTGAGCGCCGCGCAGTCCGAGGTGCGCATCATGTATTCGTTGTCGAGGCGCTGGATCAGGAACGGCAGCCAGGCGAGCCCGCTCTCGATCCAGATCGTCTTCAGTCGCGGGAAGCGCTCGGGCATCGCATTCACCACCCAATTGGTGAGGTGCAGCATGTTGTGCCAGGCAAAGCCCAGCGCGTGGACGGCGATGAAGCGGTTGGTCTGCGACAGCCCCGAGTCCGCCCAGTTGAACGCGGCGTGGAAAGACAGCGGCATGCCGAGCTCCTGGATCGCCGCATAGGTCTTGGCGTAGGCATTGTCGTAGACGCCGCGGTAGTGGGTCGCGGTGATCATGAAGCCGATGACGCCCTTCTTGTCGCCGAATTCCTTGACGATCCGGTAGCAGGCATCGGGATCGTTGAACGGCAGATAGAGCATCGACTTGAAGCGCGGGTCCTCGGAGAGCACCCGCTCGCACAGCCAGCGGTTATAGGCGGTGGCGAGCGCCACCTCGACCTCGACGCGCGGGCATGCCGCGAGATTGAGCATGGGGGTCGGGAACATGCAGGCGATGTCGACGCCCATGGCGTCCATCCAGCGCCGCATCAGGGTGATATCGCGGTGCGGGGATGGCGGCACCTTCTCGCGGCGTCGGCCGGGATAGCGGGTGATGCGCCCGCCGATCTCCTGGTAGGAGCCGTCGGCGGAGGTGATGCCGCCGCGCGCCATGCCCTGGTACTTGGTCTCGTGGCGCAGCACGGGATCGTCCATGTAGTCGGCGATCTCCTGGATCGACTCGGTCTCGTAGTGATGGGAATCGACGTCGACGATCAGGAAGTCCTCGTATTTGCGGTCGACCGCCTGCTGTGCCGCGTGCTCCAGCAGGGTCGTGGTGTCGAACTCCTCCACCGCGAGGTCGCGAAAATTGGTGATCTGGGTGTTCATGGCGTCCCTCGCAGGGAAAACGATTCAGGTCTGGGCGAGCCGGCCGACGCGCGACATCGACTGCCAGGCGCCGAGCTCGAAGACATTGAGGCCGGTGGCATCGAGCATGGCGCTCGCCACCACCATCACGTCGGTCGGCGCAATGGCGCTGTTGCGGGCGAATGGGCGCGGCGTCGGCCCGGCCTGGGCCTTGGCCGCGAACAGGCGCACCAGGCTCGCGAGCGCCTGGCCGAGGGCATCGTCGGGAACGGCATCGAGGGCGTCCTTCTCGATGGCATCGGCGCAGCGCGCGGCGATCTCGCTCGCCAGCTCCGCGAATCCGGCGTCAGACGGCGACATAGACTTCACCATTCCTCTCGATCACGTCGAATTTCTGCAGCCCGTGCTTGGCGTCGCCGCAGTGACGACCGTCGGCGAGGTGGAACTCCCAGCCGTGCCACGGGCAGACGATGTGCATGTCGTTCTCGTCGTAGCGCTTGCCGTGGAAGACGCCGTCGCCGTCGATCAGTTCGACGATCTGCGGCATCCGCAGGCCCTCGCAGGCGGGGCCGCCCTGGTGCGGGCACAGGTTGCGGTAGGCGTAATATTTCCCGGCGTGGCGGATCACCCCGATCTCGGTGCGGCCGTTGCGCACGATGCGCACGCCCCCCTCGGCGATCTCGCCGTCCCGGCAGACCAGCAGTTCAGGCATCGTTTCCTCATATGCATTCTTCGTAAGGTATCATATCATAAGATACCTTATGATCGTCAATGCGCGGAAGATTCCCGGGAGAGAGGCGTTGGCACCCACCAAGAGTCGCGACAAGGGCCCGCCCCGGCCGCCCGCGGTCGGCATCGGGATGCTGCTGCGCGAGGCCGACATGGGCTTCAACCGGCATCTGCGGCAGGAGCTCGCGGCCCACGAGGTGACGTTCGGGCAGTTTCAGCACCTGCGCAACCTCTGGGTCGAAAACGGCCTCACCCAGGCCGAACTGTCGCGCCGCGTCGGCATCGAGATGGCGTCGTCGACCGCGATCCTGGATTCGCTGGAGGCCGAGGGGCTGATCACCCGCGTGCGCAACGCCACTGACCGGCGCAAGATCAACGTATTCCTCACGCCCGCCGGCGCGGCGCTGAAAAAGCCCCTGATGGCCTGCGCCGCCAAGGCCAACCGGCGCGCCCGCCGCGGACTGACCGACGCGGAACTCGCGAGCGTGTTTACGCACGTCGGCCGCATCATCGAGAATCTGAGGGCGCTGCGGGCGGCCGGGCAAGAGGTCGAGGAGCCGGCACCGTCGAGGTTCCGTCGCCAAGGTCGTCGCGCGGCGGAGTAACCTCTCCCCGCGTTCGTCTTTCCCTCTCCCGCAAGCGGGAGAGGGAGCAGAGGCGCCGTGGCGCATGACAGGTGCGATGTGCGCTACTTCTCCAACTCCGGCACTTCGTAATCCTCCCAGCCGGGAACGTCGGCGACTTCGTAGAACGGCTCGCCGAACGGGCGGGTGGCGTCGATGCCGATCATGGATGCCGTGCGCATGGTGCGGTCGCGGGTGAGATCGACGGATGGATCGGACGGTCCCGCCGGCACATTGTCGACGATGATGACGTCGCGGTGCGGCTGGACGCGGAATGCCATCGCCCATTCGACATCGGTGGAGGAATGCACGTCGATATCTGGGTCGACGATGATGGTCCATTTCGGCCTGATGTTGCTGGCCATCGCCGCCATGATCACCTGGCGGGGCTCGCCGGCAAAGCGCGCCTGCATGGAGATCACGAGATAGAACGACACGCCGGCTGAAGCGCGCACCGAGACCTTCTCGATGGTCGGGAACTGGCGCTTGAGCATGCGGAACACCGAGACCTCGAACGGCACCTGCTTGAGGATGTGGTTCTCGGTGACGGGCTTTCCCGTCAGCAGGCCCTGGAAGATCGGGTTCTTGCGATGGGTGATGGCGGTGACGGTCGCGACCGGCTTGTGCGAGGGCCGTGTGTAGTAGCCGGTGTATTCGCCGAGGGGGCCTTCCATCACGGTGCGGTCGAGGTCGACCTCGAACTCGATCACCATTTCCGCGGTCGCGGGTACTTCGAGGTCGGAGGTCTTGCACCGCACGAGCTCCACCGGGGCGCCGCGGAAGCCGCCGGCGAGGCTCCAGTCGTTGGTATCGTCGGGCACCTGCACCTGGCAGGTGTAGGCGAGGATCGGGTCGACCCCGATCACCAGCGCCGCCTTGGGGACGACGCCGAGCTTCTTGCACTTGGCGAGATTCTTGCCGAACCGGTGGAACGGCTGCGCCGAATACGAGAACGTGTTCTTGCCCAGGACGAGCACGCGGTAATGGCCGATGTCGGGGACGTCGGTCTCCGGGTCCTTGGAAACGACGATGCCCGGCGTGATGTAGGGCCCGCCATCCTTGGGGCTGTATTGCGGGACCGGAAGGCGCGTGAGGTCGATGTCGTCGCCGGTGACGACCACCTCCTGGCACGGCGCGGGGCCCTTGAAGAGGACCGGCGGGATCGGCTTGTCGAGGCCGGTCAGGACCTTGTCGAACAGGCCGGCTTCATCGGTCTGGAACGCCAGCAGCGCCTTGTTCCGGGTCGAATAGACCCCGCACACCAGGGGGAAATCGGTGCCGTTCTGGGTGAACATGATCGCCGGGCCTTGTTTCGCGTAGCTCCGCTTCATCGCCTTGCCGACGTCGTTGAGCGCGACCGGCCGGTCGACGTCGATCAACTCGCCCTGTTGGCGGAGCACGTCGAGGAACTGGCGGAAATCTTGATAAGGCATCGGCGTCTCCGGCGGGCGCTGTTCTTGAATCGTGGGGTGGGAATGCCGCGCTCAGTTGCCCGGCCGCTTATAGAGCCCGAGCTGTTGCACGGCAAAAAGCACGGCGAGGCCGATCCGCCTGAAACCCATGGGTCCTCTCCCGGTTGTCTTGGCGCCTCTGAGGCGCGCCTTGCTACGGTAAGCAAACGACGCGCACAAGTCTCGTTGCGCAGGCGATGCCGGGAGCTTGCCCCTTTCAACAGGATAACCGAATTCTATTCGAGCTTGGGAGTCTCGAGCTCCACCGCACCCGGCTCAGTACGCGAGAGCACGAACGCGATCGAATCGATGAAGCGTCCGGGGTCGGGCGAGGCGAAGTTGCCGTTGGCCGGAAGCACGGTCGCTTCGAGCGAGATGAGCCTGCCCTTGGTGAAATAGAACGCGCCCGTCGCCCGGCCCTTGTTGTCCGGAAGATCGATGACGATCTTGCGGCCGTAGACTGCATCCTTGCCCGACTCGACGCGTCCGAATGTGTCCATCAGCACCTTTTTGCCTTTACCATCCTGGAACATGTATTCCCGCTCGCCGAGAATGGTGGCGCCTTCCGCCTGCGCCTGGATGAAACTCATCACGGTCACCTTGTATTCGATGTTGTCCTCCACCGACCTGTAAATGATGGTTTGGCGCGGTCCCGCGACCTGGCCCCTGAAAGTGCCCACGCCGGTCTTGACCTCACCCGGCGCCATGAAGGAGAAACCGAACTCTCGATTGACGTAGCTTTTCCAGGCGGCTTGCGCCGGCACCGCCGCCGTCGCAAGAACCGCACCCGCCAAAGCCGCTGACATCCGTCTGCGCATTTCCGTCCTCCCTGAATTCGCAGCGCGTTTTCCGGCCGCGGCCAGCCTCTGTCTGAGTAGGCTGCCTGCGAGCACTCTTGCCTCGCCGCTACTTCGGCGGTACCGGCAACTCGATCGCATCGTCTTCCGCGCGGACCGTGAAGAATGTGATCGAATTGACGAACCGTCCCATCTCCGGCGTATCGTAGTCGCCATTGGCCGGAAGCACCGTGGCCTGGAGCGTAATGATGCGGCCATTGATGAAATAGAACGCCGCCGTCGACCGTCCGGCATTGTTGGGCAGATCGATCGTGAGCTTGCGCCCGTACTGGCGGTCGACGCGGCCAAACGCATCCATCAGCACTTTCTTGCCATCCTGGAAGACGTATTCGGCTTCGCCAAGCAGCGTCGCGGCGTCGTTGGCCTTGTCGCTCATGTCGATGACCACCGCCTTGTATTCGATGTCGTCATCGACAAAGCGGTAGACAACGGTATCGCGCGGGCCGGCCACGGCTCCGTGATAGGTTCCCTTCTCCACCTTGATCTCGCCGGGCGCCGCAAAGGCGAAGCCCAGAGGATGGCTGATATAGCCGCGCCAAGCTGCCGTCGCCGGTGCAGTCATTGCCGCCAGCGTAGCGCCGACCAAAGTCGCCAAGGTCGTCAAGCGCATCTGTGCCTCCCTTGAATGGTCTGCCTCTTGAGGGCGTGGTCTCTCACCGGCGGCCGGCTTAATGCCTCCGCCGGTTGGACCGTTTCAGTGTGCTGTGTTATGATGCTATCAAATATAAGACTGATTGGCCAAATCGTTTGGGAGGCACCCATGAACTTGAAGGTCGTCAGTATGGCCGCCGTCGCGGTGGCCGCGTTCACCGCTTCTGCAGTTGCGCATCACTCCTTCGCCATGTTCGATGCCGAAAAGACCGTCACCTTGCAAGGCACGGTGAAGGAATTCGAATGGGTCAATCCGCATGCATGGCTTCGCATCCTGGTCAGTGACGAGAAGACCGACGGCAAGCCGGTGGTATGGGCGGTCGAGTTGAGCTCGCCGTCGCGACTGGTCACCATGGGCATGCGTGCCGATTCCATGAAACCAGGCGATGCGGTCTCGGTGACTTTTCATCCGATGAAGGACGGCGCCCGCGGCGGACAATTCATCCAGGCGGTGCTCCCAGGCGGGAAACAGGTCCTTCGCGCCAATGCCCGCGACGAAAACAACTGACGTCTGAGTTTTCGACACCGTACCTTGGGGAGGCTGCAGGAAAGCCGTGCCCATTCACGGCGTGATTGCCCATGCCCCTTCCGGGGCGACTGCGAGCTCCACGGCATCGCCGACCCGCACGCCGCACAGCGCGGTTGCCTCTACCTGGATGGCCCGCGCCGGCGTCGCGACCGTCAGGGAGAGACGCGGACCGCGGAAGATCGAGTCCGTCACCTTGCCCTGCCAGGCGATTGTTTCCGGCGCGCTAGCCCCGGGGTTAAGGGCGACGTTCTCCGGCCGCACCAGCACGATCACGGGGTCGGCTGGCTGGTAGGGCTCGGCCGCGCGGCACTCGCCGCGCCAGCCCTCGCCCGCGACGGTGAGGCGGAATTCGTCCGGTCCGTGGGGGCGGCAGGCGGTGACTCGTGCCTCCAGGAGGTTCGGCGCGCCGAAGAACGCCGCGACCTTGCGGCTCGCCGGGCGCTGATAGATCGCCTCCGGCGTGCCGACCTGGAGCGCATGGCCGCGATCCATCACGACGACCCGGTCGGACAGAGCCATCGCCTCTTCCTGGTCGTGGGTGACGTAGAGGCTGGTGATCGCGAGCCGGCGCTGCAGGGCGCGGAACTCGTCTCCCATCTGGGTCCGCAGCCGCGCGTCGAGGTTGCTCAGGGGCTCGTCGAGCAGGAGCACCTGCGGCTCGAACACCAGCGCGCGTGCGATTGCGATGCGCTGCTGTTGCCCGCCCGACAGTGCGGGCGAGGGGCGATCGGCGAACGCCTCCATCTCCACGAGGCGGAGGGCGGCCGTCACCTGCTGCTTGATCTGGGCGGCGGGACGCCGGCGGACGCGCAGGGGGTAGGCGACGTTCTCGAACACCGTCATGTGCGGCCAGATGGCATAGGACTGGAACACGACGCCGAGCTGGCGCTGCTCCGGCGGCACGAAGATGCCGGCGGCGGGATCGCTCACCACGCGCTCGCCGATGGAAATCCGGCCGGCGGTCGCCCGCTCGAGGCCGGCCACCATGCGCAGCGTGGTCGTCTTGCCGCAGCCGGAGGGACCGAGCAGCGTCACGAACTCGCCGGCCTCGACCGCGAGGTTGAAGCGATCCACCGCCACCACCCCGCCGAAGTCGCAGCAGACGTCCTCGATCGCGAGCGTCGGCATCAGTTCCCCCGGCGCGCCGGGTCCGCCGTGCGGACGCTCACTTGGTGGTCCCTTTGGCAGAAGCTTCGGCGGTTTCCCGTTCGAAATAGGTCGCACGCGGATTGTCGACCATGATCTTTTTTGCGAGGTCCGCAGGAATGCCCGGCGGCATCGCGTCGTCGCCGTCGAACTGCCAGTGGGGGTAGTCCGAGGAAAACAGCAGCAGCTCGTCGGAGCCGAGATGATCGAGCAGGCGGCGCACCACGTCCGGGGCATCGGGCGCGTCGAACGGCTGGATGGTCAGGCGGAAATGGTCGCGGAAGATGTCGCGCGGCGATCGATCGATCCAGGGGATCTCGGTGCGCAGGCCGCGCCAGAGCTTCGACAGCCGCCACAGGAAGGGCGGGACCCAGGTGACGCCGGACTCGATCAGCACCACCTTGAGGCCGGGATGCTTGGTGAACACGCCCTCGCTGATGAGGCTCGCGACCTGGGCCTGGAAACCCTGGGACTGCGCGCAATAATCCTCGACATAATAGCTCGGCCAGCCCAGCGAGGTGACGGGATGGCGATAGGCGCTGCCGGCGTGAATGCCGATCGGCAGGCCATGGCGCTCCGCCGCCGCATAGATCGGCCAGAAATGGCGGCGTCCGAGCGGGGTCTCGCCCATCGCCAGCACCAGGACCTGGACGAAGCGCGGGTCCTTGGCGCAGCGCTCGATCTCATCGACCGCGAATTCGACGTTCTGCAGCGGCACCACGATCGAGGCACGCAGGCGCGGATCGCGTTCGAGCCACTCCTTGGCGATCCAGTCGTTCACCGCGCGGGCGAAGGCGCGCGCCATGTCCTCGTTGAAGACGAGTTGGACCCCGTAAAGGCAATTGCAGATGGCGAAGTCCGCGCCCCAGCGGCCGAACACCTGCGCCCGCAACGCCTCGACATCGGTCCCTGCGCGGTTCTTGGCGTCGCGAAAATCGGGACGCGCGGAGATCGGCGCATTGGGCGGATAGCTGATGCTGTCGAGCCCCTCGATGCCGCGGTCGACCACGGAATCGCGCCAGAACTCCTCGAGATAGGGCAGCAAGGTGGCGATGCCGGGCACCGTCGGGTGCACGTCGCAATCGATCGGTTTCACCGCGGCGGCGCTCATGGGGGCGAAGTCTTATCAAGGGCGCGGCTGTGGCACAACGCATCAGCCATTGCGGAAGACGGAGCTGCGCGGCCCGGCGCGGAAACATTCTCGCCGATGTCAGTGAAGCGATGTCTCGTCGTGCAATCGGTCACTAGCGATAATCTTCTTCCCCTTCGGGCTCCAACGTAAGTTCGGCGCGAGCCGTGACATCACCTGCCACATCGATGATGACTTGGTAAGGAATGTACTGGAAGCCGGATACGAAGAGATTGTAGCTGCCCTTGGCAACCCTGACCTTCGCCACCCCCCTCTCGTCGGTGAGAGCCCTGTAGGGATGCAGAAGGACGTGGGCGCCCTTTATGGGAGTCTGCTTTTCGCTGTCGAATGCCTCCACCGTCACTTCATGATCGGGAGGGCTGCACGACCTTGACCGTGAAGGTTGACGAGCCAGCTGCGTGAGGCACACCGCGCTCCGACTCGGGAGTCCTGACCTGCCACTCATTGTCCCCAGTCGCGAGCGGGGCTTGCGCTTCTACCTCGGCAAAATAAAGCGCGCTGGTGCCCGGCCAGACATCGTCAAGCAGGCTTCCGGCTCCGACTTGTCCGCCGTCGCCGTCGAAGACGCTCAACGGCGTGCCGGTCAACTTGCACCCGGCTGAACACTTGATGCCGACCTTGAACCTGAAACGCTCGCCCGACGCTATTGCGGACGGCAAGCCCCAGACGTTCACACTCGTCGCGTGAGGCTTTGCTGCGAAGGAGAACTCCGCCGTGGTCTCTTCATGCAGAACCTCGTCCTTCTCCTGCGCGGGGAGGACGGCCCGGTAGATGTGTTCGCCCACTTTGAGAGGCGCCTGCAATATGAACGCGCTCGTCGCATAGGTCTCGCCGTCGAACTCCCTGAGTTCGCCACTTGCCAACTCGGTGTCGTCCTGATCTCGGATCGAAACGCTCTGTCCCCTCAGGTCACATCCGTCAGGGCAGGAGACCCGGACCGTAACGGTCAACTCGGCCCCGGCATCCACCTCGCTCGGAGAGACCTCGACCGCGCACGTGCGCGGACCGTGCGTCCTGACTGCCTTTGCCGCCATGGTGCCGATATGACCCTCAGGCCGATGGCTCCTGGGCCGCGTTCGTCCCGGCGATGTAACCGTGGACCGAGGCGCGGCCGATGCCGTGCTGCGAACCACCGCCGCTTGCCTCGCCCCCGGCGTAGAGGCCGGCAATGACCTCACCGTGCGTGTCCAGCACTTGGGCCTTCCCGTTTATCCGAAGACCGCCGTAGGAATCGAGCACCCGAATCCCGGCTGCAGCCGCATAGAAGGGCGGGGTGTCGATCCTGTGCAAGACCGGCTTCTCGAAGTCTTCGTCCGCGCCTTTGTCCGCAAGCGCGTTGTACCTCGCCACCGTCTCCACCAGGTACTTCAACGGCATCTTTTGATAGGGATGCCCCATGACTTTCTTGGCCAGTTCGGCAAGGGTATCGGCCTTGTGGAAATAGCCGTCGGGCGGGTCGGCGATGTAGGGATAACGAATCGCCCAGCCGCCCCGCGCGACGGCGGCGGAATCAAAGATGGCCCACACCGGGCCGACTTGCGTAGTCGGGAGCCCGCGAACCCTCGTTCATTGCCAGGGCGGCATCCGAGGCCGCCGACCTCTTGTATTGCGCCTTTACTTGCGCGGTACTGGTGTTGCGCCAATCCAGCGGCACAAACGGATTGCGGGTGCCGTCGGTCCCGGGCGGGTACTTGGCATCGCTGGAGATGTTCCCAATCGTGCTCTCGTTGTAAAATCTCTGCCCCACCTGGTTCACGGCGATGGCATGTTCCCATCCGGCGCCGCCGATGCTGATCCCCTTGGCGCGCGCGAACAGGAACGACGGGTGTCCGGGGAAGATGCTCGCCACCGCATCCCGGGTCCCCAGCACGCTGCTGATCGTTGGCGAGGCCAATGAGTGCTGGTAGTTCTGCATCATGCCCGCGAGGTTCGCGCCGATTTTCATGCTGGCGATGATCCCGCTGCCATCCATGTTGAGAGGCCCGATAAGGGAGCTCGGCCCATACTCGATCGACGGCTCGACCATCCTCGGATCGGTCATGGTCCGCAGCGGCACGCTGCCATGCATGCCGCCGGTGGCGACGATGACGGCCTTCTTCGCCCGGATGTGGATCGTCTCGGCGCGCTCGTCGACGTTGCCGTTCTGCCAGAAGCTTTCCAGACGCGCGCCGGTCTCGGGGTGCATTCTCGGCGTGTAGCTGGCCTTGACCCCCAGAACCCTGCCCGAGAACGGCTGCTCCCGGATGAGTTCATCCATATGACGGTTGAGCATGAACCGAACGCCCTTCTCCCTGGCGCTGAACTCCAGGGACCTCGCTATGGCGAAGCCGCCATAGACCCATCCCGGCGCGCCGATCGCGGTTGCCGGAGGCGCCGGGGATGTAACGCATTGGATTGAAGGGCGAATGCCGCTCCTCTGCGGGATCCCCTCTGTCTTGCAGGTGACAGCGTGCCGGCCTTGATGTCGGTCTTGTCTGCCATCTTCATGATGGCCCTGGCCGCCCTGGCGCGGGACGTGCCTCCGCCCTGATGGGTGCCGTCGATCCGCGCGAAGCGGACGTAATTGTCCATCATGAATTGCCTGACCTTGGGAGCATTGTCGGCCCAGGCTCGATGGAGCTCTCGGTCGTTGTACCGGTACCTGGCGACGCCCGTTGCATCCACGACCGACCAGTCGGTCATGTCCCTGAAAAGGCGGTCGGGGTCATCTTCGAGATCTTGCGGCTTGATGCGAGGGGCAGTCAGCCCCAAGCCTTGCGGGTCGGCCGCCGTGCGGTCTCTCTCCTGAATCACGTCGCCGCCGCCGAGCGAGGTCCAGCCGCCGCTGTGCACCAGCTTGCCGCCGACGTCGAAGTTCTGGTCGATGACGAGCACGGACGCCCCGAGATCCCGCGCCCTGACAGCGGCATGCAGCCCGACGCACCCGGAACCAAGGACAACCACATCCACGTCATAGTTCCATCGAATGCCCTGCGCGCGCGCTTCGTCCGGCCCCGACAGAACGGCCGCACCTACCCCTGCGGCAGCCCCGCTCGTGAAGAAGTCTCGCCTGCTCAGAGCCTTCTTGCCCTGAAGCTTTGTCTCTTTCCGCCCGGTGTCGCGTTTCTTGGCCATGTCTGTTCCTCCCTGAAGTCCGCCGGCAACCGTGCTCGCTGGTCGGTGACCAGCAGATGCCTCTGCAACGAACTTCGAACCAAACGTGCCGATTAAGATGATCATCCCAAGGTCGTGGCGATCGCAGTGTTTCTACCACCGAGGTTCATCGCGCAGCAAGCAAGCGCAGGGTCGGCATACCTGACGCTCCGGCGATCAACGGCGCGAAATCAAGGACAGCGCTGCAGCAAGAGCGGAAAAAACGGCTCGTAAACCGGCTCCAATATTTTCGCACTGGCTCCCGTGAATTCGATACCGTGCGACGGGGCCTCGGCTCCGTGATGGGAGGGAATGTCATGCGCACGATCGCAATCGTCATCGCGCTTCTCGCTGCGACCGCAGTGGCGCAGGCCGCGGAGATCAACGCGTTCATCTCGACCGCGATCAAAGCGGCGACCGACGAATTATTGCCGCCCTTCGAGAGCGCGAACGGCCACACCATTCGCGGGAGCTATGCGCCTTCCGGCGCGCTCGTTCCCCGCCTCGAACGCGGCGAACCCGTCGACATCTTCCTGACCGACAGCACAGCGCTCGATGCGCTCATCACGCGGGGCAAGGTCGTCGCCGGCCGCACCGACCTCGTGCGCACCGGCATAGGCATCGCCGTGCGCAAGGGCGCCACCAAGCCCGACGTGTCGACGGCCGCAGCGCTCAAGCGCGCGCTGATGGAAGCGAAGTCGGTGGGGTACGCCGCGCCGTCCGGCGGCAGCATCACGGCGGCGCACATCCAGGGCGTGTTTGCGCGGCTCGGCATCGCCGACGAAATGGCGCCGAAGGCCAAGCTCGCGGCCGGCGGCCCCAACGGCCGCGTCAGCGTGCTCGTTTCGAGCGGCGAAGCCGAGATCGGGCTGCAGCAGGTGTCCGAGCTGCTGTCCAACCGCGACGTCGAGGTGATCGGCATGCTGCCTGCGGAGCTGCAGCAGATCACACTCTATTCCGCCGGCGTGACGACGAGCGCCAGGGAACCCGAAGCCGCCAGGGCGCTGATCAAGGCGCTGATCGCACCTTCCGCGGCAGCGATCTACAAGGCAAAGGGACTCGATCCGGCATGGTAGCAGGAGGAGAGACCCAGCCCGGATGAAGCCCAGCGGCATCCAGAGGACATTGCGGGGATGGTCGCTATTTCATCACTCAGCGTTGACGTTCTGGACCGTCCAAACGGTGGGTATGTTGCCGAGCGCTCCCGTCGACGCGACCGCCGCGCCATTCATGAACCAGATTACCGTATTGCCGCTGGTGTCGCGCCACAGCAGGTCGCTCCTGCCGTCGCCGTCATAGTCGCCGGTCGCGACCACCGACCAGACGGTTGGTACGTTGCCGAGGCCGCCGGATGAGACGACCGTCGCGCCGTTCATCAGCCACATCGCCAGATTGCCGCTGGTGTGCTGCCAGAGAATGTCGCCGTGGCCGTCGCCGTCGAAATCTCCGGTCGCGACCACCGACCACACGGTCGGTATGTTGCCGAGCCCCCCGGACGACGACACGATCGTGCCGTTCATGAACCACATCGCGGTGTTGCCGCTGGTGTCGCGCCACAGCAGGTCGGCCTTGCCGTCCCCGTTGTAGTCGCCAGTCCCCACGATCGTCCAGACGGCGGGAACATTGCCGAGGCCGCCGGATGAGACGACCGTCGCGCCGTTCATCAGCCACATCGCCAGATTGCCGCTGCTGCTGTCGCGCCAGAGAATGTCGCTGTGGCCGTCGCCGTCGAAGTCCGCCGTCGCGACAACCGTCCAGTTGGTCGGTATGTTGCCGAGCCCCGCGGTCGACGCCACAGTGGCGCCGTTCATGAACCAGATCGCGGTGTTGCCGCTGCCGTCGCGCCACAGCAGGTCGGCGGTGCCGTCGCCGTTGAAGTCGCGCTGCCCGACGATCGACCAGGCTGGTGGGCACAGCGCCGAGCCCCCCGGACGAAGCGACACTGCGCGCCGTTCATAGCCCACATCGCGGTGTTGCCGCTCGAGTCGCGCCAGGCAATGTCGCTATATCCGTCACCGTCGAAGTCGTGGGTCTCGTTGCGCTTGGACCTGAGGACTTGGATATCGAGTTTTCCGAGTTTGCCCGGCGACCGAATGTCGCCGTTGGGGCCCGTATTCTCGGTGAACCAGATGTTTTGGTCCGGCCCAACCGCGATGCCCCACGGGGTCGATCCCGGCGTGGCAATGGGATAGAAGCTGAAAACCCCGCCCGCGCCGAGGCGGCCGATGGCATTGTTGCCGCTGTCGGTGAAATACAGCGCGTTGTCCGGGCCGTTGATAATACCACGTGGGAAACCGCCATTGGGGACCACGAACTGGCTAAACACCCCCTGTCTTGTGATGCGACCGATCGAGTTCGCGCATGCGTCGGTGAACCACACCTCGTCGTCCGGACCCAGCGCGATATCCACGAGAGCCACGCAACCATCACCAATAGCGCTCCAAGGAATCGGATAAAAGGTCATCGTGCCCGATGTGGTGAGCCGGTAGATGAGCCGGGCGAATGACGTCGCCCAGAGCGCGCTGTCCCCGCCAACGACAATGGCCCTCGGAGTGTCGTTGCCGCCGTTGCCGGTCAACGGGAACGTGATGTAATTCCCCGAGACATCCATGCGCCGGATGCCGAAGCCCGTCGTATACCAGAGATAGCCGTCCGGCCCCTTTACGATCTCGCCGAACAGCGGCAATAAAAAGCCGCAGGCCTGACTGAACTGCGGGATCCCAATGGCGCCGTTGACCGGGTTGATGGTATCGAGATTGCAGTTGGCGGTGTTGAAGCTCCACATGCCGCCGTCGGGACCGATCGTGATGCCGTGCATGCCGATGATGTTGGCATTGTTCTGGGAGGCGCCTTCGATGGCGCTGTGATCGGTGGCCACCCCCGCCGTGGTGGCACTGGAAAAGCCGCCGCCGGCGGCAAACCAGATGTTGCCGTCGGGACCCGGGATCGGCAGCATGGTGTCGGGCCGGTTCGTCAAGGCGTATTCCGTGATGACTTGCGCCCGGACTGGCGAGGAAATAGCGAAGGACGCGATCAGGGCGAGCGCGAGAAATCCGCTTTGCCGGTTAAGTCGATTTTGCATATGCCCACTCCCTAATCGTTCAGAAGTCGTTCGGTGAACCACAGCGCGCCGTCCGGCCCGTCGTGATGTAAGCGGAGCCGCTATTGGCTGTGGGGATCAGGAATTCGGTGATGGTCTGCGCGGCCGTGCCTGCCGGCCAGTCGAGCGCCACGCTTGCCGCAATAGCGCACGCCGCGCGAGTGGCCCGCGCTGCAGATTCGAACCTGACCGCGATGCGGCCGCGCCACCCACCCGTTGACGCCATTTTTTGTCTCCAAGTGCTTGGCACCGACCAGCCGGCGCGCGGTCCCCGTTCCGCGTGCAGGGAGGAGGGCTAGACGTAGCCGCGTCGCGCCAGCGTCGCGCGCAGCGTCGCGCGGGGCGTCACGGCGCCCCCGGCGGGGTCTAGAACGTCAGCTTTCTCAGTGCGTTGAACTGATTTTGATTTTTTCGCCAGCCCCTGGGCGAAGTTGCACCACCACGGTTTTGCACTTATGCTGGCCGGCGTGGGGCGCCGACGGGCGCGCCGTTTTTTTCTTTGGTGTCGATGCAAGACCCCATGCGCATCCGGTTGTTAGGCGGGTTTGGCGTCACAAGCGGCGATCCGGGGCCGCGGCCGATCCACATTTCGAGCCCTCGACAGCGCGCGCTCCTGGCCTATCTGGCGCTGCAGCCGGGCTATTCCAAATCGCGGGAGCGTCTCGCGACGCTGGTGTGGGGCGACTGCACCGACGGCCAGGCGAGAAAGAGATTTCGGCAGAGCCTGCTGCGGCTGCGACGGGAGTTCGCGGACGCCGGCGCCGATCCGCTGGTCGGCGACCGCGATACCTTGGCTCTCAATCCCGCAATGGTGACTGTGGATGCCAGGGAGTTTCTGGCCCTCTCCAAGGCAGCAACCGAGGCGGACCTGCAGAGGGCCCTCGATCTCTATCAAGGCGACCTGTTGGACGGCATCAGCCTTGACGTCGAACCGTTCGCCGAATGGCTTAACCAGGAGCGATCTCGATTTCGCGCGATGGCGGCGCAGGTTTTCGAGCGCGGCGCCAGCGCGCAGGACCAGCGCGGCAATTCTGAAGGTGCGATCGCGGCGGCCGAGCGTCTTGTCGCCCTGGATGCGTCGAACGAAGCCGCACAGCGGCAGCTCATCGACCTCCTGGCCCGCCATTGCGGCCGGACCGCCGCGCTGATGCGCGCGGAGGCGGCGGCGCAATTCGTCAAGGACGAGTTCGGCTGCGAACTCGAGCCTGAGACGCAAGCGCTGATCGCAAAACTCCGATCAGCCCCGTTGCAGTATTCCGACCCGAAGGCTGCACCGAGGGAAGAACCGCAAGCGATCGGCGCAGCCGATTTCCGGCCTTCCCCTGGCTCAGCCGAGCCGTCGAGCGGTACCGACCGGCCGGCAATTCTTCCCGCCGCGGCGACGGCCGCGGCCGGGTCGCGGTCGCCATTGCTGTTCTTGCGCCCCGGTTCGCCGGCCGGATGGATTTGGGCCTCCGGCTTGACCGGGTTGTTGGTTCTGGTCGCCGCCTTGGCGGTGCTTCGAACGATGGGTAGCGATGAGCGCCCGACCGGCGCTGCCATCGTTCAATCGCCAAACGCCGTGGAGTTGGGTTCGCCAACGCTGGCGGCCGCTCCTGCCGCCGCGGTGTCGAAGGCGGTGGAAGGGGGCAGCATCGCGGCAGTCATCGTCTTGCCGTTCTCGCCGATACCACCCGTGTCCGTCCCCGTCGCTCGTCTGGCTGAGGTTATTTCCGATGATCTGATCAACAACCTGTCGCGGGTTCCGGGGTTTCGCGTGATCGCCAGGAGCACGTCAATTCAATACGCAAAACGCTTTGTGGACGTCGGCACGCTCTCTACGGACCTCGGCGTGCACTACGCGATCGAAGGCGACGTCAGGCTCGAAGACCACACCGTGCGCATCAATATCGCGCTCATCGACGTCAAGACGCGTCTGCAGGTTTGGGCGGAGCGCTACGAGCACGCCGAGGCGGACCGCGTTGCGGCACAGGACGAAATCGTCAAGGCCCTGGCAAGGCAACTCCATGTCGGCGTCATGGAGGCCCGTGGCCGCGACAGCCCATTCGCAGGTCGGCCGACCACGAACGCGACGCTCGGCAAAGCGTGGGCCGCTCTCAACTTGTTCGCGTTTTTTCGTGGCGGCGGTGAGGCGGAGCAACTGTTCCAGGACGTCCTGCGAGCCGACCCAAACAACGTTTCGGCGCTGACCGGGCTTGGAACATTCAAGTATGCAGCGGCCAACACGCGCCGGACGTCCGAAGATCCTGCCGTGCTGCTGGATGAGTCGGAAAGCCTGTTGCGACGGGCAAACTCGCTGGACCCGAAGGCCAGTCTCCCCTACTACTTTCTCGGCCTCGTCGAGACGCGACGCGGCCTGCTAGATGACGCGCTGGCCCTGCTTGAAAAGGTGATCGAGCTGAACCCGAGCTACGCCCCGGCCTATGCTGCGATCGGCTATATCCGGATGAATTCAGGACGCTTAACTGAAGCGATTGAGAATATAAAATATTCCATTCGATTGAGCCCAAAGGACAACTATCTGGGGCTTTGGAGTCAATATCTCGGACGCATCTACATCGAACTCGGCGACGACGCCGAAGCGGAGCGCTGGTTGACGCAATCCGTCGACTTGATGCCCAATTCCCCGTTGAGCCATCTTTCCCTCGCCGCATTTCTTGCCCTGCGCGGTAACTTGGATCAGGCGCGCGCGCAAGCGGAGACGCTGGCGACGCTCGCTCCGAAGGTTACATTGGACCAATGGATCGAATCTTTGACGGCTCCATGCAAGCAGGAAGATCACCGGCCCAGGAAGTTGATCGCCGGGCTCCGGCAGGCGGTCGCGTCGACCCGATCGATACAGTGACGCCGGCGCACCCCGCGTGTTGGCATGGTTGTCCTGCGGACTGTGAATGTCAGCCCGCTGGGCCTTTGCAGTCGGACGCCGATCAATAGCCGTCGACTTCTACGACAGCCTTTGCAAAGGCCTGTGGAGCTTCTTGCGGCAGATTATGCCCGACGCCGCCGTTGATGATCCGGTGCGCATATTTGCCCGAGAATTTCTCGGCATAGGAACTGGGTTCCGGGTGTGGTGCACCATTGGCATCGCCCTCGAGGGTAATGGTGGGCACCGCGATGACTGGGCCTTTGGCAAGCCGTTTTTCCAGATCGTCGTATTGCGGCTCGCCCTGCGCGAGACCGAGTCGCCAGCGGTAATTGTGGATCACGATGGCGACATGATCCGGGTTGTCGAAGGACGCCGCGGTGCGATCGAACGTGGCATCGTCGAAGTTCCACTTCGGCGACGCGATCTGCCAGATGAGCTTCGAAAAGTCGTGCCGGTATTTGTCGTAGCCGGCCCGGCCGCGCTCGGTGGCAAAGTAATATTGGTACCACCATTGCAGCTCGGCACTTGGCGGCAACGGCATCTTGCCGGATTCCTGGTTGCCGATCAGATAGCCGCTCACGGACACCATGGCCTTGCAGCGCTCCGGCCAGAGCGCCGCCATGATGTTGACCGTCCGCGCCCCCCAATCAAAACCGCCAAGGATCGCCTTTTCGATCTTGAGAGCGTCCATCAAAGCGATGGCATCGACGGCGACCACCGATTGCTGGCCATTGCGGGGGGTGTCGCCGGCAAGAAATCGCGTCGTGCCATAGCCGCGCAGATACGGGATGATCACCCGGTAGCCCGCCGATGCCAACAAAGGGGCGACATCGACATAGCTGTGAATGTCATAGGGCCAGCCGTGCAGAAGGATGACCGCAGGACCACCGCTCGGACCGGCTTCGGCGTAGCCGATGTTCAGAACCCCGGCATCGATCTGCTTGAGCGGGCCAAACGATGTGTTCGTCCCCGGCTTGATCGGGGGCGCATCGGCCGGATTTGCCTTGCTGGGTTGCGCGTCCGCAGAACCGATCATGCCGAGCTGCGCGGCCGCGATGGTCATGGCCGCAGTGCCAATGAAGTAACGGCGAGGGCGGTTTATCTCTTCTGTGATTTTGGTAGTGCCCATTGGTAAATCTCCTTGGCTCGATGGTTCGCGGCGGCGCGTAACGGCTACGTCGTTGCCCGGAATGGCGCGCAGAACGCTCACTTGACCACCACGACGAGCGGCTTCCCTTTTTCGACGACATACGTGGCGAGCTCCGCCCCGAGCCCGCTGCCGACGTTCTTCGCCGCGTGGATCGTTCCGGCCGGGATGAAAAAGACGTCGCCGGCCTTGAGCGTCACTGGCGGCTTGCCTTCGACCTGGTACTCCAGCGAGCCTTCGAGGACATAGATGATCTCTTCGCCCGGATGCCGGTGCTTGGGGGACGTCACTCCGGGGTCGATCTCCACACGTGCCTGGATGACCTCGCGTCCGGGGACGCTGAGATCGTGCCGCTGGAGATCGATGCGCCCGGTTCCCGCGAGCTGCGCCCGCGCCACGTGCAGCGCCAAACCGCTTGCGACGATCAGCATGGCTACCGCCATCGTTAGAGCCTTGTTCATCCGGATTTCCTTTCGTCCTCGGGGCGCGGCGATCAGATCGATTTGCGGAGTGGTCGGAAGCCGGTGCGAACCTCTTCTGAATAGAATTGCGGCTGTTCCCACGCGGCAAAGTGAGTGCCTTTGGGAAGCTTGTTGTAATGAATGAGCTTGGGATACGCTTTCTCTGCCCAACTGCGCGGGGCGGTATAGATCTCGCTCGGATAGGCGCTCACGGCCACCGGGATGGCGACGCCCTTGACGTCGAAAAAGCCCTTCTTCGCCGTGGCGCTGTGGTCCCAATAGAGACGCGCCGAAGACACCGCCGTGTTCGTCAACCAGTAGAGCGTGATGTTGTCGAGGATGTCGTCTCGGGTGAGTCCTTCGGGTTGTCCGTCGAACACGCGTGCGATCAGCTTGTAACTGCGATCGTCGTGGTCGAGGATCCAGGCGGCCAGGCCGACCGGTGAATCCGCGAGCCCGTAGAGCGTCTGCGGGCGGAGTGCCATCTCGTTGGCGTAACCCAGTCCTTTCTTATAGAAGAAGTCCAACTGGTCCCACGCGTTGCGTTCCTCGGCTGAGAGCCCGGCCGGCGCCGGCTCGTGGAAATTGAGTGCCTTGGAAAGGTCGTCTGGAACAGTACCAGGCATGTTGGTGTGAATGCCGAGCAATTCCGCAGGTGCCTGCACGCCCAATTCGTCGACGACCTGCGCACCCCAATCGCCGCCTGCCGCCACAAAGCGCGTGTATCCAAGGCGCTTCATCAGCGTGACCCATGTGCGTGCGATGCGGGGTACGTCCCACCCAGGGGTCGTTGGCTTGCCCGAGAATCCGTAGCCCGGCAGCGATGGAATCACGATGTCGAACGCATCCGATGCGTTCGCGCCGTGGGCCGTGGGATTGGTCAGCGGATCGATGATCTTCAGCTGCTCAATGATCGAGCCGGGCCACCCGTGCGTGACGATGAGCGGCAGCGCATTCGGATTTTTCGAACGCACGTGAATGAAATGAATGTCCAGCCCATCGATCTCGGTGACGAACTGCGGCAAGGCGTTGAGTTGCGCCTCCACCTTGCGCCAGTCGTAGCCGGTCTGCCAGTGGTGCACGAGCTGCTGCATGGTCGCCAGCTGCACGCCCTGGGATTGATCGGCGACGGTCTCCTTGTCCGGCCAGCGGGTCGCCGCGACGCGTCGGCGGAGGTCGACGAGTTGCTCTTCCGGAACGTTGACGCGGAAGGGGCGGATTGGGCTGCCTTCGGCCGCCGCGCTCAGCTGCGTGGGCAGCAGGCTGGCGGCACCCGCGGCTGCCGAGGCGGCAAGAAAGCTCCGCCGGTTTTCTTCGGACATTTTGGTCGTATCCATCGGTGAATCTCCCTGATTCGATGGTTGGCTGGGAAATGCGCCTGGGTGGGTGGGATGGATCAGCCCGCCTTAGTCAGCCCCGTGACCGCGTCCGCGAACGCTCTTGGAGGCTCTTTACATGCGTTGTCTTTGACGAGGGGTGTGACAGGCGTGGGACGGTTGGTGATGTGAGCCACGCTGGGGGATCTGGAAAATGACTGTTCTGGTGTCGATGACTTTGGGCGTCGGACCGGCGAGGCTCAGAACCCGGTGCGATCCCGGGGGAGGGCCTTGGATAATCAACGCTTTGCCGCCGGTGTCGGGCCAATGCCATGGCATGTCGTCCACTGTGACGCGCACATGTCCGATACCTGCCGAACACCGGCATGATCCGCAGGTTTTCAGAGCGGCCGGATAACGACCAGGCCTCGCGCCGGTTTCATCAACTATTCGTGAGAACGGCAATCGTCGGTGAAGCCCGGGCCGCCGACTGGGACGGCAGAGGTCTGAGGTGCTGCGGCCTATCCCTGGCGTGTTCGCGCCGGCGGCCGCGCAGCCGCGCGCCTGCGTCGCAGGAGCGACTATTCCTTCTCCAGCAGCCCCGCGATCGCCTTGACGCGGTTGCGCGAATATTTCGGCAGGCCGGCGCTGATGGAATTGCCGGTGTTGAAGGAGCTGTTGCCGGCGAGCACCTGGGCCGGCACCAAATTGCGCAAAATAGGAATGCTCTCGAATTCCTTCTTCTTCTCGAACAGGTCGCTGTCGACGGCCAGCGCGATGAAGGCGGTGGCGATCGATTTCTTGGGGTCGGCCGGATTCGGCTGCAGCACCGCGAGGAACTTTCCGAACTGCATCACCTGGTTGACGTAGAAGATGTTCTGCTCGATGGCGCCGGCGACCGGGGTGTCGACACCGGTCGCCTGGGCGAGCGCGGCCTGGTTGATCTCGGCAGCCGGAAGCTGGCGCAGCTCGCTCTGGAACTCGAGGAAGTCGGCGATCTTCTTGCCGCTCTCGCGGATCTTGTTGACGAGCAGGATGCCGGTCGGCAGCCGGCCCTCGAGCTTGTAGTTCGACTGGATGCAGAGCACGCCGGGGCCCTGGCACCAGGCGCGGTCGGGATTGCGATTGAACGCGAACTTGGGGTCCTTGTTCGGAATCACATCCGCCGGCGCCAATACTTGATGCTTGATCGACGGATCGAGCTTTTCGAGCATCGCCATCGTGACGAGCTTTGAAAAGTCGACGGAGCCGGCCGGTCTCGGGACCTCGAAGCGCGCCTCGGCGACATAGACGTGGAGACGCCGCTTGCGCGCCTTGCTGGGGGCCTCCGGGCCGGGAACCGGCGGCTCGTCATAGGAGGGAAACAGGCTCAGCAGCTGCTTCTGCTGCGGCCGCGCGCGGGCCCAGTCGGCAAAGTGGATCAGCCCGGTGACGGGATCGACCAGCTCGTCCTTGCGATGATCGGTAAACACGATGGTGCGCGGCGGCAGCGGTCCGGCGGAGAGCGGCGGGAGCGCCGGCATCTCCTGCAGCTGGAATTCCTGCGCCGCGGCGCCGAGCGGCAAGGCGAGCGGCAAGACGAGTCCCACCGCCAGGGCGAGGGCCAGGCAATGCGTTCTCATGAGCAATGGATCCTTTTGGCGATCCGGTTCACCAGCGCTGGCCCCGATAAGGATAATCCGGGTCGACGCGGCGTGGTGCCACGAACCGGCGGTCCTCGGAGGACCGCGAGCGCAGCTCGCCGAACTGGCCGCCATAGTTGGGTTGGGCGGTGGGCGGATACATCGGCCGTTGCGGCTGGACGTAGGTCGGCGCCCCGAACAGGCCGAAGAAGCTGCCGAGGCCGCCGCCGCTGCCGTAATAGGTGCGGCCCTGGTAGTAGCCGCCGGGGTAATAGGCCCGGCCGCCGTCGCCATAGTATCCGCCCCCGGCATAGCCGACATCGGTCCCGACCTCGCCCTCGGACACGATGTTGTACTGGGTGTCGTCCATCTGGCCGTCTCTGAGCCGGAAGTATTCCGTAAAGGCCTGCTGTTGGCGGCGGTCGCTCAGGCGGTTGCCGCTGGCGAGATCGATCGGAAGGGCGACAAGCTCCTTCTTCGCCTCGGGCGAGGGCGGATTGAGCGGGGCCTGACGGGCATATTGGGCCCAGGTCGCCTGGATGATCTGCTCGAAGATCGGCACCGCCACCTTGCCACCGGTCTGGCCGCCGCCGAGCGTGCGCCGCCTGCCGTCGGAATTGTCGTAGCCGACCCAGACGCCGACCGTGACGTCATTGGTGAAGCCGACGAACCAGACGTCGTTCGCGTCGTCGCTGGTGCCGGTCTTGCCGGCCACATAGGGCGAGAGCTGCGCCATCGCCCGTGCCGTGCCGCGCGCGACCACGCCCTGCAGCATGGTCTTGAGCTGGAAGAACGACGGGCGGTCGCCCGAAGCGAGCCATTTGGACTCGGGCTTGTGGGTGTAGACCGGCCGTCCGTTCTGCTCGATCGATTCGATGCCGTAGGGCGCGGGCCGGCGGCCTTCATTGGCGACCGCGGCGTAGAACGCCGCCATGTCGATGAGCCGCGCCGGCTGGGCCCCGAGAACGAAGGGATAATAGGCGACGCACTCCTTGTAGACCTGGGCGTCGATGGTGAGCTCGCAGACGCGGGCGAGGCTCTGGCTGGGATCGCCGTCGATGGGGCCGTCGAGCAGGCCAGCGGTGACGAGGTTCTTCGAATTTTCGAGCCCGCGCCGCAGGGTGGTGATGCCGCCGCCGTCGCCATCGGCGTTCTTCGGCGTCCAGTAGTCGCGATCCCGCGCATAGCCCGACCCGCCGATCGGCGGCAGCGTAATCTGCTGGTCGCGGACCAGCGTGTTGGGCTGCAGGCCCCGGCGCAGCGCCGCGAGATAGGTGAAGGGCTTGAGCGAGGAGCCCGGCTGGCGCTGGGACTGGGTGGTGCGGTTGAGCTGGCTCAGGGGATAGGAGAACCCGCCGGCCATGGCGAGGATCCCGCCGGTCTTGTTGTCGAGAATGATGGCGGCGCCCTGCACCACCGGGCGCACCCGCAGTTCGACCCGGGCGGGCTGCTTGGCCCTCGCCTCGGTCGGCTTCACGAACACGACGTCGTAGAGGTTGATCCCGCGACGGACGCTGGAAGAAAGCGGCACCACGCGACCGTCGGCGAGGCCGACCCGCAAGCCGCCGCCGCTCTTGTCATGCGGTCGTTGCGGTCATTGCCGGTTCCGAGCACGACGGCGGTCGACCAGTGCACGTCGTAGAGCGGCGGATGCGCGGCGACCAGCGCCTGCTGCCAGGCGGGCTTGCCGCCTCCCTTGGCGCCGCCGCCCGCCGCCTCGATGCGGCGTATGGCTTCGCCGATATTGGTTTCGGCGCCGTGCCATTCGACCCGGCCGTTGCGCATCTCGTACTGGGCGAGGCCCTCCTGCAGGGCCGCTTCGGCGGAGTGCTGCAGGTCCGGACGAATCGTGGTGCGCACCGTGGTCCCGGCCGTGGTCAGGCTCGGAATGCCGGCGAGGGTGCGCGCCTCGCGGCTGACATGATCGAGGAAGTAGTAGCCGGAATCCCGCTGTGCGGCGTGGTCATAGGCGACCAGCTGCGGCAGGCCGCTTTTCGCCGGATCGAGCGCGGCGGCGCCGGGTTCGCCGTCCTCCTGCATCCGGGCGAGCACATAGGCGAGCCGCTCCCGGGCGCGGTCGGGATGCCGGTCCGGGCTGTAATAGGTCGGCCCTTTGGTCAGCCCCGCGAGCATGGCGCCCTCGGTCAGCGTCAGTGCGGCCGCCGGCTTGCCGAAATAGGTCTTGGCGGCAAGCTCGATCCCCCAGGCGCCGCGGCCGAGATAGATGGTGTTGAGATAGGTCTCCAGGATCTCCGCCTTGGACAGGCTGCGCTCCACCCGCGAGGCGATGATGACCTCGCGCATCTTGCGCTCATAGGTCACGTCGTCGCCGACCAGCAGGTTCTTCACCACCTGCTGGGTGATGGTCGAGCCGCCCTGGGGTCGGCCCGGGCGGGCGAGATTGGCGATCATGGCGCGGATCAGGCCGCGCTCGTCGACGCCCTTGTGCTCGTAGAAGCGCTTGTCCTCGGCGGCGAGGAACGCCTTCTGCACGTGCAGGGGGATGTCCTTCAGCGGCACCCAGAGGCGCCGGTTGCTCTCCGAGAGGTCGGCGAACCGCTCGCCCTTGCCGTCGAGCACGCCGCCCGCGCCGGCATTTCGCATGCCCTTGATGCGGGCGTGAGTCGGGCAGGTCGGCCACGGCGGCGTCGTAGAAACGGATGACCTCGCCGATGTCGACCGGGGAATCCTTGACGTCCTCGTTCTTGCAGAACTGGCGGTAGACCAGGATCAGGCTCTCGAATTTGAGGCCGTGGAACGACTTGATCTCGGCGGAGAACGCGTTGGGGTCGTCCATCGCGGTCTTGATGAGGTCGTCGAGGTCGATCGACTCGACGTCGAACGCCTTGCGGAAATGGCTGCAGCCGTCGCGCATGACCCGGACGACCTCGGCGCCGTCGCGGGCGGGGTCGAACTGGGTCTTGATCGCGTCCGGACGGGTCGTCACCTGGCTCAGCGCCAGGAAGGCCGCCAAAATCTTGATGAGAATCATATCCATGAGAAAGGCAGTCCGTTCTCATGCCGAGGCGGATTCCGCAGTTCGACGACGGCTTTTTTAGGGTCGATAGCCCCGCCACCCGGCCGCAGACAGCCCCCGGAAACAAACCCATTCTAGCACACCGATTCAAAAGGTTCTCTTAACCTCTGGTATCGCTTGCCGGCCCGGCCCGGCGATCCGCCCCTCATGGCTGCCGCCGGCCCATGGCATGAACCCCGGCCGGCCGGTGCGGTTGCACCGTGCTATGGTTATTTCAGCGCCGCGGGCGGCGGATTGCGCCTGCCCATGTGATGGATGGAAGATGCTTCCGGCACGAAACGGTCAGGACCATATCGAAAGCCTGCGCGATGGGCGTGACGTCTACATAAACGGTGAGCGCGTCGCCGATGTGACCGTCCACAAGGCGTTCCGCAACTCGGTGCGCTCGGCGGCAAGCCTCTACGACTTCCAGGCGGACCCCGCGCACGTCGAGGCCATGACCTTTGCGAGCCCGGATACCGGGCACCGGGTCAGCCGGTGCTGGCAGCTTCCCGAAGGACTATGCCGAGCTGGTGGAGCGCCGCCGTGCGCTGGAGACCTGGGCCGAGCTGCATTTCGGCTTCATGGGCCGCTCGCCGGACCACGTGGCGTCCTGCATCGGCGGCATGTACATGGGGCTCGACCTGTTCGAGGCCCATGATCCCAAGCGTGCCGCGGCGGTGCGCGACTACTACCGCTACGCCCGGGACCACGACCTCTTCCTCACCTACGTGATCATCAATCCCCAGGCCGACCGCTCCAAGGCGGCCCACGCCCAGGCCGACCCGTTTCTCGCCGCCGGCGTCGTCGACGAGGACGCGGCCGGGCTGACCATCCGCGGCGCCAAGATGCTGGGGACCTCGGGCATCATGGCCAACGAGGTGTTCGTCACCTGCATCCAGCCGCTGTCGCCGGGCGACGAGAAGCAGGCGGTGTCGTTCGCCATCCCGATGAACGCCAAGGGCCTGCGGGTGCTGTCGCGCAAGTCCTACGAGGAGCACGCGGTGTCGCGCTTCGACAACCCGCTGTCGAGCCAGTTCGACGAGAACGACGCGGTGCTCTATTTCGACGACGTGAAGGTGCCGTGGGAGCGGGTGTTCGTGAACCAGAACATCGAGATGACGCTCAAGCAGTTCCACGCGACGCCGGCCCATGTCTACCAGAACTACCAGTGCCAGATCCGCCTGCTGGTGAAGATGCGCTTTCTCGCCGGCATCGCCCATCGCATCGCCGAGGCGAACGGCATCGTCGGCTTTCCCCAGGTGCGCGACACGCTGGGGCAGATCGCCGCCGAGGTCGGGCTGGTCGACGGCCTGCTGCACGGCATGGAGGCCAAGGGGGCCAAGGCCGGCGCTTATTTCGTGCCGGACCGGCACCTGCTCTACTCGGCGCAGGCGCTGACCCAGCAGCTCTATCCCAAGGTGATCACGACGATCCGCGACCTCGCCGGCGGCGGCCTCATCATGGTGCCTTCCAGCGTGGCGGATTTCGACGATCCCGCGCTCGCCGCCATCATCGACAAGACCCAGAAGTCGCCCGTGTTCAGCCCGCAGGAGCGGGTGAAATTCTTCAAGCTCGCCTGGGATGCGCTCGGCTCGGAATTCGCTTCCCGGCACGTGCAGTACGAGATGTTCTACGCCGGCGCCTCGTTCGTCACCCGCGGCCACTCCTACCGCACCTTCGACTGGGCCGGATGCAAGGGCATGGTGGACGAGCTGATGGCGAGCTACCCGACGCCGGCGGCGCGGCGCGCAAATCGGGCGGTGCGGGCTAGTCCAATGGATCAATTCCGTGAAACCAATCAGATCGGACGGGATGGAATTTAAGCCCACGGGCCTCATCCTGAGGAGCCGTGCACCGAAGTCAGGCTTGCCTGACTTCGGCAACCAATGATGTCGAAATCGGCAACAGCCGATTTCGATGCACGGCGTCTCGAAGGACGGCCGCTGGCACGATCTTGCCTGTTGCCGTCCTTCGAGACGCGCGCAAGAGCGCGCTCCTCAGGACGAGGTTGATTGACAATATCGATATGATTTAAACTTCGGAAACGACGTGCCAGAACGTTTTTCGTTTAGGTCGATGCACACTTTGCTGTCATCGCCCGGCTTGACCGGGCGATCCAGTAAACACCGACCGGGCGTACTGGATTGCCCGGTCAAGCCGGGCAATGACATCAATGGTGTTGACGTCACGGATATCTGTGCGTCGTCCCGTCGATCGCCCGCACGTCGATCCCGCTCGCCTCTCCAGCGCCGCTCGAAATGTACTGCGGCCCGATCGGCACCTTGCCGGCGCCGCCGGGGATGTCGAGCATATAGGCCGGTTGGCACAGGCCGGAGACGCGGCCGCGCAGGCGGCGCATCAGCTCCTGGCCCGCTTCGATCGAGGTGCGCAGATGGGCGGTGCCGGGGGCGAGATCGGCGTGATGGAGATAATACGGCTTGATCCGGCACGCGACGAAGGCGCGCATCAGTTCCGCCAGCACATCGGCGTCATCGTTCACGCCCCGCAGCAGCACCGACTGGCTCAGCATCGGAATGCCCGCGTCGACGATGCGGGCGCAGGCGGCGCGCGCGGCTTGCGTCAACTCGCGGGGATGATTGGCGTGGAGCACGACATAGGTCGCCTTGCCCCGCGCCTTGATGGCTTCGATCATGTCGGCGGTGATGCGTTCCGGCGCCACCGCGGGCACGCGGGTGTGGATGCGGATGATCTTGACGTGGTCGATAGCGGCGAGCGCTTCGACCACCTTGCGCGAGGCGCGACGCCGGCAGCACCAGCGGATCGCCGCCGGTGAGGATGACTTCCCAGATTTGCGGATGGGCGCGGATGTAGTCGTAGGCCGCTTCGCGCTGCCGCGCCGTCAGGCCCGCCCGGCCATTGGGCCCGACCATCTCGCGGCGAAAGCAGAACCGGCAATAGACCGGGCAGGTGTAGACGAGCTTGAGCAGCACCCGGTCGGGATAGCGGTGCACGATCCCCTCCACCGGGCTGTGCGCGTCGTCGCCGATGGGGTCGGCGCGCTCCTGCGGCTGCGTCACCAGTTCCGCCGGGTCGGGGACGAACTGGCGCGCGATGGGGTCATCGGGATCGTTGGGGTCGATCAGGTCGGCCATCGCCGGAGTGATCGCGACGGCATAGCGGGCCGCCACCTCTTCGAGCGCGGCGGCGCGCGACGCCTGCAGCACGCCGGCGTCCTGCATCTGCGCGATGCTGCGCAAACAGCTTTTTACTCCCTCCCCCGCAAGCGGGAGAGGGGACCGAAACTGAATCGATTATCGGCGCACGAGTCCTAACCGTCATCGGTCATCCCCTTCCATCGGGTTCGGGCAGCGGCGTCCAGATCACCTGATCGATGCGCGACGCGCCGGTCGCCAGCATCACCAGCCGGTCGAAGCCGAGCGCGCAGCCGCACGCCGGCGGCATCAGCGCGAGTGCGGCGAGGAATTCCTCGTCGATCGGATAGCGTTCGCCATAGATCCGCTGCTTCCTCGTCATTTCGGCCTCAAGGCGATGGCGTTGCTCTGTCGCGTCGGTGAGCTCGCCGAACCCGTTGGCGAGCTCGACGCCGCACACGAACAGCTCGAAGCGTTCCGCGACCGCGGGGTCTCCGGGCTTGGCGCGGGCGAGCGCCGCCTCCGCCCGCGGATATTCCATCAGCACGGTGGCGCGGCCGTTGCCGAGATGGGGCTCGATCCGTTCCACCAGCACGCGGCTGAATATATCGCTCCAGCCGTCGTCGTCGGCGAGCTTTATTCCGGCCGCCTGCGCCTTCGCGGCGAGCGCGGCGCGGTCGGGCTCGCCGTCGCGAAGCGTCGCCATGAGGTCGATGCCGGCATGACGCGCAAATGCGTCGCCGACGGTGAGGCGTTCCGGGTCGGCGAACGGGTCGGCGCTGCGGCCGCGGAAGGTGAATTGCGTGGCTCCGGCAGCGGTCGCCGCGGCGGCGAGAAAGCCGGCGCAGTCCGCCATCAGGGTCTCGTAGGGCTCGGCGACCCGGTACCATTCGAGCATGGTGAATTCCGGGTGATGCAGCGCCCCGCGCTCGCGGTTGCGGAACACCCGGGCAAACTCGAAGATGCGCCGCTCGCCGGCGGCCAGGAGCTTCTTGCAGGCGAATTCCGGCGAGGTGTGGAGATGGAGCGCCATGCGCTTGCGGTCGGGGGCCACCAGCTCGGTGGTGAAGGCGTGCAGATGGGCCTCGTTGCCCGGCGATTTCTGCAGGATCGCGGTTTCGACCTCGACGAAGTCGCGCGCCTCCAGGTGGCCGCGCAGCGCCGCGAGGATGCGACGCCGCGCCTGCAGGAACGGCTGCCGGTCGGCGTGGACATCGGGCATCCACCAGGGCGAGGCCTGCGGCATCGGGAAATCCACTACTACCGGGTCACGAGCGGAGGCATTTCGACTCCCTCCCCGTTGTGGTCGCGGCCGCCGGGGAGGGAGAGCGCGTCTGCCGCGCGGGCACAGATCATTCTGACGCAGTGTTGCTAATCCCATTTCGCCCTGCAGCGCCTGGAGCACATCGTCTCCGCCCCGCCGAAAATGCTGGCGCGAGGGCGCAGGATCAGTATGTTGCGGGCCACGAATCCGGCCGGACCCGCGCCTGCGGCTGCCCGGCCCATGACCGATCGAAGGATTTTACCTGTGAAAGTCATCGCCAGCTCGCTCCGCAAGGGAAACATCGTCGAACTCGAAGGCAAGCTCTACGTCATCTTGACCGCGGAAAACATCCATCCCGGCAAAGGCACGCCGGTCACCCAGATCGACATGCGGCGGATCAGCGACGGGGTGAAGTCCTCCCAGCGCTACAAGACCACCGACCAGGTCGAGCGCGCCCATGTGGAGGACCGCGAGTTCCAGTACCTCTACCAGGATGGCGACGGCTATCATTTCATGAACATGGAAAGCTACGATCAGGTCGCGGTCAGTGCGGATATTCTCGGCGAACAGGCGGCCTTTCTCCAGCCGGAGATGAAGGTGCGTCTCGCCACCTATGACGGCGTCCCCGTGAGCATCGAACTGCCGCCGCGGGTTGTGCTCGAGGTGGTCGAGACCGAGCCGACCACGAGGGGCCAGACCGCGGCGTCTTCCTACAAGCCGGCCAAGCTCTCCAACGGGCTGCGCACCAACGTGCCGCCCCACATCGTCACCGGCACCCGCATCGTGGTCTCGACCGAAGACACCTCCTACGTGGAACGGGCCAAGGACTGAGCCGGGCGTTCGAGCAAAGGGCCAAGTGACGACCGCGTCGGCCCGAAGGTTGCATGCTTCCCCAGCTTGAACTGCGCCTCGCCGGTCCGCGCTGCTTGCGTCATATTCACAAAACCGTTTGGAGGCCGGATTACATCGAGGTAAGCGCCGGTTCGGATCGGGCGCGCCCGTCATGACCGAGAGGGGACTCCCATGCGCATGCTGGCCCTGGCATTCACGCCCCGATTCATCTGCTACACGCTGAGCATCCTGTTCACGGCGACGCTGCTCCTCATCATCCTCGCGGTTCCCCAGGCGATCTATGTCGCCGGCGGCCCGCTCGTCCTGTTCGGCGGGCTGACCGCCCTCGGCACCCGCGACCTGCTGCAGACGCGCCATGCGGTGCTGCGCAATTATCCGATCTCCGCCCATCTGCGCTTCCTCCTGGAAACCATGCGGCCGGAGATGCGGCAGTATTTCTTCGAGGGCGAAAAGGACGGCGCGCCGTTCAGCCGCGACAAGCGCGCGGTGGTCTATCAGCGCGCCAAGATGGTGCTCGACAAGCGGCCGTTCGGAACCCAGTACGACGTCTATGCCGACGGGTTCGAATGGCTGCGCCATTCGATGCAGCCGCGGCCGCAGGCGGTCGAGCCGTTCCGCATCACCATCGGCGGTCCCGCCTGCACCAGGCCTTACCGCGCCTCGGTGTTCAACATCTCGGCCATGAGCTTCGGCGCCTTGAGCCCGAATGCCATCCGCGCCCTCAACAAAGGCGCCAAGGAAGGCGACTTCGCCCATGACACCGGCGAAGGCGGCTTGAGCCCGTATCACCGCGAGAACGGCGGCGACCTCATCTGGGAGATCGGCTCCGGCTATTTCGGCGCGCGCAATCCCGACGGCAGCTTCTCGCCGGAGCATTTCTCCCCCACGGCCGCGCTCGATCAGGTCAAGATGGTCGAGCTGAAGATGAGCCAGGGCGCCAAGCCAGGCCATGGCGGCGTGCTGCCGGCCGCCAAGGTGTCGGAGGAGATCGCGGTGACCCGCGGCGTTCCGCTCGGCTGCGACTGCATCTCGCCGTCCAATCATTCGGTGTTCTCGACGCCGGTGGAGATGATGGCGTTCATCGGCGAGATGCGCCGCCTGTCCGGCGGCAAGCCGGCCGGATTCAAGCTCTGCGTCGGGCACACCTGGGAGTTCCTGGCGCTGTGCAAGGCGATGCTGCAGACCGGCATCTATCCGGATTTCATCGTGATCGACGGCAAGGAGGGCGGCACCGGCGCCGCGCCGCTGGAGTTCCTCGATCACGTCGGCATGCCGATGCGGGAGGGATTGAATTTCGTCCACAACGCGCTGATCGGCATCAATGCCCGCGACCGCATCAAGCTCGGCGCCAGCGGCAAGATCGTGTCGGCCTTCGACATCGCCCGCGCCATGGCGCTCGGCGCCGACTGGTGCAACGCGGCGCGCGGATTCATGTTCGCGCTCGGCTGCATCCAGTCCCAGAGCTGCCACACCGACACCTGCCCGGTGGGCGTCGCGACCCAGGACAAGACCCGCCAGCGCGCGCTGGTCGTGGGCGACAAGTGGATCCGGGTCAAGAATTTCCACGCCGCCACCCTGCACGAGCTCAAGGTGATGGTCGCTGCCGCCGGGCTCGATCACCCGAACGAATTCATGCCGGCGCATTTTTCCCGCCGGGTGTCGTCGAGCGAGGTCATGACCTATTCCGAGCTCTATCCGACATTACGGCCCGGCGAGCTTCTCGACGGAGGCTGCGAGGACCCGCGCTTCCGCGAGGCCTGGAAAATGGCGAGCGCCGCGAGCTTCCGCATCGCCGTGTGAGGCGCCTTCTCCTTCTCCCTCTCCCGCTTGCGGGGGAGGGTCGGGGGAGGGGGGCGGCGGCAGCGCGATTAGGCGAGTCAGCTGCCCCCTCCCTAACCCTCCCCCGCAAGCGGGAGAGGGGAAGCACGGCCTCGCAATGACGATCCGCGCTCACGTCCCCACCCGCAGCGGCGCGTTGAGCTTGCGCAGCGCTGCGATCACCGACAGCGCGGTGATGCGGCCGGTCTTGGGGTTCTCCGACGGGATGTTCTCGATCGCCAGCGAGAACCGTGCGGAATCGGCGTCGACCTCGATGGCGTGGCAGTTCCGCGTCACCCCAGGGTCGGCCCAGATTTCGATGGTGGTGCGGTCGGGCCCGATGCCGGCCAGCGACAGCGCCGCCACCACGTTGACATTGGCGGGGAAGCCGGCAGCGGCTTCGCGCGCGGTACCGGAAAACACCAGCTTTGCCGTGTTCAGGCCCGCAACCGAGATGCCGTGCTGGACCAGATAGGGCGCGCCCTCGAGGCCGTTCGGCGGCTTGCGGGTGATCATGCGCACCGAATGGATGGTGCCTTCCGCTGCGGCGGAAACTGCATCGAGGCCGAGCAGCGCGCCGGTCGGCACGATGATCTGGCCGCCATGTTCCCTGGCGAGCGCGATCAGATGCGGGCGCGGCAGCAGGGCGCCGGCGCTAAGCACCATCACCTGCTTGCCGGCCGTGAGCATCGGCGTGCAGATCGCTTCGAGGGCGGAGGCCGGCGCACACTCGACCGCGAGATCGGCATGGTCGGGGAATTCGTCGAGTTCCACCAGCGGACATGCGATCCCGGCCGCGTCGAGCCACGCCTGCGCCTTGGCGCGGTCGCGTGCCGCTGCGCAGGCGAGCTTGAGCCCCGGCATTCCGGCGGCGAGGCGCTTGGCGAGCGTGCGCCCGATCGCGCCAAGCCCGGCAATGGCCACCCTGGTGTCGTTCATTGCTCACCCAATTTGGCTCACTCCGATTTGCCGGTGCGCTCATACGCCGCGGCGCCGGTGGCGGCAAGCCGGGCGGCAAACCGGAGCGGCAAACCGGAGCGGATCGAAGGGCGGCTCGCCCGCGGCGTGCAGGCACCTTGACCTTTCCGCGGCTCAAGTCCAATGGTGCGCAAAACCCGGGAGGAACCATGCCCCACCCCATGTCGAAGCTCACCGCCGCCATCCTGCTCGGCCTTGCGGGCCTTTCAGCAGCCTCGGCCCAGACTTATCCCACCCGTCCCATCACCATGATCATCCCGTTTGCCGCCGGCGGCCCCACCGATGTGCTGGGGCGCCTGGTCGGGCAGAAGATGGGTGAGACGCTCGGCCAGCAGATCATCATCGAAAATGTCGGCGGCGCCGGCGGAATGACCGGCGGCCTGCGCGTCGCCCAGGCGCCTGCGGACGGCTACAACATCGAGCTCGGCACCGTCGGCACCCATGCCCAGAACCAGACGCTCTACAAGCGGCCGCTCTACAACGCGGCGGCCGATTTCACCCCGGTGGCACTGATCGCCGAAATTCCCACGGTCCTGATCGTGCGCAAGGATCTGCCGGTCAACAACCTCAAGGAATTCGTCGAATACGCCAAGAAGAACCAGGACAAGATGACCTACGGGTCGGCGGGAACCGGCTCGGCGACCCATCTCGCCTGTATCGTGCTCGATGCCGCCATGGGTACCCACGTCACCCATGTGCCCTATCGCGGCACCGGCCCGGCCATGGGCGATCTGCAGGCGGGGCGGATCGACTACCTCTGCGACATCGTGACGACGGCCAAGGCCCAGATCGACGGCGGCACGGTGAAGGCGATCGCCCTGATGAACAATGTTCGTTCACCGGCGCTGCCGAACGTGCCGACCGCGCTGGAGCAGGGCGTTCCGGGCGTCGAAGCCTATACCTGGAATGCCGTTTTCCTCCCCAAGAACGCCCCGGAGGCCATCGTCAAGAAGCTCAACGAGGCGACGTTGACCGCCATGCATAGCCCGCTGGTCAAGGAGAGGCTGGAGGGACTAGGCGCCCAGATCGTTCCCGATAACCGCGCCACGCCGGAATATCTCCGCGGGTTCGTCAAGAGCGAAATCGAGAAATGGGCCGGCCCGATCAAGGCGAGCGGGGCGACCGCGGACTAACGCATTTCCCGATTGCATTGCTGTCATTGCCCGGCTTGACCGGGCAATCCAGTACTCACGGTCGGCGTTTACTGGATCGCCCGGTCAAGCCGGCGATGACAGCGCAGTGTGGCTCAAACAAATACGCTTGAGCGGACGACGCCGGACAACGACGGGAGACAGGCGATAGAAGAAGGAAGACATTCGCCGCTGTCCGCGGCTAATGTTTCCATCCATCGTCTGTCATCCGTCATCCTTCCCCCGGTCCATCATGTTCGAAAACTTCACCCGCACCGAGATCAAGACCAGCGGCGCGCGCATCGTCACCGTTTATGGCGGCAATGGCCCGCCGGTGCTGCTCATGCATGGCAATCCCTTCACCCATGCGAGCTGGCATAAATTCGCCCCGCGCCTGGCGCAGGATTTCACCGTCGTCTGCACCGACCTGCGCGGCTATGGCGATTCCGAAAAGCCCCCGGGCGGGGCCGATCACTCCGGCTATTCGTTCCGTGCCATGGCCCAGGACCAGGTCGAGGTGATGGCCGCGCTCGGTTTTCCCCGCTTCATGGCCGCCGGCCATGACCGCGGCGCGCGCGTGCTGCACCGCATGACGCTCGATCATCCGGACAAGGTCGAGCGGGCGGCAATCCTCGACATCATCCCCCAGCACTACCTTTTCAACCATGTCACGCGACAATGGGCGACCGCGTCCTACCACTGGTTCTTCATGATCCAGCCGTTCGACATGCCGGAGCGGCTGATGGGGGCCGACCCCGACTATTTCATCACCAAGAAGCTCTCGAAGACCCCGCAAGGCTTGAGCTTTTTCGGCAGGGAAGCGCTCGCCGAATACATGCGGTGCTTCCGCAATCCGGCGACGATCCACGCCATGTGCGAGGACTACCGCGCCACCGCCGGGGTCGACCTCGCAATGGACAGCGCAGACTTTGCCGCCGGCCGCAAGACCGAGACGCCGGTGCTGCTGCTGTGGGGAGCCACCGGCGCGGTCGGCCGCAATCACAAGCCGGCCGAAATCTGGAAGGATTACGCCGCCGACATCCGCGGCGCCGTGGCGCTGCCGTGCGGGCATTACCTCTCGGAAGAGGCCCCCGAGGAGACCTATCGCGAGCTGCACGGATTTTTTGCCGGCCGATAGAAGACGCCCGCCTCGCAATTTAGTGCAATACATCAATGGAAGCCGCCGGGCTGCCGCGGTATCATTGGTAAAATTTGCCGCGCATCGATGCGCGTGACGCCTTGCCCGGGGAAGGAGATTCCATGGACGCCGCAACCCCCACCGTAACGACCGGCCGCACACCCGCCGCCCGTCGTCCATGGTACACGGTCCTCTACATCCAGGTGCTGATCGCGATCGCACTCGGCATCGCGCTGGGCCATTTCTATCCGAAAATTGCGATCCCGATGAAGCCGCTCGGCGACGGCTTCATCTCGCTGATCAAGATGATGATCGCGCCGGTGATCTTCTGCACCGTCGTGCACGGCATATCGTCGATGAGCGATCTCAAGAAGATCGGCCGCATCGGCTTGAAGACGCTCGTCTACTTCGAGGTGGTCTCGACCGTGGCGCTGGCGATCGGCATCATCGTCGGCCACCTTCTGCAACCCGGCAGCGGCTTCAACATCGATCCCTCGACCCTCGATCCGAAGTTGGTGGCGAGCTACACCGCGCGCGCCAAGGAGGACAGCCTGGTCGCCCACCTGCTGGCGATCATTCCGCAGGATTCCTACTTCGGCGCGCTCGCCCGCGGCGACCTGCTCCAGATCCTCCTGATCTCGATCCTGTCGGGCTTCGCGATCTCCCAGCTCGGCGCGGTGGGCGAGAAAATCTCCGGCGCCATCGACATGGCCGCCAGGATGTTCTTCGGCGTCATCCGCATCATCGTGCGCGCCGCGCCGATCGGCGCGTTCGGCGCCATGGCCTTCACCATCGGCCAATACGGGATCGGTTCGCTGGTCAATCTCGGCGCCCTGATCGCGACCTTCTACATCACCAGTCTGCTGTTCGTGCTGCTGGTGCTCGGCTCCATCGCCCGGTTCTCCGGATTCTCGATCTTCCGCTTCCTTGGGTTCATCAAGGATGAGCTTTTGATCGTGCTCGGCACCAGCTCGTCGGAAACCGTGCTGCCGAACCTCATGAAGAAGATGGAGCACCTCGGCGCATCGAAGTCGGTGGTCGGCCTCGTCGTGCCCACGGGCTACAGCTTCAACCTTGACGGCACCAACATCTATATGACGCTGTCGATCCTGTTTCTGGCCCAGGCCACCAATACGTCGCTGAGCTTCGGCCAGCTCATGGAGATCCTGATCATTGCGATGATCACGTCCAAGGGGGCGTCCGGGGTCACCGGCGCCGGCTTCGTGACGCTCGCGGCGACGCTGGCGATCATCCCGGATGTTCCGATCCAGTCGCTCGCGATCCTCCTCGGCATCGACAAGTTCATGAGCGAATGCCGCGCGCTGACCAATCTCGTCGGCAACGGCGTCGCCTGCGTCGTCATCAGCCGCTCGGAGAACGAACTCGACGTCGACAAGCTTCACGAGGCGATGGCGCACCCGATTGCGTTCGGCGAAGAGATGGAGAGGAGCCCGGCTTAGGGCGTTTCTTCTCACCCTCGCTGTCATCGCCGGGCGATCTGGCGATAAGGAGGGCACGGCGCTTCCCAGCAAAGCCACGTATCCGCATCGTCTGTGTCCCAGGAATCGAGATGGCCGGGACAAGCCCGGCCATGACGACTCTTAGGTGGTTGGCGTGGTGCGTCGCGCGTTACGACGCCACCTGCGGCGGCATGGTGAGGAACGCCTGCATCACGTGCCAGGCCATGTGCCGGTTGTTGGCGCTGCCGATGCTGTGGGCGGTGTTGGGCAGGATCACGAACTGGCGGTCGCCATTGGGGAGCTGGTCGTAGAATTCCAGCAGGTCCTTGTTGGTGGAAATGCCGTCGTGGTCGCCGCGCAGCATCAACACCGGGGACTTGACCTTCAGGGGGTCGACCAGCGGCAGCTTGGATGTCATGTCGAGATAGGTGCCGGTCGGCACCTGATCGCCGAATTTGAGCTCGACATCGGCCAGGGCCTTGGCGACGGCCGGGTCGTAAGCCGATGGGAGCCCGTCGCGGGTGAAGATCGAGCCGATCATGGCGCGATCGCGCAGCCGGGTGTTGTGGGTCTTGTAATATTCGAGCTGCTTGGCGCGCTGCTGGAGGGTCGGGGCATTCTCGCCCTTGTAGGTGAAGGCTGACAGCACCAGGCGATCGACCCGCTCCGGCTGCACCATGGCATAGGCGGCGGCCCGGATCGCGCCCGAGGAGGTACCGTAGAAGTGCACCTTGTCGCGCCCAGTCTCCTTGACCACGATCGGGGTGGCGGCCTTGAGATCCTCGACGCCGCTCGCGATGTCGGAATTGCCGGCGGTCCGGGACGACTTGCCATAGCCTTCGTGGTCCATGGTCCAGACGTCGTAGCCCAGCCGCGCGAACACGTTCATCATCGAGTATTCGCCCTTGCCCGGCACGGTGAGGTCATAGCTCGACAGCGCAGCGTTGGACGAGCCGTGCACCAGGAACAGCACCGGCTTCGGGGCGCCGCCGGGCGCGCCGACCCGCTTGCGATACATGGCGAGCGAGACGTCGCCCTTCTTCGCCGTATATTCGGCGGTCCAGAATTCCGCGCCGGTCTGCGCCGCGGCGGGCGTCTGGGCTTGCGCGGTCGCGCCGGCCAGAAGGCTGGTGGCGAGGCCGGCGCCGGCCGCCTTGATCACATCACGCCGCGCAAACGAGTGTTCCGTCATGTCTTCCTCCCATACGAGCCGGCCGAATTTTCGGCGGCATAGAAAATCCCGGGTGACATTAGCAGATCGATGGCGGCATGGGCAGCGGGGGTGGACAGCCTTTCGTCACGCCGCGGCGACATCGGCCAGCGAGAAGCCGGCGACCCGCTTATAGTTCTCCGACAGCGCCCGCAACTGGTCCTGGGTGATGTACTTGTCGAGGTCGTCGAACGGCCGGTCGCCGACCAGTTCCTCGACCTTGATGTTGATGAAATCGGGCGGATGGGCGCGGTTGGTCCGCACCACTTCGGACGCGATGGCCAGGCGCTTGCTTTCGTACGCCTTCAAGGCGTCGCGCGGGTCGCCATGGGCGGCGCGGCAGGCGGTGAGGCAGTCGGCGAGGGTGCGGGCATCGATGGCGCCTTGCGCGGCCCCGTTCGAGCCGCGCGGATACATGGGATGGGCGGCATCGCCGGCCAGCGTTACCCGCCCGAAGGTCCAGCGCGCCACCGGATCCTTGTCCACCATGGGATATTCGAGGATCTGGTCGGCCGTGCGGATCAGCTCGGCCACGTCGAGCCAGGGAAAGTGCCAATCCTGATAGATCGCGAAGAAATCGGCGAGATTGCCGGGCTGGTTCCAATCGTTCTTGTCGAAGGTGTCCTGTTTGATCTCCGCCATCCAGTTGATCAGCTGGTTGCCGTCGTCGTCGACCTTGTCGATGATGGGATAGATGACGATCTTTCCCGTCAGGATCGAGCCGGTGCGGGTATAGGTCTGCCCGGTCAGGAAGGGCTTGCGGCGGGTGATGCCGCGCCAGGTGTTGATGCCGGCGAAGGCTATCGCGTCATCGGGATAGAACTGCTTGCGCAGCGCGGAATTGACACCGTCGCAGGCGATCGCCACGCCGGCGCGCACCGGCTCCACCGTGCGGCCCGATGTCGTTTCGCGCAACGTCAGGGTCGCGCCGGCCTCGTCCTGCTCGACGGCGACGCATTCCCGGTTGGTGACGACCGCCTCGGCGCCGAGGCGTGCCACTGCCGCCCGGAGCAGGATCAGGTGCAGGCGCCCGCGATGGATGCTGACCTCGGGGTGGGGGTAGCCGGCATACCGGCCGCGGTCCTCGCGGTAGATGAGCTGGCCGAACCGGTTGAAAAAGCAGCTCTCGCGGATGGGCACGCCGGCGCTGTAGAGCTCGTCCTGCAGGCCGAGCGCGGCAAACTCCCGCATCGCATGGGGCAACAGGGTGATACCGACGCCAAGCTCGCGGATTTCCGGGGCGCGCTCGAACACGCGACAGGAGAGCCCGCGGTTGTGCAGATTCAGGGCAAGCGACAGGCCGGTGATCCCGCCGCCGACGATCGCGATGTCCATGGGAGGGTGCGCTCCTTTCGGCTCGGCCGGAACATAGATCGCCGGCCGAGGCGCCGTCAAAGCCAGCTCCCTGTCGGGCAAAGCCCCTTCAGGCCGAGTCCTGTTCGGCGAAACCCCGGGGATGCCTTGGCTGGCGGGGCCGGACCATGTAAGAGCGGTTGCGTTGCACCGCTTGAGCGGACCGGGCCTGCAATGGACGCGACCAAATGCCCACCGGGGCATGTGACCGATCAAGTTACAATTTGTGCCAGATTCGTCCGGAGCACGCATGAGTGGCGGCCTGCAGTCTTTCTTGAATAGGGTCGACGCAAAAATTGGTTGGGGCCGTGTCGGCGTCCTGTTGAGCCTCACCATCATCACCATCGCCGGCATCGTGCTTTACCGGATGCTCCGCGAGATCAATTTCGAAGATGTCATCGATGCGGTCGAGGCGGTCGAGAAGCACGATGTCGTCAAGGCTGCCATGTTCGTCGCGGCCGGCTATTTCACCCTGACATTTTATGACCTGTTCGCGCTGCGCACGATCGGGCGGCCCGACATCCCGTACCGGGTGGCGGCGCTGGCAGGCTTCACGAGCTACGCGGTGGGGCACAATGTGGGCGCGAGCGCCTTCACCGGCGGCGCGGTGCGCTACCGCATTTACGCGCCGCATGGACTGTCCGCTATCGATGTGGCCAAGGTCTGCTTCATCGCCGGGCTGACGTTCTGGCTCGGCAACGCGACCGTGTTGGGGCTCGGCGTCGCCATTGCGCCCCAGGCCGCCACGGCGATCGACCAGCTGGCGCCCTGGTTCAACCGCATCATGGCGTTCGGGGTGATCGGCGTGCTCGCCACCTATGTCGCGTGGGTGTGGCGCACGCCGCGCGTGGTCGGCCGGCACAACTGGCTCGTCACCCTCCCCAACGGGCCGCTCACCCTGTTGCAGATCGTGGTCGGCATCATCGATCTCGCCTGCTGCGCCGCCGCCATGTACATGCTGGTGCCGGACGAGCCCTATATCGGCTTCGTGACCCTCGCGGTGATCTTCGTCGCCTCGACGCTGCTCGGATTCGCGAGCCACTCTCCCGGCGGCCTCGGCGTTTTCGACGCCGCGATGCTGGTGGCGCTGTGGCAGTTCGACACCGAGGACCTGCTGGCGGGACTGTTGCTGTTCCGCCTGCTCTACTATCTCGTGCCGTTCGCGATCTCGCTGGCCATCCTCGGCGGCCGCGAATTGTGGTTCAGCTTCCTCGCCTCGCGGCAGGCGCGCCGCGGCGGCGGCAATGACGGCGGGGCCGGCGCTCCCCCGGCCTAGAGCACGATCCCGAAAAGTTGCAGACTTTTCGGACAAGATGATGCTCAAAATCAAAGGCTTTAGAGCGTTATCCGATTTAACCTAAATGGATAACGCTCTAATCGTCATGGAACCGTCATCACAGCGCCATTTGGCGGTTGCCTCGTGGTCGCGCTCGGGCGCTATCGTCTCGGGTTGAGCCGGATGGCGTTCCAGCGTCTTTGGTTTTTTGCGCGTGGGTCCGAAAACGCTGCAATTTTTCGCGATCATGCGCTAAAACCACATAGGAATCAGGCGCAAAAGCATCCCGATGGCGATCCAGGAACGCCGAAATGAAGCTTTCGTCGCCGGCGGGGCGATGCGCCGGTTCGTTCGTGCGCGCCCGGTGCTGCTGGTCGCGGCGGTTCTGTTCGCGGGGCTGGTGCAGTTCGCGGGCCTCGCGCCGATCCCGGCGTCGATCGGATTTGCCGTCATTGCGCTCGCCGTGCTGATCCGGGAAGCGGCCTTGGCGGGGGTCGACGACAATTCGATCTATGGCGAACGCACGGCGCCGCTCCTCGCCGACCGGATGGTGGACGCCATCATCGCCGGCCTGTCGGACCCCGCCTTCGCGCTCGCGCCCGACAGCCAGGTCGTCGCCTTCAATGCGAGTGCGCAGCAGATCATGCCGGGCATTTCCCGCGGCGAGCCGATCTCGTTCGCGTTGCGCGTGCCCGACGTGCTCGAAGCCATCCGCGCTGTCGCCGCGAGCCGGCAGGTGCAGCGCGTCGAGTTCTTCGAACGGGTGCCGACCGACCGCTGGTGGGAGGCGACCATCGCGCCGCTGCTGCTGCCCGGCGAGACGCCGAACCAGGCGCGCAATCTCGTCCTCCTGACGCTGCGCGATCTCACGCCGCTGCGCCTGGTCGAGGAGATGCGATCCGATTTCGTCGCCAATGCGAGCCACGAACTGCGCACGCCGCTGGCGTCGCTGTCGGGCTTCATCGAAACGCTGCAGGGCCCGGCGCGCAGCGACGCGCCGGCGCGCGATCGTTTCCTCGCCATCATGAAGGAACAGGCGACGCGCATGGCGCGCCTGATCGACGACCTGCTGTCGCTGTCGCGGATCGAGCAGAAGGCCCACATCCACCCCGACAATCCCGTCGATCTCGGCGCGCTGGTGCGCCAGGTCGCCGACGGCCTGTCGCCGCTCGCCCATGAACGGGAGGTCGAGGTCAAGATCGTCGACCAGGCGAGCTCGCTCCTCGTCCCCGGCGACCGTGACGAGCTGATCCGGGTGTTCGAAAACCTGATCGAGAACGCATTGAAATATGGCGCGCCGGGGCGCCGTGTCGACATCACGCTGTCGCGCGAGCCGTCGAACGGGGAAGCGCGGGAGGCGGTGGTGTCGGTACGCGATTACGGCCCCGGCATCGCGCCGGAGCACCTGCCGCGCCTGACCGAGCGGTTCTACCGCGTCGACATCAGCGAGAGCCGCGCGCAGGGCGGAACCGGACTCGGGCTCGCGCTGGTCAAGCACATTCTGCACCGCCACCGCGGCCGCATGGTGATCGAAAGCATGCCCGGCGCGGGGGCCACTTTCTCGGTCCGGCTGCCGCTCATTATGACGCCGGCGCTGACGAGTATTTCCGACTAAAATCAAAGCGTTGGACTGTCACGCCACTGTCATCAACGTCACATAGAACGATGACATCGACGGCGTAACCTGCTGCCAGCTCCGCTCTCGCCTGGAGCAAGGGGAGACCAAAAGTTGGCCGAAGCTCCCCGGACCTGTGTGCCATGCGTTTCCTGGGTGCCATGCGTTTGCGGCCAGCATTCGAATAACAACGCAAGAACCGGCCTTGGGGAGGCCGCAGGTGCCGAGCCTGTGGTCCTCCGCATCTGGCCGAATGGATGGAGAAAACACGTGAACCTCAATTTTGTCCCATTGCGACCACTGCTGGTGGCCGGCGCCTTCGCCGTCGCGTCGACCATGGCTGCTTCCGCTGCCGACATCTCCGGCGCCGGCGCGACTTTCCCTATCCGATCTACGCCAAGTGGGCGGATTCCTATAAGAAGGAAACCAACGTCGGCCTGAATTACCAGTCGATCGGGTCCGGGGGCGGCATCAAGCAGATTCAGGCCAAGACGGTGGTGTTCGGCGCGACCGACGCGCCGTTGTCCGGAGCCGACCTCGACAAGGGCGGTCTCGTCCAATTCCCGATGGTCATGGGCGGCATCGTCCCGGTCCTCAATCTTGAAGGCGTCAAGCCGGGCGACCTCGTGATCGACGGCCCGACGCTGGCCAAGATCTTTCTCGGCCAGGTGAAGACCTGGGACGACCCCGCGCTCAAGAAGCTCAATCCGAGCGCCAAGCTACCGAGCCAGGCGATCGCGGTCGTGCATCGCTCGGACGGTTCGGGCACCACCTTCAACTTCACCGACTATCTCTCCAAGGTGAGCCCGGACTGGAAGTCCAAGGTCGGCTCGGCGACCGCGGTGGAATGGCCGATGGGCATCGGCGCCAAGGGCAATGAAGGCGTCGCCAACAATGTCGCCAACACCAAGGGTTCGATCGGCTACGTCGAATATGCCTATGCCAAACAGAACAAGCTGACCTATTCCAAGATGATCAACAAGGACGGCAAGACGGTCGCGCCGACCTCGGAAGCCTTCCAGGCGGCTGCCGCAAATGCCGACTGGAACTCGGTGCCCGGCTACGGCGTGATCCTCAGCGACGAGCCCGGCGCCCAATCCTGGCCGATGACCGCCGCCACCTTCATCCTCATCCACAAGCAGCCGCAGGACACGGCGGCGGCCGGCGAGGCCCTCAAGTTCTTCGCCTGGGCCTATTCCAAGGGCGGCAAGATGGCCGAGGACCTCGATTTCGTTCCGATGCCCACCCCGGTCGTCGCGACGATTGAGAAGATGTGGACCACCAACATCAAGGACGCGGCCGGCAAGCCGCTCTACGCGCTTTCCCATTGAGGCGCGAACTGTCGACAAATCAGCGGAAGGCGCCGTCGGGCGCCTTCCAATCCTACTCCGGTCAGTTTCTGTTGATGCAAATCCGCATCCAGTGCCGTCTTCACGGGTACCTTGTCCACAGAGGTTGGCCGCTCCGGCTTGTCTCGAGGAGCTAAGGCCGGTTGAGTGGTGCTCCCCTGTATTGGCGCGCTGGACGGGGAGAGCCGAAAATGCATGAGCCCGGGAGGAAACCGGTGGTCGACCTGGCCTTGTCAAGCGGCAGCACGGCTGTTTCGGACGCGGCATCGCGCTCGAAGATCCTTGGGCGGCTGCGCCTTAGCGACGTGGTATTCCGCAATCTCACCCGCGGCGCGGCGATTCTCGTGCTGGTCATCCTCGGCGGAGTGATCATCGCGCTGATCAAGGGTTCACTGCCGGCTTTGCAGGAGTTCGGTTTCAGCTTTCTGTACGAGGAGCGTTGGAATCCGGTCACCGAGAAGTTCGGCGCCTTTGCGCCAATCTACGGCACGCTTGTCACCTCCATCATCGCCATGGTGATCGCGGTTCCGCTTGGCCTGCTGATTTCTCTCTTCCTCACCGAATTGTGCCCGATGTGGTTGCGGCGGCCGATCGGCATCGCGATCGAGCTCCTGGCCGGAATTCCCAGCATCATTTACGGCATCTGGGGTCTGTTCGTGTTCGCCCCGTTTCTGCAGCGCTTCGTGCAGCCGCTTCTTATCGATACGTTCCAGCACGTGCCGGTGCTGTCAACGCTGTTTGAAGGGCCGCCCTACGGAATCGGCACGCTGACCGCCGGCTTGATCCTCGCGATCATGGTGCTGCCTTTCATCACCTCGGTTTCCCGCGACGTGTTCGAGGCGGTGCCGCCGGTGCTCAAGGAGGCGGCCTATGGGGTCGGCTGCACCACCTGGGAGGTGGTGCGTTACGTGGTGCTGCCCTATGCGCGGGTCGGCGTCATCGGCGGTGTCATGCTCGGCCTCGGCCGAGCGCTCGGCGAAACCATGGCGGTGACTTTCGTCATCGGCAACGCCCACCGCGTCTCGGCCTCGATACTCGCTCCTGGCACGACGATTTCCGCCACCATCGCCAATGAATTCACCGAGGCCGTCGGAGATCTCTACACCTCGGCGCTGATTGCGCTGGGGCTGATTCTTTTCGTGATCACTTTCATCGTGCTCGCCCTGGCGCGCTACATGCTGATGCGGATCGAACGGCGGGTGGGCTGAACCATGGACCTCTACACCCGCCGCCGTCACCGCAACACCATCGTCCTCATCCTGTCGATCGGCGCCACCGTGGTCGGCCTGGGTTGGCTCGTCATGATCCTCGGGACGCTCGTCTATGAGGGCATCAGCGGACTTTCGCTCGCGGTATTCACCGAGATGACCCCGCCGCCCGGCGCCGCCGGGGGCCTGCTCAATCCGATCATGGGCAGCCTGATGGTCACCGTGATCGCCGTCCTGATCGGCACGCCCATCGGCATCCTGGCCGGCACCTACATGGCCGAATACGGCAAATACGCCAAGCTCTCCATGGTGGTTCGCTTCATCAACGACATCCTGCTCAGCGCGCCCTCCATCGTGATCGGGCTGTTCGTCTACGAGATCATGGTCGCGCCGATGGGGCATTTCTCCGGCTGGGCCGGCGCGGTCGCGCTCGCGATCATCGTCATCCCGGTGGTGGTGCGCACCACCGAGGACATGCTGGCCCTGGTCCCGAAGGAGCTGCGCGAGGCCGCGACGGCGCTGGGCATGCCCCGCGCCCACGTGATCGGCTATGTCTCCTACCGGGCCGCCCGCGCCGGGATGATCACCGGCGTCCTGCTCGCGGTCGCCCGCATCAGCGGCGAGACGGCGCCGCTGCTGTTCACCGCGCTGAACAACCAGTTCTTCTCGACGGACCTCAACGCGCCGATATCGAGCCTTCCCGTCGTCATCTTCCAGTTCGCGCTCAGCCCCTATGCGGACTGGCAGAAGCTCGCCTGGATCGGCGCGCTCATCATCACTTTCGCAGTGCTCGCGCTCAGCATCACGGCGCGGGCGCTCGCCGGTTCGAGGAAGTCGTCATGAACTCCATGGACACCGCCAGCACCGCCATCGCGCCGCCGGTACCCGTAGCCGGCAAGGATGCCGATCCGCACGGCAGGCTCGCGGAAAAGGTGACGGTCCGGAATCTGAATTTCTACTACGGAGACCATCGCGCGCTCAAAGCGGTCAGCGTGCCGCTCTATGACCGCAAGGTCATGGCCTTCATCGGGCCATCCGGGTGCGGAAAGTCCACGCTGCTGCGCATCCTCAACCGCATCTACGACCTCTACCCCAATCAGCGGGCGGAGGGCGAGGTGCTGCTGGACGGCCACAACATCCTCGAGCCCGGCCAGGATCTCAATTTGCTGCGCGCGCGCGTCGGCATGGTGTTCCAGAAGCCGACGCCGTTTCCGATGTCGATCTACGAGAACATCGCCTTCGGCGTCAGGCTCTACGAGAAGATATCGCGCGCCGAACTCGACCAGCGCGTCGAATCCGCGCTGCGCCGGGCCGCGATCTGGGAAGAGGTCAAGGACAAGCTGCAGGCCAACGGGCTCAGCCTCTCCGGCGGCCAGCAGCAGCGCCTGTGCATCGCGCGCACAGTGGCGATCAAGCCGGAAGTGATCCTGCTCGACGAGCCCTGCTCGGCGCTCGACCCGATCTCCACCGCCAAGATCGAGGAGCTGATCGACGAGCTCAAGGACGATTACACCATCGCGATCGTCACCCACAACATGCAGCAGGCGGCCCGCGTGTCGGACTACACGGCCTTCATGTATCTCGGCGAGATGGTCGAGTTCGACACCACGAGCAGGATGTTCACCACGCCCACGGATCGGCGTACCCAGGACTACATCACCGGCCGCTTCGGCTGATGCAAGCAAGCGGAGTAAGGAGATGGTATTGACGGAGCATACGCATAAGGCATTCGACGTCGATCTCCAGGAGCTGTCGCGCATGATCGCCGAGATGGGCGGTCTTGCGGAGCGCCAGATCGGCGAAGCTATCGATGCGCTCAACAGGCACGATGCGGTCCTGTCCCAGAGCATCATCGCCGAAGACGCCAAGATCGATCTCCTGCAGCGCGAGATCGAAGAGAAGGCCATCCTCACCATCGCGCGGCGCCAGCCGATGGCGATCGACCTGCGCGATGTCGTCGGCGCGCTCCGCGTCTCCAACGACCTCGAGCGGATCGGCGATCTCGCCAAGAACATCGCCAAGCGCGTGATGGTTCTCGACGGCGAGCTCAATCTGCAGAAGGTGATGCGCGGGGTCGAGCACATGACGGAGCTCGTCCTCACCCAGATCAAGGACGTGCTCGACGCCTATTCGCGGCGCGACGTCACCAAGGCGCTGCAGGTGTGGCGCGGCGACGAAGAGGTCGACGCGGTCAACAACTCGCTGTTCCGCGAGCTGCTCACCTACATGATGGAAGATCCCCGCAATATCAGCGTTTGTATCCACCTGTTGTTTTGCGCAAAGAACATCGAGCGTATGGGCGACCATGCCACCAACATCGCCGAGACCATTTATTACATGGTGGAGGGCAAGCCTCTGCCGGACGAGCGCCCGAAGGGCGATAACACCGCAACGACGCGCGTCCCCTATCGGATGTGACCAATGGCGAAGCGCGCGGTTTCGAGGGCTGAATGTCAGCACGAATTCTGATCATCGAGGACGAGGAGCCGTTGACGCTCCTGCTGCGGTACAATCTCGAGGCCGAGGGCTATTCGGTCGAATCCGCGGTGCGCGGCGACGAGGCCGATCTCAAGCTCAAGGAGAACACGCCCGATCTCGCGGTGATCGACTGGATGCTGCCGGGCCTGTCCGGCATCGAGCTGATCCGCCGGCTGCGGGCGCGCCCGGAGACCCAGCAATTACCGATCATCATGCTCACCGCCCGCGGCGAGGAGACCGAGCGCGTGCGCGGCCTCGCCACCGGGGCCGACGACTACATCGTCAAGCCGTTTTCGGTGCCGGAGCTGCTGGCGCGGATTCGCGCCCTGCTGCGGCGGACCAAGCCCGAGCGGGTCGCCGGCGTGCTGTCGGCCGGCGACATCGAACTCGACCGCGAGAAGAAGCGCGTGGCCCGCGCCGGCCGCGACGTCCCGCTCGGCCCTACCGAATTCCGCCTGCTCGAATTCTTGATGGAGAATCCCGGCCGCGTGTTCTCGCGCGAGCAGCTGCTCGACCGGGTCTGGGGCCGCGACGTCTATATCGACGAACGCACCGTCGACGTCCATGTCGGGCGCCTGCGCAAGGCGCTCAACCGCGGCCGCGCCACCGATCCGATCCGCACCGTGCGCGGCGCCGGCTATGCGCTCAACGACCGCTTCGTCAAGAGCGCGTGACCGGGCGGGCTGATCTCATCCGAGCGGTCTGCAACGTTTCGCGATCATGCTTGAGCTAGAGCGTTTCGTTTAGGTTGACACGCACTTCGCTGTCATCGCCCGGCTTCGACCGGGCGATCCAGTAACCGCGGACCGGGAGTACTGGATTGCCCGGTCAAGCCGGGCAATGACAACAATAGGTAAGCGTAATCGGAAAATGCTCTAGCTGCGCTCCGAGCGTTTGTCGCGGCGGCGCTCCGACACCGGCTGATAGGCGATCCGCGAGTGGTAACCGCAATAGGGCAGTCCTTCGATGGTCTTGCCGCCGCAGAAAAAGAAATCCACGGTGCTCGGGTCGCCGATCGGCCAGCGGCATGTGCTTTCGGTCAGTTCGAGAATCGAGCAGCGCTGCCCCATCGGTATGATGTTCTCCACCACTTGGGGCTCGGGCTCGAGATCGGTGTCGAACACGTGCATCGGCGCGAGCGCGGTATTGCCGCGCACGCCCGGACGGGCGATGCGCATCATGTGCTGGTGGGCGCGCGGCTTGCGCTGGCGTGGCACCGAGGCGGAGGTGCTCTTGGCGCGGCCGGACAGGCCGAGACGATGCACCTTTCCGATCACCGAGTTGCGGGATACGCCGCCGAGTTCGGCCGCGATCCGGCTTGCGGACAGTCCGTCGGCCCAAAGCTTTTTCAGCAATTCCACCCGCTCGTCAGTCCATGTCATGGCCACCCACCTTCGTTTACTCGCAGCAGCGGCTTGGCGGAATCCTTCCTCGCCGTCGTCCAGCCCAAGGCCGGGCGCCGGGAACGCACCACACCGACAAACTAAAGAAATCGCCGCCGCACGAGATATCGTACCAGTGCGCGACGACGCTACTATATGCCGTGACTCGCGCGCAAGAGTTCGAGCATGTGCTCGTCCACATGTTCCTTGCCCAGAGCGCCCATGGGCCCCGTCATCCACAGCTGATCGCGTTTACCGCGCCGCAGGCCGGCGGATTTGCCGGTTTTCGGCCCGGCGCATACGGCTCGTGTTGACATGAGGGGGGTGCAAAATACAATATATCCGAGTGCCGCCCGGAGAGGCGGCACATTTCATTTTGCCCACAATTCGCGGTCAAAACCGACGAACTAACGAACGAGCCCGTGTCGTGACCTCGCATCTATTGCCGACCTATGCCCGCGTCGACCTCGCCTTCGAGCGGGGCGAGGGAACCTGGCTGATCGCGACCAACGGCGAGCGCTATCTCGATTTCACCGGCGGCGTCGCGGTGAATGCGCTCGGGCACGCGCATCCCTACCTGGTCGAGGCGCTGACCGCGCAGGCGCACAAGCTGTGGCACGTGTCGAACCTGTTCCGGATTCCGGAAGCAGAGCGGCTGGCCGAGCGTCTGTGCGCCGCCACCTTCGCCGACCTCGTCTTTTTCTGCAATTCCGGCGCCGAGGCGATGGAGTGCTGCATCAAGGTCGCGCGCAAGTACCAGTTTGCAAGCGGCCGGCCGGAGCGTCACCGCATCATTACTTTCGAAGGCGCTTTCCACGGCCGCACGCTCGCGACGCTCGCGGCCGGCGGACAGAAGAAATACCTCGAAGGGTTCGGTCCGGTGGTCCCGGGATTCGATCAGGTTCCGTTCGGCGACTTCGAAGCGGTCAAGAGCGCCATCGGCCCGGAAACCGCGGCAATCCTGATCGAACCGGTCCAGGGCGAGGGCGGAGTGCGGGTGGTGCCGACGCCGTTCCTCAGGGGCCTGCGCGAGCTCTGCGACAAGCACGAGCTGCTGCTGGTGTTCGACGAGGTGCAGACCGGCATCGGCCGCACCGGCAGCTTCTTCGCCTATCAGCGCTGCGGCGTGACACCCGACGTGATGGGTGTCGCCAAGGCGCTGGGCGGCGGATTTCCGGTCGGCGCCTGTCTCACCACCGCGGAGGCCGGGAAGGGCATGACCGCGGGCACCCATGGCTCGACCTTCGGCGCCAATCCGCTGGCCATGGCGGTCGGCAATGCGGTGCTCGACATGGTGCTGGCGCCGCCGTTTCTGGATAAGGTCCAGCGCAGCGCGATCCTGTTTCGTCAGCGCCTCGCCGAGATCAGGGATCGCCACCCCGGCGTGATCTCCGAGGTGCGCGGCGAAGGCCTGCTGCTCGGCCTCGTTGCCGTCTGCCCGAACGGCGAGCTGGTCGAAGCGCTGCGCGCCGAGAAGCTCCTCGCCGTCGCGGCCGGGGACAATGTGGTGCGTATGCTGCCGCCGCTGATCATCGACGAGCCCGAGATCGCGGAAGCGATCCATCGCATCGACAGCGCCGCGACCAGGGTCGAGCGCAGCCAGCGCGAACGCGCCGAGGCCGTGGGGGCAAAGCCATGAGCGCCGAGCCTCGCCATTTCCTCGATCTCATCGACATCGCCCCCGGCGAGCTGCGCGGCATCCTCGAGGCCAGTCGTGCCATGAAGTCGCACATGCGCAATCCCGGCGCGCTCCCGATCGCCGGAAAAATGCTGGCGATGATCTTCGACAAGCCGTCCACCCGCACCCGGGTCTCGTTCGACGTCGCCATGCGCCAGCTCGGCGGCGACACCATCGTGCTGACCGGCCAGGAGATGCAGCTCGGCCGCGGCGAGACCGTCGCCGACACCGCCCGCGTGCTGTCGCGCTATGTCGACGCCATCATGATCCGCACCCTCGAGCACGACATGCTGCTCGAGCTTGCGCAGCATGCCACCGTGCCGGTCATCAACGGGCTGACGCGGCGTTCGCATCCGTGCCAGATCATGGCCGACGTCATGACCTTCGAGGAGCATCGCGGACCGATCCGCGGGCGCAAGGTGGCGTGGACCGGCGACGCCAACAACGTGCTGACGTCGTGGATGCACGCCGCCCGCCAGTTCGATTTCGAGCTCGCGGTGGCGACGCCGCCGGAGCTCGCGCCGAAACGAAAGGTGCTGGAGTGGGTCAAATCGTCGGGCGCCGCGATCGAAATCGGGCACGACCCGGAGCTCGCGGTGAAATCCGCCGACTGCGTCGTCACCGACACCTGGGTGTCGATGGGTGACAAGGACGGCGCCCGACGACACAACCTGCTGCGGCCCTATCAGGTCAACGGCGCCCTTATGGCAAAAGCGAAATCCTGACGCCATATTCCTGCATTGCCTGCCGGCGCATCGCGGCGACGAAGTCACCGACGAGGTCATCGACGGGCCGCAATCGGCGGTGTTCGACGAAGCCGAAAACCGCCTCCATGCGCAGAAGGGCATCCTGGCCTGGTGCTTCAACACGAGTATGCGATGACGGGTTTGGAGGCGACTTCGCGCGCGCCCGCCGCCGAGGCGGCCGACGACATGATCCTGCCGTTCGAGGTGGCAGCGCTCGACTTGCGCGGGCGCGTCGTGCGGCTCGGCCCCGCGCTCGACGATATCCTGACGGGGCACGCCTATCCGGCGCCGATCTCCAAGCTGCTCGGCGAGGCGATCGTGCTCACCGTACTGCTGGGGTCTTCGCTCAAATTCGACGGCCGGTTCATCCTCCAGACCAAGACCGACGGTCCGGTGCGCATGCTGGTGGTGGACTACCGAAGTCCGGGGCGGGTGCGCGCCTGCGCCCAGTTCGATGCGGCCGCCATCGCCGGCGACGCGTCCAAGTCGACGACCAAGTCGGCCGGCGAACTGCTCGGCCGCGGCCATCTCGCCATGACGATCGACCAGGGCCAGGAGATGAGCCGCTACCAGGGTCTGGTCGCGCTGAACGGCGGCAATCTCGAAGATGCCGCGCATGAATACTTCCTGCGCTCGGAACAGATTCCGACCAGGGTGCGGCTCGCGGTCGCCGAGGAGCTGCGTGCGGGCATCGGCGGCCCGCGTCACCGCTGGCGTGCCGGCGGCATGCTGCTGCAATTCCTCCCCAAGAAGGCGGAGCGGATGCGCGGCCCCGATCTCGATCCGGGCGATGCACCGGCGGGCATCGCGCGCCACGACGTTCCGGAGGACGACGCCTGGGTCGAAGGCCGGTCGCTGATCGCCACCGTCGAGGACATCGAGCTGATCGATCCATCTCTTTCGAGCGAGCGGTTGCTTTACCGTCTCTTCCATGAGCACGGCGTGCGCGTGTTTCGGTCCGCCGAGGTCGAGGCGAAATGCTCCTGCTCGCGCGACAGCGTGACCAATATGCTGAAGAGCTTTACCCAGACGGACCGCGACGAGATGGTGCAGGACGGCGTGATCTCGGTGACCTGCGAGTTCTGCAACAGCAAATACGTGTTCGCACCCGCCGAGGTCGAAGCCGCCGAGGAACGGCGCGAGGAGCCGGAGTGATCCGCACCGTAGCGCCCGCGGCGGCGTGCTGACGGCCCCGGTTTTGCGCCCGACCTAATTCAGCGTCCGCTTGGTCTCCGGGCCGTCGAGCGAAAACGCGGGAATGTCGATGTCGAAGCGTTCGCCGTCGGTCGTGACCATGCCGTAGGTCCCCACCATGATCCCGGACGGGGTCGGCAGCGGCACTCCGCTGGTGTATTCATAGGACGCGCCCGGTTCCAGCACCGGCTCTTCGCCCACCACGCCCGCGCCGCGCACTTCCTGGATCCGCCCGAATCCGTCGGTGATCCGCCAATGGCGCGTCTTGAGCTGGACCGTGACCGGCCCGCGATTGGCGATCCCGATGGTGTAGGCCCAGAAATAGAGACCTTTCTCGGCCGATGACTTTTCCGGCATGAAGCGGGGCGACACCGTCACTTCAATGTTGTGTGTCACTGTCTGGTACATGGGCGTCCTCAAGTCGTCCGAAAGCCTTTTCATTGTTGCGGCGCAGTGAACAGGTTCTGCGCCGCGGGCGCAACCGGGGTGCGGCGGTAGGTTAATACTATCGTCGCATCGCTAGCGCACGCCCGATCCTGCAGAATCGCGTCTCCGGAGCGCGATCCTCTCAAGGTGAGTCGCATCATCGAATCACGCCCCGGTTTCGTTGGTGTTAGAAAATGAACTCGCCGGAAAAGTCTGCAACTTTTCGGGATCGTGCGCCAGAGCGCCATCATTTCGTGTTGAACCGGACCGCGGCGTCGAGCCTCTGATTTTGAGCATGATGTTGTCCGAAAAGCCTGCAACTTTCAGGAACGATGTTCCAGCGTCACTTGGAGCGTCACCTGGCCCGGATGCCGCCTCCGTTGAAGGAAGCCTGATGCCGATACCTGCGCCCGGCGAACGCGATCTGCGGCTGGATCTGTTTCGCGGCATCGCGCTGTGGCTCATTTTCCTCGATCACATCCCCTCCAACATCGTGAACTGGATCACAATCCGCAATTACGGCTTCTCCGACGCCACCGAGATCTTCGTTTTCATCTCCGGCTATACCGCGGCGTTCGTATATGGCCGCTCGATGCGCGAGCACGGCGTCGTGGTGTCGAGCGCCCGCATCCTCAAGCGCGCATGGCAGGTCTATGTCGCCCACGTGTTCCTGTTTGCCATCTACATGGCGGAAATCTCCTATGTCGCCGCGAGCTTCGAGAACCCGCTCTACGGCGAGGAAATGGGCATCTTCGATTTTCTCCGGCAGCCGGACATCACGCTGGTGCAGGCGCTGCTGTTGAAATTCAAGCCGGCCAACATGGACGTGCTGCCGCTCTACATCGTGCTGCTCGCCGGGTTTCCGCCGATGCTGTGGGTCTTGCTGCGGGCGCCCGCCGCCGGTCTCGGCGCTTCGCTGCTGCTTGTACGTTCTGACCTGGAATTTCGGATGGAACCTGCCGGCCTATCCGAACGGCTATTGGGTGTTCAACCCGTTCGCCTGGCAGCTCCTGTTCGTGTTCGGCGCATGGTGCGGGCTCGGCGGGGCGAAGCGCCTCGCGCCTCTGATCCAATCGCCGATCACCTTCGGCCGTTGCGGTCCTCTATCTTCTCTTCGCCTGCGCCATCGCCTTGACCTGGTACATTCCGGGGCTCGAGCATTTCGTGCCCAAATGGCTCGAAGACTGGATGTATCCGATCGACAAGACCAATCTCGACGTGCTGCGTTTCGCCCATTTCATGGCGCTTGCCGTGGTGATCGTCCGCCTGATTCCGCAGCAATGGGCGCTTCTTCATTCGATCTGGCTGCGGCCGGCCATCCTGTGCGGCCAGCATTCCCTCGAAATCTTCTGCCTGGGGGTGTTCCTTTCATTTGCCGGCCATTTTGCCATGGTCGAAATCAATGAGGGGGTCGCGATGCAGGTCGCAGTGAGCTTGTTAGGCATCATCGCAATGGTTGCGACAGCCGCCCTGATTTCGTGGTACAAGAGGGTAGAAGGACGAAGTCCCGGATCGCGACCTGGACCGCCAGGCGCTACTACCCTCTCGGGAGGAGGGGCATGAGACCGTTGGCAGTGGCGCTCTTCTGCGCCCTGATCGGTGGCGGGGCATACGCCAAGGACACCGAGGGCTGCATCACCGCCGCCGGCGCGGTCGCGCCGGATTTTGCCATGCCCCATGTGGCCGAAGCGATCGCCAAAAAGCGGCTCGATGTGGTGGTGATCGGCAGCGCGTCCTCGGAGCTCGCCGGTCCGTCCGGCTCCAACATCGCCTATCCCACCCGCCTCGAAGTGGCGTTGAGCAAGCTGCTGCCGGGCGTTGCCGTGAAGGTCACGACCCATGCGCGGCCGCGGGAGACCGCGGAGGAAATGGAAAACAAGCTGGCGCGGATCGTCGCCGAAGCGAAGCCTGCTCTGGTGGTCTGGCAGACCGGCACTGCCGACGCGATCCGCGGCGTCGATCCCGATGATTTTCGCCTGGCCCTCGATGACGGCATCGACACGCTGCAGGCGGCCGGCGTCGACACCGTGTTCATGAACATGCAGTACAGCCCGCGCACCGAGGCCATGCTGGCGGTAACCGCCTATGCCGATGCGATGCGCATGATCGCACTGCAGCGAGAGGCCATCTTGTTCGATCGCTTCGCGATCATGAAACGATGGAATGAAGCCGGTATCTTCGATCTTTATGCTGCAACGCGGAAAACCGATGTTGCGGAGCAGGTCCATGATTGCCTCGGCCGTCTGCTCGCCAATGTCGTGGTCGAAGCGGCGAAATTGACAAACGCCGACAAAAAAGAGATTCGTTGACGATGTTCTCGCCGCCGGGTTTTCCCACCGCTCCGACAGTCCTCGCGTTTCTCGCGGCCGCTATTGCCGCGACGGCGCTCGTGCCGATGAAAGTCGGCGCCGAGACCGCGACCCATGCCTGCGCCGACAAGGCCAAGCAGACGCGGCTTTCCTACCCGCTCACGCACATGGCGCAGCGGATTGCATCCGGGCATCCGGTGACCATCGTGGCGCTTGGGTCATCCTCGACCGCAGGGGCCGGAGCAAGCGGGCCCGCCGCCTCCTATCCGAGCCGCCTCGAGGCCGAGTTGAAGGCTCGTTTCCCGGGGCTGAAGGTCACCGTACTCAATCGCGGCGTCAACGGCGAAGAGGCGGCCGACATGCTGGCGCGCTTCGACGAAAGCGTCGCCGCCGCGCATCCCGATGTCGTGCTGTGGCAGGTCGGGACCAACGCGGTGCTCCGTGACAATCCGCTCGGCCCCGTCGACCGGCGCGTGCACGACGGCATTGCGCGGATCAAGGCGATCGGCGCCGATGTGGTGCTGATCGATCCGCAATTCGCGCCGAAGGTGACCGTCAAGCCCGATGCGGAGGAGATGGTCAACCTGATCTCCGCCGCGGCCAAGCGTGACAGCGTCGACCTGTTTCCGCGCTTCGCCCTGATGCGCGGATGGCACGACCAGGAGGCCATCCCGTTCGAGGCGTTCCTGTCGCCCGACCTGCTTCACATGAATGATTGGAGCTATGGCTGTCTCGCCAAGCTCCTGTCCTCGACGATGGTCGAGGCGGCAACGCGGCCGATCGCTTCCGCGCGGGCCCGGAATTAGCGCGCTACTCCTCGCGCTGGCCCAGCAGCTGCAACAGCACCGTGAACATATTGACGAAGTCGAGATAAAGCGACAGCGCGCCCAGGATTGCGGAGCGTTGCGCGGTGGCGCCGTCCATGGCGAAGTAGATGTATTCGTTCTTGAGCCGCTGGGTGTCCCACGCGGTCAGACCCGAAAACACCAGCACGCCGATCACCGAGATCGTCCATTGCAGCGCCGAACTCGCAAGGAAGAGATTGACCAGCCCGGCGATGATCACTCCGAACAGGCCCATGATCAGGAACGAGCCGATGCCGGAAAGGTCGCGCTGCGTCGTGTAGCCCCACAGGGACAGGGCGCCGAACGATGCGGCGGTGATGAAGAACACCCGGACCACCGAGGTCTGGGTGTAGACCATGAAGATCGAGCCCAGCGACAGGCCCACCAAAGCCGCGTAGAGCCAGAACAGGAATTGCGCCATCCCCGGGCGCATGCGCTCGATACCGAAGCTCAGCGCGAACACCAGCGCCGAGCGGCGCGAGGATGATCGGCCACTTCAACGGGCCGACGAACATCGTGTTTCCCAGCGGCGTGAGATACATGTTGAGGCCGGCGAGCCGGATCGGAATGTCGATGCCGTCGCGGGTGATCTTCGCCGCAGCCGACACATCGCCGGTCACCGAAAGCGTATAAACGCCGAACGCGGCGACGCCGGTGATCGCGAGGCCCAGAACCATGTAATTGTAGATGCTCAGCATGTGGGCGCGCAGGCCGGCGTCGATGGCCGCCGCCTCGGCGCTCGTCATCGCCCCGCCGAAGGGCCGGCCCGCTGTGCTCCGGTCGAAGTCCGCCATGCCTCAAACCCCCAAGCCAGCGCGGTCAAAGATCGGGTTACGAGCCATCCTTGTCACTGCCCGACTCTCCGCCGCGCATTTGATATTGGCCGGGCTTTATGACGTGACAAGGATAGCAGAGGGAATCGCCGGGTCGAACAGGCTTAAACAGCGCGCGGCTGATTGTCGCGAATTTGCGCTTATAAGTTGCGCAGGACCGGCGCCGGTTTGCGGCCGAGTGCCGGCCAGGTGCCGATGAGGCCGAACACCATGGTCAGGAGCACCGCGGAGACGGCCGCCGCGAGCGCCGGGCCCACCTGCCAGTGGAACGGCAATGCCATGAAATCGACGACGACGCCCCAGCCGGCGATCGATCCGGCGGCGACGCCGAACACCACCGTGGCGCCGCCCAGCAGAAGGTATTCGATGGCGTAGGCCGTCATGAGCTGCCGCCTGGTGGCGCCCAGCGTCTTGAGGATGACGGCGTCATAGACCCGATGGCGATGGCCGGCCGCGAGCGCGCCGCCGAGCACCAGCACGGCCGCGATCAGCGTGATCGCGCTCGCTGCCCGCACGCCGAGCACGAGATTGGTGACGATGACGCCGATGGCATCGAGCGCCTCCTTGACCCGGATGGCGGTGACACCGGGAAAGGTGTCGGTCACGGCCTTCATCAGCGCGGTCTCTTCCGCGTTGCTGCCGCCGCCCGGAAAAGTCACGGTCGCGATGTCGGTCACCGGCGCACCCGCGAAGGTGCCCGGCGAAAACACCATGACGAAATTGATGCCGAGCGATTGCCAGTCGACGGTGCGCAGATTGGCGATGCGGGCCGTCATGTTGCGGCCGAGCACGTTGACGGTGACGTCGTCGCCGATCTTCAATCCGAGACCTTCGGCGATCTTCTTCTCGAACGACACCAGGTTCGGCCCGGAATAATCCTTGCCCCACCAGTCGCCGTCCGTCAGCCGCGATCCGTCGGGCAAATCGGACGTGTAGGTGATGCCGCGGTCGCTCTGCAGCACCCAGGCGGCATCGGGCTTGGGCTTGAGGTCCTCGGCCTTGGTGCCGCGCGCGCTGACGATCCGCCCGCGCAGCATCGGGACCCGCACCAGGGTGGCGCGCGGCGCCTTCTCCCGCACGAAATCGTCGAAGCGGTCGGCATCCTGCAGCGGGATGTCGAGGAAATAGAATGACGGCGCCTTCTCAGGAAGCGCGGCGGCGAATTGCTGGCGCAGATTGGCGTCGACCTCGAGCACGGTGACGAGCAATGCGAGCCCGAGGCCGAGCGAGATCACGACCGTCGGCGTCAGCGCGCCGGGCCGGTAGATGTTGGCGATGGCGAGCCGCAGCACGGTCGAGCGCGGCCGCGGCATGCGGCGCGCGACGAGCATCACCAGGCTCGCGATCAGGCGCAGCAGGCCGAACACGGCAAGCGCGCTGGCGATGAAGATGATCGCGATCTTGCGGTCATAGGCTGCCGCGACCGCGAGTGCAGCGAGCGCCGCCGCAGCGATCGCGGTCGCCACCAGATAGCGCGGCCGCGGCAGCCGCCGCTCCGGCGCGATCTCGTCGCGAAACAGCGCCGAGACCGGCAGGTCGTGGGCGCGCCCGAGCGGCCACAGCGCAAAGGTCGTCGCCGTCAGCACGCCATAGGCCAGCGCAAGCGCGAGCTGGCCCGGATAGAGCGTCGGCGCCAGCGGCAGCGGAATGATGTTGCCGAAGATCGACGCGACCGCGAACGGCAAGACCGCGCCGAGCGCGAGCCCGATGGCGATGCCGATCCCGGCCAGCAGCAGCACCTCGACGAAATAGACGGCGACGACCCGTGTGCCGGTCGCGCCGAGCGATTTCATCGTCGCGATCACCTCACGCTTGCGGTCGAGATAGTGCTTGGCCGAATTGGCGACGCCGACGCCGCCGACCAGCAGCGCGGTGAGGCCCGACCAGAGTGAGATATTGGGAAAACCGCTCGATGTTGCGCTCGAGTTGCGGCGTGGCGTTGCCGCGGCTGCGAATTTCCCAGCCGGCCTCGCGGCATCTCGGCATTGGCCGCGTCGACCACCGCCTGGGCGTCGGCGTCGCTCGAAGCCCCTGCCGGCAGCCGCAGCCGGTACGTCCATCGCACCAGGCTGCCGGGCTGCAGCAGCCCGGTCGCGCGCAGCGCCTCGTCGCTGATGAGCAGGCGGGGGCCGAAACCGATGCCGCCGGCAAGCTTGTCCGGCTCGCTCTTGAGCACAGCGCGCAGTTCGATGGTGGCGGCGCCGAGCGTCACGCGCGCGCCGGGCTCCAGACCGAGCCGCGTCAGCAGTGCGGGGTCGACGACGGCGCCGAAGGCGTCGTCCCGCCGCGCCAGCAGAGTAGCCAGGTCGGCAGTGTCGCCGTCCGACTCGGTGACCACGGTGCCGTAGAGCGGATAGGCGGCGTCGACCGCCTTCGCCTCCACCAGGGCCGGCTGCCCGTCGGCGGTGCGCGCCATGGCGCGCAAGGTCGCGACCGCCGACACATCGCCCCTGGCGGCGAGGAATGCCCGCTCGGCCGGGGACGCCTCGCGCTGGATCAGCGAAAACGCCTCGTCGCCGCCGAGGATCACGCGGCCCTGACGGGCGAGCCCGTCGGCGAGGCTCTGGGCAAACGATCCGACTGCCGCGATCGCCAGCACGCCGAGCGCGATGCAGGCGATGAAGACATAGAAGCCGCGCAAGCCGCCGCGCAGCTCGCGCAGCGCCAGCCGCAACGTCAGGCCGGGTCCGGCCGTGCTCCGCGCCGTCATGCCGTCACCACCTGTTCCTCGATGTGCCCGGAGCGCAGCCGGATCACCCGGTCGCAGCGCGCCGCGAGCGGTAGGGTCGTGGGTGACGAGAACGAGCGTCATGTCCCGTTCCGCGAAGCGTGCGAACATCAGGTCGATGATCTGGCGGCCGGTGCTCTCGTCGAGATTGCCGGTCGGCTCGTCGGCCACCAGGATGGCGGGTGACGCCACCAGGGCGCGGGCCAGCGCCACGCGCTGCTGCTCGCCGCCGGAGAGCTGGGCGGGATAGTGGCCGAGCCGGCCGCCGAGCCCGACCGTCTCGAGTTCGGCCGCGGCGCGCGCGAATGCGTCGGGCGCGCCCGCCAGCTCCAGCGGGGTGGCGACGTTCTCCAATGCCGTCATGGTCGGGATGAGGTGGAACGACTGGAACACGATGCCGATCCTGCGGCCGCGAAAGCGGGCCAGCGCATCCTCGTCGAGCCGGCCGATGTCCTCGCCGTCGACCGCGACCGCGCCGGCATCGGGGCGCTCCAGCCCGGCCATCACCATCAGCAGCGTCGATTTGCCCGACCCCGACGGGCCGACGAGGCCAACCGCCTCGCCGTGCCTTATATTGAGCGCGATGTCCTTGAGGATGTGAACCCGCCCGGCGCCGCGGCCGAGCGAAAGATTGACGCCCGAAAGGGAAATTGCCGGTATGAGGGGGCGAACTGCCGCCGAGGTGTCGTCCATGTGGATGTGGTTTCCGCGCCTGAACTGGAAGAACTGCCCGCCCCGCTCATATGGGGAATTCGCCCCCGGAATGAAGATAGGTCGCTGGCTCGCCGCTGTCACACTGCGCTCGGCGTGCTGGCGCGCCATCGGCCGCTCACGCGGCTGCCGACCGCCCGCTCAGGATCGTGGCGCTGGGCGATTCGCTGACCGCCGGCTACGGCCTTGCCGCCAACGAGGCGTTTCCGGTCCAGGCTGCAGCGCGCGCTCGCCGCCAAAGGGCATCGCCGCCGAAATCGCCAATGCCGGCGTCTCCGGCGACACCACCACGGGCGGGCTTGCCCGTCTCGACTGGTCGGTCCCGGACGGGACCGATGCCGTCATCCTGGAACTCGGCGCCAATGACGCGCTGCGCGGCTTCGACCCCAAGATCGACCCGCGGGGCGCTCGACGCGCTGCTGCGCCGGCTCAACGAGCGTCATATCGCCGTGCTGTTGTGCGGCATGTTGGCGCCCCGCAACATGGGCACCGAATATGGTACCGCCTTCGATGCCATCTATCCCGATCTCGCCAGGGCAATACGGCGCCATCCTCTATCCGTTCTTCCTCGATGGCGTCGCCACCGATCCGAAGCTCAACCAGCGCGACGGGCTGCACCCGACCGCCGCCGGGGTCGACGTCATCGTCGCGAAAATGCTTCCCGCGGTCGAGCGCCTGGTGGCCCAGGTCAAGGCTGAGGCGAAGGCCGATGCCAAGGCCGGCAAGTCGCCATGAGACGGTTGCAACGCACGCCCAAATCCTCACATTGGTGTGCATGATCCCGAAAAGTCGCAGACTTTTCAGGAAATAATGCCTGAAGCAGTCTCGGTTACCGTCCCGCCATGCCCCGGCTTTTCACCGCCCTCGAAATTCCCGCCGATGTCGGCCAGTCCCTGGCGCTGCTGCGCGGCGGGCTGCCCGGCGCCCGTTGGGTCGACCCGGAGAACTATCACCTGACGCTGCGCTTCATCGGCGACGTCGATGACGTGCTGGCGCGCGAGGTCGCCTACATGCTGGGCGGGATCCGGCGGCCGGCCTTCGACCTGCAGCTCGACGGCCTCGACTCGTTCGGCGGCAACAAGCCCCGGGCGGTGGTGGCGGCGGCCCAGCCGGTGCGGCCGCTGATCGACCTGCAGGCCGACCATGAGCGGCTGATGCAGCGCGTCGGGCTCGAGCCCGAACGCAAGTACAAGCCCCATGTGACGCTCGCCCGGCTGCGCGACGCTTCGAGCCGGCAGGTGGCGGATTATCTCGCGAGCCATCAGCCGTTCCGCTCGACCCCGTTTCCGGTGTCGCGCTTCGTGCTGTACTCCTCGCGCGCCTCGGTCGGCGGCGGGCCCTATGTGGTCGAGGCGGAGTATCCGCTGGCGGCGTGAAGGAAAGCGAGTTTCGGTCGGAACCGGCCGCAGCCGTCAAAAAAACGCGAGCGCGCGGATTTCGATGCTCTCGCGCGGCCGCGCGTCGGGCGTTGACGGTCGGGTCGTGGAACGCCGTGTGGGCGGTCCAGCGTGCGCGGCCGTCATCGAGCGATTCGTAGGTCTTGAACACCAGCGCCTCATCGCGGCGCATGCGCGGGAACCAGTACCAGACGTGATCGGGACTGTAAGTGATCGCGTAGGTCTGCCCGATGCGGTTCGGATAGCGCCGCTCCGAAATGACGAGGTTGTCGGCCGATAGTGTGCGGGCATCGCAGATCGCGAGCGGAAACGTCTCGACCGGGTAGCGGATCGGCCGCCACACCTGGATGATCGCGAAGCGGCGGCGCAGCAGGTCGTCGGCCTCCTCGGGCAGGAGGTCGCGCACGCGCTGCGGGCCCGACCACTCGGTGTAGTCGTTGTGCACCCGCGGCACGACCTCGCGAATCTTGCGCGCCTCGCGCGCGGCGTCGTCGGCGGTACGCAGCGTGTGGTCGAATACGACGACGCGAGCCGCCCCGCTCTCGGCCCTCACCAGCGCTTCCATCTCGGGGTAGTAGATGCGCCGCACTTCCGCTTCGTCAAAGAAATCGGCGACCTCGGTGTCGTGGCGGATGAAATGAAAGCCGGCGCGCTCGAGCATGAAGTCCCGATTGCGGCCGTTGTGCAGGGTGACGCGACGCTGGTCGGGCTTGCCCCCGCTGCGCCTGTCGTTCGCACCTGGCGCCCCGGTCTCGGTGAATATTTTGGTGCCGTCATCGACGATGTAGTTGAGCATCGCCTCGATCGCCTGCGGTTCGGCATCGGGCTTATGGGCTTGCGTTGCGAGGCTTTCGACCGCGTGAGCCATGGGCCACTCCTTGTGCACCGGTCACCATCGACCTTGAATGACCGGGAGATAGTCGCTCGAATTCAACGAGGAAAGGTGCACCTCTTCCCGCCGGATGGCAGCTATGCGTGCACGGTCACCAGCTCAGCCTGCTGTCGGGCCGTCCCATTCTGTAAGTGCGTTCCGTCATGTCGCCTTGCCCGTCGATCCGATTGGCAGGACGAATTGGAACAACGCCCCGCTGGTGCCGTCAGACAACGCAGAAAGCTTGCCGCCGTGACGCTCGATAATCGTTCGGCAGATGGCCAGACCCAGCCCCATTCCATGGGGTTTTGTCGTGACGAACGAATCAAAAATGCTGTCCAATCGCTTTGGATCGATTCCCGGTCCGGAGTCGTTCACTGCCACGATGATGGCATCGCCTCCGAGAAGCTCAGTCTTTATCCCCAGCGTCCGACTTCGATCGACCGTGCCGTCCATTGCTTCGAGCGCATTGCGGACCAGGTTGAACAGGACCTGTTGCAACTGGCCTTTGTGGCCGTCGATGAGCGGCAGCTCGGATGTCAGCTCGGTGCGGGTGATGACGCCGTGCTCTTTCAATTCTCCACGCAGTGATTGCAGTACGTCGAAGGTAACTTCGTTCAAATCGACCGGCTGTCGTCCGTGATCGACGTTGCGGAACAAGGTGCGTATGCTGTCGAACACTTCGCTGGCGCGATGACTGTCACCGATGATTGCATTGAGAGACGCGCGTGCGTCGTCGAGTTCGGGCGGCGTCCTTCCCAGAAATCGCAGTGCTGCGCTGCCATTCGCCGCAATCGCTGCCAGCGGCTGTCGCACTTCATGAGCTATCGAGGCTGTAATCGCCTCCACGTTCATCAGCTTGTTGTCTCGTTCTTGCTGCAACGTCGTATTCGTGCGGGCAAGGCGTGCATACAGGCTGGACGTCTCCGCCAGCAAGACCCCCAGCACCACGATGGAGGTAACGAGTGAAAACGCGCGTCCCGCATAAAAGCCGAGGCTGAAGCGTTCGCCGCTGAAAACGGCAACCAGGATTTGTTCGGAAATCAACGCGCAAACGACGAGCATCAGCCAATAATCGAGCACCGAATATCGACGTCTCCACAGCACCGCAAGTGCGATCGCGGCAGTCAAAAGGATCGACGCAAAGGCCAGGCTCAGAGTGCTTTGAAGATGGCGGGTGCTGTCGGCAAAAAGGGGCGGCAGGAACCGGTCTCCCGCGATGGCCAGCCACGTCAGTCCGCAGACCAGGACCAACACGATCGCCACGCTCCAATTGATTGCAGATCGTATCGAAGCGTCATCGTCACCGTTCGGGCGATCCCCATTCTTCAGGTACGCATATGAGAGCACCGCGGCAGCCGACCCGAAATGCCAGAAGAAATACAGCCAAACGCTGCTCTGCAAATTAGCGCCGAGAAGGCCGGTGGGCGCGAAGGCGCCCGGAAAAGTGAGCGCATGGGGAATGACGATCAGTGCGGTAAAAAGGTAGCCGCTCGCGAGCGCCAGAATGGCTCGCGAAGGAAAAATTGAATATTGCGCGAACAGCAAAACCGCCGTGATGAGATCGTTGACGAATATCAAGGCGTCTATGGATGGTATGAAAGCGTTGAACCGGGACAGCGGTACGTTTGCGAACGGCGTCGAGAGCGCGCAAGCCACGAGCAGAAATACGGCGGCGACGAGGACGAAGCGACGCTGCCGCAACGTCGCCGGCAGATTTGACAGCGAAATCACAGCATCCTCTGGTGACTGCTGTACCGCCAATCGTGCCTCCCGGCTTGCAGCATCGCACCTGCGATCGCGCCGATCGTATACGAGCTCTGATCCGGATCAAATGGGGGTCCGGCGGACCATTGCGGCGCGAGTGGCCCGTCAACCCATTGTGCTTCAGGCGCCTTTTCGGGTCGATCAGCCTTCGATCATGCGCATGAGGACGCCGTCCTTGCGCACGAAATGATGGTAGAGCGCAGCTCCGATATGCGCAGCCACCAGGCAGGCGATGGCAAGACCAATCAGTTGGTGCACCACGAAAAGGCGTTCGGAGAACGGTTGATCGCGGGGCCATATTGGCGGCAACTCGAACAATCCGAACACCATGATCGGCGCCCTATAGGCAGAGGTGGCCACCCAACCGAGGAATGACTGCACGATCAGCAGCGCATACAGCGCCCAGTGTGTGGCGTGGGCGACAAACTGCTGGATCGGCGGGATGTCATCGGGCAGCGGCAACGGCGGATGTGTCAGGCGGTAGCCGAGCCGTATGATGACGAGGGGAATGATCACGACGCCGATCGAACGGTGCAGCGTGTAGAGCAAATCTTGCAGCGGTCCTTCCGATACGTTCACCATGAGAACGCCGATCGGGATCGTGGTCAGAACGAGCACGGCAGTGATCCAGTGCAGCGTGCGCGCCATCAGGCTGTATGCGGCGGGTGCCTTGCTGTGGCTCATGGGCGCGCCTTTTGCCGGACCTCTGACATGACCCCTCCCGCCGCAAGGATTGGACGCCCTTCGAGCACGAGACCAGTCAAGTTCTGCTGATATTCCAGGTTGCGGTCAACTGCTTGCGCGGGGCGCGTGAGACGCACTCGTCAAGCAGCGCGCGCATCGGCGATCAAGTTGGCCCTTGTCTGCTCGAGAAAGCATTTGTCACTCCGACTGTCGCCGACGCCTGACGAAAACAACCGATTTGAGTGAGTTATAGGACAAGCCGTCCCATTCTGCCCTAAGCGCCTTTCGAAGCCTCGTGCGGCGCCGGGACCGGCATGGTCTCGGGCTGCGGCCTTTCTGGCGGCTTCGTCGAGGGACGCAGGCGCTCCCGGATGGCCTGGAAGAATACGTACAGCGGCGGGATGGCGAAGATCCCGATGAACGACGCGAAGATCATTCCGCCGAACACCGGCGTGCCCACATTGCGCCGCGCGAGTTGCGATGCGCCGGTGGCGATGACGAGCGGCAGCAGGCCGAGGATGAAGGCGAACGATGTCATCATGACAGGGCGGAAGCGCAGCCGCGCGCCTTCGGTGGCCGCTTCGAGCAGCGGCACGCCTTTCTCCCGCTGCTCCTTGGCGAACTCCACGATCAGGATGCCGTTCTTGGCCGCGAGTCCGATCAGCACGACCATGCCGATCTGGCCGTAGAGATCGAGCGTCAGACCTCCGATCACGATCGCGGCGAATGCTCCGATGATTCCGATGGTGACCGACAGCAGCACCGGGACCGGGATGGTCCAGCTCTCGTAGAGCGCGACCAGGAAGAGGTAGGCGAACAGGATCGCAAAGCCGAGGATCATCGGGGTCTTGCCCTCGGCCCGCTTTTCCTGGAACGCGGTGTCGGTCCATGAGCCGCCAAATCCTTGCGGCAAGGTGCGCGCGGCGACGGCCTCCATGGCGTTGAGCGCCTGGCCGGACGAAACCCCCGCCGCGGGGTTTCCCTGAACGGTCACCGCGCGAAGATTGTTATAGCGGATGAGCGACGGCGGCCCGACCACGACGCGGATTTCGACCAGGCTGCGGAGGGGAATCATCTTCCCCTCGTTGGAGCGCACATTGATGCGATACATGTCGTCGATGCTGGCGCGATCCTGGGCCTCGGCCTGGACCTGGACCTGCCAGGTACGGCCGAACATGTTGATGTCGTTGATGTAGTATCCGCCGAGCGAGGCCTGAAGCGACTGGAAAACGGAGTTGAGCTGAACGCCGAGCACTTGCGCCTTGTCGCGATCGATATCGAGGTAGATCGACGGGTTGGTCGCGGTGAACGTGCTGAACACGCGGCTCAATTGCGGGTCCTGGTTGGCGGCGACGAGGAGCCCGCGCAGCGCCTGGGCGAGCGTCTTGGGATCGCCGCCGGTGAGGTCCTGCAGCACATAGGTGAAACCGCCGCCGGTGCCCAGCCCGATGATCGGCGGCGGCGCCAGCGGAATCACCGATCCGCCCTGGATCTGGCGGAACTTGGCGCCGAGATCGGCGATCACGGCAGCGGCGCCGAGCGAGCTGCCTTTTCGTTCCTCGAACGGCTTGAGCGTAACGACGATGAATGCCGCATTGGATTGGGAGTAGTTGTCGATGAAATTCAGACCGATCACGGAGGTCAGGTCTTCTACCGCGTGCTCCTCCTTTAATATCGCTTCGGCCTGCCTGATCACGTCGGCGGTCCGCGCCACCGATGCTCCGCCCGGCAACTGCACCACGACGAAGAACGCACCCTGGTCGTCCTCGGGCAGGAATCCCGTCGGCGTGATGCGGGCCAAGCCGTAGGTGCCCACCGCCGCGACGGCGACCATCGCCAGCCCGATGATGGAAAAGCGCACGATGTGGGCGACCGCGGCTCCGTAGGCATCGCGCACGCTGTCGATCGCGTTCATGACCTTGCCGATCAGGCCGCGGCGCGGGCCGTGATGCGGCTTGAGGAACACTCCGCACAGCGCCGGAGACAGCGTCAGCGCATTGATGGCGGAGATGAACATCGACACGGCGACGGTGACCGCGAACTGGCGGAACAGCTCGCCGGAGATGCCGGGGATGAAAGCGATAGGCACGAAAACCGAGAGCAGGACCAGCGTGATCGCGATGATCGGCGCGGTGATCTCCCGCATCGCCACCTTGGTCGCTTCCGCGGGGGTGAGCTCCGGATGTTCCTCCATCACGCGTTCGACGTTCTCGACCACCACGATGGCGTCGTCGACCACGATGCCGATGGCGAGCACGACGGCGAGCAGGGACACCGAATTCGCCGAATAGCCGACGGCATAGAGCACGATGAAAGCGCCGATCAGGCTGACCGGCACCGCGAGCGTCGGTATCAGCGTCGCGCGGATGCTGCCGAGAAACAGGTAGACCACGATGACGACCAGGACGAATGCCTCGATCAGCGTCTTCTGGACCTCGGCGATGGTCTCCTTGACGAAACTGGTGGGATCGTAGGTCACCTTCCAGGTGAGATCTTCGGGGAACCGCTTCTGCACCTCGGTGAGCTTGTCGCGCACCGCCTGCAGCGTGGTGATCGCATTGGCGCCGGGCGTCTGGTAGATGGCGACGGCCGACGCCGGGCTGCCGTTGAACCTGGTTTCGCGGTCGAGATTTGCGGCGCCCAGCTCCAGCCGCGCCACGTCGCCGAGGCGCAGCACCGAGCCGTCGGGATTGGTGCGCACCACGATGTTCTCGAATTCGGCGACCGAGGTCAGCCGGCCCTTGGTCTGCAGATTGAGCTGCAGCTGCTGGTCATTGGAGATCGGCCGCGCCCCGATGCGCCCGACCGCGGCCTGGACGTTCTGAGACTGGATGGCGGCGATGATGTCGCCGGTGGTCAGGTTGAGGCCGGTCAGCCGATCGGTTCGGACCCACGCCCGCATGGCGTAGTCCTGAGGTCCCCACAGCGTTGCGTCGCCGACGCCCGGCGTGCTCTTGATCTGATCGAGCAGGTTGATGGTGACGTAGTTGGAAATGAACAGGGGATCGTGGGTCTGTTTCGGCGAATAGACGGCAATCACCCCGAGGATCGCCGAGGACTTCTTCTGCACCGTGACGCCCTGGCGCTGCACGTCCTGCGGCAGCTTGGACAGCGCGGTCTGCACGCGGTTGTTGACGTTGACGGTGTTGATGTCGGGATTGGTGCCGAGCTCGAACGAGGCGGTGAGGGTGTAGCTGCCGTCGTCGCCGCTCACGCTCTTCATGTAGATCAATTTGTCGACGCCGACGACCTTCGCTTCGATCGGCTGCGCGACGGTCGCGTCCACCACCGAGGCATTCGCGCCGGGATAGGACGTGGTGACGGAGACCTGGGGCGGAACGATATCGGGATACTGCGCGATCGGCATCGACAACAGCGACAGCAGGCCGGCAATCGTCAGCACCACGGAGATGACGATCGCGAGCCGCGGCCGGTCGACGAACAGCGCGGAAATCATCGTTCAGCTCCGCCCAGGTGCCGCCGGCATCGGATTGGACCGCACCGGTACGCCCGGCCGGATGCCCTGCAATCCCTCGACGATGACGAGCTCGCCGCCCGACAACCCGGATTCGACGACAACATCGGTTCCGCTCTCGTCGCCCAGCTTGAGGCGCCTCACCGCGGCCTTGCCGTTGTCGTCGATGAAGACGTAGACGCCCGCCTGGTCGGCGATCAGCGCGGACTGCGGAATGACCACTTTTTCCGTCGGTGTACCGCTTTCCAGGATCACCCGCACCAGCTGGCCGTCGATCAGCGTGCCCTTCGGATTGGAAATTGTGCCGCGCAGGGTCACGCTGTCGGTGCTGCGATCGACGGTCACGTCGACGAAATTGATCTCGCCCGTCTGGTCATAGATGGAGCCGTCGGAAAACTTCAGCTTGACCTTTATGGTGCCGACGTCGCCCCCCTGCCGCCTGGCCTCGAGAACGTCGCGCTCGCTCACCGGAAACGTCACGTACATCGGGTCCTGGCTGACGATCAGCGTCAGCGCGCCGCTGGTCGGGTCGACCACGTTGCCCTTGGTGATGTTGGTTCGGCCGATCTTGCCGGTGATGGGCGAGGTGATGTCGGTGTAGCCGAGGTTGATCTTCGCGGTGTCGAGGTTCGCCTCGTCGGAGAGGATCTGCCCCTGGGCCTGCTGGTCCGCGGCAAGCGCCTGGTCACGCGTGACCGCCGTGCCGGCCTGCTTGGTGAGCAGTTCCTGGGCGCGCTGAAGCTGGATCTCGGTGAGCGTTTTCGCCGCTTTGGAGCGCTCCAAGGCGCCCTGTGCCTGCTCGACGGATGCCTTGAAGAGCCCCTGCTCGATCCGGTAGAGCGGGGCGCCCTCCTTGACCATGTCGCCTTCCTTGAACAGCACTTCTTCGAGGAATCCCTTCACCCGCGCATTGATCTGGACCCGGTTGATGGCCTCGACACGGCCGACGAAGTCCGAGGTCTTGGAGATCGGTTTGAGCTCGGCCTTCACGACACCCACCGGCACCGTAGTCGGAGCGGCCTGCTGCCCATACGCGGGAAGGGCGGCGCAGATGGCAGAAATCAGCAGCAATGCAAAACGCATGGCAGCCTCCCCGGGTCCGCCTGGATTGATCGCGCGGGCAGCTTCGCGGGAGCGCCGCCGCCCGCTTCCAGACTGTGCATTTTTGGCCGCGGCGGGGCAAGCCCGATCAGTTGGTCGCGGTGAATGTGACACCTATACTGCCGAGAGGAGGACACGTGGGCCGCCACGATGCTCTGCGCATCCCAATTCGCAGCCGACGCCGCACGCGCAATTCCATCGGCCGGGACGGCAACGCCGCCCCGGCATGGTCGAGACTTGCCGACGGTCGAGACTTACGGATGCTTTTTCAACATCCTCTGTTGGGCGTCGAGCATGGCGGTCGCCAGCCCGGCGCCGTCGGCGATCATCTCGCGCATCAGCGACATCGGTGTGGGATAGGGGGCGTCGACCTCGCCGATGACGGAGTCGAAGTCGCGCCGCAGCTCGGCGTCGAATTTGCGCGCGAGTTGCTGCATGCGCTGGTTCTCCAGCAGGCAGGTGATGTGGAGCTGCTTGATGCCGCGATTGCGCGCGGCGAGGAGGGTCCGCTCCAGCAGCTCGGTGCCGACGCCGTGGCTTTGCCAGGGCCGCTCGATGCTGAAGGCGGCTTCGGCCTGGCCCGCGGTCGGACCGAACGGCCGCAGCTCCGCCGCGCCGCGCAGGATTCCATCCGCCAGGAAGCCATAGATGACGTTTTCAGGCTCGAACGCGCGCTCGGCATGGCCGCGGATGAAGTCGTCCGCGACGCCGCCGCCGAAACGATTGCGCCGGCTTGCCGCGTCGAGCCGCAGCAGATGGTCGCCATAGGCTTCGGCATCGGCGCTCCAAAGCTTGCGGACGATGCCGTCGGTGGTCACGTAGTTCATGGTCGAGCTCCAGACTTTTTGTCATGAAATCCTCGGCCGCATCCTCCGCGATGGCCGGATTGATTCACCCGGGGAATCGCCAATATTGCATTGCAGCAAAATACGACAGCAACAAGAACCCTGGTCCACCATTTGTGTGCAATGCAGCAAGAAACAAGCTGAGCGCCGGAGGTAAAATAAAATATTACATATGTATCAAATACTTACCGCGCACAAAATTGCCTTTGTCATCCCGGCATGTCGTGACCAGGACGCCCGATTGCGTGCCGCGCATGGTTTCCCGTTCCCGCCGGCGGCATGAAAATGGCTTCGCTGTCGGACGGAAAATGTTGCCAATTCCGGCAAATTACCGGTTGCCGCGCCGGCTTTGTCCCTGTACCCGGCGGTCCCCGGCCTTCTGAACCCCCATGCCGATCTGACCATGCCCCCTGCAATCACCGCGCAATATGCGGCCCTCGTTGCTGCTGGCGAGATCGACCGCGATGCGGCCCAGGAGGGAGCGGTCGCCAGGCTCGCCCGCCTCAATGAGCGGCTCGCCATGCACCGGCTGGCGCGCAAATCCTCCTCGCTGGGCTGGCTGTTCGGGCAACGGGTGAACCATCAACAGGAACTCAAGGGGCTCTACATCTGGGGCGAGGTCGGGCGCGGCAAGACCATGTTGATGGACATGTTTTTTGCCGCCTGCGCGGTCCAGCGCAAGCGCCGGGCGCATTTCCACCAGTTCATGCTGGACGTCCATGAGCGCCTCAACGCCTATCGCCAGAAGCTGAAGGTCGGCGAGACGCTCGCGGGGGACCCGATCCACCTTGTTGCCGATGATCTGGCCGAGCAGGCCTGGGTCCTCTGCTTCGACGAATTCCACGTCACCGACATCGCCGACGCCATGATCCTCGGCCGCCTGTTCACGCGGATGTTCGAGCGCGGGGTCGTGGTGGTCGCGACCTCCAATGTAGAGCCGGCCGAACTCTACAAGGACGGTCTCAACCGGGCGCTGTTCATTCCCTTCATCGCCCTGCTGCTGGATCGCATGGACGTGCTGCGCCTCGACGCCCGCACCGACTTCCGCATGGAGAAGCTCATCGACGTGAAGGTCTGGCTCGTCCCCGCGGATGCGGCAGCGGACCGCGCGCTCGATGCCGCCTGGCGGCGCCTCACCGGCGGGCGGAACGGCGGTACGCTCGATCTCCTCGTGAAAGGGCACCACCTGCATGTGCCGCGCGCGGCAATGGGGGTCGCGCGTTTTGGCTTCCATGACCTGTGCGGACAGCCGCTCGGCGCGATCGACTACTTGCGCATCGCCCATGAATTCCACACCATCGTCATCGACCGCGTGCCGGTGATGACTTATGCCGATCGCAACGAAGCCAAGCGCTTCATCGCCCTGATCGATACGCTTTATGACGCCGGCGTGAAGCTCGTCGCCTCCGCGGCCGCCGAACCCGCCGCGCTCTATCAGGCGGACGAGGGCTACGAAGCCAATGAGTTCAAGCGCACGGCTTCCCGGCTCATCGAGATGGGGTCGACCGAGTACCTCGCGTTGCCCCACGGCCGGCGGCCGGCGTCCACCGGCTCGGCGGAGGGTATCGTCGAAACCTGAGACGCGATGCCGCAAACGGTGATCGGGAACAATCATCGTCTTTGGTCGACTTGAACGGCAGGTTGGAACGCGTTAACACCCGGACGCAGCCGGGTTCCCATCAATCAAGGATATTTCGTCGTCATGGCGCGCAAGAAGATTGCATTGATCGGCGCGGGCCAGATCGGTGGCACCCTCGCCCACCTGATCGGGCTCAAGGAACTCGGCGACGTCGTGCTGTTCGACATCGCCGAGGGCATTCCCCAGGGCAAGGCGCTCGACATCGCCCAGTCGTCGCCGGTCGAAGGCAACGACACCCGTTACCTCGGCGCCAATTCCTATGAGGCGATGAACGGGTCCGATGTCTGCATCGTGACCGCCGGCGTGCCGCGCAAGCCCGGGATGAGCCGCGACGACCTCCTCGGCATCAATCTCAAGGTCATGGAGCAGGTCGGGGCCGGCATCAAGAAATACTGTCCCAATGCCTTCGTCATCTGCATCACCAATCCGCTCGACGCCATGGTGTGGGCGCTGCAGAAGTATTGCGGCCTGCCCAAGCACATGGTGGTGGGCATGGCGGGCGTGCTCGACTCCGCGCGGTTCCGCTACTTCCTGGCCGACGACTTCAACGTCTCGGTGGAGGACGTGACCGCCTTCGTGCTCGGCGGCCATGGCGACACCATGGTGCCGCTGGTGCGCTACTCCGCGGTGGCCGGCATTCCGCTCCCCGATCTCATCCGGATGGGCTGGACCAGCCAGACGCGGATCGACGAGATCGTCGACCGCACCCGCAATGGCGGCGCCGAGATCGTCAACCTGCTCAAGACCGGTTCGGCCTTTTACGCCCCGGCGTCGTCGGCCATCGCCATGGCGGAAAGCTTCCTGCGCGACAAGAAGCGGGTGGTGCCTTGTGCGGCCTATCTCAACGGCGAATACGGCGTGAAGGACCTCTATGTCGGCGTTCCCGTGGTGATCGGCGCCAAGGGCGTCGAGCGGGTCGTGGAAATCGAGCTCAATGGCTCCGAGCGCTCGATGTTCGAGAAATCCGTCGATTCGGTCCGCGGCTTGGTTGACGCTTGCATGAAGATCGCGCCAAATCTCGGCTGATCGGGTCTGTGCACACGACCGCGCCGTCACATCGGCGTGGGCCTCGCCGTAATTGATCTTTTGCGTTTGGGTTGACACACCTTCGCTGTCATTGCCCGGCTTGACCGGGCGATCCAGTAAACACCGACCGGGCGCACTGGATCGCCCGGTCAAGCCGGGCAATGACAGCGATAGTGTCAGCGCATCGGAAAATGCTTTAGCGGCGGAAATATCAGCTCCGGGCAGGCGTCATGAACATTCACGAGTATCAGGCCAAGGCGGTTCTACGGGAGTTCGGGGTGCCGGTGCCCCGCGGCATCCCGGCCTTTTCGCCGGCGGAGGCCGAGCGCGCCGCCCATCAGCTCGGCGGCCCGGTGTGGGTCGTCAAGGCACAGATTCATGCGGGCGGCCGCGGCAAGGCGGGCGGCGTCAAGGTCGTCAAGTCGATCCAGGACGTCAGCCGCGAGGCGACGCGGATTCTCGGCGCGACCCTCGTAACCCACCAGACCGGCCCGAAGGGCAAGGTGGTCAACCGGCTCTACATCGAAGAAGGCTCGCCGATCGACAAGGAATTCTATCTCTCCGCGCTGGTCGACCGCGCCACCTCCCGGGTCGCCTTCGTCGCCTCGACCGAGGGCGGCATGGACATCGAGGAAGTCGCCCACAAGACGCCGGAGAAGATCGTCAGCTTCTCGATCGATCCGGCCACCGGCGTCATGCCCCATCACGGCCGTCTGCTGGCCGAGGTGCTCGGGCTCGCCGGTGATCTCGCCAAGCAGGCGGCCGCATTGTTGGGCCAGCTCTACAGCGCGTTCGTCGCCAAGGACATGAGCCTGCTGGAGATCAATCCGCTGGTGGTCACCACCACCGGCCAGCTCATCTGCCTCGACGCCAAGATCGGCTTCGACGACAACGCGCTCTACCGGCACGCCGACATCGTGGCGCTGCGCGACGTCACGGAAGAAGACGAGAAGGAGCTCGAGGCGTCGAAATACGACCTCAACTACATCGCGCTCGACGGCACCATCGGCTGCATGGTCAACGGCGCCGGCCTCGCCATGGCGACCATGGACATCATCAAGCTCTACGGCGAATCGCCGGCGAACTTCCTCGACGTCGGCGGCGGCGCCACCAAGGAGAAGGTCGCGTCGGCGTTCAAGATCATCACCTCGGACCACAGCGTAAAGGGCATCCTCGTCAACATCTTCGGCGGCATCATGAAATGCGACGTGATCGCCGAAGGCGTGGTCGCCGCGGTCCGGGATGTCGGCCTGCGGGTGCCCCTGGTGGTGCGGCTCGAGGGAACCAATGTCGACCTCGGCAAGCAGATCATCCGCGAATCCGGTCTCAATGTGGTGCCTGCGGACGATCTCGACGACGCCGCACAGAAGATCGTCAAAGCGGTGAGGGGGACAGCCTGATGTCGGTGCTGATCGACAAGAACACCAAGGTCATCTGCCAGGGCTTCACCGGCAAGAACGGCACCTTCCATTCGGAGGCGGCCATCGCCTACGGCACCAAGATGGTCGGCGGCACCTCGCCGGGCAAAGGCGGCACCACCCATCTCGGCCTGCCGGTGTTCGACACCGTCGCCGAGGCCCGCGACCAGACCGGCTGCGATGCCAGCGTGATCTACGTGCCGCCCGCTGGCGCGGCCGATGCCATCGCCGAGGCGATCCAGGCGGAAATTCCCCTCATCGTCTGCATCACCGAGGGCATCCCGGTGCTCGACATGGTCAAGGTGAAGCGCGCGCTGTGCGGCTCGAAATCGATGCTGATCGGGCCGAACTGCCCGGGCGTCATGACCGCCGGCGAATGCAAGATCGGCATCATGCCCGGCAATATTTTCAAGACCGGCTCGGTCGGCATCGTGTCGCGGTCGGGAACGCTGACTTATGAGGCGGTGTTCCAGACCAGCCAGGAGGGTCTCGGCCAGACCTCGGCCGTGGGCATCGGCGGCGACCCCGTCAAGGGCACCGACTTCATCGCCGTGCTGGAACTCTTCCTCGCCGACCCCATGACCAAGTCGATCGTTATGATCGGCGAGATCGGCGGCTCGTCGGAGGAGGATGCGGCGCAGTTCCTCAAGGACGAGGCCAAGCGCGGGCGCAAGAAGCCCATGGTCGGGTTCATCGCCGGGCGGACCGCCCCGCCCGGCCGCCGCATGGGCCATGCCGGGGCGATCATTTCCGGCGGCAAGGGCGATGCCGAGTCCAAAATCGCCGCGATGGAGGCGGCCGGGATCAAGGTGTCGCCGTCGCCGGCGCGCCTCGGCAAGACCCTGGTGGAAGCGCTCAAGGGCTGACTTTGCAATGACATCGCGCCACCGCCACAGCGTGATCCCGAAAAGTTGCAGACTTTTCCGACAAGATCATGCTCAAAATCAAAGACTTCGGGGCGCCGAGATAAATTGAATTACCTTTCATTCTTTACCGAATTATGATGGCCAGTCACCAAATTGCTATGCCGAAGCCAGTACCTAAATAGTGTAGAGACTTCCTCGCCCCGGCCGGATTGGCACGATTCGTGCGACCCGCCCGGGTTAAACAGGGCGCGCCCGGCCTGAGGCGTCGCCGTTCCGATGCGGTCCAGGATACGTCCATGTCACGCCAAGATGCGAACGCGGCCTTCGCCCGTACTTCTTTTCTCTACGGCGGCAATGCCGACTATATCGACGAGCTCTACGCCCGCTACGAGGCCGATCCCCAGGCGGTCGACGGCGAATGGCGGTCGTTCTTCGAAAGCCTGAAGGACGACGCAAGGGACGTCGCCCAGAACGCCCAGGGCGCCTCCTGGCAGCGGACCGACTGGCCGGCGCTACCGCGCGGCGACCTCATGGCCGCGCTTGACGGTGATTGGGACGAGATCGGCAAGACCGTCGGCGAAAAGCTGCAGGCCAAGGCGCAGACCAAGGGCGTCGAGCTGACCGCCGGCCACGTCCAGCAGGCGACCCGGGATTCGGTGCGCGCCCTGATGCTGATCCGGGCCTACCGCATGCGCGGCCATCTCCATGCCAACCTCGATCCGCTCGGCCTCGAGCCGCGCAAGGACCCCGAAGAGCTCGATCCCCGCAGCTACGGCTTCGCCGACGGCGACCTCGACCGTCCGATCTTCCTCGATCACGTGCTCGGGCTCGAATTCGGCACCTTGCGGCAGATCCTGGCGATCCTCCAGCGCACCTACTGCCAGACGCTGGGGGTCGAGTTCATGCACATCTCCGATCCCCAGCAGAAGGGCTGGATCCAGGAACGCATCGAGGGGCTCGACAAGGAGATCAGCTTCACCCGCGAGGGCAAGCGCGCGATCCTCAACAAGCTGGTCGAGGCCGAAGGTTTCGAGAAGTTCTGCGACGTCAAATTCACCGGGACCAAGCGGTTCGGCCTCGACGGCGGCGAATCGATGATCCCGGCGCTGGAGCAGATCATCAAGCGCGGCGGTGCGCTGGGCGTAAAGGACATCGCGCTGGGCATGGCGCATCGCGGCCGGCTCAACGTGCTCGCCCATGTGCTGGCGAAGCCGCAGCGCGCCATCTTCCACGAGTTCAAGGGCGGCTCGTCGTCGCCCGACGACGCCGACGGCTCCGGCGACGTCAAATACCACCTCGGCGCTTCGTCGGACCGCGAGTTCGACGGCAACAAGGTCCACCTGTCGCTCACTGCCAATCCGTCGCATCTCGAGATCGTCAATCCCGTCGTGCTCGGCAAGACCCGCGCCAAGCAGGACCAGCTCGGCGCGACGCCGGAGGATCGCACCTGCGCGATGCCGCTCCTGATTTCCGGCGACGCCGCCTTCGCCGGCCAGGGCGTGATCGCCGAATGCTTCGGCCTGTCGGGGCTGCGCGGCCACCGCACCGGCGGCTCCGTGCATTTCATCGTCAACAACCAGATCGGCTTCACGACTTATCCGCGCTACAGCCGTTCCTCGCCCTATCCCTCCGACGTCGCCAAGATGATCGAAGCGCCGATCTTCCACGCCAATGGCGACGATCCCGAGGCAGTGGTGTTCGCGGCGAAGATCGCCACCGAGTTCCGGCAGAAATTCCAGAAGCCGGTGGTGATCGACATGTTCTGCTACCGGCGGCATGGCCATAACGAGGGCGACGAGCCCATGTTCACCCAGCCGTTGATGTACAAGGCGATCCAGTCCCATCCCTCGACGCTGGAAATCTATTCGAAGAAGCTGATCGCCGAGGGTGTCGTCACCCAGGGCGAAGTGGACAAGATGAAGAGCGACTGGCGGGTGCGGCTCGATGCCGAGCTCGAAGCCAGCCAGAGCTACAAGTCCAACAAGGCCGACTGGCTCGACGGCCGCTGGTCCGGGTTCAAGGTCGCCGAGATGTCGGACGATCCGCGCCGCGGCAACACCGGCGTGGCGATCGAGATGCTCAAGGACATCGGCGCCAAGATCACCGCGGTGCCGCAGGGCTTCCATGTCCACCGCACCATCCAGCGTTTCCTCGAAGCGCGCCGCAAGATGGTCGAGACCGGCGAAGGGATCGACTGGTCGACGGCGGAGGCCTTGGCGTTCTGCTCGCTCCTCCTCGACGGCCACCGGGTTCGGCTGTCCGGCCAGGACAGCGAGCGCGGCACCTTCTCGCAGCGCCATTCGGTGCTGGTCGACCAGGAGAACGAGAACCGCTACACGCCGTTCAATTATATCCGCCCCGACCAGGCGCGCTACGAAGTCGTCAATTCGATGCTCTCGGAGGAGGCGGTGCTCGGCTTCGAATACGGCTATTCGCTCGCCGAGCCGAATGCGCTGACCATGTGGGAGGCGCAGTTCGGCGATTTCGCCAACGGCGCCCAGGTCATCTTCGATCAGTTCATTTCCTCGGGCGAACGCAAGTGGCTGCGCATGTCCGGCCTCGTCTGCCTGCTGCCTCACGGCTATGAGGGCCAGGGCCCCGAGCATTCCTCGGCGCGCCTCGAACGCTTCCTGCAGATGTCCGCCGAGGACAACATGCAGATCGCCAACTGTACGACGCCGGCGAACTATTTCCACATCCTGCGCCGCCAGCTCATGCGCGAGATTCGCAAGCCGCTGATCCTGATGACGCCGAAGAGCCTGCTCCGTCACAAGCGGGTGATTTCGAAGCTCGACGAGATGGGACCCGGCAGCGCATTCCACCGCCTGTTGTGGGACGACGCGCAGTCGCTCCCCGGCGAGAAGATCAAGCTCGTGCCGGACGGCGAGATGCGCCGCGTCGTGCTGTGCTCGGGCAAGGTCTATTTCGATCTCTACGAGGAGCGCGAGAAGCGCGGCACCGACGACGTCTATCTCCTGCGGGTCGAGCAGCTCTATCCGTTCCCGATGAAGGCGCTGGTCCAGGAGCTCGGCCGCTTCAAGCAGGCGGAGGTGGTGTGGTGCCAGGAAGAGCCCCGCAACATGGGCGGCTGGCACTTCGTCGAGCCTTATCTGGAATGGGTGCTCAACCAGGTCCACGGCGTGTCGCGTCGCCCCCGCTATGCCGGGCGTCCGGCGGCCGCGGCCACCGCGACCGGCCTCGCCTCCAAGCATCTCGCCCAGCTCAAGGCGTTCCTCGACGACGCGCTTGCTTGATCATTTGTCAGGACAGAACTCATGACCGAAATCCGGGTACCGACGCTCGGCGAATCCGTGACCGAAGCGACCATCGGCAAGTGGTTCAAGAAAGCGGGCGAAGCCGTCGCCGTCGACGAGCCGCTGGTCGAGCTCGAAACCGACAAGGTGACCATCGAGGTGCCGGCGCCCGCCGCCGGCGTGCTGTCCGAGATCGCCGCCAAGAACGGGGACACCGTCGCGGTCGGTGCGTTGCTCGGCGCCATCACTCCGGGTGCCGGCGCCGCCGCGAAGCCGGCCGAAACTGCGAAAGCCGCGTCCGCTCCAGCCGCAGCCCCGCCTCCACCGCCCCAGGCCGCGCCGCCTCCCAAAGTGGCCGCCGCCGACGCGCCGCTCGCGCCGTCGGTTCGCCGCATCGCCGGCGAAACCGGGATTGAGCCCGGCGAGATACCCGGGACCGGCAAGGACGGCCGCGTCACCAAGGGCGACATGCTCGCCGCCATCGAGCGCGCCGCCATGAGCCCGATGCCGGTGCCGCAGCCGGCGGCCTCAGTGCAGGTCCGCGCGCCGTCGCCCGCCGATGATGCCGCGCGCGAGGAACGGGTGCGCATGACGCGGCTGCGTCAGACCATCGCGCGCCGCCTCAAGGACGCCCAGAACACCGCCGCCATGCTCACGACCTTCAACGAGGTCGACATGGCCGCGGTGATGGCGCTGCGCAACCACTACAAGGACCTGTTCGAGAAGAAGCACGGCGTGAAGCTCGGCTTCATGGGCTTCTTCGTGAAGGCTTGCGTGCAGGCGCTCAAGGACGTGCCGGCGGTCAATGCCGAGATCGACGGCTCCGACATCATCTACAAGAACTACTGCCACATCGGCATCGCGGTCGGCACCGAAAAGGGCCTGGTGGTGCCGGTGGTGCGCGACTGCGACCGCAAATCGCTCGCCGAAATCGAGAAGGAGATCGCCGGTCTCGGCCGCCGCGCCCGCGACGGCCAGCTCAAGATCGAGGAACTGCAGGGCGGCACCTTCACCATCACCAATGGCGGCGTCTACGGCTCGCTGATGTCGACGCCGATCCTCAACGCCCCGCAGTCCGGCATTCTCGGCATGCACAAGATCCAGGACCGCCCCGTCGCGATCGCCGGCAAGGTCGAGATACGGCCGATGATGTATCTCGCCTTGTCCTACGACCACCGCATCGTCGACGGCCGCGAAGCCGTGACCTTCCTGGTGCGCGTCAAGGAATTGCTGGAAGACCCGTCGCGGCTGGTGCTGGATTTGTGACCGAATCAAATGAAGAAATTGCCCCGAATTGCCGCTGCTGAGCCCGTCATTGATGGCGTGCTCAAGCTCGTCTTTGCCGATGGCTATCAGGGGGTCGTCGATCTCAGGCCTAATATTGCACAGGGCCGCATCTTCAAGTGGCTCCAAAAGCCGAAGAACTTCCTGAAAGTTCAGCTTGAAGATTACGGACATCACGTCTTTTGGATCGATGACAAGGGTCGCGAGATCGATCTCGGTGCAGACGGCCTTCGGCGTGAAGCTGAAAAGCAAGCGGAACTTCACAAGCTGGTAGCGAGCTGACAAACTTCCGAGGCCTGCATGCCCACCTACGATCTCACCGTCATCGGTAGTGGCCCCGGCGGCTATGTCTGCGCCATTCGCGCGGCACAGCTCGGCATGAAGGTGGCGGTGGTCGAGAAGGAAAACACCTTCGGCGGCACCTGCCTCAATATCGGGTGCATTCCCTCGAAAGCCCTGCTCCATGCCTCCGAGCTGTTCGACGAGGCCGCCCACGCCTTCCCGAAAATGGGCATAAGTGTCGGCACGCCGGTGCTCGACCTTGCCGCCATGCAGAAGTTCAAGGACGAGGGCGTCGACGGCAACGTCAAGGGCGTGGCCTACCTGTTCAAGAAAAACAAGATCGACCCCCATATCGGAGTCGGCCGCATCGTCGCGCCCGGCAAGATCGAGGTGAAGGCCGCCGACGGCACCGTGAGCACCATCGAGACCAAGGCGATCGTGATCGCCACCGGCTCCGACGTCGCCCGGCTCAAGGGCATCGAGATCGACGAGAAGCGCATCGTCTCCTCCACCGGCGCGCTTGTGTTCGAGAAGGTGCCGCAGCGGCTCCTGGTGGTCGGCGCCGGCGTGATCGGGCTCGAGCTCGGCTCGGTGTGGCGGCGGCTCGGCGCCGAGGTCGAGGTCGTGGAGTTCCTCGACCGCATCCTGCCCGGCATGGACAATGAGGTCGCCAAGCAGTTCCAGCGCATCTTGGAAAAGCAGGGCATCAGCTTCAAGCTGTCCTCCAAGGTCACCGCCATCGACACATCGGGCCCGCGCCTCAAGGCGACCGTCGAGCCTTCCGCCGGCGGTGCCGCGCAGGAGATCGAAGCCGACGCCGCCCTGATCGCGATCGGCCGGGTGCCTTACACCGACGGGCTCGGCCTCGATGGCGTCGGGGTCGCGCGCGACAATCGCGGCCGCATCGTCGTCGATCCCCACTACGCGACCAATGTTTCCGGCATCTATGCGATCGGCGACGTGATCGCCGGCCCGATGCTCGCCCACAAGGCGGAGGACGAAGGCGTCGCCGTAGCCGAGATCATCGCCGGCAAGGCCGGGCACGTGAACTACGACGTCATTCCGAACGTCATCTACACGTTCCCGGAAGTGGCTTCGGTGGGAAAGACCGAAGAGGAACTCAAGGCCGCCGGCATCGCCTATGCGAGCGGCAAGTTTCCGTTCACCGCGAACGGCCGCGCCAAGGTCAACCACCAGACCGACGGCTTCGTGAAGATCCTCGCCGACGCCAAGACCGATCGCGTGCTCGGCGTCCACATCATCGGCGCCGACGCCGGCAACATGATCGCGGAGGCTGCGGTCGCGATGGAGTTCGGCGGCGCCGCGGAGGACATCGCGCGCACCTGCCACGCCCATCCGACCTTGAGCGAGGCGATCAAGGAAGCGGCGTTGGCGGTCGACAAACGCGCGATCAGCATGTAGCGGCGAATGATGCGACCCCATTCGCCGCCGACGACCCGTCATTCCGGGGCGCGCATCTTTGCGCGAACCCGGAATCCAGGCTTCTGTAACGGGCCTTGGTTTGTCAATCCCTCTTCGTCGACATCAAAAGCCGCGCTCGCGTGTCGACGCGCGCCATCGCACGCAGCCGTTTCTCGAAGCCGTTGAACTCGCGCCGCAGCGTGGCACGCGCTGCCAGCAGCGAATGCGCAATCACCTCCAGGTTTTGATGCCCGGCGACGAGCTCCTTGATGCGCGCTTCGAACTGCACCGGCGTCGTCTTGCCGACCTTCAGCCCAAAGCCGCGCAGAACGCCACGCAGGCTCATCTCAGGCTCAATCCGAGCGAACCAAACCAGCCGATCAGCGGCTCGGGCTCGCTCGCAACCTTCGCCTCGCGGACGATCTTACCGCTCCCGTCGATCACGCAAACGCTCGAAGCTTCCAAAGACACATCGATTCCTGCATAGTAGTTCATGGTCGTCCCTCGATGATGCTTGGAGCTGGCAGCGCCAACTCCGTTGACTTGACACCATCAGTCTGAGGGACGACTTCTTTCCGCAAACTCAACGCGAGCCGCCGATCGGGCCCGTTACCCCATCTGCGGTGAAGGGGGCGAGGCCGTCCGGATTCCGGGTTCGCGCAAGCGCGGGCCCCGGAATGACTCTCAGCCGAGATGGAGCGCGTGGGGCGCGAGCAGCCCGAGCGCCATGAAGCCGATGCCGATGACGGCGATGCCGCCGGCCAGCCAGGCCAGCAGCACCATGCCAGTGATGACGGCCGCCGAGCACAGCACGATGCCGATCTGGAACGCGGCGGAGGCCAGCTCGTAATTGTGATATCGCGCCAGCAGGGTGTCCCGCTCGTGCTCGGCTTCCTTGGCGCGCTCGGAAAGCTCGGTGGTGCCCTCTCTGGTCTCCGGCTCCGAGCGGTAGCGCGCAGCCGTCTTTTGCCATTCCGCAATCTGCTTCGCGATCGGCTCCTTGGCAGCGGTTTCGGCCGCGGCCGTCGCTTCGGCGATCTTGGCTTCGGCGGCGGTGAGCAACACGGTCCTGCGGATGGTTTTGGCCTGGAAGAAGTTCCACAGGTCCGAGGCCTTGATGTTGAGATTCATCGCCTCGGTCTGCGCGCTCTTGCCCAGTGTCTCGGAAAACGCGAGGCACAGCGCCATCACGGCGATGACAAGGGCGATCTTTCGGTTCGATCCGGCGGCATGCTCGATATGCTCGGCTTGTTCGACCTGCTCGTGGGCTTCAGCCATCGCGCTCTCCCGGTGGTTCACAATGTGGGCCGACCATGCCGCGAACGGCCGATGGGGCGCAAGGGGCACGATGGTTGGGCACGATGGCCTGCCCCAATTCCTCCCCAACAGCGCTAGGCGCGCGGGTGGGCGCTGTTGTAGACCTCGAGGAGGCGCTCGGTGTCGATGGCGGTGTAGATTTGTGTCGTCGACAACGACGCATGTCCCAGCAGTTCCTGGATCGAGCGCAAATCGCCGCCGCGTCCCAGCAGGTGGGTCGCAAAGGAATGCCGCAGCGCGTGCGGCGTCGCGGTTTCCGGCAGATTAAGTGCGCCGCGCAACCGTTCCATGACCAGCTGGATGATGCGCGGCGACAGCGGCCCGCCCTTGGCGCCGACGAACACCGGCTGGTCCTGCGCGAGCGCATAGGGGCAGAGCGCGACATATTCGGCAATGAGGGACAGCACCGGTTGGAGAACCGGCACCATGCGCGGCTTTCTGCCCTTGCCCATCACGGTGATCGAATCGCCGGCGCCGGGCGCAGGTACATCCTTCGTCTTGAGGCCCAGCGCCTCGGAGATGCGCAGGCCGGAGCCGTAGAGCAGCGCCAGCACCGCAGCGTCGCGCGCCAGTACCCAGGGCTCGCGGTCCTCTCCGGCGCGCAGGCCGGCGTCGGCGAGACGCTTGGCCGGGCGCACCGCGATCGGCTTGGGCAGGCTCTTCTGGATTTTCGGCGCCCGGATCGCCGACAGCGCGCCGACCTTGCCCTTGCCCTGGCGTTCCAGGAACCGGGCGAAGGAGCGCGCGCCGGCCAGCGCCCGCATCAGCGACCGCCCGCCGATGCCATCGCCGCGCCGGTGCGCCATGAAGGCGCGCACATCGCTTGGCGTCAGATCCCGCAGCATTGCGAGAGTGACCCGGCGACCGAAATGCTCGGCCAGGAAGTCGAGGAACTGGCGGACGTCGCGCCCATAGGCCTCGACGGTCTCCGGCGACATCCGCCGCTCGGCGCCGAGATGGGAGAGCCAGTGGGCGATTTCGCCGGCGGTCTCGGGGGCGGCGCAGACAAGCTCGGCCCGCTCCTGCTCGATCCGCCCTGGTTTGGCCTTGCTCATCTTGCCCCCGCGATCCTTTGGACTACAGCATTTTCCGATTACGTTGACCCTGTTCTTGTCATTGCCCGGCTTGACCGGGCAATCCAGTACTCACGGTCGGCGTTTACTGGATCGCCCGGTCAAGCCGGGCGATGACAGCGAAGTTGTGGGTCAAGGCGTAAATCGATGGCGCTCCAGTCACCATATTGGTTATCTCACCCCTTCGTGTGAGCTTCCTTAAACCAGGGAATGCCGGCAGTCCCATGGCAAGGCGCATCGTCGACGTGCTCGTGCCGGTCGCGCTCGATCAGACCTATTCTTATCGGGTGCCGCCCGACCTTGAGCTCGCACCCGGCGACCTCGTGCGCGTGCCGCTGGGCGCGCGCGAATGCACCGCCGTGGTCTGGGCCGACAATGCGACGCCCAATCCGCGCCTCGACAACCGGATGAAGGATGTCGTCGCCAAGCTCGACATTCCCCCGCTCAAGCCGGAGCTGCGAAAGTTCGTCGAATGGGTATCGGGATACACGCTGAGCCCGCGCGGCATGGTGCTGCGCATGGCGCTGCGGATGGGCGAGCATCTCGGTCCGGAGCGCGTCCGCGTCGGCGTGCGGATGGCCGGCCCGCCGCCGCAACGCATGACGGCCGCCCGCGCGCGCGTGCTGGCGCTTCTCGCCGATGGCCTCGCCCGCGCCAAGGGCGATGCGGCACGGGAAGCCGGTGTCTCGGCCGGCGTGATCGACGGACTGATCGACGAAGGCACGCTGGAAGCGGTACCGCTGCCGGCGGAGCCGGCTGCGCGGCCGCCCGATCCCGGCTATGCCGTTCCCGATTTTTCGCCCGCCCAGGCCGAGGCGGGTGCGGTGCTGCGCGACTGCGTGCGCAGCGGCGGCTACTCCGTCACGCTGCTCGACGGCGTCACCGGCTCGGGCAAGACTGAGGTTTATTTCGAGGCGGTGGCGGAAGCGGTATCACGGGGCCGCCAGAGCCTGATCCTGATGCCGGAAATCGCGCTCACTGCGCAGACCCTCGATCGCTTCGCTGCGCGATTCGGCGTGCGCCCGGCGGAGTGGCATTCCGAGCTCGCCCCGCGCATCCGCGCCCGCACCTGGCACGCGGTCGCCGCCGGCGAGGTCAGCGTCGTCGCCGGGGCGCGCTCGGCGCTGTTCCTGCCCTATGCCGATCTCGGCCTCATCATCGTCGATGAAGAGCATGATGCGGTCTACAAGCAGGAAGACGGCGTGCACTACCACGCCCGAGACATGGCGGTGGTGCGCGGGCACATCGCCAAGTTTCCGGTGGTGCTCGCATCGGCGACGCCGTCGATCGAGACCGAGGTGAATGCGCGGCGCGGGCGCTACCGTCGCCTGCAGTTGCCGGAGCGGTTCGGCGGCCAGCATATGCCCGGCGTCGAGGCGATCGATCTCACCCGCGAAGGTCCTCCGCGCGGCCGCTACGTCGCGCCACGGCTCGCCGAGGCGGTCAAGATCGCGCTGGAGCGCGGGCAGCAGGCGCTGTTGTTCCTCAACCGCCGCGGCTATGCGCCGCTCACCCTGTGCCGCGCCTGCGGCTTCCGCTTCGCTTGCCCGAACTGCGATGCCTGGCTGGTCGATCACCGCTTCAGGCGCCAGTTGGTGTGTCATCACTGCGGCTACTTCACGCCGCGGCCGACGGTGTGCCCGAAATGCCAGGCGAGCGACAACTTCGTCGCCTGCGGCCCCGGGGTCGAGCGGCTGGAAGAGGAGGCGGCCGCACTTTTTCCCGGCGCCCGAATCATGGTGCTCTCCAGCGACCTGATCGCCACCGCGGAGCGCATGCGCGAGGAGTTCAAGCAGATCGAGGAGGGCCATGTGGACATCGTCATCGGCACCCAGCTGGTGGCGAAGGGGCATCATTTCCCCAAACTCAACCTGGTCGGGATCATCGATGCCGACCTCGGCCTGAGCAACGGCGATCCCCGCGCGTCCGAGCGCACTTTCCAGCTGCTGCACCAGGTATCCGGCCGCGCCGGCCGCGAAGCTGGCCGCGGCTACGCTTTCCTGCAGACCCATCAGCCGGACCATCCGGTGATGCGGGCGCTGATCGCCTGCGACCGCGAAGCGTTTTATGCGAGCGAGATCGAAGCGCGCGAGCGCAGCCACTATCCGCCGTTCGGACGCCTCGCCAGCATTGTGGTATCAGGGCCGGATCGCCCCTCGACCGAGGGTTTTGCCCGGCGCCTGTGCGCGGCGGCGCCGCACGATGAGACGGTGCGGATTCTCGGGCCCGCAGAAGCGCCGATCGCGGTGGTGCGCGGCCGCCACCGCTTTCGTATCTTGATCAAGGCGCCGCGCGCCTATGATCTCTCCGCCCATATGCGCGACTGGCTCAGCCAGGCGCCCAAGCCCGCAACCGGCATCAAGCTCGAAGTCGACATCGATCCCATGAGTTTCCTGTGAAGAACGCGACCACTAAAGTTCGATCGGACTTCGCCCTTCTCCCTCCCCCTTCTTCAGGGGGAGGGTCGGGGTGGGGGTCCGCTGACTCGCCGCTGCGCCTTCCCCTGCGGCCCGCGACCCCCTCCCCCAGCCCTCCCCCTTTTTGGGGGAGGGAGAAGGTGCGTTTGACCCATGGCCGATCTCGCCGCCGCCAGTCACTTGCTGCGCAGCGTGTTCGGCTTCGCGTCGTTCCGCGACGGCCAGGCGGAGATCATCGAGACCATTCTCGCCGGCCGCGACGTGCTCGCGATCATGCCGACCGGCAGCGGCAAGTCGCTGTGCTACCAGCTCCCGGCGCTGTTATGCGACGGGCTCACCATCGTGGTCTCGCCGCTCATCGCGCTGATGCGCAACCAGGTCGCGCAATTGCGCAGCTACGGCATCGCCGCCGCCGCGCTCAACTCCTCGAACGACTACAACGAGAACCGCGCCATCGTCGAGCAGATCGGGCGCGGCGAATTGCGGCTCGCCTACATCGCGCCGGAACGGCTCGCCAAGCCGGAAATCATCGCGATGCTCAGGACCGCGAAGGTCGGCCTGCTGGCGGTCGACGAGGCCCATTGCATTTCCCAGTGGGGTCACGATTTTCGCCCGGAATACATGAACCTGGCCGCGCTTCACGGCGCGCTCGGCGGGCCGCAGACGGTCGCGTTCACCGCGACCGCCGATGCCGCGACCCGCACCGATATTCTCGGGCGGCTGTTCCCGGCGCCGCCGGAGGTGTTCGTCCACGGCTTCGACCGGCCCAATCTGCGCCTCGCCATGAGCCCGCGCGGCGGCGGCCGCGGCCAGCTCCTGCAGTTCGTGGCCGAGCATCGCGGCGACAGCGGCATCGTCTATTGCAGCTCGCGCAAGGCGACCGAGGAGCTCGCGGAATTCTTTCGCGGCGAAGGCGTCAAGGCGCTGCCCTATCACGCCGGGATGGAGCCCGGCGGACCGCTCGCGCAACCAGGACGTATTCCTGCAGGAGGACGGCGTGGTGATGGTCGCGACCATCGCCTTCGGCATGGGCATCGACAAGCCCGACGTCCGCTTCGTCTGCCACGCCAACATGCCGAGCACCATCGAGAGCTACTACCAGGAGATCGGCCGCGCCGGCCGCGACGGCCTGCCGGCGGACACGCTGACGCTGTTCAGCATCGGCGACATCACGCTGCGCCGGCGCCAGATCGAGGAGAGCAACTCGTCCGACGAGCAGAAGCGGGTCGACCGCATGCGCCTCAATGCGCTGGTCTCGCTGTGCGAGTCCCCGCGCTGCCGGCGCCAGACCCTGCTGCGCTATTTCGGCGAGACCGTCGGCCCGTGCGGAAACTGCGACGTGTGCGCCGGCGGCGTCGCCGTGATCGACGGCACCATTGCCGCGCAGAAGGCGATGTCGGCGATCCTGCGCACCGGCGAGCGGTTCGGCAGCGAGCACCTGATCGACCTGCTGCTCGGCGAGGAAACGGAGGCGATCCGCAAGTTCGGCCATGACAGGCTGCCGACCTTCGGCGTCGGCAAGGAGAACAACCGCAATCAGTGGCGCTCGATCTTCCGCCAGCTCTACGCCGCCGGCATCCTGTCCCTCGACATTACCGGCTACGGGCGCTGGACCGTGCTTCCCGCTGGTAGGGCCGTGCTCACCGGCAAGGAAAAGCTCGAATTGCGCCGCGACGCGGTGGCCGAGGGCAGGAAGGCCGCACGCAAGTCGAAGGCCGCCGCGCAGCCCGAAGCCGGAGATGCCGACCAGGCGCTGTTCCAGGCGCTGCGGGCGCGGCGCACCGCGCTCGCCAAGGCCCAGTCCGTCCCCGCCTATGTGATCCTGCCCGACCGCAGTCTCCTCGATATGGCGCGTCGCAAGCCCGCGACATCGGCCGAGATGGCCGAGATCCACGGCGTCGGCGAGGCCAAGCTCGCGCGCTATGGCGCGGCGTTTCTGGAAGTGATCCGGGGGTATCAGGGCGGGGGCTGAGGAGCCGTCTGTTCGGCAACGCCTCCTTTCGCAAATTCGTTTCGCAGATAGCGGAATGCCGAAATCGCCGCCGTTGCCCCGTCGCCTGCCGCGGCCGCGAGCTGGGCGATTGAATTCGTGCGAATGTCGCCGGCGGCGAACACGCCGCGCAAGCGAGGTCCGCATCATCGCGTCGGTTTCGACGTGGCCCGCCGCGTCGAGCGCCACCACGTCGCGCAGGAAGGCGGTGTTCGGTTCGAGACCGATATACACGAATACGCCTGCGACCGCCTTCGTGTGCACGGCACCGGTCGCGAGATGGCGCCAACGAACCGCCGAAACGGCGTCCTCGCCGAGGATTTCCTCGACCACCGCCTGCGGGATGATCTCGATCTTGCCGCAGGCGCCCGCCTGGTCCAACAGCGCGCGCTGGGCATCGAGGCTGTGCGAGCGATGCAGGACCGTGACGCGCGAGGCGTGCGCGGCAAGCACCAGCGCCTCGTCGAGCGCGGAATCGCCGCCGCCGACGACGCACACCTCTTGTCCCGCGAAGAACGGCCCGTCGCACGAGGCACAGTGCGACACGCCCTTGCCGAGCAATTTCTCGGCGCCGGCGACGGGCAACCGACGCAATCGCGAGCCGGCGGCGATGATGATGGCGGGAGCCCGCAGGCTCTCGCTCGCTCCTCGCACGATGCGATGGTCGCCGTCCGTCTCGAGCCGTTCGACGCAGTCGATGAGGAACGCGGCGCCGGCCGCTTCCGCCTGTTCGTGCAGCAGAGGGCCGAGCTCGTGGCCGCCGATCCCCTGGGGAAACCCGGGAAAGTTCTCGATCCTTTCGGCATTGGCGATCTGGCCGCCGGCGCCGAGCTGTTCGACCACCACGACCTTGAGCCCGTAACGGCCGGCGAAGGTTGCGGCCGTCAGCCCGGCGACACCGGCCCCGACGATGACGAGTTCGAAGTCTCTCATGCTCTTTTCGACTTGCGGGGCGTTGCGCCCTTTAGGATTTGTCCGCCAACAATCGATTCCGTTTTCGTTTTCGTCCCCTCTCCCGCTTGCGGGGGAGGGTCAGGGAGGGGGCAATTCCACGGCACGGAACTCGCTGCAAGAGCCCCCTCCCCAACCCTCCCCCGCAAGCGGGAGAGGGAGCAAAAAAGCCGTTCGATCAGGCGAATTGAAGCGGTCATTCGCGGACGAAACCTCACTCCACGACCCTGATCCCGGTGGCCTTGACGATCGCGGCCCATTTCGGGACCTCGCGGTCGATGAGATCGGCGAATTCCCGCGGCGTCGTGATGATCGGCTCGATGCCGATCTTCGCCAGAAGCTCGCGCATCTCCGGCGACCGCAGTCCCTCGTTGATGGTGGCGTTGAGCTTCTCGATCACCGCTGCCGGGGTGCCGGCGGGCGCGACGACGCCGAACACGGTGTCGTAGGGCGTGTCCATATATCCGGTCTCGACCAGCGTCGGAACGTCGGGAAGCTCGCGCCAGCGCTCGCCGGCGGTCACCGCGAGCGCGCGCAGCTTGCCGGCCTGGATTTGCGGCAGCAGCACCGACTTGCCGTTGACGGTCATGTCGATCTGACCGGCGATCAGATCGGCGACCATCGGCGCGCCGCCCCGGTAGGGAATGTGCACGATGTCGGTACCCGATTTGATCTTGAACAGTTCCGCAATGAAGTGCGGACCGATGCCGATGGCAGAACCGTAGGTCAATTTGCCCGGATGGGCCTTGGCGTACGCGACGAGTTCCCCGATGGTCTTCACCGGCAGGGACGGCCGGACGACGAGCGCGCTCTTGTCGATCACGACCGTTGCGACCGGCGCGAAGGCGCGTTGCGGATCGAAGTCGAGCTTGTAGAGCAGGGGCATGCTGCCGAACGTGCCGATCGACGCCATCAGCAGGGTGTAGCCGTCGGGCGCCGCGCCCGCGGCTTGCCTGGTGCCGATTGTCCCTCCGGCGCCGCCCTGGTTCTCGATGATCACCGACTGGCCGAGACCGGCTTGAAGCCGCTGCGCAACGAGCCGCGCCGCATTGTCGGTGGCGCCGCCGGCCGGGAACGGCACGACGAGCTTGATCGTCCGGTTGGGATAGCTCTGCGCATGCACTGGCGAGCCGATGCTCAGCGCGCTCGCAAACGCTGCCGCAATGACGACACGGATCATGGGACGTTCCCCGGCTATTTGTTCCGACATCATAGCATCGCCGCCGCGCGCGACAGCCCTTTCTGCAAGTCACCTTTCAGCACGTCGGCGGGCCCCGGCCCACTGCCGCGCTTTCCGCGCCGCGGTGCAGCTCGCGGCTCCCCTTGCGAAATCGCCGGCACCGGAGCATGTTCCTGCACTGGACGCGTTCAACAACATGGATTGAAACCATGAACAAGATCGTCACCCCGTCGCGAGACTTTTCTCCGCTGGAAGCGCTCGAAACCGAGGAAAAAGATCAGCGTCCTCAATCCGGTCGGCTATCCGCCGAAGATCGTCAGGAAGGCCCTGGCGCCGCGGCTCGAGAGCCTCGAGGGCAAGACGATCTATCTGGTGGACTGCCGGTTCGACGATTCGGTCGAGCTGCTGCGGCAGGTCCAGGCCTGGTTCGCCGCCCACATGCCGAACGTCGAGACGCGGATCATTTCGCTCTCTGCCACCTACCAGCATGACGATCCGAAGACCTGGGAGGAAATCAAGGCCAATGGCGACGCCGCGATCCTCGGCGTCGGCCATTGCAGCAATTGTTCGCCGGCGGTCTGCACCCATGCCATCACGCTGGAGACCAAGTACGGCGTCCCGACCGTCGGGCTCCACACCGACAAGTTCGACCGGGTGGTGCAATCGGTGACCAAGATGGCGGGGATGCCGGAGGCCCGCCGCGCCTTCGTGCCGCAGCCGGTCATGGGCAAGACCGCGCAAGACCTGCGCGCCTATGTGGAAGGCCTCGACCCCATCACCGGCCGGCCGGTGATGCAGGAGATCATCGAGGGCCTCACCACGGGATTGCACGGCTGAACATGGCGGTGTTTGAAAGAACGACGCCGCGTCTCGTCGAGCCCGACACCGAAGACAATCTGCAGCGGCTGTTCCTCGAGAACAACTGGACGGACGGCCTCCCCGTCGTCCTGCCGACGGAAAAGCGCGTCGCCGCGATGCTGGCGGCATACCAGCCGCAAGCCGGATGAGATCGTCGGCCGGATGCAGCCGGTCGAATTCCGCGCGGCGTGGGAATACACGGTCGAGAAGGTGGCGGTGAACGCCGTCATGGCCGGCGCCAAGCCGGAGTACTTTCCGGTCATCCTGGCGCTCGCCGCCTCGCAAGTGACGGCGCGCAGCAGCACGTCGAGCTCCGCTTCGGCGATGGTCGTCGTCAACGGTCCGATCCGCAACGAGATCGGCATGAACGCCGGCATCGGCGCCATGGGCCCCTACAACCACGCCAACGCCACCATCGGGCGGGCCTATGGACTGCTGTCGCAGAACCTGCAGGGCGGTTCGGAGCCCGGCGTCACCTTCATGGGGTCGCAAGGCAACAGTTACGCCTACAACAACGTCACCTTCGCCGAGAACGAGGAGCGCAGCCCGTGGGAGCCGTTCCATGTCCAGAAGGGGTTCAAGCCGCAGGACAGCACGGTCAGCATCTTCTGGGGCTGCCGCTCGACGAGCTTCACCCTCGGCCTGCGCGAGCAGCACTGGCGCGAGCACGTGCGCGACATGCTCACGGGAGTAGATGCGATCTCGCCTCCGTGCCTCCTGCTCGATCCGCTCGCCGCCCGGCAATTCATCGACCGCGGCGGCTTCGATACCAAGGGCAAGCTGATCCGCTGGATCCATGAAAACGCCGAGATGCCGGCGGGCCGCTTTTGGGACCTCCAGCTCGTGCAGAATTACATCTATCCGTGGGCGACCTTCGGCAAGGAACCGATGGCCACCTGGCTCAAGGCGCGCCCGGACGAGTTGATCCGCATTTTCCCGGAACCGGAAATCAATGTCGTCGTGGTCGGCGGCGAGGCCAATCCCTATTGGCGGATCATGGGCGCCAAATATCGCAAGACGGTTTCGATCGACGAGTGGCGATAGCTGTCTGCCGTCGCCGATTCGGCAGACCTTCGCTTTCACCCGTCCTGCTGCTTAGCCGTAAGCAACGCCCGGGTTGCTTTGCCCAACTTCTATAATATAGCCATCAGGATCGCGAATGTAGCAGCGCGTCTCGCCGTACTTGGGCTTCGGCTCCGTGATGAACTCGGCTCCTCGACTTCGCCAAAGTTTATAACACGCTTGAATATCTGCAACGCGGATATTCATAAAGCTGCTGACTAAATCGGGATCGGCGGGGACGCTGAGCGTTACCGATGGTTTGTCGGGTGTCGGACCACCCCCGGGGTTGACAAGGAGCCACGTGTTCGCGATCTGGATGTACCCCGGCGCGCCACTGCTGTCGCCTCTGCTCAGAATGCGACCTCCGAAGACCGTTTCGTAAAATCGGAGCGATCGCTCGACGTCGGCGACGGTGAGAAAGTGTGCGACGGTAAACCCCTCCTGCGGCGGCATCTGATAGGTTTTCTGCTCGACTTGTACTTGGTTCATACAAGGCTCCTATGTTGATCGGCTCGCCCAATACCATTGTAGCCGGTTCGTCAGGGGCCGGTAAAATCGCTTTCGACTTGTGGTCACAGCCGCGCCAACGTTGCAACGCGGCACGTGGAACAATCAGACGAATGTTTGGCCAAGAAACGCGAGAACAAGACTCGCGATGTCGTCGTTCTACTCGTCCAGGGCAAAATGGCTGGCGTCGAGCAGCTGGATTTCGGCATCCGCCAGCTTTGGACATACCGCCGCATCAGGTCTGCGCCGCTGTGGGCCAAACTCGACCCATCGGGGGCGGTCACTCGATATCCGGAGTCCAGCCGCGACCGGACCTGCTCACGGCCTCAGGCAGTCCCGGCAGGGACTGGCGCCGAGTGCGCCTGAGCGGCAGGTTTTCCGCGGCGGCGAAATTCTCTCACTCGCGCGGCGAGCCTGTCCCGGAAACCCGCAAGGCTCCCCAGCATTGGCGCCGGCGCCACGCAAAATAACCGATGTGGACACGCCGTGCCTGCCCCGATCTCTCGGCGCAACCCCGCAAATTCTGTATTCTCGCCCGACCGAAAGCCGAGCGCGAGGCAGGCGATGAGACGAATTTGGAGTGCAGCCGGCGGTCTTTGTGCGGCGGTGCTGCTGCTGATCGGCGCGTCCGGCGCTTGCGCGCAGGATTGGCCGACGCGGCCGATCAAGATCGTGACCCCGCTGGCGGCCGGCGGCGCGGCTGACGTCGTCAGCCATGCGGTGGGCGATGCGTTTTCCGTCGCCACCAAGCTGCCGGTCATCGTCGACAACCGGCCGGGCGGCGGCGGCACCTTGGCCGCAGCCATGGTGGCGCGGGCGGAGCCGGACGGCACCACGCTGCTGCTCGGCACCGCGGCCGCCTTGAATGTCGCGCCGGTGCTGGCGAAGAATTTTCCGTCCGACCTCGTCGCCAGTCTGACCCCGCTCACGCTCGCGGTCGAGCTGCCCATGTGCCTGGTGGTGAACAAGTCCCTGCCGGTGAGCAACATCACCGAATTGATCGCTTATGCGAAGGCACATCCGGGGAAGCTCGCCTTCGGAAGCTCCGGACCGAACACCGTTCATCACATCGCCGGCGAGTATCTCAAGCAGTTCGCCGGCATCGACTGGGTCCACGTGCCCTATCGCGGCGGCAGCTTGGCGATGACCGATCTCCTGGCCGGGCAAATCCCGGTCCTGTTCGCCACGCTTTCCACCGCCATGCCGTTCATCGACAGCGGCGCCGTCAAGGTCATCGGCATGGTCGAGGACAAGCGCTCGCGCCGCCGGCCGGACATTCCGACCATTGGAGAAAGTCTGCCGGGCTATGCGATCCCGCAATCCTGGGTCGGTTTTCTCGGTCCGCCGAAGATGTCGGCTGCGCTGGTTAAGCGCATGAATGCCGAGCTGGTCGCGGCGATCTCCAGCCCCAAGGTGCGCGAGGCGCTGGAGGACGCCGGCTTCGAGGTCGTTACCAGCACGCCCGAGGAGTTCGCGAGCGTCATCAAGATGAGTTTGGAGCGCTACAAAAAGATCACGGCCGCGGCCGGGATCGAGGCCCAATAGGAGTTCGGTCGCCGATGCAGACCTACCGGCTCACGCGCGAGATTCCCATCGAAGAGGACTTCGACGTCCTGGTCGCCGGCGGCGGACCTGCCGGCAGCGCCGCCGCCATATGCGCGGCGCGCCTCGGCGCCAAGGTGCTGCTCGCCGAAGCGACCGGCTGCCTCGGCGGCATGGGCACGTCCGGCCTCGTTTCGACGTTCGGGCCGATCTCCGACGGCAAGCGCATGCTGGTCGGCGGCTTCATGCGCGAGCTGGTGCTCTCCATGCACCAGCGCGGATCGCTGGGACCGCACGTGGTGCCGGAATTCCTGCACAGCCAGCTCAACCGCTGGGTGCCGTTCCGGCCCGAGGAGCTCAAGCGGCTGCTCGACGAGATGGCGCAGGACGCCGGCGTCGACGTGCGCTTCTTCACCCGCGTGATCGACGCCGAGGCGAAGGACGGGCGCGTCGAGGGCGCCGTCATCAGCAACGTGGAGGGCTATCGCTTCATCCGCGCCAAGACCTTCATCGACGCCACCGGCGATGCCGCGCTTTCGGACCTCGTCGGCGCCGATTGCAAGGTGATCCTGCGCGATATCGAGGCGGTGGCGCCGAGCACCCTGTGCTCGCTGTTCGCCGGGATGAACTGGGACGACCCCGCCTATGGCGACGACTGGCGCGGCATCGACAAGGTGAAGGCGTTTTCCAAGCAGCAGCTTCACCAGGCGATTGCCGACGGTCACTTCTCCCAGCCCGACAAGTTCATGCCGGGCATGAACAAGATCGGCAAGCGCGCCGCCCAGCTCAATGGCGGCCATGTCTTCAATCTCAACGGGCTGTCGAGCCGCTCGCTGTCCGACGGCATGATGGCCGGCCGCAAGCTCGCGGTGGAATACCTGGAGTTCTTCCGCAAGTATGTGCCGGGTTGCGAGGAGCTGGAGCTGCTCACCACGGCGCCGGTGATGGGAGTGCGCGACACCCGCCGCATCGTCGGCGAATTCGAGCTGACCATCGCGGACTTCCAGTCCGCCCGCCAGTTCCCGGATCAGATCGCGGTCTACAACCGGCCGACCGACGTGCATCCGACCGACACCACCGAGAAGGAGTACCAGCGCTTCCTGCACGACTTCGAGGGCTTCCACGGCCTCGGCGAAGGCGACTGCCTCGGCGTCCCCTACGGCATCCTGGTGCCCAAGGGCTGGACCAATTTGTGGGCCGCGGGACGCTGTCATTCGAGCGACACCAAGGTCCACGGCTCGATCCGCGCCCAGTCGGCCGCCTACATGATGGGCCAGGCCGCCGCGACCGCCGCCGTGCAGTCGATCCGCACCGGCCAGCCGGCCTGCGACCTCGACACCGAGCAACTGGTTCTCACGCTGCGCGCCGCCGGCGCCTACCTGCCGCAGCCGAAGCTGTCGAAGACGATGACGCGCTGAGCGCGGACATCGACGGCCAGGGTATTATCGGAGGCATTTCTGGAGGTGATCCGGGGCTATCGGAGCGGCGGCCGCGGACCTGCCCCCGGTTAAGGCTTCCGGCCGTATTGCACCGCACCCCCCGCTGTGTTAGCACACCCGCGGTTTTGCCGGGCCGGGCCACATGGTGCGTGCCGGCTTGATCCAAGTCCTCCATCAATTCCAAGGGCTTGCGCCTCTCTCCGCCACGCCGTCGTGTCGGGAATGAGCCAAGCCTAATATGAGCGCGAGAGTGGCTGGGGAAAATCCGAACGTTTCCGGAGTGGCGGGACGCTATGCGACCGCTTTGTTCGAGCTGGCGCTCGAGTCCAATGCCATCGACCAGGTCCGCGCGGACCTCGCCAAATTCCAGGCACTGCTGGTCGAAAGCCCGGAGCTGAACCGGCTGGTGCGCAGCCCCGTATTCACCGCCGACGTCCAGGAGAAGGCGCTCGCCGCGGTGCTGGAAAAGGCCGGGATCGGCGGGATTGCCGCGAATTTTCTGCGGGTCATCGCCGGCAACCGGCGGCTGTTCGCGGTCGGCGACATTATCAAGGGCTTTAGCGCTTTGGTGGCCCGCCACAAGGGCGAAGTGAGCGCCGAGGTCACGGTGGCCGAGCCGCTGTCCGCGGCGCACCTCGCCGAGGTCAAGGCCGCGCTCAACAAAGTCACCGGGAAGGACGTCATGGTCGACGTCAAGGTCGATCCGACGATCATCGGCGGGCTGATCGTGAAAGTCGGCAGCCGCATGGTCGACAGTTCGCTCCGCACCAAGCTTTATGCACTCAAGCACGCGATGAAAGAGGTCGGCTGATGGACATCCGCGCCGCAGAAATCTCCTCGATCCTCAAGGAGCAGATCAAGAATTTCGGCCAGGAGGCCGAGGTCTCGGAAGTCGGCCAGGTGCTCTCGGTCGGCGACGGCATCGCCCGCGCCTACGGCCTCGACAACGTCCAGGCCGGCGAGATGGTGGAGTTCGAGAACGGCATTCGCGGCATGGCGCTCAACCTCGAAGTCGACAATGTCGGCATCGTGATCTTCGGCAATGACCGCGAGATCAAGGAAGGCCAGACCGTCAAGCGCACCGGCGCCATCGTCGACGTGCCCGTCGGCAAGGGCCTGCTCGGCCGCGTGGTCGACGCGCTCGGCAATCCGATCGACGACAAGGGGCCGATCCCCGGCGAGCGCAAGCGGGTCGACGTCAAGGCGCCCGGCATCATTCCGCGCAAGTCGGTGCACGAGCCGATGGCGACCGGCCTCAAGGCGATCGACGCGCTGATCCCGATCGGCCGCGGCCAGCGCGAGCTGATCATCGGCGACCGCCAGACCGGCAAGACCGCGATCGCGCTCGACACCATCCTGAACCAGAAGCCGCTCAACGCCACCGGCAACGAGAAGATCAAGCTCTATTGCGTCTATGTCGCGATCGGGCAGAAGCGTTCCACGGTGGCGCAGTTCGTCAGGGTGCTGGAGGAGCAGGGCGCGCTGGAATATTCCATCATCGTCGCCGCGACCGCGTCCGATCCGGCGCCGATGCAGTATCTGGCGCCGTTCTCCGCCTGCACCATGGGCGAGTATTTCCGCGACAACGGCATGCACGCCGTCATCATCTATGACGACCTGTCCAAGCAGGCGGTGGCGTATCGCCAGATGTCGCTGCTGCTGCGCCGTCCGCCCGGCCGCGAGGCTTATCCGGGCGACGTCTTTTACCTGCATTCACGCCTGCTCGAGCGCGCGGCCAAGATGAACGATGCGTTCGGCTCCGGCTCGCTCACCGCGCTGCCGGTGATCGAGACCCAGGCCAACGACGTCTCGGCCTATATCCCGACCAACGTCATTTCGATCACCGACGGCCAGATCTTCCTGGAGACCGACCTGTTCTACCAGGGCATCCGCCCGGCGGTGAACGTCGGCCTGTCGGTGTCGCGGGTCGGCTCCTCGGCGCAGACCAAGGCGATGAAGAAGGTGGCCGGCCGCATCAAGGGCGAGCTCGCGCAGTATCGCGAAATGGCGGCCTTCGCGCAGTTCGGCTCCGACCTCGACGCCACCACCCAGCGCCTGCTCAACCGCGGCGCGCGCCTGACCGAGCTGTTGAAGCAGCCGCAGTTCTCGCCGCTCAAGATGGAGGAGCAGGTGTGCGTGATCTATGCCGGGGTCAACGGCTATCTCGATCCGATCCCGGTGGCGCGGGTGAAGGCATTCGAGGAAGGGCTCTTGGAGCTGTTGCGCAGCCAGCAGGGCGACCTCCTCAAGGCGATCCGCGACTCAGGCGATCTCAACGACGCGACCGCCGCCAAGCTCAAGGGCGTGGTCGACGCCTATGCGAGGACCTTTGCGTAACAAGATGTCCCACCATTCAGCGGCGATGTCCGGGCCAAGCGGCAGCGCTCCTCCCTCTCCCGCTTGCGGGGGAGGGGTGGGGAGGGGGCGCTTGCCCCGCGCGCTGACTTCTCGAAGTGATGGAGAACAACTCCGCATGGTCTCCACAATCGCTGCGGCGGTTGGGACATCAAAGAGCCCCCTCCCTAACCCTCCCCCGCAAGCGGGAGAGGGGAGTGCGCGCAATGATGGCCGTCGCCTCGCGGCAGCTCCGGTTTCGCTGCCTTCAGGGCTTGGGGGTCGGTACGCGCAAGCGTCGGAGGGCCGCCATGGCTAGTCTCAAGGACATGCGGGTCCGCATCGCCTCGACCAAGGCGACGCAGAAGATCACCAAGGCCATGCAGATGGTCGCGGCGTCCAAGCTGCGCCGCGCCCAGGCGGCGGCCGAGGCGGCGCGGCCCTATGCCGAGCGCATGGAAAAGGTGCTGGGCAACATCGCCAGTTCGGTCGCCGGCAGCGCGGGTGCCCCGCGGCTGCTCGCCGGCACCGGCGAGGACAAGGTGCATCTCCTTCTCGTCTGCACCGCCGAGCGCGGATTGTGCGGGCCGTTCAACTCCGCGATCGTGCGGCTCGCCCGCGAGCGCGTCAATTCGCTCCTGGGCGAAGGCAAGCAGGTCAAGATCTTCTGCGTCGGACGCAAGGGTTTCGAGCAGCTGCGGCGGCTCTACGAGAGCCGCATCGTCGAAACCGTCGACCTGCGCGCGGTGCGCCAGATCAAGTTCGAGAATGCCGACGAGATCGGCGCCAAGATCGTTGCGATGTTCAATGCCGGCCAGTTCGACGTCTGCACGCTGTTCTTCTCGCGCTTCAAGTCGGTGATCGCGCAGATACCGACGGCGCAGCAGCTCATCCCGGCGGTGTTTCCCCAAGGGGCCGCGAATGGCGGCGCGGTCTACGAATACGAGCCTGACGAGGAAGACATCCTCTCCGAGCTCCTGCCGCGCAACATCTCGGTGCAGATCTTCCGCGCGCTGGTGGAGAATTCTGCTTCCTTCTATGGCGCCCAGATGAGCGCGATGGACAACGCCACCCGCAATGCCGGCGACATGATCCGCAAGCAGACCCTGACCTACAACCGAACCCGCCAGGCGATGATCACCAAGGAACTGATCGAGATCATCTCCGGCGCCGAGGCGTTGTAGGCGCAGACATAGGGAACGAGGACGATATGGCCAAAGCAGTCGGACACATCTCCCAGATCATCGGTGCGGTGGTCGACGTCAAATTCGACGACCATCTGCCGGCGATCCTGAACGCGCTTGAGACCGACAACCGTGGCAACCGCCTGGTGCTTGAAGTCGCCCAGCATCTCGGCGAGTCGACGGTGCGCACCGTCGCCATGGACATCACCGAAGGCCTGGTGCGCGGCCAGGAAGTGATCGACACCGGCATACCGATCGCGGTGCCGGTCGGCGACGGCACGCTCGGGCGCATCATGAACGTGATCGGCGAGCCGGTCGACGAAGCGGGTCCCATTCCGCATCAGGAGACGCGACCGATTCACGCGCCGGCCCCGAGCTTTACGGATCAATCGACCGAGGCCGACATTCTCGTCACCGGCATCAAGGTGGTGGACCTGTTGGCGCCTTACGCGAAGGGCGGCAAGATCGGCCTGTTCGGCGGCGCCGGCGTCGGCAAGACCGTGCTGATTCAGGAGCTCATCAACAACGTCGCCAAGGCGCACGGCGGCTACTCTGTGTTCGCCGGCGTCGGTGAGCGCACTCGTGAGGGCAACGACCTCTATCACGAGTTCATCGAGTCCAAGGTCAACGCCGACCCGCACAAGCCCGATCCCAACGTCAAATCGAAATGCGCGCTGGTGTATGGCCAGATGAACGAGCCGCCTGGCGCCCGCGCCCGCGTCGGCCTCTCCGGCCTGACCGTTGCGGAATATTTCCGCGACCAGGGCCAGGACGTGCTGTTCTTCGTCGACAACATCTTCCGCTTCACCCAGGCGGGCTCCGAGGTGTCGGCGCTGCTGGGCCGCATTCCTTCCGCGGTGGGCTATCAGCCGACGCTCGCGACCGACATGGGCGCGCTGCAGGAGCGCATCACCACCACCAACAAGGGATCGATCACGTCGGTGCAGGCGATCTACGTGCCGGCCGACGATTTGACCGATCCGGCGCCCGCCACCTCGTTCGCGCATCTCGACGCCACCACGGTGCTGTCGCGCGGCATCGCCGAAAAGGGCATCTACCCCGCGGTCGATCCCCTCGACTCGACCTCGCGCATGTTGTCGCCCCTGGTCGTCGGCGACGAGCATTACGCGGTGGCGCGGCAGGTGCAGCAGGTGCTGCAACGCTACAAGGCGCTCCAGGACATCATCGCCATTCTCGGCATGGACGAGCTGTCGGAAGAGGACAAGATCACCGTCGCCCGCGCCCGCAAGATCGAGCGCTTCCTGTCGCAGCCCTTCCACGTCGCCGAGGTCTTCACCGGCTCGCCCGGCAAGTTCGTCGATCTCGCCGACACCATCCGCGGCTTCAAGGGGCTGTGCGAAGGCAAATACGACTACTTGCCGGAGGCCGCCTTCTACATGGTCGGCACCATCGAGGAAGCGGTCGAGAAGGGCAAGCGGCTCGCCGCCGAAGCCTAATTCTTCTGCGCACGACTTACCGGGTCATTGGACAGGCATCATGGCCACTTTCCACTTCGAACTCGTCTCGCCAGAACGGCTGGTTTTCGCCGGCGAGGTCAACCAGGTGGACGTGCCCGGCGAGGAGGGCGAGTTCGGCGTCTTTGCCGGCCATGCGCCTTATATCGCGACGCTCAAACCGGGCATGCTGAAGATCTACGGCGCATCCGGCGCCCCCCAGCGCATCGTGGTGCGCGGCGGCTTTGCCGAGGTCGGCCCGACCGGCCTCACCGTGCTCGCGGAATCGGCGACGCCGGCGGAGGAGATCGACGCCGCCATGATCGCCGACGCGATCAAGGACGCCGAGGAAGACATCGCCGACGCCAAGTCCGACGTTGCGCGCGACAAGGCGCGCCAGCGGCTGGAGCAGCTGCAGTCGCTGCGGCTGGTGCTGGAACAGTAGTGCAATTCCGATCGTTACGTGCGGGCGCGCCCTGGAGCGCTATCGCTCCGCGTGAGCCAGCGCCGCAGCGCGACCAGCGACCAGATGGCTTCGACGATGCCGAACGGCCATGCGCCCTGCAGGAAGCCATAGGCCGAAGCCAGCACGCAGGTTCCGGCAAACGCCAGCACGAACCAATGGCTGCGGCTTTCCAGCGCGTAGCAGATCATCATCGACGTGACGGCGAGCAATCCGAACAGCGTCAGGCTATCCACGAGCGGGATTCCTCCATAGCCATTGTCCGAGGAGCACGGCCGCGATCATCCCGACGAGTTGCGCCATGATAAACGCCGCGACGCCGGCCGGGGCAATCCCAGCGAAGGTATCGGACACCGAGCGTGCGATCGTCACCGCGGGATTTGCGAACGACGTCGAAGCGGTGAACCAATAGGCCGAGGTGATGTAGAGACCCACGGCGTAAGGCACGGCCGCCGGCGTGCGCGCCACGCAGCCCAGGATCGTCAGCAGCAGGCCGAAGGTCGCGACCGCTTCCGCCAGCCATTGGCCCGTTCCGGTACGAATGGTGGCGGAAAGCTGCCACAGCGGCAGTTCGAACATCAGGTGCGCCGTCCACACGCCGATCATGGCGCCGGCGAGTTGCGCGGCGATGTAGGCGGCAGCCTCGGTCAACGGCAGCTCGCGGCGCAGCGCAAAGGCGATGCTGACCGCGGGATTGAAGTGCGCGCCCGAGAGCGGGCCGAAGATCAGGATCAGGACCACGAGGATCGCGCCGGTCGGCAGCGTGTTGCCGAGCAGCGCCAGCGCGACGTTTCCGCCAGCGAGCTTCTGCGCCATGATCCCCGAGCCGACCACGGCCGCGAGCAGAAAGGCTGTTCCCAGCGCTTCACAGAAGGCGCGACGCATGAGGCAGGGCATCAGGCCGTTTCCGCGGCCTTGGTGGCGCCCTCCATGCGGCCGATCTCTTTGAGGCGATGATGCAGGCTGAGCTGGTCGAGGCTTTGGATCGGCAACGCCACGAACAGCGAGATGCGCTGATTGAGCATCCGATAGGCATCCTTGAACGCGAACGCGATTTCCGCCGGCGTGCCGGTTGCTTCGGCAGGATCGGGGATTCCCCAATGCGCCGTCATGGGCTGGCCCGGCCACACCGGGCACGCTTCGGCCGCGGCGTTGTCGCACACGGTGAATACGAAATCGAAAGCCGGACCGCCAGCCCTTGCAAACTCGTTCCACGACTTCGAGCGAAATCCCGAGGTGTCATAGCCGAGCCCTTTGAGGAGCTGCAGGGTGTGCGGGTTGACCCGTCCCTTCGGCTGGCTCCCCGCGCTGAAGGCGCGGAATCGTCCCGCGCCGAGCTTGTTCAAGATCGCTTCCGCAATGATCGAGCGCGCCGAATTGCCGGTGCACAGAAACAGCACGTTGTATGGGCGATTGTTCATGGCGTCACCTTTTGCCGCTCGGGTGCCCGGCGCGGACTGCACACGACGGGGCCGCAGGATTCCGGCGCGCCCTTGCAGCAGTTCTCGGTGAGATAGGTGAGCAGCGCGTTCATGGTCTCGAACCGCGCCGCGTAGATCATGGAGCGGCCTTCGCGCCGAACCGTGACGAGCCCCGCCGACCTCAGCCGGTCAAAGTGAAACGTGAGGGTGTTGGGCGCGAGATCGAGTGCGCTCGCCACCTGTCCCGCGGGAAGCCCATCGAGCCCCGCCTGCACCAGCAGGCGAAACACGTCGAGGCGGTTGTCCTGGGCCAGCGCGGCCAAGGCAATGACGGCATCTGTGGTTTCCATATTTCAACGAATATGGAAATGATCGCTGCGAGTCAATAACCAGGGCGATCCATTCGCGCTGTTCGGTTGAGGCGGTTGCGGGCGGTGCCGGAATTGTACTTTGCATGGGGTTGTTTTCGGAAAAAACGAATCCCCATCCCCCGGAGGAGCGCATTACCGCCTCGTGAACCGCCCGAACTCGGCGACGACCCGTTCATAGACCGGCCGCTTGAACGGCACGACGAGGTCGGGAAGGCGCTCCATCGGCTCCCATCTCCAGGCGATGAATTCGGGATCGTGGGCGCCGCCGCCGGGGGTCGCGATGTCGATCTCGCGGTCGTCCCCGGTGAAGCGCAGCGCGTACCATTTCTGGGTCTGGCCGCGATATTTGCCGCCCCAGGCCTGGCCGACGATGTCGCGCGGGATGTCGTAGGTGAGCCAGTCCGCAATTTCGCCGAGCGGCTCGACCGAACGGATGCTGGTCTCCTCGTAGAGTTCGCGCAGCCCGGCCGGCCAGGGATCCTCGCCTTGGTCGATGCCGCCTTGCGGCATCTGCCAGACATGGGTCTCGTCGATGTGCTCGGGGCCCGAGGAACGGCGGCCGATGAAGACACGGCCGGCCGGATTGATCACCGTGAGCCCGACACAGGGGCGGTAAGGGAGGTCTTCGAGACGACTCATTGTGGCACGCTGTCTCGTCAACTCGGCTTGCCGCGGGCCGTGGCCGCCGTTATCGGCACCAGCGAGAAGCCGCGGCCTTCCAAGGCCTTCGACCACCGCGCAACGCGCTCGATCACCACCGGCCACGCCGTGGCGAAACCTATGGCCACGCCGTTCTGGCGCGCCAAGCCTTCGAGCTTTGCGAGCGCACGGTCGATCTCGGCCGACGACGGCACGGCATCCAGCACCAGGTTGGCTCTGGCAAAGCCGGATCCGCCGCTGCCGGCGCTCTGGCCGGCGAGGCTCTTGGGCGAAGTGCCGTCGTCCACATAGATGAGCCCGCGGTTGCCGATCTCGCGCAGGATCGGCGCAAACGCCGCTTCCGAGGCGGTCAGCCGGCCTCCCATCTGGCTGGCGACGCCGACATAGCCCTGGAACCGGCTCATCAGCCAATGCAGGCGCTCGATGTTCTGGTCCGGCGAAAGAGACGTCAGCAGCGCTTGCTGTGATTTGCCTTCAGGGGACTCTGGGGGCTCCATGGGCACCTGCAACAGCAGCTCATGCCCCAGGCTGCGCGCCTTGCCGGCGAGGCGCTCGAGGTCGGCGCCGCCGGGCGCGAGAGCGAAGGTCACTGCGGCCGGCAGCTTGCCCAGCGCCTCGGCGGAGGTCGCATTCGATACGCCGATACCAGTGATCACGATGGCGATCTGCGGCCCATTGGGCTTGGCGCGGGACGGCTGGGCATAGGCCTGGGCCACCCGCATCCCGTTGGCGCCGACCTTTGGGATCGGCCCGTCGCGGGTCATTTCGGCAAGCTGACTGTCGATACCCGGGACATTCGCTGGCTCGGCGGGCTCGACCGGCGCTGGAATCCTCACCTCCTGACGGGCGCCGCTGCGGCCGTCGATGATGGTAACGATCTGCTCGGCCCGGCCGGCGCCCTGGTCCGGGGTCTTTTCCTTGGCGCGCTCCAGCGATTTGAGCTGGGCGATCTCCTCGGCCGGACCGATGGCGCCGGTGCTTTCCGGCGATGCCGCATCGGGCTCCGATAAGCGAAGCCTGGCGGCTTGGCCCGGCTCCACCACGCGCACATTGGTTTTGGCCACTGCCATCGGTTCGCCGCCGAAGGGATCATGACCGAACAAGACCCAAATCACGAAGGTTGCGAGTGCTACTCCGAGCAACCCGGCCGCCACGGAATAGACGAGGGGCGACAGGCGAGCACGCGCAGCCTTCTTGTCCAGGCCCAACGGGGCATAAAGATCATCTGTCGCCACGGCGCGCCGCCTCGCGAATCAATGTGCCACTTTAGCACGGCGAAGCATCAACGGTGCGGTGGCGCCCGATCGGCGGTGTTTCGTTCCAGCCCGGAGTCCTCCACCGACGGGAGGCCCAAAAAAAGACCGGCGGCACCATGGCCGCCGGTCCTCAGCCTGGAAAAGGAAATACCGTCAGTTCGGCAGGGTGGCCGACTTCGGGTTCGGCGGGAATGCCGGATTGGTCTTGGTGCCGCGGAGAAGCTCCAGCGCCATGTTGAGCGCCTTGTCGTCCTTGGCCTCGGGCGGGATGTAGGACTGCGAGCCGCCCTGCTCGTCGCCCTCGGCCTTGAGGTGGCCGCGCAGCGAGGATTCGCCCTTGGTCTCGGTGGTCGCCCGCGCCTGGATTTCCTCAGGAACGGCCTGGAGCACTTCGATATCGGGGGAGATGCCCTTGGCCTGGATCGAGCGGCCGGACGGCGTGAAGTACCGCGCCGTGGTTAGCCGCAGCGCGCCGTTGCCGGAGCCGAGCGGGATGATGGTCTGCACCGAGCCCTTGCCGAAGGATCGGGTGCCGACGACGGTCGCCCGCCGATGGTCCTGCAGTGCGCCGGCGACGATCTCGGACGCCGAGGCCGAGCCGCCATTGACGAGAAGGATGACCGGCTTGCCCTTGGTGAGGTCGCCCGGCCGCGCGTTGAAGCGCTGGGTCTCCTCCGGGTCGCGGCCGCGGGTCGACACGATCTCGCCGCGTTCGAGGAAGGCGTCGGAGACCGAGATCGCCTGGTCGAGCAAGCCGCCCGGATTGTTGCGCAGGTCGATCACGAAGCCCTTGAGCTTGTCGTTGCCGACCTGATTGGTGATGTCGGAGATCGACTTCTTCAGGCCGTCGGTGGTCTGCTCGTTGAACTGGGTGATGCGGATGTAACCGACATCGTCGCCGTCGGTGCGGCTGCGCACCGAACGCACCTTGATGGTGTCGCGGGTGAGCGAGATCTCAAGGGGCTTGTCGAGGCCCTTGCGCATGACCTTGAGGCGGATCTTGGTGTTGACCGGCCCGCGCATTTTCTCGACGGCCTGGTTCAGGGTGAGGCCCTGCACCGCTTCGTCGTCGATATGGGTGATGACGTCGCCGGCTCGCACATCGGCCTTGGCGGCCGGGGTATCGTCGATCGGCGCCACCACCTTGACGAGACCGTCCTCCATGGTGACTTCGATGCCGAGCCCGCCGAACTCGCCGTGGGTCTGCACCTGCATGTCGCGGAAGCCCTTGGGGTCCATGTAGCTCGAATGCGGGTCGAGCCCATTGAGCATGCCATTGATCGCACCTTCGACCAGCTTGCTGTCATCGGGCTTCTCGACATAGTGCGAGCGCACCCGCTCGAAAATGTCGCCGAACAGGTTGAGCTGGCGGTAGGTGTCCGCCGCCCCCGCGGCCCGCGCGCTCGTCCCGATCAGCAGCCGGGACGGCTGCACCGCAACGAGGGTCAATGCGGCACCAGCGACCGCGCCCAGGAGAACCAGAGAAGTCTTGCGCATCATCATCCGCGAACCTTTTCGCTGTTGTTAGCCGCCCACAAGGGTGTCGGAACGACGGCCGTCTTTCCGGAATTCGGTGTCAGAACCGGGGCTGGGTCGTACCGGATGTCCCAACCTCGGGAGGGTAGCGCCGTCAGTTCGGCAGGGTGGCCGACTTCGGGTTCGGCGGGAACGCCGGATTGGTCTTGGTGCCGCGCAGGAGTTCAAGCGCCATGGTGAGCGCCTTGTCGTCCTTGGCCTCGGGCGGGATATAGGACTGCGAACCGCCCTGCTCGTCGCCCTCGGCCTTGAGGTGGCCGCGCAGCGAGGATTCGCCCTTGGTCTCGGTGGTCGCCCGCGCCTGGATTTCCTCAGGAACGGCCTGGAGCACTTCGATATCGGGGGAAATGCCCTTGGCCTGGATCGAACGCCCGGACGGCGTGAAGTACCGCGCCGTGGTCAGTCGCAGGGCGCCGTTGCCGGAGCCGAGCGGGATGATGGTCTGCACCGAGCCCTTGCCGAACGAGCGAGTGCCGACCAGCGTCGCCCGGCGGTGGTCCTGCAGTGCGCCCGCGACGATTTCCGATGCCGAGGCCGACCCGCCATTGATGAGGAGGATGACCGGTTTGCCCTTGGTGAGGTCGCCCGGCCGCGCATTGAAGCGCTGGGTCTCCTCCGGGTCGCGCCCGCGGGTCGAGACGATCTCGCCGCGTTCGAGGAAGGCGTCGGACACCGAGATCGCCTGGTCGAGCAAGCCGCCCGGATTGTTGCGCAGGTCGATCACGAAGCCCCTGAGCTTGTCGTTGCCGAGCTGGTTGCTGATCTCGGCGATCGACTTCTTGAGGCCGTCGGTGGTCTGCTCGTTGAACTGGGTGATGCGGATGTAGCCGACATCGTCGCCCTCGGTGTGGCTGCGCACCGAACGCACCCGGATGGTGTCGCGCGTGATCGCGATTTCGAGCGGCTTGTCGAGCCCCTTGCGCATGACCTTGAGGCGGATCTTGGAATTGACCGGCCCGCGCATCTTCTCGACCGCCTGGTTGAGGGTGAGGCCCTGCACCGCTTCGTCGTCGAGATGGGTGATGACGTCGCCGGCCCGGATGCCGGCCTTGGCCGCCGGGGTGTCGTCGATCGGCGCCACCACCTTGACGAGACCGTCCTCCATGGTGACTTCGATGCCGAGCCCGCCGAACTCGCCGCGGGTCTGCACCTGCATGTCGCGGAAGCTCTTGGTGTCCATGTAGCTCGAATGGGGGTCGAGCCCGTTTAGCATGCCGTTGATCGCGGATTCGACCAACTTGCCGTCTTCGGGCTTCTCGACATAGTGCGAGCGCACCCGCTCGAAAATGTCACCGAACAAGTTGAGCTGGCGGTAGGTGTCCGCCGCTGCGGCCCGCGCACTCGTCCCGATCAGCAGCCGCGACGGCTGCACTGCAACGAGGGTCAATGCGGCACCAGCGACCGCGCCCAGGAGGACCAGAGAAGTCTTGCGCATCATCCGCGAACCTTTTCGCTCTTATTTGCTGCCCACCAGGGTGTTGGATCGACGGGCGTGCCGTCTTTCCGGAATTCGATGTAGAGAACCGGCTGGGTCGTACCGGCCGGAGGCGAACCCTGGGTCACACTGCTTGGAAGTGAACCAGCGTCCGAAGCACTTGTCAGCACAGGCATCGTCGAAGCGGGCGTCGAAGACGAGGAAGCAACTTGCGTGCCGTTTCCCATCACCGCCACCGGCTCCCCCGTCAGGACGAATTGGCCGAGATCGACGGTAATCCGTTCCATCCCCGCCAACAGCACATGATATCCACCACCGACGTTCAGGATCAAGAGTTGACCGTAAGACCGGTAGGGCGCCGCGTAGACCACCCAGCCGTCGCTGGGTGCGGTCACCTGGGCTCCGGCCCTGGTCGCAATCGAAATCCCCTTTTCGGTGCCGCCGGTGCGGTCGGAAGCGCCGAATTCTTTTATTTTAACACCGTTGGCGGGCAATAACAGCGTTCCTTTGGCCGCAGCAAAGGCGATAACCGGCTCCAGGCGGGACGGATCCTTGGCGGCGGCGCCGCCGGAACGAGGCTCGGAAGACTTTGATTCCTCTGCCGGACGGGCAGCCATGCGAGCCGCCCGCTTGGCCGCTTCGACCCCTTGTTCGAGCTTGGCGATCAAATCTTTGAGATTATCGGCCTGACGCGCCAGGGCGGCCACCCGCTGGCGCTCTTCTTCCATGGCATGCTCGACTTCCGCCTGGCGCTTCTGGCGCTCATCGACCAGGGCGGCCATGCGCTTCTGCGCCGAGGCGAGCTCCGCGATTTCGGTCGCTTGCCGGTCACGCTCCGTCGCCAGCTCCTGACGCACGCGGACGAGCCCGGCGAGCTCGGTCATCAGGCTCTCGGTCTCGACCCGCATCTCCGGCAGCACGGCGCCGAGCGTCATCGCGGTACGGATCGATTCGAGAGCATCCTGCGCTCCGGCGAACACGGCCGGGGGCGGGTGGTGGCCGATGCGCTGCAGTGCCGCCAATACCTCGGCGATCAGCGCGCGACGGCCTATCAGCGACTTGCGGATATCCGCTTCGCTGCCTTCCAATTCGTGCATCCGGGTTTCCGCGGCCGTCACCCGTTCTTCGTCGGCGCGGATGCGGCTTGCGCCTTCGATCAGCGCCGCGGTGAGCTTGCGCCGGTCTTCGGAAATCAGTTCGTTCTCGGCGGCCAGCTTCTGCGCGGCCTCGGCGGCCTGCTGCTGCTCGGCGCGGAGTGTATCGAGTTCCTGTTCGTGCTGCTTGATGACCTCGGTGGGCGCCGGCTTCTTCGCCGCTGCCCTGTCCGCAGCCGCCTTGTCCGCCGCCGCCTTGTCCGCCTTTGACTGCGGCAATTCGGCATCCTGTGGGTGCTGCTTGGCGAGGTCGGCCGGTGCCGGCTTTTTTGCCGGCCTGGTCTGCGCTGAAACGACACCGACGGCGAGTGCGAGGCAGGCCGCTACAACGACGCGGCCACGGGAAGCCGACGCAATTGGGGCAGGCATCGTCATCGGCGCCAGACCATCTTCGCCAATTCCACGTTCAGCCAATTCCGGTTTCGTCAAGGTTGCTGCCAACTTTACGACACCTAGCCGTCAATTGGGGCAGGATCACGCCGCCGGCAAGTACGCAATCGCGCGCCAACACGACAAAGCCATGGCCGACATTGTGCCCACACTCCTGCCGCCATCACTCGCGATGGTAAGGATGTCCTGACAGGATCGTGAATGCCCGATAAATCTGCTCCAGCAGCATGATTCGCACAAGCTGGTGGGGCCACGTTACCATGCCGAAGGCGAGGGTCAGGTCGGCCCGCTCGCGCAGCACCTCGCCGAGCCCATCGGCGCCGCCGATGGCGAAGAATACGCTGGCGCGGCCGGCGTCGCTCCAGGCGCGCAGGCGGCCGGCGAAGGACTCGCTGGAAATGCTGTCGCCGCGCCCGTCGAGCGCGATGGTGACGGCGCCGTCGGGGATGATGCTGGCGAGCGCAATCGATTCCTCGAGGGTGCGCCGTTCCGGCTCGCGGGCCCGGCTGTCCCGGACTTCGATGACTTCAATGTCGCGAATCCCGAGGGCGCGACCGCTCTTGGCCGCCCGATCGCGGTAGCGCTCGGCAAGCTCGCGTTCGGCCCCGGCCTTGAGCCGGCCGACCGCGGCAACCACGATCCGCATGGCCCAGACTCGACTTTCCCGATCGCGCCGGTGAACGCCGCGATCGGTGCTGTGAATTGCCTCGCCCGGCGACGCGAGCGACGCGATCTAGCTCGCGCGTCCCATATTCCGGCCGCGCGTCCACAACCTTTCCAGATTGTAGAAGGTGCGCACTTCCGGCCGGAAAACGTGGACGATCACGTCGCCTGCGTCGATCAGGACCCAATCGCAATGGGGCATGCCTTCGACCCGCAGACCGGTCAACCCGGCCTCACGCAGGTCTTCGAGCACACGGTCTGCGACCGATCCCACATGGCGATTCGACCTGCCGGAGGTCACCACCATGTAGTCGGCGATCGCGGAATCATTGCGCAGGTCGATTGTGGTGGTGTCCTCGGCCTTCATGTCGTCGAGACGGGCGAGGACGATACGGAGCGTCTCGTCGGCGTCAGGGCGCGCCTTGGAGACGATGTCGGGGCGGTCAGCGCCGGCCCGCAAGATTGCAACTGTGGACAGAGGTTCCTTCCCTTTCCGTTCCACTGTGCCGGGCACCCTGCCCGGGGCCACGGCCTTAAGATAAGTGCAACTCGTTAACGGATTCAAGGGTCGCGCGTTCCCGGCGGTCAATTCGTGCTTGACTGTGCCGAAATGGCAACGCCGCCATTCTGCGCCGGGTTCAATGACCCTTTTGCGACTTGGCGGCTGCGATTTGGCGCACCGCCCGCAGCGCCGTCGAGGACAGCGGCGACTTCAGCCCGTGGAGGAACACCCAGGCCGGCGGACGGCGGTCCGGCAGCAGTGCTGCCGCCCGTTCGGGGATGCGGTAGCGGGCCAAGGCCTGCCCGGCGACGCTGCCGTTGGCATAAAGGCTGGGGCCCAGGCGATCGACCACGACGATCGGCACCAGCGTGGCGATGCGGCGCCAGTTCTGCCAGCGATGAAAGCTGCGCAGGTTGTCGGCGCCCATGATCCAGACGAAATGGGCCCCGGGGCAGCGCGTGACCAGGTGGCGGATGGTATCGTAGGTGAAACGGACCCCGATTCCGGCCTCGAGTCCGGTGACGACGATGCGGGGGTGGCGGGCGAGCGCGCGCGCTGCGGCGATCCGCTCGTCGAGCGGGGCGAGGCCCCTCGTATCCTTGAGTGGATTGCCGGGCGTGACCAGCCACCACACGCGGTCGAGGCGCAGCCGCTTCATCGCCAGCAGGCAGGCGCCGAGATGGGCTTCATGCGGCGGATCGAAGGTTCCGCCGAACAGGCCTATACGCTGGCCGGCCGTGAAGGGCGGGATGCGATAAGACGGAGGGAGCGGGGCCGCTTCGTTGGTCCCCGAGGCGGCGGACGCGGGTGGTGTCGGCATCGAAATTCGGCAACCCCCTCGCGCACGCGACTTACGCGCCGGAATACGAACCGCACATATTCCCGGCGCCGGCCCTGCTGCTGAGGCCTTGAAACGTCATGGACGCGTCTGGCCGGAACCGTGGACGCGGTACTTGAAGGTGGTCAGTTGCTCGACGCCGACCGGGCCGCGCGCATGCAGCCGCCCGGTGGCGATGCCGATCTCGGCGCCGAACCCGAACTCGCCGCCATCGGCGAACTGGGTAGAGGCGTTGTGCAGCACGATGGCCGAATCGACCTCGCGCAGAAAGCGGTCGGCCGAAGCCGGATCGGCGGTGACGATAGCGTCGGTGTGATGAGAGCCATAGCGCTCGACATGGGCGATCGCCTCGTCGATGCCGTCGACCACCTTGGCGGCGATGATGGCGTCGAGATATTCCGTGCTCCAGTCGTCCGCGGTGGCGGCCGTCACGCGCGGGTCGGCGGCCTGGACGTCGCTATCGCCGCGTACCGCGCAGCCGGCATCGAGCAGCATGCGGATGAGGGGCGCCAAATGGGTCGCGGCGGCGGCGCGATCCACCAGCAGGGTTTCGGCGGCGCCACAGACACCGGTCCGGCGCATCTTGGCGTTGAGGACGATCGCCATCGCCATGGCCGGATCGGCCGAACGGTCCACATAGACGTGGCAATTGCCGTCGAGATGCGCGAACACCGGCAGCCGCGCCTCGGCCTGCACCCGGGCGACGAGGCCCTTGCCGCCGCGCGGCACGATCACATCGATCATGCCGTCGAGACCGGCCAGCATCAGTCCGACCGCGTCGCGGTCCCTCGTCGGCACCAGCTGGATGGCGGCGTCCGGCAGGCCGGCCTCGCGCAGGCCGGTGGCAAGCGCAGCGTGAATGGCGCGCGACGAGCGAAAGCTGTCGGAACCGCCGCGCAGGATCACCGCATTGCCGGCCTTGAGGCAGAGCCCGCCGGCATCTGCCGTCACGTTGGGCCGGCTTTCGTAGATCACGCCGACGACGCCGAGCGGCACCCGGACCCGTTCGATGCGCATGCCGTTCGGCCGGTCCCAGGCGGCGGCGACGGTTCCGACCGGATCGGCCAGTCCGGCAATGGCGTCGAGGCCGGCGGCGATGGCATCAACTCGCTTTTGGTCGAGTCCGAGCCGATCGAGGAAGGCCGGGGTCGCGCCGGCCTTGCTTGCATCAGCGAGGTCTTCCCTGTTGGCGGCGAGGATCGCCGGCGCGGAACCGCGCACCGCTTGCGCCATAGCCTTGAGCGCGCGGTCTTTTTCCGCCGGCGCGGCAAGGGCGAGGCGGCGCGCCGCGGCGCGCGCCTGGGTGCCCATTGTGCGCATCACGGCGGCGATGTCGCCGGAGGCGTCGATCGTCTTCAGTGGGGCATTCATGCCGACATTCACCTGTCACGAAGCTTTCCTACCATGTTCCCCAGGAGGCCGCGAGGCCGCCTGCAAATGCACATATTTGATATTCCCGGCGCGGAACCCTCGGGGCGGAAGCAAGTTCTACCGGATGGGTTGTCGGACCCGGCAAGATTGGCGACGGAGAATTCATCATGGCCATCCAGCCCAGGCTCCCGGCGCGGTTCCCGGTCGGCACCCGCTACATCGTGGAAGGCGAACCCGCAAAAGGCGGCAAGCTGCGGATCGTCTCGCGCTATCTGGTGATGCCGAGCGGCGTTCGCTACGACCTCATGAACTCGGCCGAGCCGGCATGTAAGCCGGGCCTGGCCCGCAAGCCCCGGCTTCGCGCCGCCCAGCGCCGCGCAGGTTAGTTTCCGCGCGGTTCCTCTGCGGGCCTTGCGCCCTCATGCCCGAAATCGCTTGGCCAATTCAGCCGTTCACGTTCGTGGCGACGACGTCAGCGCGGCCAACTGGAATGACCGGGTAACCTTGGCCTCATAACCTGCTTTTGCGCCGGTCGCCGCCGCGCAAAAAAAGAATGCCCGGCCAAATGGCCGGGCATTCCCTGGAAGCGGGCCGGGTCGAAGACCCGGCCGATGTCTCCCTTAATGCGCGAGCGGGTCAGGACGGATCTGGAACTTGCTGATCTTCGGCAACGTTCCCTTGCCGGTTTCGCGATGGAACGGCGTCCGGTTGCCGTCGGTCGTCCACAGGCCACGGCCTTTCCAACCGGTATTCGGATCGTCGATGCGGCCATCGATCCACTTGGCGAAGAAGCCGAGCGGATAGGGAACCCGCATGTTGACCCACTTGCCGTCCACCAGCGCCATCAGCAACTCGTTGGCGTTGCCGGTTGCGAGCGGGACATTGTTGCCGAGGCCGAAGGTGTTTTGCTGGTCGACCCAGGTGTAGTAGCTGGCCTCCGCGCTGCCGTTTTCGGCGATGTCGCGGAACTGCGGGCCCGGGAACGCTGTCAGCGTCCATCCTTCCGGACACAGTTTGCCTTCCGCGGCCTGCGGGCCGTTGAGCGGGCCCTTGCACTTGCGGCGGTCAAAGGCGCCGAGGTGACCACTGGACAGCGGCACGTAGGCGATACCATTGCGGTCGATGTCGAAGCCGCGCGGCCCGAAGCCCGGGAACGGCGGTTCGTAGATCTCCGACAACTTGGTCTTGGGATCATACCGAAGCACGTAGCCGGGATATCCGAGCACCGCGCCCCAGACCGTCCCATCGGACGGGTTCACACCGACCCCATAGAGGCCCGCATTGAGCCGCTTGTCCTTGGTGGGATCGACGGCCTGGTTCGGCTGCACGTAATCATCGAGCTTGCCGTTGCCGTTGGTGTCGATGACGACCGGGGCCCAACCCTGGGCCTTCGCCTCGTCACCTGTCTCCTCCAGGATTCTGCGGTTCACCCAGCCGATGGCGCCCTGTTGCGGTCCGCCGGCGCTGGTCCACACCGTATTGTCGGCATCTTCCGCCAACACGACATGGTGGGTGTTGAAGCAGGTCCGGATCAGCTTGGTGGTGTTCGTCTTGGGATCATACATCGCGAGGTGCCGGGTGAATTCCTTGATCGGGAATGCCTTGGCGGATGGATGATCCGAGCCGGCTTGGCAGAACGCCGGGTTCTGGGCATTGCCGACGCGGGAGGTGAACCAGACGTCGCCGCGTTCGTCCATGATCAGGCTGTGGATGCTGGTCTGGCTGTCCCAGATCGCCTCTTCGCCCCAGTAGGCCGACGGCGCCATGGTGTTGTTCTTGGTCGATTCCATGTTGGTGTCGCGCACCGGCATCGTGACCGTGGTGAACTGATTGGTCGTCGGGTCGAATACCGGGAACCAATTCGCGCTTTCCTCGGTCGCGCCGAAATGCTTGCCGTTGGCGTTGACGGTCGGCTTGCGCTTGTCGGTCGAGACTTGGTCGTGCATGTAGGTCTTGGCCGAGCCCCAATCCCACTGGGTGATGACGACATTGCGCTCGAGGCCTTGCGGACGCTGCGGCTTCGCGAACGGCAATTCGCCTGCCGCGATGCGGTCGGTCCAATTGGCAAGGTTTGCAATCGAGGTCTTAGGCTCCTGCCGGCCCAGCGCGGCGGCCATGCCGGTCATCGCCTGTCCAGACTGGACGCGCCGTTCCCAGGCCTCGACCGAATTCTTGAACGTGCCGAGTTCCTTTGGAATTTCTCGCGTCGCCTTGTTGCCGAGTTGATGGCAGGCGTAGCAGCCATTGGTCTTGACCTGGTCGGCCCATTGCAACTGGCTCTTCATGGTGGTCGGCATGCCGTTGCCGCCCGCTCCCGTGCCGGTGCCGGGGAACTTGCTCTTTTCCGGGATGTGAAGCATCGAGAACCAATAGATCGCCGGATAGTATTGGGCAGCGGCGGCTTCGTTCGGGGCCGGCACGGCCGTGATGTTAACGATCTTGCCCGGCTCGCTCTGGGCCTTGGCGGAATCGACGAGGCCGTAGCCGCGCGCCCACACCGTGTACTTCGCCTTGGGCAGATCCGGGATCACGTAGCGGCCCTGATCGTCGGTCACGACGGTCTTGTTCATCTTGGTCGGCAGATCGGTCGTCTCGGCGATAACCCACACGCCAGCTTCCGGTCCGTTGGGGCCGGTAACCACGCCGCCGATGTCGGTGTTGCCGATGCTCACGGCCGCTGCGTTCTGCTGCGCGCTTGCCGGTGTCGTGGCGACACCGAAAGCGAGGGCAATGGCGACCGCCGCCACGCCCAGGTACAACCCGCGTTTCGTCCTCATGTAAATCCTCCGCTTTGACTGCATGCTTCTAGGGGGAAGGTCTTTGGCCTCAGGCCAGATCTTTGATCGCCTCAGCAATCGACGGTTGGTCCCGTTCTTTTGAGCCGTAAAGACGCATATTTCATCCGCGCGGCCAAAGCAACTCACCTGGGCGCGGCAATTCAAATTTTCCTCGTGCGGGAGACGACGGCTTGTGAGAAAAGTCCTACCAGAAGCAAGTCTTGTCGGCACACGCATATGTGATCGAGTGCGTGCCGATCGGCGCACGGCCGGGCCGGCAATTGCGGGAAGGAATGGCGATGGCGGAGAAACGTTTGGTAACCAGCGTGACGCTCGCTCGCGGCTGCGCTCGTGGTCATGGCCTGCGGCGTCGCGGCGCAGGCCCAGGTCGCGATCCGCGTCGGCAAGGCCCAGGCGCAGAATTTCGCCTTCCTGGCCGCCGACGTCGGCGTCGCCGCCGGCATCTTCAAGAAGCACGGCATCGACCTCGAGATCGCCAATTTCGGCGGCGATGCGCGGCTGGTGCAGGCGGTTTCCGCCAATGCCATCGATTTTGCGCTCGGTGGCGGCCCCACCATCGCCTTCGAGGTCAAGGGCGCGCCGATGATCGCCGTCGCGGCGCTGGCCGACCGGCCCCGCACCATCATGATGGTGGTCGCCAAGGACGGGCCGGTGAAGACCGAGGACGACCTCAAGGGCCGCACGGTGAGCGTCTCGACCACCGGCTCGCTCACCTACTGGCTCGCCCAGGAATTGTCGCGCTCCCATGGCTGGGGCAGTGACGGCTTCAAGATCGCGCCGCTCGGCACCACGACCGCCCAGGCGGCCGCGCTCAAGACCCGGCAGGTCGACGGCGTGGTGACGGAAATCGAGCACGGTGCTGCGCCTGGTCGAGGAAGGCAGCGGGCGCATCCTGGTGCGGTTCGGCGACCGCATCCCCGATTTTCACGTCCACGTGGTCTTCGCGCGCAAGGGCTTTGCCGACGGCAATCCCGAGGCAGTCCGCCGCTTCCTCGCGGCGCTGTTCGAAAGCGTGCAGTACATGCGCGACCACCGCGACCAGACGATCGATATCGCCATGCGTGTGGCCGAGGTCTCGAAGTCGGTGGCGACCGCGAACTACGACGAGCTGATGCAGGTGTTCAACAAGACCGGGCGATTCGATGCCAAGGCGCTGGACGTGCTGGCGCGCTCCTTCGTGGAGATGGGCGCCCTGCCGGAGCGGCCGGACATGACGAAGCTTTACACCGAGGCCTTCCTGCCGAAGAATTGACGCGGTATCGCTCAACGGGAAAGCACTTCGCACGGGCTCGTCCCGCGCATCTCGTTCAGAGGCGCCACGGCTGGGGCCAACCGCGGCGCCGCCCAAATCGAACAAGGTGTCGGGATGGTCTCGGAGGAAGTCGCGATCAGGGTCCGCGGCGTTTCCCATCAGTTCGGCGAGGCGGGCGAGCAGCGTTTCGTGCGCGCGCTGCTCGACACCTCGCTCGACGTGGCGCGCGGCGAACTCCTGTGCCTGATCGGGCCGAGCGGCTGCGGCAAGAGCACGCTCCTCAATGTGATCGGCGGATTGACGCAGCCGAGCGCGGGCAGCGTCGACGTGCTGGGCAAGCCGGTGCGCGGGCCGCTGCCCCGCGACATCGCCTTCGTGTTCCAGGAGAATGCGCTGTTTCCGTGGAACACCGTCATCGAGAACATCGAGCTCGGCATGACGTTCCAGGGCGTGCCGCGATTGCAGCGGGAAGCACGGGCGAAGGAGGCGCTGGCGGCGGTGGGCCTCGCCGACTTCGCCGCCCATTATCCGGCGCAGCTCTCCGGCGGCATGCGCCAGCGGGCGGCGCTCGCCCGTGCGCTCTCCCTGGAGACCCCGATCCTCCTGATGGACGAGCCGTTCGGCGCGCTCGACGAGCAGACCCGCATGATCCTCGGCGAGGACCTCTCGGTGCTGCTGGCGCGCAGCGGCAAGACCATCGTGTTCGTCACCCACAGCCTGGGCGAGGCGGTGTTTCTCGCCGACCGCGTCGCGGTGTTCTCGGCGCGGCCGGGCACCATCAAGGAGATCATCGCGGTGGACGAGCCGCATCCCCGCAACCCGGACTTCGTCACCTCGGAAAAATTCACCGCGCTTCGCAACCGGCTCTACGGCCTGCTGCATGACGAGATCCGCAAGGCGGTGCTGCAATCCGGCCTCGCATCGGCGCCGGTGCCGTCGGGGCCGCTGTGATGGCGCCGCGGCGAACCCGCGACGCCTGGCTCAGCCGTCTCGTGCAGGCGGGCTTTCTCGCCGGCCTGATTCTCGTGTGGTATCTCGCCGCCACGCGCTGGGGCGTGAACCGGCTGCTGCTGCCCAATCCCGTCGCGGTCGCCGGTGATCTCTTCGAGATCCTGCGAACAGGCGAATTCATCGCCGATCTCGAGACGACGCTGGGCGAACTCGCGGCGGCATTTTCCATCGCGGTCGCCTGCGGCCTCACCACCGGCTACCTCATCAGCCGCTCGCCTTATCTGACCAAGGTGTTCGAGCCGCTGTTCGCCGGGCTCTATGCGATCCCGATCATCCTGTTCCTGCCCCTGTTCGTGTTGTTCTTCGGCCTCGGCCCGGCCTCCAAGATCGCGATCGGAGCCGCCATCAGTTTTTTTCCGATCACGCTCAACACCATTGCCGGCTTCGGCGGCGTCGATCGCCTCTACGTCACCGCGGCGCGCTCCATGGGGGCGTCGGACTACCATCTGTTCCGCTACGTCCTGCTGCCGGGGGCGCTGCCGGTCATCCTCACCGGGCTGCGGATGGGGTTCACCACCGCGCTGCTGTCGATCATCGGCAGCGAGACGTTGGCTTCGCTCGCCGGCCTCGGCCACCGCATCGTGTCGCTCGCGGAGTCGATGGAGATGGCGCCCATGTTCGCCTACATCGTCTTCGTGATCGCGATCGCGACGGTCCTCAACGCCATCGTCTCGACGCTGGAAGCGCGGGGGAAATGGAATTGACGAAGCGCGCCTCGCCATCGCTGCGGGAATATCTTGCGAAGCGCCCGGGGCTCGCACGGCTTCTCGTCATCGCGGCGCTGTTCGCGGTCTGGGAGATCGCGGCGCGCTGGTTCGTCGACCCGCTGTTTCTCGCCCCGCCGTCGAAAGTGATCGCTTCGCTCGGCGCCCTGTTCGAAAATCCCGCCGTGCGGGGCGCGCTGCAGATCACCCTGTTCGAGCTCGCCGTCGCCTTCGTCATCGCGGTCGCGATCGGGCTCGTGCTCGGCCTCGCCATCGGCCTGCAGCCGTTCGTGCGGGCGAGCGTGTTTCCGATCGTGCTGCTGCTCTACGGCATGCCGCAGATCACCATCCTGCCTTTGTTCATCCTGTATTTCGGCATCGGCGCCGCATCGAAGATCGCCTTCGGCGTCACCCATGGCGTGTTTCCGGTGGTGGTCACGGTGGTGGCGGGCGTGCAGAACCTCAAGCCGATCCTGATGACCAGCGCGCACTCCATGGGGGCGAGTCGCTGGCAGATCTTCCGCCACGTGATCTTCCCGCACATGGTCCCGAGCTTCTTCGCCGGCATGCGGCTCGGGATGAGCGGGGTGCTGCTCGGCGTGCTGCTCGCCGAGCTCTATGTGTCGATCGCCGGGATCGGCTATTTCACCACGCTGTTCACCCAGAACTTCGAGCCGGCCAAGCTGCTGGGGCTGATCGGCACGCTGGCCGCGATGGCGATCTTCCTCAACGCGGTGGTGCGTCGCGCCGAAACGCATTTCGGCAAATGGCGCACGGGGTGATGATGGTCAGAGTGGAGTGCTGACCCCACATTCAGGCGCTTCGAGCAAGGGCGCTTGCGGCACGGCCGGGGCCGTGCCCTTCGGGGCACGCGCAAAGCGGCGCGAGCGCCCCGGGCTGAAGTCGATCAGAGTGCATTCACGCCAAGTCAGGTGCCGAAAGTCAGGCGCCGACGGAGTCGGTGACGCACTTCTTGGTGAAGCTGGTCCTCGCCGCGCCGTGGAGCTTCTTTTCTGTTGCCGCGATGCCGCAGGATTTGGCCGCGTCCTTCTCGCACTTCGTCATGAAGCTCTTCTGCGCCGCGCCGGCGAGCTTCTTTTCGTCGGACTGGGCCTTGCAGGTCGGCCCCTGGGCATAGGCGGTCGCGGCGAAGCTGGAGATGAGCGCGGCAAGGATCAGTTTTTTCACGAGGTCCTCCTGGATTGCCCGGACAGAGGCGGGCATAGCGGTGGCGCGCCCGTTATATCCGCGAGGAGGCAAAAAACCTAGGCAGGCTGTGGAGGGCGCGTTTGAAGGTTTGAGCATGATCTTGTCCGAAAAGTCTGTAACCTTCGGGATCATACGCTAAGCAAGTTTCGGCGGGACGGATCGGCTGCAGATACAGCGTCAGCTTTTCACCAGCTGCAGACATGTCGTGGCACACGCCCTGGGCAGCAACGGGCCACAACCTGCCTCGCGCGCTGCAAAAAAAAATGGGAAACATTCGCCTCAAGGCCAGACATGCAGCCCCGACCGCGATAGGCTGTCCACATAGCGGCTTCGGGAGATGACGGATGCGACGGCGGGAGTTCATCGCGGGGCTCGGCAGCGCGGCGGCGTGGCCGCTCGCGGCGCGGGCGCAGCAGGGCGACCGCGTGCGGCGCATCGGCGTGCTCATGCCGGGCGACGAAAACGATCCCGTGGGGAAGGCTCGCGTCTCTGCGTTCACTCAAGCGCTTGCGGACTTGGGTTGGACCGATGGCCGCAACGTGCGGATGGACCTTCGTTGGGACGGCGGTGACATCAATCGGATACGAGCGCTCGCGCAGGAGTTGGTCGGCCTGCAACCCGACATCATCCTGACAAGCTCGACCCCGGCGACCGTTGCCCTCCAGCGGGAGACGCGGACGATCCCGATCGTCTTTGCGAACGTGAGCGACCCCGTCGCCAGCGGCATCGTCGCGCGGCTCGACCGCCCGGGTGGGAACATCACCGGCTTCGCCAACTGCGAAGCCTCGCTGGGAGGCAAGTGGCTTGAGCTGCTCTCGGAGATCGCGCCCGGGCTCAAGCGGGCCGCAATCATGTTCAATCCTGACACCGCTCCCGTATCGGCTTATATGCCCTCATTTGAGACGGCGGCCCGGTCACTCAAGGTCGTGCCAATCATTGCGCCCGTTCATAGCGACGTAGAGATCGAAACGGCCATCATCGCCCTTGGGCGCGAGCCGGGAGGCGGCCTTGTCGTCATGCCGGATGTATTCACGATCGCGCATCGCGCGCCGATCATATTGGCGGCGGCCCGAAACAACGTACCGGCGGTCTATTGCGCAATCTGACTTTGCCAGAGACGGCGGTTTGCTCTCCTACGGAGTCGACCTGGTAGACATCTTTCGTCGCGCCGCCACTTATGTCGATCGCATTCTGCGCGGCGCGAAGCCGGGCGATCTCCCGGTGCAGTTTCCGACAAAATTCGAGATGGTCGTGAACCTCAAGACCGCCAAGGCGCTCGGCCTTACGGTGCCGCAATCGATTCTGCTGCGCGCCGACGAGGTGATCGAGTAAGCTGCCAAACGTCGCAAGTGCGTCGCAGCATCCTTACATCGCGTTCGTCTGCAACGGGTCATGTATGGACGGCGCCCGCGGTGCAAGAGGAATTTGACTATCAGCGAAGCGTTCGGGTGCGGTCATGTATTCGGCCTTTGAGTGCGGCCGTTTGGCCGCTGGCCCTGATGTGATCCGCTGATCGGTCCCAACCAAAACCACGCGCTCTTTCCTCGCGTGACCCATTAACGGGTTTTCCGATCGACGGTCTCGACCGTTTCGCATCAATGTCTTCATCACCCCTGCAGTTCGTGAACGCGCTTACATATCCTCCTCTTCTCTTCCTCGCCGAGCCCCTTTAGGCAGCTTCAGCAAGCTCAGGCGCCCGATAGGTGCCACCATGGGCCAGCAGCGCCCAGGCCGTGCGGGCCATCTTGTTGGCGAGCGCCACCGCCACGACCTTGAAGGGTCGCCGTGCCAGGAGTTGCGTGAGCCAGGGATACTTGCCAGGATTCTCCAGGGCGCGCCGCAACACGGCAATCGCCCCGACGACAAGAATGCGCCGCAAGTAGCGGTCGCCCTGCTTGGAGATCGGGCCGAGCTTCTGCTTGCCCCCGGTCGAATCCTGGCGCGGCACCAGCCCGATCCAGGCCGCGAAATCGCGGCCCGACCGGAAGATAGTCGGGTCCGCCACTGTCGCCACGATCGCAGTCGCCCCGATAACCCCGATGCCCGGGATGGTCTCCACCCGCTGGCTCGCCTCGTTCGAACGGTGCTGCATCTTGATCCGCTTTTCGATCGCTCCGATGACACACTCTAACGCCTCAAGCTGCGCAGCCAGCACAATGACGCTGGCCCGTGCATCGATCGGCAACCGCGTCTCCCGTTCGTCCGCCACGATCGCGCGCAATTCGTTGACCCCGGCGTTGCCCTGCGCCGCCACGATGCCGAGCTCGGCCAAATGCGCCCGCAAGGCGTTGATGATCTGGGTGCGCTGACGTATCAGCACATCGCGGGTGCGGTGCTGCATCAACTGACCCTGCTGTTCGGGCGACTTGATCCGCACGAAACGCATCGTCGGGCGCCGAACCGCCTCGCAGATCGCCTCGGCGTCGGCGGCATCGTTCTTGTTGCGCTTGACGTAGGCCTTCACGTCCTTCGCCGGCATCAGCCGCACCTTGTGGCCGAGCTTCGTCAACTCGCGCGCCCAATAATGCGCGGTGGCACACGCCTCCATTCCGATCAGGCACGGCGGTAGAGCTTTGAAAAACGCTATCATCTGGCTGCGCCGGAGTTGCTTCCGGACCACGACCTTCTCGTTGGCGTCGATGCCGTGAACCTGAAACACGTTCTTGGCGATATCCAACCCGATCGTGGTAACTTGCATTTGGACGGCTCCCCTCATGTGATTCGCACAACGATCACTCTATGGCACTTCGATGCCGGGAGCGGGCGCCGTCCACCACATCAAAACCCGCCCTGCTCTCCAGCGCTCGGATGTCTCCTCTCGCCGAATGCGGACATGGTCCGCTCGTTGGTCAGGCCGTTCCATTCTGCCTAGCGCGCCGCCCCGACTGCAAGGTGCAACCCGCACTCCTTCTTGTCTTCGTCTTCCCACCACCAGCGCCCGGCGCGTTCCGGCTCGCCGGCGCGGATGGCGCGGGTGCAGGGGGCGCAGCCGATCGAGGCGAAGCCCTTCTCGTGCAGCGGATTGGTCGGTACCCCCTGGGCGGCGGCGAACGTGCGCACCGCCTCGCGGGTCCAATCATGGAGCGGGCTGAGCTTGAGGAGGCCGCGGTCGGGATCGGCGGCGACGAGGCCGACTTCGCCGCGATGGGCCGACTGGTCGGCGCGCAGGCCGGTGATCCAGCCCGCGGCGCCGGCCAGCGCACGGTTGAGCGGCTCGACCTTGCGAACCTCGCAGCACGCCGCCCGCGCCTCGCGCGACCGGTAGAATCCGTTGATACCCTGGGCCGCGACCAGTGATTCAAGCGCGGTGTGGTGCGGATAGATCGCCCGGATGCGGCGGCCGTAACGCTGCTCGGTCTCTTCCCAGGTGGTGTAGGTCTCGGGGAACAGCCGGCCGGTGTCGAGAGTGACGAGGTCGATGTCGAGCCCGGCCTCGCAGATCATGTGCAGGATGACCTGGTCCTCGAGCCCGAAGCTGGTGGTGAACGCGATCGGCCCTTCGACCTCCCGGCGGAAGGCCGACAGGCGTGCGGCCGCGTCGAGGCCAGCGAGCGTGCGGCTCAACACGGCGGCGCGCGCAACGAGCGGCGCAGCGGCGGCAACGGCAGGCTTTTTCGCCTCTGCCGGCAGCGCCAGCACCAGTCCGCCGCCGGCGATGCGGCCGGCATATTCGAGCACGACCCGGCCGGTGCGCGGGTTGTTTTCGTGAAGATCGACCGCGATCGGCGCGGCGAGCGCGATCTCGATGTCGCCCACATGGTTCTGGCCGACGGTCGCGGCGTGCGTCTGCATGACCTCGCCGGGATCGACCGAATTCTCGACGGCCGTGATGGTTCCGCGCACCTCGGCGGTGCCGACCTGCACCGTGACGACGGCGTCGGCCGCGAGCGGCTGGTCATGGAGCCAGAAGATGCGGGCCTTGATACGCTGCGCCGACGGCGCGGCGGCTTCGGCCAGGGCGATAAGGTCGCCGCGTGCGATGAAGAGTTCGCGGTCCAGCGTAATGCCGACCGAGCGGCCGGCGCTCGCCGCCGCGGTCGACAAGGATTCGGGCCAGGATTCGATGGAGCGGACCCTGGCGCGCTTGCCCGACGGCGCCACCGCGATCTCGTCGCCGATCGCGATACGCCCGCTCTCGATGCGGCCCGCCACGATGCGGCGGTCGTCGAACTTGTAGACCGCCTGCACCGGCAGGCGCAGCGGCAGGGCGGTCGCGGGCTGGGCCGGCGTGAAGCGATCGAGCGCTTCGACGACGGTCGGGCCGCTATACCAGTCGATCGCCGCGGTGCGCGCCACGACGCCGTCGCCGTGGCGTGCCGAAATCGGAATCACCGCGACGGGCTTTACCCCGAAGCCGCCGAGGTGGGCGCTGATCTCGGCGTCGATTTCGCGGAACCGGCTGTCGTCGTAGCTCACGCGGTCCATCTTGTTGATGACGACGACGACTTGGCGCACGCCGAGCAGATGCAGCAGATAGCCGTGCCGCCGGGTCTGCTCGCGCACGCCCTCGGCCGCGTCCACTATCAGCAGTGCCGCGTCGGCCTGGGAGGCCCCGGTGATCATGTTGCGCAGGAACTCGGTATGGCCGGGCGCGTCGATCAGGACGAAATCCCGCGACGCCGTGCGGAAGCGGATCTGGCTGGTGTCGATGGTGATGCCCTGGTCGCGCTCGGTCTGCAGCGCATCGAGCAGGAACGACAGCTCGAACGGCATGCCGCGCCGCGCGCTCACCGCCTTGAGCTGCTCGAGCTTGCCGTCGGGCAGGCTGCCGGTCTCCGCCAGCAGGCGTCCGATCAGCGTCGACTTGCCGTGGTCCACGTGGCCGACGATGACGATGCGGACCAGCGGGCGCGACGCGACGGTGGCGGTATCGAGATCGGGAGAGACGCGGGCGTTCATGGCGATTTCTTTCCTGGCAATTGGCACTTGGTCATCGGCGGGTGCGGGTCTTCTCCCTCCCCTTGAAAAAGGGGAGGGTTGGGGAGGGGATCCCGCGCCGCAAGCGCGGTGCTTGTGGCGAGTCCGCGGACCCCCACCCCAACCCTCCCCCTGAAGCCAACCCTCCCCCTGAAGAAGGGGGAGGGGGCAGGCGGAAGCTGGTTCGAACATCGGTGCCATGACGCTAGAGATAGCCCGAGGCGCGAAGGCGCTCGAAGGCGTCTTCGGCCTCGTGATCCATGGCGCGGCCGGAGCGCTCGGGCGTCTTGGTGGTGTCGAGCTCGGCGATGATCTCGTCGACGGTGCGCGCGTGCGAGGGCACCGGGGAGGTGATGTCGGCGTCGCCGAGGGAGCGGTAGCGCTTGCCGTCCTTGGCGAGATAAAGCGGGATGATCGGGATGCCCTCGCGCCGCGTGTAGGTCCAGATGTCGGTCTCGGTCCAATGCAGGATCGGGTGGACGCGCAGATGCGCGCCGGCCGGCAGCCTGGCGTTGAAATGGTCCCAGAATTCCGGCGGCTGGTCGCGGACGTTCCAGTTGCCTTCGAGACCGCGCGGAGAAAACACCCGCTCCTTGGCGCGCGTCGCCTCCTCGTCGCGCCGGATGCCGGCGATCAATCCATCGAAGCCGTGCTTGGCCAGCGCGAGCTTCAGTCCTTCGGTCTTGCGCGCCGCGGAGCGGGCGGCGGGCGGCAGCGTCGGATCGGTTGTTTCGAGCGGCGGGCACTGCTCCACGATCAGGTCGAGGTTCCATTCGCCGGCGTAGCGGTCGCGGAACGCATACATCTCGGGAAACTTCCGGCCCGTATCCACGTGCATGGCGGGAAACGGCAGATGGCCGAAGAAGGCCTTGCGCGCGAGCCAGATCATCACGTTGGAGTCCTTGCCGAGCGACCACAGCAAGGCGAGCTTCTTCATGCGCGCGAAGGCTTCGCGGAAGATGAAGATGCTCTGGGCTTCCAGTTCGTCGAGGCGGTCCATGGCGCTCACTCCCGTTCCGAACCCGGCGCCAGCCGCACCTTCAGGCCGCTGATGCCTTGCGACATCAGGATCTGGCAGGAGAGTCGCGAGGAGGGCTCGACCGCGAGCGCCTCGTCGAGCCGGTCCTCTTCCTCGGCGGTCGGCGGCTGCAGGCGTTCGACCCAGGGCTCGTCCACATAGACGTGGCACGAGGCGCACGCGCAGGCGCCGCCGCAGGCCGCCTTGAGCGAGATTCCCCAGTCGCGGATCACTTCCATGACACGCCAGCCTTCGAGGGCAGGAAGTGCATGCTCGCGGCCGGCATGATCGACGACGACGAGAACGATCTCTTTTTGGGTGGGTTCAGAGGTGAACTGTTCCAAGGCAGGTCTCATCTTTAGAAGAAAAATTTTCTGTTTGAAGCCGTGTTTTCCTATCTATATAGAATTATCTTCTCGTCAACGAGGAAATTTCGTCGATGCGTTTCTTGCCCCTCTTTATGGACGTCACCGCCGGCACGGTTGCGCTGATCGGCGCCGGGCCGGCCGCGCTCAACAAGCTGCGGCTGCTGCGCGCCGCCGGCGCGGACGTCCGCTGGTACTCCGACGACATCGACGTGGCGGAGGAACTGCTGCTGGCGAGCGCGTCTCCGGGACGGCTCGAGCTCTCCCTTTCCGACCCGCTGCAGGCGAATTTCCGCGAGTTTCGGATGGTGGTCGCGGCGACCGGCACCGCGCTCGACGATGCGGTGGCAGCGTTGGCGCGCGCCGTCAACGTGCCCATTAACGTGGTCGACCGCCCGGAGCTGTCGAGCTTCATCTTCCCGGCCATTGTCGATCGCGGCGAGGTGGTCGTCGCCATCGGCACCGGCGGTGCCTCGCCGGTGCTGGCGCGGCGTCTGCGCGAGCGCATCGAGGCGATGCTGCCGGCGCGCATCGGCGAGCTTGCTACCTTGCTGCGCCGCTATCGCGGCCGTCTCGCTGACGCGCGCCACGGCGCCCACCGCGTGCGCCGCTTCTGGGAGCAGGCCGTCGACGGGCGCATCGGCGCCGCGGTCGTCGCGGGCCGCGGCCGCGAGGCGGAAGCGGCGCTCATCCGCGACATCGCAAACCTCGGCAAGGCAAACATAAGCCGGCCCGCCGGCACGGTGCATCTCGTCGGCGCCGGCCCCGGCGATCCCGATCTCCTGACCTTGCGGGCCCTGCATGCGCTCCAGGGCGCCGACATCGTCTTCTATGACGAGCTCGTCACGCCGGGCATTCTCGATCGCGCGCGGCGCGACGCCGAGCGTGTCTTCGTCGGCAAGCGCAGCGGCGTTCCCGGCATCGGCCAGGACGAGATCAACCGCCGCCTGCGCGACGCCGCCCGCAGCGGCCAGAACGTCGTGCGTCTGAAGGGCGGCGATCCCTTCGTGTTCGGCCGCGGCGGCGAGGAGCTCGATTATCTCCGCCGCGCTGACGTGCTGGTCATCGTCGTTCCCGGCATCACCGCGGCGCTCGGCTGCGCGGCGGAAGCCGGATTGCCGCTCACCTTGCGCAACGAAGCGACGCGGCTCTCCCTCGTCACCGCGCATCGCGCCGATGAGGCGCTCGCGACCGACTGGTCGGGGCTCGCCGATCCCCACACGACGGTCGTCGTCTACATGGGCCTCGCCGCCGCATCGGCGGTTCGCGACGGACTGATCGCGGCGGGTCGCGATCCGCTCACCCCGGTCGCGGTGCTGGCCCGCGGCACCCGGCCGGATGCCGCGACCGTCACCGGCTGCCTCGAAGCGCTCGAAACTCTTGCCGCCGAAGTCGGCGAGGGCCCCGCCCTCATCGTCGTCGGCGACGTCGTCGCCCATTCCGATCCATGGCTGGCCGCGCTCGCCGCGCGCGCACCTCAGGAGATTGCCGCATGACCGCCCCGCAGCAGCAGAAGCTCAAGATCACCGGCCCGGTGGTCGTCACCGCCAACCGGCTCGCCGACGGCGCTGTCGTCTACCGCACGCTGAACGGCAACTGGTCGACCGTGCTTGCGCAGGCGGCCGTGGTCGACAATGCGCCGGCGGCAACGACGCTGCTCGCCGCCGCCATCGCAGACGATATCGGCGCCGTCGGCGCCTATGTGGCGCCGGTGCGACTCGGCGCCGATGGTATCGAGCCGGGCAATCTGCGCGAGCGGATCAGGCTCGCCGGGCCGACCATCGATCTGCCGGTCACGTTTGGAATCTGACAGGTATCGCGGAATCTGACATGTACCTCTACGACGATTTCGACCGCACTCTCGTCGCCGAACGCGTCGCGGAATTCCGTGACCAGGTGCGGCGGCGGCTGTCGGGTGAATTGACCGAGGATGAGTTCAAGCCGCTGCGGCTGATGAACGGCATCTATCTCCAGCTTCACGCCTACATGGCGCGGATCGCCATACCCTACGGCACGCTGTCATCCACTCAGCTGCGCATGCTCGCCCATGTCGGGCGTCGCTATGACCGCGGCTACGGCCACTTCACCACCCGCCAGAACATCCAGTTCAACTGGATCAAGCTCGAAGACCTCCCCGACGTCATGGCCGATCTCGCCCGTGCCGGAATGCACGGCATGCAGACCAGCGGCAATTGCGTGCGCAACGTCACCACCGACCAATGGGCCGGCGTCGCCGCCGACGAGGTCGAAGATCCCCGCATCTGGGCGGAGATTCTTCGTCAGCACTGCACCATGCATCCGGAATTCACGTTCCTGCCGCGCAAGTTCAAGATCGCGCTCACGGCCTGCAGCCATGACCGCGCCGCCATCAAGGTCCACGACATCGGGCTGCGGCTCCACCGCAACGGCGCCGGCGAGGCCGGCTTCGAGGTCATTGTCGGCGGCGGCCTCGGACGCACGCCATTTATCGGCAAGACCATTAAGCCGTTCCTGCCCAAGCGCGACATCGTCAGCTACGTCGAGGCCATCCTGCGCGTCTACAACCAGGCCGGCCGGCGCGACAATATCTACAAGGCCCGCATCAAGATCCTGGTCCATGACCTCGGCGCCGACGCCTTCGCCAAAGAGGTGGAAGCCGAGTGGCTGCCGATCAAGGACGGTCCGCTGGCGCTGGATCCCGCCGTCATCGCCGACGTCGCGGCGCGCTTCCGCTATCCCGACTATCCGCGGCTCGATGACAATCCGCCGGAGCTGTCGCGCCTGCGCAAGACCGATCGGCGGTTCGCCGCCTGGCTCGACAATTCCGTCGCCAATCACAAGGTGCCGGGCCATGCCATCGTCACGCTGTCGCTCAAGCCCGAGGGCGGGGCGCCGGGCGACGCCACGTCGGACCAGATGGAGACAATCGCCGATCTCGCCGACCGCTACTCCTTCGGCGAGATCCGGGTGTGCCATGAGCAGAACCTGGTGCTGCCTCATGTCGCCCAGCGCGACCTGCCGGCGCTGTGGCGCGCGCTCGACGCCATCGGCGTCGCCACGCCCAATGTCGGCCTCGTCTCCGACATCATCGCCTGTCCCGGCCTCGATTACTGCAGCCTCGCCAATGCGCGGGCGATCCCGGTCGCGCAGGAACTGACGAAGCGGTTCCGCGACCTCGAACTCGCCCGCGACCTCGGCCGCCTGCACATCAACATCTCCGGCTGCATCAATGCCTGCGGCCATCACCATGTCGGCCACATCGGGATTCTCGGCGTCGAGAAGAACGGCGAGGAGTTCTACCAGATCACCATCGGCGGCCGCGCCGACGAGAAGGCTGAGCTCGGCGCCTTGATCGGCCCCGCGGTGCCCTATGCGCAGGTGGCCGATGTCGTCGAGGACATCGTGGCCGCCTATGTGGAGCTGCGCGAGCGGCCGGACGAAAGCTTCGTCCAGACCGTGAAACGGCTCGGCGTCGAACCCTTCAAGGAGCGTGTCTATGCCACTCATTAAGAACGGCCGGCCGGCGGAAGACCGCTATGTCCGCGTCCTCGACGATGCACCGATCCCCGATGGCGTTCCGGTCATCGTTCCGGCGGCGCGGTTCCTCGCCGATGCCGACGAGATGCTCCGCCGCGATGCACCTACCGGCGTCGAGTGGCCGAACAACCGCAAGGTCGCGGAACTCGAGCCGTATCTCGATCGCCTGGCGGTCATCGTCCTGAGTTTCCCGAATTTCAAGGATGGGCGCGGTTACAGCCAGGCGCGGCAGTTGCGGGAGCGTTATGGATTCGTCGGCGAGTTGCGCGCCGCCGGCCAGGTCCTGCGCGACCAGTTCCTGTTCCTGGTGCGCGCCGGCTTCGATGCGCTGGAGGTCGCCAAGCTTGGCGATGCAGAAGCCTTCGCATCCTCGCTGGCACGTTACACCGTGTTCTACCAGGACGCGGGCGACGATCGCGCGCCGGCGCTGCGCCGCCGCCTCGCCCGCATCACCGCCACGACGCCGCGTGAAATGGTGCGCTGAGCCTGCGGGCGCACCGCCGCCATCGTCCGGGAGCACCGTCCATTTGTGCTGCGGCCAATCGGAAGAACGGCTGATCCGTCGCGCCGCGAAATATGAAATTCGCTTTCATTGACGAAGCCGCGCCATCGGCTGTTCATGGAGCCTTGAAACAGGAATCGTTCCTGCCAAGGAGATCTTAGTGATCAAATCCAGTTCGACGAAAGCCGCGCTCGGCGCGCTGTTCAGTCTCGCCATGATCGGCGCTGCCGCCGCGGCCGATGTGACGCTGCTCAACGTCTCCTATGATCCGACCCGCGAGCTTTACGCCGACATCAACAAGGCCTTCGCCAAGGAATTCGCCGCCGCCACCGGCAAGACCGTCGAGATCAAGCAATCCCATGGCGGATCGGGCAAGCAGGCGCGTTCGGTGATCGACGGGCTTCCCGCGGATGTAGTCACCCTCGCGCTCGCCTACGACGTCGATGAAATCTCAGACCGTGGCTTCATCGCGCCGGGATGGGAGCAGAGGCTGCCGCGCAATGCCGCGCCATTCACGTCGACCATCGTGTTCCTGGTCCGCAAGGGAAATCCCAGGGCGATCAGGGATTGGGACGATCTCATCAAGCCCGGTGTCAAGGTGGTGACGCCCAACCCGAAGACATCGGGCGGCGCGCGCTGGAACTATCTCGCGGCGTGGGGCTATGCGCAGAAGAAGTTCGGTTCCGACGCCGAGGCGAAGGCGTTCGTCAAGGCGCTGTTCGCCAACGTCCCCGTGCTCGACACCGGCGCGCGCGGCGCGACCGTGTCGTTCGCCCAGCGCGGCGTCGGCGACGTGCTGATCGCCTGGGAGAACGAGGCGTTTCTCTCGCTCAAAGAGTTCGGCGCCGACAGGTTCGAGATCGTAGTGCCGTCGCTGTCGATCCTCGCCGAGCCGCCGGTCGCGGTGGTCGACAAGGTGGTGGAGCGCAAGGGCACCCGCGCCGCGGCGGAGGCCTATCTCAAGTTCCTCTACGGCAAGCAGGCCCAGGAAATCGGGGCGCGCCAGTTCTACCGGCCGGGCGACCCCGAGGTCGCGAAAAAATTCGCGGGCAATTTTCCTGAACTGCAACTCATCACCGTCGACGACGTGTTCGGCGGATGGCGCAACGCGCAGAAGACCCATTTCGCCGACAAGGGCGTGTTCGACGAGATTTATGGTCAATGAGCTCCGATGCAGGTATTCTTCCGCTCGAAATGCAGCGTCAGCTTTCGAGCGGGCCGGCCCGTCTCCGGTGGCACCGGCCCAGCGTAATCCCGGGATTCGGCATCACGCTCGGCGTCACCCTGACGTGGCTTGCCGTCATCGTCCTCATCCCGCTCGGTGCCTTGTTCCTCAAGACCGCCGAGCTCAGCCCGGCCGAGTTCATCGCGGTCGTCACCAGCAGCCGCACGCTCAATGCACTGAAATTGAGCTTCGGCATCTCGCTCCTGGCCGCGTTCATCAATCTCGTGTTCGGCACGCTCGTGGTGTGGGCGCTGGTGCGCTACGATTTCCCGTTGCGGCGGCTGTTCGACGCTATCGTCGACATTCCCTTCGCCCTGCCCACGGCGGTCGCCGGCATTGCGCTCGCTGCGCTGTTCGCCGACAACTCGGCGTTGGGGCAGATGCTGGCGGCGGTGGGGATCAAGGTCGCCTATACGCCGCTCGGCATCCTCGTCGCGCTCGTCTTCATCGGCCTGCCGTTCGTGGTGCGCACCGTGCAGCCGGTGCTGGCAGATCTCGAGGCGGAGCTCGAAGACGCCGCGGCGAGCCTCGGCGCCAATCGCTGGCAGATCGCGACGCGGGTGATTCTGCCGGCGATTTTCCCCGCCGTGCTGACCGGCTTCGCGCTCGCCTTCGCGCGCGGCGTCGGCGAATACGGATCGGTGATCTTCATCGCCGGCAATTTGCCTAACGTATCGGAGATCGCGCCGCTGCTCATCGTCATCAAGCTGGAGGAGTTCAAGACCGCCGACGCGACCGCGATCGCGGTGGTGATGCTCGTCGCATCCTTCGTCGTCCTGCTCCTCGTCAACCGCCTGCAGCGCTGGTCGACCAGCCGCGCGGGAGGGGAGTGAGCGATGTCGGTCGCGCTCTCCACCATCTCGACGCATCGTCCGGCCCGGCCGCGGCCGGTGCGGAGCGAATCCGCCATGGTGCGGTGGCTCGTCATCGGCGTCGCTACGGCATTCCTCACCATTTTTCTGGTGCTGCCGCTGGTCACCGTGTTTGCCCAGGCGTTTTCGCGTGGGTTATGGCCCTATCTCGCGGCGCTCGCCGATCCCGACGCCGTCGCCGCGATCCGGCTGACGCTGCTGGTGGCTGCGATATCGGTCGGCGTCAATCTGGTGTTCGGGCTGATCGCCGCCTGGGCGATCACGCGGTTCGAATTCGCCGGCAAGAGCCTGTTGATCACGCTGATCGATCTGCCGTTCTCGGTGAGCCCGGTGATCTCGGGCCTGGTCTTCGTGTTGCTGTTCGGCGCGCAAGGCTTCCTCGGCGGCTTTCTCCAGGCCCACGACATCGCGATCATCTTCGCGTTGCCCGGCATCGTTCTCGCGACCTTGTTCGTGACCTTTCCGTTCGTCGTGCGCGAGCTGATCCCGCTGATGCAGGAGCAGGGCATCCAGGAGGAGGAGGCCGCGATCTCGCTCGGCGCCTCTGGGCTCGGCACGTTCTTCCGGGTGACGCTGCCCAATGTGCGCTGGGCGCTGCTCTACGGCGTGCTGCTCTGCAATGCGCGGGCGATGGGCGAATTCGGCGCGGTATCGGTCGTCTCCGGCCATGTGCGCGGCGAGACCAACACCATGCCGCTGCATATCGAGATACTCTACAACGAATATCATTTCGTGGCGGCGTTCGCGGTCGCGTCGCTGCTGGCGCTGCTTGCTTTGGTGACGCTGGTGGCCAAGACCGTGCTGGAGCGCCGCGTCGGCGAGGACCAATGAAGATCGGCGTCCACAACGTCACCAAACGGTTCGGCGCCTTCGCCGCGCTCGCCGGCGTCGACGTCGAAATCGGCTCGGGCGAGCTGATCGCGCTGCTGGGCCCGTCCGGTTCGGGCAAGACCACGCTGCTGCGCATCATCGCCGGGCTCGACTGGCCCGACGAAGGCGAAGTCTTCTTCGACGGCGTGAACGCGCTGTCGCGCAGCGTCGGGGCCCGCAATGTCGGCTTCGTGTTCCAGCATTACGCGCTGTTCCGGCACATGACGGTGTTCGAGAACGTCGCGTTCGGCCTGCGGGTACGCCCGCGCAAGCAGCGTCTCGACGAAGAAGCCATTCGCGCGCGAGTCGGGCGCCTGCTCGATCTCGTCCAGCTCGGCTGGCTGGCGGACCGCTATCCGAGCCAGCTTTCGGGCGGCCAGCGCCAACGCATCGCGCTCGCGCGTGCGCTCGCCATCGATCCCCGCGTCCTCCTCCTCGACGAGCCGTTCGGCGCGCTCGACGCCAAGGTACGCAAGGAGCTGCGCCGCTGGCTGCGCACCCTCCACGAGGACATCCACGTCACATCGGTGTTCGTGACCCACGACCAGGAGGAGGCGCTCGAGCTCGCCGACCGCGTCGTCGTCATGGACAATGGCCGGATCGAGCAGATCGGCACTCCGCAGGAGGTCTATGAGCGGCCGGCCACCGCCTTCGTCCACGAGTTCATCGGCGAATCCATCGTCCTTCCCGTCACCGTCGCGGACGGTGTCGCCCGCTTCGGCGGCGTGCCGACCGGTCTCGATCCGCAGGGCTTGCGCAGCGGCGCCGGCCGGCTGTTCGTGCGCCCCTACGACATGGCCGTCGTGCCGATCGACGGCGCGCCGTTCGAGGGACGGGTGACCCGCGTCCACGGCCTCGGCCCGGCGCGGCGGATCGAGATCGCGCTGCGCTCGCAAGACGGCGCCGTGATTGAGATCGACGTGCCGCGCCCCGCCGAGCTCGCGCCCGGCCAGGCGATCGGCCTCAAGCCGCGGACCTACCGGATTTTCGCGGCAGCGCAGTAGCCGGACCGCTACGCGCTCCGAAACGACTTGTGCCGGCCGACGAGGCTGCGCTGGGGGATTCGCACTTTCTTCTCGGGGTCGGCGACGGCGCGGCCGATCTTCTGGGCGTGGCGGCCGTGCTTCTTCAGGATCGACAGCACGAGATCGGCGCTCGCGGGGGCGACCACGTAGCAGAAGCCGATGCCCATGTTGAAGACTTCGTGCATCTCGCTGTCGGCGACGCCGGCGAAGCGCTGGATCAGCGCAAAGATCGGATGAGGCTCGATCAGCTGGTCGATCTCGAAACCGACGGGGGAGTCGACCCGGGTGAGATTCAACAGGCCGTCGCTGGTGATGTTGATGAGCGCCTTGACGCCCCCGGCACTCTCCAGGATCTCCATGGCCTCCGGGACATAGATGTCGGTCGGCCGCAGCAGCTCCTCGCCGAGCGTGGTGGCGAGCTCGTCGAATTTGTGGTCGATGCGGAATTTCTGACTCTCGAAGAAGGCGCGCCTCGCCAACGAAAGCCCGTTGCTGTGAATGCCGCTGCTGCGCACGCCGATGACGACGTCGCCGGCGCAGACGTCCCTGCCGCAGATCACCTTGTCGAGGTCGACGCGGCCGACCGCCATGCCGACGAGATCGAAGCCCTTCACGATGTCCTTGAGCTGCGCGGTCTCGCCGCCGGAAATGGAGACGCCGGCCATGTGGGCCCCGTCGCACAGGCCGGCGCCGATGGCATCGAGCATGGCGGCATCGGCCTGGTCGATGGCGATATAGTCGACCAGCGAAAGCGGCTTCGCGCCGACGCAGATCATGTCATTGACGTTCATGGCGACGCAATCGATGCCGATGGTGTCGTATTTCCCCATCATGGTCGCGATGATGGTCTTGGAGCCGACGCCATCGGTGCACAGCGCGATGCCGGTGCCGTCCATCTCCACCACATTGGCGAAATATCCGATCGGCAGCACGACGCGCCCCATGCCGTGGCGCGGCCAGGTGCCCTGGACGCGCCGCACGATGTGGCTCAGCCCCTTGTCGGCTTCGGCGGTGTCGACGCCGGAGTCACGATAAACCTCTTGGCGCGCGTCCATGGGCCTGTCTTCCGCTCGATCCGAGTTCAATGGTGACTGTCCTATCACGCCTGTTGTCCCTGTGTGCCGAGGGGACCGACCGCGCCCACAAGAATCCGCCTTCCAAAGACAAACTGCAGCGGGTAGTCAAGCCTCAAGACATCAGGCATCCGGGATGGTCGCGGTCGGCTCGTCGCCACGCCGGCGGAGCTGGCCCCGCCATACGGCGCTGCCCAGAGCCGGTGAGAGGACATCGGCGGCCGCAGGAGAGCCGCCGTGCCTGCGCAGGTCGCGGGCTATTTGTCCGGGGCTGCCGGGCCGGGATGCTTCGCCCCGGAATAGTTGATGACGAGGTCGCAGCTCAGGCACTCGAAGCGATCGATGTCGCGGCCACCGGGCGCCGTGCGGCTTGCCAGCATCGCGACGCCGCATATGGGGCAGTGCTTCGGCCGAGGCGGGCGGGACGTGTTCAAGCTTGATCCGATGCTGCAGGCCAGCCCCCTCGTCGTTGAGGCTGGCATCAAAGATCAAACAGTAGAATTCGCGTTGGCCGTTCGTTCCTTGATCCAGATCAAAACGCCCCGGCCGGCCAGCGATTCGGAACCTAGCGTGGCCCGCATCTCCCGGAGGCGATTCTTTCGACGCCGGCGGGCAGGATTCCTGCCGCGCAATTCGGCGCAGCCTGGAAGTCCCGGGCCCGCACGTTCATGTGGCAATGCAAAGCTGGATGGCATTTTGCATTTGGCTGTGTCCCGGGGGGCACAGCCATTCCGGGGGGTCGGTGCTAGCCTGCTCGCCCCGCGCGCCTGCTGATTGCCTCGCGAGCGATCGGCGGGGCGTCGGAAGTGGTCGGCGTCAAGAAGAACCGGTGAGCCCGAATGAAACGGCTGTTGCTCGCAAGCGTAACTTTGCTGGCGCTCACTGGAATGGACGCCGCGCGCGCAGGGGACATGCCGCCGGCGGTGATCTATCCGGCAGGTGCTTCTCCGAGCGTAATTTATCCGGCGACGCCCCCGTCAGGGGTGGTCTATCCGGCGGCCTCCCCGCCGTTCACGTTTACCGGGTTCTATGCCGGCGGCACTGTCGGCGGTGCATTGGGAAGCTCAAAATATAGCGAAGCCCCATCCGGCACTTTCGTGTCGGTGGTGCCGGGCACCTCGACGACGCCGCCTCCGGGACGTTGGTGTCGGCCCCGGGTTCAAATATTGCCGCCGTCGGAACGAGTTCGACCGCGCCGAGAGGGGTCATCGGCGGCGTCGAAGTCGGGTACAATTGGCAAATCGGTCACTTCGTGCTGGGCTTCGAGACCGATTTCAGCGGCTGGGATCTGTCGAGCAGCGCGGGGGTGGTGGGTGCCGGATATCCAGGGATTTCGCAACCACAGCCACCGGACGCTGTGCAAAACTAATCCCAAGGTACGTACCCAAAGTGCCCGTCGTTCCCGGGAACGACGTTTGCCTCCACCACGTCAATCAATTCTAACTGGCTGTTCACGGCGCGTCCGCGCCTGGGCTATGCCAACGGCAATCAGCTGCTTTACCTGACTGGCGGTCTCGCGGTCAGCGACATCAGCTTTGCGCAATCCATTATCGTTTCAGGGTATCGCCAGGCTGGAACGGGTCCCACGCTGGCGGGTGCGACGTCCGGTGTCCAGGTGGGCTGGACCGCCGGCGGCGGCATCGAATATGCGCTGTCGTGGAACTGGTTGATCAAGGCCGAGTACCTCTACGTCAGCTTCTCCAATCAAAATGCAGCCCAGGTCGTTGCAGGCGCTCCGGCGCTCACCGGAACCGCCACCGGCAACCTGACCGCGTCCATCGCCCGCGCCGGCTTCGACTACCGGTTCTGACGGGGGGCTGCGCCTTCACCACCGACGAAACGGATGCACGCTTGCATCTTCCGGTGGGGCCGAACAAGCGCACGGTCTGCGTGGAGCCTGCCGCCGGATGGTGGACGACATTACTCCACTCCTTGCAGGATTGTACCATAGAGTGGTACACTAACCCAGGTCGGAAGGTTGCGAAATGATCGTGAGCTTTCGGGATGATTGGTTGCACGGTTTCTTCGTCGAGGACGTTCGGTCAAAGAAAATTCCATCTGATCTGGAAAGCCGTTTGTTCCGTAAAATCCAGATGATCGACGATGCGACGACGGATCAGGATTTACGGGTGCCGCCCAGCAATCATTTTGAAAAACTGCGCGGCAATCTGGAAGGCTTCCATTCGATTCGAGTCGACAAACAGTGGCGGCTCATCTTCCGATGGGATGGTGGCCGAGGCGAAGCGACAGGCGTCTATCTGGACGCCCATACTTATCGGTGAGGTGAGCCGTGTTGACGACGAAGCGTAAGCCGGCGAGCGTCGGCGAAATTCTGATTGAAGAGTTCATGGCGCCGATGGGCCTGACGCAAGGTGCGTTGGCCGACGCGATGGGCGTGCAGCGAAAGCACGTGAACGAGCTGTGCAACGACCGCCGAGCCGTGACCGCCCCGACCGCGCTCATCCTGGCTCGCGTGTTCGGCAACAGCCCTGATTTCTGGCTGAATGTGCAGCGGCGCAGCGATCTGTGGGAGGCGATGCACTCGCCCCGCGAACGCGAACGGATCGCGCGTGCCCGACCGTTGACAGCGGCGTGACGACTGACGCCCCGGGATCGCGCGGGCGGTAAGACGATTAGGCGTCGTCGCCGCGGCACGTCGCGGGTGCTGCGCCACCAATCAGACCTCATGCAAAACCAAACGCCTGGCGGAGAGGGAGGGATTCGAACCCCCGATACGGTTGCCCGTATGCCGCATTTCGAGTGCGGTGCATTCAACCACTCTGCCACCTCTCCGGTGCCGGAAACGACACATTTCCTTCGTGGCGGGCGGAGTTGTAACGAAGCCGGCGCGACGAAACAAGGCCAAGCCGGGCCCCCGGCTGCGCGGCGCGAAACATATGCGATTCCTTGCCAATTTGCGGTCACGCGATCGGTCGCCGAAGGCCCTGCGAAGGTCGAAACGGCCCGGGCGGTCGGGCCGGCGAGGCCGGCCGGCGGCGCTTGTGGCGTATCCCGATCGGGCCTATTTGAGGGGCCATGCCCCGATCGCGGCGGCGGCCGCCGCGCGCATACGATGAAACCAGGGAACACCTCATGAGTGGACGTCTGCCCCGGCTGCTTCTCGTCTTCACGGCATTCCTGGCCGGGCTGGTCGTGTGCCTCGGCGCCATCATTATTTGACCGCGCGCGGTTCCGGCGCCGGGCCGATCAGCATCCCGACGGCGCAGATCGGCGGGCCGTTCCGGCTGGTCGATCAGAACGGGGCGCCGTTCACCGACCAGGACCTCAAGGGCAAGACCTTCCTCGTCTTCTTCGGCTTCACCCATTGCCCGGACGTGTGTCCGACCGCGCTGTTCGAGATGTCGGAGTTCTGCGCAAGCTCGGCAGCGATGCCGACCGCACGGCGGTGGTGTTCATCACCGTCGATCCCGAGCGCGACACGCCCGAGAGCATGAAGGATTATCTCGCGAGCTTCGATCCCCGCATCCATGGCCTTACCGGCGATGCGGCGGCGCTCGCCGCGGTCGCCAAGGCCTATCGCGTCTACTACAAGAAGGTGCCCGCTCGACGGCGGCGACTACACCATGGACCACACCGCCATCGTGTATCTCATGGACAAGGAGGGGCGGTTCGTCTCCCCCTTCAACATGAAGCGCACCGCCGACGTCGCCGCGGCCGACCTGCGCAAATATCTCTGACATCGTCCGATCCGGGCGCCCAGGGGGGCGGGCTCATGAACCGGAAAGATCGACGGGCCGCCGAGAGTTCCAGCAAAGAACACGCACGCGCGGCGCCGGGCGGGCTGCAGGGGGCGCCCCAAGCGGCGCCCGATCACGCAGCTCTTCGGCGACCGCGCGCTCTCATCATCGCGCCGGCCAGTTGCCGCAGGCCGAGACGCTGGCGGCGTCGTGAGATGTCGGCCTCTACAGCGAACCATGCCCGCGCTGCATTTTCTCGTGCATGGCCGCGCCTTCATCGCCGCGCACGGCATGCGCCGTCGACCGATCGGACGGCATCAGGCAGATGCCGGCATCGCGATTCCACTACAATCTCGGCGCGTCCTCGAGCGATGCGGCTGGCGCGACGAGGCAGCGCAGCGATTTCTTCAGCCGAGCGGCTGCCGCGACCTCTTGTTTCAAGCCAGGAGCATTCGGCGACGTGGCTCGGAGATCGCGGCCTTCCTCGATGCCGAAAGGCTTGGGTTCCTGGGCTTTGATGCCGACGCTGGACTGCAGCGTCGCTATGCGGCGCGGTTTCCTTCCGACGCGGCCAAAACCGATCTCGCCTCAGTCGGGCGATGCGCACTACAATCTCGGCACCGTGCTCGCGCGGCGGCGAGCGTTACGGCGAAGCGGCGGTCGACTTCACCGAGGCGGCGCGCCTCAAGCCGGATTTCGCCGCGGCCCATGCGAGCCTCGGGGCAGCGCTGCTCGCGGCACGCGATCCGGCGCAGGCGGTCGACGCATCTGCGCCGCGCCCTCGCGCTCGATCCGCGCAATCTCCAGGCCGCGGTCAATCTCGGCAGGCCGCGCTCGCGCAGGGCATGAGGCGGGGCGCTCGAGGCGGCGCTTGCCGCCCTCGCCATCGGCGAAAGCCGCGAGGCGAGGTCGCTGTTCGCCCGCGCCGTCCGCCACGCGCGGCCGACGCGGACGACGACCGCCGCTTCCGCGATCTCGATCGCGCGGGCGCTCGCGGAGGGGTGGGACAATCCCGGTCAATCTCGTGTTCCCGGCGGTGAGCCTTGATGCAAGCTGAATGGTGCGGTGAAGTGCGGGATCGAACGCACCGCAACGAGCGGGCCGGCACCGCTGTCGCTCGATCGAGTTGATCGCGCCGGCCAGGCTCGCCGACCTCGCGCAGGACCGCGTGTTCTGCCGGCTGCTCGCAGGCGGCTGCCGCTGTGCGACGCCGACCTCGAGCGGTGTCGTCGCCGCCCTGCGGCGCGCGCTGTTCGAGATGGCGGCAGCGGACGGGGAGCTACCGCCGGACAGCGTCGCCGTGCTGTGCGCGGTGGCGCGGCAGTGCTTCGTCAACGAGTACGTCTCGGGCGCGAGCGATGAGGAGCGCCATCGGGCGGCCGCGCTCGGCGACCGGCTCGCGGCGGCGCCGCCCAGGGCGCGGATTTCTCGCCGCAATGGATTGCCGCCGTCGCCGCCTATCATCCGTCTCGATTCGCTCCCTGGCGCGGAGCGGCTGCTGGAGCGGTCGTGGCCGGCACCGGTCGCCGCGCTGCTGACGCAGCAGATCACCGAGCCGCGGCATCGGAGCGGGAGCTGCGCGCCACGCTGCCCCGTCTCACCGCGGTCGAGGACGGCGTGTCGCTCGCGGTGAAGCAGCAATACGAGGAGAATCCCTATCCGCGCTGGATCACCGCCGGGCCGGCCGGCGCACGCGGTCTCGATCGACGCCTACCTGCAGGGCGAAGTTTCCCGCCGCCGGTTACCGGCCGCTCGGCAAGGCCGCTGCTCGCCGTCCTGATCGCGGGCTGCGGCACCGGCCAGCACGCGATCGAGACCGCGCAGCGCTTCGCGGACGCCGACGTGCTCGCGATCGATCTCAGCCGAGGCGAGCCTCTCCTATGCGCTGCGCAAGACGAGCGAGCTCGGCCTCGACAAATCTCCACTATGCCGCCGCCGACATCCTGCTCGTTCGACGGCGCCGGGCGCAGACTTCGACGTCATCGAGGCGAGCGGCGTGCTCCACCATCTCGCCGATCCCTTCGCGGCGTGGCGGCGGCTCGTCGCGCTGCTGCGCGCCGGGCGGGGTGATGAATGTCGGGCTCTACAGCGAACTGGCCGCGCCGACGTGGTGCGGGCGCGCGCTTCGTCGCCGCGCGCGGCTACGCGGCGACCGCCGGACGGCATCCGCCGATGCCGCCAGGCGATGCTGGCGTCCGACGATCCGCTGCTCGCGGCGGCATGCCGTCGCGCCGATTTCTTCTCGCTCTAGCGGCTGCCGCGACCTCCTGTTCCATGTCCAGGAGCACCGCACGACCTGCCGCAGATCGCGGCCTTCATCGCCGATGCCGGTCTCGCCTTCCTCGGCTTCGACGCCGAGAGACGCGTTGCTGGCGCAATATGCCGCGCGGTTCCCTGACGACGTCGCCAAGACCGATCTCGCTGCTGGCACCGGTTCGAGATCGAAAATCCCCGCAGCCTTCGCTGCGATGTACCAGTTCTGGGTGCAGAAGCGGTGAGGACGCCCTGCACCCAACCGCTTACGCCGCTGATTTGCGGGCGATTGGCCCGAAGGGCACCGCGCCAATTGCGGAAACGGCGGCTTCCCTGTTGCTGGCCGGCGCGGCAATTTCGTCTATAACCGGCTGTTGCGGCGAACGGTTTCGCCGCCGCCGAAATTGTGTCGAAATCAGGATTCAGGAACATTAAGGCCCAGGTCGAATCGAGAACCCCGATGTCGCTTTCATTGCCTTCCATGTCCGTTTGCGCGTCCGCTGCAAGGCGCCTGGCGCCGGCGCTGGCGCTGCTTCTCGGCCTGGTCGCGCTGGTCTGCGAGCGCGCCCCAGCCGCGGCGCAGGCCACGGCGACGATTCGCCCGGCAAGGCCGGCCGTGGTGCCCGGCTTCTGGGACCCGCGGCGGCGCCCGGAGCGGCCCGATATCTCGCGCATGACGCGCCATCCGCTTCATGACCGAGGTCGACTATCCGCCGTTCAACTTCGCCGGTCCGGACGGCAATCCCGCCGGCTTCAACGTCGATCTCGCCCGCATGATCTGCGAGGAGCTCAAGGTCACCTGCACGGTGCAGATGCGCCGCTTCGACACCTTGTTCGATGCCCTGAATGAGAATCGCGGCGATGCCGCCATCGCCTCCATCGCGGTGTCGCCGAGCTGACCCGCAGGCGCGCCGATTTCAGCGATCCCTATTACCGGCCCTCGGCCCGCTTCGCGACCCGCGCGCGACAGCGCGATCCTCGAGGTCACGCCGGAAAAGCTCGAGGGCAAGAAGATCGCCGTGGTCGCAGGCTCCTCCCACGAGCAGTATCTGCGCACGCTGTTCACCGAGGCGGAGCTTCGTCTGTTCCGCGACACCGAAGGGGCGCGGCGAGGCGCTGCAGCGGGGCGAGGTCGACCTCCTGTTCGGCGACGGCTACGGCCTGTCGTTCTGGCTCAATGGCGCGAGCTCGAACGGGTGCTGCGTCTTCGTCGGCGGCCCGTTCGTCGAGAGCCGTTATTTCGGCGAAGGCATCGGCGTCGCGGTCAAGCGCGGCAACGACACGCTGCGGCTCGCCATCAACTGGGCCCTGTTCCGCATCTGGGAAGCCGGGCGGTTCACCGATCTGTGGCTGCGGTATTTCCCGATCAGCCCGTTTTGAACCCATGGCGCGGGCCGCGCCCGGAGCATGCGATGTCCGATGTCCTGACCTCTGAAGTTGCCGAGCTGCGGGCGCTCGCCGAGCAGTGCAATGCCTGGCCGTTCGAGGAGGCGCGCAAGATCGTCGCCCGCCTCAAGCGGCATCCCAAGGATGAGGTGATCTTCGAGACCGGCTACGGCCCGTCGGGCCTGCCCCATATCGGCACCTTCGGCGAGGTCGCCCGCACCACCATGGTGCGCCATGCCTTCCGCACCTTGACCGAGGACAAGATCAAGACGCGGCTGATCGCGTTTTCCGACGACATGGACGGGCTGCGTAAAGTGCCCGACAACATTCCCAACAAGGAACTGGTCGGGCAGCATCTCGGCAAGCCGCTCACCCGGTGCCCGATCCCTTCGGCACCCATCCGAGCTTCGGCGCCCACAACAATGCGCGGCTGCGCGCCTTCCTCGACGCCTTCGGCTTCGATTACGAATTTCTCTCCTCGACGCAGTGCTACACGTCCGGGCGTTTCGATGCTGCGCTGCTGCACCGTGCTCGCCCGCTACGACGAGGTGATGGCAATCATGCTGCCGTCGCTGCGGGCGGAGCGCGCGCAATCCTATTCGCCGTTCCTGCCGATCTCGCCGCGCACCGGCGTGGTTCTGCAGGTCCCGATCCTCGCCCACGACGTCGCCGCCGGCACCATCTCCTATGACGATCCCGACACCGGCGAGCGGGTGACCACGGAGGTCACCGGCGGCCGCTGCAAGCTGCAATGGAAGCCGGACTGGGCGATGCGCTGGGTCGCGCTCGGCATCGACTACGAGATGGCGGGCAAGGACCTCATCGATTCCGTGAAGCTGTCCGGCGAGATCTGCCGCGCGCTCGGCGGCACTCCGCCGGAGGGCTTCAACTACGAACTGTTCCTCGACGAAAACGGCCAGAAGATTTCCAAGTCGAGGGGCAACGGCCTGACCATCGACGAATGGCTGCGTTATGCGAGCCCGGAAAGCCTGTCGCTGTTCATGTACCGCGAGCCGAAGTCGGCGAAGCGGCTGTATTTCGATGTAATCCCGCGCCACGTCGACGAGTACCAGCAGTTTCTGGAAGGCTATCAGCGCCAGGACGCCAAGCAGCGGCTCACCAATCCGGTGTGGCACATCCATGCCGGCGCGCCGCCCAAGCCCGAGGTGCCGGTGTCCTTCACCCTGCTGCTCAATCTCGTTTCCGCCTCCAATGCGGAGAATGCCGAGACGCTGTGGGGCTTCATCGGCCGCTACTGGCCGGGGGTGACGCCGCAGAGCCACCCCAAGCTCGACCATATGGTCGGCTATGCCATCCACTACTTCCGCGATTTCGTGCTGCCGGCAAAGACCGTTCCGCATCGCCGGCGAGACCGAGCGCGCGGCGCTGACCGATCTGCGCGACGCGCTCTCGCAACTGCCGCCCGACAGTTCCGGCGGAGAAAATCCAGGAGGTGGTCTACGAGGTCGGGCGCCGCCCGCCCTTCCTCGACACTCACCGGCAAGATCAAGACCAAGGACGGCAAGCCCGGCGTGTCGCTCGAATGGTTCAACATGCTCTACCAGGTGCTGCTCGGCCAGGAGAAAGGCCCGCGCTTCGGTTCGTTCGTTGCGGTCTACGGCCTCGGTAACACCGTCGAGATGATCGACGGCGCGCTGGCGCGGTCGGCGTAACGAGCAGTCATCCTCGCATGACCTACGGCAAGGCAGGCCCTCTCTCCCTCCCCCTGAAAGGGGGAAGGGTCGGGAGGGGGTCGCGGGCGGTATGGGCGACGAGTCAGCGGACCCCCACCCCAGCCCTCCCCCTTTCAGGGGGAGGGAGACTGCAAATCCGCACTTGCGACACAGTAGCGCTTCACCCCGCCCCGGAATGACATGCCCCTCAGCACGCTGGCCCTGATCGCCGCCACCGTCCTCGTTTCATCCTTCCTCTCCGGCGTGTTCGGGATGGCCGGCGGGATGATCCTGCTCGGCGTGCTGCTGGTCTATTTCGACGTCAGCACCGCGATGGTGCTGTTCTCCATCATCCAGTTCGCCGCCAATGGCTGGCGCGCGGTGCTGTGGTATCGCTACGTCCGCTGGCCGATCTTTTTCCAATACGTGGCCGGCGCGCTGGTCGCGTTCGCCGCGCTACGCCTGATCGCCTATGTGCCGGACAAGGCGACGGTCTATTTCCTGCTCGGGATCATGCCGTTCCTGGTGGAACTGCTGCCGAGGCGCGCGCATCCGAGCATCGAATGGCCGGGCATGCCGTTGTTTGCGGGGGCGCTCACGACCGTCGTGCAATTCATGTCCGGGGTCGGCGGCGTCTTTCTCGACGTCTTCTTCCAGAAGAGCATGCTCGACCGCAAGACGACGGTCGCGACCAAGGCGGTGACGCAGACCTTCAGCCACGTCCTGCGCGCGGTCTATTTCGGCTCGTTCGGCGGCCTCGGCAAGGTGATGACGTGGACGACGCTCGGCGCTGTGGCGCTCGCCATCGCCGCGACCTCGGTGACGCCCTATGTGATCGAGCGCATGTCCGACCACGGCTTCCGCCAATGGACGCGCGTCGTCATCTACGCGATTTCCTCGGTCTATCTCGTCCGCGCGGGTTTCCTGCTGTGGGGGTGAAACATCCGTTTGCCGTCATCGCCCGGCTTGATGTTTCGTCCGGGGACATCCTGGCGATCCAGTAACGACCGACCGGGAGTACTGGATTGCCTGGTTCAAGCCGGGCAATGACGGCAAGCAAATAGTTCAGTCGGGAAACGCTCTCGCGCTATTGGCTTGCCCAGACGATGCGCGCGATCCAGATCACCTCTTCCAAGGGGAGCGTGCGGTCGGGATGCTCGGGATTGAGCGACTTCAATTCCCATGACTTTGTCGTCTTGCGCTTCAATTCCTTCGCCATCACCTCGCCGTCCTTGGTCTTGACGACGACGCGATCGCCGCGGCGGATCGGTACGGCCGGCGATACGATGATGACGGTGCCGTCGCGGTAGGCGGGTTGCATCGAATCGCCGGAAATCTCCAGCGCATAGGCATGCTCGTCGTCGACGGCGGGAAACGCGATCTCGTCCCAGCCCTTGCCGTTGGGAAAACCGCCGTCGTCGAAATAGCCGCCGACGCCGGCCTCGGCGAAACCGATCAGGGGCACGGCCTCGGCGGGCGGGTGGGCGGATTCGGAGATCAAGGCCACGAACTGGTCGATCGACGCTCCCGTTGCCGCGAGCGACTTCGCCACCGATTCGGTCGACGGCCAGCGCGCCCGCCCGTCGGGCGTGATGCGCTTGGACTTGTTGAACGTGGTGGGATCCAGCCCCGCGCGCTTGGCAAGACCGGAGGGCGATAGCTGGTATCGCTTTGCAAGCCCGTCGATCGCCGACCAAATCTGAGCATGCGTCAGCATTCCTGGCCTCCCGCTGGGGACCTTATAGGAATTATAACCTGCCGCGGGCCGCGTCTAGGTGGCCAGTGGGCCTTTGTGGAAAATTATTGTGAAGTCGCCGGGGCGCGGGCGCGGATCAGGCACGGCCCGTGGTGCCTCGCGCCAGCCGGACCAGGAGCCAGATCGGCACCACCAGCACGGCGCCGAGCAGGAAATAACGCCACAGCCAGCGCACGGCGTCGAAGCCCATGTCCCAGACATTGCGGATCAGCCTTTCGATGCTGTGCATGATGTTCATGGGATCGAGGCCGATCGCGGAGAGAACGACGCCGACGAGGATCGACAACAGCACCAGGCGCGCCAGCACCGAGAGGGGCGGGCCGCCAAAGAACCGGTTGACCACATCGTTCGCCATAGGATCCCTCCAGCTGATTCCGCACGTTCATTTTACCACATTGCCGGCCGGCAAAATGAGGGCGGCGGGTCGGCTCGCGTCTGTCGCGGCGCCACGGTCGAGCAGGGCCTCGAGCGTCTCCAGCCGGTCGGCATCGCGCGGCGGCTTGTCCCAGCGCAGCCGGTTGATGCGCGGGAAACGCATGGCGACGCCGGATTTGTGCCGGGTCGATCGCTGCAGGCCCTCGAACGCGACCTCGAACACCAGGCCCTCGTCGCGGCCATGGGTGACCTCGCGCACCGGTCCGAACCGGTTGACGGTGTTGCGCCGCACGAAGCGGTCGATCTCCGCAAGCTCGGCGTCGGTGAAGCCGAAATAGGCCTTGCCGACCGGCACCAGTTCGTCGCCCGCCGCGCCGGCGGCCCACACGCCGAACGTATAGTCGGAATAGAACGACGAGCGCTTGCCGTGGCCGCGCTGCGCATACATCAGCACCGCATCGATCACGAAGGGATCGCGCTTCCATTTCCACCACAGGCCCTTCGGCCGGCCCGGCAGATAGGGCGCGTCGCGCCGCTTGATCATCACGCCTTCGACCGCCTCGCGCATCGCGGCCGGCGCCCGCATGCGGCGGGATCGGCGCGGGCGGCGGCGAGCGCCTCCCAGGTCGCGAACGGCACCAGGGGCGACAGGTCGATGCGCGGCGAGGCCAGCGCGCGCGACGAACGCTTCGAGCCGGGCGCGGCGCACCTCGAAGGGCTCGCCGCGCAAATCGGTATCGCCTTCGACCAGGAGATCATAGGCGCGCAGATGCGCGGGAAACTCCGCCAGCAGCTTGGGCGCGACGGTCTTGCGGTTGAGCCGCTGCTGCAGCACGTTGAAGGACTGCACGCAGGCCGTCCTGCATGATCAGCAGTTCGCCGTCGAGCGCGCCGTCGAAATCGAGCGCCTCGACGAGATCGGGAAAGCTCGCCGAAATGTCCTCGCCGGTGCGCGAGTAAAGCCGCGCGATCCGGCGGCCATCGGCAAGCCGGCCGGCGGCCGCCTGGACGCGGATGCCGTCCCATTTCCATTCGGCGGCGAAGGCTAAAGGGTCGAGCGCCGCGAAATCCGTCGTCCTCGATGGCGTTGGACAGCATGGGCGGCCGGAACGGCGCGGGGTCTTCGCTCGCCGGCCGCGCCGCGCGGCCCTCGACCCAGGCAAACAGCTCGGCATAGGGCGGCGCGAGCGACGGCCACACCAGCTCGACCTCGTCGGGCTCGCGATCGCCGATGCGCCGCTACCGCGGTCTTGGCGAGCCGCGCCGACACGCCGATCCGCAGAGCGCCGGTCACGAGCTTGAGCAGCGCCCAGCGCCCGGTTTCGTCGAGCCCGTCGAGCCACGATGCGAGCTGCGCCGGCAGCTCCGCCTTGCCGAGCGTGGCCAGGGTGGTGACGACATCCGACAGCGACGGAGCCGCGCGCCGCGCCCTGCGACCCGTTTGGCCGGCGCCGGCCACATCAGCGCGACGGTCTCGGAGAGGTCGCCCACATAGTCATAGGACAGCGCGAACAGCACGGGGTCGGTGCGCTCGGCGATGAGCGTGCGGATCAGGCCGGGCTTGGCATGGCGAAACGACAGCGCCCCGGTGACGGCGGCCAGCGCATAGCCGCGCTCGGGATCGGGCGTGGTGCGGAAATAGTCGGCGAGCAGCCGCAGCTTGGCGTTGCGGCCGGGCTCATAGGCGAGACGATCGAGCAGCGCGGCGAAGCGGTTCATGCTGGCGTGCCGTCCCCGCTGGGTGCTTCACCGCTCTCGGTATCCTCTTCCTCGCCATAGCCGATCATGTGCAGCGGGCGCGCCTTGAGGCCGCGCGTCTCGCACCAATGCACCAGCGCATCCTCGGCGCCATGGGTCACCCAGATGTCGGAAGCGCCGGTGGCGGCGATGGTGGCGGTGAGCCCGTCCCAGTCGCAGTGATCGGAGATCACCAGCGGCAGCTCGACGCCGCGCTGGCGGGCGCGCGCCCGCACCCGCATCCAGCCCGACGCGAAGGCCGCCACCGGATCGGGAAAGCGGCGGGTCCAGCGGTCCTGCAGCGCCGACGGCGGGCACAGCGCGATCGCGCCGGCGAGATCGGCCTTGCCGGCGTCGCGCACCGCGCGCAGCTCGCCGAGATCGACGCGGCTCTGCGTAATAGCGGGTGATGGTCTCCATCGCTCCGTGCAGATAGATCGGCTTGTCGTAGCCGGCCGCGCGCATCATCGCGATGACCCGCTGCGCCTTGCCGAGCGAATAGGCGCCGACCAGATGGGCGCGCTCGGGAAACAGCGCCACCGAGGCGCAGGAGCTTGCCGATCTCCGCCGCCGGGTCGCCGTGGCGAAACACCGGCAGCCCGAACGTCGCCTCGGTGATGAAGACGTCGCACGGCACCAGCTCGAACGGCGCGCAGGTCGGGATCGGGGACGTCCTTGTAGTCGCCCGACGCGACGATGCGGCAGGCCGCCGCTCTCGATCCTGATCTGCGCGGAGCCGAGCACATGGCCGGCGGGGTGGAAGCTCACCGTCGACGCCGCCGAGCCGCAGCGGCTCGCCATAGCGGATCGGCTGCACCGTGCCGGCGAAATCCGCGCCGTAGCGCAGCCGCATCAGGTCGAGCGTCTCCGCGCGTCGCCAGCACGGCGCCGTGGCCCGCCCGGGCGTGGTCGGAATGGCCGTGGGTGATCAGCGCCCGCTCGACCGGGCGCATCGGATCGATGTGGAAGCCGCCGGGCCTGCAACACAGCCCGGCCGGCGTGGGGCTCAGAAGTTCCTCGGGGCGCATGGCGGAGAGATATGGCATAGAGGCGCCATTGCGAGGGCCCGGATTGACCACGCGCATCGACAACGACTCGGTTGCGGTTTCGTCAGGCGATCTGATTGCCGACCGGCGCTATCGGATTCGGCCGCGACCTCGCGTCACGCGGCGACTCGTCCGCCGCCGCCGACCTGTTCGCCCAGGCGGTCGAGGCGGCGCCGGGATTTGCGCCGGCCTGGTTCGCGCTGGGCGAGACCAGGGCAAAGCTCGGCGACCGCGCCGGCGCGGTGGCGGCGTTGCGCGAGGCGCTGCGGCTCGATCCGCGAGGACCGCCACGGCGCCGCGCTTCATCTCGCCCGGCTCGGCGCGGCCGGCCCCGAAGGCGCGATGTCGCCTTCCTATGTGCGGACCCTGTTCGATCAGTACGCGCCGCGCTTCGACGGCGCATTGGTGGAAGGCCTCGCCTATCGCGGCCCGGAGCGCCTGCTCGACGCCGTCGCGCGGGCCCGGGCGATCTCACCCGCCGCCGGGTTCGGCACGATGCTCGATCTCGGCTGCGGAACCGGGCTTGCCGGCGCGGCGTTCCGGCAGCAGGTGCGGCACCTGACCGGCGTCGACCTGTCGCCCGGAATGATCGCCCAGGCGCGGGCCAAGGGCATCTACGACCGGCTGGAGACCGGCGAGCTCCTGGAATTTCTCGCCGCCGAGCGGGCCGCGCACCGGCGTTACGATCTCGTCATCGCCGCCGACGTCTTCGTCTACCTGTTCGATCTCGCTCCGGTCGCGCGCGCTGTCGCTGGTGTCCTGAATCCGGGCGGCCTGTTCGCCTTCACCGTCGAGACCCATGGCGGGCGACGGCGTAGAGCTCGGCGAGAAGCTGCGCTACCGCCACGGTGCCGCCCATGTGCGCGCAGCAGTAACGGCCGGCCCGATGCAACTCCTCGAACTCGCACCCGTCACGACGCGAATCGAATCCGGCGGCACGGTGCCCGGCCTGCTCGCGGTCGCTACACGCGATCACAGCAGGGGCCTGGCGTAAAAGCCATTCCCCGCACGCGGTTATGGGATTCACGCATCGCCGTACCCTGTGTGCGGCACCTCTCCCCGCGTGCGGGGAGAGGGAGCAGAGGCGCGGCGCCGCATGACAGGTGCCGTCAAGGGAAGGGCGGCTCGTTCCATTTCGACGAAAACGACATTAAGTCTACCCGGTGTCCGTTCCGCGCCCTGACGTCGTCGAGCCTTTGCCGCAGCCGTTCTCGCGCTGGTTTGCCGCGCGCGGATGGGCGCCGCGCGACCATCAGCTTGCGCTGCTGGAGAAGGCGCGCGCCGGCCGCTCCGCGCTTCTTGATCGCGCCGACCGGCGGCGGCAAGACGCTGGCGGGCTTCCTTCCGACGCTGGTCGAGCTGACGGAGCGAAGCCGCGGCGCACCGGCGCGGCGGGTGTCGAGCCCGCGATCCGCTGGGCTTCACACGCTCTACATTTCCCCGCTCAAGGCGCTCGCGGTCGATGTCGCCCGCAACCTCGACCAGCCGGTCGCGGAGATGGGCTTACCCGTTCGCATCGAGACGCGCACCGGCGACACGCCCGGCGTCCAAGCGCGTGCGGCAGCGCCGCTATCCGCCCGACATCCTGCTCACCACGCCCGAGCAGGTGGCGCTGCTGCTCTCGACCGCCGACGCACCGTATCTGTTCGGCACTCTCAAGCGGATCGTGCTCGATGAATTGCATGCGCTGGTGACGTCGAAGCGCGGCGACCTGCTCTCGCTCGGCCTGGCGCGGCTGCATCCGCCTCGCGCCGCAAGCTGACCGCGATCGGTCTCTCCGCGACCGTCGCCGAGCCCGGCGATCTGTGCCGCTATCTCGTGCCGCAGCCGCCCGGCGGCGTCGCGTCCGCCGATCTCATCATCGCCGAAGGCGGCGCGGCGCCGGTGGTGACCATGCTCGATACCGCCGAGCGCTTGCCGTGGGCGAGCCATTCGGCGCGCCATGCGCTCGGCGAAATGTACGAGCTCATCAAGCGGCACCGCACCACGCTGATGTTCGTCAACACCCGCAGCCAGGCGGAGATGCTGTTCCAGGAGCTGTGGCGCATCAACGACGACGGCCTCGCCATCGCGCTTCATCACGGCTCGCTCGACGCCGCCCAGCGCCGCAAGATCGAGGCGGCGATGGCGGCGGGACGATTGCAGGCGGTGGTGTGCACTTCCTCGCTCGATCTCGGCATCGACTGGGGCGATGTCGATCTCGTCATCAATGTGGGCGCGCCCAAGGGCGCATCGCGATTGACCCAGCGCATCGGCCGCGCCAACCACCGTCTCGACGAGCCTTCGAAGGCCGTGCTGATCCCGGCCAATCGTTTCGAGGTGCTCGAATGCCAAGCGGCGATCGAGGCGGTGGCCGAAGGCGCGCAGGACACCCCGCCGTTGCGCACCGGCGCGTTCGACGTGCTGGCCCAGCACGTGCTGGGGCGCGCCTGCGGCGAGCCGTTCCTGCCGGACGAATTGTACGACGAGGTGCGCATGGCGGCGCCGTTCGCGGGCCTCGCGCGCGCGGATTTCGATGCCGTGGTCGATTTCGTCGCCACCGGCGGCTATGCGCTCAAGGTCTATGAGCGCTTTGCCAAAATTCGCCAGAGCAAGGACGGCCGCTTCCGCGTCGCCAATCCGCGTGTCGCCCAGCAATACCGGCTCAATGTCGGCACCATCGTCGAAGAGACCATGATCAAGATACGGCTGGTGCGCTCGCGCCATGGCGGGGGCGGTCCGACCGGGGTGATCGCGCGCGGCGGCCGCGTGCTCGGCCAGCTCGAGGAATATTTCATCGAAGGGCTGTCGCCGGGCGATACCTTCGTGTTCGGCGGCGAGGTGCTTCGCTTCGAGGCGATGGCGGAGGACGAGGCCTATGTCTCCCGCGCCCATTCCGACGATCCCAAGGTGCCGTCCTACATGGGCGGCAAGTTTCCGCTGAGCACCTATCTCGCCGCGCGGGTGCGCAAGCTGATCTCGCAGCCCAAGGCCTGGCCGACGCTGCCGGCGCAGGTGCGCGACTGGCTCGGCATCCAGCAGTGGCGCTCGCTGGTGCCGCAGCCGGGCGAGCTTCTGGTGGAGACATTTCCGCGCGCCGACAAGAGCTACCTCGTCTGCTATCCGTTCGAGGGCCGACTCGCCCACCAGACCCTCGGCATGCTGCTGACCCGAAGGCTGGAGCGGGCGCGGCTGCGGCCGCTCGGCTTCGTCGCCAATGAATATGCGCTGGCGGTGTGGGGGCTTGGCGATCCCGCCCGCGCCATCCGCACCGGGCAGCTGTCGCTGGCGCAGCTTTTCGACGAGGACATGCTGGGCGACGATCTCGAGGCATGGCTCGCGGAATCGGCGCTGATGAAACGCACCTTCCGGCAATGCGCCATCATCTCCGGGCTGATCCAGCGCCGCTCGCCCGGCGAGGAGAAGAAGCAGCGGCAGATGACGATCTCCACCGACCTCGTCTACGACGTGCTGCGGCGCCACCAGGCCGACCACATCCTGCTGCGCGCGGCGCGGCAGGAGGCGGCGGCCGGCCTGCTCGATATCCGGCGTCTTGCCACAATGCTTTCGCGAATCAGGGGGCATATCGTCCACGCGGCGCTCGATCACGTATCCCCACTCGCGGTGCCCGTGATGCTGGAGATCGGGCGCGAATCCGTCTATGGCGAAGCATCGGAGTCGCTGCTCGCCGAGGCGGAGGCGGAATTGGTGAAAGAGGCCATGCAGTGACGCGATCGATCGCTCCTTCCCAGGCTGCCGCACTCGCCGGTGCGAGCCTCGCTCCGTTTGCGCACGGGGCAGGGGAGGTCACGGTGGCGGGCGTGCCCCTCATCGCCGACCTCGCCGGCGCGCTCTACTGGCCGGAGGAAGCCCTGCTGGTCGTCTCCGATCTGCATCTCGAAAAGGGCTCGGCGTTTGCCGTGCGCGGCGTGCTGATGCCGCCCTATGATACCGCGACGACGCTTGAGCGGCTGGCCGGCCTGCTCACGCGCTACGCGGCCCGCATCGTGGTCGCGCTGGGCGACAATTTCCATGACGGTGGCGGCCCCGCGCGGCTCGCTGCCACCGACCGCGCCCACCTGCTCGAGCTGCAGCGCGGTCGCGACTGGGTGTGGATCGCCGGCAATCACGATCCCGATCCGCGCGAGGGCATCGGCGGCGCCTTCGCGCGGTCGCTGGCGCTGGGCCCATTGACGTTCCGCCATGAGCCGGCGCCGACGGGCCAAGGTGGGAACGACGGCGGGAGTGTGGGCGAGATCGCCGGCCACCTGCACCCCGCGGCACGCATCCTTCAGCGCGGACGCACGCAGACGCGCAAATGCTTCGCCACTGACGGCGCCCGGCTGGTGATGCCGGCGTTCGGCGCCTATACCGGCGGCCTCAACATCCGCAACGTCGCCTTCCTGAAGGTTTTCGGTGCGCTCGGTTTCACCGCCCACCTCATCGGCCAGCGGCGGCTCTACACTTTCGCCGCGGCGCGGTGCCTGGCGGATTGAAAATTCAATCCCGCCGGAACACGATCGACGCGAACCAACCCGTCATCAGCGCCATCGCAGCGGTCGATAGGCCGTAGAGAAGCCCGTGATCGGCCGCCGATCCCGCGATGAAGCGCTCGAAGCCGACCTTGACGATCTCGAAAGCCGAATTGGTGCGGGCGATCATGGCGCCGTCGGCGAACAGCTTGACGTCGACATCATAGGTTCCGATCGGCGCCTCCGCGGGAACCTCGATTGCGCCGCGGAACAGCGTCGGCGTCAGGAACGTGATCGCATTGGTGGATTCGCTGTAGAGCCGATGCTCCTGCTTGATTCGCAGGAACGCCTGGCGGAACTCGTCGCTGATGGCCACGTCGCCGATATCGGGTCCGATCTCCTGGGGCAGCAGGGTGTGGGCGAGGCCGACCTGCAGGCGGCGCAGGGTCTCCTCGTCGGCGATCTCCTTGAGCGGCTTCGTGGACAACACCGCGAGGTAGGACGGCACGTCCACGAAAGTGCGGGATTCCACATTGACCCAGATGCCGAACTCGCGCGCCTTGCGCCGCGTCACCAGCGTCTGGCGCGGCCCGGTGACGGTGACGATGATGTCATAGGCGCCCTTGCGCGGCACCGACTCGGCGTCGGGCTCGACGGTTCCGAACAGCACGAGCTCGACGCCGTTGAAGATCGAGGTGATCTGCACGCGGTGGCTCGACAGCGAGGCGATCAGGCGCTCGGCCCGGGCGGGCGCCGTCGCCAGCATGACGAGCGCGGCGAGCAGGATGGCGGCGGCGCGTTTCATTCCACCCCCTCGAGCGCGCGGATCGAAAACAGGTCTTCGGGCTTGAGGATAAGGTCGAAGGCGAAGCGCAGCCCGACCGCGAGCACCAGGACGCCCAGCAGGAGGCGCAGCCGTTCGCTGCGCATCTTCTGGCCGGCGCGGGCGCCGAACTGCGCGCCGATCACGCCGCCCACCATGAGGATGAGCGCGAGCACGGCATCGACGAGATGATTGGTCGCGGCGTGGAGGACGGTCGCCGACGCCATGGTGACCAAGGTGAGGACCATGGAGGTGCCGATGACCACGTTGGTCGGCACCCGCAGGAGATAGATCAGCATCGGAACCAGCAGAAAGCCGCCGCCGATGCCGAGGATGGCGCCGACGAAGCCCATGGTGAAGCCGATTGCGGCCACCGGAATCACCGAAATGTAGATGCGGGATTGCTTGAACCGGATCTTGAACGGCAGGCCGTGGATCCAGGTGTGGCTGCCGGGGTGGCGCAAATCGACCGGCTTGCCCTGGCGTGCCCGCAGGCTCGCGCGCACGCCTTCGATCACCATCATGGCGCCCACCGAGCCGAGCAGGATCACGTAGGAGACCCCGATGGTGATGTCGAGTTGGCCGATCGAGCGCAGCTTGGTGAACAGCCAAACCCCGGCGGCCGTGCCGATGATGCCTCCGGAGAGCAGCATCAGGGCGAGCGCGAGGTCGAGGGCGCGGCGGCGCCAATAGGAGATCGCGCCGGACATGGACGAGGCCGCGATGTGCGTCGACACCGTCGCCACCGCCACCGCCGGCGATACCCCGATGAAGATCAGCAACGGCGTCATCAGGAAGCCGCCGCCGATGCCGAACATGCCGGAAATGAATCCGACCGCGAGCCCCATCGCGAGCACGAGGAAAATATTCACTGGAAGGTCGGCGATCGGGAGATAAATTTCCACGGGCTCGATCCGACGGTGCGAGGTGGTGGGAACTTCGTGCTGGCGGGTGGGTCGCCTCGGGGGGAGGCGGCCGGATCAACCGGTATCCCCTTGCCGCGCAAACGCAAGGCTTTTTTACCCGCCGGAGGGGCGGTTTATCGCCTCGCCGCGACGGGGCCGCGGCGGGTGGCGTACTGGGCGTGGAGTTCGCGCTCTGATCACTTTGATTTTGCGCGTGATCTTGTCCGAAAAGTCTGCAACTTTTCGGGATCATTCGCTAACGATGCGCGGCGCTTACTTTTCGGGCAGCGGTGACCACCTGGTCCCAGCCTCCGGGCGGCGCCTTGGCCGAAATCGCTTCCTCGGGCTGGATTTCCGCAACGAAGGTTTCGACGCTCTGGCGCGCGGCGGACAATTGCTGCTCGTCGAGGTGCGAGGCGATCTCGAGGCTCTTCTTGCCGGCATCCTTGTCGCCGCCCTTGGCCGCGAGCGCGAACCATTTGTAGGACTTGGCCATGTTGCGCTCGACCCCGACACCGCGGGCATAGAGGATGGCGAGATTGTACTGGCTGTCGACGATGCCGAACCCGGCCGCCTTGCGGAACCACTGCGAAGCCACCGCGAATTCCGGCTTGCCGTCGATGCCTTCCGCGTAAAGCACCGCGAGGTTGTACATCGCCTTGGCATTGCCCTTGTCGGCGGCGGCGAGGTAGAGGCGGCGCGCCTCCTGGACGTCCTTTTTGAGGCCGACGCCCTTTTCATACATGCTGCCGAGCCGGAACTGCGCCGGCGCGATGCCGCGCCGCGCCGCACGGTCGAACCACACCGCCGCCATCGCCAGATCCTGGGGCACGCCCTTGCCTTCGGCAAAACGGGAGGCGACCTCGTAGCTCGCGGCGGGATCGCCGGCCGTCGCGGCGGCAATGAGCGCCTTGCCGCCGATCGCGGCCGGCAGGGTATCTTTGCTCGGGTCGCCGGGCTGCGCGGGCGCTGCAATGTCACGGGGCTGCGCAGTTACGGCGGCCTGGGGCGCCATGAACTGTGCCGTTTCCTGGCGTTCCGCCGCCTTGGGTGCCGCGTCCGCCTTGGGTGCGGCATCCGGCGCGGACATCGAGGCGGTGGTGTCTGCCGCCGCGGGCTCGACCGGGCGCGGGGTGTCGGTGAGCATGCCCGACGCGGCGGCGGAACCGAATGCGGCGCGGGTGATATCGCCCAGGGCTGCGCCCTTGCCAGGGGGTGGCGTTGGGGCTGGCGGTGCCGGCGGAACGGTCGACGCGCTCGGCGGCGGTCCGGGCGGGACGGCCTGGATCTCGGAAACGGGCGGGCTCGGAGGCGGCGCATTCGAGGCGGTGAAAAAGTTGATCGCCAAGCGCAGACCGCCGAGCACGATCACGATGACGCTGACGCCGATGAGCAGGGATTTGATCCGCGGGGCCCATTTGCTCATGAAGGCGCTCGCGGGCTTGGCGGTCTTTTCCTGCGCCGCTGTCGCGGATCGTGCGGCGGGCTGGTTTCCCTGCTCGCCGGTCACCGCCTGGGCGGCCCGGCGCGCCGCCGCTACGAAATTGGCGCGGACCGCCGGATCGGCCTCGGCCGATGCCGAGGGCAGCGCACCGGCGGTCGCTTCGGAGGCGGCGATGCGGTCGATGGCGCTGGCCATTGCGCGAATCCGGCGTCCGCCCGAGCCGGGCTCGAGCGGGGCATCCGGCGGCAGGTCGGAGACGATCGGCTGGCGCGGCTGCGGCGCCGGCGCCGAGGGCTTCGTGGGTACGGGCGCATCGGCCGTCGTCATAGCGAGGCGGTCGCGCAGCGGGGTCGATGCCGGCGCGGGCGTCGGGGCCAGCGAGGGGGCATCCGCGACCAGCGGCGGCACCGGATTTGCCGCGGAAGGCGCGCGCAACGGAGGAACCTGCGGAGCGGCCACCTCGTCCTTGCCGTGGAGATCTTCCTCGATGGTGGCGAGACGATCGACCACCTGCTCGATGGTGCCGTAGACCGCCTCGAAGGTGTCCTGGGTGCGCCGGTCGACCGCGATCTGGAGCTCTTTCAAGGTGGCAACGTCGCGCCGGATCGCCTCCGCCGGTGCGCTCACCGCGCGCGTGGTGCTTTCGATCAACTCCTGCTGGATCGCCTCCAGCTTCTTTTCATTCTGGGTGCGCAGTTCGCTGATCTGCTGCAGCAAATCACCGAAGCCGCGTTCGGCCCCGTCGACATGGCTCAGGCGGGCTTCGGAAGCGTCGAGCTTCTCGACCAGGCCGACGATGCGCCCTTCGAGATTTTTAAGCGCGCCCTGATCGGCGCTCCCGACCTCGACGGAATCGAGCCGGTCCGCGAGCCTCTTCATGACCGCTTCGAAGTCGGCCGGAATGGCGACGGCTTCCGCGCGGCCCTTGTCGAACGCCGCGGCCATGTCCGCCAGGCGCTTGTCCAGCGTCATCATGGCGGCGTCCGAGTCGGTCCGCGCGCTGTTGTCGATCTTTTCCGCCAGCGCATGGATGTCGCGCGACAGTCCGGCGATGTCGGCCGGCGAGGCGACTTGGGTGGCGAGGTCGCGCAGCGTGCCGATCGCGTCGTCGAGCTTGAGCAGTCCTTCAGGGACGACGGCCTGGGATGCGATCGCGTCGGCCTTGTGCGAGAGAACTTTGACGGTCTCGGCGAGGTTCGCAATGTCCCCGACCGGGGTCATGGCGCCGAGCCGCTCGTGCAGTTGGGCGAGGCTGCGCTCGATCTCCGCGATCACGGGATGATCCTGCAGCGAGGCACGGTTCTCCTCCATACGCGCGCCGAGCGCACGAATCTCCTGCTCGAGCGAGGCGAGCGCACCCGGAGGCACCGCATTCTTCAGCGTTTCGGCGATCTCCGAGAGGTCCTTGCGCAATGCGTCGGCGATCTCCTCGGCGCGCACGGTCGGGAACAGCTTGGCGATTTCCGCCGTCAGCACGCTCATCTGTTCCTCGATCGACCCCCCCGCATGCTGCGGCATCGATTCGCGGAGCGCGCTGCCGATTTCGGCGAAGTCCCGGCGCAGCGCCTCGGCGACTTCGCTGGCACTGACCGGCTGCCGCAGCTTGTTGACCTCTTCGGCAAGGCCGCGGACCTGCAGCTCGATCGCAGCTACGGCCTGCGGCGGCATCGCGTCGGCAATATTGCGCGCGATGTCGGCAATGTCGTTGCGCAGGAGATTGAGGTGTTCGGGCGGCGCAAATGACTGCGCGGCTTCGATCTGGCCGGAGAGGTGGCGGAGCTGCTCCTCCACCGCCTCGATCGATTTTTTCGGGGCGGCTTGTTCGATGGTGCGGACGAGATCGGCGGCGAGGCCGTCGAAGTGCATGGAGCCCTGCAGCGTCTTGATCTGGGATGCGATGTCCGCGAGCTGTTGCTCGATAGCCGAGCTTTCCGCGGGCTGCTCGGTCGTTTCCTTGCCCGCCGGTTCGGCGACCGGCGAATCGAACGGCTGCGGTTGCGCGAATTCGTCGTCAAGGGCGTGCTGCCGGGCGGTGATTTCGGCCAATGCCTCGTCGACCCCCTCATTGGGCGGGGTTTGGCTGCCCTCGGTCGGGGCTGCCGGCTTCTTGCTGCCGAGACGTTCGAGCTGGCGATCGATGCGCGCAATGGCCTCGGCAAGGCGGGCGCTGCGCATCTCTTCGGTGGCGGCCGAAACGGCGGCATGGCGCGCGGAATCGTCGCGCGACAAGCTGTCGATCCGCCATTTCAATTCATCGATCTGGCGGCCGATGAAAGCAACGTTGTCGTCGGCCGGCGGCGGCGCCGTCGGGCGAGGATTGTGCAGGGGACCAGCGCCCTGAGGGGCCGACGTACCGGGCGCGCCGGGTGGGATGTCCTTGTCCGCCGCCTCGATGATGAGCGAGTTCAGCCAGGTGCCGACGGAAACCCCGGAACGCCGTGCCGCCTCGCGCGCGACGTCCCGCGCGTCGGGATGAACGCCTTTGACGTGCCACGGCACGGGTCTCATGCTCACTCCGGTGTGTTCGGGCTTCAGACGCACGGCTTTGACTAGGACAACACCGGTGCCGCTCCGCAACGACGCAGCGACGACATGAGCGGCCCGCTACATCCCGACTTTCCTCGGATTAGGGTAAAAAGTGGGTTAACGACCGGGGGAAAAGCGAGAAATTTCATACGCCGGCCGCAGGAAAATGCGATTTGAGCCGGGTGTCGCGGTCCTGTCCCGAAGCCCGGCCGGCCGATTTGAATTCGGCTGGGCTGTACCGGTATAGGCCGCTCGGACGTATCGGGGGCCGCAGCCGCCCCGCGAAGGAGAATGCCATGCCCGCCTACAAGGCGCCGGTCGAGGATGCTTTGTTTCTGCTCAACGATGTCTTCCACATGGAGCGCTTCGCGAATCTGCCCGGCTTTGCCGATGCCTCGCCCGATGTCGTCGAAGCCATGTTCGGCACGGCGGCGCGGTTCTGCGAGGAGGTGCTCGCGCCGCTCAACCGGGTGGGCGACGAAGAGGGCTGCCGCCGCAGCGATGACGGCCGCGTCGTCACGCCCGCCGGCTTCAAGGAGGCCTACCGCCGCTGCGTCGAGGGCGGATGGATCGGTATTTCGGTGCCACCGTCCTATGGCGGTCTCGGATTGCCGGTGGCGATCACCCAGGTGATCAGCGAATTCCTGGTGTCCGCCAACTTGGCCTTCGCCATGTACCCGACGTTGACGCAGGGCGCCATCGCGGCCCTGCTGGTTCACGGTTCGGAGGAGCAGAAGGCGCTCTACGTGCCGAAGATGGCGGCCGGCGAATGGACCGGCACCATGAACCTGACCGAATCTCATTGCGGGACCGACCTCGGCCTGATCCGCACCAAGGCGGTGCGGCAGCCGGACGGCAGCTACCGCATTACCGGCACCAAGATCTTCATTTCCGCCGGCGAGCACGATCTCGCGGCCAACATCGTGCACCTCGTCCTGGCGCGGATCGAAGGGGCGCCGGCGGGGACCCAGGGGTTGTCGCTGTTCGTGGTGCCGAAGATCATCCCCAATGCCGACGGATCGCTGGGGGAGGCCAATGCGGTGTCCTGCGGCGCCCTCGAACACAAGATGGGTATCCACGGCAACGCCACCTGCGTGATGAACTACGACGGCGCCACTGGCTGGCTGGTGGCCGAGGAGAATCGCGGCCTGCACGCCATGTTCGTGATGATGAACGAAGCGCGCATCGGGGTCGGCCTGCAGGGCCTCGCGCTGTCGGAGGTCGCCTACCAGAACGCCGTCCAATACGCCAAGGACCGGCTCCAGGGCCGCGCCCTCACCGGCGCGAAATTCAAGGACCTGCCGGCCGACCCCATCATCGTGCATCCCGACGTGCGGCGCAGCTTGATGACGATCCGGGCCTTCAACGAGGCCGCCCGGGCGCTGGTGATGTGGATCTCGATCCAGAGCGACGTCGCCCGGCACGCCGGCAGCGACAAGGAGCGTCAGGCGGCGGAAGATCATTTGAGCCTGCTCACGCCTGTCATCAAGGGCGTGCTCACCGATCTCGGCTTCGCCAACACCGTGATGGCGCAGCAGGTATTCGGCGGCCACGGCTACATCCGGGAATGGGGCATGGAGCAGTTTGTGCGCGATGCCCGCATTCCCATGATCTACGAGGGCGCCAACGGCATCCAGGCGCTCGACCTCGTCGGCCGCAAGCTCGGCAAGGATAGCGGGCGGGCGATCATGGCGTTCTTCAACGAGGTGCAGGGCGCCATCAAGGAGCAATCGGCCGACCCTGCGCTCAAAGTCCTGGCGGAACCACTCGGCAAGGCACTCGGCCATCTCCAGCAGGCCACCATGTGGTTCATGCAGAACGCCATGGCCAAGCCCGACAATGCCGGGGCCGGCGCGACCGACTACATGCATCTCTTCGGCCTGGTGGCGCTCGGCTACATGTGGTGCCGGATCGCCGCGGCGGCGCAGGCCGCCCGCGCCGCCGACACCTCGGGCCGGATGGAGGCCAGGCTCGTCACCGCCCGCTTCTTCATGGAGCGCATGCTGCCGGAAACCGCGACCCGCCTCGCCCGCATCCAGGCCGGCGCCGCGGCGGTGATGGAGTTGCCGGTGGAGGCATTTTGATGGGATTGCCTTGCAGAGAGACGCTAACCCGGGGATAATGTGCACATGGCAAACACCCCGCGTAAATCGAAGAGCAGGAAAAGCCCGTCCTCCTATCAGGTCGTGGGCACCACCAGCGACGGGGTGAAGATCCTGCGTGGAAAAACAAGACCTACGCATTTCACTTCGAAGCAAATTCGCGCGACGATCGATGAAATCAAGCGGGGCTCCTTGCCACCCCGATCTTGATGTCACGCCAGAATTCGCGACGTCTTCATCAACTGTCCTTTCGACGACAGTTATCGGGATTCTTTCAGAGCGATCATTTTCGCCGTCGTTCGATCCGGCTTTCGTCCCCGCTGTGCACTCGAAACGGACGACGGCTCCGAAAATCGATTTGAAAAGATTTGCTCGATCATCGCAGACTGCCGTTACGGTATTCATGACATTTCGCGAACCGAGATCGACCTTGGTTCCAAGCTGCCGCGGTTCAACATGCCGTTGGAACTCGGGGTATTTCTCGGCGCCAAGCGCTTCGGTGCAAAAGGCCAAAAATCGAAACGATGTATCATTTTCGACAAACAGCGATATCGCTATCAAAGCTACATCTCGGACATTGCCGGTCAGGACATCCATGCGCACCGCGGCAGAATCGTGGCGTTGATTGAAGAGGTTGCGAGTTGGCTGAGAGGCGAAAGCCGCGATCCCAAAGTGCCTGGGGGCCGAAAAATGGCCTCGGAATTCGCCATCTTCCAAAAGGAAATCCCAACGATTTGTTTGGCGCGACGGTTGGAGCCCGACGAACTTACATTCGGTGACTATGTCGACATGGTCGGGCAATATGTAGCCGGATACGCCTAGGACCGACTTATGTCCCCTCTCGAGGTTCCCCGACCTGCCTGGATGACCGAAGACGTCGTGCTGCTCGAGGAGCAGGCGCGCCGCTTTGTCGACGCCGAATTCGTGCCGCACCTCGAGCGCTGGAACGAGGCCGGCATGTACGGCCGCGACGTCTGGACCAAGGCCGGCGCGGCCGGGCTCTTGTGCGCGTCGATACCGGAGGAGTATGGCGGCGCCGGCGGCAGCTTTGCCCATGAGGTCGCGATCAATCGCGCTTTCAGCCTTGCCGGCTTCGACGCCTTCGGCGCGCCGCTGCATTCCGGCATCGTCGCGCCCTACATCCTTCGTTACGGCACCGAGGAGCAGAAGCGGCGCTGGCTGCCCCGGCTCGCCACCGGCGAACTCGTCGGCGCCATCGCCATGACCGAGCCCGGCGCCGGCTCCGACCTGCAGGGCGTGCGCACCCGCGCGGTCCGGCACGGCAACGGCTATGTCCTGAACGGCGCCAAGACCTTCATCACTAATGGTCAGCACGCCAATCTCGTCATCGTCGTCGCCAAGACCGATCCCGCGGCCGGCGCCAAAGGCATCTCGCTGATGGTGGTGGAGACCGACGAGGTCCAGGGCTTCCGCCGCGGACGTAAGCTCAAGAAGCTGGGCCTCGACGCCGCCGATACATCGGAGCTGTTCTTCGAGGAGGTGGCGCTGCCGGCCGAGAGCCTGCTCGGCACCGCGGAGAACCAGGGCTTCGCCCAGCTCATGAACGACCTGCCGCAGGAGCGCATGATCGTCGCCGTGCATGCCCAGGCGATGATCGAACGCGCGCTGGAGTTGACCATCGACTATGTAAAGCAGCGCGAGGCGTTCGGCCGCAAGCTCATCGAGTTCCAGAACACCCAGTTCGTGCTCGCGGAGTGCAAGACCGAGGCGACGGTGGCGCGGGTGTTCGTCGATCATTGCGTCGGCCGCCTGGTCGAGGGCGCGCTGGACACTGCGACCGCGTCGATGGCGAAGTACTGGGTCACCGACACCGAAGGAAAAATCGTCGACCGCTGCCTGCAATTGTTCGGGGGCTATGGCTATATGGACGAGTATCCGATCTCGCGCATGTATCGGGATTCACGGGTCCTGCGCATCTATGCCGGCACCAACGAGATCATGAAGCTGGTGATCGCGCGCAGCTTGTGACGGGAAGGTCGCGGATAAGCGGAGAATATTATGACCGACGCCTTCATCTACGATCACGTGCGCACGCCGCGGGGGCGCGGCAAGGCCGACGGCGCGCTGCATGAGGTGACCGCGCTCAATCTCGCCACCCAGGCCCTGGCTACGCTCAGGCAGCGCAACCGGCTCAATCCCTCCCTGGTGGACGACGTCGTGCTGGGTTGCGTCGATCCGGTCGGGGAAGCCGGCGGCGACATCGCCCGCGTCGCCGCCATCTGCGCCGGCTACGGCAATGGCGTGCCGGGGGTCCAGATCAACCGGTTCTGCGCGTCCGGGCTCGACGCCGTCAACTTCGCCGCGGCGGAGGTGATGTCGGGCCAGCACGACATGACGGTGGGCGGCGGCGTGGAGTTCATGAGCCGGGTCGGCATCGGCGCGTCCGGCGGCGCGTGGCCGATCGATCCCGCCATCGCGATCCAGTCCTATTTCATGCCGCAAGGTATTTCCGCCGATCTCATCGCCACCAAGTACGGCTTCTCCCGCGACGACGTCGACGCCTATGCGGTGGAGAGCCAGAAGCGCGCCGGCGTGGCGTGGGACGAAGGGCGCTTCGCGAAATCGGTCATTCCGGTGAAGGACCCCAACGGCATCACGCTGCTGGCCAAGGACGAGCACATGCGCCCCTCGACGACCATGCAGTCGCTGGCGCAGCTCCAGCCCTCCTTCGTGCAGATGGGCCAGCTCGGCGGCTTCGATGCGGTCGCAGTTCAGTCGCATCCGGAAATCGAGGCGGTCAATCATGTCCACCATGCCGGCAATTCCTCCGGCATCGTCGACGGCGCTGCGGCGGTGCTGGTCGGCAATGCCGATGCCGGCCGACGCGCCGGGCTCAAGCCGCGGGCGCGGATCAAGGCGTTTGCCAATATCGGCTCGGAGCCGGCCATGATGCTCACCGGCCCCATCGACGTGACCAGGAAGGTGCTCAGGAAGGCCGGCATGACGCTCGCGGACATCGACCTGTTCGAGGTCAACGAGGCGTTCGCTTCGGTGGTGCTGCGCTTCCTCCAGGCGTTCGAGGTCGATAGCGCCAAGGTCAACGTCAATGGCGGCGCGATCGCGCTCGGCCATCCGCTCGGCGCCACCGGCGCCATGATCCTCGGCACCGCGATCGACGAGATGGAGCGGCGCAACCTCAACACCGCGCTGGTCACGCTTTGCATCGGCATCGGCATGGGGACGGCGACGATCATCGAACGCGTGTGAATGTTTCCCGTTCGCCGGCCGCTTTTGCGGCACGCCGGGCGCCGAATTGAATCCCACTGCAATGAAGCAAGAGCAGAGAGACATGCCAAAGATCGACATCGCGGCTTTGAAAATCGACACTCACACCGGTTACCCCGAGCCGTTCCGACAGGCGCAACTGGGGCGCTCGCGCAAGCGGCTCGGCAATGCCGCGGGCCTCGACCAATTCGGCGTCAATCTTGCGACCCTGAAGCCGGGCGCTGCCTCCTCGCAGCGCCACTGGCACGCCAACGAGGACGAGTTCGTCTACATGCTCTCGGGCGAGCTCGTTTTGTGCGAGGACGGCGGCGAAACCGTGCTGCGGCCGGGCGACGCGGCGGGATGGAAAGCGGGCGTTCCCAACGGCCATTGCCTCATCAATCGCAGCGCGCACGACGCTGTTTATCTCGAGATCGGCAGCCGCGCGCCGCGCGAGCGCGCAGAGTATCCCGATATCGACATGCGCATGGAGCGCGACGACAAAGGCCCGCGCTATCTCCACAAGTCGGGTGCGCCCTATCCCGGCTCGGAACGGTAAAAGCATGTTCGATAAAATCCACACATCCAACGCCGTCATCGCCGGGCTTGACCCGGCGATCTCGATCAGGATGGCACAGTGCCTCCACAATCGAGATGGCCGGGACAA